>CAWVDR010000001.1:0-1392837 GCA_963928085.1 uncultured Atopobiaceae bacterium
CTATACGTATATCTATTCGACAAGCGGACTCGGGTAGGTGCACAGAATACCATCACCCGCCGCGCTCCCGCTTGCCTTGAGCCCGTACTTGCGGCGCAGCCTGCTGTTCCGCTGACGCATCCTGTCCCGCTCCCGCCGCACGTCGTCTATGTCGGCCGCGTCCTCGGCGTGCGCACGCTCCCGCTCCAGCTGCTCGTTGAACGCCCGCTCCTGCGCCAGGTGGAACTCCTCGGTGCACCGGCGGCACATGCCCGTCTGCCGGTTGATCTTCACGCCCACCGCGCCGCACTCGGGGCACACCGTCTGCACGGCGAGCGAGCAGTGGATCCGCGACGCGCGCATCTCCACCGCCCGCACGGAGTGATGCACGCCGCAGCGCCGCTCGATCTCGGCGGCGGCGAACTCCGCCCCGCGGAAGCTCACCTCGCGCAGGACGTCGTCCTGCTCCTCGGTCCACCAGCTCATCGCGGCCCCCTCCCTCCGCGTCTCATGCCCGCACGACCGCCGCCATCGCCGTCGCAACGCTTGGGTGAGACGGGAAAGCGCCCGCTGCCAGCCGAAACGCCAGCCGTCTCAACGTCTCAACCAATCCGGCTCCGACACCCCTCGCGCCCGTGCGCGCGCGTGCGCCCGCGCGCGTCGCGGCCTCGTTCCTCCTTCCCGTAAAGACATTGAGACGAGCACCATGGATTCGCACCCTGACCAGCCTGTACGGCCGTCTCAAACCCCGTCTCAACATGGCGCGCCGCCTTGAGCCGCGATGACGGCGGCAGGAGCCGCCGTGCGCTCCAGAAACGCCTCCAGCGCCTCGTTGTCGATGCAGACGCAGTAGACCCGCCCCGCGTTGCGGAAGCGCTTCTGCTTCGTGTACCGGTGCCCCGAATCGCACACCAGAAGCCCCTCCTCGTCCATGCGGCGGAGCGTCTTGGCGCGGTCGAAGTTGCCGGAGGAAAGCGCCCGCTCCAGCACGCTCGAGAACACGAACCAGTAGAAGCCGGCGGCGCAGCCCTTCTCCTCGATCGCGCCCCAGCGCTCCAGCCGGTCGTTCTCGCAGTAGTCGTCGAAGTGGATCTTGTTGCCCACGAGCCACTCCGCGAGGAACTGGATCGCCTTGAGGTCGGTGTCGCCGCCCTCCGCGCCGGTGGCGTTGCCGAAAGCCCAGAGCGCCATCGAAAGAGCGCCGTCCAGGCACGCCTGCCAGCCGGTTCCGGGCGCGAACACGTAGTACTCGGCGAGCGCGTCGGCGAACGCCAGAAGCGCGATGTTGTCCGCCTGCGGGTGCCCGCAGGCTATGGAGCCCACGGCGTCGCGCACCTGCGCGAACTGCCGCTCGTAGAACTCAGCCGGGTTGCGCCGCAGCGCCCCCACGAACGCCCGCCCCGCCGTGCCGTGCTGCCGCACGACCAGGCGGTGCATCTCCTGCGCCGCGCGCACGTCGGAGAACGGCTCGGCGTTGAGCTCCAGGGTGCGGTTGGCCGCGCCCTGCTGCGTTGAGTCGCCGACGATGGGGATCTCGCCCGTGGCGATCGTGAGCGAGCGCCACGACCCCGCCCGCATCATCGAGCGGTCGGAGTTGAGCGCCCCGCGCTCGTGCCCCAAGGAGAGCGAGTAGAGAAGATCCTCGACGATCTGCCGCTTGGACGCCTGCCCGCCGGGCGCGCCCTTGCTCTGAAGCTCGTCGATGATGACGGGGATGTCGTGGAAGAGCGCCGCCGCCCGCACGATGGACTTCGGCGTGTCGGCGAAGGTGCGGAAGTAGGAGTCGGAGCCCTCGGTCGGGTCGCCCCACACGCTGCCCGCCGCCTTGAGCGTCGGCGTCTTGCCGGAGCGCGATCGCCCCCACAGGTACACGATGAACGTCTGCACGCCGAGGAGCGCCACCATCGCGGAGGCGAAGCTCGCCGCCAGCACGCAGCGGAACGCGGGCGAATCAGAACGCACGGGCGCCATGCCCGCCACCCAGCCCTCGAGCGTGCCCGCTGCCTCCATGAAGGGGCGCGCCTTCACCGCCTCGTCCGGGGAGGGGTCGAAGCGCACCTCGCCGCCCTCCGCGTCGTAGGGCATGAAGGCCGAGAGCGCGCCCTCCGCCCAGCCCAGGTGCGTGACGCTTCGCATCCGGGGGCGCTCGCCCGCGCGCCGGCGCTCGCAGTCGGTCAGGTAGCGCACGATGTCCTTGGCGTTGGTGCTCGAGACGTTCGCACCGAGGGGCGCCAGCGCGGAGATGATCCTCGACTGGTTCAGCAGCACGTCGCGGTCGAGCGCCCGCTCCCGCACCTGTCCTGCCACCGCCACGCGCACGAGCGCCCGCACGTCGCCGGTGTCCACGTCCACCAGGTCGCAGGCGATCCAGGGCGCCGTCGCCGTCACGGTGTAGCGCAGCTCGCCCTCCGCATCGGCGACCCAGAGCCGCCCCTGTCGGTCGACGAGCCATCCCTCAACCGAGGGCGCGCCGTCGGGAACCTCGCCTGTGCCCTCCTGCGGCTCGGCATCGTCGGATGCCCCTCGCTGATCGCGCCGCGTCGCGGTCGAACAAATGTTCTTGTTATTCGGCAAAGAGCGCCTGCCGCGCTTCCCCTTCGCCCTCGGCTGATAGAACTCGGTCGCACTCGAGATGGCGCGCTCGATGGTCTGCGCCCCGTAGGTGGTGCCGCCCCGGCGGCTGTCCCACTTGTCGCGCATGAGCCCGGAGCGTCGGAAGATCCTGTCCATCCGCGCCGCGTCGCCCGCGCACCAGAACGCCAGGTGGCTGCAGAGCGCCATGTCCGCCGCCGAGCGGTCTCCGCCCTGGGCGGACGTGTCGCCAGCCATGAGGGCGCGGATGGCGCCGCCGCTCCTGCTCGCGTACATGCGCTCGATCAGCTCGTCGTCGGTCATGCCGCCGTCCCCATCACCGCCGCCGCGCCGGAAATCGTCGTCACACGCGGCGGGCGCGAGCGCGGGCTGTTGCGCGCCGGCATCCGGCTCGATCCACGTCCGGTACGCCCTCTCCACAACGACGGCGTTCTCGCGGATCTCGGAGCGCCCCTCGAAGACGTTCCCGGTCACGGTGAAGTACCGGTCGCGGTCGTACATCTCGACCACGCGCCCGCCGGGCTGGCCCTTCCGCGAGCGCTCGGCCCAGTCGGGCTTGGGCCCGCGGAAGATCAGGTGGAGGCCGTCGCCCGAGGGCGACACCTCGGTGTAGGTTCCGGCCTCGTCCACGACCCAGCGGTACTCCGGGTCGAGCGCGCCGTCCGTGAGCACATGGTCCAGGTCCAGCCCGGTGAACGCCCGGTCGGGCCCGAACACGAACCCCACGCCGTCGCAGCGCCAGCGGGCCATCGCGGCAGCCGCCTCGTCGAAGCCCGCCCACGTCGCGGGGTCCGTGCTCTTGGCCATGCGCCCGGTGCGCGCGTCGACGGGCAGCTTCGTCGCCCCGCCGCCCCTCGTCTCGCGCCGCCAGCAGACCCATCGCGGCTCGGCCGTCAGCTCCGCGGGTATGTTTTCTAGCGATGCCATGGAGAAGCACCGCCCGTCCCGGGATGCGCTACACTCTGTCCCCGAAGAATCCCCGCCCGGGCATTCTTCCGTCCGGGCGCGGCTGCCACCGCGCCCGACTCGTCTTCGGGGGCCCAAGGGCGCCTCCGCTCCGGGTCACTCGCTCTCATCGGCCATGACCCCCTTCCTCGTGTTCGCGAATACGACGTCGCGGCAGATGCGCCACCTGCCGTTCACCTTGTCGGCGGGAATGCGCCCCTCGGTGATGCCGCGCCTGATCGAGCCCTCGTGCTCGCCCATGATCTCGGCGAGCTGCTTGGGCGTCAGGAACAGCGGCAGGTCGTGAAACGACTTCCCCAACTCCTCTCACCCCCTTCTCTTCTCGCGACGTGCCTGAGAAGGGGGCTCGCGCCAGCCGCGCGGCCCCCTCCGTGGCGATAGATTATCACAGGGAAATCCCACATATCGGTAGCTAACTGCTATAATGTTCTACAAAGTGGGAGATAGTCCCATAGAATTGTCAGTATATGAGACGGAGTGTTGCGAAGTGTTGCGCGCGGGGGCACGGCGCCCCGCACCGGACCGGAACGGTTCGACACGAAATGCACACAAATGGAGGTAGTCCGGATGGCGTTGACGGAGCTGCGCAAGGGCGCAGGGTACAGGACGGCGAAGGAGTTCGCCGAGGCGCTGGGCGTTCCCGCGACGACCTACTCGCGCTACGAGGCCAACCCCGACAAGATCCCGCTCGCGGCGGCGTGGTCGATTGCCGACTTCCTCGGCTGTACCATCGACGAGGTGGTCGGGCACGAGGCGGCGGGCATCGCCGGCGGCGAGTGGCAGGTCTTCTACGACAGCCTCTCGCCCGAGGGCCGCGAGCTCATGGACGACCTGCGCCAGCTCGTCTCCATGCGCGAGAGGCGCACCGCGCGGCGCGCCGAGGTCTCGCGCGAGGCGCGCTACGACGTGATGCTGCGCCACTACGAGCGCATCTTCTACGCGCAGTCCGACGAGGAGGACGGCTTCGGCGACGCCGCGTTCGCCCCGCGGGCCGAGGCGCGCCGCGCGTTCCAGGCCTTCCTGGAGGAGCGCGCCCGCACGGCGCGCGACGGCGGCGCGCGCGGGGACGGGGAGGAGGCCGGCGCCGGCCGGGACGGGGCGACCGACGAGCAGGACCGCTACGACGAGGAGGTGATAGCCGGCATCATGGAAGCGTACGACCGGGCGCACGGCACGTCGGCAGGCGTGTAGGCCCCGGGAACCAGGTGGGCCCGCGGGAGCGGCAACTCCCACGGGCCCTGGAAGCGTCCCAACCAAGCTCTACCAAGGAAAGGACAGGTGACATTATATGTCATCGACCGAATTCGCGGCCGAACGGGCCGCCAGCTGCGCATACGCGCGCCCCTGCGACATCAACCGTCGAACCTCCGCCCCCGAAGGGAGGCGGTGAGCATGGCCAAGGTCACCGGCGAGGGCAGCATCGTCCAGCTCGAGAAGGACAAGCCCAAATCGAAGTGCCGCAAGTGGCAGCTCCGCGTCCCCATCGGGCTCGACCCGCGCACGGGCAAGTACCGCCAGCGGACGCGCGTGTTCCGCGGCACCTTCACCGAGGCGAAGGCCGCGCTGCGCGAGTTCATCGACCAGATCGAGCGCGACGAGGTGCAGGGCCGCACCGACTACACCTTCGAGGAGTACTGCGCCCGCTTCATCGAGCGACGCCGCCTCGGCAAGGAGGTCGCCCCGACCACGCTCGTGCGCCAGGAATGGCAGTTCAAGGCGGCGTGCCGCCACATCGGCAGGGCCAACCTCGCCAAGATAACGCCCGAGGCGCTCGACGACATGTACATCGCGATGCTCAAGGGCGACACACTCTCCGGCAAGCCCTCGAGCGGCTCCTACGTCAACCAGATACACGACAACATATCCCTGGTGTTCGACCAGGCCGTGAAGGAGGGGATCCTCGTGAAGAACCCGTGCCACGCCGCCAACCCGCCCAAGATGGACACGCGCGAGAAGAAGGCCATGAGGCCCGAGCAGGCGCGCGCCCTCGTCGAGGCGCTCGACCCAGCCGTGCCCCGCGAGTGCGCCTACCTCATCGGCATCACCATGGGGCTTCGGCGCGGCGAGATCTGCGGCCTCTCGTGGGGCGATATCGACTTCGAGCGCCATGTCGTGGACGTGTCCCACAGCTTCGACGGCCTCGGCAACCTGAAGGGGACCAAGACCAAGGCGGGCATGCGTCTGCTGCCCATCCCGGACGTCACGTACCGGGCGCTCGTCACCCAGAAGGCCGCCCAGAAGGCCCAGTTCGACAAGACCAACTCGTTCCGAAAGCCCGAGGAGGGCTACCTCGTCCAGGACGAGTCCACGCCCGTCGTCGCCACCCACTACGGCGAGCGCGTGACGCCGGGCTCGCTCAGCCGGTGGTGGAAGCAGGACAGCGCCCGCTTAGGGCTCGAGGGCTGGAACTTCCACGAGCTGCGCCACACCTACCTGACCCTGCTCGCGCTCAACGGCGTGCACCCCAAGGTCATGCAGGAGCTCGCCGGCCACTACAGCTCCCAGATCACCATGGACATCTACACCCATGTTAATATGGAGGCGAAACGCGACGCGGTGTCCGCCGTGTCGGCGGTCTTCTGAGCCCGCCGCCCGCGTCGGGGACGGTTCTTCCAGAATTCTTCCACGGCGGGCGACCCCTTGCAGTCCGAAAGGAACGATATGCCCTCTGACCTGCGGTTATCGAAACGCTACATTTCAAACAGCCCCGCTGTGACTGTCGAGTGGGAATAGCAACTTCCGCCTGATTCTCTCCAATAATGGCTTTATTACGGCCTTGTTTTCGCCAGCTAATGCGAAAACAAGGCCGTGTTCATTATCTCCAGGCCTATGCCGCGACGAACTTGCGGCGCAGCTCGGAGCGGGCCGCCTCGTCGACGCCGAGCGCGTTGGCGAGATATGCGTCGAGCGAGCCGTACGCCTTGTCGATCGCATTGAGCGCCGCGCGGAGATAGCGGGCGTCCACGCCGCCGACGTCGAACATGTTCTGCGCCGCGCCCTTCGCCTCGATCAGTTCGTTCGTAGCGAGATAGTCCTTCTCGATGAGGTCCCAGGGGACGCCAAGCGCCGTCTCCACCAGCACGGAGGCCATGCCGCAGCGGTCCTTGCCGGCGGAGCAGTGCCAGAGCACCGCTCCCTCCTCGAGGCAAAGGAGCTCACGGAAGAGGCCGTGGTAGGCGGCGATTCCGTCCTCGCCGAGCACGAAGCGCGGGTAGAGGCCAGCGAACAGGTCGGTGATGTCCAACTCGCCGCTCTTGAGCTTCTCGCCCAGCGTTCTTATCGCCTCCTGCGCGTCTCCGCCGCCCGGCGCCCGGAACACGGGCAGGCGGACGAGGCGCGCTCCCGGGAGGAGCTCCATGGGGTCGGGTCAGCGCTCCGCCTCCTCGTCGGTGCGAAGGTCTATGACGAGACGAACGTCATAGACGTCTCGCAGCACCCTCGTGTCCTCGGTCGTTGCCGGTCCGAGCATCCCGGAGCGCAGCAGGCGGTGCGGCAGGATGTGCGCGCCGCCCGCGGGAAGCCCTCCCAGGTCGCGGGTGTTGTGCAACCCCTCGAGGGCGATCTTCCCGTAGTTGGACCCATATGGCTCGACGATGTCCCGCATGTGATGCCCCTTCAGCTCGTCTCACGTCACCGTGGGTTCTTATTCCCCGCGCGCGTCCGGCACACACGCGGGGCTGGGCGCCTACATCCTGACGAGCAGCGTCGGCTCCTCCTCGTACAGGACGTTCGTACCGTACTGGAAGCCGTTTGCCAGCATCTCCGGTCGCATCCGCACCACTTCGAGGGGCGGTGCGCCCTCGAAGTCCTCAGCGGCGGCGTTCTTCTCGACCGCGTACAGGGAGGGGTCGAGCGTGCCGGGTGTTATGCCGAGGCGCTCCAGCCCCGTTTCCGGGTCCGTGTTGTCATAGGCGAGCCTGACGCTGAACCATCCCTTGTCGTGTACGTCAGGTGACGATTCAAAGAGGCCGGGGGCCGCCCTGAGCTCGTATGACTCGAAGGCGGCGGGAGAGGGGCTGCGGCCCTCGATCTCTGCGAGGTCCCCGTCTGCCCAGAGCTCGTCGTAGGAATACGGGTCATCGACCGCCTCCAGCGTCACGTCGCCGGAGCGCAGGCGTACGCCGCACTCGTCGGAGGTGACGTAGGCCCCCTTGCCCACGGGGACCCAGTCGACGATGAGCCAGCTTCCGGTCTCGCCCGCGTCGCGGAAGGGGTCGAGCTCTCCGAGCTTCCCGTCCTCCGCTCCAGCGATGGTCGTGTCCGGTGGGAACGCCTGGTAGACGGTGACCTTTGTGGCAGGGTCTCCGCCGGTCAGCGGGAGGAGCGACCGGCAGGTCGCGTTGACGGGCTCGACCCACGAGGGGCGCGCGGGGACATTTGTTGGGAAGGCGTCGGCGTAGTCCGCGTCCGGTCCGGATATGTCGATCTCGACGTCGCACATGCCAAGCCTGACGTGGGACGCCTCCTCCTCGAAGAACCGGTCGTCCCCCGTGTAGAGCGCACGGAAGAACGACCCGCTCTCTCGCTCGGCCTCGTCCTTCTCGCCCCACTCGTATGTCGAGATGCATCCGTCGAAGAACCCGTCCTCGGCGGGAGAGACGCCGTTGATCAGCACGAGCGTGACGGTATAGCCGGCGTCCTCGAGCCGCCGCCGCCCGCGCCCGAGCTCCTCGCGGAAGCGCCGCTCGTATGCGGCCGTGATCTCGTCCTGCTGCCTGTTGTCGCCGACAACGCCCTCCTCGAAGTCGACGAGCACCGTGGTGCCGTCGTCCATGGTGCAGAAGGCCATGTCTGTCGACTGATAGCCGAACAGGACGTACGAGCGCCCCTCCCAGATGTCGACCACCTCGGCGTCCGCGCCGTACTTCTCGGCGTAGTAGCCCTCTGCCTGGCGCGTGACCGAGCGCTCGTCATAGTTCCCGAGGTCGGAGCACCCCACGACCAGAAGCGAGGCAAGGCAGGCGCACAGGGCGCAGAGCACGCACGACAAGTGCGGGTGCGGCTTCGTGCCCGTCGCGGGGCAGGGGCGCGCGGGCGCCCGGTCGGTCGTCTGGGGCATGCGATCATCTCCCTCGGCTGATGCCGTGCCTCCCATTTTCGTCGAGCGCGGGGTGCCGCTCAACGGGCGGCGGCATGGCGCGGGGGTCGGCGGCGCCTTGTTCCCGCCCGAGCGGGCGGGTATCCTAGGTGGCTCTTGCACGCAACCGTTTGGAGCCGCATTCACATGGACCTTATCGCCACGCTCGCAGGGGAGCTCAACCTCAAGCCGGAGGCCGTTGACGCTGCGGTCAAGCTCATCGACGAGGGCAACACCATCCCCTTCATCGCCCGCTACCGCAAGGAGGCGACGGGTGGCATGGACGACGTCGCCCTGCGCGCGCTCGACGAGCGCCTTGCCTACCTGCGCAATCTTGAGAAGCGCAAGGAGGACGTCCTGCTCCTCATTGGGGCGCAGGGCAAGCTCACGCCTGAGCTCGAGGCGGAGATTCGCGCTGCCACGCAGCTCCAGCGCGTGGAGGACCTCTACAAGCCCTACCGCAAGAAGCGCATGACGCGAGCGCAGAAGGCACGCGAGGCGGGTCTGGAGCCGCTGGCCAACATGATCTTCATGCAGGTGGCGACCAAGGGGTCCGCGCTCGACGAGGCGGCGCGCTTCGCGACGCCGGAGGCGGCCGAGGCCGGCTTTGACACGCCGGAGAAGGCGCTTGCCGGCGCGGCCGACATCGTCGCCGAGGTCGTGGCGGAGGATGCTGAGAACGTTGCCGACCTGCGCGCCTTCACGGAGGCCACGGCAGACATCGTCTCCGTGGCGGTGAACGCGGACGAGAAGACCCCCTACGAGCCCTACTACGACTTCTCCGAGCCCGCGGCCAAGATCCCCAACCACCGCGTGCTGGCCATCGACCGCGGCGAGCGCGAGGAGAAGCTCCGCGTGCGCGTCCGCGTGGACGAGGCCGCCGCGGTGGCGCGCCTTGGTGGGCGCTGGCCGCGTCGCCAGGGTGTCTTCGCGCCCGTCTTCGAGGCCGCCGTCGCGGACGGCTACAAGCGTCTGATGGCGCCCTCGCTCGAGCGCGAGGTCCGCGCGCGCCTCACCGTGCGCGCGCAGACGGACGCCATCAAGGTCTTTGCCAAGAACCTCGAGAGTCTGCTCTCCGCACGTCCTGTGCGCGGCGCGCGCATCATTTCGCTCGACCCGGGCTACCGCACCGGCTGTAAGGTGGCGGTGCTGGACGAGACGGGCAAGCTGCTCGACCACGGCGTGGTCTATCCCACCAAGCCGCGTCACGACGTCGCGGGCACCAAGCGCGAGCTCAAGCGCCTGGTCGAGAAGTACGCGATCAATACCATCGTCATCGGCAACGGCACGGCCAGCCGCGAGACCGAGGAGGTCGTCTCCGAGTTCATCGCCGAATCCGCGCCGGACCTGCGCTACACGATCGTCAACGAGGCAGGCGCCTCGGTCTACTCGGCCTCCGAGCTCGCGAGCCAGGAGTACCCCGACCTCGACGTCACCACGCGCGGCGCCATGAGCCTGGGTCGGCGCCTGCAGGACCCGCTCGCCGAGCTCGTGAAAATCCCGCCACAGTCCATCGGCGTGGGCCAGTACCAGCACGACCTTGACCAGACGGAGCTCGCGCGCACGCTGGGCTACGTGGTGGAGGACGTGGTCAACCGCGTGGGAGTGGACGTCAACACCGCCAGCGCGAGCCTTCTGGGCTACGTCTCCGGCGTCACGTCCGCCGTGGCCAAGAACATCGTGGCCTATCGCGAGGAGCACGGCGCCTTCACCGATCGCCGCGAGCTCAAGAAGGTCCCCCAGCTCGGGCCCAAGGCGTTCCAGAACGCGGCGGGCTTCCTGCGCATCACCGGCGGAAAGAACCCGCTCGACGCCACGGCCGTGCACCCGGAGAGCTACGACGTGGCCACCGCGCTGCTCGAGCGTGCGGGCGTGGGCGCGGACGAGCTTACGCGCGGCGGCGTGCCTGACATCGAGAAGCGAGTGGGCAGCGTTGCTGCGCTCGCGGGAGAGTTGGACTGCGGCGTGCTCACGCTCATCGACATCGTGGCCGAGCTCAAAAAGCCCGGCCGCGACCCGCGCGACGACGCCCCGGAGCCCGTGTTCAGCCGCGTCGCGCTCTCGATCGACGACCTCCAGCCCGGCATGGAGCTCACAGGCACCGTGCGCAACGTCGTGGACTTTGGCGCCTTCGTGGACGTGGGCGTCCATCAGGACGGCCTCGTGCATATCTCTAAGCTTGCCAATCGCTTCGTCAAGCACCCGAGCGACGTTGTGGCGGTGGGGGACACCGTGAAGGTCTGGGTCGAGCGCGTGGACCGCGACCGCGGCAAGATCTCGCTTACCATGGTGCAGGGCAAGTAGGCGGCGGCGCGAGGGGCGGGCGTGATGTTCTTCTCGATAGACGACGAGGTGTTTAGGAGGCTGCCTTCGCTCTGCGTGGGCGTGGTGCTCGCGGAGGGCGTTGACGGCATGGGCGCTCATCCTGCCGTGGATGCGCTGCTCGACGAGGCGGTCCGCGACGCCGAGCGCCGCCTCGAGGGCGTCCACGCCAGCGACGACCCGCGCGTCCAGCCCTACCGCGAGGCCTTCCACGAGCTGGGCATGAGCCCCAGCCGCTATCCTTCCTCAAACATCGCCCTGCTCAGGCGCATCGCCAAGGGCAAGGGCCTCTGGCGCGTGAACCCGGTCGTGGACCTGGGCAACGCCATCTCCATCAAGTACGGCCTGCCGCTCGGCGCCCATGCGCTAGACGAGAGGGACGTGCTCGAGCTGCGCTTCTCTCGTCCGGACGACGTCTTTGTGGCTCTGGGCGAGACGGAGCCGGACGCCACGCTCGCGCCTGGGGAGCTCATCTATGCGGTGGGCAATCTGGTGCACACGCGCCGCTGGACCTGGCGCCAGAGCGAGAACGGCAAGGTGGAGCCCTCGACGACGCGCATCGCGTTTCCGATCGACGGCTTCGCGAGTGTCAACGAGGTCGAGGTCAGGGCCGCGTGCGAGGAGCTCGCGGCGGTGCTGAGGGATGAGTTTGGCGCGCGGGCGGAGGTGTTTCTCGCCAGCGTGGACGCCCCGAGTGCATAGGGGTCACTCCGTTGCGGCGGGCTCCGTAATAAAGCGCAGCGACAGCAGGAAGAGCGCGCTTATTGCCAGACAGGCGTACTGGCCAACAGCGTCGATGAGGAACTTGCAGATCACCGCGCCCGCGCAGAATGAGAGGATGAGACCCGCGTAGCGCTGGGAGCGGTGCAGCTCGTGGCGGTCCCCCTCAAAGAGCCCGTCGTAGAGCGTCTCTCCAAGGGAGCGCAGGTTGCCGGTACAGAAGACGCTCGCGTAGGCAGACTTCGTTCCGAACTGCCGGAAGTTCTCGTATGAGATTGCCGCACAGAACGAAATGGCGACGTTTACCGCGAGGTCTGGCGTCCATGCGGGAAGCAGCGCGATTGCGGCGAAGGCAAGCGCCTCGAAGATGGCTACCCAGCGCTGCATTCGATGCGTCGCTCTCCCGTGAACGCGTACCAACACGTGTCGCGAGAGCATGACACCGAGCACGAATGCGAAGATCGAAGCGAGGTAGCGGGCCACGCCGAGCCATGCCCCCTCGGCGAGGTTCATGCAGAGCAGTACGATGTTGCCTGTCTGCCCGGTGGCAAAGACCTGTCCGTGCAGCAGGTACGAGTACGCGTCCATGAACCCGCCGGCGCAGATGACGGTGAGCCCCAACCTCACGGGAACCTTGGGCTGTTTTGTCGAAATTACGCTCTCCACGCCAACCTCCTGTTTGCTTCGCATGCCATCCTATGCCATGTGAGTGGTATGCGAGGCGATAAGCCAGTGCAATTATGCCGTTCGTGATGAAGGAAGATGGCTGAGACTGCAAAACTCCTACTCGTGATGAAGGTATTTGCCTATTCGGGGGCACCTTTCATCTCGGGGATGGGGAATTCTCAGGTAGAATAATAGATATTCAAATCACATTGCCATACAATGGCAAAATGCTTCATCACGAGCGAGGGTTCTGCATCTTCCAGCGCTTGTTTTCATCACGAGTGACACTTTTACAAAACAAAGCCCGCTCGGCTAAGTGCATCGCACGTACCGTTGGCTACCCAGGTGGAGATATACTGCATCGAAACACGAAGGACGGGGTGAAGAGTGCAAAACAGTTCTTCGCTGGTGCTGCCGGACGGACTCGAGCTGCGGCGTGATGACGAGGGTCTGGCGCTCGTTGGCGACGGCATGGTCCTTCGTGCGGACTTTGCGCGCCTGCTGCCGCGGTTGCGTGCTGACCGCCTGGGGCGCGAGCTGCTCGTGCGGGCGGCGCGCGTGCGCGGCGTGGAGGCGCCGACGGCAGTGGACGCCACGGCGGGGCTCGGGGAGGACTCGCTGCTTCTGGCAGCGGCGGGCTTTACGGTTACGATGTTCGAGAAGGACCCGGTGATTGCGGCGCTGCTGCGTGACGCGCTCGAGCGGGCGGCAAACGATCCGCGGCTCGCGGGAGTCGCGGCGCACATGACGCTGGTGGAGGGTGACTCGGTGAGCGGCCTGTGCGATTTGGGCTTCTCGCCCGACGTGGTGTTTCTCGACCCCATGTTTCCCGAGCGCACGAAGAGCGCCGCAGTGAAGAAGAAGTTCCAGCTGCTGCACCACCTGGAGCGGCCGTGCGACAACGAGGGGGAGCTGCTGGACGCCGCGCTCGCCGCGCGTCCGCGCAAGGTCGTGATCAAGCGTCCGCCCAAGGGGCCGTGGCTCGCGGGCGTCAAGCCGAGCCATTCGATCGCAGGAAAGGCCGTTCGCTACGACGTCATCGTCCCGCCGCCCAGCTCACACTAGAATCGGGGGTATCGATTCCCCGTTCAAAGGAGCTGGCATGGACCTCCCGAACAAGCGCCCTGATGACATGGCGCGCATCACCACCCCCGAGCTTGCGCAGGCCTTCATCGACGAGCAGGTCGAGCTCGTCCGTCAGCAGGTCGGCGACAAGAAGGTCCTGCTCGCCCTCTCCGGCGGCGTCGACTCCTCCGTGGTTGCCGCGCTGCTGATCAAGGCCATCGGCAAGCAGCTCATCTGCGTGCACGTGAACCATGGTCTCATGCGCAAGGGCGAGTCCGAGCAGGTTATCGACGTCTTCCAGAACCAGATGGACGCCAACCTCGTCTACGTGGACGCCACGGACCGCTTCCTCGGCCTGCTGGCCGGCGTGGCCGAGCCCGAGCGCAAGCGAAAGATCATCGGCGCCGAGTTCATCCGCGTCTTTGAGGAGGAGGCCCGCAAGGTCGCCGACGACGTCGACTTCCTGGCGCAGGGCACCATCTACCCAGATATCGTCGAGTCTGACGGCGTGAAGGCGCACCACAACGTGGGCGGCCTGCCCGACGACCTGCAGTTTGAGCTTGTGGAACCCGTTCGTCTGCTCTTCAAGGACGAGGTTCGCGTGGTGGGTCGCGCGCTGGGGCTGCCCGAGGGCATGGTCGAGCGCCAGCCGTTCCCGGGCCCGGGCTTGGGCGTGCGCTGCCTCGGCGCCATCACCCGCGACCGCCTGGAGGCGCTGCGTGAGGCCGACGCCATCCTCCGCGAGGAGTTTGCGGAGGCGGGCCAGGCCGGCAAGGTGTGGCAGTACTTCGTCGTGGTGCCCGACATGCGCGCGACCGGCGTGCGCGACGGCAAGCGCGCCTACGACTGGCCGGCCATCATCCGCGCCGTCAACACCGTCGACGCCATGACCGCCACGGTGCCCGAGCTGGACTGGGCGCTGCTCAAGAAGATCACCGACCGCATCCTCGCCGAGGTGCCGGGCATCTGCCGCGTGACCTACGACCTCACGCCCAAGCCCGTCGGCACGATCGAGTGGGAATAACTAATTAAAGTAATCTTGCGGGCGTCCCGTCGCTTCCGAGTGGCGGGGCGCCCGCTTGTCTGGCGAGAAGAACGGAGGCTCGATGGACCTCACGGAAGTGCGGCAGCGCATGAAGGACGGTCGGCTCTACACCTGCAACAGCCCGGAGCTCTTTGCCGAGCAGGAACGTTGCCGCGACGTGCTGGACGCCTACAACGCGCTGCCGTTCAGCAGCTCGGAGGAGCGTGACGCGCTGCTGCGCCAGCTCGTCGCCGAGCTGGGCGAGGGCTGCATGATCGAGCCGCCGCTCCACGCCAACTGGGGCGGTGCCAACCTGCACCTCGGCAACAACGTCTACGCCAACATGGGCCTCACGCTGGTGGATGACGCGGACATCTTCGTCGAGGACGACGTGATGATCGGCCCCAACGTCACCATCTGCACGGCGTCGCACCCCGTCTCGCCGCGGCTGCGCGCCAAGGGCCTGCAGTACAACAAGCCCGTCCGCATCTGCCGAGGTGCCTGGCTCGGCGCCGGGTGCGTGGTGCTGGCAGGTGTGACGGTGGGCGCGGGCTCGGTGATCGGTGCGGGAAGCGTGGTCACGCGCGACGTGCCCGCTGGCGTGGTTGCCGTGGGCAACCCGTGCCGCGTGCTCCGGGAGATAAGCGAGAAGGACGAGCACTTTTACGACCACGACGAGCCCGTCGAGAATCGCTGGCTCGACGAGTGAAGGTCCTCGTCATGTCCAAATCATATCATAATTATGATATGATTTGGACATCTTGTGAGAGAGGAGTCAGCATGGCGCCCGACATCAGGCCGTCCTCCGACCTACGCAACCACTACGCCGAGATTTCCCGAACCTGCAGAAACGAGCGTCGTCCGACCATCATCACGGTCAACGGTCGCGGCGACACCGTACTCATGGGCATAGAGGAGTACAACGCCCTCATGGCGGAGCGCGAGCTGCTCACGTCTCTCGCTGCTGCGGAGCGCGACGTGGAGGAGGGGCGTGTCGCCCCCATGTGCCAGACGCTCGATTCCCTTCGTGCTGAGCTCGCCGGATCAGACGACGAGCGAGTCGCCTGATGTCGGTTGAGGAGCCCTATGAGGTTCTGCGCGCGCAAACGGCAGAGGACCAGCTGCGAGACATAGCTCTCTACCTGAGGGACGTATCGGGCAGCAATGGCCCCGCGCTGCGTCTTCTCGACCGATTCGAGCAGGCGATGACGCTATTGTCGTCATTTCCGAGGCTCGGTGTCGTTCCCGGTAGCTCCGCTCTCGCGCAGCGCGGCTACCGCATGCTCGTGGTGGGAGAGTACCTCGTTTTCTACCGGGTGGACGACGAGCTCAGAAGGGTCATCGTGGTCGGCTTCTTCTACAAGAGCCGGGATTACGAGCGGCTGCTGCCCAAGGACGAGGAATAGGGAGCCACTTGCAGAGGGTCTCCCGACGCTCTTCTCGCTAGCGCAGCATGTAGCGCTGGAGCTCCTTGCGGCTTGTCACGCCGAGCTTGTCCATAGCGTGCGCGAGGTGGCGCTTTACCGTATTGATGGAAACGCCCAGGTGGTCGGCGATCTCCTGGTTGGTCCAGCCGCGCGCGGCGAGCATCGTCGTGGCAAACTCCGTGGTGGTGAGGTCGTCCGCCACCTCGTCACCGGTGACGGGGTTGTGCACGCGGCGCCAGCCGGCGGAGAACCGGTAGGTGATGTCGATGATTCGTTTGAAGTCGTCCGGCCGCTCCGGCTTGATGACCGACTCCAGCATGCCGCCGAGAAGCCCGTGGTGCTCGCCGAAGGCCTCGATGAGATCGTCCGGACGGGCGAGCTCCCACGCTGCGAGAAGGTGCTCGCGCGCCTTCTCGACGCTCTTCAGGCTCATGTAGTCCATGGCGGCAACGAGGCGCAGGTAGATGGCCGGAATGGGGTAGTCCGTGGCACCCATGAGCAGCGTTGCCTCCACGATGCCGGCGCTGATGGCGTACTCGCCCTTGAGGTAGAGCGCGTGCGCCTGCACGTAGAGCGCAAAAGTGCGCAGACCCTTGGGGAGAAGCGGCAGGAGCACGTCGGTGTCGGGCAGCTCCTCAGGGAGCGGGAGGTGAAGCAACACGGCAGCGGTCGCGGAGACAAAGGCGGATGCGGCGCCAAGCTGCGGCGAGCGCTCGCCGGCCTTGGTGAGGATGACGTTCATCTGGTCCAGCAGTGCCTTGGCCTCGTGCGCCTGACCGAGGGACAGGTTGGCGTAGGCACAGATCAGGCAGGCGGAGAGTCGCGCGGCGACATCTTGCGAGTCGAGGTAGGGGGGCGGTAGCGAGGGCCCGCTTGGGCTGGCCGCTGAAGTAGAAGTATTCGGCCTGGGCGATGTCGCGCCGGGCGCCCAGTTCCATGGCCTCGATGGCCTGAAGGTGCGTGCCGGGAGCGAACGGCGTGTTCATGAGGGGCATAAGACACCCAAACGGGTGATGCGCAACCCTCCCCCTTCGCTGAAAATGGGTCCACTACGTGCGCCTTCCCCTCATGCGGGATGGCTTGGCGAGAAGGACGGTGGGCTATGGGGAAGAGGTTCGCGGCGCTGGTCGCGTGCGTGTTCGCGGCGGCGCTGTTTGCGTCGCCCGTTACGGCATGGGCGTATGGGAATACGCCGCCCACGGCAATCTTCGTAAACAACGTGGACATCACGCAGACGGCGGATCACCGCGTGACATGCGGTGACGGGTACGCCGAGTTTGACGACGCGACGGGCGTGCTCACGCTCAACAACGCGGACATCACCGAGACGTATTTCAATCCTAGCGGTATCACCGGTGCCGACGTGCCGCCGGGAATCGATTCCGGCTGCGGAATCTATTCCGGCAACGAGGTCGACCTGGTTATCAATCTTGTTGGAGAGAGCACGATCGCCGGCGGCATACAAGCCTGGGGCTCTGAAGGCCCGGGTGGCGACATAACCGTTCAGGGTGAGGGAACCCTCAGAATCACCGCCGATAAGGTCTGCGCGATCAATGCGTACCGGGATCTTACGATAAGCGGCGCGACGGTCTATGCGAGCTCGGCAGGGGGCACTACGTTCAACGCCCAGCAGGGAGCTGTTCGCATAGAAAACGGAGCCCACGTTGAGGTGACGACATATGGCTCGAGCAGCTACGCCATTGGCGCGGCACAACCGAGCAGTGCCTCGGGGGACACCAATATCGTTGTCTCCGACGAGGGGACCTATCTCAGGGTGGAGAGCCCGGCTAGCGCAACCAGCAAGGGCTTTCCGACGCTCTATTCTGCGAATGACATCGTCATCGAGAACGGCGCGCATGTGGAGGTCTACGGAAGCGCTGCCGGAGCGCATGATGTGATAGTCCGAAACAACGCGGAGGTCATGGCTTCGAGCGACAACATTTCCTTTGCGCTGACAGCTTTGAATGCCATGAAAATCGAGAATGCCACCGTCTCGGCGAGCAGCCTTAAAGGATATGGCATCAGGGTGTCGAATGGCCTGATCGCAAAGAACGCCGTCATCGATGCGCAGTCGGGGGCATCGAATGGCCTCCTGATGGGTGCCGGCGATGTTATCATCGAGGGAGGGACGGTCACGCTGGCCTCCGACGGCGATGTCGCCCTGCAGGCGAGCAACTGCGCCGTCAGGGCCACCGGCTGCATCCTCACGCTTGAGAGTCCCGCGGGCACGAACGCGCTCGCCTGCACCAGCCTCGACCTCGGTGACGGAAACTCGTACCAGTGGGCAACCTCCGTCATTGGTGCGGTCACGCTTGGTTCGGACGCGCCCTGCGACCAGAGCCGCGGCGACTCCTACGTCCGCATAGAGCCCGCGGGCACCACCTACGAGCTCACGGTGGCAAACGGCGAGGGCGGAGGCTCCTATGCTGCCGGAACCCAGGTGACCATCTCCGCGGACGCGTATACCGCTAGCGGCCACTTCAGCGATTGGACGATCACCAATGACCCGACCGGCGCGGTCGTTCTGGCGGATGCCAGTGCTGCCGAGACCACCTTCATCATGCCCGCCGGCAACGTGACGCTCACCGCGAACTACGCGAACCACGACCTCAGCTTCAAGCACCACGACGCCAAGGCCCCCACCTGTACCGAGGCGGGCTGGGAGGCCTACGACGAGTGCGCCTGCGGTTACACCACCTACAAGGAGGCCCCCGCGACCGGACACGACTACGTCGATGGTGTCTGCACGACCTGCGGCGCTGATGATCCGAGCTATATTGCGCCCCAGAAGCCTAAACCTGCCGACGATAAAAAGCCTGCCGATAAGGACGATTCCTCGATTCCCGCTACGGGCGAGGCGAGTATGTTCTTCTCGGCTGCGTCCGCTCTTGTCGGCATGTCCGCGGTTGCTGCTGGCACCGCCCTAAGGCGCCGCCGCTAGCTGTATTGCGCAGATTGAAGGCGCTGCGGGCGCTCGGCTCCGGGCGTCCGCAGCACTTCTTTGTTGTAAAACGCCTCGATTTCACGTAGGGGACCGATTTCACATCAGTTGCCGTTTTTTCGCTTGCAGTCCACTGGGGCTGCTATACAATCCTCCTAACTGGAAACGTTTCCAATCCGAGGGGCGGAAACGAGGAGCGAGAAAGGAACGCCCATGAGCACGTGGCTTGACGACGCGGTCTTCTACGAGATCTACCCGCAGAGCTTCAACGACACCAACGCTGACGGCATCGGTGACCTCCAGGGCATCATCGAGAAGCTCGACTACGTGCGCGAGCTGGGCGCGAACGCCCTCTGGCTCAACCCGTGCTTTGCGTCCCCCTTCGGCGACGCCGGCTATGACGTGGCGGACTACTGCCAGGTGGCGCCGCGCTACGGCACCAACGAGGACCTCGAGCGGCTCTTTGCCGAGGCGCACGCCCGCGACATGCATGTCCTTCTCGACCTCGTGCCCGGGCACACCTCCATTGAGCATCCCTGGTTCAAAGAGTCCTGCCGCGCCGAGAAGAACGAGTACACCGGCCGCTACGTCTGGACCGATGACGTCTGGACGCCCGTGGGCGACGTGCCCGGCGTGAACGGCGTGCTGCGCGGCATCGCGGAGCGCAACGGCGCTGTGGCCGTGAACTTCTTTGCCTTCCAGCCGGCGCTCAACTACGGCTTCTATCGCGTGACCGAGCCCTGGCAGAGCGCGATGGACTCGCCTGAGGCCCTGGCCACGCGCCAGGCCATGAAGGACGTCATGGCGTTCTGGCTGGAGCGCGGCTGCGACGGCTTCCGCGTGGACATGGCCGGCTCGCTCGTGAAGGACGACCCCGAGCAGGAGGGTACGATCGCCCTCTGGCAGGACATGCGCGCCTTCCTGGATGCTCGCTATCCCGACGCCGTCCTCATCTCCGAGTGGGGCGAGCCGGACAAGACCATCCGCGCGGGCTTTCACATGGACTTCCTGCTGCAGTTTGGCACGTCGCACTACCTGGACCTCTTCCGCTGCGAGCATCCGTGGTTCGCGCGCGAGGGCGCCGGCGACGCGAGCGAGTTCGTGGCCACATACCGCCGCAACATGGAGCTCACGGACGGCAAGGGCCTCATGTGCATCCCGTCCGGCAACCACGACATGGACCGGCTGCGCAAGTATCTGGATCCGGAGGAGATGAAGCTGGCGTTTGCCTTCATCCTGTCCATGCCGGGCTGTCCCTTTGTCTACGCAGGTGACGAGATCGGCATGCGCCATCTGGACGTGACCTCCGTCGAGGGTGGCTACCAGCGCACGGGTGCGCGCTCGCCGCTGCAGTGGGACGCGGCCCAGCCCAACTTCGGCTTCTCCGACGCGCCGGCCGACCAGCTCTACATTCCGCAGGACGCAGCCGACGATGCGCCCACGGTGGCGGCCCAGATGGCGGATGACGCCTCGCTCTGGCGCGAGGTGCAGCGGCTTATCGAGCTGCGTCGCTCCACTCCGGCTCTGGGCGTGAACGCCTCTGTGGACTTTGCCTACTGCGAGAAGGACGCGTATCCGCTCGTCTACCTGCGTTCCGTTCGCGAGGAGGGTGGCCAGCGCGTGCTGGTGGCGCTCAACCCCGCGGCGCGTGAGGTCGAGGTGCCGTGCGATCACGAGGCGGCACGCGTGCTCTACGCGTTGGGCGAAGAGGCGCAGCTCGCAGACGGCGCGCTGTGCGTCCCTGCCTGCTCGGCGACGTTCATCGAGCTGGCGTAATCGGGCTCGTTCATTATCTGGGTACTTTTTTGGCACCTCCCGAAGTACGACCTGGGAGGTGCCATTTTTCTACCTGGGGTTTTGAGGGACGTTAGGAGGACTCTACTTCAGGGTGTCGCGAAAAAGTACCCAGATAATGAGCGGCCGTCTGCCACTCACGCAAAAGCGCTCGATACCGCGCCCCGTAGCGGCTGTCGCGCTGCCATATGAGGGCGAAGTCGTGCCAGACGGCAAAGTCCTCTGGCGTGACGTCTGCCAGCGTGCCCGTTTCGAGCTCACGTTCCACCGCCACCCGATAGAGGAAGCTCACACCC
Organism: uncultured Atopobiaceae bacterium; assembly: GCA_963928085.1. GTDB lineage: Bacteria > Actinomycetota > Coriobacteriia > Coriobacteriales > Atopobiaceae > Thermophilibacter. Next base: position 20,870 of record CAWVDR010000001.1, read on the forward strand.
GCGCCGGCGGCAACGCATGCCTTGATCGTGGGGATGCTGGCGATCTCGATGGACCCGGCGAAGTCGCCTATGGACAGCTCTCGCGCTGCGAGGTGACGCTCGAGGACCTCTCGGGTGCCCGAGCCGGGCTCGCGGAGTACGAGTCGCCGGGCGAGAAGATCCGTGATGCTCGCGGGACGCTCTCCTGCAGCGGCGATCGCCACGAAGGGCTCCCGTGAGAGGACCTCGCTCTCGAAGAGCTCTCGATCGAACGAGCCCTCTACGAGGGCGAGGTCGATCCCCCCGGCCTCGATGAGCCCCACGAGCTCGGCGGTGTTTCCCGTTCGCAGGTAGATGTGATCGTTTGGGTGACGCCTCAGGTGCTCCGAGAACAGGGATGGGGCAACGTAGTCGGCGATGGTCCTCGTGCAGCCAAGGCGCAGGGGAGGCCGCTCGCCCTTCTCGCGTCCCAGGGTGACGAGTTCTTCTCGCAGCCTGGCCTCGTCGTTTTCTGCTGTACCAAGCGCGCGATAGAGCAGGTGTCCCGCCGGCGTGGGTTCCACGCCCCGTCCGGTCTTGGAGAAGAGAGCGCACCCGTAGTGTCCCTCGAGCTGCCGGATGTGCTGCGAGACGGCCGGCTGGGTGACGTGCAGCTGCTCGGCGGCGCGCGTGAAGCTGCCGGTGCGGTACACGGCGAGGAACGTGTGCGTGCGATAGTCGAGCATGCGTCCTTCTTGACAAACAAATACTTATGAGTGGATAACTAACACATCAGAATAGATTATAGCAATCGAAGCGTAACCTACCCCTTGATACGCGCGAGAGGGGAAGGTCGCATGGAGCTCATCAGGGATTTTGCAAAGACGTGGAAGGGCGTGCTGTTTGCGCTGGTCATTGCTGTACCGGCGTGGCTTCTGGGCAAGCAGTTCGAGGTCGTGGGCGGGCCGGTGTTCGCCATCCTCATCGGCATGGCGCTGGCCCTCTTGGTGCCGGCCGAGAAGGGCGCACCGCTCGCTAACGGAGTCAAGTTCACGTCCAAAAAGGTGCTCCAGTGGGCGGTCATCCTTCTGGGCTTTGGCCTCAACCTCACGCAGATTGCGCAGGTGGGCGCCACGTCGCTGCCGATCATCGTCTCGACCATTACGACGTCGCTCGTGGTCGCGTTCGTGCTGTGCCGCGCGCTCAAGATTCCGGGCAAGATCTCCACGCTCATCGGCGTGGGGTCCTCGATCTGCGGTGGCTCGGCCATCGCGGCGACCGCACCCGTCATCAAGGCGGACGACGAGGAGGTCGCACAGGCCATCAGCGTGATCTTCCTCTTCAACGTGATCGCCGCGCTCGTGTTCCCCACGCTGGGGGGCATACTCGGCCTTTCCAACGAGGGCTTTGGCCTCTTCGCGGGCACGGCGGTGAACGACACCTCCTCTGTCACCGCTGCCGCGGCTGCGTGGGACGGGATGCACGCCGGCGCCAACACGCTCGATGCCGCCACGATCGTGAAGCTCACGCGCACGCTTGCGATCATCCCGATCACGCTTGCGCTGGCGTTCTGGCAGCTGCGCGCGCAGCGCCGTGCGGGCGGGGAGGGCGAGAGCACCTTCAGCCTGCGTCGTGCCTTCCCCACGTTCATCGTGTTCTTCGTGCTGGCGAGCGTCGCGACCACGGTGTTTGCGCTGCCGGCAGCCGTGACCGCGCCGATCAAGGAGCTCTCCAAGTTCCTCATCATCATGGCGATGGCGGCGATTGGCTTCAACACCAACGTGGTGAAGCTCGTGCGTACGGGCGGCAAGCCCATCCTCATGGGCCTCTGCTGCTGGGTGGCCATCGCGGCCGTGAGCCTGGGGATGCAGCACCTGCTGGGAATCTGGTAGGTGCAGTCCCGCTTCTTGGCCTACGCGAGGGAGCGTATCGCGCGGATGAGCGGCAGATGCGCGTTGATGAGGTTCACGATGGGGCCCACGGCGAGCGCCGCCACGATCGTGCCCACGCCGAGGCCGTTGAGGTACCCAAAGAACAGCAGGGAGAGCCCGCAGGCAATGAGCACGAGCGTGGCGTCGAAGCAGAGCTTGCACGTGCCGAACGGCCGACCCAGCTTGGATGCGATCGCGCGGACGATGCCCTCGCCGGGCACGACGATCACGCTCGGCGCCACCTCGATCGAGAGGCCAAAGGCAAGGATGCAGCAGCCGAGCGCGAGCGAGGCGAGCTGAGCGGGCAGCGCGGCTGGCGCGAGCCAGGAGAGCAGACCCATGCTCACGTCGATGAACGCGCTGAAGACGAGGTTCGCCACGACCTGCAGCAGCTGGACCGGATCGAAGTCGCGCCGTAGAAGCGCGACTTGGGCCACGATGTAGACCATGTTGAGCGCGAAGGTCGTCTCGCCGAAGGTGGGCACAAAGGCGAGGTCGAGCACGTAGGGGATGCTCGAGACCGGCGAGGTGCCGAGCGCGGCCTTGGTGATGAAGGCGATCCCAAACGAGTTGATGAGCAAGCCCGCGACAAAGCAGAGGTAGCGCAGGGCGACCCGGCCAGCCTCCTCCCGCGAGACGTCAAGTCCAAACCGTGCCGCCAGCTCACTCATGCGTTCTTCTCCTCTTCTGCCGCAAAGTTGTCGATGACGCGCGCGAGCAGCCTGGAGAGCGTCTCGCGCTCGTTTGGTGTCATGTTCGCATGTGCGATGGCGTCGACCTCGGCGCCGCAGACGGCCACGCGCTCCGCCGCGGCCCAGCCGGCATCGGTGAGCCAGACCTCCAGCGCGCGGCGGTCGCCCGCCTTGGGACGGCGCTCGACGAGCCCCGTCTCCTCCATGCGCGCGAGCAGGCCGGTCGTCGTGGCGCGATCCATGGCGCAGGCACGGGCGATGTCGCGCTGCAGACAGCCCTCGTTCTCCGCCACGAACTCGAGGACCTTGGGCTGGCCCGGCATGAGGCCGAACGCGCGGATGCGCGAGGTCATGGCGTGGTTTGATCGGCTGAACGCCAGTAGCAGCTGGTGATGGATCGTGTCAAGCTCCACGCGCCCTCCGATGGCTATCTGTTAGCATGCAAACAATTGGCATCCTAACATAAATGCCCAAAGAGGTCCGGCCCTTTGGGCACATTTAGGCAAGTCTCACAGAAGCTCGACGCACTGCTTGCCGGTGACGTGCTCCAGCGTCACGTCGATGATCGTGACGTGCGGGAAGCGGGCGATCTCGATCTCGGTCCGGTCTGCGGGGAGCTCCGCGCAGTATTTGTTCGCAAGGGCGAGCAGGGCGGCGCGGCGTGTCGCGTCATCGGTGACGAGGCGCGCCCGTCCGAAGGCGATGACGCTGCGGAAATACGTGGTGTACTTCTCGGGCACCACGTCCGCCTGCGCAACCACGCAGACGCTCACGCGCGGATCGGCGGCGATGGCGTCGAGCTTGGCGCCGACGGGTGCGCAGTGGATAAGCAGATGAGGGGTGCCGTCGGAGTCCTCGTGCAGGGCGTAGTTCACGGGCACGGCGTACGGGAAGCCGTCCGTGGCGTCGCTCGCCGCAAGTGCGAGCACGCACTCGCGGCCCCGCGCGAGAATCTCGCGGCACGCTGCCTCACTGAGCTGCTGCCTGCTTCGGCGCATGGGTCTCATGGTGGCTGGCTCCCCTCGTACGCGGTTGTCGAACCCCATTGTATGGCCGGTCGATGCGTACCCACAGCGCCGAGCTTCCATGAAACGGCAGCTTTTGGGTTTTTCGACGTCTCGCGCTTCGCGAGAGGCCGATTTCGAAGCGGTTCCTCAGGTTGTGGGCGACACGTTTTATGCGGCGCTCGTTCTTCTCGTCTTTTGTATAAGATCTTCTGCCCACAACCAAGAAGAACGCGGCGATTCAGGCAATCGTTCCGTTCCCTGGCGCTGGCGGATTCAAGATTGGATTGCACCACCCCGGGAGAGGGGTGGTCGTGTACAGTCGTGAGTTCAGGGAGGGCGCCGTCGCGCTCGTCGCGTCCGGCCGCAGCGCGGGCTCGGTCGCGCGCGAGCTCGGGTGCGGCAGGGCGTCCGTCGAGGGCTGGTGCAGGCTGGCGGGCCTCCGCCTGCGCCGCGGCCGGGACGGGGGCCCGGTGAGGAGGCCGGTCGTGGTCGAGGCCGCGCCGCTGCCGCCGAGGCCCTCGCCCCGGGCGAGGCTCGACGACGAGCGCAGGGCGCTGATCGCCGACAGGAGGCGCGCCGGGCTCGGCGTGAGGGAGATAGCCCGCGAGCTGGGCGTCTCCCACTCCACGGTGTCGCGCGAGCTCAGGCGAAACGCCATGCCCGACGGGCGCTACGACGCGGGCCGCGCCGGCAGGCGGGCGCGCGAGAGGGCGGCGAGGCCGCGGGCGGGGAAGCTCGAGCGCGACCCGCGCCTCAGGGCCGAGGTCGTGCGCAGGCTCTCGCTGCTGTGGTCGCCGGCGCAGGTCTCGGCGAGCCTCGCGGCCGACTTCCCCGGGGAGGAGGGGATGCGGGTGAGCCACGAGACCATATACCGCGCGCTCTACGTGCAGGGCCGCGGGTCGCTCCGGGAGGAGCTCGCCGTCGAGCTGGTGCTGAGGAGCGGGCGGCGCTCGAGGAGGGCGCGCCGGCTGCCCTCCGAGCCGCGCGGGCGCAGGACGTGGGTCGAGGGCGCCGGGCTGGCCCTCAGGCCGCCCGAGGCAGACGACCGCTCGGTGCCCGGCCACTGGGAGGGCGACCTCGTCGTCGGCACCGACGGGGCGACCTGCCTGGTCACGCTCGTGGAGCGCTCGTCGAGGTTCCTGCTGGCCTCCAGGCTCCCCGAGCACTCGGCCGAGACCGTGGCCGGGCGGCTCGCCGACATGGTCTCGTCGCTGCCGGCGGCGCTCAGGCGCACGCTCACGTGGGACCAGGGCGTCGAGATGGCGCGCTGGAGGGACTTCGCCGACGCGACGGGCTTCGAGGTCTACTTCTGCGACCCGAGGAGCCCCTGGCAGCGGGGCACCAACGAGAACACCAACGGGCTGCTCAGGCAGTTCTTCCCCAAGGGGACCGACTTCTCGCGGGTGTCGGACGGGGAGGTCGCGAGGGCGCAGGACCTGCTCAACGGCAGGCCGCGCAAGACGCTGGGCTGGAGGACGCCGGCGGAGGAGCTGGCGCGCATGTTAACGGAGGATGGTGCAACCACCGAGTGAATCCGCCGCTGGAGGCATCAAAGTTTTTGCCCAAAACCTCAGGAAAGGGGCTGGGGCGAGATGACGGCACTACCGCGCGATTCCCTCTGCCCAGGCGCGGAGGTCGTCGGCGTTCAGGGAGCCGTTGAAGAGGCGGCCCTTCGTGACCGTGGCGCCAGGGGCGAGCGCGGCCATGCGCTCGGGCGCGCGGCCCAGGCCCGACCCGCCACTCGTGGCAAGCGGCACGATTCTCTTGCCGACAAAGTCATAGCTCTCGAGGAACGTATCGACGATGCGCGGCTCCACGTACCACCAGATGGGAAAGCCGAGAAACACGGTGTCGTAGCGACCCATGTCTGCCGTGCGTCCGGCGATGGCGGGCCGGCTCGTCTCGTCGGCCATCTCGCGCGAGCTGCGGCTGTTCTTGTCGTTCCAGTCGAGGTCGGCGGCGGTATAGGGCTCTTCGGGCTCAATCTCAAGGAGATCGGCGCCGATGGCCTCAGCAAGTTCGCGCGCAGCGCGGGCCGTGGTCCCGGTGGCGGAGAAATAGGCAACGAGTGCGTTCATGGGCTCCTCCTCTTTTGGTGACGTAACGTCACTTATAAGGATACCCACAACCTGCGCTAGCGAGTCATGAAGAACAGCGCGATGTTGCTGATGAGTGAGAGCACCGGCGTGAGGAAGCACAGCAGCGCGCCCGTGACCGAGCATAGCATGCCAATCGCCGTAGTGAGGCTCTTGCGATAGTCGGCCTTCTTGGCCCTTCTTGCCAGAACGATGCCGGCGATTCCCACAAAACCGCCGACGACCTGCAGCCAGATGAGCGGCGTGAACGCGGTGACCAACGCGAGCACGCCAAGTACGATAGAGAGGATGTCCATGCGACCCCCGAGAAAAGCGGCTGACCTGCAATCATCATAGAGCATGTGCGACCCGGTCACGCTATGATTGGCTTGACACCCATCGAAGGAGAGGAGCTCCCATGGCACTGTTCGATAGGTTCACCAAGAAGGACGCGCCGGTCGAGGCGCCTGCCAGCCTTGCCATCGACGCCCAGCCCGGCATTGGCTACGCGCCGGCCTCCGGCTCCGTCATCCGGATGACCGACGTGCCCGACAAGGTGTTCAGCACCGAGGTCCTGGGCAAGGGCTGCGCCATCTGGCCCGACGGCGACGTCGTGTACGCGCCGGCGAGCGGCTGGGTCGCCAGCGCGATGAGCCATGCGGTGAGCATCAAGTCCGACGGCGGCGCCGAGGTGCTCGTCCACGTGGGCGTGAACACCGTCAACCTCAAGGGCAAGGGCTTCACCACCTTCGTGTCCGAGGGTGACCGCGTGGTGGCGGGCCAGCCCATCATCAAGATGGACCGCAAGGTCATCACCGAGGCGGGCTACCAGGACTGCGTGGTCCTCGCCATCTCCAACTCCGACGAGCTGGCGAACGTCGAGCTTACGGCTGGCTACAGCGAGAAGGTCGAGGCCGGCGCGCCCGTCCTCAAGGTGACGTTCTAAAGCTTCTTGCACGGCGATCTATGAGGGGGCGGCCTTCTGGCCGCCCCTGAGTCGTGCGGTCTACCCCTCATGGTCGTGGAGCACGGCCTCGATGTTGTTGCCCTCGGGGTCCAGCACGAAGCACGCGTAGTACCCGGGGTGGTAGTCGCGCGGGCCCGGCGCCCCGTTGTCCGTGCCGCTCTGGAGCGCGGCGTCGTAGAAGGCCCGCACGTCGTCCGTGGTCTTGGCGAGCCAGGCATAGTGGCTCGGCGATAGCACGACCCCCTCCTTGGCGGGGGAGATCCAGACGGAGTCGCTGTCCTCGTCATTCACGAACTGCGTGCCGCCGGAGTACTCGACGCCCTTGTGGTAGCCGAGCGTCGCCATGACGCGCTTGTAGTAGGGGACCATGACCTCGGGGTCGGTCACGTGAATGATCAGGCGGTCGAGCAGCGGGGGCTCCTTTCTCGCGGGTCTGTCGTGGGCCCATTGTGCCGGGGTGGCCGCCGAGCGCGCGAGGTCCTTCGGCCGACGGCCCGGGTCGCTTCGCGTGCGCTCATCCGGGAATCCAACCCGCGAGGGGAGGCCACATGATCTACGTCATCGACTCGCCGGAGCACCCGATGGACGTGGCGGCGGCTGCGGAGGGGCTGTGCTCGCGCGTGGTGAGCGTGCCGGTCGCGGACTGGGGAGACGCACTCACGCCGTGGCCCGCCCCCGCGCTGCGCCCGGGCGAGAAGGACTTTGGCGGGCGCGCGGACGAGACGCTCGCCGCGCTCGCTGAGGAGCTCGACAAGGCACCCGGTCCCCATGCCATCTGCGGCTACTCGCTCGGCGGGCTCTTCGCGCTCTATGCCTTTGTGCGGGAGCCGCGCTTTGCGGCGTGCGCGTGCCTTTCGGGCTCGGTCTGGTACGAGGGTTGGGTTGACTGGCTGCGCGAGAACGCGCCAGACTGTGCCGGGCGCTATGCGTACTTCTCGGTGGGGAAGAAGGAGAAGCGCGCCGGCCTGCCGTTTCGTCACGTGGAGGAAGACCTCGCCACCTGCGCGGGGGTCCTGCGCGCGCAAGGTTGCGAGGTGGACATAGCGCTCGGCCCCGGCAGCCACATGCAGCACGTGACCGAGCGCCTCGCCGCGGGACTAGCCGCCCTCGACGCGATTCTGCCCGGTGACTGATTCAAGTAAATAGTTGATATAGCTCAAAGAGCCGATACTCCATCGGGGCGAGGAAAAGTACCCAACTAATGAAGCTCTGGATAGAAAAAACCAGTTGGCGTTTCTCGGAGCTTCATTTGTTGGGTACTTTTTCGAGGGTCCCGCGAGTATCCGGACTTGGTCTGTCTGCACGTTATTCTATCGCCGCATGTACAGCAGCGGGTAGGGGCGCCCCTCCTCGTCGAGCTCGGTGCGGCGATACGTTTTGAAGCCCAGGTGCTCGTAGAAGCCCACGGCTTGCGGGTTCTGCTCGTTGACGGTGAGCTCGGTCACGCCGAGTCGCGCGATGCCGTGCTCGAGAAGCTGACGGCCAAGGCCCTGACCGCGGACCCCAGGATCGAGGAAGAGCATCTCGAGGCGGCCGTCCTGCACGCCCATGAACCCGACGGGCGCATTGTCCTTCTCGGCTATGACGAGCGTCTCCACGCCCGCGAGCGCCTGCGGGACGAAGGGCTTGATCTCGGCGATCTCCGCCTCGGACAGAAACGTATGCGTCTCGCGCACGGAGCGCTCCCACACGCCCACGAGCCGCGCGATGAGCTCCGGCGTACGGTCAGAAACAACGATCAGGTCTGCCACGAGGTCTCACATTCCCTTGAAGCCAGTCTGGCGCAGCGCCTCGTAGAGTACGATGGCGGCTGCGTTTGAGAGGTTGAGCGCGCTGATGCGATAATCCTCCGGGTTCACGAAGTTGCCGCACACATCCTGGGCCAAGAGGGTGTTATGGCTGCCCGGTGTGCCCCAGGTCGAGGCGTTTCTGAGCGACGTGGCGTCCGGCAGCATGGGGATGCGCTCGCAGCGATCGGCGTGGGCGGCGAGCAGCTCCTCGGGAAGCCCCACGCTCTCGCAGCCAAAGACGAGGTAGTCGCCATCGGCGTAGCGTGCCTCGGCATAGGTACGACGCGCCTTCTTGGTGAGGAGGTGCAGGCGTGCTGTGGGACCCGCTGCGTCAAGAAACGCCTCCCAGTTCTCGTGTACCACGACGTCCAGGCTCTCCCAGTAGCCGAGCCCCGCGCGATGCAGGCCCTTCTCGTCCAGCGAGAAGCCGAGCGGCCCCACGAGATGCAGGCGCGACCCCGTGACCACGCAGGTGCGTCCGATGTTTCCCGTGTTGGCCGGGATTTCCGGCGCCACCAGCACGATGTTGAACATGTCCACCCTCCCTCGTCGGCGGCGCCGGCTCGCTATAATTGCCTGTGCAGCATACCCCAATCCGAAGGGAAACCCATGATCAAGGAACTGGTCCACGACGAGGCCATCCTCTCCACCCCGTGCGAGCCCGCGACCGCCGAGGACGCCGACCTGGCGCAGGACCTCGTAGACACGCTCGCCTCCATCGACGATGCCGTCTGCCTCGCCGCCAACCAGATTGGCGTGACCAAGGCGGTCGTTGTCTACCAGGACGACGACGGCACCGCTCACGTGATGTACAACCCGAAGGTCCTGGCCGGATTTGCTGCCGCCAAGGTCGAGGAGAGCTGCCTTACGCACGAGGAGCCCGTGCGCGTGACGCGCTTTGGCAAGATCAAGGTCTCCTTTGACGAGCTGGTTGACGGTCAGCTCAAGGCCCGCCGTCGCGACTACATGGGCTGGACCGCGCAGATGATCCAGCACATGGTCGACCACTGCAAGGGCAAGCTGGTCTAGCATGTCCCCTCGTGGCGGCACGGCGCCCGACCACATCGAGGTGCGCGGCGCCCGCGTGCACAACCTCAAGGATGTTGACGTTGACATCCCGCTGAACGAGCTCGTGGGCGTGGCCGGGGTCTCCGGCTCCGGCAAGAGCTCGCTCGCACTGGGCGTGCTCTACGCCGAGGGCAGCCGCCGCTACCTGGAATCGCTCTCCACGTACACGCGCCGCCGCATGACGCAGGCGAGCCACGCCGCCGTGGATGACGTGCGCTACGTGCCGGCGGCGCTGGCGCTCCACCAGCGTCCGGCGGTGCCGGGCGTGCGCAGCACCTTCGGCACCATGTCCGAGCTGCTCAACAGCCTGCGCCTGCTTTTCTCGCGCGTGGCGAGCCACCGCTGCCCGCACTGCGGCGCCTACGCCCCACCCTCCACGGCGATTGCCACGGATCAGCCCATCACGTGCCCCGCCTGCGGCGAGAAGTTCTTTGGCCCCGGCGCCGAGGACCTTGCGTTCAACAGCACCGGTGCGTGTCCTACCTGCGGCGGCACGGGCATCGTGCGCACGGTGAACGAGGCCTCGCTCGTGCCCGACGAGTCCATCTCCATCGACGACGGCGCGGTGCTGCCGTGGGGCAGCCTCATGTGGGATCTCATGAAGCAGGTCTGCGGCGCCATGGGCGTGCGCACCAACGTGCCGTTTAGCGAGCTCACGTCCGAGGAGCGCGACATCGTCTTCCACGGTCCGGCCGTCAAGAAGCACATCCTCTATCACCCCAAGAAGGGCGACGACTTCGCTGAGCTGGACTTCACCTACTTCAACGCGGTCTACACCGTGGAGAACGCGCTCGCCAAGGTCAAGGACGAGAAGGGCCTCAAGCGCGTGAGCCGCTTCCTCACGGAGGGCCCCTGTCCCGACTGCGGCGGCACGCGCCTCTCGGAGGCGGCGCGCGCCCCGCGCGTGGCGGGGATCGGTCTTGCCGACGCCACGGCCATGACGCTCGGCGAGCTGGTTGCGTGGGTCGCCGCGGTGCCCGCCGGCCTACCGGACGACGTGCGCCCCATGGCGGAGAGCATCTGCGAGTCCTTCCAGCACACGGCGCGGCGCCTGCTGGACCTCGGCCTCGGCTACCTTTCGCTCGACCGCGCGGCGTCCACGCTCTCCACGGGCGAGCGCCAGCGCGTGCAGCTGGCCCGCGCCGTGCGCAACCGCACGACGGGCGTGCTCTACGCGCTCGACGAGCCGTCCATCGGATTGCACCCCGCCAACGTGGACGGTCTTCTCGGCGTCATGCGCGACCTCCTGGCGGACGGCAACTCCGTCGTGATGGTTGACCACGACACGCGCATCCTCGCCGAGGCAGACCATCTCATCGAGCTTGGCCCCGGCGCGGGTACGGACGGCGGTCGCGTGATCTGCCAGGGGAGTGTCGCCGAGGTGGCAGCCAACCCGGCCTCGCGCGTCGGCGGCTTCCTCACGGGCGAGAAGGACGTGCTCTCTCGGCCGCGCGCGGACGCGGAGGAGATGTTCGACCTCGGTACCATCTCGATGGAGACCGAGGCGCTGCACACGGTGCGACCGCTCCACGTGGAGGTGCCGCGCGGGCGGCTCGTGGTGGTGACGGGCGTCTCGGGCTCGGGCAAGACGACGCTCGTGCTGGAGACGCTGGTGCCGGCGCTTGCCGCCGCGGCGGCGGGGGAGGCGCTGCCCGCTCACGTGCGCTGGGTGGACGCCGAGGGCGTGCGGCGCGCGAACCTCATCGACGCCACGCCGATCGGCATCAACGTGCGCTCCACCGTGGCCACCTACGCGGGCGTCCACGACGAGCTGCGGCGCGCCTACGCCCGCACCGACGAGGCGCGCGCCGCCGGCTACAAGGCCGGGGACTTCTCGTACAACACCGGGCGCCTGCGCTGCCCCACCTGCGACGGCACGGGGGAGATATCGCTCGACGTGCAGTTCCTTCCGGACGTGGACATCCCCTGCCCGGACTGCCGCGGCTCGCGCTATGCCGCGGCGGCAGACGCCGTGCACCGCCCGCGCAAGGGCGAGACTGCGGGCACGGGCCTCACGCTGCCGCAGCTGATGGCGCTCTCCGTGGACGAGGCGCTCGACGCCTGCTCTGACCTGCGGCGCGTTGCCACGAGACTGCAGGTGCTGCACGACCTGGGTCTGGGATACCTCACGCTCGGCGAGGCCACGCCGGCGCTCTCCGGCGGCGAGGCGCAGCGTCTCAAGCTCGCGAGCGAGATGGGTCGCGCGCAGGACGACGCCGTCTTCGTCTTTGACGAGCCCACGATCGGCCTGCACCCGCTCGACGTGCAGACGCTGCTCGCGGTGTTCCAGCGACTCGTGGAGGCGGGGGCCACCGTCATTGTGATCGAGCACGATCTGGACGTCATTCTCAACGCGGACTACGTGATTGACATGGGTCCCGGCGGCGGCGAGGAGGGTGGTCGCATCGTCTGCGCCGGCACTCCCGAGGAGGTCGCCGCCTGCCCTGACAGCATCACCGGCCGCTACCTGTGAGACAAAGGGGACAGGTTCATTTGTCTCATTAGTTATTGAATGAGACAAATGAACCTGTCCCCTTTGTCTCACGACTCAGCAGCGGTGGGCGCTGGGGCAGATGTCCTCGAGGACGCACCCGTCGCAGTGGGGGCCGCGCGCCACGCAGGTGTCGCGGCCGTGTTTGATCCACTGGTGGTTCACCGGCCCCCAGAGCTCGCGCGGCAGCAGGCGCAGCAGGTCCTGCTCGGTCTTGAGCGGCTCCTTCTCGTGCGTCTTGGGCGAGAGCGCGAGCCGGTGCGCGATGCGGTTGACGTGCGTGTCCACCGCGATGCCCTCGACGATGCCAAACCCCACGTTCATCACGATGTTGGCCGTCTTGCGCCCCACGCCGGGCAGGCGCGTGAGCTCCTCCATCGTGTGCGGGACCTCCCCGCCAAACTCAGAGACGATCATCTGCGCGCACTCCACGCAGTGTCGCGCCTTACTCTTGTAGAAGCCCAGGCTGTGGATGTACTCGGAGACCTCCTCGGGCGAGGCGGCCGCCATGGCCTCCGGGGTGGGAAAGCGCTCAAAGAGCGCGGGCGTCACCTTGTTGACCTGGGCGTCCGTGGTCTGGGCGGAGAGCAGCACGGCAATCGTCAGGCGAAACGGGTTTTCGTGGTCGAGAAAGCACTCGACGGGGCCGTACTTCTCGTCAAGGCGTCGGCACACCTCCACGGCGCGCTCGACCTTGGCCTGCTTGGTTTCCCTGGGCATCGGCTCTCCCTTGCTGCTGGACTTCACTTGTCGATGATAGGCCGACCGGTCGGGGGAGAAAAGGGAGACCCCCTCCTCGTGGGTGCGCTGCGTGTGGTAGCGTCGTGCTGTTGCCGTGCGACACATGGCGAGAAGACCGTCGAGAGGAGGGGCGATGTTCTGCATAAAGTGCGGCGCCCAAAACGAGGAAGGCGCCAAGTTCTGCACCAACTGCGGTGCGTCCCTGACCGACGTCGTCTGGTCGGCTCCGCAGGCTGCGCCGACGTCATCTCCTGAGCCGGAGTCCGAGCCGGAGCTCGAAGAAGAATCCGAGTTCGAGCTCGAACCCGAGCCCGAACCCGAACCCGAGTCCGAGCCAGCCCCAGACTCCCTGGAGTCGGATGCCCCGGTGCCCGAGGAGGCGCCGTCGCCCGTCGAGGAGTCTCCCGTCGAGGTCCCGCCCCAGGAATGGCCCGACTACTCGGAGCAGGGGCCGTTCCAGGAGGGTGGTGCCGCCAAGAAGAGCCTTGGCACAGGGGCCATCGTGGGCATCATCATCGGTGGCCTTGCGGTTGTCGCCCTCATCATTGTGGGCGTCCTCTTTGCGACCGGTGCCGTTTCTTCTGATGGGCCGACCAGCCCAGCCGGGGAGGTGTCCACCGACGACGGGGACGCCCAGATCGACGGCTTTGGGCAGGGGCTCAGCGAGCTCTTTGGTGGCGGCTCTGGGAATGAAGCCCACGTTTCGGCGGATTTGGACGGCACGATCTTTGATCTGGCGCGCTACGAGGGGACTCCCTCCGAAGTCGAGGGCTTTCTCGAGGGCAATGGCCTCGAGCTCGTTGGGTCGTGGTCGAGCGAGGGCGGGGAGTACATCGAGCCCTATATGAGCGCGACGTTTGCCGGCGACTACGACGGACCGGTGCCAATCTCCATCGACGGGAGCTACCTCGAGGTCTCGGTCCAGGTCGAGCTGGGTTCGACCGAGATCGTGTGGGATGAGGACGGCTATGCGGACGACGTGGTCTCCTCTCTCAGTGAGCTCGCCGATGACGCGACGGTCTCCGGCGTTCAGATCGACTTCTACTCTGACGTGGAACCGAACGGGTTTGCGTCGGCGGCACACGGCGTCTTCTCCTCGATGGGCCTCCCGAGGGTGTCCGGGGTGTCCGCGAGCGACGACGAGATTCTCGGCTCCGCCCTCTCGGAGTTCGGCCTGAGCGAGAGCGAGGGCAGCGTCTCCGACTATATCGGCGAGGTCCTGTTCGTTGACGGCGACCTGCTCGAGTTTGCCGGGTGCGAGGCATACTGCCAGGTGAGCCTCATGGGAGGCGAGGAGTTCAACAACGCGACGATGGTGGGCATCTCCGTGTTCTCATAGCGGCCGGCGAGACCCGCGACTGGCCCTCCGTCCTCTGGGCGGAGGGCTTTTCTGTGGGCAACAAGTTCAATATGGATTTGCGGGATAGTTCAATTCAGGCTTGTGGTAGAGTGGGCGAAATTGAACTCTGCTACAGAAGTTCAATTTAAGGCGTATCTTGAACCAGGGAGGTCACGTGGCTCAGGCACTGTTTGCCGACCGGCTCCGCCAGGCCATGGCCGAGAAGGGCCTCAAGCAGGCGGACCTTGTGCACGCCGCGTCCGAGCGAGGCGAGAAGCTCGGAAAGAGTCAGGTCAGCCAGTATGTGAGCGGCAAGGTCGTTCCACGGGCGAACGTCGTGCGCCTGCTCGCGGAGCTCCTCGGCGTGGACGCCGACTGGCTTGCCGCCGGAGAGGACAGACGAGCTGCCGCGCGGCCTGAGACCGCGATTCCGCCCGCACCTTCCACCGCCAGCAAAAGGAGTTCAACCATGCGTGAGTTCAAGAAGTCCGCAAAGCTCGACAACGTCCTCTACGACGTACGCGGCCCCGTCGCCGACGAGGCGGCCCGCATGGAGGACGAGGGCCTGCGCATCCTCAAGCTTAACATCGGCAACCCCGCGCCGTTTGGCTTCCGCACGCCCGACGAGGTCGTCCACGACATGCGTCAGCAGCTGCCCGACTGCGAGGGCTACTCCGACTCCCGCGGCCTCTTCTCGGCGCGCAAGGCCATCATGCAGTACGCGCAGCTCAAGCACCTGCCCAACGTGAGCATGGACGGGATCTACACCGGCAACGGTGTCTCCGAGCTCATCCAGCTCTGCATGAACGTGCTGCTCAACACCGGTGACGAGATCCTCATCCCGAGCCCTGACTACCCGCTCTGGACTGCCTGCGCCACGCTCGCCGGCGGCACGCCCGTGCACTACCTGTGCGACGAGGATGCCGAGTGGAACCCGGACCTCGCCGACATTGAGTCCAAGGTCACGAGCAACACCAAGGCCATTGTCATCATCAACCCCAACAACCCCACGGGTGCCGTCTATCCGCGCGAGGTGCTCGAGCAGATCGTGGAGATCGCCCGTCGCCACCAGCTGATGATCTTCTCGGACGAGATCTACGACCGCCTGTGCATGGACGGCTTCGAGCACGTCTCCATCGCCTCGCTGGCGCCCGACCTGCCGTGCGTCACCTTCTCCGGCCTCTCCAAGAGCCACATGGTGGCCGGCTACCGCATCGGCTGGATGATCCTCTCCGGCAACAAGCGCTGCATGCGTGACTTCATCTACGGCATCAACATGCTCTCCAACATGCGCCTGTGCTCCAACGTGCCCGCGCAGTCCATCGTGCAGACGGCGCTCGGCGGCTATCAGAGCGTGGAGCGCTACGTGGAGCCCGGCGGGCGCATCTACGACCAGCGAAACTTCGTCTACGAGGCGCTGAACGACATCGACGGCATCACGGCCGTGAAGCCCAAGGCGGCGTTCTACATCTTCCCCAAGATCGACGTGAAGAAGTTCAACATCACCGATGACGAGCAGTTCGCTCTCGACCTGCTGCACGAGAAGCACATCCTCATCACGCGCGGCGGCGGTTTCAACTGGCCCAAGCCCGATCACTTCCGCATCGTCTATCTGCCGCGCATGGGCGTCCTGCGCGAGGCCATGACCGACCTCGCCGACTTCTTCGCCCACTACCGCCAGGGCTAGCGGCCGAATTTCATTGTCTGGGTACTTTTTCTGGCACCTCCCAAGTACGACCTGGGAGGTGCCATTTTTCTACCAGCGGATTTGTGAGCTGATTGGGCGGGGATACTTCGGGGGTCTTCAAAAAAGTACCCAATTAATGCTCAGGAGAGCGGCTCCACGCGCCAGACGTCGTCGAAGGCGATGCGGTGTCGCACGACCGTGAGCTCGCGGGCCGTGGAATCCACGCGGGCCACGATGCCCTCGGTCGTGACGTAGGCGTCCTGCTCGTAGTGGGTCACGCGGACGAGCTGGCCTTTGCGCACGGCGGCGAGCTCGCCGGAGATGCGCGCAGCCTCCTCCTCGGAGGGCTCGCGGCGCGGCTCGGTTATGCGCTCGCGCTCCCGCACGAGGTCGTAATAGCCGGTGAGCGCCGCGAACGGGGAGAACTGCGCCGCTCGGTCGGCGTGTCGGCGCGGCTCCTCGGTCCTACTCATGGTGGCCTCCCACCTGCTCGTTGCGCTCGCGCCCGGTCGCCTCGGGGCGATAGCTGATCCCGCGCAGGAGCGCGTTCTTGCCAAACCTACGCTTCACGGCCATCGTGGCCCGCGCGAGGCTCTTCTCGGCCGTGTCCGCCGCAGGGTCCGAGAAGAGCGTGAGTTCCGCGTACTTCTCAGGCACGAGCTCGCCCACGGAGATGTTGACGCGACGCACGGACCGGTTGGGGTCCATGATCTCCGAGAAGAGCGCCAGGAACGCCGCCGTGAGCGTCTCGCGTGAGCTCGTGGCCTCGGCGAGCTTGCGGGAGGCGTTGGCCCCCTCGCCGCGCCGTCCCACCACGCGCGTGCCGTGCTCGCCCGTGAAGGTCTCCGTGGCCGTGTCTTTCTCGTCTGCCGGCCCCCGCTCGTGCGCGTAGCCCACGTAGAGCGAGACGTGACCGCAGACCAGGGCCTTGTCCACGAGCTCCAGTGCGAGGTTGTCCACCATCTCGCGCAGGACCACCCGAGCCTCGTCGGAGGTGTAGTCGCGCATGAGGACCTGGCCCGAGCCCATCGAGTGCGCCTTGGGCCGATAGGCGTGAATCTCCGCCATCGTGCACGGCTCGATGCCCCAGGCATGGTCGATGAGCAGCTCGGCATTGATGCCAAACTCGTCATAGAGGGCCCGCTCGGGCAGCAGGGCCACGCCACCCATGTCATGCGCCCCCATCTCAGCCAGGCGCCGAGCGATGCCGGGCCCGATGCCCCAGATGTCCGTGATCGGCCGGTGCGGCCAGATGAGGCACTTGTAGCGCTCCTCGTCCAGCTCGCCGATGTTGTCGGGCGTGTGCTTGGCCGTGACGTCCAGCGCGACCTTGGCTAGGAACAGGTTGGTCCCGATGCCGGCCGTCGCGCAGATGCCAGTCTCGCGGCGGACCATGTCGATGAGCTCTATCGCCAGCTCGCGTGCCGTCTTGCCGTAGAGCGCGAGGTAGGGCGTCACGTCGATGAAGACCTCGTCGATCGAGTAGACATGGATGTCCTCGGGCGAGAAATACCGCAGGTAGCGGGCATAGATGTCTGCGGAGACCTCCATATAGTGGCGCATGCGCGGACGTGCCATCTCGTAGTCGATGCCGTCCGGGATTTCGAAGACGCGACAGCGGTTGCGCACGCCGAGCGCCTTCATGGCCGGAGAGATGGCAAGGCAGATGGTCTTGCGTCCGCGCGAGGGGTCGGCCACCACGAGCCGGTGCTCGAACGGGTCGCGCCCGCGATCCACGCACTCCACGGAGGCGTAGAAGCACTTGAGGTCTATGCAGAGGTAGGCGCGGTCCATGGCTCTCGGTTCCAAACGTTTGTTCTATGATGGGACTATCATAGCCGAGGTGCGGGACAGATTCGAGGAGGGTGCCATGCGGGCGTTCGTCGCGCTAGAGCTGCCGGAGGCGTTCGCGGACGAGGTCGCTGCGCTGTCGCGGCAGCTGGCTGCCGTCTGCGAGGGGCGCTTCGTGCCGGAGGGGAGCCACCACCTCACGCTGGCGTTTCTCGGCGAGGTGGACGAGACGGGCGCACGCGCCGCGATGGACGCGCTCGAGACGGCGTGCGCCGGCGTGGGCCCCGTCGAGCTGGCGGCGGAGGGCCTCGGCACGTTCGGCCGCGGCCGTGCCGCCACGCTCTGGCTGGGCATTCGGCGCTCTGAGGAGCTGGACCTCCTCGCCCGGCGCGTGCGCGAGGAGCTCGCGTCGCGCTCCCTCTCCTATGACGAGAGGGACTTCCTACCGCACGTCACGCTCGCGCGTCGAGTCCACGTGCCCCGCGGAGAGCTGGGAGACCTCGCCTTCCCGCTGCCCGACGAGGCGCGCGACGTCACGCTCTTCCGCAGCATCCTCGAGCCTGACGGTGCCCGCTACAAGCCGCTCCACACCGTGGCGTTGTGAGACAAATGAACCCGTCCCCTTTGTCTCACCGGGCAATCTCGGCGAGAAACGCGTCGGCGTAGAGCTCGGCCTTCTTGGCGCCCACGCCGGAGACGCCGAGGAACTCCTCGGGCGTGCGCGGCCGTTTGGCGCACATGTCTACCAGCGCGGCGTTGGAGAAGACGATGTAGGCGGGTACGCCCTGCTCGCGGGCGAGCTCGCCACGCAGCGAGGCCAGGCGCGCGTAGAGCTCCTGGCCGGCGGCGTCCAGCTCGGAGACATCGGTCGCTGCGCGCGTCTTCGCGGGCGCCGCGGGCACGCGCTCGGCCTTGGGCTTGCCGCGCGCCACCTTGAGGACGAAGGGCTCGTCCCAGGGCGCCTCGCGCCGCAGGAACGCGCCCGAGCTCGCGGTGAGCGCGACCGTGGGGTAGTCGCCTCCCGTGCGCGCGAGCACGCCACGGAAGACCAGCTCGTCGATCACGGCGCGCACGTGCGCCGCGGAGGCGTCCGCCATGATCCCGTAGGTGGAGAGCGTGTCAAAGCCGCGCTGCCGCACCCGCTCTGCGCGCGAGCCGCGCAGTACGTCCACAACCATGCCGGCACCGGCGCTGCGCCCGCGCTGGGCGATCCGCGCCACGCAGCTCACGACCTTAAGGGCGTCCTCGGTGGCGTCGGTCTCCTCGTAGTCCGTGAGGCAGTTTCCGCAGCTCCCGCAGTACGCGGGCGCCTCCTCGCCAAAGTAGCGCAGGATGTGGGCGCGCAGGCACTCCGTGGTGGTGGCGTAGAAGACCATCTGCCGCAGACGCTCGGCGTCGCGCTCGGCGAGAAGCGCCACCTGCTCGGGCGTGAGCCCCTCGCGCGGATCGCTCCTCGAGAGCAGGAACTCTGCCGTGTGCACGTCGCCGGGGGAGTAGAGCAGCAGACAGTCGGCGCGCGTTCCGTCGCGACCGGCGCGCCCCGCCTCCTGGTAGTAGTTCTCCAGCGAGAGCGGCAGGTTGTAGTGGACAACGTAGCTCACATTGGACTTGTCGATCCCCATGCCAAAGGCGTTGGTCGCCACCATCACGCGGGCTCGGTCGTAGAGAAAGTCGTCCTGGTTGCGGTCGCGCTCGCCGGCTGAGAGTCCCGCGTGGTAGCGCGTGGCGGCCAGCCCCTCGTCCCGCAGCAGCTCACAGACCTCCTCGACGGCGCGCCGGCTCGAACAGTAGACGATGCCGGAGCGCTCGGCCCGCTCGCGGCAGAAGGCCACGAGCATGCGGTCCTTCTCGGCACGCCCACGCGGGCGCTCCACGGAGAAGAACAGGTTTGGCCGGTCAAAGCTGGCGAGAACCACGAGCGGGTCGCGCAGCGCGAGCGCGTCCCGGATGTCGCGCCGCACGGCACGGGTGGCCGTCGCCGTGAGCGCCATCACCGGCGGCCGCGTGGGAAGGGCCTCCAGGAAGTCAATGATTCGCTGGTAGCTGGGCCTGAAATCGTTGCCCCACTGGGAGATGCAGTGCGCCTCGTCCACGGCGAGCAGGCTCACGCCGCGCGCAGCGACGGTCTCCGCGAAGGCGGGGTCGTCGAGCCGCTCGGGCGCCACGTAGACGAGGCGCAGCGCGCCGGAGGCCACGCCGTGGAGCACGTCGGCGCGCTCGGCGGCCCCGAGCGTGGAGTTGAGGTAGCTCGCCGCCACGCCCATCTGGCGCAGCGCTCCCACCTGGTCCGCCATGAGCGAGATGAGCGGGGAGACCACGATCGTGAGGTCGTCGAGCGCAAGCGCCGGTACCTGGTAGCAGATTGACTTGCCCGCGGAGGTGGGCATGACGGCGAGGACGTCGCGGCCCGAGAGCGCGGCGTCCACGATCTCCGCCTGGTGCGGACGAAACTCCGAGTAGCCAAAGGTCTCGTGCAGTATGTCGAGCGGCGTGGGCATGCGCGCCTCCCTCGAGCGGACGGTTCTTCTTGCCTCCCCATTGTGCGCTTTTCGCGGAACGGCACGCCTCTCGCCGTTGCTTACGCATGGCTTACATTCGGGCCGTTTCGTGCCGGTAACCTGAGGTGCTCGGACAACTTTTGCCGCTACCCCGAAACCGGGGCATGTCGTGCGCATTCTTTCACATGGAGGACACGATGAAACGGGACAGGGATCTGGTGGCTCGGGTCCTTGCCGCAAAGCGGGATCCCCGTTGTGCGGATGACCTGGTGCGCGACTATCTCCCGTTCATCAAGGCGGAGACCGCCAAGTTCATGGGTCGGTCGCCGCAGCAGGGAAGAGACGACGAGCTGGGGATTGCCATGTTTGCATTCCACGAGGCGGTGCTCTCGTACGACCGGGCGCGCGGGGCGTTCCTGGCGTTCGCGTCCATGAGCATGCGCCATCGTCTCTTGGACTTTGCGCGCAGGGAGCGTCGCCATGCCGACGTCATCTCCCTTGACGAGAGGCGCCCTGACGGCGGCGAGGGGGATGAGCGCGCGCTCGTGGAGACGATTGCCTCCGAGCGAGACGAGCTTGACGAGCGCCAGATGCGGGAGGCATCCCGTCAGGAGATCGCCCAGTTTGCCGCGGAGCTCGAGTCCTTCGGCCTGACCTTCCTCGACGTTTCCGAGAACTGTCCCAAGCAGCAGCGCACGCTCGAGGCGTGCCAGCGCGTGCTCGACTGCGCGCGCAAGAACCCGGAGCTACTCGATCGCCTGCTGCAGACGAAGAAGCTGCCCGTGGCGGAACTCTCCCGCGAATCGGGGGTGGAGAGAAAGACGATCGAGCGCCATCGTCGCTACCTCGTGGCCGTTCTTCTCGCCTTTACGAACGGGTTTGAGATCATTCGCGGACACCTGAGAAAGATCGTCCCGGCAGGGGGCGACGTGCGATGAGCTACCTCGTCATGGAATGCCATCCGGCCTATGCCGTGGTCCTGGACGAGCGGGGGAGATTCGTCCGCGTGCCCAACCTCGGATACGAGGTGGGACAAAGGCTCGATGACGTTGTGACCTTCGATGCCGCGGTGCTTGCGTTCGAGCAGGCAAAGCCGAGAAGAGCGCGGCGCGGCCTTGCTGCGGCGCTCGCGGCGGCCGCATGCCTGTGCGCCCTTGTCATCGGCGGCTTTGCAGTATGGCAGACACCCATCGGTACGGTTCACATGAGCATCAACCCCGAGGTCGACATCGACGTCAACCACTTTGACCGCGTGGTAGGGCTCGAAGGGGACAACGAGGATGGCGAGAAGCTCGTCGAGGGCTTCTCGTACTACGGGCGCACGATCGACGAGGTGTCGGATGACCTGGCGGTGCGCGCAAAGGAGCAGGGCTACCTCGTGCCCGGCGGGACGATTCAGATCACAGTCGAGTCCGATGACGAGGAGTGGCGCATCGCGACGGAGGACCGCCTCATCATCGAGCTCGAGGTGCACCTCGAGCAGCCTGTTGTTCCCGAGTCCGATACGGGCGAGGACAATGCCGCCACGCCGGCTGTGGAGGTCCCCTCCGAGCAGCCTGTGCCAGTAGAGTCCGACCCTGCGCCAGAACAGGTCGTTTCCGACGATGACGATGATGACTGGGACGACTGGGATGACGACGACTGGGATGACGACGATGACGATTGGGACGACGAGGACGACGATGACGACTAGCCGGGAGAAAAAAGTTTTAGTGTGACCCCGCTTTCGAAAAGGCACCCGCGCATTCTCTCACCGTACGGCAAGAAAAGGGCTCAACCACCAAGGAGGACACCATGAAGACCACGAGCCTGAAGATGAGGGGCATCATCGCGACCGCGGCCGTCGGCGCCGCTCTAGTGGCAACCCTGGGAGGGTGCGGAGCGGCTTTGGGAACCGCCCAGAGCACCCCGGCGGGAGCGTCTGCGGAGACCGCCTCGACGAGGGCGGCGGGCGTCCTGCTTCTGAGCGTCAACCCCGAGATTGAGGTCGAGTATGACGAGCGCGGCCTCGTGACCGAGGTCGAGGGCGTCAACGACGAGGGCAGGGGCATCGCGGACGGCTACAGCGGGTTCGAAGGCAGGGAGTGCCGCGAGGTCGTGTCCGAGCTCGTGACCGAGATTTATGAATCTGGGCACTTCAACCAGACGATCGACGGCCACGACCGCAACATCGTCGTCAAGCTCGAACAGGGATCGGAGTATCCCGGGGATGACTTCCTTACGGGCATCGAGAGCGACGTTCGCTCGACCGTTAGCGGCTTTGGTCTGCAGTCCGACACGCTCTCCGTTGCTCCCGAGCAGCTCGATGACCGCGGCTACATTGGCCTCGATGCCGCGAAGGACATCGTGCTCGCCCAGCTTGGTCTGAGCGAGGCGTCGTTCAACGACCACGAGTACGAGCTCGATGACGGCGTCTACGAGCTCGAGTTCACGTCGGGCGGCGTCGAGTACGAATACGAGGTCGACGCGAGGACTGGCAAGGTCCTCGAGGCCGACATCGACGGGAACGACGACTGGGACGACCGCGACGACTGGGACGATTGGCATGACGACCGCTACGACCGTGACGATGACTGGGATGACGCCGACGACTGGGACGACGACCGCGACGACTGGGACGACGACCGTGACGACGATCGCGACGACTGGGATGACGATCACGACGATGACGACGACCGCGACGACGATCGTGACGATGACTGGGACGACGACGATGACGACTGGGACGACGACTAACTGACGGCCCATACGTCCTCATCGGAAGGGCGGAGCGCTCCTGCTCCGCCCTTCTTGCTCTCGCCCCTAGAACAGCTCCGAAAGCCCCTTGGCCCCCGCCCGCGCGGCCGAGGCCGCGAGCTTGCCGAGCGCCGGCGAGAGCGCGTCGCGCGACTCCTGGTCGAGGTTGCGCGCGGCCTCGCCGATCAGCGCGGGCATGTCCGCCCCGCTGAAGATCACGGCGCCCACGCTCGGCGCGCCGGACGCCTCGAGTGCGCGGAAGAGCGCGTCTACCACGCGGGGCGTCTCCTCGGGCGTGAGCGACGCGAGCCAGTCGTCCATGAGCTCGTGCGTGAACACCGCCGAGGGCGAGAGTTCGTCGACGTAGACAAAGTCGTCGCCGTCGACCTCCCAGGTGAAGACGTCGTGCTGCTCCGCTCCACGGGCGCGGCTTTGGACCACGTGCGGCTCGATGGGCGTGTCCATGAGCATGCCCACCACGGACTCCTCGGGGACGGTGCGATGGATGAGCCCGCGCACGGGCTCGAAGTCCTTCTCGTCCAGGAACCCGGACTTGAAGCCGGGGCCGTCGTGGTCAAAGACGCACTCGATGCGCGCGCGAACATCCTCGGGCGCGCGCAGCGCCGCGTACGTGGCGAGGTTGCCGCCCTTGGAGTGTCCGCCCACGTAGAGGCGTCGCGGCAGATAACGGGCCACGGAGGCCAGGTAGTCCGCCGCCATGCGCTGCGCCGGCACCGGCGGGTCCACGGCCATGTCGAAGTTCTCGCGCCAGCCGGTGAAGGTGTCGTCGGTGCCGCGAAAGCCGATGTAGGCGAAGTCGCGGTCGTGCCCTGCGGGGGAGCGCCACACAAAGGTGGTCGCCGAGAACTGCACGTGCTCCGCCTCGTCGAAGCGGGAGGCGTAGTCCCGGAGCTCGAGGTCGCGGAAGCGAGGGCTCGCCACGAGCGCCGCCAGCTCGCGCTTCACGCCCTCGGGGGCGAGGCCGCAGAAGAGCCCGTCAAAACGCTCGGCCTGCAGCAGGTCGGAGAAGCGCGCCGGACGGCTGGCCCAGGCGCGCAGGCGCTCCATGGCGCTCCCGCGCCACAGCGCGGCGGGGATGACGCCCTCGCCGCGCACCATGCAGAACTGGGAGAGCGCCGCCGAGTCCACCGGGCCCAGCGGGCGCTCGTCAAAGTCGTCGAGAGCCGTTTCCAGATAATCGAAGAGGTCCATTCATCGCCTTTCTCGCTTCCTTTGAGATACCCGAATGCGCGGGCGAGAAGACCGGGGCACGCGAGCGGCGTGACGGAACCGTGGTGAGTGCGCGCCGGATGTTGACAGGGTAACAACCCCGTCGATACTGTTGACGTGTTAACAAGCGACGGGGGAGGCGCCGTGGAGGAGAGCCGCTTCGAGGACTTCGTGGGCATCATCAGCGCCCTGAGCAAGGAGATCCAGCGCATCAAGAACGCCGAGGCACGCCGCCTGGGCTTTCGCGGTGCGGACGTCATGTGCCTCTACTACCTCGTCAAGTATCCCGACGGCCTCACTGCCGCCGAGCTGGCGCGCCTGGTTGACGTGAGCCGTGCCGCCGTGTCGCGCACCGTGGCCCATCTCGCCGAGGACGGCTTTGTCGAGGTGGGTGGCTCCGACGACGACGCCTCGCGCTACCGCGCCCCCATTCGCCTCACCGAGAAGGGCTATGAGGCCGCGCGCCCCCTCGACGACATCATTCACCGAGTCCTCGACGAGGCCGGCGGGGAGCTTGCCCTGCGCCAGCGCATGCAGATGTACGATTCGCTCAACCACATCCTCGAGAAGCTCAGGACCTTCGGTCGCTAGCCGCGCCCGAGCCCGGCTGGGCGAAAGAAGGGAAGACCCATGGCCGTTCGCATCGTCACCGACTCCGGCATCGACCTCCCCGGCGGGAGCGACCCGCGCCTCACGGTGGTCCCCCTGGGCATCACCTTTGGCTCCACCACCTACGCCGATGGCGTGGACCTCACCAACGACCGCTTCTACGAGCTGCTCATCGAGAGCGACGAGCTGCCCAAGACGAGCCAGGCCACGCCGTTCACCTACCATGAGGTGCTCGCTCCGATCTGTGCGGCGGGCGACGAGGCCGTGGTGATCACGCTCTCCTCCAAGCTCTCCGGCACCTACCAGAGCGCTGTGACCGCCGCCTCCGAGTTCGACGGCGTCTACGTGGTCGACAGCAAGAACGTGACCATCGGCCAGTCGATTCTCGTCCAGTACGCGCTGCGCCTCGTCGAGGAGGGCCTCGGTGCCGCGGAGATTGCCGAGAAGGTCGCGGCGGCCGCCGACCGCGTCTGCCTGCTCGCGCTCCTGGACACCCTCGAGTACCTGCGCCGCGGCGGCCGCATCCCCAAGAGCGTGGGCATGATCGGCGAGGTCCTCTCGATCAAGCCGGTCGTGGGCGTGGAGGACGGCGAGGTCGTGATGCTCGGCAAGGCGCGCGGCTCCAAGAACGGCCGCAACCAGCTGCACCAGCAGGTCGAGAAGCACGGCATCGACTTCACCATGCCGGTCCTTCTGGGCTACACGGGCCTCTCGGACAAGCTCCTGCGCAAGTACCTGGATGACAACCGTGCCATCTGGGAGCACGTGGTCGCCGAGGAGGACCTGCCGATCGCGTCCGTGGGTGCCACCATCGGCACGCACGTGGGCCCGGGCGCCATCGCGCTCGCCTTCTTCGCCAAGAACTAGGGCCGCACCTCACTGCACGATGCGCATGACGAGCTGGATGAGCTGGTCGATGGGCATGGGGTCCTCGTCGGCCGTCCAGGTGCGAATGATCGCGAGGATGCCGGAGAGGTAGAACTCGCGCACGATGTCGCCTGCCTGCTCGTCGAGCTGGGCTTCGGGCAGGAAGAAGCGGTCCACGAGCGGGCTGATGATCTGCTTGAGCCGGTCCGAGAACACGGGGTCGCCGTGCGGGCCCAGAAGGACGCGCGTGTAGTCGCGCGAGCGCTGCGCGAGGCGCAGGATGAGGCCCATGTGCTGCGAGAAGTCGAGTCGGTCGCCCTGGAGCAGGCGACCCTGCACCAGGCGCTCGATGTTGCCGAGCACCGTGTCTTCGATCTCATCGAGCAGCTCGTAGACGTCGTGATAGTAGAGGTAGAAGGTCGCCCGGTTGTAGCCGGCGCGGTCCGTGATCTCCCGCACGGAGATCTTCTCGACGGGCTTCTCGGCGTAGAGCTCCCAGAACGCCTGGCGGAGGTTGGCGCGCGTCTGTTCGGTGACCTGCGGCTGCTTCTTCATGGCGGCCTCCCCTTAGGTTTTGTGGCGGAGCCGAGAAGGGCGCGACACTTGGAGCGCGCCTGTCGAGCGCAGGTTCTTCTCGCCCGCCTTCCTCAGTATACTTCGATGTAGACAACACGCTGTCGAGCAATCGGAGCTGGGATGGCCTACATCGAGTTCACGGACGTCGTGCGCACCTACGGTGAGGGCGGCGCCAAGATCAACGCCCTGGACGGGGCGAGCTTCTCCGTGGAGAAGGGCGAGCTCGCCGTCATCCTGGGGCAGTCCGGCGCGGGCAAGACCACCGCGCTCAACATCCTGGGCGGCATGGACAGCGCCACCTCGGGGACCGTTGTGGTGGACGGGCGCGACATCAGCCACGCGAGCGAGAGCGACCTCGTGCTGTACCGTCGAGCGGACGTAGGCTTTGTCTTCCAGTTCTACAACCTCGTGCCCAACCTCACGGCGCTCGAGAACGTGGAGCTTGCCACGCAGATATGCCCGGACTCGCTCGACCCGGAGGAGACGCTTGCCAAGGTGGGCCTGGCCGAGCGCCTGGCCAACTTCCCGGCGCAGCTCTCCGGCGGCGAGCAGCAGCGCGTCTCCATCGCGCGCGCCCTGGCCAAGAACCCCAAGCTGCTCCTGTGCGACGAGCCCACGGGCGCCCTCGACTACCAGACGGGCAAGCAGATCCTGCAGCTGCTGCAGGACATGTGCCGCGTGGAGGGCATCACGGTCGTGATCGTCACGCACAACGCGGCGCTCGCGGACATGGCCGACCGCCTCATCCGCTTCAAGAGCGGAAAGGTCACCTCTATGACCGTGAACCCCGAGCCCAAGCCCATCGCGGAGATCGAGTGGTAGCGCATGGCCGGCCGCCGCGACACGTCAGCCTTTGCCAAGGGAATTCTGCGCACGGTGCGTGGGAGCCTCAAGCGCTTTGTGGCGCTGACCACGATCACGGCGCTCGGCGTGACGATGCTCGTGGGCCTGCGTGCTGCCTGCGTCGACCTGCGCAACTCCGCGGACCGCTTCTTTGACGAGCAGAGCCTCTTCGACGTGCGCGTGCAGTCGACGCTCGGCCTCACGGACGAGGACGTGGCGGCGCTCGCGGCGCTCGACGGCGTGGAGGGCGCAGAGGGCGGCTGGTCGGAGACCGTCTACACGACGGTGGGCTCGTCGTCCGAGAAGGTGGACGTCAAGGCGCTCTCGCCGAGCGGCCTGAACGAGCCGCTCGTGCTGGAGGGGCGCCTGCCCGAGGCTCCGGGCGAGGTTGCCGTCACCCAGCGCTATCTCAAGGACTCGGGGCTCTCGATCGGCGACCAGGTGAGCTTCCACGGGGACGACGAGGCGGACGATGGCGCCGAGAAGGACGAGGGGCTCGACGCGCTGGACGCGGAGTCGGCCGAGGTCTTCGAGCGCGGCGGGTACACGATCGTGGGCTCGGTGCTCGACCCGATGGAGATCAACGCGGGCGAGGGCACGATGTCGTTCCGCTCGAGCGGCGGCTCGCAGTACTCGTTCTTCGTGGTGGCCGACGAGGTCATCGACCCGAGCGTCTACACCGTGGCCTACGTCATGGTCGAGGGCGCGGAGGCGCCGCTGTGCTACTCGGCGGAGCACGAGGGGACCGTCGACGAGGTGCTCCAGAGCGTGGAGGATGCGCGCGCCGAGCGCGAGCGCGCCCGCGGAGACCAGATTCGCTCGGACGCGAACGAGGAGGTCGACGAGGCGGAGGCCGAGGCGCTCGAGGAGCTTGCCGACGCCGAGGCCGAGCTCGACGACGCGCAGCGCGAGCTCGACGAGGGGCGTGCCGAGGCGGCCGACGGCCAGCGCGAGCTCGACGAGCAGCGCGAGGACGCGATGGCGCAGCTCGGCGACGCGCAGGCCACGATCGACGAGAACCGCCGCGAGCTCGAGGTCGGCGCGGCGGAGTACGCGGAGGGCCTCGCGGAGTACGAGGCCGGGCTCGCGGAGTACGAGGCCGCGCTTCCTGGTGCCGAGCAGTGGCTTCGCGACGGCCAGGCGGCGCTCGACGCCGCGCGGGCAAACGTGAGCGGCATCGAGGTCGCGGATGGCGTCACGATCGGCGACCTCGAGGCGCAGCGCGACGAGGCCCAGGCGGCGGTGGACTCGCTGCCGGGAACGATCGTCGGCATCGACGAGAAGGTCGGTGCCCTCGCTGACGGCCTCGACGCGCTGGCGTCCGGACTGCAGGCGGCGGGCATGAGCGACCCCGGGGTCGCCGAGTCCGCCCAGCAGGTGCGTGACGCCTGGACGGCGGTTCAGGCCGTGGAGACGGGCGACGTGGAGGCGGCCGGGGAGGCGACGGCGCAGCTCGAGTCGGCGCTTGCGGATGCCACGAACGCCCTCGGCGTCGTGTCCCAGGGCCTGGCGGAGCGGGTCTCGGAGGCCGAGAGCAGCCTCGAAGAGGTGACGAGGCAGATAGAGGAGCTCCAGGCGACGGACCCCGAGAACCCCGACCTCGCGGGGCTTCGCGCCCAGCAGCAGGGACTCCAGGGCATGCTCACGACGCTCGGTGGGTACCAGGAGTCGATCGAGACCCTGTCGACGTCCCTGTCCGCCGTCGACCCGGCGCAGGTCGTGGGCGGACGGGTCCAGGCGGTTGCTGGCCTCGCGCAGGCAGAGGCGGCGCTCCCGCAGCTTGAGGCCGCCGTCGAGCAGGCGAGGGGTGCCGCCGAGGCCGAGTTCGACCGCCAGCAGGCGCTCATCGACCAGGGCTGGCGGGAGCTTTCCGACGGGCGCGCCCAGCTCGAGAGCGCCCGCGCCCTTCTCGACCAGAGCGCAGCGCAGATCGCCGACGGCCGTGCCCAGCTCGCCGAGGGTCAGGCCGAGCTCGACCGCCAGCGCGCAGATGCCCTGGAGCAGCTCGCGGACGCCCAGCGCCAGCTCGATGATGCGCTCGCCGAGATCGCCGACGGCCAGAAAGAGCTCGACGAGGGCCGTGCGACCTTCGAGCAGGAGCGCGACGACGCGCTCACGGAGATTGCCGACGCCCGCGAGGAGGTCGCCGACCTGCCCGACGCCACGTGGTACGTGCAGGACCGCTCGAGCCTCTCGAGCTACGCGAGCGTGGACTCCGACGCCTCCTCGATCGAGGCCATCGGCACGGTGCTGCCGATCGTCTTCTTCGTGGTGGCGGTGCTGATCAGCCTCACCACGATGACGCGCATGGTGGAGGAGGAGCGCGGGCTCATCGGCGTCTACAAGGCGCTCGGCTACGGCCGCGGTCGCATCCTCTCCAAGTACGTGCTCTACGCGCTGGCGGCATGCGTGCTCGGCTGGCTCGTGGGCACGCTACTCGGCTTCATTGTGCTCCCGGCCATCATCTTCACGATCTTCTCGACCATGTACGCGCTGCCGGGCTTTGTCTACGGCTTCGACGCGGCGTACTCGGTGGTCTCGCTGCTGCTCTTCACCGTGGGCATCGTGGGTGCGACGGCCCTTACCTGCCGCCATGAGCTGCGGGAGACTCCCGCCTCCCTCATGCTGCCCAAGGCCCCCAAGGCCGGTTCGCGCATCTTCCTCGAGCGCATCGGGCCCGTCTGGCGGCGCATGAGCTTCCTGAACAAGGTCACGGCGCGTAACCTCTTCCGCTACAAGCAGCGCTTCTTCATGACCACGTTTGGCGTGGCGGGCTGCGTGGCGCTGCTCGTCACCGGCTTTGGCATTCGCGACACGGTGCTCTCGCTCTCGCCGCGCCAGTACGGTGACGCGGGCGTGATCGGCTATGACCTCATGGCGGCGACCTCCGTCGACGACCTGGATTCCGCCGCCGACGAGCTGGCCGACGACGAGGGTGTTTCCGACCTCGTGCGCGTCTACATCGACAACCTGACCGTGAGCTACGGCGACGACAAGGAGACCGTGCAGCTCGTGGTGGTGCCGGAGGGGGAGAGCCTGGAGGGTTATGTGAACCTTGTTGCCGACGACGGCTCCGAAGTCTCCCTGGACGATATGCAGGTTGCCATCACCAAGAACGCGGAGCAGGTCATGGGCGTCGCCGTGGGCGACGAGCTGGGCCTGCAGGACTCCACGCTCGCCGAGGGCACGGCCGAGCCGGGCGCGATCGTCCTCAACTACCTGGGCAACACCCTCTACATGACCGAGGCAGCCTACGAGGACGCGTTTGGGGAGGAGCTGGAGCCCAACGGGCTGCTCGCTCACCTGACGGGTTCGGCGGACGAGCAGGTTGCGCTCTCCGAGCGCCTCTCCGAGGACGGGCGCTACCTCTCCGTGGTCTCAACTCAGAAGCTGGTGAACGACTTCTCGAGCGCCTTCACGCTCATCAACACCGTGGTCTACGTGGTCATCGTTCTGGCGGCGGCGCTCTCGTTCACCGTGGTCTTCACGCTCTCCAACACCAACATCTCCGAGCGCGAGCGCGAGCTCGCCACCCTCAAGGTCCTGGGCTTCAAGCGTCCCGAGATCCACCGCTACATCAACACCGAGACGCTCATCCTCACGGGGATCGGCGTGGTCATGGGCCTGCCGATGGGCTATGCGCTGGCGCGCAGCCTCACGTGGATCCTGCGCATGCCGTCGCTCTACTTCGACGTAGTGGTGGACCCGATCACGTACCTGATCGCTGCGGCTATGGCCTTCACGTTCACGATTGTGGTGAACCTCATCACCAACCGCGCACTCGATCGCGTGGACATGGTGGGCGCCCTCAAGTCCGCGGAGTAGCCCCCAAGAGGTTTGGGTTCACGTTCTCGCGGTTCTACGAGTATCCGTTTACAAACGCGCAGGTAGCAGCGCCGCGCTCTGGCACCGTCGTCTCTCGATGAACCCAAACCGTTTTTCGGTTTGGGTTCGTGTCCGCAGGATCGCGCACCAGCGCAATCCGCTGAGCTGGGAATTCGTATCCGGCTACTCCCGAAACCGCAAGAACGTGAACCCAAACCGCCTTTAGTCTTTATTACCCCTCGCGCTGGGCGAGGAAGGCGCGGGTGCGCTCCTCGCGCGGTCGGTCAATGACCTGCTCGGCCGGGCCCTCTTCCACGATGACGCCGCCGTCCATGAAGATCACGCGGTCGGCGACCTCGCGCGCGAAGCCCATCTCGTGCGTCACGATCACGAGCGTCATGTTCTCGGCGGCGAGCTCCTTGATGACGCGCAGGACCTCGGCCGTGAGCTCGGGGTCGAGGGCGCTCGTGGGCTCGTCGAAGTAGACGATGTCGGGGTGCAGGGCCAGGGCACGGGCGATGCTCGCGCGCTGCTGCTGGCCACCGGAGAGCTGGCAGGGCACCTTGTCCTCGTTGCCCGCGAGCCCCATCTTGGCGAGAAGCGCGCGGGCCTCTGCCTCGGCCTCGGCGCGGTCGCGCTTCTGCACGCACACGGGGGCGTCCATGACGTTGCGCAGCACCGAGAAGTGCGGGAACAGGTTGTAGTTCTGGAACACTAGGCCAAAGCGGGCACGCGCTGCAGCTAGGATGCCCTTGTCGCCGTACATGCCGCCCGTGGCCACCACTACGTCCTCGTAGGAGAGGTCGCCGCCGTCCAGGCGCTCGAGCAGCGTGAGGCAGCGCAGCAGCGTGGACTTGCCGCCGCCGGACGGGCCGATGATGGCCACGACTTCGCCGGGGGCAACGGAGAGCGAGATGTCGTGCAGGACCTCCACGTCGCCAAAGCTCTTGCGCGCGTGCGCGAGGGAGACGACGGGGCGCGCGTTCTTCTCGGTGGCGTTTGCGCCCATGCTTTCGCTAGTCATGGTAGTAGCTCAGCTTTCTCTCGATGCGCCCGGCGATGAAGTCGATGAGCAGGTTGAAGACCCAGTAGAACGCAGCGGCGATGGCAAAGGGAAGCATGGACACCTGGCTCGCCACGAGCTGCTTGGCCACGGTGAACATCTCGATGACGCCGATGGAGAAGGCGAGCGAGGTGTCCTTGACCAGCGTGATGACCTCGTTGGTCATGGCGGGCATGATGCGCTTGATTACCTGCGGCAGCACGATGCGGCAGAAGGTCTGCGCCCGCGAGTAGCCCAGGACCTGGGCGGCCTCGTGCTGGCCGCGCGGGATGGACTGGATGCCGGAGCGGTAGATCTCCGCGAAGTAGGCGGCGTAGTTGATGATGAAGGCCACGATGGTGGCGTACCACTTGCTGTCCGTGGTGAGGCGGATGCCAAAGACGTAGTACGGGACAAAGTAGATGGCAAACATCTGCAGCATGAGCGGGGTGCCGCGCATGATGGAGATGTACAGGCGGGCGAGAAGCGCGAGCGGCTTGAAGCGGCTCATGCGCGCAAAGGCCACCAGCATGCCGAGCGGCAGCGAGCCCAGCAGGGTGAAGGCGAAGATCTGGAGGCTCACGAGGAAGCCCTCGGAGAGCATGCCGGTCATGGTGAGGAAGTCCACGGTGTTCCCTTCATGCGCGGGATGCCCGAGGCGGCTCGCCGCTCGGGCATCCCGGGGAGGAATTCTTCTGGGGCGCTACGCGAGGCACCAGTTGTCGTAGGAGATGCCGTCCTCCGCGTACTTGTCGCAGAGCTCCTGGACAAAGCCCTCCTCGTCCATGGCGCGCAGGGCCTCGTTCACCGCGTCGGCGGTGGCATCGTCGCCCTTCTTGAAGCCGACGGCGTAGTGCTCCTCGGAGAGGAACTCGTCGAGCTGGACGTAGGCGTCGGGCTTGGCGGCGAGCTGGTAGGCGGCGATGGAGAGGTCGCAGGCCACGGCGTCCACGGCACCGGACTCGAGCTGCATGAAGGCGGTGTTGTACTCGCCGATGGTCTCGAGGTTGGCGAAGGTGGCGGCGAGCTCGGCCTGCGTGGCGTCCTCACCGGCGAGAACGTTGTAGGCGGCGGAGTCGACCTGGGTGATCATGTTCTTGCCCGCGAGGTCGTCGAAGCTTGCGATGCCGGAGTCGGCGCGCACGACGATGACCTGGCCGTTGATCATGTAGGGCTCGGAGAAGGTGTAGTCGTCCTCGCGGCCCTCCATGGTGAAGCCGTTCCAGATGCAGTTGATGGCGCCGCTGTCGAGCATAGTGTCCTTGGCGTCCCAGTCGATGGGCTCGAGCTGGACCTCCCAGTCGTTGCGAGCGGCGACCTCCTGGGCGAGCTCGAGGTCAAAGCCGGTGTACTCGCCGTCGTCGCCAACGTAGCCGTAGGGCGGGTACGAGGAGTCAAAGCCAACGATGAGCTTCCCGGTGTCGACGGCGCCGGTGCCGGCCTCAGCCTCGGCTTCGGTGGTGGAGTCGCTGGCGGGGGCGTCGTCGCTGGTAGCGGGGGATCCGCCGCAGCCGACAAGAGCGGTGACGGAGAGACCGGCGGCGGCGAGGGACAGGAACGACCTTCTATCGAGCATGAGAGATCCTTTCGTGAGGCGCCCGCGGGAGGCGCTTTACTTTGCTAAAGTGCATGGTCGAATATACGCTTTAGTCAAGTGGAGTGCAAGGCGGTTTTCAGGGTAGTAACAGAGGGACTGTGGTACCATGCGTCCCCGTGCGAGTGGTCGCGAGAGGGGACGACATGGGAATCGTCGAGCTGCTGCTCATAGCCGTGGGGCTTTCGATGGACGCGTTCGCCGTCTCGATCTGCCGTGGGCTGGGCATGCGTCAGCTTAACCTGCGCACGGCGGCGGTGCTCGCGCTCTTCTTTGGCGGCTTCCAGGCGCTCATGCCGCTTATCGGTTGGGCGCTCGGCAGCCAGTTCATGTGGCTGATTGGCCCGGTGGACCATTGGGTGGCCTTTGTGCTGCTCGCCTTCATCGGCGGGAAGATGCTCTGGGAGGCGTTCCACGAGGAGGACGAGGGCTGCGACTGCGCGGACACGAGCGGCATCGACCTGCGCGAGTTTCTCATTCTTGCGGTGGCGACCTCGATTGACGCGCTTGCCGCGGGCATCTCGTTCGCCGCGCTCAACGTGGACATCGTGGCGTCCGTCTCGCTGATCGGCGTTACCACGTTCGCCCTCTCGTTCGTGGGTGTCGCGGTGGGGCACTTCTTTGGAGCACGCTACGAGAAGCCCGCGAGTGTCGTGGGCGGCGTCGTGCTCATCCTGATCGGCCTCAAGGTCCTGCTCGAGCACCTCGGCGTTCTGTAGCACGGAGACATTTCCAGGCATCGTGGGGTCGCTCGCGGGCGAATTGCGTCCGTTGGCGGCCTCGGTGACGACGCGTCCTTGAAAAGGACCACAGAACCGTCAAGATAGAGCTATCGAACAAATATACAAATTAGTGTATATTCAGAAACGGGGACACGATGCGGGAGATGCTAAACAAGGAGGGCCTCGCTACGCGGCGGGTGGCCTTTGCCCTGTGCTCCGTTTCCCCCGGAGAACGCATCCCCACGGTCAGCGAGCTCGAGCGCACCTGCGGTGCGTCGAGAGGCTACGTCCAGCGAGCTCTGGCCAACCTCAAGGAGAGCGAGGCCGTACGTCTTGAGGCTCATGGCCAGAGCGGAACGGTGCTCGTGGGCATCGACTATCTTGCGCTCGTGCGGGCCTGCGGCGTGACGCACATCGTTGGGGCTATGCCGCTTCCTTACACCACTCGTTACGAAGGGCTCGCCACGAGCCTCTTCACGCTGCTCAATGAGGGCGGAGTCCATGCGTACATCACGTTCCAGAGGGGCTCGGAGGGGCGTCTGCAGACGCTGCTTGACGAGGCCACCGACTACTGCGTGATGAGTCGTCTTGCCTATCAGGAGTACGTGCGGCGAGGGTTTGAGGTGGAAGCAGCGCTTGACTGTGGGCCCTCGAGCTACGTTGGCCGACACGTGCTCTTCTCGCGTGACACGGACCGCACGGACTGGACGGGTGCCCGCGTCGGCATCGATGGCTCCTCCGTCGACCAGAAGATTCTGACGGAGCGCTGCTTTTCCGGCTTTGATGTCGAGTACGTGCCGGTGCAGTACACGCACATTGTTGAGATGCTGCGCCGTGGCGAGCTCGATGCGGGCATCTGGAACGAGGACGACGTCCACATGCGCTATCCGGACCTTTCCACGCGCGAGCTTGGCGAGAAGGGCGCGGACATCGATAACACGTGCGCGGTCATCGTGGTCCGCTCGGGCGACGCCCTGACCCGTCAGGTAATCAGGACGCTTGTGAGCGCCGAGCACGTTAGGTCCATCCAGAGTCAGGTCATGGACGGGTCCATCCCCGTTCGCTACTGAGGGGGGTGACCCGTGGGCGAGCTTAGGGAGAGGATGCGTCTGTTGCGCGAGGCCGATGTCGTGGACGACTCTGGCCTGCACGATCTTGAGGAAATCGTGCGCCTCCTTAAGGAGGAGGCTGGCGTGGACGAGAACAGCCCCCAACTTGCGGCCCTTGTTGCGCATGTTGCCATGGCATTGCACCGCCGTTCGCTGGGCGAGCAGGTGAAGCCTGTTTCCAGTGAGGCGATGGAGGACGTCCGCGAGAGCTCCGTGTATCCGGAGGCTCTCCGACTCCAGCGGCTGATCGATTCGAGAATGAGTAACGCGCTGTCCGAGGACGAGCAAGGCTACGTGCTCGTCCATGTGGGCGGCTTGCTTTTGTCCGTGGAGGACCACGCGCGAGGAGAGGGGGCGAGCTGACCGGAGAGCCGCGCGCGGGCAGGAAAAGAAGAGCGTGACCCAGAAGAGTTCTCGGTACTTCGGTCGCTGGTCGTGGGGGCCAACAAGGCGACCGATGGGACGGGGGCGAGAAAGTGAGGCAACATGCTGCGTTTCATAGTCATCTTCTTGGCCGGCGCCATGGGCGCGCTTCTGGCCAACCGAGGAATATCTGTTTTTAACGATGCGGTGAGGCCCGTGGTACCCGAGTACCGCGAGGGTCGCATGTCCAGAATCGAGTTCTTCACGACCACGTTTGGCCTGAGCTTTGGCCTGGTCATCGGATTTGGTCTCCCGTATTCGGTGATGTCGCCCATCATATTGGTCCACACGTTGTGGCTGGGCACCGACATCATCGGCGCGGTGTTTCCCGCCAAGAACATCGACGCCTGGTGGAAGGACAAGGAGAGCCTGCTCGGCGCCATCGGGGCTTTTGTGGTCGGTGGTCTCTACGGCATCGTTCTTCTCGTTGGTCTGCAGGGGCTGGTCGAGTTCATGCAGAGCCTGCCCGTCAACGTCTTTGACGCCTGGCAGAACATCTCCGGACCGATCATCGCGGCCTTCATCGCCTTCCCCTGCGTGGTCATTACGATGGATTACGGCTGGCAGCGAGGCGTGATTGCCCTTGTTCTCACGGTGATCATTCGCCAGACGCTCGTCATCTGCGGGCTTGCCGACATTGCTGACGGCGTCGCCCTTCTCGCCGGCCTTCTGCTCGTCATCGTCTTTGCGTTCACGGCGAAGCGGCCCGAGGTCGAGGGGCACATGGCGGAGATATTCGCTGATCGCGTCAAGAACATCCGCAAGAACATCGTCTGGATTGCCATCATGGGCGCCATCTACGGCGTCGCCTGCAATATCCACCTTCTCATGGAGGGTCCGCAGTCCCTTACGGCGCTTGCTGACGGCAACGTGAACTCCGCCGTGAGCATCGCCACGGCGCGTGCCATCTCGTTCATCCCGCTCAAGGGGCTTACCTCTATCGCTACCGGCACGTTCGTCACGGACGGCATCGGCTTCACTGCGGTCGCCGGACTTCTGGCGCCCAACATCCTGATTGCTGCCATCCTGGGAGCCGTCGTGATGTCTGCCGAGGCTCTGTCGCTGACGTTTGTGGCCAAGGCGTTTGACAAGGCGCCCGCAATCAGGAACTCCGCTGACAACATCCGTATCGCCATGACCAAGCTCCTCGAGGTTGCCATCCTCGTCGGCTCCATGACGGCGGCGGAGGGCATGGCTGCCGGCTTTGGATTCCTTACCGTGGCGGGCCTGTTTGTCATGAACGAGTACTTCAAGAAGCCCATTACGCGTATGGCCGTTGGCCCAATTGCCGTCATCGCCGTGGGCATCCTGATCAACATCTTTGCGGTTGTGGGGCTCTACGTTCCCGCAGCCTAGCCTTGAAGGTTGGGGCGCCCGGTGTCCCGGGCGCCCTTGTGTCCCCGGGAGGATGAGATGAGAGTCGTTATTGGCGGGCAGCTTGGAAAAGAGGAGATTCGTGCGTGCGTCGAGTCATCGGGCGTTGAAGGGCTGAGCGTCGAAGTAAAGGATGATGTGAGCGCGGCGATGGACATCAAGCAGGGCCGTGCGGACTACTATCTGGGCGCCTGTCTGACCGGTGGTGGCGGGGCGCTTGCCATGGCAATTGCGATTCTGGGATACGACGCGTGCAAGACGCTGGATTCCGCCGATGTGCAGGAGGTCGCCTCGGCGCTTGACTCCGGAGCGCGCGCGTTTGGCTTTACCCCGCAGCTTACGGCTCAGGTTGTGCCCGTGATCATGTCCGAGCTCGCAAAGAGGGCATGATGGGAGCAAAAGGAGGGCAGGGCGCAAGCCTGCGAACCTACCCGCTCTACTCGAGGACGTTCGAAGAGGCTCGTGCCCTTCAGTTCAAGGTGGTAGACGCGGCTACGCGTCACTTTACGGGCGACGAGGCAATCGATCTGGGTGATCTGGGCGTCCGGCCCGGCACCAACCGCCCCCTGCAGACCATGCGGGTCGAGCGAGTCTTTGCGGAGGCTTTTGATGCCGAGGATGCCGTGCTGGTCCGTGGGGCAGGTACTGGTGCGCTGCGTTGGGCGATTGCCGCGACGGTGAGGCCAGGCCAGACGATTCTGGTGCATGACGCCCCCATCTATCCCACGACCAAGGTGACGCTCGATACCATGGGCGTTACGACGATACGGGCGGATTTCAACGACGATGCCGCGCTCGAGCGCGTCTGCCTGGAGCGGCGTAAAGAGATCGATGGCGTGCTCATCCAGCATGCCCGTCAGAAACCTGACGATTCCTACGACCTGGGACACGTGATTGAGGTGCTGCAGGAGCAGCTTCCGGAGACTCCCATCGTCACGGATGACAACTATGCCGCGACTAAGGTCATGGCCATCGGTTGCCAGCTTGGCGCCACGCTCTCGACCTTCTCCTGCTTCAAGGTTTTGGGACCGGAAGGGGTCGGCGTCGTTCTTGGCGCGCGCGATTTCGTGGACCGCGTGAGAGAGCTTCAGTATTCGGGCGGCTCCCAGGTTCAAGGGCATGAGGCAATGTCCGCGCTGCGGGGGCTCATCTACGCGCCGGTTGCCCTGTCCATCACGGGCGCCACGTGCCACGAGGTGGCCGACCGACTTTGCTCCGGCGAGCTCCCTCACGTACGGGGTGCCTATGTCGCCAACGCAGAGAGCAAGGCGGTCATCGTCGAGTTCGATGATGACGTTGCTGACGAGCTGCTTCGGATTGCCCCCGCCTACGGCGCCGCGCCAAACCCGGTGGGCTGTGAGAGCAAATACGAGTTCGTTCCCATGTTCTATAGGATCAGCGCCACGTTCCGTGAGAAGGACCCCACTTGGCAGCGGCGGATGATACGGATCAACGTCATGCGCGCCGGCGCCGATACGGTCATTCGCATTCTGAGAGAGCTTCTCGAAGTCGTCTACGGAGCGGGTGGCGCGACGAAGTAGCAGCCGCGGCAAGGAGCATCCATGTTTCTGGAAAGACTGCTGCAGACCAACCGCCCTCTCGCCGAGGCTGCGCTCGCCTGGCAGCAGGACGGTACGATTCTGCCGGATACCTATGTAATCGATCTCGATGCGCTCGTTGAGAACGCGTCCACGATGCTCTCGGTGGCAGAGAATCATGGCGTGAAGCTCTATTTCATGCTTAAGCAGCTGGGGAGAAACCCACTGGTTGCCTCGACGCTCGCCGGCATGGGCTTTGCCGGCGTCGTCTGCGTGGATTATCGCGAGGCCCTTGTCATGGAGGGGGAGGGCATCCCCCTTGGCAACGTGGGGCATCTTGTCCAGACGCCGACGGCTGTCCTCAGGCGGATACTGGGGGCTCGTCCGGACATCATGACGGTCTACTCGCTGGAAAAGGCGGCTCAAATCGGCGCGGAGGCGGAGAGACAGGGCTTTGTCCAGCCCATTATGCTCCGCGTTATCGGGCGAGACGACCTGCTCTATCCGGGTCAGTACGGCGGCTTTTTTCTCGATGACCTAGGAACGGTGGTCGATGCCCTGGAGAAGGTCAAAGGCGTGCGCGTTGCGGGCGTCTGCTCGTTCCCGTGCCTGCTCTTCTCGGAGGAGCGGGGTGACATTGCGGCGCTTCACAATGTCGAGACGGTTCGTGCCGCCGCATCGATGCTCGAGAGGCGCGGGTATTTCGATCTGCAACTCAACATGCCCTCGGCAACATGCGCGCACTCCATTCCGCTTGCCGCATCGTTCGGCGCGACGCATATGGAGCCAGGTCACGGACTTACGGGCACCACGCCCTATCATGCGATGACGCCTGAGGCTGCGGAACGCGTCGCCTACGTGTACGTGAGCGAGGTAAGTCACAACCTCGGCGGAAGGTCTTACTGCTACGGGGGCGGGTACTACCGAAGGGGACATCTCGCTCACGCCGTAGTGGGGAGCTCGCTTGACGAGTCACGCCGCATGAGGGTCACGCCGCCGCCCGATGAGAGCATCGACTACCACTTCGAGCTTTCCGACTCTGCTCGCGTGGGGGATGGCGTGCTGATGTGCTTCCGCGCCCAGATGTTCGTTACTAGAAGTGAGGTTGCCGTCGTGAGCGGGTTGTCTGCGGGAACACCGCATCTGGAGGGTGTTTTCGATACGCAGGGACATCGCCTGCGCTGACGTGGGGAGGGAGTGCCGTGCCCGGAAAGTTTGTCGTCATCGTCCTAGACGGCTTTGGTGTGGGGCAGATGCCCGATGTCGCAGAGGTGCGCCCGGACGACCTTGGGGCAAATACCTGTGCCCACATTTTCGAGGGCATCCCCGGGCTCTCGCTGCCCAACCTTGCGTCGCTTGGGCTCGCGAATGCCGTCGGCAGGGAGTTTCCCGGTCTTCCCTTTTCATCTCAAGCCGTTTGGGGACGCAGCGCGCTTGCTCACCAGGGCGCGGACACCTTCTACGGGCACCAGGAAATTATGGGCACCCGTCCCCCCGTACCACTGACCGAGCCCATCCAGTCGGCGGTCGATGAGATTGACCAGGCGCTCAGGGCCGCAGGCTTTTCTACGCGCCTTTACACGTCGGAGAGGTCGGGGCTGCGCTTTGTCATTGTCAACGAGGCGTGTACGGTGGCGGACAACGTGGAGTGCGACCCGGGCCAGGCCTTCAACGTAACGGCGGCATTGGATGACCTCGACTTTGAGACGGAGCTCCGGATTGGTCGCATTGTGCGTGACATCGCCAAGACGCCCCGGGTCATCACCTTTGGTGGGCGGGGCGTCCATCTGGACGACCTGCTCGCAGCGGTGGAGGAGCGCGACGGCTTCATTGGCGTGAACGCGCCCGCATCGGGTGTCTACAA
Source organism: uncultured Atopobiaceae bacterium (assembly GCA_963928085.1). Classification (GTDB taxonomy): domain Bacteria; phylum Actinomycetota; class Coriobacteriia; order Coriobacteriales; family Atopobiaceae; genus Thermophilibacter. The sequence continues at coordinate 61,257 of CAWVDR010000001.1, forward strand.
CAACGACTATCACTGCATACATATGGGGTACGGTGTGGACGAGAGGGTCCAGGTCCCTTATATCCTGGGCGAGCGGGGCGTCAACGTGCATCTGCTTGGCAAGGTGGCGGACGTCTGCGCCAATCGTTTTGGAGAGTCGGAGTCGATTGTCGATACGCGGGCGGTGCTCGAGCGCACGCTTGAGCTCGTGAGAACCCCTGGCGACGGCTTCATCTGTGCCAACGTGCAGGAGACGGATCTCATGGGACATCGCGAGAACATGAGGGGATATGCCGAGAAGCTCCTTGTCGCCGACGGTCTCATCGGACGTATTCGCTCGGCCCTAACGCCCGAAGACGTGCTCGTGGTTCAGGCAGACCACGGAAACGATCCGACAATTGGCCACCCTCATCACACTCGCGAGTACGTTCCCCTTCTCGTGGCTCACGAAGGCACCTCGCCGGGCTTCATAGGCACGCGCCCCACGCTCGCTGACGTGGGAGCTACGGTTGCGGATTACTTTGGAGCTTCCATGCCGCAAAGCGGAACGAGCTTCTTGGGCAGAATTATGAGCTGAGAGGCGTCCGGCGCGCCATTGGGGGTGGTGCGCCGGACTGAAAAAGAAGAGGCGTGCCCAGAGAACGCGAGGTTCTGCGGGAACGGCCCGATGCGATGATAGCTAACTTTTCTGTGCTGCCATGTCCATGAATCGGGGGACTGCCCTCAATTCACAGACACGCCTCGGCGATGTGACGGCGCAGCTCGTCAATACCCTGGCCCGTCTCCGATGAGGTAATCACCACCTGCTCGCGGTCAATTCCAAGCTGGCGCGCTATTGCGGCCGCCTGCTGCGTCTGCTTGGAGCGCCCGAGCTTGTCCGCCTTGGTGAGCGCCACCACGAAGGGTAGCTCGCTCTCCTTGAGGAAGGCGACCATCTCGTGGTCCAGTCTCTGCGCGTCGTGCCGGATGTCCACGAGGGCTATCACCAGGTTGAAGCTGCGCTCCTGGGCAAAGTATCCCGAGATGAGGTCTGCCCAGCGCTGTTTCTCCTTCTGCGAGACCTTGGCAAAGCCATAGCCAGGCAGGTCAACAAAGCGAATGCCGTCCACTTCGAAGAAGTTGATGTTGGCGGTCTTCCCGGGCGTCGCGGAGACCTTTACGAGACCCTTGCGCCCAAAGAGCTTGTTGAGCAGCGAGGACTTGCCCACGTTGGAGCGTCCCGCCACGGCCACCTCCGGGGTGGTGGACGCAGGGAGCTGCGCGACGGTGCCGTACGAGGCCTCGAAGCGTGCGGTCTGGTAGTTGATGGCTGCCATGGTCGTCCTTTCAGAAGCGGGGGCGATCCCATTCTATCTGCCAACGGGAGCGTCGGCACCAAGCCTGCAAATCTGTCGCTCGTGATGAAAGACAGTCAGTCTGTCTGCAAAAGCGTCGTTCGTGATGAAGCTACTTCGGCGCTGGGCGCCTCTGTGGTTCTTTGCTTGGGAAGTTTTCCCAGTTGATAATATAAATGTTCAACCTAAGAACCGACGAGAGCGTCAAATCCTTCATCACGAAGCGCGCTTTTGCAACTGGAACTGGCATCATTCATCACGAGTGGCAGTTTTGCAATTCAGGGGGGCGCTGTGGAAGAGACGTTCGTGAAGACAGCCGGGTATGGGGACAACCTTCCCGGTGAGGCGGCGGCGCTGCGCTGGCTCGCCGAGGCGGAGCCGGCGGGTGGCATTCGCGTGGTGCGCGTGCTAAGCGTCACCGAGGACGAGCTTGTGGAGGAACGCGTGGCCACGGGCGCGCCGTCCGCCGCGGCCGCGCGGCGCATTGGCGCCGCGCTGGCACGCACGCATGCCGCAGGCGGGCGCTGGTATGGATGTGCCCCGGACGGTTGGTCCGGGAGTCCCTGGTGCGGTCGTGCCAAAACGCCTTACGTCGCACGAGAGGAGGCTCCGGCGAGCTGGGGCGCCTTCTTTGCGGAGCACCGTATCATGAACTACGTGCGCACACTCGTTGATCGGGGCGACTTTGGTCCATCCGAGCTGGCAATCTTCGATCGCGTGGCATCACGCCTCGCGGCAGGGGAGTTTGACGCCCCGCAGCCGCGGCTCGTGCGGGACGCCGGCGCCCCCTGCGCTCGCCTTCATGGCGACCTCTGGGCGGGCAACGTGCTCTGGGACGCGGACCCCGCGTCGCCCACCGGCGGCGCCCTCATCGACCCGATGGCCTACGGCGGGCATGCGGAGACGGACCTCGCCATGCTCGCGCTCTTTGGCTATCCCTTCCTCGACGAGGTGCTTCGCGGTTATGACGAGGCCTCCCCGCTCGCGGACGGCTGGCGCGAGCGCGTTGGCCTGCACCAGCTGGCCCCGCTGCTCCTGCACTGCGTCCTCTTCGGGGGCTGGTATCTCGACGAGACCGTCGCGATGGCACGTCGTTATGCGTGAGCCGGGGCTCTACGCCGCAAGTCCGCTTACCACGCTCGCCAGCGCAATCACTACGCCCACGATCGACTCGCCGCCGAGCACGCCGGACGCCGCGACCACGCCTTTCTCCTCGGAATCGGCAACGCCGCGCGCCCTGCAGACGCGCTCGTAGACCCATCGCACGACCGCGCCGAGCGTGGCGGTGAGCGACATGTAGAACGGCAGGTAGACGCCCAGGCCAAACATCATCGCCGGCAGCCCCGCCCAGTAGAGCGCGATGCCGCCCAGAAGCCCGATCACAAAGCCCGGCACGCTCGGGATGCCGGAGACCATCGTTGCCACCACGCTCGCCTGTGCGGAGACAAACATCTGCCCGGACCCAAAGGCGCCCGGCCCGTAGGCGGAGAACAGCGTGACCAGTACGGCCACGGCGACGACGGTGCCCAGCAGCGCGCCAATCGCCTGGCCCATCCACATGGCGCGCGGGCTCGTGCCGATGATGGCGCCGGTCTTGAAGTCGCTCATGACGTCGCCGGCAAGGCCGCACGCCACGGCCACAACGCCGGCAACGTAGAAGAGCTGCACCTGGCTTGCGCTGGAGAACGCCGCCACGGCGAGAAGCACGATCAGACCGAAGATCTCCATGGGGTCGATGCCGGTCTGGCCCACGGACTGCGCGCTCATGATCGTGGTCACAAAGGCGAGAAGCACCACGACCACCGCCACGATCGGCCCCGGGCCCAGCCCGATGCACACGAGCAGTGCCGCGGCAGCAACCATGAGGGCGAGCGTGCCGCGCTCGAGGCGGCTCCAGCCGGAGCTCGCCGCCACCTCACCGGCAGAGCGCCTGCCGCGCAGCACGTGTGCCGCGTGCGGCAGGATGTCCTTCAGGACGACGCCGATGCCAGATCCCATCATGAGGCCCATGCCCAGGCTGGAGACGATGCCCTGGGCCGTGGCCACGTCCCAGAGACCCGCGGCGCTCCCGCCCACGATGATGCCGAAGTTGCCCACGAGCGCGCCCAGGAACCAGAACGCCACGGCAAAGCCGCCCACGAGAAAGCCCACGGAGAGCATCTGCGGGGAGTTGTAGATGGCAAAGCTCACGCCAGGGATGGGCAGCTGCGCCACGAGCGAGGGCATCCAGCCCAGCGCGTCGCGCGCGACGCACCAGAGGCCCGCGAGACCCATGGAGCCAAAGAGCCGCCTGCCCGTGACGCCGCCGGTCTTGGTGGCCATGAGGGTCTCGGCCGCGGCGGTTCCGATGGGGTACTCCAGGTCGGACTCGTCCACGAAGCGCCTGCGGATCGCTGCGGTGCACACGAGGCCCAGCAGCGTGCCGGAGAGTGCCACGACGAGCATCTCAACCCAGCTCACCTCGTCAGCGAGGCCGAGCATCCAGATTCCGGGGATGGTGAAGGCAAGGCCGCCGGCCACCATGGAGCCGGCCGACATCACGATCTGCGTGACGTTGGCCTCGTTGAGGCTGCGGTGCCCAAAGGCCCGCAGCAAGAACAGCGCGACGATGGAAGTGAAGATGGTTGGCCACGGCAGCGCGCCCATCTTGAGGGCGGTGTAGACCGAAGACGCCGTGATGATGACGCAGCCAAGGCACCCGATGGCAATGCCCACGGGGCTCAGCTGCCCGCGCCAGGTGGCGCGAGAGCCCTGCTCGCTCATATGTGCTCCTTCGTATATCCGCTCCCCCTTGGCGGGGAGTCGGGTTACGGCATGGACTGATACAGTATATAGAGAACGCGAGAAAAGGCAGACGAGTTTCGGGGGTCCCATGGGAAGCGTTGCCGAGAAGAGCGTGCTTGCCGTCGACGTTGGCAACACGGTGACGAGGCTCGGCCTCTTTGACGACAAGGGCCTCGCGGGGGACTGGAAGCTCACGACGCCGGTGCACCTTACAGCCGACGAGGCGTGGCTCAGGCTCGTTGACATTCTCCGCACGATCGGGGTCCAGGCGCTCGGGGGCGCCATTCTCGGCTGCGTGGTGCCCACGCTCTCCGACGTCTGGCGCGAGGCGCTCGCGCGCGCCTGCGATACGCGGCCGCTCGTGGTGGGTCCCGGCCTCAGGACCGGCGTGCGCATGCGCTATGACGACCCCTCGGAGATCGGTGCCGATCGCGTGGCGGACGTGGTTGCCGCTCGGGAGAGCTACGGCGCTCCCGTCGTCGTGGTCGATCTGGGAACGACTACCAATTTCGAAGTCGTGGATGAGGCCGGTGCGTTCGCGGGTGGGATCATCGCCCCCGGAATCGCCCTTGGGGCCCGGTCCCTCAGCGAGGCCGCCGCACGGCTTCCCCAGATAGAGCTCCGGGCACCCGCTTCCGTCGTGGGGCGCAGCACACGTGCGGCGATGGAGTCGGGCGTGGTGCTCGGTGAGGTCGCGCGCATCGACGGTCTGCTGGACGCGATTGCGGCCGAGACGGACATCGATGCCCCGGTCATCCTGACGGGCGAGGGGGCCCCGGCGCTGAGGCCGCTCCTTCGGCATGAGACGCAGGTAGACGAGTCGCTCACCCTGCGAGGGCTCTGGAGTCTCTGGAAGGCAAACCAGAGGGCTAACGTCTAAACATATCTAAACATTCTCTCAAAGAATCGTTGAAAAGTACGTAAACAATTACTAAACAGTCCGCTTACAGGAGATAACGAACCGCTCGGCGGAGTAGGGAACGGCGCGCCTGTAAGCAAGGCGTAAAACTAGACCAGTGACAACTCGCATACGGAAAAACTGTGCCGTATCTGGATGTGCTTAGGCATCTAGGTAAATACCAGTTTGATACCTGTTAGCTCATGTTGGTTCAAACAGCAAGGTAATCGTACGTGTGGCGGCACAGAGGGCGCTCAGGTCCCAGACCAAAACAAGCGCCTTGAGTTCAGCTACTAAGTAAACATGACTCCATTGTTTACTTATGGTCCGTTAGCTGTCGCAAGACAGGTATGTAGTGCGTTACAGGAAGGGGAAAGGGACATGATCTCGAGAAGGAACTTTCTGAAGGGCGTCGGTCTCGCCGGTGGCACGCTCGCTCTCGTCGGCTGCGGCGGTGGCGGCGGTGCCGCGACCGACGGCGGCGGCAGCTCCGATTCCGGCGAGCTCATCTCCGTCGGCATCATCAACAACGACCCGAACGAGTCCGGCTACCGTACCGCCAACGACAAGGACATGAAGGAGACCTTCACTGAGGAGAACGGCTTCGCCGCCGAGTTCGCCTACAGCATGAAGAACGAGGAGCAGATCGCCTCCGCGCAGCAGTTCATCCAGAACGGCGTGAAGTACCTGCTCGTCTCCGCCGCCGACACCGCTGGCTGGGACACCCCGCTCCAGGACGCCCTGGACGCCGGCACCCAGACGATCCTGTTCGACCGCGTCGTCGACGCCGACGAGAGCCTCTACGTGGCCGCCGTCGTCTCCGACATGGACGCCGAGGGCCAGACCGCTGTTGACTGGCTGACCGACCAGGCTCTGCCCGAGTACAACATCATCCACATCCAGGGCGTCATGGGCTCCGCCGCCCAGGTCGGCCGCACCGGCGCGCTCGACAAGGCCGTCGAGGCCAACGGCTGGAACCTCGTCGTCCAGCAGACCGCTGACTGGAACGCCGAGACCGCCCAGCAGATCACCCAGTCCGTGATCGACTCCGGCCAGTCCTTCAACGTCATCTACGCCGAGAACGACGACATGGCCAAGGGCGCCGTGGCCGCTCTCGACGCCGCTGGCATCACCCACGGCAAGGACGGCGACGTCATTATCATGGGCTTCGACCACAACACCTGGGCCCTCGAGGAGGTCATGGCCGGTCGCTGGAACTACGACGGTCAGTGCAACCCCTACCAGGCTTCCACGATCCTCGACATCATCAACACCCTCGAGTCCGGTGGCGAGGTTACCGAGAAGACCGTCATCATGGAGGAGGGCTACGCCGACTGCGACACCGTCACGCAGGAGTACATCGACGAGAACGGCATCTAGGCCCAGTCGATAGCCTCATGGCTGAATGATCGCTCGGAGGGGCACGGCGCAACTGACAAGAACGTCGGTGCCGTGCCCCTCTCCATTGACAAGGAGGTGAACTACCGGTGAACGAGAACCATCTTGTTGAGATGCGCGGCATCTGCAAGTACTTCCCTGGCGTGAAGGCCCTGCAGAACGTCGACTTCACGCTTCGCCCCGGCGAGGTCCACGCCCTCATGGGCGAGAACGGCGCGGGCAAGTCCACGCTCATCAAGGTTCTGACCGGCGTTTACGAGAAGGACGGCGGAGACATCTACCTCCAGGGTAACGACGGCGCCGTCTCCATCCGCTCGCCGCAGGACGCCCAGGACCTGGGCATCGCCACGGTATATCAGGAGATCACGCTCTGCCCCAACCTCACGGTGGCGGAGAACATGTACATCGGTCGTGGCCACAAGAAGACCGAGAACTGGCGGAAGATGTACGCCGACGCGGACGCCATCCTCCAGAACCTCGGCATTCCGGTGAGCGCAAAGCAGCAGCTCGGCAGCTGCTCGATCGCCATGCAGCAGATGGTGGCCATCGCCCGCGCGGTGGACATGGACTGCAAGGTCCTCATCCTCGACGAGCCCACCTCGTCGCTCGACGAGTCCGAGGTCGAGAAGCTCTTCGGCATGATGCGCCAGCTCAAGGACCGTGGCGTCGGCATCATCTTCGTCACGCACTTCCTCGACCAGGTCTATGAGATCTGCGACCGCATCACCGTCATGCGCGACGGCCAGCTCGTCGGCGAGTACGAGATCGAGAAGATGCCGCGCGTCGACCTCGTCGCCGCCATGCTGGGCAAGCAGATGGATGACATGGCCGACATCAAGGGCGACTACACCACCTACTCCGGCGACGACGCCGAGGAGCTCGTCTACGAGGCCGAGGGCCTCAAGAGCAACGCGGCTGTCTACCCCTTCGACTTCCACATCAAGAAGGGTGAGGTCACGGGCTTCACGGGTCTTCTCGGCTCCGGCCGTTCCGAGTGCGTGCGCGCCATCTTTGGTGCCGACCACGTCACCGGCGGCAAGGTCAAGAAGTCCGGCAAGGACACCAAGATCGCCAAGCCGCTCGACGCCATGAAGAACGGCATTGCCTACCTGCCCGAGGACCGCAAGGGCGACGGCATCATCGGCGACCTCTCGGTGCGCGAGAACATCATCCTCGCCGCCCAGGTGCTCCGCGGCTTCATGAAGCCGTTCTCCAAGGCCGAGACCTACAAGATCGCCGACGAGTACATCAAGCTCCTCGACATCAAGACGGCCTCCGCCGACACGCCGATTGCGTCGCTCTCGGGCGGCAACCAGCAGAAGGTCATCCTCGCGCGCTGGCTCTTCACGCACCCGGACTACCTGATCCTCGACGAGCCCACGCGCGGCATCGACATCGGTACCAAGGTCGACATCCAGAAGCTGGTGCTCCAGCTCGCCTCCGAGGGTATGAGCGTCACGTTCATCTCCTCCGAGCTCGACGAGATGATCCGCACCTGCTCGCGCCTCGTCGTCATGCGCGACCGTCACGTTGTCGGCGAGCTCACGGGCTCCGACCTCAACCAGAACAAGATCATGAGCACCATTGCGGGAGGTGAGGCAAAGTGACGATCGAGAAGAACCAGGACGATAACTTCTTCAAGAAGCTCCTTCACAGCCAGATGATCATCCCGATCGCGGCGCTTCTCGCGCTGGTTGTGTTCAACCTCATTGCCGACCCGTCGTTCTTCGCCATTTCCATGGGTCAGGACAGCACGGGCAACCCGGTCCTCTCGGGCCAGCTGATTTCCATTCTCAACAACGGCTCCGAGCTCGCGATTCTGGCCATAGGCATGACGCTGGTCACGGCTGCTACGGGCGGCCAGGACATCTCCGTCGGCGCGACGATCGCCGTCGCCGGCTCCGCGATGCTTGCCGTGCTCTGCGGTGGCAACATGCGCCCCGAGGCCATCACGACCCCGTTCATCATCGCCTTCCTCGTCGGCGTGCTCGTCGCCATGCTCTGTGGTGCCTTCAACGGCGTCATGGTCGCGGTCTTCAAGGTCCAGCCGATGGTCGCCACGCTGATTCTCTACACGGCCGGTCGTTCCATCGCCGCCTGGATCAACAACAACGCGCTGCCGATCATCCCCACGAACTCTGGCTTTGGCGTCTTCGGCGGATTCATCCCCGGCATTCCCATCCCGACGCCGGTCTTCATCGCCGCCGCCTGTATCGTGGTCATCTTCCTCGTGCTCAAGTTCACGAGCCTGGGCCTCTACGTCCAGTCCGTGGGCATCAACGAGCGCGCCGCTCGCCTGAACGGCCTTAACCCCACGTTCATCAAGTGGCTGACCTTCGTCATCCTCGGTGTGTGCGTGGCCGTTGCCGCCCTCATCAAGGTGAGCCGCATCTCCACGATCAACTACCAGACGATCGCCGCCGACATCGAGATGGACGCCATCCTCGCCGTCGCCCTGGGCGGCAACGCGCTCTCCGGCGGCAAGTTCAACATGGGCTCCTCCATCCTCGGCGCTTACGTCATCCAGTTCCTCACCACCACGCTCTACAAGTTTAACGTCGCCTCCGCTGCCCTTCCGGCGTACAAGGCCGTCGTCGTCATCCTGCTCGTGGTACTGAGCGCGCCGATCGTGCGCAACAAGCTCTCCGCGCTCTGGAAGAAGTTCCGTAGCCCCAAGCAGACCGAAGTGGAGGTGGCAAAGTAAGATGGCAGAGCTCAAGAAGGCTGTCGGTAAGCGCAGCATCACGGACACTAACCTCCTGCTTACCATCACGATCGTCGTCTTCGCCGCCATGTACCTCTTCGCCATGTTCGGCCTCGGCCGCGGCTTCCTGAGGTGGCAGACGTTCTTCAACATCCTCAACACCAACGCGTCGCTCATCATCACGGCCATCGGCCTCTCCATCGTCATGATCTGCGGCAGCATCGACATCTCCGTCGGCGGCGTCGTCGGACTCGTCACCATGTGCTGTGCCGTGAACCTTGACTACATGGGCGGCGACCCCATGACCGCGCTGCTCATCTCGCTCGGCATCGGCCTAGCGTTTGGCGTGGTCCAGGGCTTCCTGGTGGCGTATCTGGAGATTCAGCCGTTCATCGTCACGCTCGCCGGCATGTTCTTCGCCCGCGGCCTGACCACGATCATCCACGCCGAGCCCTTCAACGTGGAGAACGCCGCGTTCCTCGCCCTCAAGGACACCCGCATCACGATTCCGTTCCTGGGGTCGATCAACAACTCCGGCAACTTCACCCCGGCCTACATGGAGATTGGCGTCGCCGTGGCGCTCGTCCTCGTGGTCCTGGCCTTCGTGATGCTGCGCTGGACGAGCCTGGGCCGCAGCTTCTACGCCCTCGGCGGCAACCGCCAGAGCGCCCTCATGCTCGGCATCAACACCAAGCGCTCGCTGTTCCTCGCGCACCTGATCAGCGGCGTGCTCGCCGGCATCGCTGGCTACGTCTACATCATGCACTCCGCCTCCGGCGCCGTCACCAACGCGGACGGCATGGAGATGAACGCCATCGCGGCGTCCATCATCGGCGGCACGATGCTCTCCGGCGGCGTGGGCAACATCATCGGCACGTTCTTCGGCGTCCTGTCCCTGGGTACCATCCAGAACATCGTCTCCTCCGCCGGCTTCTCCGACGCATGGTGGGCCAAGATCACCGTCGCCGCGATGATCTGCCTGTTCCTCGTCATCCAGAGCATCGTTCTGGCACGCAAGAAGCAAGTGGAGTGACCGTAGGTCCCCAAGGACCGGTCAGTGATGACCCTTCCCTCCTCGCCCCGTCTCCCTCCGGGAGGCGGGGCTTCTTTGTGCCTTGGTGGTCTGAGGAAGAGGGGGAGGGGCGAGAAGAACGTCTAAACGTTTCTAAACAAAGAGATAAACTGAACGATACATTCGTCTAAATAAAAGCGCATTGGATACGCTTACGGTCCGAACAGTACCGCTCACAGGTTACGTAAGGCGTCCGTAAGTTCCTGAAGAGTAAAAACTTAAAACAGAAGCGACAAAGAGGCGGTCAGTGGTTCACCTGGTGTTTGAACAATAGCTGGTAGTGACCACTGACCACTCGCACGCTTCCTGGTTGGTATGGCGTTTGGGCACAACGGCGCCAGGGCGGAGAGGGAGTGTTTCTCGACGCGTGATTACCTACCAGACAGAGGCGGCAAGTAAGTAAACGGACATAAACGTTTACTTAGTGTTTTAGAACGGTAGTCGGAAAGAAGGGAAAGGGACAATGAAGGGTATCTCAAGAAGGAACTTCCTGAAGTACGCCGGTCTGATGGGTGCCTCCTCCGGCGCTCTCGCGCTCGCGGGCTGCGACGACGGCGGCACTGGCGGCGGCGAGGGTGGCGGCTCCGGCGAGAACATCAAGATCGGCGTCTCCATCTGGAGCTCCACGGACGCTCTCGGCTCGCTCTCCAAGGCCATCCTCGACAAGGCCGCCGGCATCCTCGGCGTCGAGCTCTCCTACGTCGACCAGGGCCACGTCTCCGAGCAGGTCACGGCCTCCATCGAGACCCTCTGCGCCGCCGGCTGCCAGGGCATCATCGTCTGCAACTCCGCTGACTCCGAGATGCAGGCCTGCATCTCCACCTGCGACCAGAACCAGGTCTACCTCGCCCAGTTCTATCGCATCATCAACGAGGAGAACAGCCCCGAGGTCTACGCCACCGCGCAGAACTCCCAGTACTACGTCGGCGCCGTCCACGAGGACGAGGTTGGCAACGGCGAGAAGCTCATCGAGCTGCTCACCATGGACAACCCCGACGCCTTCGAGGGCATCCAGAAGGGCGCCCGCAACATCTGCCTCGAGGGTTGGACCGTCGGCGACGCCACGTTCCAGCAGCGCTGGACCGGCTATCAGAACGGCGTCAAGGCCTGGAACGACGCTCACCCCGATGACCCCGTGAGCATGACCGACCCGGTCTACGCCAACACCTCCTCCTCCGAGGGCGCCAAGGTCACCCAGCAGTTCGTCAACAACTATCCCGACATGGACGCCCTTATCGTCGCCGGCGGCGGCGGCGACCCGCTCGTGGGCTCTATCGGCCAGCTCGCCAACATGGGCCTCACCGGCACCATCCGCGTCGCCTCCACCGACTTCCTCGAGGACCTCAAGGAGCAGCTCGAGACCGGCGGCATGTATGCTGAGTCCGGCGGCCACTTCTGCGACCCGCTCTACGCGCTCCTTCTCGTCTACAACGCCATCCGTCAGAAGGAGGGCTTCGTTCCCGAGCAGGGCGACTTCGGCAAGGACATCCAGTTCCCGTACGTCTTCGTGTCCTCCGTGGCCGAGTACGAGAACTACGAGAAGTACTTCGTCGAGGACGACCCGTACAACGACGAGGAGATCGCCGAGCTCGCCGAGCTGAGCTTCGATGACCTCAACGCCGCCGCGACCTCGCTGTCCATCGACGACGTTATGCAGCGCCACGGCGCATAGCACTCGTTCCACTGTCCTGGTGTGGGGGCAAGTTCGCAGGATTGGACTTGCCCCCATTTTCAGGTTCCATCACCAATTGGAAGGAGAGGTGTATGGACGCAATCAAGAAACTCCAGCAGAGCCAGTGGTTCGGCGTGGGCTTCCTCGTCGTTCTCACGGTTCTTTGCTGGGCCATCTTCAAGGTGCTGCGGCCCGAGACGTTCGGCTCGCCCGAGCAGATCCTGACCTATCTGCAGAGCGCGCTCATCTATGCCGTCGGCGGCTGCGGCATGTACTTCATCGTGACCCAGGGCCTCTGGGACTTCTCCATCGGCTCGGTCCTCGTCCTGTCCTGCCTGCTGGCCATCGGCTGCAGCCAGATGTTCGGCATCGCCGGCCTGGTTGTCGCCCCGATTCTCTGCGGCATCCTCCTCGGTTTCTTTAACGGCCTAGCCTACACGGTCCTGCGCATTCCGTCGCTGATCGTCACCGTAGGCCTGTCGCTCATCTATGAGAGCTTCAGCGTCTTTGCTGCCAACTGGGCCGGCACGCGTCTCGACGCCCAGTACAACATGTTCGGCGCCTACCCCTGGAACGTCATCCTGGCGCTCATCGCATTCTTCATCTGCGGCTTCATCCTCAAGTACACCAAGGTCGGCACCTACATCAACGCCATCGGCACCAACGAGCTCACCGCCAAGAACATGGGCGTGAACGTCGACAAGTACAAGTTCATCGCGTTCATCCTCTGCGCGGGCTTCGTGGGCATCATGGCCGTCCTCTACATCAGCTACGGCACCGCCCAGACGCCGATGACCGGCATGCTCTCCCAGTCGCTGAACTTCACCCCGCTCATGGGTGCGTTCTTTGGCCTTGCGTTCAAGAAGTACGGGCACCCCGTCGTCGCCATCGTCATCGGTGAGCTCATCATCTCGATGCTGTTCGCCGGCTTCGTCGCGCTCGGCATGCCCACCACCATCAACAACGTCGTCACGGGCGCCACGCTGCTCGCCGTCGTTACCCTGACCGTCAAGCGCGTCAAGGGCGCTGTCGTCAAGTAAAGGAGGGATACACCATGGCAGACAACAAGCTCCTGCTTCACGCAGAGAAGATCGACAAGAAGTTTGGACCCACGCACGCCGTCAAAGAGGTGTCCCTCGACTTCTACGCCGGCGAGATTCACGCCCTGATCGGCGAGAACGGCTCCGGCAAGTCCACGTTCACCAACATGCTGACGGGCATCCTGCCCATCGGCGGCGGCACCTTCACCCTCGACGGTGAGCAGATCGCCCCGAAGAACCAGGTCGACGGCAACCACCACGGCGTCGCCGTCATCGTGCAGGAGCTCGGCACCCTGAACGGCCTCACCGTCGCCGAGAACCTCTTCCTGGGCGACGAGGACCGCTTCATGAAGTACGGCATCAAGAACACCGCCGCCATGAACAAGAAGGCCCAGGAGCTGCTCGACGGCTTTGGCCTCTCGAAGATCCGCGCCACCGCTCCGATCGAGAACTACAACTTCGAGGAGCGCAAGATCATCGAGATCCTCAAGTCCACGTGGTTCGACCCCAAGATCCTGGTCGTCGACGAGACCACCACGGCCCTATCCCAGGACGGTCGCGAGAAGCTCTTCGAGGTCATGCGCGACGTCCGCGCCAAGGGTCACTGCGTGATCTTCATCTCGCACGACATGGCCGAGGTCCTGCGCATGTCCGACCGCATCTCCATCCTGCGCGACGGTGACTACATCACCACCATCAACGCCGCGGACGTGGACGAGGACAAGCTGAAGACCCTCATGGTCGGCCGCGAGATGGGCGACAACTACTACCGCACCGACTACCCCAACTACGCCACCGAGCACCAGGGCGAGATCGCGATCATGATGAACAACGTCTCGGTCCCCGGCTCGCTCAACGACGTCTCGCTCCAGCTCCACAAGGGCGAGATCCTGGGCATCGGCGGCCTGTCCGAGTGCGGCATGCACGAGGTTGGCAAGGCCCTGTTCGGCGCCTCCTACGACCGTACAGGCACGGTAGAGCTGGGTGACGGCACTCTGATCAACTCGATCAACGAGGCCATCAACCACTCCATCGCCTACGCGTCCAAGGACCGTGACAACGAGAGCCTCCTCATCAACGACACCATCCAGGACAACATCACACTGCCCTCGATGCGCGACATGGGGTTCGTCCTCAAGCAGAAGGACCTCAAGGCCTTCGCCAAGAAGTACGCGGACATCATGTCCACCAAGATGGTCGGCGTCGACCAGTATGTCTCCGCGCTCTCCGGCGGCAACAAGCAGAAGGTCGTTCTCGCCCGCTGGCTCGGCAAGCAGTCCAACATCCTGCTGCTCGACTCCCCGACGCGCGGCATCGACATCGGCGTCAAGGCCGACATCTACCAGCTTCTGGCTGAGATGCGCAACCAGGGCAAGGCGATCCTCATCATCTCCGAGGAGATCATGGAGCTCATCGGTATGTGCGACCGCATCCTGGTCATGAAGGACGGCAAGATCAACGGCCAGCTGTTCCGCAGCCCCGATCTTACCGAGCAGGACATCATCGCGAAGATGATTTAAGGAGGCGAAACAGATGGCTTCTACTAATACGAAGGCTGCGGCCGAGGTCCAGGAGAAGAAGTTCGACTGGCACCAGATCAAGAGCCTGTTGCCCATCATCAGCTTCGTTGCGATTGTGGCGATCTTCGCCATCCTGACGCGAGGACAGCTGATCACCCCGCGCAACATCACGCTGATCATCTCGGGCGGCTTCACGCTCATGATTGCCACCGTCGGCGTCTACATGATCATGTCCATGGGCTGCCTGGACTTCTCCCAGGGCTCGATGATGGGTCTGTCCTGCGCCGTGGTCTGCTATCTCTCGCAGTTCAACCCGTTCGTCGCCATTCTGGGCGGCATGGCAACGGGTGCCCTCATCGGCCTGATCAACGCCGTGTTCCACGTGAAGGGCCAGATCCAGTCGTTCGTGGTCACGATGTGCATGATGTTCCTGCTCCGCGGCATCATCGCCTACATCACCACCTCCAGCCCGGTCATGGCCTCCACCACGCTGACCTCGCTCGCCACCAACACGCCGCTGCTCGTCGGCATCGTCGTGGTCGTGCTCGTCATCGCGTATCTGGTGCTTCACTTCACCGCGCTCGGCTCCAACCTCAAGGCGATCGGTGCCTCCGAGAGCGGCGCCCGCTTCGCCGGCATCAACGTCCAGCGCACCAAGATCATCATCTACGTGGTCGCGGGCGCCATCACCGGCTTCGCCGCGCTGATCAACGCCATCCGCGTCGGCTCGGTCACCTCGTCCTCCGGCAACATGCTCGAGACCCAGATCCTCATCGCCCTGGTTCTCGGCGGCATGCCCATCAACGGCGGCGCGCGCTCCCGCTTCTCGAGCGTCGTGACCGGCGTCCTGTCCTATCTCGTGCTTCAGCGCGGCCTGGTCATGCTCGGCTTCACCACCGAGATCCAGCAGCTCATCCTCGGCGTCGTGTTCGTCATCATGGTGGCGGTCTTCTCCGAGCGCGCTGCGAACCAGGTCATCAAGTAGTCCCCGTTGCGGGGGCCGGTTTCGGCCCCCGCGCCCGTGGGTACCCTCAAAAGGGGCGGGCCGCCAACGGCGTCCCGCCGCACTCTGAGAAGAGCCACAAGGTAAGGAGTGAGGAAATATGCTCGAGATCAAGAAGTACAAGTTCTATTTCTGCCCCTGCACCCAGGACCTCTACGGTGACGAGGTGCTCAAGCACGTCGCCGAGCACTCCGCCGAGGTCGTCGCGGCGCTCAACGCCTCCGACAAGGTCCCCTTTGAGGTCGTCCTCAAGCCCAACCTGCTGACCGCCGACGTGATCCAGGCCACCTTCAACGAGGCCAACATGGATCCTGAGTGCGCCGGCATCATCACCTGGGCGCACACCTTCTCCCCGTCCAAGAACTACATCGCCGGCCTGCGCGACCTCCGCAAGCCGCTGTGCCAGTTCGCGACGCAGTACAACGAGGAGATCCCGTACGACACCATCGACATGGACTTCATGAACGAGAACCAGGCTGCTCACGGTGAGCGCGAGCTCGGGCACATCTTCGCCCGCATGCGCTGGGAGCACAAGGTCGTCTTTGGTTACTGGAAGGACGAGGCCGTTCTCGCCGAGCTGGGCCAGTGGATGCGCGTCGCCGTGGGCATCAACGAGACCCGCAACATCCGCGTCTGCCGCTTCGCCGACACGATGCGCAACGTCGCGGTCACCGACGGCGACAAGATCGAGGCCCAGCAGGTCTTTGGCTGGACCGTCGACGCCTGGCCGGTCAACGAGCTCGTCCCCTACGTTGACGCTGTCACCCCGGACGAGGTCAAGGCCCTCACCGACGAGTACTACGACACCTACGAGCTCGTGCTCGACGGCCGCGATCCCGAGGAGTTCCGTCGCCACGTCGAGGTCCAGGCCGCCCAGGAGATCGGCATCGAGCGCTTCCTCGTGGAGCACAACTACAACGCCTTCTCCGACCACTTCGGCGACCTCGGCGGCCTCAAGCAGCTGCCGTCGCTGGCCATCCAGCGCCTCATGCAGAAGGGCTACGGCTTTGGCCCCGAGGGCGACTGGAAGACTCCGGCCATGGTGCGCCTGATGAAGGTCATGACCGCCGGCGACCCCAACGCCAAGGGCTCCGCGCTCATGGAGGACTACACCTACAACCTGGTCCCGGGCAAGGACGGCATCCTCGAGTCCCACATGTCCGAGGTCGACCCCTCCGTCGCCGAGGGCAAGATCGCCATTCGCGCCACGCCGCTCTCGATGGGCGACCGTGAGGACCCGGCCCGCCTGATCTTCACCGCCAAGACCGGCCCCGCCATCGCCACCTCCCTCATCGACCTGGGCAACCGCTTCCGCCTGATCATCCAGGACGTGGACTGCAAGAAGGTCGAGAAGCCGATGCCGATGCTCCCGACCGGCACCGTGTTCTGGACCCCGCGTCCCAACCTCAAGGTGGGCACCGAGGCCTGGATCTACGCGGGCGGCGCGCACCACACCGCGTTCTCCTACGACCTCACTGCGGACCAGATGATCGACTGGGCCGACGCCATGGGCATCGAGAGCGTGGTCATCGACGCCAACACCAACATTCGCGACTTCAAGCGCGACCTCAAGCTCGGCGAGGTCTACTACCGCTAGGAGCGGGCGCGGCGTGAGAGCGCGCACATGCGCGTGAGAACCTAAACCGGCCGCGTCCCGCTTGCGGGCGCGGCCACTCTTCTGCAGAGAGAGGCAGACGAACATGACCAAAGACCAGATCATCGCCGATATCGAGTCCGGCAACACGGCGCTGGGCATCGAGTACGGCTCCACGCGCATCAAGGCGGTGCTCGTGGGCTCCGACAACGAGCCGATCGCCATCGGCGCCTTCGACTGGGAGAACTCCCTGGTCGACGGCTACTGGACCTACAGCGACGAGGAGATCTTCGCGGGTCTCGCCGCGGCGTACGCCTCGATGAAGGCCGACGTCGCCGAGAAGTACGGCGTCACCCTCAAGCGCGTGGGCGCCCTCGGCATCTCCGCCATGATGCACGGCTACCTGCCCTTCGACGCCGACGACAACCTGCTCGTCCCGTTCCGCACCTGGCGCAACACCACCACCACGCAGGCGGCCCACGAGCTCTCCGAGCTCTTTGCGTTCCACACGCCCGAGCGCTGGAGCGTCAGCCACATCTACCAGGCCGTCCTCAACGGCGAGGAGCACGTCCCCAGCATCGACTTCTTCACCACGCTCGCCGGTTACGCGCACTGGCGCCTCACGGGCGAGAAGGTCCTCTCGATCGGCGACGCCTCGGGCATGTTCCCCATCGACTCCGAGACGCACGACTACGACGCGGCCATGATCGCCAAGTTCGACGAGCTCGTCGCCTCCAAGGGCGTGAGCTGGAAGGTCGAGGACCTGCTGCCCAAGGTCCTGGTCGCGGGCGAGTGCGCCGGCCACCTCACTGCCGAGGGTGCGGCGCTCCTCGACGTCGACGGCGACCTCGAGCCCGGTTGCCCGCTCTGCCCGCCCGAGGGCGACGCCGGCACCGGCATGATCGCCACCAACTCCGTGGCTCCGCGCACCGGCAACGTCTCCGCGGGCACCTCGGTCTTCTCGATGGTCGTTCTGGAGCACGCGCTCAAGGACGCCACCGCGCCCGAGATCGACCTCGTGACCACGCCGGTCGGCGACCCCGTTGCCATGGTGCATTGCAACAACTGCACCTCTGACATCAACGACTGGGTCGACCTGCTCTGCGACTTTGCGGAGCTCATGGGCCAGAAGCTCGACAAGGGCGAGGTCTACGTCAAGCTCTTCAACGCCGCCCTCACGGGCGACAAGGACGCGGGCGGCCTCGTCTCCATCCCGTTCATCTCCGGCGAGACCGTCATGGGCGTCCAGACCGGCTACCCGCTCGTGGTCCGCGGCCAGAACGCCAACTTCACAATCGCCAACTTCATGCGCATGAACATCATGGCCGCCTTTGGCGCGCTCGCTGCGGGCAACGAGGCCCTGCGCGCGGAGGACGTGAAGATCGACAAGCTCTATGGCCACGGCGGCATCTTCAAGACCCCCAAGGTCGCCCAGAGCCTGCTCGCCGCCGCTCTTGAGGCGCCGGTTACCGTCATGGCCACCGCCGGCGAGGGCGGCGCCTGGGGCCAGGCTGTCGCCGCCGCCTACATGGCGCGCCACGAGGAGGGCGAGTCGCTTGCCGACTACCTCACCAACAAGGTCTTTGCCGGCATGGAGGGCACCACGCTCGAGCCCGATGACGCCGACGTCGAGGGCTATCGCGCGTTCCTCGCCGCGTTCCGCAAGGCCAACGAGGCCGAGAAGGCTGCCGAGGCCGCCTTCACCAAGTAAGTCCTCCCCCCGGGGAGGCCGCCACCCTTTCCCGGCGGCCTCCCCGAGTCCGTTCACTCAGAAGAAAGGAGACCTCACATGATGCTCAAGGAGCTCCGCGAGAAGGTCTACGAGGCCAACATGGACCTCCCCAGGCACGGCCTGGTCGTCTTCACCTGGGGCAACGCCTCCGAGCTCGACCCGGAGACGGGCCTGTTCGTGATCAAGCCGTCCGGGGTGGACTACGACGAGCTCACGCCCGAGTCGATGGTCGTGTGCGACCTGGAGGGCAGGGTCGTGGAGGGCGACCTCAACCCCTCCTCCGACACCGCCACCCACGCCGCGATCTACCGCGCGTGGGGCGAGAGGGTCCGCGGCGTCGTCCACACCCACTCCGCCTGGGCCGTCTCCTGGGCGCAGGCCGGCCGCGACGTGCCCGCCTACGGCACGACGCACGCCGACTACTTCTACGGCCCCGTGCCCTGCATGCGCGGCCTCACCGAGGAGGAGATCGGGGAGGCCTACGAGGCCAACACGGGGAAGGTGATCGTGGAGGGCTTCGGGGGGCGCGGCATCGACCCGGTCGCCGTGCCGGCGGTCCTGGTGCGCAACCACGGGCCCTTCTCGTGGGGCAAGGACGCGGCGCAGGCCGTCTACCACGCCGTCGTGCTCGAGGAGGTCTGCAAGATGGCCACCCGCACCGAGGCGCTCGCGCCCGGCGTGGGGCCCGCCCCGCAGTACCTGCAGGACAAGCACTACCTGCGCAAGCACGGCCCCAACGCCTACTATGGGCAGGGCGGCGCGCACTAGCTGACCAGGTGTGCCCGGGGCGCGTCCCCGGGCACGAAGCGCAGGGGAGGTGAGAGAGGTTGACCGACAAGGTGACGCTTCGCGACATCGCCCGGGAGGTCGGCCTCTCCACCACCTCCGTCTCGCTCGTCCTTAACGACCGTCCGTGCAAGATCTCAGCCGAGAGCCGTCGTCGCATCAAGGAGGCTGCGCGCAGGAAGGGCTACATTCCCAATCAGATTGCCCGCAGCCTCGTGACGCGGCGTTCCCAGACCATCGGGCTTATCGTCCCCAACATCGAGAGCAGGTTCTTCTCGTCACTGGCGCGTCGTCTCGAGCTGGGATGTCGTAGGCGTGGGCACCTCCTGCTGATTACCAACTCGGACGACTCGGCCGCCAACGACGCGGAGCTCGTTCAGACGCTGACCAACCGTGGCGTTGACGGGCTGTTTGTCGTCTCCTCCACGGCCAACGAGGAGCCGGGGGCCCTCGCCGAGGTGCTCGGCTCGCTTCCCGTCCCGTTTGTGACCGTCGACCGGCGCGTGGAGGGCGTCTCGTGCGATCGCGTTGCGTTCAACAACGAGGCGGGCGGCTATCTTGCCTGCAGGTATCTGCTGGATGCGGGGCACGAGCGCATCGCGTGTCTCGTGAACGTCTCCTCCAGCACGGGGCGGGAGCGTTTGGAGGGCTATGAGCGGGCGCTGCGCGAGCGCGGCGTCGAGCCCGACCCGTCCCTCGTCCTGCCGTGCGACTACTACATCTCGGACGCGTACGAGGTCGCGGGGAAGCTGCTTGCCACCGATGCGACGGCCGTCTTTGCGAGCAGCGATAACATCGCGCTCGGCCTGCTCAAGTGTCTGTACGAGCGTGGCCTGCGCGTGCCCCGCGACTACTCGATGGTGAGCTACGACAACTCGGCGGCGGACGTTCTCTTTGAGCCGGCGCTCACCTCGATCGAGCAGAACGTCGAAGAGCTCGCCTCCGCCGCCCTCGACGCGCTGTTCCGGCGCATCGAGGAGGGGGAGCGCGGGGAGCTGGGGGAGCCTGAGGAGCGCATCCTCATGCCCCGGCTCGTGATCAAGGACAGCGTGCTGGCAAGAAAGTAGAAGGTGAAAAATCTCCGCAAGTAAAACGTTTTACCCAATATACTGAAACCAAAAGGAATACTGCTGGCCCGGTTGGCGGGCCTGCAAGGGAGAAGGGATAACAGGCATGTCTCAACCCGTTATTGGCACCCCGTGGAAGAAGCTCAACGGCTCCGTCTCCGAGGAGGAGCTCAAGGGCGTCGACCGCTACTGGCGTGCGGCGAACTACCTCTCCGTGGGTCAGATCTACCTGCGCTCCAACCCGCTCATGAAGGACGGCTTCTCCCGTGAGGACGTGAAGCACCGTCTCGTGGGCCACTGGGGCACCACCCCCGGCATCAACTTCCTCTTTGGCCACATCAACCGCCTCATCGCCGACCACCAGCAGAACGCGATCTTCCTGATGGGCCCCGGTCACGGTGGACCCGCCGGCACCGCGCAGTCCCTGCTCGACGGCACCTATCGCGAGGTCCGTCCCGACATCACTGATGACGAGGCCGGTCTCCAGAAGTTCTTCCGCCAGTTCTCCTACCCCGGCGGCATCCCCAGCCACTATGCCCCCGAGACCCCCGGTTCCATCCACGAGGGCGGCGAGCTCGGCTACACCCTCTCCCACGCCTACGGCGCGGTCCTCGACAACCCGAGCCTGCTCGCCGTGGCCGTCGTGGGCGACGGCGAGGCCGAGACCGGCCCGCTCGCCACGTCCTGGCAGACCAACAAGTTCATGGACCCGCTGACGGACGGCATCGTTCTCCCGATCCTGCACCTCAACGGCTACAAGATCGCCAACCCCACCATTCTCGCCCGCATCTCCGACGCCGAGCGTGACGAGTTCTTCCGCGGCATGGGCTACCACCCGTACAACTTCGTTGCCGGCTTCGACAACGAGGATCACGCCTCCATCCACCGTCGCTTCGCGGCGCTGCTCGAGGCCGTCTTCGACGAGATCTGCGACATCAAGTCCCGCGTCGCCGCCGGTGAGGCCTCGCGTCCGTTCTACCCGATGATCGTCTTCCGCACCCCCAAGGGCTGGACGTGCCCCAAGGAGATCGACGGCAAGAAGACCGAGGGCTCTTGGCGTGCCCACCAGGTGCCGCTGGCGTCCGCTCGCGACACCGAGGCCCACTTCCAGGTCCTCAAGGGCTGGATGGAGTCCTACAAGCCCGAGGAGCTCTTCGACGAGAACGGTGCCATCCGTCCCGAGGTCAACGACTGGATGCCCAAGGGCGAGCTGCGCATCGGCGCCAACCCCAACGCCAACGGCGGCCTGATCCGCAACGAGCTCACCCTGCCCGACACTCGCAAGTACGAGGTGCCGGTCGCCGAGAAGGGCCACGGCTTCGGCGCCGTGGAGGCCACGCGCGTCCTCGGTGAGTACACCGCCGAGCTCATCAACAACAACCGCGACGCCTTCCGCATCTTCGGACCCGACGAGACCGCGTCCAACCGTCTCCAGCCGTCCTACCAGGTGACCGACAAGCAGTGGTTCGGCGAGGGCAACTACGACGATCCCGCCAACGACGAGCACCTCTCGCCCGTGGGCAACGTCATCGAGCAGCTCTCCGAGCACCAGTGCGAGGGCCTGCTCGAGGGCTATATCCTCACCGGCCGCAACGGTCTGTGGAGCTCCTACGAGTCCTTCGTCCACATCGTTGACTCCATGGTCAACCAGCACTGCAAGTGGCTCGAGGCGACCGTCCGCCACATCGACTGGCGCAAGCCCATCTCCGGCCTCAACATGCTGCTCTCCAGCCACGTCTGGCGTCAGGACCACAACGGCTTCTCTCACCAGGACCCCGGCTTCGTTGACATTCTTCTCAACAAGAACTTCAACAACGACCACGTGGTGAACATCTACTACCCGGCCGACGCCAACCTGCTGCTGGCCGTCGCCGAGCGTGCGTACAAGTCCACCAACTGCGTGAACGCGATCTTCGCCGGCAAGCAGCCCGCTCCGTCGTGGGTGACGCTGGACGAGGCCCGCGAGGAGCTCGAGGTCGGCGCCGCCGAGTGGAAGTGGGCCTCCAACACGGCTGACGGCGAGGAGCCGGATATCGTGCTCGCCTGCTGCGGCGACGTTCCCACCGGCGAGGCCGTGGCCGCCCTCGACATGCTCGACAAGCTCGGCATCAAGGTCCGCCTGGTCAACGTCCTCGACCTTCTCAGCATCCAGAACGTCTCCGAGAACGACAAGGCCATGTCCGACGAGAAGTTCGTCGAGCTCTTCACGGCCGACAAGCCCGTTCTCTTTGCGTTCCACGCGTATCCCGGCACGATCCGTCGCCTCATCTGGGACCGTCCGAACCACGACAACTTCAACGTCCACGGCTACAAGGAGCAGGGCTCCACGACCACGCCGTTCGACATGGTCCGCGTGAACGACATGGACCGCTGGGCGCTCGCCGCCGATGCGCTCCGCATGCTCGATGCCGACAAGTGGGCCGACCAGATCGCGGAGTGGGAGCAGTTCCGTCTCGACGCGTTCCAGTTCGCCGTCGACAACGGCTACGACCACCCGGCCTTCACCGACTGGAAGTGGCGCGACGCCTCCGACGCGGGCGAGGACGTCTCCGCCACGCAGATGACCGCGGGCGACAACGAGTAAGTAGCGCTCGCGTCATACGCACCTGAAGGGCCGCCCGCCCCTCTCCCCGGCTCATTGCGCTGCGCGCAAAAGTCGCCGGGTGAGAGGGGCGGGCGGCTCGCGTCGTATGGGCGAAGGGCGCGGGAGTCCGGGAATTGGCGTGCTTGTCGGCTGGCTGTCTAAGAAAGCGCGGTCTTGTCCGGGACCCTTCTACGAATCGCCGACCTTGTCGGCTGGAACTCTAGAAAAACGTGGCCTTGTCAGGTCCGGGGCTCTTCACGCCGGACAAGGGCCGGGATTCTTAGAGTGGGTGCCGACAAGGGCGGCAATTCCCGTAGAGCGCGAACACCGCCCCGAGTGTTTCTTAAAAATGTCGGGCTTGTCGCGCGGCCGTCTAAGAAACTCCGCCCTTGTCTGGCGGACTTCTAAGAATCGGGGATGTTGTAACGCGAGAGGGGCTCGGGGCAGTACAAGGGCGCGGATTCTTAGAGCGCCCTCGGACAAGGGCCGGGATTCTTAGGGCGCTGGGCGACAAGGGGAGCGATTTTTAGAAAGACCCCGGACAAGGGGGGGTGCGGACATTTTCTTGGACCGGCCTAGGCGGTCAGCCCGAGCCGCCCCCTGCGGCCCCTGATCGTGTCGTACGCCGTCGCGCCGCCCTCGTCGAAGGCCTTGAGGCGCCCCTCGCGGTACCAGCGGACGTAGCCGGACAGCTCCTCGATGAACGACTCCGCGGTCCAGCCGCGCCAGTCGCGGTCGTGGAAGAACTCGACCTTGAGCCTGCCGAAGAAGCCCTCGCACGCGGCGTTGTCCGGCGAGTGGCCCTTCCGCGACATCGACCTGGTCACGCCCGCAGCCTCGCAGCCCGCGACCCAGTCGGGGGTGCGGTAGTGCCAGCCGCGGTCGGAGTGCAGCGTGAACCCGCCGCCCGTCGCGGCCACGGCGCCCTCCAGCATCTCGGCGACGAGCGCCTTCGAGGGGCTGGTGCCGCAGGAGAACGCCGCGACGTCGCCGTCGTAGAGGTCGATGGCGGGCGACAGGTAGACCTTGCGGGCGTCGTCGGGGAGCCTGAACTCGGTGATGTCGGTGACCAGCACCTCGCCGGGCCGGGCCGCCGAGAAGTCGTGGGAGTCCGACGTGCCCTCGGCGAGCAGCAGGTTCGGCGCGGAGCGCAGCCCCTCCTCGCCGGCGTAGGAGCTGTAGCGCCGCCGGCGCGGCCGACGGGCCGCGAGGCCCTCCTCGCGCATCACGCGCCTCACGCGCTTCTCGGAGGCGACGACCCCGCGGCGGCGCAGCTCGGCGTGCACGCGCCGGTAGCCGTAGCGGCCCCGGCCCGCCTCGAACGCCTCCCTCACGAGCGGCCTGAGGGCCGCGTCCCTGTCGAGGCCCAGGCGCGAGCGGTGGTACTCATAGGAGCTCCTCGATATCCTCAAGAAACCGGTGATCGAGCGGAGGGGCAGGCCTGTCTCCCGCCTCAATCTCTCGCCGAGCTCGCACTTGCTCCTGTTCGAGATCGAAGCCGGGTCCCACCCTCCCGCTTTTAGGTCGGCCAACACCGCCCTGAGCAGCAGGTTCTCTATCTGCGCCGGCGCCAGCCCCGCGAGGGGCCCGGTCGCCGGCGGGTCGTACAGCCCCTTCTCGGACATGCGCGCCGCCCTTCCGTCGGTGGTGTCGCCGCCCATCCTACCGGAGCCCCACGGCGCGCCCGTGTAGCTCCTCGGCAGGAGGCCGGCGGCCCACGCGCCGGCGGTGCTGAGGGGGACGCCGGCGAGCTCCGCCGCCTCCCGGAGCGTCATCCCCTCCTCCCGCGCGAGCAGGACCAGGCCGACCTCGTCCCCGTCGTGCATGCGGACCTCCGTTCCGGACCCGCGAGGGTCCAACTTTTCGTCCGCACCCCCGGGCCGCGTTTTCTAGAGCGCCGGGCGACAAGGGCCAGGATTTCCAGACGCGCGCTCCGTCCGCGGAACCGGCTGGCGAAAACACGACCTTGTCGGTGGCACCAAACGTTTTGTGGTGTTAAATGGGTAGTGTTTAGATGACGAGAAGGGCGGGGAGACCATGCGGAACGTGGGCGTTCGAGAAATCAGCAGGAAAACGGGCTTCTCGCCGGCCACGGTGTCCAACGCGCTCAACCATAAGCGCGGTGTGAACAAGGAGACGGCCGCCCTCATCATGCGCACCGCCCACGAGCTCGGCTACGACCGGCCCAGCCGTGTGACGCATGTCAACTTTGTCCTCGCCCGCAAGACGGGCCAGGTGCTCGACGAGGGCACGTTCCACACCGGCGTCATCGAGGGCGTCGAGCGCGCGGCGAGTCTGCAGGACATGAGCACGGTCTTCACCACCCTCGAGCTGTCCGACCGTGCGACCGCCGCGAAGCAGGCGCACGAGATCATCCACGACAGCTCGAGCGCGGTCGTACTTCTTGGCACCGAGATGGCCGAGGAGGACTACGAGCTGTTCCGCGGCTCGGAGGTGCCCCTGGTCGTGGTGGACGGATGGAGCGACCACCTCTTCCTCGAGAGCATCGTGACCTCCAACGAGAACTCGGCCTTCCGTGGCGTGAGCTATCTCATCGACATGGGTCACCGCGAGATTGGCTACATCGCCGGCTCGTATCGGATCAAGAACTTCCCGCTGCGAGAGCGCGGCTACCGAAGGGCGATGCGCGAGGCCAACCTGCCCATCAACCCGGCGTTCCGCGTTGAGGTGGGCACTACGGTCAACACGGCGTACGAGGCGATGAGGGCGTGGCTGGCAACCAATCCCACGCTTCCGACTGCGTTCTTCGTGGAGAACGACATCATGGCGCTGGGCTGCATGCGCGCGATGACCGAGCGGGGCATCAAGATTCCCGAGGACGTCTCCATGTTCGGCTTTGACGACCTCTCCTTTGCGAGCATCTCCAACCCGCCGCTGTCGACGGTGCGCGTTCCCAACCGTGAGATGGGCGAGCTTGCCGTCCGCACGCTCGTGGACCGCATGCGCGAGCCGAGGAGCTACACGAGCGTGGTGCACCTCTCGACGTTCTTTGTCGAGCGTCAGAGCGTGCTTCGCCTACAGAACCGCTGATAGGGCCTACTCGTAGTAGGCGATGGTGCTGCCGCACATGGTCTCGTGCGCGGCGTCGAGCGCACGGACGAGCGGCCTGAGCGCGTCGAGGTCGGAGCTGATGTCGGTCATGAGGACCAGCACGTAGGTGCCCGTGTCAGAGAAGACCACGCCGGCGTCGTTGGTGGCTGGGATGTTGTTGTCGTCGAGCGGGAACCAGCCCGGCTTGCTCCAGACCTCGTACGTGTCGCGCAGCTCGGCCCCGATGGGCGAGTTGTTCGTACGGGCGAGGTAGCCCGCGAGCTCCGAGCTGCCCGCCTCGCCCGAGGTCCCGTACCGATAGATCTCCTCCCAGACGGAGGAGAGCTCGGCGGCCGTGGTGTCGGGGTAGGTGTAGGTTGCGGCAACGGTGGCCGTCTGAGGCGCGCCGTGGCTCTTGAGCCAGGCGGACCAGGGAGAGAAGCCAAACGTCTCGGCGAGCTCGTTGTACGCCTCGTTCGAGGAGTTGACCAGGCAGTCCTCGACGGTCTCCGACTTTCCGCCCGCGCCGTCGCGCGTCTCGAACAGGTAGATGCAGTAGGCGGCCTTGATGCTGCTGGCTGGGTACCTGAGGCGGTCGGTGTCATACCAGATGCCGCGACGCGTGGAGAGGTCGGTGAGGGAGACGCTGACGGTGTTGCCGCCCGCCTCGATCGCATCGATGCAGGCCTCGACGTCGGCAAGCTGCTGCGAGGAGAGGAAGGCGTCGGGGGCGGTGACGGTGATACCGCTCTCGGTCGCGGAGGTGAGGGCGGGCGCCTCTGCCATCGTGACGGGCTCGCCGGGGTCCTCCGGCTCCTCCTCGGGGGTCTCCTCCTCAGGCTCCTCCACGACCTCAGGTGCCTTCTCGACGACCTCCTCGCGCTCCACGACCTGCTCTTCGGCCTTCTCTGGAGCTGGGTCGTCGTGGGGCATCAAGAGCGCGACCGCCACGGCTCCGCCAAGGAGCACGACGGCGACGGCAAGACAGATGATGACATGCTTCTTCATGAGGCCTCCCAACTGCCCCATTTTCGCATGAGCGGGCCATGGCGGGGACGACAACTGTGTAGTTGCTGTGCCACCGCGCACCAGCGCATGTTTCTGCACAGGTTGTGCAATACTACACAAGCTGTGAAGAATCGTGGAAAGGCACCCATGCAGGAATGCGTGCTCAGCACCGATAGGCGCAGCGTCCGTACGCGTCAGGCCCTGCGCGATGCGCTCGCCCGAGAGATAGACGCGACGGGCGACCTTTCGCGCGTCACCGTGACCGCAGTGACGGAGCGCGCGGGCGTCACGCGCCGAACCTTCTACTCGCACTTCCGTGACATCCCCGACCTCGTGAACCAGATCGAGGAGGACACGTTGGCGGAGTTACGCGCCCCGCTCGCCCGCCTCGCATCCTGTCACCTGGACGACCTTCGCGCCGCGCTCGACCACGGGCGTCCCGCGCCCGGCGCTGCCGAGCTGCTCCGTTGCGTGCGCGAGCGCGGGGACTACCTGCGGCCGCTTCTGGGCGAAGGGGGAGACCCGGCCTTCGCCGAGCGCATCAAGAAGGTCGTCTACGAGGTCGTGGGGCCGCGCGCCCTCGACGGGCTCAACCTGCGCGCCCTGGGGCCCCTCTTTGACTACTACCTCACGTTTGCGATCTCTGCCGAGGTCGGCGTGCTCCTGCGTTGGCTCGACGGCGGGATGCGCGAGAGCGTGGGCGTCATGGCGCGTCTCATGACGGCGCTCATGTTCGTGCGCCCCGGCGACCTCTACGACAACCCGATCGACCTTGACCTGCCCAGCTTCGCCCTTGCCGCGATGTGCTCCGAGGAGGACAACTGATGACCAAGACCGCCGATTCCATCCGCGCCGAGAAGGCAGCGGCCCGCGCGCTCGAGCTCAAGGCGGACGGTGCCGAGCTCTCGCCGGCACGCGCCACCGACTTCTCCCACGCGCACCTGCGCCTGGGCATCGACGTGGGCTCCACCACCGTCAAGCTCGCCGTCATCGACGACAACGACAACCTCGTCTATGCCAACTACGAGCGCCATCACACGGACATCCGCGCCACGGCAAAGGAGCTGTTCGCCCGTGCGCGCAAGGTGATCGGCGCGGCGCCGATGCGCGTCTCGATCACCGGCTCCGGCGGCATGCTGCTCGCCAACTGGCTGGGCCTGGAGTTTGTCCAGGAGGTCATCGCCTCCAAGCGCGCCGTGGAGACCCTCATCCCGCAGACCGACTGCGCCATCGAGCTCGGTGGCGAGGACGCCAAGATCATCTACTTCGACAACGGCATCGAGCAGCGCATGAACGGCACCTGCGCCGGCGGCACGGGCGCCTTCATCGACCAGATGGCGAGCCTGCTGCACACGGACGCCGCGGGCCTCAACGAGCTCGCCAAGGGTGCCACGCAGATCCATCCCATTGCGTCCCGCTGCGGCGTCTTTGCCAAGTCCGATGTCCAGCCGCTGCTTAACGAAGGTGCCAAGCCGGCCGACATCGCCGCCTCCATCTTCCAGGCCGTGGCCAACCAGACGGTCTCCGGCCTGGCGTGCGGCCATCCCATCCGCGGCTACGTGGCGTTTCTCGGCGGCCCGCTCCAGTACCTCTCGGAGCTGCGCCATCGCTTCTATCTCACGCTCAACCTCGACGACGAGCACATCATCGTCCCTGAGAACGCGCACCTCTTCGTTGCCACGGGCGCGGCGCTCGCCGGCGAGTCCGAGAAGTACGTGACCTTCGACGAGGTCATCCAGCTCCTCGAGAACCTCCATGACGTCCAGGGCTCCGAGGTGGCGCGCCTGGAGCCGCTCTTTGAGTCCGAGGAGGACTACCAGGAGTTCAAGGAGCGCCACGACAAGCAGGTGGTCCCCAAGGGCGACCTGGCCACCTACCGGGGCCGCGTCTTCATCGGCATCGACGCCGGCTCCACCACGATGAAGTGCGCCGTGGTCGGCGAGTCCGGCGAGCTGCTCTACACCTGGTACGGCAACAACAACGGCGACGTCCTCGGCACCGCCCGCCGCATCATGGACGGCATCTACGACCTGCTGCCCGAGGGCTGCACGATCGGTCACGTGACCACCACCGGCTACGGCGAGCAGATCCTCATCGAGGCCCTCCGCGCCGACTCCGGAGAGATCGAGACCGTCGCCCACCTGCGCGGCGCCAAGGCCTTTGTCCCGGACGTCCAGTTCATCCTGGACATTGGCGGTCAGGACATGAAGTGCCTGCAGGTCAAGGACGGCGTCATCGAGCACATCATGCTCAACGAGGCGTGCTCCTCGGGCTGCGGCTCGTTCATCGAGAGCTTTGCCGTGTCCATGGACATGTCCGTCCAGGAGTTCGCTCAGGCGGCCGTCACCGCCAAGAGCCCCGTGGACCTCGGCTCCCGCTGCACCGTCTTCATGAACTCCCGCGTCAAGCAGGCGCAGAAGGAGGGCGCGACCATCGGCGACGTGGCGGCGGGCCTGTCCTACTCCGTCATCAAGAACGCCCTCTTCAAGGTCATCAAGCTGCGCGACTTCGACGAGATCGGCCAGTGGTGCGTGGTCCAGGGCGGCACCTTCATGTCCGACGCCACCCTGCGCGCCTTCGAGAAGCTGACCGGCCGCGACGTCATCCGACCGGACATCGCGGGCTGCATGGGTGCCTACGGCGCGGCCCTTCTCGCCCGCGACCGTGCCGGCGCTGCGGGCACCTCGCAGATCCTCTCGCGCGAGGACATCGACAACCTGCAGGTCAAGCATACCAACGTCCACTGCGGACGCTGCTCCAACAACTGCCTGCTCACGATCAACGACTTTGGCGGCGGCCGCCGCTTCATCACGGGCAACCGCTGCGAGAAGGGCGCCGGTGGCTCCAAGGCCAAGAAGAACGACGCGCCCAACCTCTTTGAGTTCAAGAACAAGCTGCTGTTCGACCGCCCGGTGCTCGACCCCGAGGACGCGCCGCGCGGCACGGTGGGCATCCCGCGCTCGCTCAACATGTACGAGAACTACCCGTTCTGGCATGCGTTCTTCACCAAGCTGGGCTTCTCGGTCGTGCTCTCCGATCAGACCTCGGCCAAGACCTATGACGCGGGCATCGAGTCCATGCCGTCCGAGAGCGTGTGCTACCCGGCCAAGCTCTCCCATGGCCACATCATGAACCTCATCGATAAGGACCCGGACTTCATCTGGATGCCCTGCATTCGCTGGGAGCGCCAGGAGGACGAGGGTGCGACCAACCACTACAACTGCCCGATCGTCATGAGCTACCCGCAGGCGCTCGGCCTCAACGTGGACGAGCTCGGCGCAGGCTCCAAGATCGAGTTCCTGGCCCCCTTCATCCCGTACGACAAGAAGAAGGAGCTCAAGCGCCGTCTCTACGAGCTGGTCTCCGAGCAGCGCGAGAAAGACGCCGCGGAGGGCCGCGGTCGCGTGCGCGGCGCCCACATCACCCGTGCGGAGATCGACGAGGCCGTCAACGCCGCCTGGGACGCGGACCTCGCGTTCAAGGACGCCATGCACCGCGCCGGCGACGAGGCCCTGCGCTGGATCGAGGAGCACGACGCGCACGGCATCGTGCTCGCCGGTCGCCCCTACCACAACGACCCCGAGATCAACCACGCCATCCCCGAGCTCGTGCACTCCTTCGGCTTTGCCGTGCTCACCGAGGACTCCGTCGCGCACAAGATGAGGCCCGAGCGCCCCATCCGCGTGATCGACCAGTGGATGTTCCACAGCCGCCTCTATCGCGCGGCGCGCTTCGTCGCCTCCCGCAACGACCTCGACCTCATCCAGCTCTTCTCGTTTGGCTGCGGCCTTGACGCCCTGACCACCGACCAGGTCCAGGAGATCCTCGAGGCGTCCGGCAAGATCTACACCGTCCTCAAGATCGACCAGGTCTCCAACCTGGGTGCGGCGCGCATCCGCATCCGCTCCCTCATGGCCGCCCTCACCGAGCAGCGTGACGAGCTGCGTCGTGCCGCCAGCCGTGGCGAGGTCCGCGAGGTCGAGCCCGTGGGCGTCCAGAACGCCGACGGCTCGCTCGAGCGCGCCCGCAGGACGCAGGAGGGTCGCGTGCCGGTCTACCGCGAGGCCGCCAGCGCCGCCTTCGAGAAGGTCCGCTACACCGAGGATATGCAGAAGGCGGGCTACACGATCCTCGTGCCGCAGATGGCGCCGATTCACTTTGACCTGATCGAGGAGCTCTTCAAGAGCTCCGGCTACAACGTTGTTCTGCTGCCCTCCGTGGACCAGGGTGCCGTCGAGGCAGGCCTCAAGTACGTGAACAACGACATCTGCTACCCCTCGATCCTGGTCACGGGCCAGATCATGGAGGCGGTGCTCTCCGGCAAGTACGACCTGTCGCGTCTTGCCGTCATCATCACGCAGACCGGCGGCGGCTGCCGAGCCACCAACTACATCGCGCTCATCCGCAAGGCCCTCAAGGACTCCGGCCACCCGGAGATCCCGGTCATCAGCCTTACCGCTGCCTCCGGCCTGGACGAGAAGAACCCCGGTTTCAACGTTCTCAAGGACCCGGCGCTGCTCATCAAGGCCGTCTATGCGCTGCTCTACGGCGACCTCATCATGCAGCTGCTCTACCGCGTGCGCCCCTACGAGGCGGAGCCCGGTGCCGCCGACGCGCTCTACGATCGCATGATGGCTGACGCCAAGGGCGTGATCGTGGCCGGCGGCCGCAAGCGCTTCTACGACCTCTGCCAGCGCACGGTCGACGCCTTCGAGGCGCTGCCGCTCGTGAACGACCGCTCCAAGCCGCGCGTGGGCGTGGTCGGCGAGATCCTGGTCAAGTTCCACCCCACGGCCAACAACCAGGTGGTCAAGGTTATCGAGCAGGAGGGCTGCGAGGCCAACGTGCCCGGTCTGGTGGACTTCTTCCTCTTTGGCATGACCAACGCGATCAACACCAACGCCGAGCTGGGAACCAAGGCCACGAGCCGCCTGTCGCACATGGCGGGCATCAAGCTCGTCGAGGGCTTCCGCGAGCCCATCAACAAGATGCTGGCCAAGACCACGCGCTTCCAGGTGTACCCGGACATCTTCGAGCTCGCCGCAAAGGCTGAGGAGGTCCTGTCCCTGTGCAACACGATGGGCGAGGGCTGGCTGCTCACGGCCGAGATGTGCGACCTGATCGAGACCGGCACCCCCAACATCGTGTGCTGCTCGCCGTTCGCGTGCCTGCCCAACCACGTGGTGGGCAAGTCCGTGATCAAGCGCCTGCGCCAGATGCATCCCGAGAGCAACATCGTGGCCGTGGACTACGACCCCGGCGCCTCCGAGGTCAACCAGCTCAACCGCATCAAGCTCATGATCTCCGTTGCCAAGGAGAACTTCCGCCAGAACCGCGGCGGCTTCAAGCTGGAGAACCCCGACGACCCCACACTCGGTGAGGACTACGGTCTCCCGCTCTCCGCGGAGCAGCGCGCCCGCTTGGCCGACCTCAAGGCCCGCGCCAGCGTCGACTAAAGACGCGGACGACGTTCTGCCAGAGCCCCGGCTCGTCCCTCCGCAACGTGCGGGGACGCGGCCGGGGCTCTCTTGTCTCGTGGCGCGTTCGGTGGTTTTGGGCAACATCTTTGATGCAAAAGGGCGCAGTTCTTGGCTTCGAGGTTCTTCTCACCAAGACTCAAGCCGCTGACCTGCGGTTCTTCTCGGCTGAGACGCCCGCAAATCCGGCTGATATAAAACATGTTGCCCACAACAGCGGGGTTTGCGACAAGAACGGCTCCTCGTCAGACGCGGGGAGGGGAGAAACCCAAAACCTTCTCTTTTGCGGCGCGGGTGCGTCTGCGGGCGGGACTAGAGCATGACCCAGGGGAGACGGGACTCGGGCACCATGATGCCCAAGAGGACGATGAGCGTGACGGCGATGATCGCGCCGAGCACGAACTGCATGATGACGTTGCCGGTGTTGCGTCCGGCCTTGCGCTTGATGACGAAGGCGGTCTGGGAGCCGTCGGCCGCTTCGAGCGCGTCGCGGAACGCCTTGGCGCGCTGCGCGCGCGGGCCGCGGCGCTGCCAGACGAGGGCGAGCAGCCCCACGATCAGGACGGCCTCGGTGACGCGGATGGCGATCTGCAGCGCGTCCGGGTCGGTGTGGGAGAGGGCAATGAGGACGAGGGCGCAGGCGGCGGTCACGACGGAGACGACGCCCATGACGGCCGTCTCGTAGGTCTCGGTCCCCTCGATGACCTTGACCATGAGCTCCTCGTCCTTCTCGATGAGGCGCGGAATCTTGACCTTGAGGGCCATGGCGAGCGAGAGCAGCTGCTCCTGACCGGGGAACTCCTGGCCGCTCTCCCACGCGGCGACGGTCTCCTGGCTCACGCCTGCCTTCTCCGCCAGCTTGGCCTGCGACCAGCCGCGCCCCTCGCGCAGCTTGGTGACCGTGGACCCAAACTCCATGCCAGCTCCTGTCGTAGGGGGCCTGTGTTGGGCACATTCTTGCGCATAATTATGGAGAAAAAATGTAGAATAGAATCAGATATTCAGATAATATTCAGAAAAAGAAAAAGAATATGCAAACAAAAATGAGACTCAAGTAGTGATACTTCGGAACAAATCTGCCGTATCGTTTCAGGTTGAGCTTATCACAGGATTACAAATTGAGTAATGAGATGCTGCTCAATATGGGCGATTTACGAAAACCACAGATAAACGGGCCGTCTCATCAAAAGCTGCCTTCGTGCCGACCTGAATTCCTCTGACGGTCTCGATATGCAAAAATTGTGAAATAAGGCCAAATTTTGAAAACATAATATGCAGACCTAGAATCTCACCAACGGAATCGGACAGAGGAGGCAGGTATGTGCGAGCTCGTTCTTCCCAAGGTGACCGTCATTCTCCGCGGCTATGAGACCAAGCAGGTCCTCACCGTCGTGGAGCAGCTCGTCGGCACCAAGGTCAACTCCATCGAGGTGGCCAGCAACTCCCCGCACGCGATGGAGTCGATCGCGGCGGCGCGCAAGGAGTTTGGCGCCGAGGTCCACGTGGGTGCCGGCACGGTGAAGAACGCCGAGCTCGCCCGCCAGGCCATCGCCGCCGGGGCCGAGTTCATGCTCTCGCCGATCATGTTCACCCAGGAGATCTTCGACCTCGCCAAGGAGGCCGGCGTCATCACCGTCCCCGCCGCCTTCAGCCCCACCGAGATCCAGAAGATGATCGACATGGGCGCCGACATTGTGAAGGTCTTCCCGGCCGGCCAGCTCGGCCCGGACTACCTCAAGGCCGTCCAGGCGCCGCTCGGCAAGCTGCCGCTCATGGTCGTCGGCGGCGTGAACGTCGCGAACGTCCAGTCCTACTTCGACAAGGGAGCCACCTACGCGGGCATCGGCTCCGGCATCTTCGATCCCGCCGACATCGAGGCGTGCGACGCCCCCAAGCTCGCCGCGTCGATCAAGAAGCTCGAGGAGAGCGTCGTCTGGTAACGGGTCGCGCACGCGGCCCCCAAAACAGAGAAGGAGAAGAGCATGGCAGATCTGAGCTTTGACAGCTCCCTCGTCGTCCGCATCGACGAGGAGGGCCTCAGCTGCGAGGACGTGGAGCGCCGCCTGGCGGGCGTCCTCGAGGAGCAGGGCTACGTAAAGGACACCTACGCCCAGGCGATCGTCGACCGCGAGGCGAACTTCCCGACCGCGCTCGACATGGGCGGCCTCAACGTCGCCATCCCGCACTGCGACGTCGTGAACGTCAACAAGGCGGCCATGTGCATGGGCGTCCTGGCCAACCCCGTCGACTGGAACAAGATGGACGAGCCCGACGAGACCTGCAAGGTCTCCGTCGTGTGCATGCTGGCCCTCACCGAGGCCCACGCCCACCTCGAGATGCTCCAGAAGGTCATCGCCTTCGTCCAGGACCAGGAGCTCGTCGGCAAGGTCATCGCGGCACAGGACGCCGACGAGGTCTTCTCGCTCGCCGGCTCGCTGCTCGTCTAGCGGCCCGTCCCGCCATCAGGTAAGAGGCGCACCACAGGGGTGCGCTCAAGGCTCTCTTTGAGAGAAAGGAACGAAAATGGCAAAGCGTGTTCTCGTGGCCTGCGGAAACGGCGTCGCCACCTCCACCGTCGTCGCCGCCAAGATCAAGGACTACTGCGCCGACCACGGCGTGGCGATCCAGGTCACCCAGTGCAAGATGCTCGAGCTCCACGACAAGGCCAACGACTACGACCTCGTGGTCACCTCCGGCAAGTTCAAGGACGCCGACGTCAAGACCCCGATCATCATGGCCATCGCCCTGCTCACCGGCATGAACGAGCAGGCCACGCTCGACAAGATCGTCGAGGCGCTCAAGGACTAGCTGACGCCCCGCGGACACGTCCGCTGGCGTGCGGGTCCCGTCGCCCCGCGTTCTTCTCGACCGTCCTCAATGTGAGAAAGGAAAGGCATGGACGCATTCCTTGAGACAGTCAGCACTGTCTTCCAGGCGCTCATCGACGCCGGCGCCTACGTCATGCTGCCGATCATCATCACGATCATCGGCCTCGTCTTCCGCATGAACATCGGCAAGGCGTTCAAGAGCGGCATCACCATCACCTGCGGCTTCGTGGGCATCAACCTGCTCGTGAACCTGCTCAAGTCCGCGGTCTCCCCGGCCGCGAGCGCGATGGTCGCCAACTTTGGCCTCAACCTCGACGTCACCGACGTCGGCTGGGGCGCCATCTCCTCGGTCACCTGGGCCTCTCCCATCGTGGCCTTCCTGGTCTTTGAGATCCTGGGCATCAACATACTGATGCTCGTCCTCAAGCTCACCAGGACCATGGACGTCGACATCTGGAACTACCACCACATGATGATCGCCGGCATCCTCGTCTTCTTTGTGACGAACAACATCGTCTGGGCCCTCGTCGCCACGGCCTTCACCGCCGTCATGACGCTCAAGTTCGCCGACTGGACCTCGCCGCTGATCGAGCACTTCTTCGGGATTCCCGACGTCACGCTCCCGACGATCTCCTACACGTCGTCGATCATCGTCGCTGCCCCGCTCAACTGGGTCATCGACCGCATCCCCGGCCTCAACAAGGTCAACGTCTCCATCCGCAACGTCCAGAAGTACCTCGGCATCTTCGGCGACCCGATGATGCTGGGCCTCATCCTGGGCTGCGCCATGGGCGCCCTGGCCCTGATGCCGATCGACCAGATCTTCCTCACGGGCGTCAACGTCGCCGCCGTCATGGTCCTCATGCCCAAGATGACCGCCATGTTCGTCGAGGGCCTCATGCCCATCTCCGACGGCGCCCAGAAGTTCACGACCAAGCACTTCGGCGGCCAGTCGCTCTCCATCGGCCTCGACGCCGCGGTCGTCGTGGGCAACCCCGAGGTCATCACCACGGCCCTCATCATGATCCCGGTCACGATCTTCCTGGCCTTCGTCCTCCCGGGCAACCGCATGATGCCGCTGGCCGACCTCTCCGTCGTCACGTTCCGCGTCGCCCTCGTCGTCGCGCTCTGCCGCGGCAACGTGTTCCGCTCCATCCTCATCTCCATCCCGGTGATGGCCGCCATCCTGTACGCCGGCACCTTCGCCGCCCCGTACCTCACGGACCTGGCCACCTCCACCGGCCTGACCTTCGACGGCCAGATCGCCTCCATGGCCGGCCCGTCGCTCACGCAGACCGCCATCGTCTTCTGGACCTGCATCTCCGAGAACGCGATCATCCTCGTTCCGGTCGCCATCGTCGTCTTCGTCGCCGTCTGGTTCCTCGTCGAGAAGAAGATCGGCATGGAGAAGATCGAGGCCTACGCGGCCGAGTACGAGGAGATGGAGTAGTCGCCCATCTCAGTTGAGGTGGTGGGTGCCGCCGACGGGGCGGCGCCCACCCCATACCCATAGGGGGAAACCATGGAACGTGCTATTGACAAGCTCGAGCCCTTCCAGCGCGCCATCTCCAAGGCCCACCTGGCCGCGGCCGGCGTCGCCGTGGACTCGCTCGAGAACCCCGACAAGCCCCTCATCGCGATCGCGAACAGCTGGAACGAGGTGTGCCCGGGCCACGAGCCGCTCAGGAAGCTGGCGGAGGAGGTCAAGAAGGGCGTCCTCGAGGCCGGCGGCGAGCCGATCGAGTTCAACACGATCGGCATGTGCGACGGCATCGCCCAGGGCCATGCGGGCATGCGCTACTGCCTGCCCCACCGCGAGATCATCGCCGACTCCTGCGAGGCCATGATCGTGGGCGAGGGCTGCTTCGACGGCGTCGTCTACCTCGGCAGCTGCGACAAGATCATCCCCGCCATGCTCATGGCCGCCGCCCGCATCGACCTGCCTGCGGCGCTGGTGACCTGCGGCCCGTGCTACGACGAGATCAAGCCCTCCGAGTCCAAGGCCCTGCGCGCCCGCTTCCTGGCCGGCGAGGCCACCGAGCGCGACGTCATCGAGGGCACCCTGCGCTACTACACCGGCCCCGGCGTCTGCCCCTTCCTGGGCACCGCCAACACCATGGGCTGCCTGACCGAGGGCCTCGGCATGATGCTGCCCAACGGCGCGCTGTGGCCGTCGTCCACGAGCCAGCGGCGCTTCTCGGCCCGCCAGACCGGCGCGGCCGTCGTCGACCTCGTCCGTCGCGGCATCAAGCCGTCCGACATCATGACGCAGGCGGCGATCGACAACACCGTCAAGCTGCTCGCCTCCATCGGCGGCTCGCTCAACGCCCTCATCCACCTGCCCGCCCTCGCCGCCGAGCTCGGCCTGGAGTGCACGTGGACCCAGGTGGCGGAGATCACCTCCAAGACGCCCGTCATCTGCAACGTCGTGCCCAACGGCGACATCTCCTGCGTGAACCTCTACAAGGCCGGCGGCATCCCCGCCGTCCTCGAGACCATCGCGGGCGACCTCGACACGTCGGTCATGACGGTCACGGGCAAGACGCTCGCCGAGAACCTCGAGACCTCGGTGCTGCGCTGCGACCGCTCGGTCATCCGCACCCAGGACGACCCCGCCTCCGTCGCCAATGGCATCCAGGTGCTCTACGGCAACCTCGCGCCCGAGGGCGCCCTGGTCAAGACGAGCGCCGTCCCCGCCGAGCAGCACGTCTGGAGCGGCACCGCGATGGTGTTCAACTCCGAGGAGGAGGCCTTCGAGGCCTACAACGCCCACGCGATCAAGCCGGGCACGGGCGTCATCATCCGCTACGAGGGCCCCAAGGGCGGTCCCGGCATGAAGGAGCTCCACCGCGTCACGGAGATCATGAAGGGCATCCCCGACTCCGCCGTCATCACCGACGGGCGCTTCTCCGGCGCCTCCGGCGGCCTCTCGGTGGGCTACCTCTGCCCCGAGGCCTTCGACGGCGCGCCGATCGCGCTCGTCGAGAACGGCGACAAGATCAACATCGACCTAACCAAGAACCTCATCGAGGTCGAGGTCAGCGACGAGGAGTTCGCTCGCCGCAAGCAGGGCTGGAAGCCCGTCATCCACGAGAACGGCGGCCACCTGCTGGCCCGCTACGCCAAGCAGGTCAGCTCCGCTAAGACGGGCGCCGTTATCGAGTAGGCCGGACAGCCGGCCCTTGCCCAGGCCGGGCGGCGTCTTGGGAGATGGCGTCGCCCGGCTCTGTGCATCCCGTCGAAACGCCTGCCCGCGGGAAATGTTCCGCGACCGGGGGTAAAATACCCTCCAATCACTACACATTTTGGAAGGGGGCACGACGTGGCGGACACGTTCGTGGTTGCGTCGTGCGCTGCGACGTTTGGCATCTTCGACACCAGCGCGCTCGCGCGGCTCGAGGCCGCGGGGTGCACGGTGCGCGTCAACCCGTACGGCCGCCCGCTCACCGGCGACGAGATCGTCGACTACGCCTACGACTGCGACGCCATCGTCCTGGGCAACGACCACCTGGACGCCGCCACCATCGACCGGCTGCCCAACCTCAAGCTCATCGCCCGCCACGGCGCGGGCTTCGACGGCATCGACTTTGCCGAGGCCGTGCGCCGCGGCATCACGATCACCAACACGCCCGGGGCAAACCGGGAGGAGACCGCGGACCTCACCTTCGCCCTCATCCTGGACCTGGCGCGCATGATCACGCAGACCGTCACGCAGCTCAAGTCCGGCGTGTGGAACAAGATCCCCGGCCGGAGCCTCTACGGCAAGACCATCGGCATCATCGGCGTGGGAGCGATCGGGATGTCCGTCGCCGCGCGTGCCATGGGCTTTGGGATGGACATCCTCGGCTACGACATCGTCCGCCGCGACGAGGCCTCCCACTACGGGCTGCTCTACACGAGCCTCGACGAACTGCTCGAGAAGTCGGACGTGGTCACCATCCACGCCCCGCTGACCTCCGCCACGCGCAACCTCCTCGGCGCGCGCGAGTTCCGCCGCATGAAGGAGGGGGCGCTGCTCATCAACACGGCGCGCGCGGGCATCGTGCGCGAGTCCGCCCTCGAGCGCGCGCTGACCACGGGCCACCTGGGCGGCTACGCGGTGGACGTGTACGAGCACGAGCCGCCGACGCTGCCCAAGTTCTTCGAGCTGCCCAACGTCCTCACGACGCCGCACATCGGCTCGGCGACGCTCGAGGCAAACCGGCGCATGGGCGACGTCGTGGCGGACAACATCATCGCCTTCAAGGACGGCAGGGAGCCGCCCAACCGAGTGACGTACGCGGACCGCGTCCGCTTCTCGTAGCACGCGCCGCGCTCCGATAGGGGGACCCTGTGATCAAGCTCGTCTTTGTTGACATGGACGGTACCTTCCTCGACTCGTCGAAGGCCGTCACGCCCGAGAACACCGCCGCGCTCGACGCCGCGGCCGCCCTCGGGGTCCAGTTTGTCCCCTGCACCGGCCGCAACGTCGCCGGCCTGCCGCGGGAGCTCCTCGAGCACCCGTGCGTGCGGTATGCCGTCTGCGCCAACGGCGCCATCGTGGCCGAGGTCGCCGGCGGGCGCACCCTGCGCGAGGTCAGCATCGAGAAGGACCTGGTGCTCGACCTCTACCGCCGGGTACGCGACCTCCCGATCACCTTTGACATCTTCGCGGACTCCACCGTCTATACCGAGCGCGAGCGCTTCTCGCTGATCGACGGGCTCGACCTCGGCGACGCCACCAAGGACTTCGTCCGCAGCGTGCGCACCGTCTACGACGGGAGCTTCGAGGACCAGCTCGCCCGCGTCGGGAACGTGTGCCGCCTGAACGTCTTCTACCGTCGTCCCGAGGACCGCGACGCGGTCTGCGCGCTGATCGACGACGTCCCCACGCTGCGGCACACCTCGTCGCTGCCGTGCAACATCGAGGTCACCGACAGTTCCGCCCACAAGGGCGCGGGCCTGCGCTGGCTCTGCGACTACCTGGGCGTCTCGCCCGCGGACTGCATCGCCTTCGGTGACGGGGACAACGACCGCACGATGCTCGAGGCCGCCGGCGACGGCGTGGCGATGGCCAACGCCTGCGCCGCCACGCTCGCGGCCGCCGACCACGTGACCGCCTCCTGCGACGAGTCGGGCGTGGGACGCTACCTGGCGCCGATCTTCTCGGCCATGGCGCCCGCGCGCTGAGGGCCGCGGCGCGCTATCCGCTCGTGGCGAGCGCGGAGATGGCGTTTCTGACCTCGTCCGCGCCGGCGGGGGAATCGGCGGCCACGAACACCGTGTCGTGGCCCGCGACGGTGCCGAGCACATGGTCGAGCCGGGCCTCGTCGATGACGCGTGCCACGCTTTGGGCGGTCTCGGGCTGGGTGAGCACCACCACGAGGGCCTGCCCCGGGGCGCTTCTCGTCTCCACCACAAACTCCGAGAGCACGAGCTGCAGGTTGAGGTCCTCCTCGAGGACGTAGAACCCGCCCGCGAGCTTGCGGAGGTGCATCTCCGAGACGTCGCGCGAGACCGTGGCCTGCGTGCAGCTGAAGCCCTGCTCCCCGAGGGCGGCGACGAGCTCGTTCTGCGTGCGGATGGACTGCGCGCGGACGATGCTGCGAATCGCCTCCTGTCTGCCGTTGCTGCGCTTCATGCTCGCCTCCTGCCGCCTTCCTGTGACCAGCATACGCGAAACCGCCGCCGGGCGCGGGGAGGGGCGTCCTCGCGCCCCGTCACGCGTCGATGGGGAAGTCGCCGCCGAGGGAGTTGACCACCTGGGCGCTCGTGTCGCCCAGCCAGGAGATGGGGTCGTCGAGCTCTGCGAGCACCGGGTTTGCCGCTGCGAGCTCGTCCGTGTAGTCCTTGAGGGGGTAGACGGCGAAGGAGCTGCCGTCGGTGTGCATCACGAGCGGGGTCCAGACCACGTTCTCGATGCTCACCTCACCGTCCTCCTTCACAAAGTCGCAGCTCAGCATTCCCTCGAGCTGGTTCTTGGCACTCGGCGAGTCGTGGTTGACCACAAAGTTGCCCAGCGAGTAGGCAACGAGCGTCCGGTTGCCACCCTCGCCCTCGAGCCACGTCATGGGCCCGATGACGTGCGGGTGCGAGCCCAGCACCACGTCCACGCCCAGGTCGGCGAGGTACTGCGCGTACTCGGTCTGGTACTCGTCCGCCTCCATGAGGTTCTCGGTGCCCCAGTGCATGGCCACGAGCACGACGTCGGCCATCTCCTGCGCGCGGGCCACGTCGTCGGCGATGCGGTCCTTGTCGATGAAGTTCACAGCGTAGGAGGGCAGGTCCTCCTGGTCGTAGCCGTTGACGCCGTAGGTGTAGTCGAGAAGCGCGAACGTGATGCCGTTGCGCTCGATGGTCGCGATCTTGGTGGCCTCCTCCTCGCTCGTGGCCGTGCCGGTGAAGACGACCGGCTGGGCGTTCCACACCTCGCGCGAGTGCTCGTTGGCACCGTAGTAGCCCCAGTCGTAGGAGTGGTTGGAGGCAGAGGCCACGAGGTCAAAGCCCGTGTCCACGATCGCGTCGGCCATCTGGTCGGTGGTGTTGAACGAGGGGTAGCCCTTGGGCCCGATGTCATCCCCGCCCAGGTGCGTCTCCTCCTTCACGTAGGAGAGGTCGGCGGACTCGACGTACGACTTGACGGGCTCGTAGACGGGGCGGTAGTCGTAGTCACCGTCCCCGACCTCGCCGGCCTGCGCGTCGGCGTAGTTCGCGATGCTAATCTCGGGCAGGTTGTCGCCCACGGCAACAAAGTGGACGGTCGCGGGGCCCTCCTCCTCGACGGGAGCCGGTTCGCTCGGCTGCGGCGCGAGGCAGCCGCGCAGCGCGAACACGCCCGCCCCGACCAGCGCAACGGCGGCAACCAGGGCAACGACGGGCAGGGCCGAGAAGGACCTGCGCCTGCGACGTGCCCTCGGTGCGGGACGAGGCGCGGCCGCGTGCGTCGCCCGCGCGACGGCCCGCTCGGTCCGCTCCGCTGCGGGCTCGATGCGCGTGCCACGGCGATGCGGCTGCTTGCTCCTCTTGCGCTGGCGATAGCTCTCGGACATCGCTTCCCCCTCCGACGTGCACCATTGTAGTCGCCCGAGGAGGAGCCGGCGCCCTCTCTTCGTACCAACGGCTGACACGGAGCGGTGCCGGCTGAGATAGACTATCAGGCGAGAAACCCGTCCGAGGAGGCACCATGTCCGACGTTCTTGAGCGCTTCATGCGCTACGTGCAGGTTGATTCCCAGTCCGATCCCGACAACATGGACGTCACCCCGTCCACGCCGCGCCAGCACGAGATGGCGCGCTACCTGGGTGACGAGCTGCGCGAGATCGGCTGCACGGACGTGAGCGTGGACGAGCACGCCTACGTCACGGGTATCCTGCCCGCCTCCGCCGGTGCCGAGACGTGCCCGGCCCTGCTGCTCTGTGCTCACATCGACTCCTCTCCGGACGCCCCCGCTGCCGGCGTGCGCCCGCACGTGGTGCGCTACGAGGGCGGCCCGCTCGTGGCCGGCGTGCGAGATGGCGAGCCGGTCCAGACCACGCCGGACCAGGTCCCCGACCTCGCCCAGTTTGTGGGCCAGGACATCGTCTGCTCCGACGGCACCACGCTCCTCTCGGCGGACGACAAGGCCGGCGTGGCCGAGATCTGCGCGCTGCTCGCCCGCCTCGTGGCCAACCCCGACCTGCCGCACCCCAGGATCGTGGCCGCCTTCGTCCCCGACGAGGAGATCGGCCACGGCGCGGAGCTGCTGGACCTGGACGCCCTCGGCGCGCGCTGGGGCTACACCGTGGACGGCGAGGCCCTCGGCGAGTTCAACTACGAGTGCTTCTCGGCCTGCGAGGCCACGGTGCGCGTGCGCGGCGTGATGGTGCACCCGGGCAGCGCCAAGGACGTGATGGTCAACGCGATCACGGTGGCCTCCGAGTTCCAGCAGCTGGTCCCCGCCTCCGAGCGCCCCGAGCACACGGAGGGCCGCGAGGGCTTCTACCACCCCACCGACATCGAGGGCACCGCCTCCGACGTCACGCTCTCCTACATCCTGCGCGACTTCGAGGCCGCGGACTTCGATGCTCGCAAGGAGACCTTCCGCCGCATCGCCGCCTT
This sequence comes from uncultured Atopobiaceae bacterium, assembly GCA_963928085.1. Taxonomy (GTDB): domain Bacteria; phylum Actinomycetota; class Coriobacteriia; order Coriobacteriales; family Atopobiaceae; genus Thermophilibacter. The sequence continues at coordinate 104,864 of CAWVDR010000001.1, forward strand.
CCTCAACGACCGCTACGGCGAGGGCACGGTCGAGGTGTCCTTCCGCGAGCAGTATCGCAACATGGCCGAGAAGTTCGGCGACGCCGAGAAGTGCCTCGTCGACTACGCCCTCGAGGCCAACCGCGAGGTGGGCATCGAGCCGGTGCTCGTGCCCGCGCGCGGCGGCACCGACGGCGCCCAGCTCACCTTCCGCGGGCTGCCCTGCCCCAACATCGCCACCGGCGGCTACAACGCCCACTCCGTGCGCGAGTTCGTGCCGGTGCGCAGCCTCGAGCTCACGGTCGACCTGCTCGAGCGGCTCGTGGCCAAGTTCGCCGCCACGCCGGGCGGGGAGGCGTAGCGGTGGGGGAGCGGCTGCTCGTTGCGGTTGCGGCACTCGTCCCCGTGGTCGCGCTCGTGTTCGAGCACGTGGGCAACGTCCGCATCTCCGAGCGTCACCACAGCCACCACGACACCTACGTCGTCTCCGTTGAGTTCACGCGCTCGCTCGTGCTCGCCATGACGTTCATGGCGGTGCTGGGCCTGCTCGTCGCCTGGCTCTGCGAGCGTGACGTGTTTCTCGCCGATGAGAACGTGGGGCTGGGCTTCTTTGACGCGTTTCTCGTCACGTGCTTTGTGATGTGGAGCCTCATCTGCCGCTATCGCGTCTCGACGTTCAGCGACAGCATGGCGGTCACGCCGCTCGTGGGGCCCAAGGTGTGGGTGCGCTACGACCAGATCGAGCGGCTCGAGTGGACGGGCCTGCGCGTGGGATCGGGCTTTCGCAACCTCGAGGTGTGGGTCGACGGCCGCCGCGTGGTGACGCTGCTCGGCATCGTCGACGTCGAGCAGATCATCATGAGCATCGACCGCTTTGACCTGCTGACCAAGACGGGCTAGGGAGCGCACGTGATCAAGCTCGTTCTCTCCGACATGGACAACACCCTCGTTCCCTTTGGTCAGCCGTGCGTCTCGCCGCGCACGATCGAGGCGATCCACGCGGTGCTCGACGCCGGCGTGCTCTTTGGGCCGGACACCGGGCGCGACTACGTCGAGCTCATGCGCTTCTTCCAGGGCGACGAGCGTGGGTTCATGACGGGCATCTTCTCCAACGGAAAGCGCGTGCGCGCCAACGGGCGCTACGTGCGCACCGTTCTTCTCGACCACGACGTGCTGGTGCGCCTGGACCGTCTGCTGCGGCCCGAGCGCGGCATGTTCCTCGTGTGCTACCCAGAGCAGACCGACCTGAGCAATCCCGCCTACGGCGTGGGCGCAACGCGCGAGGAGCTCGCGGTCTTCGAACGCAGGACCAAGTTCACCGGAACGCCCGTCGAGGAGGTCCCCGAGGAGGACTTCATCGCCGCCACCATAGCCTGCCCCGGTGGGCCAGACCGCATGGAGCGCTGCCGCGCGATCGTCGCGGAGGGGGCTCCCGAGGTGAGGATCGTCTCGCCCATCCCCGAGTGGTTTGACGTGCTGCCGCAGGGCGTTTCCAAGGCCGACGGGCTGGAGGTGCTCCTCGAGGCGCTGGGGATCGGCATCGACGAGGTGGCGGTCTTTGGCGACGCGGAGAACGACCTGGAGATCATGCGAAAGGTCCCGCATTCCGTGGCCGTTGCCAACGCGACCGACGAGGTGCTCCGCACGGCCCGCCACCATGTGGGGGCGAGCGCGGACGAGGGCGTCGCCGACGCCCTTCTCGAGATTGCCCGGGCGACCCAGGCGGGCGAGCTGCCCGCCTTCCTGAGGGAGGAAGCCTCATGATCAAGCTCATCGCATCAGACATGGACGGCACTCTGCTCGACGAGTGCTCGCAGGTTCCTGCGGAGACCTTTGAGCTCATCCATCGCCTCGCCGAGAAGGGCGTGCGCTTCGTGGCGAGCTCCGGACGCCGCTACGACACGCTGCGCTGGTTCTTCGAGCCGGTGGCAGACGAGATGGATTACGTGGCGTCGCTCGGCACGCAGGTCTATGCCGACGGCCGCCTGCTCGACCGCGAGGTCTTCTCGACGCTCTCCGTGATGCGCCTCTTCGAGACCTGTCAGATGTTCGACTGCCTGCACCTGGCCCTCTATGACGCCGGTCACGCCTACCTGCTCAACGACCAGAGCGCCTACGTGCGCGAGCTCGACAAGGACCTCCCGGACGCGATCTGCGTCTTTGACCCGCCCTCGCCCGACGTGAGCATCGTCAAGGCATCCATCTGCTGCGACCGCACCGACCAGCTGATGGACATGGCCTACGTGCTCGAGCGCGAGCTCTCCGAGTGGTTCACGTTCCTCCCGAGCGGCTCGCGTTGGATCGACGTGGTGCCGCGGCACGTGAACAAGGCCACCGGGCTGGAGCAGGTCATGCGCTACTGGGGCATCCAGCGCGACGAGGTCGTGGCCTTTGGCGACTCGATGAACGACTACGCGATGCTGCGCTACGTGGGGCACCCCTACGTGATGGCCAACGCGCGCTACGCCGTGAGGCAGGTCGCGCAGCGCGTGATCGGCTCCAATGCGGAGCACGCCGTCCAGGTCACGATGAGGGAGATCCTGGAGGGGCTGTAGGGCCGCTCGCCGGGCTCGCTTCTAGGAATCGCCAGGGTTGTCGTAGGCCGGTCTAAGAATCCCGGCTCGGGGGTGCGGACATTTTCTTGGACCGGCCTAGGCGGTCAGCCCGAGCCGCCCCCTGCGGCCCCTGATCGTGTCGTACGCCGTCGCGCCGCCCTCGTCGAAGGCCTTGAGGCGCCCCTCGCGGTACCAGCGGACGTAGCCGGACAGCTCCTCGATGAACGACTCCGCGGTCCAGCCGCGCCAGTCGCGGTCGTGGAAGAACTCGACCTTGAGCCTGCCGAAGAAGCCCTCGCACGCGGCGTTGTCCGGCGAGTGGCCCTTCCGCGACATCGACCTGGTCACGCCCGCAGCCTCGCAGCCCGCGACCCAGTCGGGGGTGCGGTAGTGCCAGCCGCGGTCGGAGTGCAGCGTGAACCCGCCGCCCGTCGCGGCCACGGCGCCCTCCAGCATCTCGGCGACGAGCGCCTTCGAGGGGCTGGTGCCGCAGGAGAACGCCGCGACGTCGCCGTCGTAGAGGTCGATGGCGGGCGACAGGTAGACCTTGCGGGCGTCGTCGGGGAGCCTGAACTCGGTGATGTCGGTGACCAGCACCTCGCCGGGCCGGGCCGCCGAGAAGTCGTGGGAGTCCGACGTGCCCTCGGCGAGCAGCAGGTTCGGCGCGGAGCGCAGCCCCTCCTCGCCGGCGTAGGAGCTGTAGCGCCGCCGGCGCGGCCGACGGGCCGCGAGGCCCTCCTCGCGCATCACGCGCCTCACGCGCTTCTCGGAGGCGACGACCCCGCGGCGGCGCAGCTCGGCGTGCACGCGCCGGTAGCCGTAGCGGCCCCGGCCCGCCTCGAACGCCTCCCTCACGAGCGGCCTGAGGGCCGCGTCCCTGTCGAGGCCCAGGCGCGAGCGGTGGTACTCATAGGAGCTCCTCGATATCCTCAAGAAACCGGTGATCGAGCGGAGGGGCAGGCCTGTCTCCCGCCTCAATCTCTCGCCGAGCTCGCACTTGCTCCTGTTCGAGATCGAAGCCGGGTCCCACCCTCCCGCTTTTAGGTCGGCCAACACCGCCCTGAGCAGCAGGTTCTCTATCTGCGCCGGCGCCAGCCCCGCGAGGGGCCCGGTCGCCGGCGGGTCGTACAGCCCCTTCTCGGACATGCGCGCCGCCCTTCCGTCGGTGGTGTCGCCGCCCATCCTACCGGAGCCCCACGGCGCGCCCGTGTAGCTCCTCGGCAGGAGGCCGGCGGCCCACGCGCCGGCGGTGCTGAGGGGGACGCCGGCGAGCTCCGCCGCCTCCCGGAGCGTCATCCCCTCCTCCCGCGCGAGCAGGACCAGGCCGACCTCGTCCCCGTCGTGCATGCGGACCTCCGTTCCGGACCCGCGAGGGTCCAACTTTTCGTCCGCACCCCCCTCTTGTCGGCACCCGCTCTAGAAAACGCCGCCCTCGTCCCGCTCCGCTCTAAGAATCCGGGACGTTGTCATGGACCGATTTAGAAATTCGGGACCTTGGCGAGAAAAACTCTGGGAATTCGCGAGGTTGTACGGGCCGGGGTCCTTCTCGCGGGACAAGGGCGGCGTTTTTTAGAATCGCGCCGAACAAGGGCGGGCTTTCTTGGAGCGCCGGGCGACAAGAACGGCGTTTCCTAGAAGCGCCTAGGACAACCCCGGCAATTCCAAGAAAAAGCGCCCCGCCGGCCGGAGGGGTCGACGGGGCGCCAAGGGGGACGAGCCCGCGGCTAGTCGATCGGCGCGCGGTAGAAGTTGCCAAAGAAGTTCTCCGTGCGGAACACGTTGACCACGGCGCCGCCGTCCTTCTCGCGAATGAGCTGCATGACGTCGTCGATCTCGTAGGACGAGACGACGGTGTTGATCAGCCAGTAGCGCTGGCGGCTGCGGCCGCCCATGACCTCCATGACCGAGGACCCGTGCTTGTGCACCTCGTTGTAGGCGTCCAGGATCTGCTCGGGCCGCTTGGTCACGATCTGCAGCGTCACGCGGTCGTAGCGGTGATAGAACATCTCGATCGCCTTGGTGGAGATGAACTGGAAGATGATCGAGTACGCCGCCGCCTCCCAGCCAAACATCGCGCCAAAGACCACCAGCACCACGCAGTTGGCCGCAAAGATGAGGCCCCAGATGGACTGTCCGGTCTTGTTGGACACCATGAGCGAGATGAAGTCCGTTCCGGCGGTGCTCGCGCCGCCGCGCAGCGCGACGGCGATGGCAAAGCCGTAGAGGAACCCGCCAAAGACCACCTGCAGCATCAGGTTGTCCAGGATGGGCTGGAAGGTGAACACGCGCAGGAAGAAGCTGGCGAGAAACACCTGGATCATCGAGAAGACCACAAAGCGCCGGCTGATGCTCTTCCAGCAGAGAAGCGCCACGGGGATGTTGAGCACCACCATGCCCACGAAGGTGGGGAAGGAGAAGCCAAAGAGCGACGTGATGCGGTCGATGAGGATCGCGAGGCCGGTGAAGCCGCTCGAGAGCAGGTTCGCGGGGTTCACGAACGCCTGGATCGTGTAGGCCTGGATGAACGCGGAGGCCACCACCGAGGCGAGCGTCATGCAGCGCCGGATGAAGACGAAGCGCCGCAGGTCCTTGAGGCGCTCGACCTCGGCCTTCAGGTCGACCTTGACCTCGGGGAACGTGAACAGCGGCGCCTCGGCCCCGTGTTCGGCGACCTCGTGCTCGATCTGCTCCATCACCGCGGCCTGCTTGGCCGCGCGCTCCTCGCGGGCGGCGACGATCGCGCGCGAGCGCTCCTGACGCCGTCGCGCGATCGCCTCCTCGCGGTGGCGCCGGCGCTCCTCGGTGTGCCGTGACTTCGCTGCGCTCATCTTAGAAGCAGGCCTCCTGCTTGAGCTGGGTGGTGTCCTCACCGTCGACGAGGGCCTTTGCCACGAGGCACATGTTCTTGAGGGCCTCGTTCAGGCCGGTGCCGCCCTTCTTGGGGGTCTTGACGATAAGGACCTTGTCCTTGTAGCGCTCGATGGCGTCGGTGTTCTCCTGGCTCACCGCGGCGAGGGCGTGGATCTTGCCCGCGGCCTCGATGTCAGAGGCGACGCGGCACGCCATCTCGGCGTACTCGGCGTAGTTGAAGGTGGGTCCGCACATGACGACGTCGGGGTTGATCTTGTGGCACATGGCGACGAGCTTGCGGGCGACCTCGTCGGGGTTGTCGCCGTAGGTGCCCCAGCCGCAGTAGAGCGTGGCCACGACCTTGCCGCCGACCTGCTTGAGGAGGTTCTCCATCATGACGGCGGGGCCGACGGGCTCCTTGAGGATGCCCAGCGGCAGGTTGCGGTCGTCCTTGGCGCCGAGGCCGGACTGGATCTGGTCGTACAGCATGACGATCTTCATGGTGGTTCCCTTTCTTGACGCAACGGTTTCCTTCAGGATCTCTGGGTGCGCAATCGCGTAGGACACGACAGCCCCCTTCTACGACTTCTCCACGAGGGCTACGCGGGTGCCGCCGATGAAGTCGTGCAGGCAGCGGTGGTCCTTGCGGATGAGGATCATGAAGCAGCTCACGAGCGTGATCGCAAATCCCACGTACATGAGGGGGTGGACAAAGTTGATCCCGGTCACGATCGTGAGCATCTGGTGCCAGATGGAGCTGGCGTTGGCGATGACGCCCTCGATGATCGTGACGCCCACGATCTGGCGAAGCGCCAGGTTGGGGAGGGCGACGGGACTTCCGTCCTCCTGCACGATCTTGATGCCGCACAGACGCTTGCCGGGCGTCTGGCCGCGCCAGACGAAGAGCGGGATCGCGATGTAGTACGCAAAGGCAAAGAGCAGGGCGAGCACGCCGGCGACGATGCCAAACGGGTGCGGGTAGTCGACGAGGTACTGGTTGGTCAGGTCCCCGGTCGTCTGGTGGGCGACGATCGAGATGGGGATCGCGGTGCACAGGGCACCCACGTACCAGTCGATGAGGTAGGCAAAGAAGCGGCGGGTGACGGGCGCCGGCGCGCCGGCGCGGTCCGCGACCTTGGTGACCTTCTCGGTCGCCTTGGAAAGGATGGGCTTCTCCTCCTGGGCCTGAGCCTCGGCCTTGGCAAGGGCTGCGGCGCGTGCGGTCTCCGCGTTGCCCATCTGCTTCTTCTTGTGCTTCTTGGAGCTCATGTTCCGTCCGTTCGGGTCTGGGGCGTGTCTCGTGCTAGCGCGAGAGCAGATACAGGCTCAGCGCGTAGATCTTGGCGTTGGTGACGAGGTCGGAGACGTCCATCCACTCGTTGGGCTGGTGACCAATGCCCTTCTGCCCGGGGAACGACGGCCCAAAGGGCACGATGTTGGGCATGAGCTTGGCGTAGGTGCCGCCCGTGGTGGTGACGGGGGAGCCGTCGTTGCCGGTCGCGTGCTCATAGGTGTAGACGAGCGTGCGCACCAGGCGACAGTCCTTCTCAAAGCGGACGGGGTCGAAGTTCCCGGTGACCTCGAACTCGAGGTTCTGGGCCTCTGCGACCGCGCCCAGGCGCTCGCGCAGTTCCTCAGCCGTGATGCCGGCGGGGTAGCTGATGGCAAACTCGACAGCGGGATCGCCCTCGTCGAGCACCAGCTTGTAGTTGCGGACCTCGGTGACGCCAAACTCCTCGTCGGTGTGGTCGACGCCAAAGCGCTCGCCGTTGGGCTTGGCGTTGAGCACGTACTCGTTCATGAACGAGAAGAACCGGGCGAGAAGGGCGTACGTGCCCTCGCCCTCGCCGGGATGCGCGGTCAGGCGCACGCCCATGCGGCCGCGCTCGGCATAGACCACCGGGTACTTGCAGTCGGGCGTGAAGCCCATGACCGGCGCCTCCTCGTGCTCGAGGTAGTAGCGCAGGTCGTTGAAGCCGGTCTCCTCGTTGCAGCCGAAGATGATGCGGACGTCGCGGCGCGGGGAGAGGCCCAGGCGCTTCAGGGCCCACAGCGCGTAGAGGCAGGCGTAGATGGGGCCCTTGTTGTCCAGGACGCCGCGGCTCGTGATACGGCCGTCCTCGAGGTGGGCGCTGTAGGGCGGGACCTTCCAGCCCGTGGTGCCCTCCGGCACCACGTCGAGGTGGCCGAGCGCGCAGACGTAGCCCGGAAGGACGCTCTCGCCGTCGCTGCCCTTCTCGCCGGCCCAGGTGGCGTAACCCATGTAGCCGTCGACGTTGGTGGTCTCAAAGCCCAGCTCGCGGCAGAGCTCGAGCGTCTGGTCGAGCGCGGCGCGCACGTCGGTCCCGAAGGGTGCCCCCTCTGCCGGCTCGCCCTGGACGCTCTTCTGGCGCACGATCCGGCGAATGGCCTCGATCATCTCGTCCGACACGGCGTCGACCTCGGCGAGGATGCGCTCCTCGAGCTCGGGATCGATCGTGACGAGCTCCTCGTCGGAGCTTGTGGTGCTGCTCATGGCAACTCCTTGTTCTGTGTCGCCGGCCGGCGTGCGCCGACCGGCGGCGAAAGCGTTTACTACACCAACGGGGCCATGCGGGAGCGCATGTACTCGTCCTGCCACTCCTGGCTCGCGACCTCGTGCGTGCAGGTCCCATCCGGCTGCGGGTGGGCCAGGTACACGCAAGCGGGCTCGTCCTCGGTCTCGACCACGAACGAGAAGCCCTCGATGTTGCTCGCGGCGCCCCAGCGGCCCTGGGCGTCCATGGCGACGAACGAGATGTCGCCGGCGTGGCCGCGCTTGCGCTTGAGCACCTCGGTGAAGGTGGCGATAGCCTGCTCGCAGGCCTGCTGCGGGTGGAGGCCGGTCGCCATGAGACGCACGATCTCGTAGCCCACGCAGCCCTTCATGACGTCCTCGCCGAGTCCGGTGGAGGCGGAGCCGCCCGCGTCGGAGTCGGCGTAGAAGCCGGCGCCGGGGATGGAGGAGTCGCCCACGCGGCCGGCGTGCTTCATGAACAGGCCGCTCGTGGAGGTCGCCGCCGTGATGGTGCCGGAGGCGTCCAGGCACACCATGCCCACGGTGTCGTGGCCCTCGGGGTTGGTGCCCTCCTGGTCGATGCCGGGGCGGGCGTCCTTCTCGGGCATGGCGCCGCGTGCGGTCTCCTGCTCGGCCTCGGGCTCGCCCAGCACGCGGGCGGCGTTGGGAAGGCGGCCACCCTCCTCGGCCACGCGGCGGGCGTAGTGGATCTTGGCGCGGTCGGTGAGCATGTTCTTGCGCTCGAAGCCCATCTCGTCGGCGAACTTCTCGGCACCGGCGCCAACGAGCAGGTTGTTGGCGTCACCGTGCGCCAGCGCGCGGGCCACGCTCACGGGGTTGGCGATGTTCTTGGCCGCACCCACGGCGCCAAACTCGAGCGTGTCGCCGTTCATGAACGACGCGTCGAGCTCGACCTGCATGTCCTCGTTGGGCAGGCCGCCGTAGCCGACCGACTTGTAGTACGGAAAGTCCTCGACCTCACGAACGGCGCACTCGATGGCGTCGGCGGCGTTCCCGCCGGCGGCGAGCTGCTCGCCCGCCTTCTCGACGCCCTCGCGGGCCATTCTCCACGTTGCGATGATTCCCCACATAAGAGGTCTCCCTTGTACGTGTTGCCTCGGATAGGTGGTAGAAGAAGCCGCCCGTGCCTCACGGCGCTGCCGGAGGGGGCACGGGCGGCGGTGCGGCCGCGTCTCAGCGGACGCGGCCGCCAAAGCCGGGTGTCCCGGCGCAGACGATCCTACAGGTCGTCGAAGGACAGGTCGTCGAGGTCGATGTCGTCCTCGGCGGGCTCGTTCAGGGCCTGCTCGGCAGCCACCTGCTCATCGTGCAGGTACTGGTTGTCGATGGTCTTGATGAACGGGAGGTAGACGAAGACGCCCATGATCAGCAGGAGGATCTGCAGGACGCCGCCCATCCAGTTGGTGGCCAGGACGCCGGAGATGCCGAGCGGCATGGTCCAGGGGATCTGGACGCCGGAGCAGATGGGCACGATGCCCCAGTCCATGGCGAAGTAGGAGATGACGATGTTCAGGGTCGGCACGAGCACGAACGGGATGATGATGACCGGGTTCATGACGATCGGCAGACCAAAGACGATCGGCTCGTTGATGTTGAACACGCCGGGGATGAAGGCCAGGCGGGACAGCTGCTTGATACGAGCGGACTTGCAGAACAGGATCATCGCGATCAGCAGCGAGAGGGTGGAGCCGCAGCCGCCGAAGGTGGCGAAGAGGTCCTGGAACTGCTGGCAGATGATGTGGCCCTCGCCAACGCCGGTGCGGAAGAACTCGAGGTTCTCGGCAGCGAGCGTCTGGAGGATCGGGTTGAACACGGCGCCGACGACGGAGCCGCCGTTGATGCCGAAGAACCAGAAGGCGTGCAGGAACAGGTAGGCGACGACCATGGCGCCGAGCGTGTCGCCCAGACCCAGCAGCGGGGTCTGCAGGAACGTGAAGACGATGTCGAACACGTTGGTGCCGGCGAGACCGAAGGCCACGTTGATGGCGAAGAAGATCGTCATCGTGACCGTGATCGGGATCAGGGACGAGAAGGACTCGGTGACGGTGGGCGGAACGCCGGCGGGCATCTTGATGACCCAGCCGCGGTTCTTGACCCAGGTGTAGATGGCGGTGGCACCGAAGGCGCAGAAGATGCCGACGAAGATGCCCTTCGCGCCGACCCAGCCCAGAGGAATGCCGGAGAGGGCGACGTCAACGGCCTCGCCGCCGACCTCGACGGAACCGGTCACGGTGTAGGGCATGATCAGGAACCACGCCATGAGCGCAGAGGCGGCGCAGAACAGCGAGTCGCTCTTGATCTGGTTGGCGTAGCTGTAGGCGATGCCAAAGGTCGCGAAGATGGCCATCAGCGAGAAGGTCGCGTCAGACGGCTTGGAGAGGTAGGTCGCCAGGGTGCCGTCGGCGATGGGGATGCTCGCGATCCAGTCGGAGAATCCGGGGAACGGCAGGTTGGCGATGACGAGGAAGATGGAGCCCGCGATGAGCAGCGGGGTGGAGATCAGGAAACCGTCTCGAATGGAGACGAGGTACTTGTTGTTGCCGATGGCCTCCGCCAGCGGCATGAGCACCTTCTCGAGTTTCTCGAACATTTTCCCTCCTTACGGGATTCGAGGTCGTGCGGTCGCGCCTACTTCTTGTAGGCCTTGATGAGCTTGACGGCGTACTTGAGGGAGGCCTCGCCGTCCATCAGGCCGTAGGCCTGCTGGTCGAGGATGCCGACGGGGATGTCGAACGTGCCCTCGATGCGCTTCTTGGTCTCCTCGTACTGGTGGTGGACCTGGGGCCCGAGCAGCACGCAGGCGGGGTGCTCGGCACCGGCGATCTCATCGACCTTGCCGATGGGGAACGCCTTGACCTCGACGGGCAGGTTGTGCTCGTCGCCCACCTTCTGCATCGCCTGGGCAAGCATGCTCGTGGACATGCCGGCGCTGCAGAAGAGGTAGATCTTCTTCTTGTCTGCCATTTCCTTTCCTCTCTCCGGTTCGGACAGAACGTGCCGTGACCGCGGGAGGGCTCCCGCGGTGGATGACCCTGCCTAGTTCTTCTCGGCCAGGCGACGGTAGATGTCGATGAGCTCGAGGGCGACGATCTTGAACGACTCGGCGGCCATGAGCTGGTCCTCGGCGTGGGTGATGATGAGCGTCATGTTCACCGGGTTGCCGCTGGCCTCCTGCTGGATGAGGCCGTTGTGGGCGTTGTGGCCCTCGATGAAGCCCTCGTCGCCCTTCTTGATGAGCTCATCGGCCGCGTCGAAGTCACCGTTCTTGGCCGCCTTCACGGCCTCGACGTAGGAGCTGCGGGCCCCTCCGACGGCGGCGATGATCTGGAAGCTCACCCTCATCAACTCGTCCATTTACTCTCCTTCCAACTCGTTCAGAAGGACCTCGAGGCGCATGTCGCCCAGGACCCGCTGAATTGACTGCTCGTTTGTGAAGAGGCTGACCATCGAGTGATAGAACGCCTCAAGGTCGGTGCCGGCGTCGCGAGAGACGCATACGAGGAAGACCGCCTGTGCGGGTCGCCCCCCCCAGTCGACCGGTCGGTCCAGAAGCGCCACGGTCACGAAGGTCTCCGGGCTGACCGCCTCGTAGGGGTGCGGCAGCGCGAGGAGGTTGCCAAAGGAGGTCGCCGCCGCCTGCTCGCGCTTCCAGACCAGCTCCTCGAAGTTGTCGGGCAGCTCGACGACCTCTGCCGCGCGCTCGCACAAGAACGTGATGACCTCCTCGCGGCTCGAGAGCTCGAGGTGCGAGAAGAACAGGTCGGGCGAGAAGTACGACAGGGCGCTCTCCGTGGCCCCCCGGTCGATGACGCGGCGAACGTCGCGCCTGCTGGAGTCGTCGAGGAAGAGGCTCACGTGCACCACGGGGACGCTCACCTGCCTCTCGAGCGGCACCGTGGTGAAGATGTAGTCGATGTCGGTGATGTCGCGCTCGGCGAACTCGGAGGCGTCGCAGGTCTCCACCGACTCGAAGTTGGAGCTGAACTCGCGCTGCAGGCGATAGGCGAGCAGCCGGGCGCTGCCCACGCCCGAGGCGCAGACCACGAGCACGTGCTTCTTCGCATAGGAGGTCGCCTTGCGCTCGAGAGAGAGCGCGAATAGCAGGGCGATGTAGCCGATCTCGTCACCCGAGACCTCTGCGTCGTACTTCTCGGCAAGGACGCTCGCGGCGTCAGTGGCCATGGCAAAGGGTAGCGGGTAGCAGGTGCGGATGTCCGCGAGTAGCGGGTTCTCGACCGACATGTGATAGCGGAGTCGGACGATGAGCGGCATGAGGTGCCGCGCGAGGTTCACGCGCAGCTCGGCGTCGTCGCGGAAGTCAAAGCGGAAGGCGCGCCAGACGACCTCGATCATCTCGGCGGCAAGCTCCCAGGCGTCGTCCGTGATCTCGAGGGAGCCCTTGTTTCCCTCGTCGCGCTCGCTGCCCTCGACGAGACGCTTGCTCGCGAGGTGGATGGCAACGTAGGCGACCTCCTCCTCGGGGAGGGCGACGGAGAAGGAGCTCTCGACGGAGCGCGCGATGGCGCGCGCGACCGTGTACTCGCGGGTGTCGCGCACGTGCTCGAGGTAGGACGCCTCCATGGGGACGTAGCACCCCTTGCTGATGCGCGCGAGCGCGATCGCGATGTGCACGACCAGGTTCTGGCGCGAGACGGGGTTGATCTCATAGCCCTCGGCATCGAGCGTGACGCGCACGAGGCGCTCGACCTCGTCGAGGGCCTCGGTCGAGATGACGCCCGAGAGGTCGTCGGCGGCGAGGAAGGCGTCGACGGCGATGCTCGCGAGACAGAGGCGGCGGTTCATCTCGTTGCCGACGACGCGCAGTCCGTAGCGCGGGCGCTTCTCGATGGTGAGGTCGTACTTTGAGAAGAGCTGCTCGACGGAGCGCAGGTCGTGGGAGATGGTGGAGCGCGAGACGAACAGCATGCTCGCGAGGTCCTCGAGGGTGATCCAGTCCGTGCGGAACAGGAGGTCCTGCACGAGGTAGTTGGTGCGCTCCTCAGGGGTGGACGGGAGCCGGTCGATGGCATCGCGGCCGGCGTCGCCGCGCAGCCACGCCTCAAACGCCTCCTCGTCGCTCACCTCAACCTGGTAGACGCCGCGCGGGCGGTCGTAGACGATGCGCGCGGAGCCACCCATCGAGTCGTTGGCGTGGCGGATGCGGTCGCGAAGAGTGCGCTTCTTGATGTCAAGGTAAGCGGCACAGTCGGTGGGCGTGATGCCGCCGGCCCTGAGAATATGACGAACCAGACGGATGTCCTGCATGACCATGCCCTCCCTCTACCCATTGAGCGTATCTACGCAGAACCTCCATCTCAAAGCCGTTTTGTGGCACACCACGCGGCGGTGGTTCTGTACGAGTTGAAAAAAATGCAGGTAGATATAGGCGAGCGCCGCCCCGTTTTCACGGGGCGGCGCGCTAAGGGGGGACAGGGCCAAAACGCTCGACGTGCCCTTTTCGCGGGCGAACGGCAGCTATTCGCGGACGAACGCGAAGGGGTGCTCGGGCTCGATGTAGTCGAGCAGGAAGAGCTCGTCGAGGGGGATGCGCCCGACGAGGTTGCGCGTGCCGTCGTTGGGCATGTCGCGCAGGGCAACGTGGAGCTCGCCGCGATAGTGGGCGAGGTTGTCGTTGACCACGAGGACGTCGCCGATGTGGAAGGTGTCGCAGCCGGCGTCGCGCGCGGGAATCTCGCGGTCGCGGAAGCTCATGCGCGGCCAGCTGGAGCGCAGCAGGTAGGACGAGGAGTCCGGGCGCTCGGTGTGGTCAAAGCCCCAGAGGACCTCACGCTCCGCCTCGGTGACGCCCTCCTCGAGCTCGACGCGCATGGTCACGCGGGAGGTGTCGACGGCCGCCATGGCGGCAAGCTCCTCCTCGCTGGCGAAGGCGTTGCCGATGATGACGTCGTCGATGAGGCCGGTGGCGATCAGGTGGCGCACCTGCAGGTCAATCGGTCGGTGACGGTCGTCCTCGCACGTGGGGAGGCCGGCAAAGACCGGCCAGGGGCCAAAGGTGTCCGGCTGCTGGCTGGAGACGAAGGCCGCCGTCTGGAAGCCCTCGCTCTTGTACTTGTAGGAGAGCTCGTAGAAGCGCTCCTCGGACATGCCGGTCCAGGGCTCGGGGTAGAAGTTGGCGCAGGTCACCATGTTGCGACGGTCTGCGCCGCGCTCGGCGAGAAGGTCGATGGGCAGGTTGCCGCTGCCGTTGAACTCGATCTTGATGCCCTCGCGGTTGCGGGTGAGCATGATGTCGCCCATGTCGCCGAAGTGCCCGTCGAGGCGGATGATGTCCACGCCCATCTTGGCGAAGGGGGAAAGGTCGTTCGGCGAGGCGCCGAGGCGCTCGAAGACCTGCTCGTTGGTGTCCACGGCGACCACAAAGCCGAGCTCGTGGGCCTTGGCCATGAAGGCGCCGAACTCGGCGATCGTCTCGTCCGCGCCCTTCTCGACGGAGAGCAGGCACGTGAAGATGCGGCTGAAGCCGTACTTTGCGGCGAGCTCCATGTAGGCGTAGTCGGCCTCGGGGGTGGAGTGCTCGGGGTAGAGCGAGATTCCCAGACGGTGCATGGCGGTCCTTCCCTTCTGCCCGCTCGCGACGGGCGTTCGACTCAGCGGTTGATCGAGCGGGCCATGCGCAGGTAGGTGTGACGCTTGCCGCGGATGGCGATGCTGTAGGCCATGAGGTTCTCGGGGTTGAGGCCGCCGACGCCGGCGTCGCCCACGTGGTGGAGGTCGGTGCCCGTCATCTTGCACATGAGGGCGATCTGCTCGATCGTGGCCGCGCTCGCGCCCTCCTGCGAGGTGCCGATCGCGGTGAGCGAGAGCTTGCCCAGCTCGTGGATGTAGGAGACCATCTCGTGCACAAACTCGAAGGTCACGCCGGGCACGGTGCCGGGGGCGGGGAGCAGGATGACGTCGGCGCCCGCCTCCGCGAACGCGCGGATGTCCTCCTTGGAGACGATCTTCTCGCCCGCCTCGGTGCGCGAGCCGGCGGCGTGCATCTTGCCGGCGAAGATCAGCATGTCGTCGCCGAGGGCCTCGCGCATGGCGCGGGTGGCCTCGATGATGGCGGCGTTGTCCACGCCCGTTCCGGGGTTGCCCGTGAGGAGGATGAAGTCGAAGCCGAGGTCGCGCGCACGCAGCGCGTTCTCGACGGTGCCTGCGCGGCCCTCCGGCATGGCCTCCAGCTCGCCGAGCGTCTCCGAGGTGCCGACCGGCTCCAGGTTGAGGCCGATGAGGCGCCCGGTGTAGCGCTTGAGGGTGCGAATCGTCTCCTCGGCGGGGGCGTCGATGCCGGCGACGTGCGGGTTCACGCAGTCGAAGGCGTTGAGCAGGATGAGGTCGGCGCCAAAGGCACAGGCGATCTCGGCGTCCGTGATGGGCTCGAGCATCATCGTGTTGCGGAAGAGCGAGAGCTCCTGGACGATCACACGTCCCTCGCTCGCCTCGAGCGCGCCCAGAATCTCTTTCCGGGTCCTGCCTTCAAGGTCGGAAGTGTCGCAGCTGATCAGACGCTTCATGGTCACGCCTCCGCTCTCTTCGGGAGCGCTCGGCTTAGTTGACGCCTCCGCGGAGCGCTCAACAGTGATGTGTGTATGCTAGTCCGCTGGTCGCGGGCAACTCAATCGCATATCCCGCCGCGCCACGCGGCGGAGATGGTGCACGTGACGCCCGGCTCGCGCGCGCGTTGCTCGCTATCATGATGTCAACGATTCCAGAGTGATGGGAGGCCCCATGGCGCTGCTGAGAGAGTTCTGTGCGGAGAACGTCGAGCGCGTGCCGGCGGCGATTGCCGCGGGAGCGGGGCGCATCGAGCTTTGTGACAATCTCGCCGTGGGTGGCACGAGCCCCAGCTACGGCGTGATTCGTGCCGCCGTCGCGATCGCGCGCCAGACTGGGGCCGCCGTCATGGCGATGGCGCGCCCGCGCGGCGGCAACTTCGTCTATTCCGCCGACGAGGAGCAGATGATGCTCGACGACGTGGCGATGGCGCGCAGCCTGGGCGTCACCGGCGTGGTCTTTGGCTGCCTCACGGCTGATGGCGCGACGGGCGAGGCGGTCGTGGACCGCGAGATGACGGCGCGCCTCGTCGAGGCGGCGCACGGTCCCGTCACCGACGAGGCGGGCACCGAGGTCCCGCCGGTGGCCGTGACGTTCCACATGGCCTTCGACGAGCTCACAGAGGAGCGTCAACGCGAGGCCATCGACTTCCTTGCCGGGCTGGGGGTGGAGCGCATCCTCACGCACGGCGGCGCTGCCGGCACGCCGATTACGGACAACCTGGACCATCTGCGCCGGCTGATCGAGCACGCCGCGGGCCGCCTGATCATCCTGCCCGGCGGTGGCATCACCTTTGAGAACGCCGAGTCCGTGGCCGAGGCCCTTGGCGTGCAGGAGGTCCACGGCACCAAGATCGTGAAGCTGGGCTGAGGTTCTTCTCGCCAGCCGGAAATGGACGCACCATACGCACGAAAAAGCCCGGAGGTCACATGACCTCCGGGCTGACTTTGTATGGTCGCGGGGGCAGGATTTGAACCTACGACCTTCGGGTTATGAGCCCGACGAGCTACCAGACTGCTCCACCCCGCAATGGGTGCACCTCGTGTGTGCAAGGAATAACTATACGCGCCACATCACTTGGCTGCAAGGTTTTTTTCGTTTGTGAATGCTTCTCCACACTTGGGCACCGCCAGAACAGGAACGAATGCCGGTTGTGTACACCCCATCCGCTGCGGACGCCAGATTCGTCTCATAAGCATGCGGGTAGAAGCTCTGGCGTTACTCGGCCATTCGCGTTTGGGTGTACACAACTGAATCCGCCATAAAAAATCTGATATGAAACCAATTTAGTCACATTCAGCTTATCTTACGCATTGCGCCACTTTTGCGAAGTCATCGTGCATCTCTGTTTTTCCTGCTACACGGGTACATCAAAGCAACAGTGCCCTGCAAATAGGTGCGGGACAACCCAGTAGAGAGGATAGATAATGCATTCAGTTACCGCCGCGGGGCATACCGCGAGAGCGAGCGGATTAGCCATGGAGCACTTTGCTGTTCTACCGATTCTCATTCTGATTCTCGCCCAGATGGGCACGTCGGGAGACAACGGCGCCCTGTCGCTGGCCGCCTCCGCACTCACCCATGACCTGGGAGCCACCACTTCAGAGATCCAGCTCGCCAACATGGTCTACCCGCTCATGGGCGGCGCGTTCATGATCGCGGGCGGCCTCGTGGGCACCATCATCGGCTGGAAGCGCACGTTCCGCATCGGCGCGGCTCTCTGCGCGCTCGGCGAGGTTGGTTGTGCGCTCGCCCCTAACATGGCGATCTTCATCTGGGTCGGCCGTGTGCTCGTGGGCTTTGGCGCGAGCTTCCTCATTCCGTCGGTGCTCGGCCTCATTCCCTACCTCTACCAGGGCCATAACCGCACCGTCGCCTTTGGCTGCATCGGTGCGGCGTCGGGCCTCTCTGCGCTGCTGCCGCTCATGCTCGGCGTTGTCATGGAGGCCGCCGGCATGCACGTGACCTTCCTCGTGCTCGCCGCCTACTTCCTCGCCGTGCTGGGCGTCTCCTCGAGCCTTCCGCACATCGATCAGGTGGACGAGAGACTCAAGTTTGACGGCATTGGTGTGGCGCTTGCCGCATCCGGCCTGTTCATGTTCCTCGTGGGCGTCTCGAGCATCTCCTCGTGGGGTCTCATCGAGCCGCTCGACACCTGCCCGTTCACGTTCTTTGGCTTCTCCCCGGCGCTGCCGCTCGCGCTTCTCGGCGTGATTGTGCTGATCGTGCTCGTGCGCGTGGAGAAGGGCGTCGAGAAGCGCAACGGCGTCGCGCTGCTGCCGCAGTCGTTCCTGCACACCCCGCAGGTCCTCGCCGGGCTTGCCGCCAATGCGATCACGTTCTTCTTCATGGGCGTCCAGTCCATCCTCATGGCTCCCTACCTGCAGCTTGTTGCCGGCTGGAGCCCCATTGACGTGGGCGTGATCTCCATCGTCACCGGTGTTCCCACCTTTGCGCTGGCGCTTGGCATCCCCAAGCTGGCGCCGCACGCTAACCCGCGCCACGTCATTCAGGCCGGCTACATCATCATGGCGGCGGCCCTCGCGATCATGGCCTTCTCCGTGACCATCAACGGAAGCAACGCCTTTGGCGTCTACCTCGGCGCCTTTGTCGCAGGCGTGGGCGCGGGCACCGTCTCGTCGCACTCGAGCAACGTCGTGGCCCTTGCGGTGAGCGAGCGCGACGCATCGCAGTCGGGCGGCATCCAGAGCACCATGCGCAACGTGGGCCAGGCCATTGGCGTGGCGCTCTTGGGTGCAGTGTTGCTGCTCGGCATCACGGGCCAGGTCCGCGCGGGCGCGGCGGCCGACCCCGCCGTCTCGCCGGCTGTCAGCGAGCAGGTTGCTCAGATGAGCATCAACCTGGGCAGCAACCAGGAGTTCCGCGAGCAGATCTCCGACATCGACATGACCGACTCCGAGCGTACGGCCCTCGTGAACATCGAGGCGCGCGCCCGCTACGAGTCCACGCGCGTGGCCTACGGCGTGGGCGCCGCGATCATCCTGCTCGGCCTGCTCACCACCCCGGCGATCAAGACGTTCGAGAAGCACGAGGGCTGAGCGCCGCTCCTCGAATTGGCCAATATGGCAGCGCGTGAAATCCGCGACCTGCGGTTCTTCTCGGCCCCTTCCCTGTATTTGGCGACTTGGCACGCAAATCACTGCCAGGTCGCCATTTTCCAGGACCGGGTGCCGAGAAGGACCTCGCCTAGACACCGTACGCGTCGACGGGAACAACGTCCCACTCGTCGTCGGCGACGGGGACGACGCATGGCCGTCCCCGCGCACGCTCGCGCCCGTTCCAGTGAACGCCGTCGATGAGCTCAAGCTCCTCGTAGAGCCGCTGCCTCAGCTGCCGGTTTCTCGCCTGCTGGGCGCGCGTGAGATGCGGCTTGGGAATCCCCAGCGCCTTGCGGATGATCTCCGCGAGACCGTCCATGTAGTTGAGGTCATGGTACTGTCTGGCAGTGACGATGTGCTCGTCTATGCCGAGGGCGATGAGCTCCGTGTGCCGCTCGGCGTCCCGTGCGTGTGCCTCCGCGCTGTTGTGGTCCCCTCCGTCGTATTCGACTGCCACGCCGCGACCGTTACCGTCCGGTGCTCGCAGCAGTATGTCGGGCTTGCGCACGCCCGGCCGCATTGCGTCGCGCACGCGTTGGACGGCAACCGGGTCGTTCATGGCGAGCACCTCAAAGCCGTATCCTCCCCGCATGTGCGCCAGCCCCAGGCGCATCGAGAGCCGCGTCTCCTGCGGCGAGCCCGATTGCACGCACGCGCTGGCGAGCGCGCGGCGGACGCGATTCGTCCCGCGCTCCGAGCCAAGCGCGTCAAGGTGCGTGAGCACGAGCTCGGGTGTGGTGAGCGGTACCCGGCGTTTGAACATCCCCTTCTCTAGGTCTGGTGCGATGGTGTAGAGGCCAAGGAGCTCGGAGAGCAGAAACGCAAGCTCGAGGTTGGTGAGCGACGGAGCCATGACCACGGGCAGGTGTTCCGGTGAGACGCAGAGCACCCCTGGCGCGACCTCAAAGGCAGACCCTGCGGGAAGCTCTGCGGGGGAGGGGTGCGTATGGGCGAGCTTGGTGCGCGAGCGGGGTGCGTCCCTGGTGACGAGCAGCTCGAGGGGAAGCGTCGCACGGGCGAGCTCGGGCGTTGCGGCGATGAGCGCGCGGAGCTCCTCCCCGCTGGGCACGCGATCGGGGACGCGCGCGTCACAGCGTTCCCGCCGTTCGAGCCGCCAGCGCAGGCGGGCGCTGCGCAGCGTCTCCAAGGCCGTGGTATGCGTGAGCAACATGTCCATGCGCATACGGTAGGGCACTGGGGACGCCATACGGGGTCGCCGGAAAAAACTAGATTGCGAGTCTGACGCTATCTGTCACGAAACTGACCGGGCGTGGGCAAACGTGTCGCGCGGCAGCGGCCTCCTCAAAAATGGCGACTTGGCAGAAAATTGCCTGCCAAGTCGCCGATTCTTAAGAAGCGGCCGAGAAGAACCGCAGCTCGCCGAAATTCTCGTCTGCCAAATCGCCAGTTTTATGGAACGCCTGCAGCCCTACAGGTCGTGTGCGGTGAGGATCTCCTGGGGGATCAGGCGCGCGCCCTCCACGACGGCACGCAGGTAGGTCAGCTCCTTCTTGTCCAGCACGCCCTCCATGAGCTCGAGGCCGGCCACGCGCACGCCGCTCTGGTCGGTCTCCTCGTTCTGGAGCGGGTCGGGGAAGCGCCGCATGGCGCGGCGCAGCATCTTCCGGTATGCCGGCGCAAACGGCTCCACGGAGAAGCGCCCGTCGGCCATGTCGGCGAGCTTGGCCAGGATGGAGAGGCCGGCGCGGTCGATGTCGCCCCAATAGAGGATGCGTACGTCGCTCGCGCCCAGCGTGTCGAGAAGGTCGGGCAGCTTGTGAGGGTCGTCTACCAAGTAGCCGTTGCCAAAGACGGCGCCGTGGACGCGCTCGCCAAAAATCTTCTTGCGCCCGTCCAGGAACAGGGCGTTTCTCATGTTGACCCAGGGGTCGAGGTTCTCCGAGACCACGAGGCGCAGGTGGCGGTGGTGCTTGGGGATGTGGTGCAGCAGCTCCATCTTTACCTGCGGGCGGCAGCTCACGACGTCGGTGATACCCATGAGGTGCAGGAGCTTGCGGCCGTCGGACTCCACGGCGAGGAACTTCTCGTCACCAAAGAGCTGGTAGGAGAGCTCGCGTAGGCTGAGCGTGCCGTCGCCGAGCGTGGCTCCGCCCGCGAGCGCGGCGTCCAGCGCGCGCAGCTCGCGCTCGAAGCGCAGGAACGCATCGGGCGTGCTCAGCAGCCAGCCGTTGATCCACAGGCGCGGGTCGAGGTCGATGATCTGACGGCGCACGTCGTTGAGCTCGGGCGACTGCTTGCGGATGGTGTCCAGGCCGGCGAGGCCGCGCGCCCCGCGTCGCGCGGGCGGGCGCGGCGGCTCGGTGCGGGCGATCGAGCGCTCGTCCTTCTCGGCGCGCCCGTCCTGGTCACGGGGAACATGCAGCGCATAGCCTTCCGGGACGGTCTCGAGCACGCCGATCTCTACCAGCGTTGCGAGTGCGGTCTCGTCCGCGTCGTACCTCTCCAGGACGGAGGCAACGTCGGAGGCGGCGAGCGGGTTCTTGCGCAGGCGCACGAGCCCGCTCGCGATGCCGCCGGAAACGCTGCGGAACTGCGTGGGAAGCTGCTTGCTCAGGATCTTTGCGAGCAGGAGCACCGTGTCGTGCTCCTGCTCGGTGAGTCGATGTGCCATGGGGTTCCTCTTCTCTTGGGTCCCCACAGCATACCGCGTTGGGGGCTCGCTACGAGAGCGCCGCGCTCCAGGCGCTCTGCAGGCCGAGCACGATCACGAGCGAGAGGACGTTCACGACGAGCGCGGCGATGGCGAGCCCCTTGCCGCCCTTCTTGCCGCGCACGGTGCCGATGACGCCCACGACCGAGAAGATCAGGCCGATGGCGCCGAGGATGAACGAGAGGTTGTTGACGATGGGGATCCACGAGGTCACGATCGCGAGGATTCCCAGGACCAGTCCGACGATCGCCGCGGCCGAGGTCGTCTGGTTGTTGTTGTCTGCCATGAGGGCTCCTTTCACTTGGGCTTGCCGCGCCTCACAGTATCGGGACCTGTCCCGCGCGTTTCATTAGCTGGGAGCTAATGAATGCGACTCGGCGTGTTGATACGCTGCAGCTACCTGAAGGACCGCGTTTGAAAGAGCGGGTGATTTGGATGAGAAAGATCCAGACGCTGGGACATGGCATGCTCGTTGTTGCGCTCGCCGCCACCGTTGCGGCTCCGCTGACCCTGACCGCGTGCGGTGGGGGAGCGTCCGAGCCCCAGGCCGATGCCGAGACGGCCCCCGAGGAGCAGGCGCAGGAGGCCGAGCCGGAGGAGGCTCCGCAGTCCAAGTACGCCGTGACGATCGACGGCTCCACGGTGACGACGGACTACGAGGGCAACCCCGCGATGATCGTCGACTTCACGTTCACCAACAACTCGGACGAGGCGACGTCGTTTGCCGTCGCGTGCTCCCAGAAGGCGTTCCAGAACGGCGTCCAGCTCGAGACCGCCATCGTCATGGACGATCTGGGCAACGGCTACATGGCAGAGATCAAGCCTGGTGCGACCACCCAGGCGCGCCTCGCGTTCAGCCTGACGGACGAGTCCGACGTCACCGTCGAGGTGAGCGAGCTCTTCTCGCTCGATGATACGATTCTGGCCGAGGCCACGTTCTCGGTGGCATAGCGCGGACAAGAGGGGAGGAGCCCGCATGAGCGAACCGCTGACCGAGGAGCTGCTCGACGAGCTCCTCTCCACGTCGAGCATCGACGAGTACCTGGAGGAGCACGAGCCGCGCGCCCTCACGCTCTCCGAGTACCTGCAGCAGCTGTTGGACGAGAAGGGCCTGGAGCGCTCGCGGGTGGTGCGCATGGCCAACCTCAACGATACCTTTGGCTACCAGATCTTCCAGGGCACGCGCCACCCCAGCCGCGACAAGGTGCTGCAGATCGCCTTTGCCATGGCGCTCACGCTGCGCGAGACCAATCGCGCGCTCACGGCTGCTGGCGTGAGCGAGCTCTACTGCAAGGACCGGCGCGACGCGATCATCATCTTCTGCCTGGACCGCGGCTGCTCGCTCCAGAAGGTCAACGAGGAGCTCTACCGCTTTGGCGAGAAGACCATCTGCTAGCGTCGCGCTCTGCTCCTGGAATTGGGCGACTTGGCAGAGCGCGAGAAGCGCGACCTGCGGTTCTTCTCGGCCCTTTCCTGTAATTTGGCGACTTGGCATGGGATTTCCTGCCAAGTCGCCATTTTCCGGGAGCGCCAGCGCAACGCGGCCTCTGCTAGGATGGGCGCATGGAAGATGAGCTCTCAAACTACCTGGCGGCACTCGACCGTGACTCCTGCTACCGCGTGGACGCGGTGCTCAAGGAGGGCCGGCTCGAGACCACGCAGCGCGTCTACTTCGTGGGCGAGAACGGCGCGGAGCTGGGGCCGTTCGTGCGCAAGTACCTCGACGCCGATTCGGGCCTGGGCGGCGCGTACGAGACCGTGCTCGAGGCGCAGCGGTCCGGCGTCCGTCTGTCCCATCTGCCGCGCATCATCGAGTGCCACCGTCAGGACGACAAGCTCGTCGTGGTCATGGAGCACGTGGGAGGCATGACGCTTGCCGACGCCGTGGCGCGCGCTCATGACCGCATCGGCCTCGTGCACCGCATCTTCCCCGACCTCTGCGACGCGGTGAGCGAGCTCCACGAGCTCCTCGATCCGCCCATCATCCACCGTGACCTCAAGCCGGGCAACGTCATGGTCTCGGCGGGCGGCGTCACCCTCATCGACCTGGGCATCGCGCGAACCTGGCGCGAGGGCGGCGAGCAGGACACCACTCACTTTGGCACGCGTGCCTATGCCCCGCCCGAGCAGTTTGGCTTTGGCCAGACCGACGTCACGAGCGACGTCTATGCCCTTGGTATGCTGCTCTTCTTCTGCCTCACAGGCTGCGACCCCGTGGCTGCAGACCGCGAGCGCGGCTTTGCGGACGCACCCGCGACGCTGCGCCCCGTCATCACCCGTGCCGCCGAGCTTGACCCCGCGCGTCGCTTCCCGTCCGTCCGCGAGTTCAAGGAAGCCCTGCTCGCCGCGCTCTCGCAACAACCAGCCGAGAAGAACGCGCTGCTCGAGCCCCCTTCGTTCGAGGCTCAGCGCCCATGGCGCGCCAATCTGCTCACCCGCGTCCCGCGCCAGCTGGGCGTCGCGTGGGACGTCTGCGTGCTGTGTGCGTGCGCGGTCATGGTCGTGGGCTGCGTGGGGGCGATGGTTCGCCCAAACGCGGAGATTGCCTCCTGGCCCATGTGGTACCGGCTCTACTCGTACCTTGCCTTCGCGATCCCCATCGTCCTTATCAGCTGCTACCTGCTGCTCGACCGGCGTCCGCTGCGAAGGAGAATCCCGGTGCTTGCGCGTCTCACCGTGCGTCGCGAGACGAGCACGGGTCTGCTGGTCATGCTCGCGCTGCTGGCCGCCTGGATCGTCGCAACCGTGATCGCGCAGGTCTAGCCGTCTGAAAGCACTTCGTCTGCGGGGGTTCTAACATCACCCAAGCCAAGCGCCGCCCGGCCTTGCTGAGACAGGCGGTAGACGGCGGGCCTCATCGACGTCCTGAGGAGATACTCTCTTGCCCTGAGTTGCCCGAGCGCTTTTCTCGTGGTGGGCACCGAAGCGCGAAGGTATGCGGTGGTGCGTTTGATGTCGGTCTCTCCGAAGGCGTCAAAAAGGGTCAGCTGCCCGATGTAGAACAAGAGGTCACGCTCGCGATCGGAGAACGAGTCATCGAGGGAGTTTACGCGCGCACGCAGCTCTTCGAGCGCCCCCCTCTTCTCCTCAAGGTTTGCGATGAGGTCGTCTTGTGCCTGACCTATCAGGTCGAGCATGGTGATGACGAAATGCGTCGCCTCGGCGCAGTTGAGCGGCCTCTCGGCGATATCAAACGCCTTGTAGTAGGCGTTCTTGTTTTCGGCAATGACGCGGGACAGGGAGAGCGCCGTTGGTTGAGACAGCGGGGTGCTGAGGTTGAGCGCAAGGAGATAGCGTCCCGTACGACCGTTTCCGTCGTAGAACGGGTGAACGTACTCAAAGAGAAAGTGGGCGAGAAGCGCGCTGTACATCTCGGGAATACTCTCCGAGCTCACGAGCTCCAGCATCTGACTAAGCATCTTCTCGATCGTGGCTTCTGGGCTCACACCTTGATGCAGGACCTTTCCCCGACTTTCGATGAACACGGGGCCAGCGCGAAAGAGCGAGTCGTTGATCTGATCGTTCTCGTCGAGCGAGTTCCTGACTACGGCATCATAGATGCTGCGGATATCCTGCAGGGATCTGGGGGGATTGGGGCTGTCCGTCAGGCCCAGGTAGAGTCGCGCGAACTCTACGAAAGGCGGATGGATTTTCTCCGGGGCCCCTGCAAGGGCCGACGTATCCCGGCTTGCCTCTTCGAGTGCCGCCTCGATTTGTCGACGCGTGCTGTGGACTCCCTCTATCTGGTTGCTGTAGACGATCTCGTCGAGGATGAGACTACGAATGAATGCGCCCAGGGCAACTGTTGGCAGAGCCTTCCAGAGGGCGGAGACCCTCCTTTCCCGCCGAAGCACCTGCTCGCTGGCAAGGGACAGCTCTCGGGGGACCGCGCAGAACAGCTCCCCGTGCTCGAGCATGATTCCCGTCCTGAACGTGGACTCCGCCTCAAGCCGAAGACGGAGCTGCTCCTGGTGATTATCGAAGTGCTGAGAGGAGGTGTCCTTGTAGAAGAGCTTCTCGAGAGTGGGGTAGTCCATACCGCCTCCCCTAGAACAATATGAGCATCTCTTTCTTTTTTTGACCGAGTATAGTACATAAAAAGAAAGAAATTCGCTATCCTTTCTTTTTGAAAAGGACGAGCGAGCCCTTAAGGAAAATTAGCCCAGCGCGCGAATCGTGGCCTCCAGCTCCGTGGCATCCCCGGTGAAATGGTAGGCGTGCATGCCGGCGACGCGGGCTCCCTCGCAGTTGTCCGCGTTGTCGTCGATGAAGATGCACTCCTCGGGGGCGAGCCCGTAGCGCTTGCAGAGCAGGAGGAAGATCGCGGGGTCCGGCTTCATGACGCGCTCGATGCCCGAGACCACAACGCCGTCAAGGTGCGGCGTGGCCGGCGCGTGGCCGAGCTGCTCCATGATGTTCACGTTGGCGTTGGAGAGCACGTAGATCTGGTAGCCCTCGTCCTTGAGCCGAATGGCCAGGTCGTTGACGTCCTCGAGTGGCTCGGACAGCTCGGGCCAGTGGCGGAAGCACTTCTCGACGTTGGGTCGCAGACGTTCCGGCAGGTGCGCGGTCGCTACGCGCAGAGCGGTCTCGTGGCTGACGGTCCCTGAGTCGAGAAGGGCCCAGATGGGTGCCCCAAAGAGGGCGTCGTTGAGCAGTGCGGCATCCTCGGGCGTGTCCGTGAAGCGCGAGGCGAAGTACGGTCCGTCGAACGTCATGAGCACGTTGCCCATGTCGAACACGATAGCGCGCAGCTTGCGATCCATGTGCGGCTCCCTTCGTCGCCTGAGGCGAGCATAGCGGCGTGGGCGCGCCGGTGGTTTCCCGTTATTTGCCAACTTGGCAGACGGGCGAGAAGAACCATCTGGGGTTTTCTCGCCCCGCTCCTCAAATGCGCCAACTTGGCACGCCATTTCCTGCCAAGTCGCCCTTTTCGTGGATGGACGCACGATGTGCGCTAAGTTGTGACGTTTGATCGGATCAAAGGCTCCCCGCCCTAAGCTTGTGAAGTATCGGGAGAGGAGGGGGCGTGCCAAGCTTGAGCCTGCAAAAGAGACTGTTTCGCAAAGAGATATGGGGGCTTATCGACGACTGCTCGACGTGCGATCTAGAAGAGTGTCCGGAATGGTGCCGAGAGTTCGTCTCCTGCCAGATGGACGACCTCTTTGACAAGTTCTTTGGTTCTAAGCGACAAGAACGGGGTTCTCGCGCCTGAACTGCTCGTAATGAATGGCGAGAAGATCGACGTTGAGTACTGCACGTAGTTAGTACCGCCGTTCTACGAAAACGGTACCGGCATTCCACAAACACGATACCGGCAAACTCCAATCGAATAGCCTTTCTGACGGGGGCGTCAAAGGGGCGCCCCACTCGTTGGAAAGGGGCATCCATGACAAGCAAAAAAGAGATAATGCGCCAGCTCCTGAAGGGGGTGAGCTGGAACGAGGTCGCCTCGGCGCTGGGCTGCAGCAAGTCGACCGTGGCGAGGTGCGCCGCGGCGATGCGCGAGCGGCGCATCGACTCCGAGAGGCTCGAGTCGATGACCGAGCCGGAGGTCTCGGGCCTCTTCGCCGACGGCCGTGGGAAGCGCGGCGAAGAGTACCTCGAGCCCGACTACGCGCGCGTCTGCGACCAGCTCGCGAAGATCCCGAAGATGACGCTGGCGCTCCAGTGGGCGCGCTACTGCGATTGTAACCCGGGCGGCAGGAGGCTCTACGGATACTCCGGGTTCTGCAGGAGGGTCGGCGAGTACGCCCGCGAACACGACCTCGTCGCGCGAATCGTCCACGAGCCCGGCAGGACGATGCTGGTCGACTGGGCCGGCCTCACGGCAACGCTCTTTGACCCGGTGAGCGGCAGAAGGACGCCGGCGTACCTGTTCGTGGCCTGCTTCCCCTGGTCGGGATGGATCTTCGCCGAGTGCTTCACGGACATGCGCAGCCGCTCCTGGATCTCCGCCCACGTCCACGCCCTCGAGGCCGCCGGCGGCGTGCCCGACATCCTCGTCCCCGACAACTGCGCCACCGCAACGGACCGCAGGCGCAAGGGGGAGCCGGTGAAGGTGAACGACGCCTATCTGGAGATGGCCGAGCACTACGGCTGCGCCGTGGTGCCGGCGCGCGTCAGAAGGCCCAGGGACAAGGCCGCGGCCGAGAAGGCGGTCGACCTCTGCGAGACGTGGGTGCTGGCCCCTCTGGCAGACGAGCGATTCTCCGCGCTCTCAGAGCTCAACTCCGAGGTGAGAAGGCTCGTCGGCCTCCTCAACGCCCGACCGTTCTCCCGCAGGGAGGGCTGCAGGGACGACGCCTTCTTCGGGGAGGAGCGAGCGGCGCTCAACCCGCTGCCGCCCGCGCGCTACGAGTGGTGCGAATGGCGGCGCTGCAAGGTTGCCCCCGACTACCACGTCCAGTGCGAAAGCATGCGCTACTCGGTTCCCCACCGCCTGGTCGGCCGCAACGTGGACGTCAGGCTCACCGCGTCGCGCGTGACGGTGCTGGACGGTGGCGAGGTCGTGGCAGAGCACCCGCGGCTTCGCGGGCGCAAGGGACAGTACTCGACCGATGCCGCCCACATGCCGACCGAGCACCTCGAGGCGCAGTCGCTCTGGACGCGCGCCTGGTTCGAGCGGAGGGCAGGGGAAATCGGCCCAGAGACGAAGCGGCTGCTGACCGGGATGCTCGACTCCCGCGCCATCGAAGCACAGGGCTACGTCGCATGCGC
Source organism: uncultured Atopobiaceae bacterium (assembly GCA_963928085.1). GTDB lineage: Bacteria > Actinomycetota > Coriobacteriia > Coriobacteriales > Atopobiaceae > Thermophilibacter. Next base: position 132,875 of record CAWVDR010000001.1, read on the forward strand.
AAACGTCCTGTCCCTGTCCGGGCGCGGGCGCGCGGCGGAGCTCGAGGTGGCCTGCGCGCGCGTCAACGCCTCGGGCGGCGCCGCCAGCTACACGCGCGTGAAGAACACCATGTCGGCCATCAGGGCCGAGGGGCGGGCGCGGCCGGCGCCCGCCGCGCCGGCCGCAGCCCCGCAGCCCGACCGCGCCGCCCACGTCGGAAGGGTGCGCGGGGCGGAGTACTACCGGAGGGATCGGGGTGGCCGCGATGCTTAGCGACGAGATGTTCGCGCTCTTCACGAAGTGGCGCGTGGGCGCCTTCGGCAGGAGGCTCAGGGAGGTCTGCGAGGACGAGGCCTGCGACGCCCTGAGCTTCGAGGAGAAGATCGAGCTGTGCGTGGAGGCCGAGCTGGAGGCTCGCGAGAGCAGGAAGATCGAGAAGGCGGTGAGGCAGGCCAGGTTCAAGATAAGGGACGCCTGCGTCGAGGAGGTCTACTACCTTCCCGAGCGCAGCCTCACCCGCGACCGCGTCGCGAGGCTCGCGACGTGCGCGTGGGTCGACGCCAGGGAGAACCTCGTCATCGTCTCCGAGAGCGGCGGGGGCAAGAGCTATCTGGCCCAGGCCCTGGGCGTCGCCGCGTGCCGCAGGCTCCTCTCCGTGCGCTACGTCCGCCTCAACGACATGTTCCGCGAGATCAACGTCGCAAGGACCGAGGGCAGGCTCTACGACGCCCTCGACGAGTTCTCGAAGCCGAGCCTGCTCATCATCGACGACTTCTTCACCACGCCGGTGGAGAACCCGGCAAACGCGGTGGACCTCTTCGAGATACTGGAGGCACGGGAGGGCAGGGGATCCACCCTGATCGCGACCCAGCTCGAGCCCGACCAGTGGTACCTGAGGATCAACTCCGACCTGTGCGCGGACTCCATCCTGAACAGGGTCGTGGAGCACGCCAGGTTCTTGGACATCAAGGGCCCCAACATGCGCGAGTACACCGCAAGGCTGAAGGCGGAGAGGGAGAAGGGATACTGGGACTAAGTCACCGGTACTGCTTTGTAGAACAGCGGTACCGCCTCTCGTCCAGAGGCGGTACCGTTTTCGTAGAACGGCGGTACTAACTACGTGCAGTACTCAATCGACGTTGGGAGAGAGGTCCGCTGAGATGGGCTCGCGAAGCTTTTGGTGGTTGTAGCGAAGGTACGACGTGCTCTCCAGGCGTCCACTGAGGCTTATCGAAAGCGAGTCAGGTTCCACCGAGATGAGGTGCGCGTCGTAAAGCAGGTGAAGATCCGCGCGAAGGAGAAGGCCGTTGTTTACAACCTGGGACTTCCTCCCTCGATACGGGTTGATGTGTGCGGCTTGGAGCACCTCTGGTACGTTCACGCCGGTGATCGCGCACGTCTCCGAATATGCTCGGAGGAGCGCTTGGCGGAATTTGACCTGCTGCTCACGGCGAACTTGCTGCGCGGTTACCACGCGCCGCTCGTCCTGCCCATCCAGTTCCATCAGGATCTTTTGCTCGTTCTCGGGCAGCTCCTCAAAGCCGTGGGGGACAAACGAGCCGGCCGATTCGGTTGCCGTCGAGACCGGTCCATGCAGCGTAAACATACGGGTGACGCTGTTGTATTGCTCAACATAGGCAAGGCCGAGAATGCGGTAGCCGGGAGCCTCCTTGACGAAGACGCCGACGGGAACACCGTCGTTGAGACAGTTCATCAAGGCGGCGTTGTAGCCCTGGCTCGAGTCGGATCCCTCGTGAGCGGCATAGCTGAGGACCCACGTGCCGTCTTCGAGTGGGATGGGTGCCCTGTCGTTATATCTCCTATGTCCCGTCGAGTGGATCGAGAGTGCGTATTTTCGTCCTCCGTCATATTCGACTTGGGCGGCACCTGGAACATAGATGCCAGCGTCTCTGCTGAGTGGGATGGGGAGCGTCGACACGAGGCCCATGCGATGGGGAAGTCTCGGGATCTTCTCGCCAGCATTGCTCATGAACCAGTCGTAGCAGGGGAGAAACGCCTGTGGAACCAGTTTCTTGGCGCGCTCCAACGTTGGGAGAAACACCGGAGATTCGTATGTGAGCTGTGCCGGCATGGCCTCCTCCTTGAAGCGATTATACGTTTGAGTAGAGATGTGCTTGTCGAGGACCTGCCCTGAACGCCGGCTTCCAAGGCAGGTCGCGCCTAAAACACCCGCCAGAAACTGCGGCCTGCGGGCTCTCGGCGCTTGCTACACTGATGAGGACGACAACCGCGAGAAAGGACCCACCATGTCTGACGTGCTGTTTGTTGAGTATCCGAAGTGCAGTACCTGCAAGCGCGCGAAGGCGTGGCTGGACGCGCACGGCGTTGCGTACACCGACCGCCACATCGTCGAGGACAACCCGAAGGCCGAGGAGCTCGCCGCCTGGCAGGAGCGCTCCGGCCTCCCCGTGCGCCGCTTCTTCAACACGAGCGGCGTGCTCTACCGTGAGCGCAACATCAAGGCGCAGCTCGATGCCGGCATGTCGGACGCGGAGGCCTTTGCCCTTCTCGCGGAGAATGGCATGCTGGTCAAGCGGCCGATCGTCGTGGGCGAGGACTTCGTGCTCGTGGGCTTCCGCGAGGCGGAGTGGGAGAAGGCGCTGCTGTAGCGTCGTTCATGCGGCGGTCCGCTCCTCGAATTGGGCGATTTGGCAGACGCGGATTTTTGCGACCTGCGGTTCTTCTCGGCGGTTTCCTCGATATGGGCGACTTGGCACGGGTTTTTCTGCCAAGTCGGCACAAATGCGGAACGTCAAGCCGCGGCGTGGCATACTGGACACAGCGAAGGGGGCGAGAAGGACATGGTGCAGAGACGGCAGATCAGGAGCTTTGCGCAGGTGCGCGACGACCTGGGGTGCAACCTGAGCCAGGATGAGCTTCTCGCCGCGCTCACGGCGCCGGACGCGCACGTGGCCAACACGGCGTTTTCGGGCCTCGAGCTCGCGGACGTGGCGGCGGACGGCACCGTCTTTGAGAACGTCGTCTTTCGCAGCTGCACGTTTGAGCGGGTGAATCTCTCCAACTGCACGTTCACCGACGTGCTCTTCTCGGGCTGCCGCTTCGTGCGCTGCGACCTGGGACGCAGCTGGCTCAACCGCGTGGACTTCCGCTCGTGCTCGGCGCCGGGGCTCTCCTTCCTCAAGGGCCGCCTCTCCGGCGTCTCTCTCGTGGACAGCCAGCTCGCCTACGCTGACTTCTCGGAGACCACCGTCGACCAGCTCGTGGCGAGCGAGACCAAGCTCTCCGAGGCGAGCTTCCACGCCACGCGCCTGCGCCGCCTCGCGCTGGAGCGCTGCGACCTCTCGCGCGCCACGTTCTTCCGCACGAGCCTCTCCGGCGTGGACCTCTCCGCCTGCGACATCTCCGGGCTGCGCGTCTCGAGCGACCTGCGCGAGCTGCGAGGCGCCGTCATAGACCCCGACCAGGCCGCGGAGCTCATGGGGCTTCTCGGCATCAAGATCAAGGAGGAAGCATGGCTCTGATCGACGAGAACGCCTCCCTCGAGGAGGTCCAGGCCGTCTTCAAGAACGACCGCTTTGCCACCGACGCCTGCGGCTGTCGCGTGGTGGAGGCCGCGCGCGGGCATGCGGTCACCGAGTTTGACATCACGCCCGGTCACCGTAACGAGAAGGGCGGCGTGATGGGCGGCGCCATCTTCACGGTGGCCGACCTCGCGTTTGCCGTGGCGTCCAACGTCGGCGAGTCCGTCACCGTGTCCGTGAGCAGCAACATCGAGTTCATGAGCGCGGCCAAGGGCGAGAAGCTCATCGCCACGGCGGACGTCGACAAGAACGGCCGCACGCTGGCGTTCTACACCTGCTACGTGACCGACGAGCTGGGAACGCCCGTCGCCCGCGCCACGCAGACCTGCATGCACCTGCAGAAGTAGGCGCGCGTTAGTCGGGGGACGCAAGCTCGATGGGGATCCAGTCCACGAGCGGACGCATGTAGGCGAGCAGCTCGTCGGTGACGCCCATGCCGTCCTCGGCGATCCATGTGCGCGGGACGTGCTTGACCTGGTTGGCTACGGAGAGCACGTCCACGAGCTTGGTGCGCACCTCATAGGGGTCGTCGCTCACGCGCTCGAGCGCGCACATCTTGGTGGTCTCTCCCGCAAGCGCGGCGCGCACGCCAGCGCGACCCAGCTCAAAGGCCTCGTCGAGGTCGACCTCGCTGGCCACGTAGCTCGCGCAGCGCTGCAGCGTGGAGAGCTCGACGGCACGCGTCTTGCAGTGGAGCCGCTCCTTCGCGAGCGCGGCGAGGTAGCGCGCGGCACCGGAGAGGGTGGCGAGGTGGCCAAACTCGTCGACGCCCACGCCCTCCGCCATCGCGGCGGCCTCGCAGACCAACCGTCCGTCCGGCGTGCGCGCGCCCTCGCTGACGCCCACCATCACGGTGTTCTTCTTTGTCAGCAGCTCGGAGATGCGCGTCAGCAGCGCAGCCTCGTCGAGCGGGGCCTCGGGCAGGAGCACGATGTCGGGGTTGGCGAGCGCGGAGGCCGCGGCCAGCCAGCCGGCGTCGCGACCCATGATCTCCACGAACGTGACGCTCTTGAGGTCGTAGACGTCTGCGTCGCAGGCGATCTCACGCATGGCGGTGGCAACAAAGCGCGCAGCGCTGCCGTAGCCGGGGGTGTGGTCGGTCTGCACGAGGTCGTTGTCGATGGTCTTGGGCACTCCGATGAAGCGAATGTCGCTGCCGTACTCGCGGCCGTGGGCGCCGAGCTTGGCGATGGTGTCCATGGAGTCGTTGCCGCCGATGTAGAGGACGGCTGTGGCGCCAAGCTCCTGGAAGCGCTCAAAGAGGCGCTGGTAGGTGGCCTCGTCGTCGGCGGGGTCGGGGAGCTTGTAGCGGCAGCTCCCGAGCCAGCTCGACGGCGTGTTGCGTAGCAGCTCCAGGTCGCGCGGGTCGCCAAAGGAGCGGCTCAGCTCGACGGAGCGCCCGCCGAGAAACCCCTGGATGCCGTAGCGCATGCCCACGACGCGCGCACCCGCGTCGATGCCCGCGGAGATGACGCCCGCCAGGCTCGCGTTGATGGCGGCCGTGGGCCCGCCCGACTGTCCGACCAGCACGCACTTCTCGACTGCCATGGGGCGCTCCCTTCTGTTTCTGCGACGTAGACAGCATATCGCATGTGGCCCAGACGAGAAGCGATGCCGGAGGTCAGAGGCCGCCGAGGCGGGGCTAGGGCTACGCCAGGTTGTAGAAGGTCGCGCGTCCCGGGTACGCGGCGTTGTCGCCAAGCCCGTCCTCGATGCGGAGGAGCTGGTTGTACTTGGCGACGCGGTCGGTGCGGGCCGGGGCTCCGGTCTTGATCTGGCCGGCGTTGGTGGCAACCGCGAGGTCGGCGATCGTGGTGTCCTCGGTCTCGCCGGAGCGGTGGGAGACTACGGCGGTGTAGCCCGCGCGCTTGGCCATCTCGATGGCGTCGAGCGTCTCCGTGAGGCTGCCGATCTGGTTGACCTTGATGAGGATGGCGTTGGCGGCGCCCACCTCGATGCCCTTCTTGAGGCGCTCGGTGTTGGTGACGAAGAGGTCGTCGCCCACGAGCTGGACCTTCTTGCCCAGGCGCTCAGTGAGCTTGACCCAACCGTCCCAGTCCTCCTCGGCCAGGCCGTCCTCGATGGAGATGATGGGGTACTTCTCGACGAGCTCGGCCCAGTAGTCGACCATCTCGTCGGACGTGAGCGTGCGGCCCTCGCCCTTGAGCTCGTACATGCCGGTCTCCTTGTTATAGCACTCGGAGGTGGCAGGATCCATGGCGAACATGAAGTCCTCGCCCGGCTTGAAGCCGGCTGCCTCAACGGCCTCCATCAGGTAGACGAAGGGCTCGGCGTTGGTCTTGAGGTCGGGGGCAAAGCCGCCCTCGTCGCCCACGCCGGTGGAGAGCCCGGCCTTCTTGAGGGTGTCCTTGAGCGTGTGGTAGACCTGCGCGCACCAGCGAAGGCCGGTCGCGAAGTCCGGGGCGCCCACGGGCATGATCATGAACTCCTGGAAGTCAACGTTGTTGTCCGCGTGGACGCCGCCGTTCAGGATGTTCATCATCGGGACGGGGAGGGTGTGCGCGTTGGGGCCGCCCAGGTAGGCGTAGAGCGGCAGCCCCGCGGAGGCCGCGGCGGCACGCGCGATGGCGAGTGAGCAGCCGAGAATCGCGTTGGCGCCCAGACGACCCTTGTTGGGGGTGCCGTCGGCGGCGATCATGGCCTCGTCGGCGCCGCGCTGGTCGGTCGCCTCGCGGCCCACGAGCACGGCGGCGAGCTCGTTATTGACGTGCGCCACGGCCTGCAGGACGCCCTTTCCCAGGTAGCGGTTCTTCTCGCCGTCTCGCAGCTCGACGGCCTCGAACTCGCCGGTGGACGCGCCGGACGGGACGATGGCGCGTCCGAGGGAGCCGTTCTCGAGCGTGACCTCCACCTCGACGGTGGGGTTGCCGCGGGAGTCGAGCACCTCGCGCCCGCGGACCTGTGCGATTCTGCTCATGGCAGGTCCTTTCTGTTTGATTTGGTTAACTTGCCTGGTTTGAGTATACCCTATCTAACTTTGCGCAATCAGCTGCACGGGTTTCGTGTCGGAGTCGTGATGTTTCGATTTTGCGCAGGTTGTTCGGCGCGCGTGGTGCGCGAGTATACTCGTGAGGTCAAAAAGGTGCGGCGTGGCCGCAGACCATCGGAGGTACCATGGGGGCGTTCTTCGGCGCTGTCTCTCACCGTGACGTTGCTCTTGACGTGTTCTTTGGCGTCGACTACCACTCTCACCTCGGAACTCGCCGTGCGGGTATGGTCACCTGCCGCGAGGGCGGCGGCTTCAACCGCCAGATTCACTCCATCGAGAACACGCCGTTCCGCACCAAGTTCGAGCACGACCTGCCCGCGCTCTCGGGTACGTGCGGCGTGGGCTGCATCTCCGACAACGACCCGCAGCCGCTTCTCGTCCGCTCGCACCTGGGCGTCTATGCCATCTCTACCGTGGGTGCCATCGCCAACACCGACGAGCTCGTGGCCCGCTTCGAGGAGGACGGTCACCAGTTCATGGCGCAGAGCTCGGGAGAGGTGAACGTCAACGAGCTCGTGGCCGCGCTCATCAACACCCAGGCGAGCATCGTCGAGGGCATCCGCTACGCGCAGGACTCCATCGAGGGCTCGCTCACGCTGCTCATCATGACCGAGTCCGGCGAGCTCATCGCCGCGCGTGACGCCATGGGCCGCCTGCCGGTCCTCATTGGCAAGGACGACGACGGCTACTGCGTATCCTTCGAGTCCTTCGCCTACGGCAAGCTCGGCTACACGGACGAGTACGAGCTCGGCTCCGCGGAGATCGTGAAGCTTACCGCGGACGGCTACGAGACTCTCTCCCCGGCGCGCGAGGAGATGCGCATCTGCGCGTTCCTGTGGGTCTACTACGGCTACCCCAACTCCAACTACGAGGGCGTCAACGTCGAGTGCATGCGCTACCGCAACGGCCAGATCATGGCCCGCGACGAGCGTGCGGCGGGGCTGCTCCCCGAGGTCGACTACGTTGCCGGCATGCCCGACTCCGGCCTGCCCCACGGCATCGGCTACGCCAACGAGTCCGGTGTGCCGCTGGCGCGTCCGTTTGTGAAGTACACGCCCACCTGGCCGCGCTCGTTCATGCCCGCCAACCAGGAGGTCCGCAACCGCGTTGCCAAGATGAAGCAGATCCCGGTGCCCGAGCTCATCCGCGACAAGCGCCTGCTGCTCGTCGACGACTCCATCGTCCGAGGCACCCAGATGCGCGAGACGATCGACTTCCTGCGCGACACCGGTGTCTCCGAGGTCCACATGCGCTCCGCCTGCCCGCCGATCATGTACGGCTGCAAGTTCCTCTCGTTCTCCCGCAGCCGCTCCGAGTACGAGCTCATCGCACGTCGCAAGGTCCGCGAGCTCGAGGGCGACGAGGGCGAGAAGCACCTCGACGAGTACGCCGACGGGCGCAGCGAGCGCGGCCGCTGCCTGCTGCGCTCCATCTGCGAGGAGATGGGCTTCGACTCGCTGGAGTACCAGAGCCTGGACGGCATGCTCGAGGCCATCGGCATCGACCGCAAGAAGATCTGCACCTACTGCTGGACCGGCCGCGACTAGTCTCGGCGGTAGCGCTGTTGCAGCTGGTCTCCCTTGAGGCACATCAGCATGAGCCCCCCAAAGAGGAGCAGCGTGATGACAAAGGGGAGCAGGGGCCAGGCGGCGTATGCCACGCCGGCGACGAGGCCGCCCACGACCCAGCCGATCGACTTCATCTCGTTGTAGAGGCTCACGAGCTCGCCCTGATGCTCCATGCTCGCCGACGTGACGAGCTCCTGGACCATCGGGAGGTGCATCGCGTTGAAGATGGTGAAGGCAAGGTTGCAGGCAACGAACGCCGGACCTATGTTCATCACGGTGAACAGGACGTTGGCGACGCAGGCGAACCCAAAGACGATGCCGATGTTGCGCAGCAGATGCGCCCTGCGAACGAGCCTTAGCGCAATGAGCTGGTTGGCAACGAGGGTCACCACGCCGATCGCGCCCTTGAGATAGCCGATGTCGGCCGGGGTGTAGCCGAGCGCGTCCTTGAGATAGTAGTTCAGCGACTGCTCGTAGATCGTGAGGGCGCTGATCGAGATCAGTACGACGGAGAGGTAGGCAACCACGCGGCGGCGGACGTGGAAGTCCTGCGAGCTAAGCTTGAGCGGGTTGCCGTCCCGAACCAGCCTCCTCAGCCCGAGGTGCTCGGTCCCGTACCTCTTCCCAAACATGACGAGCAGCAGGCCGGCGGCAACGAGGACGGCGGTCTGGGAGTAGAAGGCGCGCACGTAGTCCGAGTTGCCGATGAGCCCGCCCGCGGTGTAGCCGAGGGCCGTCGTCACGGCCGTCGCCGTGGCGAGGTAGGTGAGGTTTCGCGCGCGGTTGCCCTCGTCGGAGGACTTGACGAGAAAGACCAGGGAAGCGACGTTGATCATTGCCACGAAGAAGCCGCTCAGCAGTCTCCAGAGGATGACCTGGGACTCGTTGGTCGAGGCGAGGAACATGAGCTGCATCGCCGCATAGCCAAAGCAGCCGACGGCGAAGATGGCCTTGCTCTCGAAGCGCAGGCACAGCTCTCCGGCCTCCTTGGAGAACAGGAAGCTGGTGAGCGCCATGGCCGCATAGGAGACGCCGAAGATCCAGTCCTGCATGCCCATGACGCCGATGAAGGTCGGGGTGACGGGGTGGACGAGGTTGAAGCCAAGGTTTTGCAGGCTCACGACCGCGATGAGAAACGCTGACTGGCTCATATCATCCTTTCGCCGACTGAGGCTATTATAATAAGCCATGCCAAGTTTATAAATATGTCATAACAAGATGCGAAAGGAGGAAAGCCATGTCCAAACCCCCGATCGACAAGAAGTCCGAGTCCCCTCTCTACTATCAGCTGTACAGCGTGCTCAAAGAGAGAATCATCGACGGGACCTACAAGGTCGGCGAGATCCTCCCGAGCGAGAGCGACATGATCGAGGAGTTTGGCGTCTCTCGCATCACCATCCGTCGCGCCCTCAGCGACCTCGAGAACGACGGCTATATAGAGAAGCGCAAGGGCAAGGGGAGCATCGTTCTGCGCATGCGCCTCGAGCGCCCGCTCACGGTGTTCAACTCCTTCTCCGGCGACGCCATCGCGCGCGGCGACCAACCGGGCTCCATCGTCTTGAGCCTCGACAGGATGCTCGCTGGCGTGCACGTTGCGGAGAAGCTCGGCATCTCCTCGAGCGACGAGGTCTATGCGCTCATCAGGCTCCGTCTGCTCAACGGTAGGATCGTCGCCCTCCACAAGTCGTATATCAGGACGGACCTGGGCTTTGAGATCGGGCCCGAGGACTTTGGCGAGGACACCAGCCTCTACTCGTTCCTCGAGGAGCACGGCATTGTCCTAGGGAGCGCCGACGAGACGGTCGAGGCGCGTCTTGCGACCAACGAGCTGCGTCGCTACCTCTTCATCGACGAGCAGTACTGCGCCGTGGTGTACAAGGAGCGCGTCACCTACGACGCCCGCATGAATCCCGTGGAATTCTCCGAGAACTCGTATCTCGGGGACCAGTACAAGTACTCGATCCACATCGTGAACGTGACGGGGGGCAAGTGACGTGAAGAAGTATGACTTTCACTCTCATCTGGGCAAGACGCGAAGCGGCGACGATAACAGCGCGTCGCAGATGGTCGAGCAGCTGTCTGCCTATGGCATCGAGAAGGTGGGCATCGTCTCGCTCTCCCAGAACAGCATGAAGGAGAACAACGAGGTCATCTGGGGCGCGATGCAGGAGTATCCCGACTTCGTCGTCGGCTATGCCGACATAGACCCCAAGGACCCCGAGGCCTTCGACGAGATTGACCGCACGCTCGGCGACATGAAGATGAACGGCGTCAAGTTCATGAGCTGGAAGCACGGCTACAACGTCGAGAACTGCCCGCAGCTCGAGCCCGTCGTCGACGCCATCGCCCGCTACGGCGTCCACATCCAGATTCACGGCGGGGCCTCGCCTCTCTGCACCCCCTACGTCTGGACGCTCTTCGCCCGCAAGCACCCAGAGATCAACTTCGTCTTCACCCACGTCTGCGGACGCGAGTTTGGGACCACGTGCATCGAGCTCATCAGGGACATCCCCAACTTCTTCGTCGAGACGAGCGCCAACGAGGAGATGGACATCCTGCGCGAGGCGGTGCGGGTGCTCGGAAGCGAGCGCGTGGTGTTTGGTACGGACTGGCCCTACAAGCCCTCGAACATCGAGGTGGACAAGATTTATGAGCTGGGGCTGACGGACAGTCAGCTTGAGGACGTCTTCTACAGGAACGCCGAGCGCCTGTGGGATACGCCTAACGCCTAGGAAAGGAGAGCGCCCCATGAACGTAAAGAACTTCCGCATCGACGACCGTCTCATTCACGGGCAGATCGTCACCCAGTGGATCGCGGACTCCGCCGCGAAGAAGATCATCGTGGCGGACGACAAGGCCGCTGCCGACCCCACTCAGCAGATGCTGCTCAAGCTCACCGTGCCGGGTGGCATCACCCTCGACATCCTGTCAATCAAGGACGCCGCCGCCCTTCTCGCCTCCGACGAGGGCGACCAGAACGTCCTGCTCATCGTTCGCAACCCGAAGGCGGCCTACGAGCTCGTCGACCTTGGGTTCACCCCCAAGAGCATCAACGTGGGCAACATCTCCAACTCTCGCTCCGAGGTGGGGCGCACGAGGCTCCTCGCCTTCATCTACGTGGAGCCGGATGACGTCACGTATCTCCGAAAGCTGATGGAAAGGGGGATCGAACTCGAGATTCGTGCCGTTCCGGCAGACAAGCCCATCGATGTCGATGAGCTTCTGAGGAAAAACTCGCTGTAGAAGGGATTGACCATGGATTCTGGACTACTTGTGCAGGCGTTGGTGCTGACGCTTGTCACTTGGTTGATGTTCTTTGACAAGTACTGCACCCAGTTCTTCACGTATCGTCCCGTTGTGATTGGCCCCATTGTCGGTCTCATCATGGGCAACTTCGAGATCGGCCTTCAGGTCGGCTGCATCGTCGAGCTGATGTTCCTGGGCCAGGTCTTCGTGGGAACCGCTCTTCCGCCGGAGGAGACGTTCTCGACCATCCTCGCCGCGGCGTTTGCGTGCATCGCCAACTCCACTGAGGTGGCGCTCGCCACGGCGCTTCCGCTCGCGGTTCTCGCCCAGATGGGCATGTACTTCCGCAACATGGTGCTGTGCGTCTGGACGGGCCATCGTCTCGAGGCTGCAGTCGAGCGGCATGATCTAAAGGGGATCACGATGAACTGCCTCGTGCTCCCGAACGTGTTCAACTTCGTCCTGTTCGCTCTTCCGGTATTCTTGGCGGTCTACTTTGGAGCGGATTTGGTACAGAGCATTATCAACGTGATCCCCCAGTCGATTATAACGGGCCTCGCCGTGGGCGGTAACATGATCGGCGCCGTCGGTCTCTCCCTGCTCATGAAGTCGATCAACTTCTCCAAGATGTGGTACTTCTTCCTGATCGGCTTCTTCTTCGCCAGCTACCTGGGAATCGGCAACATCGGCATCACCGTTCTCGCCATCATCTGCGTCGCCGTCTCCTTCTACACCGATCGCGAGCGCGATGAGCAGGCGGCTCTGAGCTGATCGTTTTCCACCCGCATTTGACAGAAGGGCATAGACATGTCTGAGACTGTGAACACCACGCAGGATGCCGAGGCCCTGCGTCGGCTCAACAAGAGAGATCTTCTGAAGCTCTACATCTACTCCCAGGCCTTCGTCTCCGGCTTCAACTACGAGAAGCAGGAGGCCCCCGGCACGGTCTTCTCGCTCATCCCGGTCATCGAGAAGGTCTATGACAACGACGAGGAGAAGGTCGAGGCCTATCGCAGGCACACCGAGCTCTTCCTCACCGAGGCACACCTCTCCCACCTGGTCCTTGGCATCACCGCCGCCATGGAGGAGGAGAACGCCCTCAAGCACGACATCGACCCCGCCTCCATCGGCGCCATCAAGTCCGCGCTCATGGGCCCGTTCGCCGGCATCGGCGACTCGCTCTACCACGGCACGCTGCGTCCGATCATGGCCGGCCTCGCGGTCTCGCTGATCACCGCGAGCGGTTACACGAGCCCGCTCGGCGCCATCCTGTTCCTGCTGGTCATGGCAGGCGTGGGCCAGGTGCTGCGCTACCTCGGCATCATGTACGGCTACAAGCAGGGCGTGTCCCTCGTGGCCAAGATCCAGGGCAGCGGTCTGCTCCAGAAGCTGACCAAGTACGCCTCCATCGCCGCGTGCGTCGTCATCGGAGGCTTTGTCTCCAACCTCGTCGCTATGAACCTCGCGGTGACCTACACGGCCGGCGAGACGACCGTCTCCCTGCAGGAGACGCTCGACGGCATGATGCCCAGCATGCTGCCGCTCGCCCTGACGCTCCTGTGCTTCTGGCTCATCGACAAGAAGAAGGTCGGCCCGGTGCCCCTCATGTTCATCGTGATGATCGTAGGCGTCATCGGAAGCATGGCTGGAATCCTGGCTTAGGCATCAGAGGAGCGGAAATGATCATCGACTATCATGCGCACCTTCCCTGGGACAGGGATGAGGACCGCTATCTGGTTGAGGACTGCCTGGAGGACATGGACGCCAACGGCATCGACGTGCGCATGATCTCCGCGCTGGACGGCTATTCGGTTCGCGAGCAGAACGCGGCCGTCCAGCGCGCGGTCGATGCGCACCCCGATCGCCTGCTTGGATGCGCGGTCATCAACCCGCGGACGCGCGACTGCTACGAGGAGATGGAGCGCGTCGTCTCGTCCGGGGCGTTTCGCGCGATCGAGCTCGACGGCCTGGAGCACAGCTACTATCCCGAGACCCAGCAGAAGTGGCTCGACCCCATTCTCGAGCTGGCGCGGGACAACGGGCTCGTGGTGAACTGCTTCACGGGCTGGGGGCCGCGGACCATGCCGGTCCAGTGGGCGTTCTACGCAAAGCGCTTCCCTGACCTGCCGTTCGTGATGCTCCACATGGGCACGACCGACTTTGGCTACGGCTGCGTGAAGATGGTTCCCGAGTACGACAACATCTACGTCGAGACGAGCTGCCTGTACGAGTTCCCCATCATCCGCAGGGCGATGGCGGCCATCGACCACAAGAAGATCCTCTTTGGGACCCACTACCCCCACAAGTCGACGCACTGCTCGCTCCATGCGTTTGACCTGCTCGGTCTCGACGAGGAGTTCATCGAGCGGCATCGTCACCTCAATGCGAAGGAGCTGCTGGGACTATGAAGGACAAGCTAGAGATTCGCTCCATGCTCGCCGAGGACGTCATCTCGCTCTTTGACGACATCGACCAGAGTCGCGTGCTCGGCGCGAACGCGCAGATCAAGCTCATGCAGCGCATGATGAAAAGCGTCGTCGAGCATGATGATGCGGACGGCATCGAGAGCGTGCGCAGACAGGTGAGAGACCTCGTCGACTACTACAAGGGGACGCGCGGCCAGAACTCGCGTGCGATCTACAACGCGCTCGGCGTCATGACGGCGCGCGCCTTCTCCGAGGACGTCGTCGACCGGGACGTCTTCGTCGAGACGCTCCTGCATGACATCGACTCCTTCCAGGAGGAGAACGCGGAGGACGTCAGGCGGCTCGTCTCCTTTGCCGTCAACGTGTGCTCGTCCTTCTCGCGCGTCATGTGCTTTGACTACTCGTCCACCGTCGAGGCGTTCATTCGCGCCCTCCCGACGAACGTCGTGGTGACCATACCCGAGAGCCGCGCCCTCAACGGCGGCGTGCCGTTCCTTGCCGGTGCCGTCGAGTCGGGCCACACGGTTCGTTTTATCCCGGACACCTGCATGATGGACGAGCTGGCCGTGTGCGACGCCGCGTTCATCGGCGCGGAGACCGTCTATGCGGACGGCACGACGTTCAACACCATCGGGTCGGACATCCTCGCCGTCGTAGCAAGGCACCTGGGGAAGCCGTTCTATGTCCTGACCCCTCTGCTCAAGCTTGACCTTCGCGCTGTCGAGGGCAGGCGGAGGCTGCGGCCGATGGAGTTCGACTACAAGAAGCGTCTTGGCGAGGTCATCGCGCCCGAGCTGTCCGAGAGCATCGACTGCAACGGAATCAAGCTCGTCTCCGTTCCGGGCAACCTGGTCAGCGCGGTCATCTGCGAGCGCGGTGTGATTCCGCCCTCCGGGCTTTTCCCGATTGCCCTTGAGTACGGCAAGAGACTGGGAGAGGAGATCTAATGATGGACAGGAGCCAGTTTCCCGTCGCGCTCGCGATGATTCAGCCCGAGCCCCTACCCGGCTCGTACCTGAACAACGGCATGAGCATCGACGAGGTCATCGAGCTGTCGGTCGCCGAGGCGAGGATGCTCTCCGAGAACGGCTTTGACGGCTATATCATCCAGAACCGCAACGACGCCCCCATCCAGCAGCGTGCCAACGTCGAGACCACGGCGTACATGACGAGGATCGCGGTCGAGCTCAAGAGGGAGTTCCCGGACCTGATCCAGGGCATTCTGGTCAACTGGGACGGCGAGTCCTCGCTTGCCGTTGCGGACGCCGCCGGGAGCGACTTCATCCGCGTCGAGCACACCTACACCTCCGTTGAGGTTGGGTATGCGGGGCTCATGCAGGCGCAGTGCGTCGACATCCTTGCGCTCAAGAAGCGCCTGGGGACGAAGGTCCCCATCTACGCGGACGTCCAGGAGGTGCACTACGAGCAGCTCTGCGGCAAGTCCGTCGTGGACAACGCCTGGGACACGGTCATGAACGCGTTTGCTGATGGTCTGTTCATCGGCGGCCACTCCGTGCAGGAGAGCATGGAGCTTATCCGTGCTGTCAGGGCACGCCTGGGCAATGAGATTCCCATCTTCCTGAGCAGCGGCTCGACCGGCGACAACATCAAGGAGATTCTCTCCGAATACGACGGCGTCAGCGTTGGGACCTGGGTCAAGGACGGGAACATGCGCAACCCGATCAACCCCGAGCGCGCCAAGTACTTCATGGACCAGATTCGAGAGCTGCGAAACGAGAGGGGCGTCCATGGACGTTAGGTTCATCGTGTGCGGTCACGGAATGTTTGGTACCGGCATGCACGAGGCGCTTCGCCTGCTGTGCGGCGATGACGAGCGGCTGAGCTCGCTGGACTTTCGCGCCGGGGACAGCTTCGAGGACCTTGCCGAGCGGATGGAGGGCCTCGTCGACGATGGCGTGCCGACCGTGATCTGCACCGACGTGCAGGGAGGGTCGCCCTTCAAGGCGTCCGTGCTCGTTCGCCTGAAGCACCCCAACGTCCGCGCGGTGACGGGAACGAACTTCCCGCTCCTTCTGGGGCTGGTGTTTCCCGACGAGGAGTTCGCGGACGTCGACGGCCTGGTGAGCGCGGCGGTTGCCGGTGCTCGCGAGGCGCTCGTCACCGTTGAGGTTCCCTAGGCCGCAGGCTCCTGCGGGCGCAGCGCGCAATCGTCTGGTACGGTAGCCGGAGAAGGTTCCTTCTCCGGCTTTTTTCTGGGGGTTGACGATGACCTACGTCCTCGTTGGGCTCGGTGCGCTCTCCGTCGCCTATGGCCTGCTCATGGCGGTGCTCTATCCTGCGGGAGGATTCTTCCTCGTTTGGATGGCCTTGGGTGCGGCGCTGGCGGCGGCGGGGCTTGTCGAGCGCGTACGGCTGGTGATTTGCGTCGTCTGTCTCGTTGTCCTGCTCGCGGCGGGTGGCATCTCTGCGCTCATAGCGACCACGGCGACGGCGGCCCCTCCGGCTGGGCTCGACTGTCTCGTGGTGCTCGGGGCGGGGCTGCGCCCTGACGGCACCCCCACGGAGACCCTGCGCTACCGGCTCGACGCGGCGCTGGCCTATCTCGAGGAGAATCCCGAGACGGTCTGCATCGTCTCGGGAGGGCAGGGCTTTGGCGAGTCGTGCACCGAGGCGGACGCCATGGCAACGTATCTGACGCAGAACGGCCTCGATGAGAGTCGCGTCACCAAGGAGGAGGCGTCCACGACCACGGTCGAGAACATCCGCAATTCCTCCGAGCTGCTCGATGTGGACACGACCGTCGCAATCGTGACCAACGACTTCCATCTCTACCGCGCCCTGCGCATCGCGCACAGAAACGGGCTGCCCGACGCGTATGGCCTGACAGCCCGAACCAACCCGCTCTACCTTCCCCAGGCGACGCTGCGCGAGTGCGCGGCAATCGTGAAGGAGGCCCTGACCGGCAACCTCTGATTCAAAAGGGGACAGACCCCTTTGAATCATTCGCTACGCAGCGGCCTCGGCGTCGAGGGTCTCGCGGATGGCGAGGATGAACTCGCGCGTGCCCAGCGTCTCCGGGTTCTCGAGTGACGTGATGCGCGCGAGGTCGCCGGTCATGCGACCGGACTCAATCGTGTGGACCGTGGCCGCCTCCAGGCGGTTGGCAAAGTCCACGAGCTCGGGCAGCTCGTCCAGCTCGCCGCGCTTGCGCAGGGCGCCCGTCCAGGCGAAGATCGTGGCCACCGAGTTGGTGGACGTGGGCTCGCCCTTGAGGTGCTTGTAGTAGTGGCGCTGGACGGTGCCGTGGGCCGCCTCGTACTCGAAGTAGCCGTGCGGGCTCACGAGCACGGAGGTCATCATCGCCAGGCTGCCAAAGGCCGAGGACAGCATGTCGCTCATGACGTCGCCGTCGTAGTTCTTGCACGCCCAGATGAAGCCGCCCTCGGACTTGACCACGCGGGCCACGGCGTCGTCAATCAGCGTGTAGAAGTACTCGATGCCTGCGGCCTCGAACTTGGCGCGATACTCGGCCTCGTAGATGTCCGCAAAGACGTCCTTGAAGCGGTGGTCGTAGGTCTTGGAGATCGTGTCCTTGGTGGCAAACCAGAGGTCCTGGCCCGTGGACAGCGCATACTCAAAGCAGCTGCGCGCGAAGCTCTCGATGGAGGCGTCGAGGTTGTGCTGGCCCTGGACCACGCCCGGACCATCGAAGACGTGGACGAGCTCACGACGCTCGGTGCCGTCCTCGGCGGTGTAGACCAGCTCTACCTTGCCGGGGCCGTCGATGCGCATCTCGGAGTTCTTGTAGACGTCGCCGTAGGCGTGACGCGCGATGGTGATGGGCTTCTTCCAGCAGCTCACCACAGGGTCGATGCCCTTCACCACGATGGGGGCACGGAAGACCGTGCCGTCGAGCAGTGCGCGGATGGTGCCGTTGGGGCTCTTCCACATCTGCTTCAGGCCGTACTCCTCCACGCGCGCGGCATTGGGGGTGATGGTGGCGCACTTGACGGCCACGCCCAGGCGCTTGGTGGCCTCGGCGGAGTCAACGGTGACCTGGTCATCGGTCTTGTCGCGATACTCGAGGCCGAGGTCGTAGTACTCGGTCTTGAGGTCAACGTAGGGGCAGATGAGCTCGTCCTTTATGATCTGCCAGATGATGCGGGTCATCTCGTCGCCGTCCATCTCGACGAGCGGGGTCTTCATCTCGATCTTGGCCATTGGTCCTCCCGGGGTCGCTGTTACGGGGATGAATGTAACACGGCTGCGGGAGAATCTGACGGCGTGGGGGAGAGTTGAGATGCATCTGTCACATGGGGCAGCTTGCAAAACGCCCTCTCGTGCAACATTTGGCCGGCTTAGAAACCAAAACGCCCGCTCGTGCAGCACATTTTACCCCCACATACGAAACTGATATGAAGATTCAAACTTATTATCTGGGCAAACTCGGGAAGGCCCGACTCCGCGCTCCCGCCGGGGCCGATTCTATGCTGCACGAGCGGCCGTTTTGATTGCCGGTGTCGCCCAATGTCGCACGAGCGGGCGTTTTGGTCAGAAAGGGCGTCCGAGACGGGTCCTAGAGCACGGTCGAGAAACCGTCTAGGCGCCAGGGGATGTCGCCCTCGCAGGCGCTCAGCTTGGCATAGAGCGGTCTGCCCTCGACCGCCAAGATTCCCGTTTCGAACCAGGCTCGGCTTCCGTCCTCCGAAACACCGAGAAGGCCCTCGGCCTGCACGCGCGCGAACGTGAGCGCGAGGTAACCGCGCAGGACGCAGCGGTCGGGTCCCCAGGAATCGGGGGCGAGACTGTCGGCGAGACCGTTGAGCGCCTCGTCCCAGGACCCGAGCTGAATGGTGGTGGCGAGCAGCCGCTCCGCTTGCGCGAGCGGCCCGGTCTCCTCGGCGAGGCCCTCAAGGCCGATCTCTGCTGGCTCGCCGGCGTCGACGTCGACGAGCGACCAGCGCTTCCCGGCGACGGCCTTTGCCGAGCGGCGCAGCGAGACCCTCACGGGCGTGACGCCGTCGGGCTGTAGGTAGCGGAGCGGGAAGGTGGCGTTGCTGCGCGTTCCCTCCACAGTGCCGGTGGAGCGGGCAACACGGAAGTCCTCCTCGAGCGTGGCCATGGGGTCGACGTCGGGCGGGAGGATCTGATAGAGCTTGCTGAGCTGGTCGTCGGGGCAGCGAACGTCCCGATGGAAGTCCTGCGGGAAATCGCTCTGGGCACGATCTTTCTTCGGCTGCTCGTGGGTCTGTTCGGGAACGTACGTGATGGTGAGCGAGATCGAGGGCTCCGGTTCCGGTTCTGGTTCCGGTTCTGGTTCCGGTTCTGGTTCCGGTTCGGGCTCGGGTGACGGTTCGGGCTCAGGTTCAGGCTCGGGCTCCGGCTCCGGATTCGGCTCCAGAACAGGCTCCGGCTCGGGTTCCGGTTCCTGTTCCGGTTCGGGCTCTGGTTCGACGACCTTCTCGATGTGGCGCGGCTTCACGGGCTTCAGCGTCTTTGCGCCACGCCGCCGCTTCCACGGCTTGTTGCCCGGCGCCTTGGCATCCCCGCGCTCGAGTGTCTCGAGCGCCCTGTCATACTCCTCGTTCGCAAGAACCGTGGCGTAGACGTAGCCCTTCTTGAAGACGGTGAGCTTGACGAACTCGCCGAGCTGCTCGCAGAGCTCGCGCATGCTCTCGCATCCCAGGTCCTCGACGCAGAGCCCGTCCGCCGCCAGCACCTCCTCGGCGCGCGGCAGAAGCGTCTGCTTCCCCACGCCGAGCTCGCGCGAGAGCAGCTGATACAGATACAGGCGGTGGCCTGGTTTGATCGTGGGCATGGTGGCCTCTTTCGGGGGACTCGGGCTGGCCCTCTACCTTACTCCCCAATTGTGGAGGCGGTTTGCGAGCCCTCCCGAATGGCACGGTTTCGCAGGTTCGTGACCGTGGCTTCCATGCCGTGCGGGGCATATCCGATCGACTGGAGTGACGCGAGGTCCTGAGGGAGGTAGGCGGCGAGCGAGAGCTCCGCCGTCTGCTCCACGCGCTCGGGCATCGGGCCCGGTGTCGCTACGAGTGCGTGGACATGCGCGCCCTGTGCGCTGAGCCGCCGTTCGTATTCGCTCGCGGGGTCGTCCGGGCGCTCGGCCCGAGCGTCGCGGCTCTGCCACAGCAGCTCGTAGCCGGCGAGGGGCACCTGCGTGAGCATGAAGTCGAAGAGCGGCTGGCTGTCCGTGCGCAGGCGCACCTCGCCGTCGGGGGCGAGAACCTCGCGGAAGTCCATGAGGCGCTCCATGCTCGCCATGCGTCTGCCGGCGTCGCGCTTGCGGGGGAACGGCGTGGGGAAGTTGAGGTAGATCGCGGAGAGCTCCCCGGGAGCGAAGAACTCTCGCACCCGCATGCCCGTGCCGGGGACCACCACGACGTTGGGCAGGCCGCTCTCGGAGACGCGCTGCGCCGCATACGCCACGCAGAAGGGCTCGGAGTCCATGGCAACGAAGAGCACGTCGGGCTCGCGTCGCGCAGCCTCCACGGCAAAGCCGCCCTTGCCGCATCCCAGGTCAAGCCGGACCTCGGCGAAGGGCGCGGCCCCGAGCGGCGCGCAGGCGCGCGCCCAGCGGCCGCGCCACGCTGCGGGGTCAAGCTCGATGACGCGGCCGTAGCGCTCGAGACGCTCCTCGAGCACAAAGTTCTTGGGGAGCCGCGCGTGAAGGGCGTGGGGCATGGGGTGGGACTCCGTTTCTCGCTACAGCAGCTCGTCGAGGGTGGAGCCGTAGGAGGGGAGGAACTCGCGCAGGAAGTCGGCGACCTCGGGCAGCTCGGCGGCCATCTCGTCCACGGCGGCGCGGGTGCTCTCCTCGGCGCTCGCAAACTCGGCGTTGCCGGAGCGCTCCTCCTCGACGCACTTGATGAGCGCGGACACCTTGTCGGCGGCCTTCACAAGGCGGCGCAGGTAGAGCTCGTTCTCACTGGCATCCGCCGACGGCCACAGCACGTCCTCGATGGCGGGGCGCAGGTCGTCGGGCAGCGTGGCGAGCAGGCGCTCCTCGGCGCTGCGCTCCACGGCCTTGTAGGCGTCGCGAATGGTGCCGTCATGGTACTTCACCGGGGTGGGGAGGTCGCCCGTGATGATCTCCGAGGCGTCGTGATAGAGGGCGACGATCGCGGCGCGCTCGGCGTCGAGCGCCCGTCCGTGCCGCGTGTTGCCGATGACACAGAGCATGTGCGCGATGAGCGCGACTTCAAGCGAGTGCTCGGAGAGGTTCTCCGGTCGAGAGCTGCGCATGAGCGACCAGCGCTCGATGTACTTCATGCGGGAGAGGATCGCGAGGAAGTGCGACTCACGCCCCTCCTCGGGCACGCCGTTCTTCTCGTCCACTAGTCCTGGTCCTCCTGGATGCTCTGCAGCGTGGCCATGAGCGCAGGGATGACCTGCTTCTTGCGGCTCACCACGCCGGGTAGGCGCGCCATGCCGTTTTGCGGCTCCGCGTCGAAGGCGCGCTCGATGATGCTCTCGGCACCATCGCCGTACCAGATGATCTCGCTCGAGGAGCTCTTGACGTCGGTGAACAGGTAGAAGACGAGCGGAAGCTCCTCCTCGCGCGCGGCCTCGGCGAGGTAGGGGCCCACGAGCGCCTCGGCGGCCTTGCGGCTGTTCTCGGTCATGTAGCTGCCCTGGCCCACGCCAAACTTGACGTTGCCGCGCGAGAAGACCTTGAAGTCCGCCCCAAAGACCTCCTCCGCGGTGCGCCCGGTGAGGTCGGCGCCCGCCTCGAACATCTCGTCGGCGTAGGAGTCGATGTCGACCTCGGCGATCTGCGCGAGCGCCGCGGCGGCGTCGCGGTCCATCTGCGTGCAGGTGGGGGAGCGAAACGCCAGCGTGTCGGAGAGGATCGCGGAGAGCATGAGGCCGGCGATGTCCTTGGGGATCTTCACGCCGTTCTCGCGGTACATCATGTGGACGATCGTGCAGGTGCAGCCCACGGGCATGTTGCGGAAGTAGGCGGGGCCCTCGGTCTCTATGGAGCCGATGCGGTGGTGGTCGATGATCTCCATGATCTCCGCCTGCTCGAGGCCCTCGACGGACTGCGAGCGCTCGTTGTGGTCAACGAGGATGACGTGCTTCTTCTTGGCGGAGAGCAGGTTGGGGGAGCTGACGAGGCCCACGTACTTGCTGTTCTCGTCGATGACGGGGAAGAAGCGGTGGCGGGAGCGCGCCATCATCTTGCGCGCGTCGTCGATCGCGGTGTTGACGCTCACCTTGAGGATGCCCTCGGAGAGCATCTTGGCGCGCACGGGGATGGACATCGAGACGAGCCGCGCGGCGGCATAGGTGTCGTACGGCGTGGTGATGATCGCGCAGCTGTGCCGCTCGGCAGAGGCGATCACGCGGTGCGAGATGTGCGCGCTGCAGCAGATGATGAGGCAGCGGGCGTCGCACTCCACGGCAAACTGCTGGGTCTCGTAGCGGTTGGTGGTGAGCACGATGTCGCCGGGCAGGACGGTGTCCTCCATGAGCTCGGGCGTGGTGCCCACGCGGACGTTGCCGCCGTCCACGCGCTCGGTGGGGTCGCCGAGGATCATCTCGCCCTTGAGCGTGTCGATGATGTTGGCGTAGCAGGTGTGCGACTCGCCGATCACGCTCGTGTCAAAGACGTCCATGTTGGCGTTGGCGATGTCCTTGACGGCGATGAGGCCCTCGAGGTTGTTGTCGTCATCCGTGATGCAGAGGGTGTCGGTCTTGGCCTCGCGCATGAGGTTCCAAGCCGAGAAGAGGCTCATCTCGCCGTCGATGCCGCCCTGGCGCTGGATCTCCGTGTCCTTGATCTGCGGGGTCACGGAGGTGATGAGCGGCGGCTCCTCAAAGCCAAAGTGCTTGAGGACAAACGCCGTCTCACGGTTGACGGCGCCCGCGCGGCGCGCCTCGTAGATGTTGGTGTGCTCCACCTCGTTCTTGAGGTGGGCGTAGGCGATGGCCGAGCAGACGCTGTCCGTGTCCGGGTGCAGGTGGCCGATGACGTTGATCTTGCGGATTCCCTCTGGCATGGATGCTCCTCGTGCGTGGCTTCCTTCACTCACGATTGTGCCACGCTGGGCGGCCTGCGTTGGGCCCTCCTTGCCGAACGGCAACATTCATGCAGGTGGTGTGAATGCGGGGCGAGAAGAGCGCGGCATCTGTCGGCCGCTCCCGTATGATGGGGGCATTACGACCCCCGAACCCCGCGAGAAGGCGAGAAACCCCATGGCAGAGTTCGTCTACATGTTCAACCGCGCCCGCAAGGCCGTCCACGACAAGGTGATCCTGGACGACGTCACGGTGGGCGTCTATCCCGGTGCCAAGATCGGCGTGGTGGGCCCCAACGGTGCGGGTAAGTCCACGCTGCTCAAGGTCATGGCCGGCCTCGAGGACGTCTCCAACGGCGAGGCGCGCCTCACGCCGGGCTACACCGTGGGCATCCTCCAGCAGGAGCCCCCGCTGGACGAGGACAAGACCGTCCGCGAGAACATCGAGCAGGCCTTTGGCGGCATCCTGGCTAAGATCGAGCGCTTCAACCAGGTGAGCGCCGAGATGGCCGACCCCGACGCCGACTTCGACGCCCTCATGGCCGAGATGGGCCAGCTCCAGGACGAGATCGACGCCGCCAACGGCTGGGACCTGGACTCCCAGCTCTCCCAGGCGATGGACGCCCTCCAGTGCCCGGACCCGGACGCTCCCGTGAATATCCTCTCCGGTGGCGAGCGTCGTCGCGTGGCGCTGTGCAAGCTGCTGCTTGAGGCGCCTGACCTACTGCTCCTTGACGAGCCCACCAACCATCTGGACGCCGAGTCCGTGCTCTGGCTCGAGCAGTTCCTGCACCGCTACCCCGGCGCCGTCATGGCCGTCACGCACGACCGCTACTTCCTCGACGACGTGGCCGAGTGGATATGCGAGGTGGACCGCGGCCAGCTCTATCCCTACGAGGGCAACTACTCCACCTACCTCGAGAAGAAGGCCGCGCGCCTGGAGGCCCAGAGCCAGCAGGACGCCCGCCGCGCCAAGAAGATGAAGGCGGAGCTCGAGTGGGTGCGCAGCTCTCCCAAGGCGCGCCAGGCCAAGAACCGCGCCCGTCTGGAGCGCTACGAGCAGATGGAGGCCGAGGCCCGCGCCTCCAAGCGCGTCGACTTCACCGACATCCACATCCCCGTGGGCCCGCGCCTGGGTGCCAAGGTGCTGGAGGCCGAGCACCTCTGCAAGAGCTTCGGCGACCGCGTTCTTATCGACGACCTGAGCTTCTCCCTGCCGCGCAACGGCATCGTGGGCGTGATCGGCCCCAACGGCGTGGGCAAGTCCACGCTCTTCAAGATGATCGTGGGCCTGGAGCAGCCCACCTCCGGCATCCTCGAGGTGGGGGAGACCGTGCAGCTCTCCTACGTTGACCAGATGCGCCAGGGCCTGGACGCCGAGAAGACCCTCTGGGAGGTCGTCTCCGACGGCAACGACTACATCCGCGTGGGCGAGTCCGAGATCCCGAGTCGCGCCTACGTGGCGGCCTTTGGCTTCAAGGGTGGGGACCAGCAGAAGCGCGCGGGCGTGCTCTCCGGCGGCGAGCGCAACCGCCTGAACCTCGCGCTCACGCTCAAGCAGGGCGGCAACCTGCTGCTCCTGGACGAGCCGACCAACGACCTCGACGTCGAGACCCTGGAGTCCCTCGAGGAGGCGCTCGAGGAGTTCCCCGGCTGCTCCGTGGTGATCTCGCACGACCGCTGGTTCCTCGACCGCGTGGCCACGCACATCCTTGCCTGGGAGGGCGACGACGAGAACCCCGGCTGCTGGCACTGGTTCGAGGGCAACTTCGAGGCCTACCAGGCCGATCGCGAGAAGCGTCTTGGCGCGGAGGCCTCAAAGCCGCACCGCCTTCACCGCAAGCTGACGCGCGACTAGCGGCTCCGGGGCACTTCTCGGCGAACGGCGTCTCTTTTCTGAAACATTGCCGTCACAGAATGTCCACACGCAGTTAGAATGAAGGGGCGTCCTCTGGGCGCCCCTTTTTTGTGAGAGACGGCGCGCGGCGCCACGACGATAGGAGCTCGCATGCACGGAGAAGACATCCGCACCCGTAAGGCAGTCATCATCGGTGCCGGTCGCGTGGGCAGCCACGTGGCCCTCTGCCTCATGTTCCAGCACCTCGTGAACGAGATCGTGTTCCTGGACGTCAACCAGGACGCCGCGCGCGCCCAGGCGCTCGATCTCGATGACCTGGCCTCCGGCCTCGGGGACTCCTTCACCATCCGTGTGGGCGACTACGCTGACTGCGCCGATGCCCACTTCGTGATTCTCACCGCTGGTCGCAGCCGCCGCCCTGGCGAGACGCGTCTCCAGATGCTCGACGGCACCATCAGGGTGCTCGACGGCATCGTGGGCCCGCTCAAGGAGTCCGGCTTCCACGGCATCCTGATCAGCGTCTCCAACCCGGCCGACATCGTGGTCGAGTACCTCTACCGCAAGCTCGGTCTGCCTCGCAACCAGGTATTTGGCACCGGCACCTCGCTCGACTCCGCGCGCCTGCGCCGCGTGCTTTCCGAGACCATCGACGTCTCCAGTCGTCAGATCCAGGCCTTCTGCATGGGCGAGCACGGCGACTCCATGTTCATCCCCACCTCGCGCATCTCCGTCGAGGGCATCGGCCTGCGCGAGTACCTGTCGCTGCGCGACGACGTCGTGGACTCCATCGACTTCGACGAGATGATGCGCCGCGTGCGCGAGTCCGGTGCCGCGATCATCTCCGGCAAGGGCTGTACGGAGTTTGGCATCGCCTCCGTGGTGGCCACGCTCGTGACCTCGATCCTGCACAACGAGAAGCGCGTGGTGCCGCTGTCCGCCCACCTCGACGGCGAGTACGGCGAGTCTGGCATCTCCGCCGGCGTCCCGTGCGTCATCGGCAGCACCGGCGTTGACTCCGTGCTCGAGATCGACCTCTCCTACGACGAGCGTCGTGCGATGCGCAAGTCCTGCTCCGTCATCCGCGACTACTGCGAGAAGGCGCTTCCCGCCGAGGAGTAGCGTCGGGACGACAAGAACGACGAGCCGTGGGCGGGGAACAGCGAGATCTGACCCCGCCCGTTTCGTGACCAAACCGTAATGCCAATCTTGCCGGGGGGGGGGGTTCTCCTGGAGTAGAATTGCGCGGTCCACTGTGGCAGCGACGACAGGAGAGCCATGATTCGCATCGACCACGTGTCCAAGTCCTACGACGGTGGCGCCACCAAGGCGGTGCGCGACCTCACGCTCGAGATACAGTCCGGCGAGATCTTTGGTCTTCTCGGCCCCAACGGTGCGGGCAAGTCCACACTGCTCAACATGCTCGCCGGCGTGCTCGCGCCCAGCTCGGGCGTGATCGAGCTCGACGGCGTCGACATAGCCGCCGACCCGCTCGCCGCCAAGCGCAACCTCTGTTACGTGAGCGACTCGCCCGACCACCTGCTGCGCCTCAAGGGACACGAGTTCCTGCGCTTCATCGCGGACGTCTACGAGGTGCCGGACGCCGTGCGCGGCCCGCGCATCGCCGAGCTCGCGCGCGAGTACGGCATGGAGGGCGAGCTGGACAATCAGATTCAGTCGTACTCCCACGGCATGCGCCAGAAGATGATGATCATGGGCGCCCTGCTGCCCGACCCGGCCATCTGGATCCTCGACGAGCCGATGACGGGCCTCGACCCCAAGGCGTCGTGGCTGCTCAAGCAGTCCATGCGCCGTCACGCGGACGCGGGCAAGACCGTGCTCTTCTCCACGCACGTGCTTGACGTGGCCGAGAAGGTCGTGGACCGCGTGGGCGTGATCGCCCACGGCGAGCTGCTCTTTGTGGGCACCGTCGACGAGATGCGCGAGCACTTCCGTTCGAACGGCTCGCTCGAGGAGATGTTCCTCGAGCTCACCTCGGACGAGTCCCCGCTCGCCGGGGAGGCCGAGTGATGGCGCGCGCAACGGCGTCGCAGGGCTTCTCCTGGCGACAGTTCCGCGTGATGCTGCACGTCATCCGCAAGGGCGAGCAGCACCTGGACAGCACCGGCATGGGGCTCGGCGACGACGAAGCGGCCGAGAAGCGCAAGGGGCTGTGGGGCCGGCTTGGCGCTGGTGCGCGCAAGGTCGCGATGGGCTTCCTGTTTCTGCTGCTTGCCGCCATGTTCTTCATGATGGGCTACATGCTGGGCGAGACCGGCGTCACGCCGTACGTGGCGTTCAGCCTCTGCGTCGTGTGCCTGGTGGGACTCACCGCACTCACGGGGCTCTACCAGGCCGTGAACATCCTCTACTTTGTCCGCGACCTCGGCTACTATCTCACGCTGCCCGTCTCGGCAACCACCGTCATGTGGGCCAAGCTGGTCCACTTCCTGGGGATGTCGCTGCTCGGCGACCTCATCATCCTGCCGATCGGTCTGGGCTCCCTGCTCGCCGCGGGCGCGGCGCCCGGGGCGTGGGCCGCCATGGCGCTGGCCTTCGTGCTGAGCGCCGTGGCCGTCAATCTGGCGCTTGTGATCGTCTGCGTGCCGATCATGCGCTTCTCGCGCCTCGCGCACGACAAGGACCGTTTCTCGCGCTTCTTTGGCGGGCTCATCGTCGTGCTCGCGCTCGCCATCGGCGCGGGCAGCCAGTTTGCGCTTCAGGGCGACGGGCTGGCGTCGCTGGCCTCCGGCTCGGAGCAGCTGCTCTCGGGCGGCGTCCCCGCGGTCGTGATGGGAATCCTGTGTCCGCCCTCGCTGCTGGCACGGCCGGTCGTGGAGGGTGACGTGCTGGCAGTGGCGGGCGGCCTTCTGGGCATGCTCGCGTGCGTGGCCGTCTACGCCGTCGTGCTCTCCATGGTTGCGCGCCGGTGGTACTTTGAGGGTGTCCAGGCGCTCCAGGGCGCGGGTGGCAAGCGTGGCCGCCGCGTCGAGGGCGCCGAGCTCGCGCAGGCCACGCGCACGCGCGGCTCCTTTGCTGCCAACCTCAGCCGCGACTGGAAGACGCTGGTGCGCGTGCCCGTGTTCTTCAACCAGTTCGTCCTGAGCTCGCTGCTCATGCCGCTCTACTTCGTCGTCATCATGGTCGTGAGCGGTGCGGTGGGCGCCTCGCAGGCAACCGAAGCCGGCATGGACCCTGCCGCCCTGCTCGAGATGGCGCGCTCCCTCACGGCGCTTCTCGCCTTCGACAGCCCCGCGCTCGCGTGGTGCGCCGTGGGCGTGCTGGTCTTTGGCCTCTTCCTGGGCTTCTCGTCCTACTCGTTCACGATGGGCGTGAGCCGCGACGGCGAGGACTTCTTCTTCATGCGCGGCCTGCCCATGAACTGGAGCGCGTATCTGGCGGCGAAGTTCGTGGCGCCGTACGCGCTCTCAACGGTGCCGATGCTCGTACTCATTGTGGTGGCGCTCGTGGTCCTGGGCGTGCCTGCGGCCGCCGGACTCTACCTCGTGGCCATCTATCTGGGCGCCACGATTACCCTCGGCCTGCTCTCGCTCGGCCTGGGCGCGCTCTTCCCTCGCCTCACGTGGGACAACGAGGCCCAGCTCGTCAAGGGTGGCGGAGCCACGCTGATGGTCTTTGCCGGCCTTGTCGTGGGCGCGGTCGTGATGGCGCTGCCCGCGCTCGCCCTTCTCGGCGGGGCCCTCTGGAACGTGCTCGCGGTTCCGGTTGCGCTTGGCCTCGCCCTGGCGGCCTTCGTCGCGGAGTGCGTCGCGCTCATCTGGTGGGTGCTCGGCCCCTGCGCACGCAGCCTCTCCCGTCGCGAGCGCTGACGTCCTTCTCGCCCGGGCCTGCCGTGCTGCCGCCTCCTCCCTCCCGGCAAACTGTCGCTTTTTACCGCTCGCGAGGCGTTTGACGCGCCCGCGAGCAGTAATTACCGACAGTTTGCCAAGGGGGTGGCAGTGAGAAGGACAGGCGAGAAGGACAGCCGAGAAGGACGACGCGCTCGTCGGCATATACGTTCAGACGGCTTTGGGTACAATCTCCGCGTTGTCCGACCGAGGAAGGAATCCCCGATGCCCAACAACGGCCCGAGCCTGAAGGACCTGTTCGACCAGCTCAGCCAGCAGAACGCCCCCGGCAACATGCCGCGTCCGGGCAGCTCGTTCTTTGACCGGCTCGCCACCTGGGGCAAGCGCGCCCTCATCGTTGCCGTTATCGTGCTCGTGGTGGCGCTCGTTGCGTGCTACTGGTGGTTCCATCCCTCGCTTAGCCTGCAGAGCATGCAGATCTGGACTTGGATCGTGGGCATCTGCCTCGTGGCCCTGCTGGTCCTGCCCGTGCTCGCGGCGCGCAGCGTCAAGAACGCCAAGCTGTTCCGCCGCCTCATGGTCATCCCGGCGGCGCCGCTCGTTGGCTTCGTTGTGGGGCTGCTGCTCTCCCAGCCGTTCTTCCCCGGCAACGCCGAGCGCTACGCGAGCGTGCTCGACACCACCGACGGCGTCTTCGCCGAGGACATCGAGGAGGTCGACTACTCCGAGGTCCCCGTCATCGACCGCGACTCCGCGATCCTTCTGGGCAACCGCGCGATGGGCTCCATCCCGGAGTACGTGAGCCAGTTCGAGATCGCGGACACCTACAGCCAGATCAACTACCAGGGCCGCCCCGTGCGCGTGAGCCCGCTCGTCTACGCGGACCTCTTCAAGTGGTTCTCCAACCGCGACACGGGCATTCCGGCATACGTGCTGGTTGACATGGTGACGCAGGAGGCCGAGGTCGTGCGCCTGGAGGAGCCGATCCTCTACTCCGACTCCGAGCCGCTCGCGCGCAACGTTGACCGTCACGTGCAGCTCTCCTATCCCAGCCTCATGTTCGACCAGAAGTCCTTCGAGCTGGACGAGGAGGGCCACCCCTGGTGGGTCTACCCGGTCCAGCGCCGCACGATCGGCACCTTTGGCGGCACGGACATCTACGCCGTGGTGCTCGTGGACGCCTGCACGGGCGAGACGGACTTCTATGCCGTGGAGGAGGTGCCCACGTGGGTTGACCGCGCCTATCCCTCTGACCTGCTGATCGAGCAGTACAACTGGAGCGGCATGTACGAGAACGGCTGGCTCAACTCGTGGCTTGGCCAGGAGGGTGTGGTGCGCACCACGCCCGGCACCAACGGCCAGCTGGGCTACAACTACATCGCACAGGGCGAGGACATCTACCTCTACACCGGCGTGACCTCCGTGACTGCGGACGATTCGAGCGTGGGCTTCATCCTGGTGAACCAGCGCACCGGCGAGTCCCACTTCTACCCGGTGGCGGGCGCGACGGAGGCCTCGGCCATGGCGAGCGCCGAGGGCCAGCTGCAGAACCTGCGCTACCAGGCCACCTACCCGATTCTGCTTAACGTGGCCGGTCAGCCCACCTACTTCGTGAGCCTCAAGGACGACGCGGGCCTGGTCAAGATGTTCGCGATGATCAACATCGAGCAGTACCAGAGCGTGGCCACGGGCTCCACGGTTGAGGAGTGCCAGGAGGCCTACCTCTCGCTGCTGGCGGCGGACGGCCTGCTCAGCGAGCAGGAGGCGGCAGATGCCTCTACGACGGTGGAGGTCTCCGGTACGGTCGCCACGATCGCCCAGGCCGTGGTGGACGGCAACTCGCACTTCTACGTCACGCTCGAGGGGGACGGGACGATCTACGACTTTGGTCTGCCGGGCCTGCTTGAGATCGTGACCTACCAGCCGGGCGACGCGATCTCGTTCATGTGCGGCGAGAAGAACGAGGAGGCCGTCACCGTCACGGTGACGGAGCTGCTGTAGCCCCTCGTCCTGCGGCGCAGGGGCAAGGCTGCCGCTACGCCGAGCGGTCGTGGTTGATCGGCTCGTAGAAGAGACGCTCGACCTCGGAGGGGTCGCGCGTCTGACCGAGCGCCCACATGGTCTTGGCCACGAGTGCCTCGGTGGTCATGTCACCGCCGCGCAGGATGCCGCACCGATCGGCATAGGCGCGTCCGACCTCGTAGACGCCGAGGTCGAGGCCCTCCTCCGGGACCTGCGTGGTCACGACGAGCGTGCGGCCCGACCCCACCCAGTCGTAGATGGCGCGCTGGTAGGCGCCGTCGTGGTCGGGGATGCCGCCGATGCCAAAGGTCTCCAGGATCACGGCGTCGTAGTCGGGGGCGAGCAGCTCGAAGATCGACGGGCGCAGCTCCGGGGTGAGCTTGAGGACGATCACGCGGTCATCGAGGGAGTCCGAGAACTGCGGCGCGTGGCCGGTCTTCTCGGCCTGTGCCACGCCAGTCGCGCGCACGACGCGCTCCCCGCGGACGTAGGCGAGCGGCGGAAAGTTCATGCTCGTGAAGGCGTTGAAGCTCATGGTGCGCTGCTTGCGGGCGCGCGTGCCGCAGATGACCTCGCCGCCAAAGACCACGCTCACGTCGCGGCTGGCCTCGTCGCAGGCGTAGAGGACGCTGTGGTAGAGGTTGAGCTTGGCGTCGGTGAAGGGGTTGGCCATGGGCTGCTGCGAGCCCGTGAGCACGATGGGCTTCTCGCTTCCCTGGACGAGGTAGGAGAGGGCGGCTGCGGTGTAGGCCATCGTGTCCGTGCCGTGCAGGATCACAAAGCCGTCGTAGCGGTCGTAGGAGTCGCGGATGACGGACGCCAGGCGCAGCCAGTCGCGCGGCCGCATGTTGGTGCTGTCGATGTTCATCGGCTGAACAAAGTCCAGCTCGCATAGGGTGTCAAGCAGCGGCACGCGCTCGGCGAGCTCACGGCCGGTGAGCGTGGGGGTGAGGCCGTCGGACTCCGGGGTGGAGGCGATGGTGCCCCCGGTTGCGATCAGCAGGACGCGGCTCACGAGGGGTCCTCGCCCCCGAGGAGGAAGCGCTCGATCGCCTCGGCGCAGCCGTCGTGGTCGTTGTCGGAGACGATCGCGTCGGCCGCCTCGCGGACGTGCTCGCGCGCGTTGCCCATGGCGACGGCGAGGCCGGCGCGCTCGAGCATGGGGAGGTCGTTGTCAGAGTCGCCCACCGCGATGGTGCCCTCGACGGGGATGCCGAGGATGCCCGCGAGCTCCGCGAGCCCGGCGCCCTTGTTGACGCCCCTCGGGGAGAACTCGAGGCTCGAGGTCTCGGCACGGGCGAGGTCCAGGTCGGCGTCGGCGAGGTCGGCGAGCACGCGCTCCCGCGCCTCGACGTGCGCAAAGTGGAGGTTGAACTTCTGGAGGGGGAGGGTGCCCGCGGCGAGGAGGTCCCAGGTGCTCTCGATGGGGTTGCCCAGCTTGCGATAGACCTCCTGGTAGGCCTCCATGTGGTAGCGGTCCATGTGGCCCATGTCGGCTGCGGGGTAGTAGAACTCGCGGCCGGTGAAGATCTCGCACATGAGCTCCTCGTCGCCCACCACCTCGACCACGTGGTCGATGACCTGCTGGTCAAAGAGATGCTCCGTGAGGACCTTGTCCCGGGCGATGTCGTAGATCGAGGCGCCGCTGGCGCAGATGGCGTAGCGGACGCCGGGAATCTCCGCGGCGTAGGGCTTGATCATCGAGGGGCACCGGCCCGTCGCGATGGCGACGAACTTACCGCGTGACGCCGCCCGCTCGATGGCCGCGGCGGAGGAGGGCAGGATTCCCTTGCTCGAGTCGAGCAGGGTCCCGTCCATGTCAAAGGCTATGAGCTCGCGCGCCACGGTGCCTCCTAGCGGTGATAGTAGCCGTGACGCTCGTACTTGGGCTCGCAGCAGACGTTGATGCCCAGGTTGCGATACGTGCTCTTGTCGGCTTCGGAGAGGATGACCGAGAAGTACGCGTCGCAGCCGGCCAGCTGCGCGAGCGCGTCCACCGTCGCGTCGGCCTGGTCGTTGGTGGCCGAGGAGAGCGAGAGCGCGATGAGCATCTCGTCGGAGTGCAGGCGCGGGTTGTGGCTGCGCAGGTGATCGGTCTTGAGGTGGCAGATTGGCACGAGCGCCTCCTCGCTCACCACGTAGGTCTTCTTGGGGATGCCGGCCATGTGCTTGGCGGCGTTGAGCAGGAGCGAGGCGGCGGCACCCATGAGCTCGGATGTCTTGCCGGTCACGAGCGAGCCGTCGGGCAGCACCATGGCGGCGGCGGGGCCGCCGGTGGCCTCCTCCTTTTCGAGCGCCGCCTGGTGGGCGGGCGAGTAGTCGACGGTCACGTCGACCTGGCTCATCAGCAGCTCGATCTTGTCGAGCGTCTCCTTGCCCTCGCCGGTGCGACGCAGCTCCTCGGCGGCGGCGAACCAGCGGCGCACGATCTCGTTCTTGGCCGCCTCGCGGCAGACGTCGTCGTCGGAGATGCAGAGCCCGACCATGTTCACGCCCATGTCGGTGGGGGACTGGTAGGGGCTCTCGCCGGCAATCTTCTCCATCATGGCCTTGAGCACGGGGAAGGTCTCAACGTCGCGGTTGTAGTTGACCGTGACGTCACCGTAGGCCTCTAGGTGCCAGGGGTCGATGATGTTGCGGTCGTCGAGGTCGGCGGTGGCGGCCTCGTAGGCGACGTTCACCGGGTGCTTGAGCGGGAGGTTCCACACGGGGAAGGTCTCGTACTTGGCGTAGCCCGCCTGCACGCCGCGCTTGTTCTCGTGATAGAGCTGCGAGAGGCAGGTGGCAAGCTTGCCCGAGCCGGGGCCGGGGGCCGTGACCACCACGAGCGGGCGGCTCGTCTCGATGTAGTCGTTCTTTCCAAAGCCCTCGTCGGAGACGATGTGGTTGACGTCGGAGGGGTAGCCGTCGATCAGATAGTGGCGCCAGACGGAGACGCCCATGGACTCGAGGCGGCGCTGGAACGCCTCGGCGTGCGGCTGACCGGTGAAGTGCGTGATGCAGATGCCGCCGACCATGAGGCCGCGCGCGCGGAACGAGTCCATGAGGCGCAGCGCGTCCTCCTCGTAGGTGATGCCGATGTCCGAGCGGCGCTTGGCGTTCTCGATGTTGTCCGCGTTGATGACGATGATGGCCTCGACGTCGTCCTTGAGGCTCTCGAGCATGCGGATCTTGGAGTCGGGCTCAAAGCCGGGGAGCACGCGGCTCGCGTGGTAGTCGTCAAAGAGCTTGCCGCCAAACTCGAGGTAGAGCTTGCCGCCGAACTGCCCGATGCGCTTGCGGATCTTCTCCGCCTGGAGGGCGATGTACTTGTCGTTGTCAAAGCCGATGCGCATGGGGGCGTCCTCTCTGTCTCGCGTGTCCGCAGGACAGCGTAGCACGAGCTTGGGGCTTCCCTTCTCAACAAACTGGACACTCCTTGGAGGCTCCCCGAGCAGAAGTTTCCGATTTGTGTCACCCTTACACGGGCAAAACATGCGTCCCGAGCGTGAGCGGTATCATGACTGATGCACAATCGGGGACATGATCCAACCTTTTGGGGGAAACATGGACAAGAAGAACATCGTGTGCACGAGCAGCATCCTGGGCGAGGACATGCACGTCATCGCCTACGGCAAGGAGGGCCTGCCCGTCGTGGTCTTTCCGACGCAGGGCCAGGCGCCCGAGAGCCTGGAGGAGGTCGGCGTCATCGACGAGCTGGCCGACTACCTGGACTCCGGCACCATCCAGCTGTTCTGCACCGAGACCGTTGACAATGAGACCTGGGGCGGCACCGGCGACCCCGCCGAGCGCGCCAAGCGCCAGGAGACCTACTACCACTACGTGGTTGACGAGCTCGTGCCGCTCGTGGCCAAGATGAGCAAGTCGACCGCCCGCCCGCTGGCCCTCGGCTTTGACGCCGGCGCCACGCAGGCCTCCATCGTCGCGCTGCGCCGCCCGGACCTCTTCCAGGGCTGCGTCTGCCTCTCCGGCTGCTACGATGCCCGTCGCTACTTCGGCGACTGGATGGACGCCACGCTCTACGACAACACGCCCTGCGCGTTCCTGTCGCAGATGCCCGTCGACCACCCCTACGTTGCCGTGTACAACCAGCGTCAGCTGCTGTTCTGCACCGGCCAGGAGGCCTCCGAGGCCGACTCCCTGCGCTCCACGCACGAGATGGGCGAGCAGCTCGCGCGTCTTGGCGTCGACGTCTGGTGCGACTACTGGGGCGCCGACGTGACGCACACCTGGTTCTGGTGGAAGAAGCAGCTGCGTTACTTCCTGCCGATCGTCCTCGACGACGTCGAGAAGACCACGGCTGCCGAGAAGCCTGCCAAGAAGCGCGCGACCACGCGCAAGAAGGCCACGACGACCACCGCCGCCAAGAAGACCACCGCGACCAAGGCCGCTGCCGAGAAGAAGCCGGCCGCCAAGAAGGCCGCGACCACGACCGCCAAGGCTGCTGCCGAGAAGACCGCCGCGCCGAAGGCCACCGCCAAGAAGG
Source organism: uncultured Atopobiaceae bacterium (assembly GCA_963928085.1). Classification (GTDB taxonomy): domain Bacteria; phylum Actinomycetota; class Coriobacteriia; order Coriobacteriales; family Atopobiaceae; genus Thermophilibacter. The sequence goes on from CAWVDR010000001.1 coordinate 167,842, forward strand.
CGACCACGACCGCCGAGAAGCCGGCCGCCGCGAAGACGACCAAGGCGACCGCTGCCAAGACGGCTGCCACGAAGACGGCCGCTGCCGAGAAGAAGCCGGCCGCCAAGAAGGCCGCGACCACGACTGCCAAGGCCGCCGAGAAGAAGCCGGCTGCGACCACGACGGTCGCCAAGGCCGCCGCGCCCGCCAAGGCCACCAAGGCCGCGACCCCGGCAAAGGCAGTGAAGGCCGCTGCTCCGGCCAAGGCCGAGAAGCCTGCCGTTCCGGCCAAGGCCACCAAGGCTGCCGCGCCGGCCAAGGTTGAGAAGGCCGCTGCTCCCGCGAAGACGACGGCCGCCAAGAAGCCCGCCGCCGCCAAGGCGACCACCAAGAGTGCCACGACCAAGGCCAAGAGCGCGAAGTAAATGAACTTCATCTTCGTCTCGCCGCAGTTTCCGCATGTCTACTGGCAGTTCTGCGCGGCGCTGCGGCGAGACGGCGCACGGGTCCTCGGCATTGGCGACACGCCGTTCGATGCGCTCGCGCCCGAGGTGCGCGACTCGCTCGACGAGTACTTCTGGGCCCATGACCTCGAGGACTACGACCAGGTCTACCAGGCTGTCGCGTACTTCTCGTATCGCTATGGCAAGCCTGACTGGATAGAGTCGAACAACGAGCACTGGCTGGGCCTCGACGCCCGCCTGCGCGAGGACTTCAACGTCGCGCACGGCCCGCGCCCCGCTGAGATCGCCCGCTGGCAGAGCAAGGCCGGCCAGAAGCCCCTCTATGCCGCCGCGGGCGTACCCACGGCCCGGCAGACGCGTCTCACGACCTTCGACGAGACCCGCTGGTTCATCGGCGAGATGGGTCACTATCCCGTGTTCGCCAAGCCCGAGTTTGGCGTTGGCGCCGGTGGGACGCGCGTCCTTTCCTCCGATGCGGACCTCCGCGCCCTTCTCGCCGACCATGGGGACGTTCCCTACGTCATCGAGCAGCTTGTTCACGGGGACATCTGCTCCTGGGACGCCATTCTCGACAGCCGCGGCGAGCCGCTCTTTGAGAACCAGGAGGAGTTTCCGCCGTCGATGGCCGATGTCGTCTATGGGGGCCTCGACCTGACGTACTTCTCGCGACCGCAGGTTGACCCTGAGCTCTCGCGCCTGGGCAGGGCAGTGGTTCGCGCCTTTGGCCTCACGAGCCGCTTTGTTCACCTGGAGTTCTTCCGCCTGGACCGCGAGCATCCCGGCCTCGGCGGGGCTGGGGACTACGTTGGACTTGAGGTGAACGTCCGGCCGCCCGGCGGGACCACGCCCGAGATGATGAACTACGCGCACGACGTGGACGTCTACCAGATCTGGGCGGACATGGTCTGCTTTGACGAGCGGCGCGCCGAGCAGGACGGCACGGACGGCTTCTGCGTGTACGCGAGCCGCCGCGACGCGCATCGCTATGCGCACCCCCACGAGGAGGTGCTGGAGCGCTACGGGTCGGCGATCGTCGCGCACGGGCGCGTGCCCGACGCGCTCTCTGACGACATGGGCAACTACCAGTACACGGCGCGCTTCGAGACGAGCGCCGACCTTGACGAGTTCGTGGCGTTCGTCCACGAGAGGGGGCATGAGGACGATGCAGATTAGAAGGGCTGGCGAGAAGGACCTCGAGGGCGTGCACGGCCTGTTGAGTCAGGTACTCGAGGTGCACGCCGCGGGCCGGCCGGACATCTTCCGCTCCGGGACCCGCAAGTACACCGACGAGGAGCTTCTCGCCCTGTTCCAGGATGACGCGCACCCCGTGTTCGTGGCCGTTGACGACGACGGGGCCGTGCTCGGCCACGCCTTCTGCGAGGTCCAGGACTATCGGGAGTCAAACAGCTGGCAGCCCATCGTGAGCCTCTACATCGATGACATCTGCGTGGACGAGGCCCATCGCGGGCGAGGCGTTGCCACCGCCCTCTATCAGCACGTCATTGCCTTCGCGCGCGAGCTGGGCTGCCACAACGTCACGCTCAACGTGTGGGAGTGCAACCCCGGCGCCCGCGCGTTCTACGACGCGATGGGCATGACCCCGCTCAAGACCTGCCTGGAGCAGGTGCTGTAGCACGTCCGGTCCCGCACGCCGGGGACCTACGCCTCCATGACCCAGCTCTTGCCAAAGTCGTCCGTGACGCGGATTATGTCGCTCACGAGCGGGCACGCGTGCGTACGCACCACCCGCGCTGGGTTGCCCACGACGGTGGTGTTGGCGGGCACGTTGTCCACGACGACCGAACCGGCGCCGATGTAGGCACCGTCGCCGACGGTGATGGCGCCGAGCAGGATGGAGCCCGCGCCCACGAGCACGCCGTTTCCGAGCGTGGGGTGGCGCTTGCCGCCGTGCTTTCCGGTCATGCCGAGCGTGGCGTTCTGGTACATGAGGCAGTCGTCGCCGATGATCGTGGTCCCGCCGACGACCACGCCGATCCCATGGTCCACGGTGAAGCGCCGGCCGATCTTCGCCGCGGGGTGGATGTCCGCGCCGTACTTGATGCGCGAGCGCTTGGCGAGCCACAGGGCGAGCGTCCGGTGCCCGCGTTCGTAGAGCCAGTGCTGGTGGCGGTAGGCGCGCACGATGCGAAATCCCACCGAGAAGCGCGTGACGTCGGCGACCGAGCCGGCGGAGGGGTCGCGCGCGAAGGCGGCCTCCGCATCCTCGCGGATGAGGGATCGAAGCTCGGACCAGGTGTTCTTCTCGGCAGACATCAGGCCTCCACAGAGAGGTAGCGCTCCCCGGTGTCCGGGAGGACGGCAACGATCGTCTTGCCGGCGTACTCCGGGCGCGCGGCGAGCGCGAGGGCGGCGTCGACGGCGGCGCCGGAGGATATGCCCACGAGAAGCCCCAGCTCGCGCTCGAGGCGGCGCCAGGTGGCAAGGGCATCCGCCGAGCTCACGGGGATGATCTCGTCCACGAGGGAGCGGTCGAAGTTGCCGGGCACGAAGTTGGCGCCGATGCCCTGGATTGCATGCGGGCCCGCGGGGCCACCGGCGAGGACCTGTGACTCGGCGGGCTCCACGGCAACGGCACGCACCGCCGGGTTCTTCTCCTTGAGGAAGCGCGCGGATCCGCAGAGCGTGCCGCCGGTTCCCACGCCGGCTACGAGCACGTCAACGGCGCCGTCGGTGTCTGCCCAGATCTCCCGGCCGGTGGTCTCGTAGTGAGCGCGCGGGTTTGCGGGGTTGTCGAACTGCCCGGCGATGATGGAGTTGGGCGTTGTGGCCGCGAGCTCCTCCGCGCGTGCGACCGCCCCGGCCATGCCCTCGGCACCCGGCGTGAGCTCGATCGTGGCGCCGTAGGCGGCCGCGAGGGCGCGCCGCTCCACGCTCATGGTGTCCGGCATCGTGAGGATGAGCCGGTAGCCGCGAGCGGCGGCGACCATGGCAAGACCCACGCCGGTGTTGCCGCTGGTGGGCTCGATGATGGTGCCACCGGGGGAGAGGCGTCCGGTGCGCTCGGCGTCGTCGACCATCGCGCGGGCAACGCGGTCCTTGGCCGAGCCGCCGGGGTTGCTGGCCTCGAGCTTGCCTAGTACGCGGGCTCCGCCGTCCGTCAGCGACGACAGGTCCACGAGGGGCGTGGAGCCGATCAGGTCCTCTACCGTGTGTGCAATGCGCATGACGCCTCCCTCTCTCTCGAGTTTCAGCGTGCCACGCATAAACCCACCCTACAAGTAGGAATTACGTATCGGTAACATCCCCGGCATCCCTCTCCCGGAGGTTTGGGTTCATCGTTTTGGCGACGCGGGATGAACCGTTTCTATTTCCGCAGGTAAAACGCTTGCGAGAAATACGCGCGTGTCCGACAGCGGGAAAAATGAACCCAAACCGCAAAATGGTTTGGGTTCGCGGGCGCGTGTGGCTAGTAAAGAGGCAGCTCGCCCGTTAGCGGGTCGATTTTCTCGGCGGGGAGGGGCTCGAAGGCGAGGCAGGTGTAGGTTGGCTCGCCGTGGAACTCGGTGTGTCCGGCGTCGCGGACGAGCGCCACCGCAAAGCCCTGCTCGCGCCCGCGCTTCGCGAGGTCGAGCAGCTCCTCCTCGGAGTCCACGTAGACGCACACCTTTGCCACGCCCGCGTCAAACCAGTCGGTGAGCGGGGCGACGTCGTCCTCCGCGTGCTCGACCCAGGCCCAGCCGTCCGTGGCGCGCAGGTCCGCCCCGCGCCCCTCGCGTACCAGCGCCATGAGGACGGCCTCCACGCACGCGTGTCCCGCCTGGGCGGCGATCTTGCCCTTGCGCATCTTGAGGTCGCGGCGCATGACGATCATCTGCTTGGCGAGGTAGCTGCTGGAAGACATGGTGGCTCCGATCACTGGCGAGAAGAGACGTAGGAGTCGTCGATCGTTATCTTGCAGACGGCGCGCGGGTAGCGCTCGCGGACGAGCGCGGAGATGCGTTCACGCAGCTCGGCGGCGGTAAGCGAGAAGCCCGCGGGCCGCACGCAGTCAAAGATCACGTTGGTGTGCGTGGGGCCGGGCACGCAGCGCAGGTCGTGAATCGAGAGCCGCTCGTCGATGCCCTTCACCGTGAGGTCTATCCAGTGGCGCATGTCGCGGACCTCGGGGTCGTCGGTGACGATGGGGTCGTAGTGAAGCGTCATGACCAGGCCCTCGTCCACCTTGAAGTCCTGCTCGATGTTGTCGAGAAGATCGTGCTGCGCGAGCGGGTCGCCCTCGGCGGCCATCTCCACGTGGGCGCTCGCGAACTGCCGTCCCGGACCGTAGTCGTGGACCATGAGGTCATGGGTGCCCAGGACGCCCGGGTACCCCATGATCTTGTCACGGATGTGCTCCACGTAGGTGGGGTCGGGCACGCGGCCCAGCAGCGGGCTCACGGCCTCGCGCACGAGCTCGATGCCGCTCCAGCAGATGAAGGCGCCCACGGCAAGCCCCGCCCAGCCGTCGAGGTCGAAGCCCGTGAGCTGGGAGACCACGGCCGAGGCGAGGACGGCTGCGGTGGAGATCACGTCGTTTCTCGAGTCCACGGCGGTGGCCTCGAGGGTTTCGGAGTCGATCGTTCGGCCCAGGCGGCGGTTGAACGACGCCATCCACAGCTTCACCAGCATCGATGCGACAAGCACGATTACCACGGCAGGGCCGAACTCGGTGGGCTCGGGGTGGAGGATCTTCTCGGCGGACGACCCGAGCAGGTTGATGCCGATGGCGCATACCAGTACGGCCACCACGAGCCCGGCCAGGTACTCGTAGCGACCGTGGCCATAGGGGTGCTCCTCGTCTGCGGGGCGGCTCGCGAGCTTGAATCCCAGCAGGCTCACCACGTTGCTCGAGGCGTCGGAGAGGTTGTTGACTGCGTCCGCCACAATGGAGACCGACCCGGCAAGCAGGCCCACAACGCCCTTTCCCAGACAGAGCGCGATGTTACAGACGATGCAGGTGACGCTGGCGAGAAGCCCGTAGCGCGTGCGCACCGCGGCGTCGGACGTCTCGTCCGCGTTGGGCACAAACGTTCTCACAAGCCAGCTCGTCATTGGACGGTCCCCCTCAGTACGTCACAGCGAGAAGCAAGTATACCCGCTTGCGGGCGCGACGTGCCCAGCGAGGTCGGGACGTGCGGCTGCGCCGCTGGTCACGCGTGCAAGGGTCCGCTTTTCTAGAAGCAGCGTGCGCGCGGGACGGCTACAATGCCACGCACCCGAAGGGAGGGAGCATGAGCGTCACGGGAGTCTTGCTGACGGTTGCGTGTCTCGGCGTGCTCGCAGCCGCTCTGGGGGTTGCCGCGGCCACCGACCTCAGCTGCAGGATCGTGCCAAACGGGTGCGCGATCGCCGTAGCTGCGGCTGGGGCGCTCCGTGCCGTCGCTGCCTCCGCGCACCATCTTGACGTCATGCCGTTGCTCTCTGCTGTGGGAGGCGGTCTCGTCGTTTTTGTCGTCATGCTGGCGGCTGCCGGCCTGTCTGCTCGCGCCGGTCATGGTCCCGGTGTGGGAGGCGGGGACGTCAAGCTCCTCTCTGCCGTCGGGTTCTGGGTTGGTCCTGTCGGGGGTCTGCTCGTGGTGGGGCTCTCGTGCGCCGTGGGGCTTGTGGCCTGGTGCCTTGGCAGGGCAATCGCGGCGGCGCGCGCCGCCGGGGGCGCCCATGACGGGGGGATTCCCCTGGCGCCCGCCGTGACGGTGGTCGTCCTGCCCATGGTGCTCGTCTGTCACGTCGGGGCCGCCCCAACCCTCTGAGATGCACGCGCTACCGTCTGCGGCTTTCTGCAGCATGTACCTGTACGAAGTGGTTATATCTAGAGATGGTCGCATGCCGATCCCCCAACACCGGCATGCGGCGTGTTCGGGCGCGACGGCCCCCGACCGTCGCGCCTGGGTTCGCTCCGATGGCTGCGCGCTGGTCTGCGCTCGGCGCCTGGCGCCCCGCGTGACCGCCGCAGCCATCGTCTTGAGGAGGTATCGTGATCCGGCTCGTGCTCAGCGACCTCGACGCCACGCTCATCTGGCGGGAGGACCACGTGATAACACCCTTTGCGCTCGACGCGATTCGCACGCTGCGCGAGGCGGGCGTGCACTTTGCCCCCTGCACGGGAAGGATCTACCGCGATCTGCCGCATATGTTTGCGGGCGACGAGACGGCCTGCTCCACCGCGGTCACGAGCAACGGGCAGCTCGTCTACCTCGACGGCGAGCTTGTCGACAAGGTCCCCATCGACCACGGTGAGCTCGTTCGCGTGGCCGGGGAGCTTGCCTGTGTCGAGGACGCCTACCTCGTCGTGGAGTACGGGGGCGAGAAGGTCGCCGTTGGTGCGGACCTCGCCTTCGTGACCGCACATCCCGATAACTTCTGGCGGGTGGAGACCGCGGTTCCGACGGTCCCCGAGGAGCCCTGCTACAAGGCAAACGTCCGCGTTGTGGGGAGTTTCGAGCGCTGCCAGGAGGTCGCCGCCCTTCTCGCCGGGCTGCTTCCCGCGCTCGACTTTGTCTGCCCCATGCCCGGAACGCCCCACATCGACATCACGCCGCACGGCTTTGGCAAGGACCATGGCGGCGACTTCCTCATGGAGCGCCTGGGTCTTACGCCCGACGAGGTCTGCTGCTTCGGCGACGCCGAGAACGACCTCGCCGTCCTGCGCCACTACGCCAATTCCGTCGCCGTTGCGAACGCGGTGCCGGTCGTGAGGGAGTGCGCACGGTTCCACATCGGTCCCGCGAGCGAGGAGTCCGTGGCGCGTGCCCTCCTCGACATAGCCGAGGCGACCTCCGCCGGGCGCATGCCCGCGTTTATGTGTGAGAATAGAGTCGAACCCGATTGACCCGGAGGGGGCCATCATGAGGATTGCCGACAAGCTCGCCGAGCGCCAGACCTTCTCGTTTGAGATCTTTCCTCCAAAGGGCGAGCTGCCCCTCGAGGAGGCGTTTGCCATCGCGGGCGAGATGGCCGGCGACCGTCCGGACTGGATCTCGGTCACGTACTCGGCTGGGGGGTCGGGCAACTCGGCGAACACGGTCCCAATCGCCGCGTCCATAGAGCACGATCTTGGTGTTACGGCCCTCGCTCACCTCACGTGCCTGGGTTCGACGCGCTCCGACGTCGACGCCTACGTAGCATCCCTTGCCGAGAAGGGCGTCGAGAACGTGCTCGCCCTGCGCGGCGACCGCGCCCCCGGACGTGACGCCATCGACTTCGAGCATGCCTCCGACCTCATCGAGTACCTGCGCTCCTCGGGTACCGGGCTCTGCATCGGCGCTGCGTGCTACCCGGAGGGCCACGTCGAGTCCCCCACCGAGCAGGAGAGCTTTGAGAGCCTCTACAAGAAGCAGGAGGCGGGTGCCGACTACCTGGTCTCCCAGCTCTTCTTTGACAACGAGGACTTCTACCGCTTCCGCGAGAAGTGCCTGAGGCACCGGGTCCGGCTGCCCATCGTTGCGGGCATCATGCCGTTCACGAGTGTGAAGCAGATCCAGCGTATGGCCTTTACCTGTGGCGCCTCCATCCCGGCCAAGGTCGTGAAGCGCCTCGTGCTCGCTGGTGACGACCCGGCCGACCAGGCGCGCGCTGGCGTTGAGTACGCCTGCGAGCAGCTTGCCGACCTCGCTGCCAACGGGGTCGACGGCCTCCACGTCTACAGCATGAACAAGCCGTCGGTGGCGCATGCCGCCCGTGAGGCCCTTCTCGCCTGCGGCTACCTGGAGGCTTAGCGCGTGGACGTGGTCCAGTCCTACGACATTCGCTCGGTGGAGCGCTCTGAGGTCCTGCGCTACCTGGGGTATGCGGGCCAGGAGATTTCTCCGGAGCTCGACGCGCGGGTCGATGCCGTTATTGCTCGGTGTCTGGAGGTGGCTCGGCCGCGCGGGGTCGTTCGCCCGTTCGATGTGGCAGACCGCTGCGAGGAGGATGGCCTGCCCGTGATTCGTCTCGAGGGTACGGCCCTGGAGCTGCAGGGTGGGTCAATCTCGGAGCACCTCGACGGCGCCGTGGCCGTGGGCGTGCTCGCGGTGACGGCGGGTGCGGGCGTCGACGCGGAGTTGCGGCGCCTCTCGTTTACCGACCGCGTTGCCCAGGTCGTGTTCGATGCAGCGGGCTCCGCGCTTGTCGAGCGTGCAGCGGATGCCGCCGAGGCAAGCGTCGTGTCCCTGGCCGCGGGGCGCGGGCTCTTCTGCGGGACGCGCTTCTCGCCGGGATACGGAGACCTGCCGCTCGCTACGCAGCCGGTGCTCCTCGCCACGCTCGACGCGCAGCGCGCGCTGGGGATAACGCTCTCGAATGACCTGCTCATGTCGCCCACCAAGAGCGTGACGGCGGTGATTGGTCTCTTCGAGGAGCCGCGCCAGGACGCGCACGCGAGCTGCGCCGCCTGCCCCTGTCATGATTTCTGCCTCCTGCGTGCGTCCGGGAGGACCTGTGGGCGGTGACGAGCCTGCAAAACCGCCCTTCGTGATGAAAATCGAGAGTGCGTGCGGCAAAAGCTCGGTTCGTGATGAATGATTTCGGGCGGACGCGGCCTGTGTGTTGGACTCTGTTCGCGTTTGCGCAGGAAAGAATATAACTCGATAAACTAATTGCCTTCCGGGAGGCCATAGCATTCATCACGAGCGAGCGTTTTGCATCTGGAAACCGGCTTCTTCATCACGAGCGGGCGTTTTGCAGGCCCGTATCCCGTGACACGACGGAAACCACGCCTTGCTAGGATGGAGTCAGTCGATTATCGGAGGAGGCTCATGGTGGGCGATCAGTGTCGAGGGCTGCTCGAGGCCGCCCTGGCGGGCGATGACTTTCTGCTCTTCGACGGGGCCATGGGCACGCAGCTCCAGGCGCGCGGGCTTGCCGCCGGCGAGCTGCCGGAGCTGCTGTGTCTCACGCATCCCGAGGTGGTGACGGAGGTTCATGCCGCCTACGTCGCGGCGGGGGCAGACGTGGTGACCACCAACACCTTTGGTGCCAATGCGACCAAGCTCGGTGACGCCGCCACGGTCGAGGAGGTCTTCTCCGCGGCCGTTTCCTGCGCCCGCGCGGCGCATCCCCGCTATGTTGCCGCCGACCTCGGCCCCACGGGGCAGCTCCTGGCACCGATGGGCCCCCTTGCCTTCGACGACGCCTACGAGCTCTTTGCCCGCCAGGTGCGTGCGGCCGCGGACGCGGGCGCCGACCTCTTCGTCATAGAGACCATGTCCGACCTTGCAGAGGCCAAGGCGGCGCTGCTCGCCGTGCGCGAGAACTCCGACCTTCCCGTGCTGGTCACGATGACCTTCGAGGAGGACGGGCGGACCTTCCTGGGCACCACGCCCGAGGTGGCGGCACTCACGCTCTCCTCGCTCCACGCAGACGCCGTGGGCATCAACTGCTCGCTTGGCCCCGCCGAGGTTGCGCCGCTCGTGGCGCGCATGGCGCAGTGGGCGTCCTGCCCGCTCATGGTGCAGGCCAACGCCGGCCTCCCGCACGTGGAGGACGGTGTGACGGTCTACGACATCGGCCCCGAGCGCTTTGCCGCGGAGGTGGCCCCCATGCTCGAGGCGGGCGTCACCATCCTGGGCGGCTGCTGCGGTACCACGCCTGAGCACATCGCAGCTGAGCGCGCCCTGCTCTCGGGTCGCGCCCCGCTCCGCCGCAGCCTGCCCGACCGTTTTGCCGTGTGCGGCCCTCAGCGCGTGACCTCGCTCGCTCCAGGCGAGGTGGGCGTGATTGGCGAGCGCATCAACCCCACGGGAAAGCGCCGGGTCAAGGAGGCCCTCCGCAGCGGCAACCATGATTACGTCATCGGGGAGGCCATCGCCCAGGAGCGGGCGGGTGCGCAGATCCTCGACGTCAATGCCGGTTTGCCGGAGATCGACGAGCGCGCGGTGATGAGTCGCCTCGTCGACGAGCTTCTCGGCGTGACCACACTGCCGTTGCAGATAGACGCCTCCGACCCTGCGGTCATCGAGGCCGCTGTGCGCAGCTATCCCGGCAAGGCGCTCATCAACTCCGTGAACGGTAAGGCCGAATCGCTCGCCGCCGTGATCCCGCTCGCCGCACACTACGGCTGTGCGCTCGTGGGCCTCACGCTCGACGAGGACGGCATCCCCGCCACCGCCGAGGGGCGTCTCGCCGTGGCACGCAAGATCGTGGCAGCTACGGACGCCTCCGGCATCCCGCGCGCGGACGTCGTCATCGACTGCCTCGCCATGGCGGCCTCCACCGACCAGACCGCCCCGCGCACCATCCTCGAGGCCATCCGCCTGGTCAAGGCGGAGCTCCCCGGTGTGCGTACGGTCCTCGGCGTCTCCAATATCAGCTTTGGCCTTCCCTTCCGCCCGCTGGTCAACGCGACGTTCCTCTCGGCGGCGCTCGGCGCCGGGCTCGACCTCGCAATCATCAACCCGGGCGCGCGACGGATGACGGACGTGGTGGACTCCTGGCGGGTGCTCTCCGGGGAGGACGAGGGCGCGCGCTTCTACGTGGAGCACTATGCGGACCGCTCCGACGCGGCGCCGGCCGCAGCCCCGGGCGAGAAGGACGTGCGTGTTGAGAAGGACGCGGCGCTTCCTGCCGATCCCGTCGAGCGGGCACGTCGTCTCGTCCTGGACGGTCGCGGCGGCCCCATGGCGGAGGCCATGCGCGAGGTCCTTCTTGCCCATGACGCACTGTACGCGATCAACGAGGTCCTCGTGCCCGCCCTCGACGAGGTGGGTCGTCGCTTTGAGACGGGGACGTTCTTCCTGCCGCAGCTCATGGCCTCGGCCGAGGCAGCAAAGGCCGGATTCGAGACCATCCGTGCGGCGAGTGCGACCGGGGAGTGCGTCGCCGACAAGGGGACCGTGGTGGTGTGTACGGTCAAGGGTGACATTCACGACATCGGCAAGAACATCGTGCGCATGCTGCTCGAGAACTACGGTTTTGATGTGGTTGACCTGGGACGCGACGTGGCGCCCGAGGCGGTGGCGGACGTTGTGGTGGAGCGCCATGTGCGGCTGGTGGGGCTTTCCGCCCTCATGACCTCGACGGTCCCGGCGATGGCCGAGACGATCGAGCTCTTGCGCGAGCGCGCGCCCTGGTGCAAGGTCATCGTCGGGGGTGCGGTGCTCACGCCCGAGTATGCCCAGATGGTGGGTGCGGACTTCTACGCCAAGGACGCCACCGAGACCGCGCGCATCGCCGGCGAGGTGTTCGCATAGAAAAGGGGCGCCGGCCGCTGAACTGCGCCCCAAATCTTGGACGCGATAAATCATAACCGCTATGCGGCGCCGCGGAGGGCCTGCTCCCGGAACTCCACCGGGGTCAGGCCCTTCAGCTTGACCTGGCGCCTGGCGTTGTTCCAGTGTCGGATGTACGCCTCGAGGTCGGCCTTGAACCCCTCGAACGTCTCCCAGTCCCTGCCCCGGAAGAACTCGTCCTTGATGTGGCCGAAGACCTGCTCGGTGGCACCGTTGTCGATGCAGTTGCCCTTGCGCGACATGCTCTGGACGATGCCCATGCGCCGCAGCCTGCCGGCGAACGCGGCGTGCTGGTACTGCCAGCCCATGTCCATCTGCATGACAGGGGAGGCGCCCTCCGGCATCGCCTCCTCGAGCATGTCGAGCATCTCCCTCTGCTGCGCCATGTCGGGGCGGGGCGATATCGAGTGCGCCACGATCTCCTTGCTTCCGAAGTCGTAGACCGGCGCCAGGTAGGCCTTGCCGAACGAGCACTTGAACTCGGTGACGTCGGTGCCCATCTTCTGCCAGGGGCCGTCCGCGGAGAAGTCGCGCCCGAGCACGTTCTCGAAGGTCTCGCCGACGACGCCCCTGTACGAGTTGTACCTGTGGTAGTCGGTCTCGCGGCGGATGCCGCACCTGAGCCCCATCTCGTTCATCATCTTGAGCACCGTCTTGTCCGCGATGCGGGCGCCGTCCACGGCCCGCAGCTCCATGGCCACCTGCCGGTGGCCGACGCCGTTGGGGAGCCTGCCGAAGATCTCGGCGACCCTCGGCCGGAGCTCCGGCCTGGTCGGCGCCTTGGGGTGGGAGAGCGCGTAGTAGTAGGTCGACCTCGGGAGCGCCGCCGCCTCGAGCAGGTCCCCCAGCGGGAAGCGCCCCGAAAGCTCGGCTACGGCCGCGGCCCGCGTCCGGGCAGCAAGCCAAGCTCCGCCTTCAGGGCTATCGATTTTTTTAGGTACGCCACCTGCGCCTCGAGTCGCCTGACCTCGCGCTCGAGCTCCTGCTCGCGGGTCATCGGCGCGGCCTTCGCCCCCGACCCCCTGGGCCTTCCCTTCGGCTTGGGCCTCAGCGCATCCGCCCCGCCCTCGCGGTAGAGGCGGCACCATCTGTCGAGCGGGCTTCTGCTCGCGATGCCGAAGCGCGCCATCACCTCCGGCTTCGCCATCCCGCCGTCGACCACGGCGCTCGCCGCGGCCACCTTGGTCCCGTAGTCGTATGCCCTCTGCGTCTCGCCCATGGCCAGCAGACCGTCCCTCCCAACGGCTCGGTACGTCTGCTGCCATTTTCTCACGGCTTTGGGCGGGATCCCCAGGTGGCTCGCCGCGGCGTCGTAGCCGAGCCCGCGGTCGAAGAGCCCGCAAGCCAGCTCCCTCACTGACCTGTCATAGATTGTCATGGAAAAGCCTCCCATCTCTCGAACCGGTATTTCCGTGTCCAAGAAATGGGAGGCAGTTCACGCAGCCGACGCCCCCCGCATTGCCGTGTGCCCTGCAGCTAAATGAAGATCTGCTCGATCTCGCTGTTGGAGCTCTCGTCCAGCTCCCAGCCGTCGTCACCGTTGACGAAGGTGAGCGTGACGGTCTTCTCGGACGGCTCGATGGCATCGACCAGGTTCATGACGTACTCGCCTGCCCAGGCGTTGATGGCATCGCCGTCGTTTGCGTCGAGCGCTCCGGACGTGAGGTCTTCCATCAGGGCCTCGGTCATGGCGTCGGTGTCCATGTTCATGAGCTCTCCCATGGACTTTGCGGTGACGGAAACCGTGGCGACGGCGGCGTCGCCATCGACCGTGACGGACTCGATCGAGTAGTCAAACCCATCCAGCATCGTGGCGAGGAGGTCGGTCGTCTCGATGCCGTATGCCTCAAGACCCGTATCGCCCAACTCCTCCGCGAGCTCTTCCATTGTGGCGTCGTCGAGGTTCTTGATCTTGTCGAAGTCGGCAGTGATGTACTGCCTGATGGCCTCCTCGGGGTTCGTGCCCGAGCAGCCCGTGAGCACAAGCCCGCCGACGAGGGCGAGCGAGGCGCACAGGGTGCAGACGAGGGTCTTGAGTGTGAGCTTCTTCATGTGTTGCTCCTTTGCTTGCGGATGTCTGTCCCTCTAGCTTCTCAGATTAATTTCAGGCGGGCGTAACGGCTCGGTTGTCGGCGTAGTTTTGTCGCGTCGGTGGTGAGCGGCGATTGAGGGTCGTGCCGCTTGCCGAGCGGCCGTCCTTCTCGCCGAATGTTTCTGCGGGATGTCCGTTTCTCGACGTAATGTAAACCAACTATGTCGTGGCCGAGGGGGCCGCGACGACCATACTCCGTGAGTGCAAGGAGAGGGCCTATGGCAAGAATGCACGTCATGGAGCAGAGCGAGACCCAGGCAATCATGTCGAGCATGCACGAGATGCTCGAGAAGCGCCTCTCGGTGAGCTCGCTCGCTCCGTGCCCCGTCGAGTTCACGGCCTCGTATGTGGCCATGTGCGCGACGCAGAGCTGCGGCAAGTGCACGCCGTGCAGAAACGGCCTGCGCATGCTGCGCCACTTGTTCAACGACGTCCTGAACAACCGCGCCACGCTGGAGACGCTCGACCTCATCGAGTCCACCGCCCGCACGGTGTACCTGTCGAGCGACTGCGCGATCGGCTACGAGGCCGGCGAGGTGGCCCTCATGGCCATCCGCGGCTTCCGTGACGACTTCGAGCACCACGTGACCAAGCACGCGTGCGGCTTCTCGCAGCACCAGACGGTGCCCTGCGTCTCCGGCTGCCCGGCTGGCGTGGACATCCCCGGCTACATCGCGCTCGTTGAGGCCGGCCGTTACACCGAGGCGGTGCGCCTCATCCGCAAGGACAACCCGCTGCCGCTCGTCTGCGGCCTCGTCTGCGAGCACCCCTGCGAGATGCACTGCCGCCGCGGCATGGTGGACGACCCGATGAACATCCGCGGCCTCAAGCGCTATGCCGTGGATCACGCCGGCGATTACCGCCCGATTGTCAAGCCGGCCACCGGCAAGCGCGTCGCCGTGATCGGCGGCGGTCCAGCCGGCATCTCGTGCGCGTACTACCTCACGCTCATGGGCCACAAGGTCAAGATCTTCGAGCAGCGCGCGCACCTCGGCGGCATGCTCCGCTACGGCATCCCCAACTATCGCCTGCCACGCGAGCAGCTCGACTCCGAGATTCAGTGGATCCTTGACTGTGGCATCGACGTCGAGCTCAACCATAGCGTCGACGGTGACGAGATGACCCGTCTGCGCTCCGAGTACGATGCGGTCTACCTGGCCATCGGTGCGCACGCGGACAAGAAGCTCGGCCTTCCGGGTGAGGACGCCGAGGGTGTCATGTCCGCCGTCCAGCTCCTGCGCGACATGGGCGACAACAATCCGCCCGACTTCAAGGGCCTCACGGTCGCCGTCGTCGGCGGCGGCAACGTGGCCATGGACGTGGCCCGCACCTCCGTGCGCCTGGGCGCCGAGAAGGTCATAATCGCATACCGTCGCCGCGTGGCCGACATGACGGCCCAGGACGAGGAGATCGCCGGCGCCGAGGCCGAGGGCTGCGAGGTCATGGACCTGCACGCGCCCAAGGAGGTCGTCGTCGACGAGAACGGCCACGTGGCCGGCCTCAGGGTCGAGCCGCAGATCATCGGCGGCCTCAAGCGCGGCCGTCCCGCGCCGCGCGCTGCCGAGGGCGGCGACGTCGTGGTGCCGTGCGACCGCGTGATCGTGGCCATCGGCCAGGACATCGACTCCGCCACCTTCGAGGAGCAGGGCGTGCCCTGCAAGTGGGGCCGCATCGTCACCGACCCGGACGGCGCCGTGCCCGGCCAGGACGGCCTCTTCTCCGGCGGCGACTGCCAGAGCGGCCCGGCCACCGTCATCCGCGCGATCAACGCGGGCAAGGTCGCGGCCGGCAACATCGACAACTACCTCGGATTCAATCACAAGATCGAGCTCGACGTGGAGCTGCCGCCCGTGCAGTTCAAGGGCAAGATCTCCTGCGCGCGCTGCGAGATGCGCGAGCGCGAGGCGTCCGAGCGCATCAACGACTTCGACATCGTCGAGAACGGCCTCACCGACCAGGAGGCGCACCAGGAGGCATCCCGCTGCCTGCGCTGCGACCACTTCGGCTTCGGCGCGTTCCGCGGAGGGAGGATCGAGCAGTGGTAAACCTCACTATCGACGGCCGCGCCGTCACCGTGGAGGAGGGCACCTCCATCCTCGACGCCGCCGCAACCGTGGGCATCAAGATCCCCACGCTCTGCTATCTCAAGGACCTCAACGAGATCGGCGCCTGCCGCATCTGCGTGGTCGAGATCGAGGGCATCGACCAGCTCGTCGCCGCGTGCAACAACACGGTGCTCGAGGGCATGGTCGTGCACACCAACAGCCCCAAGGTGCGCGTGGCGCGCCGCATGAACATGGAGCTGCTGCTCGCCACGCACGACTCCGAGTGCACGAGCTGCGTGCGCTCCGGCAACTGCACGCTGCAGACGCTCGCCAACGACCTCGGCATCTCGGACCTTCCGTACGAGAAGCGCCTCATGCACGACGAGTGGGACAAGTCCTACCCGCTCATCCGCAACAACGACAAGTGCATCAACTGCCTGCGCTGCATCCAGGTGTGCGAGAAGATCCAGGGCATCGGCGTCTGGGATCTCGCCAACCGCGCCACGCACACGAGCGTGAACGTCCGCGGCGGCATGACGATCCAGGAGTCCGACTGCACGCTCTGCGGCCAGTGCATCACGCACTGCCCGACGGGCGCGCTGCGCGAGCGCGACGACACCCAGAAGGTCTTCGACGCGCTGGCCGACCCTGAGAAGGTCGTCGTGGTGCAGATCGCGCCGGCCGTGCGCGCCGCCTGGGGCGAGAGCCTCGGTCTCGCGCGCGAGGACGCCACCGTCGGCCGTCTCGTTGCCGCGCTGCGCCAGATGGGTGTGGACTACGTCTTTGACACGAACTTCTCGGCCGACCTCACCATCATGGAGGAGGGGACCGAGCTTCTGCACAAGCTCGCCCATAAGGGCGAGAACACGTTCCCGATGTTCACCTCCTGCTGCCCGGGCTGGGTGCGCTACGTCAAGGCCGTGCGCCCCGAGTTCACCGACCAGCTCTCCACGTCCAAGTCGCCGGGCCAGATGTTCGGCGCCGTGACCAAGAGCTACTTCGCCGAGCTCAAGGGCATCGACCCGCACAACATCTTCTGCGTGGAGATTATGCCGTGCACGGCCAAGAAGGCCGAGGTCGCCATCCCGGTCATGAACGACGCCTGCGGCGATCCCGACGTTGACGTCTCCATCACCACGCGCGAGGTCGACCGCATGATCCGCGCCGAGCACATCGATGCCGCGATGCTGCCCGAGGAGGACTTCGACGACCCGCTGGGCACCTCCACGGGTGCTGCCGTCATCTTCGGTGCCACCGGCGGCGTCATGGAGGCCGCGCTGCGCACCGCTTACCACGTGGTCACCGGCAAGACGCCCGAGCCGGATGCCTTCTCCGACGTCCGCGGTCTGGACGCCTGGAAGGAGGCCACCTACGACCTGGCGGGCACCCCGGTGCGCGTTGCCGTGGTGAGCGGCCTCGCCAACGCGGGCTACCTGCTCGACGCCATTGCGGCAGGCGAGGTCGAATACGACTTCGTTGAGGTCATGGCCTGCCCCGGCGGCTGCGCGGGTGGTGGCGGCCAGCCCATCCACGACGGCGAGGAGCTGGCGGGCGTTCGCGGTGACGTCCTCTGGGGCCTCGATCACAACGCCGAGCTGCGCAACTCTTACGAGAACCCGTCGATTACGGCCATCTACCAGGACTATCTGGGCGAACCGCTCTCCGAGCGCGCCGAGGAGCTGCTCCACACCGATCACCACGCCTGGAGCATTCACTAGTCGATGCGAAGGGGACACCCCCTTGCCATCTGGGCCCGGACCGCCAACCCCCTGCGGTCCGGGCCCGCTCCATGAGACGACCTCAGCCGTGACACTTTCTGGTTTTGGGCAACATCTTTGATGCGCTGACGACGAAAAAGCCGCCGAGGGGCCGTTTTCGCCAGGTTTCATTGGGTTGTGGGCAACGTCCTTGATGCAATTCTCGGCCCTTCTCGCCACCACATAAAACATGTTGCCCACAACCTGCGTGAGCCCCTTGGAAAAGCGGCCTCGGCGCGCACGGACGGGCGAGAAACCCAGAACTGTTGTTATTCTGGCGGGCCTTGGTGCCGTGGAACTACCACTGTGCCACGCGCTCGCGCATGCCCTCGACGTCCAGCACACCCTCGGCAAAGCCCTTGCGCACGAGCTCCGTAGGCACGAGCTCGTCGTACTTCTCGAAGTAGGGAATCTCGGCGGGGTAGAGGAGCTCCATCGGGTCCTCGAGCCGCTCCGCGGCGTCCTTAACCACCGAGAAGAACGTCTGCTCGTCGGCCTTCATCACAAAGGTCATGAAGTACGGGCGCGACGAGTTCACGCCCTTGATGCCCAGCTCCGCGGCACATTTGATCTTGATCAGGCGCTCCAGGGCGAGAAACGTGTAGGTCCCCAGCCACGGCAGCAGGCACCACATCGTCTGCTCCTTGTCGTTCTCGCCGAGGCAGACGAGGGGGCCTGCGGTGAGCTGGGAGTTTCGTGCCACGCGGCGGGCCTCGCGCAGACGCGCACGGGCGTGGTCGCGCAGGTAGGGGTAGGGCGCGCTCTCCTCCAGCACGCGACGCATGCGTTCGAGGATGTGAGTGTTGATGTCTCCCGCCACGTCGCCAAAGTACGCAGGGACCTTGCCCTTGACCTGCGTGACGTAGAGCAGGTGCCGCTCGTGGTCCACCTCGTCCACGATCCAGACGTGCCCGGCAATGGCCACCTTTTCCCCGGGCGGGGGCGGCGCGCAGAGCGTTCCGATCTCCTCGGAGCCCGAGCGCACGGTGTACTCAACGTTTTCCTGAAAGACGGCGAAGAACTTGTAGGAGCTCGTGACGCGCTCGCCCGCCAGGCCCACGATGAGGCCACCGCCCTCGGTCTGCTCGAGGTAGTCGTGCTGGAGCAGGTGGCGGAGAAGGACGCGGAAGTCGTCGGCCGTCACGCGATGGAAGTAGGTGAGCGTGAGCACGCGGCTTGCGAGCTGGGCGGGGGAGAGCTCGCCCTCGCCGGCGAGCGTGGCGAGCGTCTGGTGGCAGAGCAGGCTGTAGGGCAGGCGGTTGAGGTTGGGAGGCTCCACCCAGCGCTCCTCACGATAGAGCTGGACGAGCGCGATGCCCTGCAGCAGCTTCCAGGGGATGGTCTCGGGCAGGAGCGTGCGGGGCTCCGGCTGCTCCTCGCGCATGACGAACCACATCTCCGGCGGGGCCTCGCGCCTGCCCGTGCGCCCCATGCGCTGGAGGAACCCGGATACGGTGAACGGGGCGTCAATCTGGAACGCCCGCTCGAGGCGTCCCACGTCGATGCCCAGCTCGAGCGTTGCGGTTGCGACGATGGAGAGGTCGGAGGCGTCGTCGCGCATCTGCTCCTCGGCGCTCTCTCGGATGGCGGCCGAGAGGTTGCCATGGTGGATGAGGAAGCGGTCCGGCTCCCCGTTGAACTCGCAGTAGGCGCGCAGCGTCGTGCAGACCTCCTCCGCCTCCTCGCGCGAGTTCGAGAAGATCAGACACTTGCGACCACGAGTGTGCTCGAAGATGTAGCCGATACCCGGATCGGCGTTCGCGGGCGCCAGGTCCGTGGGGGCTTCGGGAGGGCCGGGGCTTATCGCCGTGCTCAAACAGTCCTGCTCGCACGGACGAGCCACTGGCTCGTCCGGCTCGTGCGGAACTGCGCGCGGCAATAAGCCCCGGCCCTCTGGCGAAGTTTCCTCAGGTTCCAGGGCGACGACGTCAGCCTCGACGCATCCGTCTGCCGTCTGAAGCTCGGACTCGTCCGCCTGCGGGCCGGTCTGGAAGAAGTGCTCCATCGAGAGGCGCCAGGTGCGCGGGGGCTCCTCGATGCGGGGGACGATCGTGTTGCGCCCGGTGCCGGCGGCGAGGAAGGCGCCCACGGCCTCGGGGTCGCCGATCGTGGCGGAGAGGCCGATGCGCCGCGGCTGCACGCCCGCTATTCTCGCCAGGCGCTCGATGAGGCAGAGGCACTGGCCGCCGCGGTCCTGGCGCAGCAGCGAGTGGACCTCGTCGATCACGACGTAGCGCAGGTCGCAGAAGAGCTTGGACACCACAGCGTGGCGGCGCATGAGCAGCGCCTCGAGGGATTCCGGCGTGATCTGCAAGATGCCGGAGGGCCGCTTCACGAGCCGTGCCTTGTGGGAGGCAGAGACGTCCCCGTGCCAGTGCCAGACGTTGATGCCGGCCTCCTCGCAGAGGTCGGTGAGACGGAAGAACTGGTCGTTGATCAGCGCCTTGGTGGGGCCGATGTAGAGGGCTCCCACGGAGGCGGGTGGGTTCTCCCAGAACTCGGTCAGGATGGGGAAGAAGGCCGCCTCGGTCTTTCCGGAGGCCGTGGAGGCGCACAGCAGCACGTGGTCGTCCGTGTCGAAGATTGCCTCGCCGGCGGCCACCTGCACGCCGCGCAGGTTCTCCCACTCGTGCGCGTAGATGAAGTCCTGTACGAACGGCGCGTATCGGTCAAAGACGCCCATGGCGACCTCCCCTCGACGCTAGTCAGTATACGAACAAATGTTTCTGATTGCAAGGAGGATACCTAGCTATTGCTAGCATAATATGCTAGCATATGCTTTACATTGGAAAGGAGACCAATGGATACCACCCTCGCGCAGATCAATGCACGTATTGATTCGAACCTCAAGGTCTCGGGAGATGCGGCCCTTGCCGAGGCGGGGCTCACGCCCACGAAGGCCATTCGTTCGATGTGGGGGCTATTTTCTAGCCTGGCGGACCAACCCGACAAGATCAGGGAGCTCGTGTCCGGCCAGCAGCCAGAGCCGTCTTCCGCAGCGTGCGCCGAGCGGGATCGCAAGCTCACGCTGGCGCGAGAGGGAAGTCAGATAGTTGCGCGCTCGCTGGCATCTCGAGGCATATCGGTGTCCGAGGGATTTGATGAGCCTCCTTATGACGAGCTCAGAGAGCAGGTTCTGTTCGAGCGCCTTCGCGAGAGGGGGCTAGATTCGTGAGTCCGCAGCCATCGATGCTCTTGGATACCAATGTCTGGCTTGACTACTATCTCCCCTGGAGAGACGGTCGCGCGGCGGCTCGGCAACTTATTGAGCGCGCCCTCGAGGATAATTGGACCTTGGCCTATGCCGTCTCAACTGCCAAGGATGTGTACTACCTGGTGTCGGCGGAACACAAACGCGCCGAGTGCGTAGCGACTGGCTCGCTCAGTGAGTCCGCTGCTCAGGCGGCGACCGCCACGGCGTGGGGTTGCATCAACAACATGCAGGCAATCGCCTGCGCCGTACCGCTCGATCACACGGATGTGTGGATGGCCTCCAAGCAGCGCGCCTTGCACGGGGACTTCGAAGATGACCTCGTCATCGCATCGGCGATGCGAGGCAAGGTCGACTATCTCGTGACCAATGACGAGACGCTCCTGCGACACTGCCCCGTGGCAGCGCTCAACGCGACGGACATGTGCAAGCTACTCGAGATTCGGCAAGAATAGAGGGTGTCGGTTGCGCGCAGCGGTTTGATGTGACTTCATGTGAGGGGGCGTCGTGAGCGCGAAAGATAGGTTCCGCACAAGGACTCTCGTGACGCTTGCCCTTGCGCTGGCCGTAGTCGCCCTGTGCGCGGGATGCTCCGAGCGCATCGACACCCTCGTCCGCTTTGTAGAAAGCCAGGTGACGGGCGAGGAGTACGTGAGCCCGCGGGGGCAGGCCTGCCTCGACGCGGCGGAGAGCCTTCTCGGCGCCCTCGAGGCGGGTGACGGGGACGCGATTGTCGGGCTCTTCTCGCCCGAGGCCCGCGCGGACTCCGACGATCTTGACGAGCAGGCCGGCGAGCTGGTGGAGAGCTGTTCCGGTCACGTTAGCTACCTGGACACTCATTCGGTGACGCGTCCCATGGAATCCGAGAAGGTCGAAGACGGCAAGCGTCGCGTCGAGCTCTCGACCGATTTCTCGTTTGTCCTCGACGGCGAGAACTACTGGTGCCACATGACGCTCGTGAGCGTGAACGACTTTGACGAGGCAGAGGTGGGCGTCTCCACCGTCATCGTATGGTCCGAGGACGCGTACTCGGCGATGCTCTACGACGCGCGCGAGACGGACTGGCCCGAAGGGACGGGACTGCACCTTCGGCTGAGCTATCCCCTGGAGTGGGAGACGCGCCTCGTGAATGACGACCCCCTGCGCTACGAGGTCGGGGACACCATCTCTGACGTTGACGAGGTCACGGCGTTTCTCGATGGGGGCGAGAAGAACGTCGATGACTTCGAGGAGCGTTTTGGCCAGCCCTGCTGCGTGTCGTGGACGGGCGACGGACGTGTCTACTACGAGCTCGTCGATGACGGGGAGGGTCCCCGCTATCTCGAGGTGAACGCGACGACGTCGGACGAGCCGATCTACTCCGCGTATGTGGTTGACGAGCGTGGCGTCGTCGAGAAGGTGTGGGACAAGGACGGCGACGCCTAGATCGTGAACTCGGCGTAGGCGTCGTCAACGTCCTGGGCACCGGCGGCAACGGCGGGGGCGCTCACAGCTCCCGAGAACGCATCGGTCTTGAGCAGGGCGTCCACGTCTGCCCCCGGGTTCTGGCACACGATGTCGAGAAGCTCGATGAAGTCGCGGATGACCTCGCGCGGCGTGAGGTGGGTGTCCGCGCCCACGCGGCCGAACTCCGCCTTGAGGAAGCCCACGAGCTGCGCCTCGGTGAGCGTACACTCGTAGCCAAAGTAGCCGGCGTGGATGTCCGCGAGCTTCTCGATGAGGACGAGCAGCTCCTCGTAGGTGAGCGGCTCCAGGTGGATGACGGGCGCGAGCATGTCCGCGAGGCCCGCGCTCGCGAAGCGCCCCTGCGTGAGGCGGCTGCGCAGGGCCTCGTAGGAGAAGACGCCGCGACGGCGGTCCTCGATGGACTGCGGCGTTCCGCCCATGATGATCCCCAGGTGGTGAGCCTTGCCCTGGAGCGTGTCGTTGTACATGGTGAGGATCTTCTCGTAGTTGTACTGGCGCGAGGTGGCGTTGGGGATCTTGTAGAGGTTCACGAGCTCGTCGATGAGGACGACGAGGCCCTTGTAGCCGGCGCCCACGAGGAACTGCGCAAAGAGCTTGAGGTACTCGTACCAGGTGTCGTCTGTGATGCAGGCGTTGACGCCCAGCTCGCCGCGGGCCTCGGTCTTGGTGCGGAACTCGCCGCGTAGCCACTTGACCACGCCGGCGCGCGTCTCGTCGTTCCCCTCGAGGCTCGCGCGATAGTAGAGGCGCAGGACCTGCGTGAAGTCAAAGCCGCAGACGAGCTCCTGAATGGGGGAGAGCTGTGCCGCGAGGGCCGTCTCGGCGTCCGGCTGCTCGCGCAGGGCCGCTACCCAGCGGTCCAGCACGAGTGCGAGAGCCCCGCCCTCGGGCCGCGTCTTGGTGGAGAGGTTGCGGATGAGCTCGCGATAGGTGGCAAGGCCCTGGCCCTGCCCGCCCTGGAGGCGTCGCTCCGGGGAGAGGTCGGCGTCCGCCACCACAAAGTCGTTGCCCATCGCGTGCGTGCGGATGGTCTGGAGCATGAAGCTCTTTCCGGCCCCGTAGCGGCCCACGAGGAAGCGGAAGCTCGCGCCGCCGTCCGCCACGAGCTCGAGATCGTGCAGGAGCGCCTGGATCTCGCGCTCACGCCCGACGGTGACGTAGGGCAGGCCGATGCGCGGAACCACGCCGCCCTTGAGGGAGTTGATGATGACCGCCGCTATGCGCTTGGGTACCCGCACGTCACCCATGTGTCGCCCCTCTCTTGCCGGACTCAGGAGGCAATTCTAGCACAGGTGTTCTAATTAAGATCGAGGGCCTCGCGCACGTCCTCGACGTAGTCTCCCACGAGCGCCGGCGCGCCCGTCTCGTCGAACTCAATGGCGGTATCGCCCAGCAGGTCGAAGAGCTTCTCGTTGATGGCGTCCACGAGGAGGTCCGTGCCAGGTGCCGAGGGCGTGCGACCGTCGAGCAGGTCGTGAAGGAGCGAGAGCTCCTCGGCGGTGAGTCCGGGGGAGGTGTCCTGCTCTGGCGCTGACGGCGTTTCACGGACGATAGGGGCAGCTTCGTCGCGCTCCTCGTCCACGAGGAGGGCCTCGCGCGTCTCGGCTGCCGTCGAGCGGATGTCGGCGAGCTTGGAGAGGTCGATCTCCACGTGTCGCGGGGCGTGCTGCTTTCGCCATGCGAGATAGTCACCGACCTCGCGGTCTATGATCTGCACGAGGTACTTTGGGTCGCCACGCTCCTTGAGCGGGTGGGGGTAGTCGAGCGCCGACCGGAGCCGCTGGTCTACGGCGTGGAGCACCTGACCGAGCTTTGCGCTCCTGGCCCCGCCGTCATGGAGCGCGTCGCAGGTCCAGATGCCGTTTCTGCAGAGATAGCGACAGGTGTCGTCGAGCTCGTAGACGGTGTCGGGATGTCGGGCCCCGGGATAGAACACGGCGGAGGCAAACATGAGGTGGGGCATGGCATGCCGGGAGCCGAAGAGGCTCTCCGTTAGCCCCTGGGCGCGGCCTCCGTGGTAGTAGCGCGCGAGCTGGGCAAAGACGGCGCAGGTCACTGCCATGAGTGCGTCGGGCTCGTCCTGGAAGAGGCGGGACTCCCGGAGACGGTACGTGGACAGGGCGTCGAGCGCGTCGAACAGCTCGGGGTCGACCGTCGGTGCGTAGGCGGTGCGTCGCCGCTGCCTGGGGTGGGAGCGCGCCGCGGCGTCGGCGCGTGAGAGGACGCCGACCGCATGGTCGTGCGCGGTGTTGAGATAGGGCCTGGCAAACTCCGGCGACAGCTCGTGATAGACCACGTAGTCCACGAGCCAGGGGCGGACGTAGCGGTCCATCGCGGGCTCGAAGTCGCGATAGGCCTGCCAGAAGCCCTCGATGGCCCGGAAGGCCTCCTCGCCCGGCTCGACGCCGATGCCGTTCAGGAGTTCGTAGAGATAGACGTAGGCAAAGGACGTGGACGTCCGCGTGACGCTGCCGGACCGGACGTCCTCGCGCCAGGTGAAGTACCCGCGCAGCTGTTGGTTGTCCATCGCCTCGTAGGTGGGGAAGTAGCTCTTGAACTCCCCTGGGTAGGGGCGGTCGTCGGCGTAGTCTGCCATGAGCCGCGCCTGCTCGACGAAGAGCCGCGCATCCGACCAGGAGCGGGCCTCGGGACGACGGGCGAGGGCGCGCATCTCACGAATGGGTTCGGGGAGGTAGCTGGCGAGCTGCGAGCCGCGCAAGAGGATGGGCTCGTCGGCGTAGGTGCGCTCGCTCGAGAGCGCCCGGCCGCCCTTGGCGCGGCTTGCCGCGAGAATCTGCTCTATGATCGCGTCGACGTCCGCCATGTCTTCATGATACGCACTTATGGCCATCTTGATACGTCGCGATAGTTGCCGGGAGTTTCTCAGAGGCTGAACTGTGCAAGTACCCCTTCGCTCCGTATGCCAGCATCGGTGCTGGATGTTCGAATCGAAAGGAAATAAATAAGGAGGTCAGATATGAGCAGCTCAGATACATGCGACGAATAACCGCTGTCTCCTAGCGGCCCATCGTTAATGCCGCTGCAAAGTACGATATCCGCTTGTTCGGATGCTGGGCTCTTCGGCTCGCTGGTAATGAGGATGACCTTGCAACCATTTTGACGCGCGAGCTTCATGCATTCGACTGTATAGAGCGCGTGTCCGGCATGACTTACCGCAATGAATACATCGCCTTTTTTTGAAAGAACGATTGCTCGCATGATGTACTCAACGTTCTCTGACGAAAACGTTTTGATGCCTATGCGAAAGAGTCGGTGCGCAAGATCCTGGGCTATGGTATTGGTGTTTCCCCAGCCAAAAAGGTAGACCTCGTCTGCAGCGAGCAGCATATCCATGGTGGATGAGAGTAGGTCAATGCTGATGTTATGAGCGATGGAGGGCAGGGAGGAGCATACGAGCGAAATGTAGTCGGAGATGTCGGTGGGAGTCTCGAGCGTGGTCACACCGCCGCGGGTGTCCTTCTCGACGCTGGTCTCGATCGCCAAGTTGATTTTAAGCTGGTAAAACCCCTTTTGGCCAATCCTCTTGCACATACGCATGACGGTGGCGTCCGAAGTGTCGCTAGCCTTTGAGAGCTGGGCCATGCTCATCCCTATCACCTCCTCGGGGGAGGAGACAATGACATCGGCAACGCGTCTCTCTGCCGCTGACATGACCCGGTAGTTTCTCTCAATTTCCTTTACGACCATATGCGTCCCTCATGGTTTCAAGGTTCTTGCCGGTGCACAGGTTGGTTTCATCATACCCAACACGGCGGAGATGCTGAAAACGAGCATTATGTAGTAAAACACCGCTCAACTGAATCAATCGACCGCTTACCGAGAGTTGTTTTAGAAGTAGAATTAAAATAGTGCCAACTACCACGTAATACAATTACTGAAACCTGTAGTGAAACTTCATAACGAAGTAATACTCCGACTAAATCAACTAATATGAAGTAAAACTCCATAGGAGTTAATCGAACCTTTTCGAGGCTGGGAGGTTGTATGACGTGGGAGATGCTTGCCCGGAGTGGGGTCCCGCTATATTGGGACAGCACGTCTATGAGCGTTCATCTTGGCGAGGGGCTTCAGGCTGAGAAGAGCGGGCACAAGACCGCCGAGCAAATGGTGGGCCTTCTTGCCTGTGAATCTGGTCTTGACTTGACGGAGCGAGCTTACGATACCTTGGGCCGTCTCAGTATGGAGCGGGACCGGGACAGGTTTGCTCACAGCGGGTTGCAGTATGACCTCACGATCGTCCTGCCTGGGGACTTCAACGGGGAGTGCAAGAAGACGTCGGGTCATTACCATGGGTGGAACAGGGCTCATACGCATACATATGGAGAGGTCTATGAAGTGCTTATGGGCTCGGCCCTCTTCGTTCTTCAGCGCTCGTCCGATTTTGAGGAACGCCCTGGAGAGAACCATGTTGATGACGTAATCCTCGTGAAGGTTGACGAGGGTCAGACGCTGCTCGTCCCCCCCGACTACGGTCATGCTTCGATCAACGTGGGGGAGGGTCCCCTCATTTTTTCGGACCTTGCTTACAGGCAGTGTCCCGTTTGGTACGAATCGGTCAAGGCGCATCACGGTATGACGTATTACGTGATGAGAGACGCCGATGGTATTGCTGCCGTGAGAAACCCAAGCTACGGCGAGGATGTTCCTGCAGCACGCTTTGCGACTGTTCACGAGGACGCATCTCTCGGGATTGATTTCTCAATGCCTCTTTACGAGGGCTTTCTACGTCATCCGGACAGATATGCGTATCTATCCGAGCCAGATGAGTACCTCGGGCGAATAATGGCGCTTCTCGACTATGGTGACGCGCCATTTGAGATCGAATCGTGAGCAAAGGAGACGAATGTGAATCGACGAAAGAAACTGCAGGTAGCCCTTGATCTGTTCAGCGAGCGAGAGGCACTTGCCGTGCTTGAGGAGGTCGCACCCTACGTCGACATAATCGAGCTCGGCACGCCGCTCATCGTGTCGGAAGGGGCTCGTGTTGTCAAAGAGGTTAAGGGGAGGTACCCCGACAAGGCCGTATTTGCGGATATCAAGGTAATGGATGGGGGTGGCGAGGTCCCCAAGCCGGTCATAGAGGCGGGCTGTGACATGTTCTCCGTGCTTTGCGCCTCAGATGACGCTACGGTTAGAGCAGCGATAGAGCTCGGACGTGTAAACGGAGTGAAGGTTCTTGCCGATATGTGCAACGTTCGAGAAATGGAGGAACGTGCCCGGCAGATTGCCGAAATGGGCCCAGATTATCTGTGCTGCCATGTTGGCTATGACCGTCAAGCAACAGGGGCCGATCCGGTTGAAGAGCTCAAGAGACTCTCATGTGTGGATACGCCTAAGGCGATTGCCGGGGGAATCAAGCTTGAGACGTTCGAGCAGGCGCTTGAGAGCACGGCTGAGATTGTTATCTCGGGCGGCGGGATCTGTAGCGTGAACGATCGCAGGGGCGTTGCTCGAAAAATGAGAGAAATGCTCGATGCGTACAACGAGCGCATCGAGAAAGAGGCGGAGGCCTAGATGAACATACCTGAGCTTGCCGGGACTGGTGCCGCCCAGCTATCCGATTGCGTTTCAAGAGTCGATTCGGGCCAGCTTGATGCGTTGATGTCAGAAATACTTGCCGCACGCAAAATATATTCGCACGGCGCAGGTCGTTCTCTTCTCCAGATGCGTTGTCTAGCCATGAGGCTCATGCACCTTGGGCTTGCGAGTTACGTTGTGGGAGATACGACGACTCCTGCCTTCGAGTCCGGTGATCTTCTTGTTGTCGCGTCGGCCTCTGGGACGACTTCGAGCGTTGTCAATGTGGCCAGGAAGGCGAGGTCGCTTGGTGGTCGTGTGGCGGTACTGACAACACGTCCACAGTCTGAGCTTGCAGAGCTCGCAGATGTGACCGTCGTCGTCCCCGCCTATACGGACAAAGTCCCTATGGAAATCGATGAGCTTCCGGTGTTTCCGGGAGGATCGCTGTTCGAGCAGAGCGTACTTATCTTGGGCGATGCCCTCGTACTCCCCCTTGCGCAGAGACTGGGGGTTCCAACGGATCGGATGTTTGCCCTACATGCCAATCTTGAGTAGCGATTTTGATATGCCTAGACGGTAGGAGTGGAGGAAAGCATGAAGTACGAGAAGTTGGCAAAGGAAATCGCGGCGGCGTTGGGAGGAGCGGACAATCTCAGGTTTGCCAACCACTGTGCTACGCGCCTGAGGCTCAAGCTTAAAGACCCTGCGAAGATGGACGCTGAGACACTTAACGCCATCGACGGCGTTCTGGGGGTCAGAGACGTGGGCAATGGCGAAGTTCAAGTGATCGTTGGTACGGACTGCTATTCGATCTACGCTGACTTCGTTGAGGTAACGGGATTTGTCGGCGAAACCGATGACGGTCTCTCCGAGGAGGAAGCAATTCGTCGAGCGGATGATGCTGCGACGTCGGCATCGGCGGCAACGGGGCCCCTTGGCCGGATTAAGCGTTTGGGCAGAATCATCGTAGACTACCTTGGTGGAACCGTCGCTCCCATAATCCCCATGTTCATGGGGTGCGGAATGCTCATGGCTTTCCTCACCATCTGCACGAACTTCTTCGGTCTTGATCCCGACAGTGGTGCCGTCGTCATCCTCAACGGCGCGGCGAACGCCGGATTCTACTTCATGCCCATCGTTCTTGGTTGGAGTGCTGCAACCAAGCTCAACGCAGAGCCGGTACTTGGAGCGCTGCTGGGCATGACCTTGGTGTATTCAACGATTAACGGAGTCGAGGGTCTCGACTTCCTGGGCATGCCTGTTTACGCTACGACGTACAACAACACGTTCCTTCCAATTATTCTGGGTGTCCCGTTCCTTGCCCTTATCTACCGATTCTTTAAGCGCATCATTCACAGCAGCCTCCAGTACTTCCTTCTTCCTCTGGTAACCATGGTTATCTCCATTCCCGTTACCCTGCTCGTTCTTGGTCCCATTGGAGCCGTCTGTGGTGAGGGGCTATCGGTGTTCTTCTACTGGGCGGCTGAGCACTTCAGGCTTGTTACGAGCGCTCTCTGGAGTGCGTTCTGTCCGCTCGGGGTCATCACTGGTATGGAAAAAGCCGTACAGGCTATCAACATCGTGAACATGCAGTCGACGGGATTTGACAACATCTTCCTGCCCGGCGCTCTCTGTGGAAACTCTGCCGTTGGTGGCGCGGCGCTTGCCGTGTGGTATATGAGCCGCAACAAGAAGACCAAGGCCATCGGTGCCTCAGCGGGAATTACTGCGATCCTCGGTATTACCGAGCCGGCGCTCTACGGCATCTGCATCCCCTTCGGCAAGCCCCTGCTTGGCGCCTCTCTGGGAGCCGCTATCGGCGGCGTGTTCGGCGCTATCGTCGATCTGAAGCAGTTCTCTTGGGCTGGTCCGGGACTTATGACCTGCGCCACCTACATCTCTCCTGACGGAGACATGACGAACTTCTTCTTCTGTCTCGCCACAATTGCGGTTGCAGCGATTG
Source organism: uncultured Atopobiaceae bacterium (assembly GCA_963928085.1). GTDB lineage: Bacteria > Actinomycetota > Coriobacteriia > Coriobacteriales > Atopobiaceae > Thermophilibacter. Next base: position 197,568 of record CAWVDR010000001.1, read on the forward strand.
CAGGGTTTGCGATGACGATACTCGTGAGCACACGTAATAAGAAGATGTACGATTAGCTGCCTTTGGCGGGGACGGGGCGATACGTCCCGTCCCCGCCAAAGGTCTATTTATGGGAGTAGCCGATGTCGTATATTGGAAATTTGATAAATGCTTTTCGTCTCAAGGATACTGGTCACGACTATACCCAGATTTCCTCTCCTGCCAACGGAAGACTCTTCGAGCTTGACGCTTGTTCGGATCCCCTGTTTGCCCAGGGAACAATGGGTTCCGGCTTTGTCGTCTTCCCAGATGACGGAAACGTATCGAGTCCGGTAGACGGTACAGTTGAGATGGTCTATGAAACTCTGCACGCCTTTGGCCTGCGCACCGTTGACGGGAGAGAGGTTCTCGTCCACGTCGGCTTGGATACGGTGGAGCTTAACGGAGCCCCATTCAAGTGCCGTGTGGCGAGGGGGGAAGAGGTGCGGCGTGGAGAGAGACTGGTACACGCAGACCTTGATGTAATCCACGATGCAGGACTCTCGTCAGAAATTGTTGTGGTGTTTCCCGATACCGCAGCCAATGCCCTTCACCTTGACAAGACTGGCGCCGTGTATCGCGGGGAGGTTATTGGAAGCATCGGGGAGCTTTCTGATTGAGGTCAGTTGCTATAGAGAGTCAGACGATTCTATCGTTGCCGCGTTCTGGTCCTTTCGAAGATATGGGTGCCTCGGCCACTCTTCGCGCGGAAGATTGCCGCGACCGACGTCCCTGCTGCAAAACGCCCGCACGTGATGAAGAGGCTGCCCCCGTCCTGCAAAAGTCGCGCTCGTGATGAAGGATTCTGGCGCTGGGAAGGTATGGGCGTGCCCGTCGGCAACGTTTTGGCTGATAAAGGAATAAGACATGAAACCAGATGGCAGCGCGGATGCAACAACCTTCATCACGAGCGAGCGTTTTGAAGAACGGAGCGGCTTCTTTCATCACGAGCGGCAGTATTGCACGAGAGGTCTCGCACAAAGACGAGGGTGTGCTCGTCGGAGCGAGCCTCATCGAGCGCATAGCCGCGCTCGCGGAAGCCGCGCAGACAACCTGGGTCCTCGACGCCCCGCTCTGCGCACCAGCGCACGAAGGTGCCGCGCGCGGCCTTGGCCTCGGTAGCCGGCTGACGGAGACGTCCGTCGCGTAGTATGCCAAAAAGACAGGTCAGAACCTGCGGTCCGTCCGGACGGACCCACGGAGTCACGGCTCGTGCGTACTCGACGGAGGCAACGTTCACGATAGTGTCACAGCCCTCCGCGGCGAGCGACTCGTACAGCGTGTCGCCCCAGAACTCATAGAGGTCGTGGCAGTCGCCAACGGCAAGTCGAGCCTGCATCTCCAGACGGTAGGGGACCACGCCGTCGAGCGGGCGCAGGATTCCGTAGAAGCCGGAGAGGATGCGCAGGTGCTCGTCCAGCCAGGCGAGCTCCTCCTCGCTCATGACCCCGGCTGCCAGATGCGTGTACTGGATGCCCTCGTAGGAGACGACGGCGGCCGTCGTGTCGCTCCTGAGGCCCATGGTGCGGAACCGCTCGTAGTTGAGGTCTGCGAGCCGATCGCTGCACGCCCAGAGTGCCTGCGCCTCGTCGCGCGAGAGCTCCCGAACGGCATGCATGAGCTCGGCTGTGCGGTCCAGAAACGCGGGCTCGCGTGCGGGCCAGGGTGGCATGTCCTGTGCCCGCATCTTTTTTGCGGGGGAGACGATGAATCTCAGCGACATACTCCTCCTTTCGGGAACAATCCTACCAGCCGGCTATCATGAGGATGGAGGGGAGGGCCATGTCGCACAGGGGGAGCAGACTCATCGGAGCCGCACTGGCGTGCGGGGCTGCTGCGGCGGCCTGTCGGGTGTGGCGCGCTCGCCCGCATGTCGTCCGCACCATGAGCGGCATCGCTCTGGTCTACATCACGCACGACGCCTCCGGAGAGCGCGTCCGCGTCCTGCGCACCGGTGGCGTCTATCAGTCCGCGACCTATCTCGGCGCTCGGAGGATGGAGCCGGTCTTCGAGTACTACCGGGCCTTTGGCCGCCTCTTCGACCTCAGGCCGGGCGCGCGCCGACTGCTCGCCATCGGGGGCGGTGGATTCGCCTTCCCCAAGCTCGTTGCCGCAAATCATCCGGGCGTGCGCACGGACGTGGTGGAGATCGATCCTGCGGTCGTGCGCATCGCCCGGCGCTGGTTCTATCTCGATGACGCCGTTGCCTTGGCTCGCGCCGACTCTGGCGACCTGCAGGTCATCTGCGACGATGGCCGCCGCTTCCTCGAGCATGAGCCCGGCCCTTATGACGCCGTGGTCCTGGACGCCTTCGTCGGCGAGAAGCCCGTGCGCTCGCTCGCCACGGTGGAGGCCCTGCGCCTGGTCCACCGTGCTCTCGCACCCGGCGGCCTCTGCCTCATGAACGTCGTCTCGTGCGCCGACGGCACCGACGTGAGCTTCCTGCGTTCGGTCGTGGCTACCGCGCTCGTGGTCTTTGACCACGTCAAGGTCGTTCCCGCCACTGATGACTCTCACGCCGCGGAGGACAACTACCTCCTCGTCGCCTCCGACGCCCCCATTGACCTCCCCGACGCCATTCCCTTTGATGATGACTTCCTCGGGGACGTCCTGTTCGATATCTAAGCGCGAACGACTAAGATTATCTAAAGTCGGGTAGACTAGCCCACGTTCAACAAGGCAGCACGGAAAGGGGCGCGTCGCATGCGCAAGTTCAAGACAGAGAGCAAGAAGCTCCTCGACCTCATGATCAACTCCATTTACACCAACCGCGAGATCTTCCTCCGCGAGCTTGTGTCCAACGCATCCGACGCCATCGACAAGCTCTACCTCAAGAGCCTCACGGACAGCTCCGTGCAGGTCGATCAGGCCAACCTCGCCATCAACGTGGCCTTCGACAAGGACGCCCGTACCATCACCGTCTCCGACAACGGCATCGGCATGACGGCCGAGGAGCTGGAGAAGAACCTCGGCACCATTGCCCACTCCGGCTCCGAGGAGTTCAAGGCTGCCAACGCCGAGGCCCAGGGCGACGCCGTGGACATCATCGGCCGCTTTGGCGTGGGCTTCTACTCCGCCTTCATGGTGGCCAAGGAGGTCAGCGTCATCACGCGCGCGTACGGCTCCGACGAGTGCAACCGCTGGACCTCCGACGGCGTGGAGGGCTACACGATCGAGCCCGTCGCCGCCGATGACCCCGCCTACCGCGCCACCTGCGGCACCACGATCGTCCTCACGCTCAAGGACAACGCCGAGGAGGCCAACTACGACGAGTTCCTCAGTGAGTGGAAGCTCCGCGAGCTGATCAAGAAGTACAGCAACTACGTGCGCTACCCCGTGCAGATGCTCGTGACCAAGAGCCGCGAGAAGGAGAAGCCCGCCGATGCCGGCGACGACTACAGGCCGGAGTGGGAGGACTACACCGAGCTCGAGACCATCAACTCGATGACCCCCATCTGGAAGAAGCGCGCCTCCGAGGTCACCGACGAGGAGTACGCCGAGTTCTACAAGTCCACCTTCCATGACTGGACCGACCCCGCCCGCACCTTCAGCCTGCACGCCGAGGGTACGCTCGAGTACGACGCCCTGCTCTTCATCCCCGGCCAGGCTCCCTTCGACCTCTACAGCCGTGACTACGAGAAGGGCCTCGAGCTCTACAGCTCCAACGTCCTGATCATGGAGAAGTGCGCGGACCTCCTGCCCGACTACTACAACTTCGTCCGTGGCGTCGTGGACTCCGCGGACGTCTCCCTCAACATCTCCCGTGAGACCCTGCAGCAGACCCGCCAGCTCCAGGCCATGGAGCGCCGCATCGAGAAGAAGATCACGAGCGAGCTCGAGGCCATGCGCGACCAGAGCCGCGAGGACTACGAGAAGTTCTTCGAGAACTTCGGGCGCGGCCTCAAGTACGGTATCTACTCCAGCTACGGCATGAAGAAGGACGAGCTCGCCGGTCTGCTGCTGTTCTGGAGCGCGCGCGAGCAGAAGATGGTCACGCTCCAGGAGTACGTTGCCGCCATGCCCGCCGACCAGAAGGCCATCTACTACGCCGCCGGCGACGACCGCGAGCGCCTCGCCAAGATGCCCGTGGTGGAGTCCGTCCTCGCCAAGGGCTACGACGTGCTTCTCTGCACGCAGGACGTGGACGAGTTCTGCTTCCAGGCCATGCGCGACTTCACGGCCACGGGCCTGCCCAAGACCTACGAGGACGACGCCGCGCGCGAGGCGGCGGAGAAGGCCGTGGCAGACGGCGCCGAGCCCGAGGTCGAGGACCGCACCGTCGAGCTCAAGAACGTGAACTCCGGCGACCTTGACCTTGCGAGCGACGAGGAGAAGAAGGAGGCCGAGGAGGCCACCAAGGCAAACGAGGACCTGTTCGACGCCATGAAGGACGCGCTGGGCGAGAAGGTCGAGAAGGTCGCGGTGTCCACGCGCCTCGCTGCTGATGGCGCGCCGGCCGTGATCACCTCCGAGGGCCCGCTCACGCTCGAGATGGAGAAGGTCCTCGCCGCCGGTCCCGAGGCGGGGGAGGCCCCCAAGGCCGTCCGCGTGCTCGAGGTCAACGCCAAGCACCCGGTCTTCGAGAAGCTCCGCGCCGCGCAGGAGGCGGGCGACGCCGAGAAGGTCAAGCTCTACGCCGGCCTGCTCTACAACCAGGCCCTTCTCGTCGAGGGCATCCTGCCCGAGGACCCCGTGGCCTTTGCATCCCAGGTCTGCGAGCTGATGTAGCGGACGTATCGTTTGACGATGAGGTCTAGCCGTAGCGCTCTTGACAGGCGTTGCGGGCGACTTTGCGGACCTCGGCGGCTCGGGCATCGTCGTTCAGCTGCTCGCAGATGCGCTCGACGATGACGTCCTCCGTGGCGCTCCTGTCCCAGCGGACGCCGGAGCGCCAGGCCTTGCGGCAGATGCGTCTCCAGGCGGCCTGCCAGGTCGCGGCCCTGCGCCGTCGGACGAGAAGTGCGGCCGTGCCGCTGCCGAGCACAAGGACCGCAAGGCCAAGAAGGACGGCCGCCCGCCAGGGGACCGACGGCTCGTCGTCCGGCTCGCCCTCCTCGTCAAGAGCATCCTGCTGCGGCGTTTCCTCCTCGGGCTCGGCGGGCGTCTCCTCCGGTTCCGGCTCGGTCTCCGACGGCTCGACCTCGGGCGTCTCCTCCGGTTCCGGCGCAGCCTCGCCCTCATCCGCCGCGGGCGTCACGTCCACGCCGATCCAGCCGACGCCATCGAACCAGACCTCTGTCCAGGCGTGGAGCTGGCGCATCGTGACCACGTAGTCCCCGCCTGCGTCCCGCGCGGAGCTGGGTGCGTAGCCGAGCGCCACCCGCGCGGGAACGCCGAGCTCCCGTGCGAGCAGCGCGAACGCCGTTGCGTAGTGCGTGCAGTAGCCCTCGCGCTCGACGAGGAAGTCGTTGACTGCCTCGAGGTTGTCCCGCCCGTCGCCGCCGGGGGCGTCGAGCGAGTAGGAGAAGCTCCCGTCGGTGAAGTAGGAAACGAGCCAGCGGACGGCCTCCACCTCGCTGACGATGTTGTCCGCCGAGGCTTCCGCCCCCTCGTCGCGTGCGCGGTCCACCACGGACGCGATCTCCGCGGGAAGCTGCTCCGGGACCGCGATTGCCCGCTCGTCGGGGCCGCCGCCCCAGGAGTCGTAGCGCTCGAGGCTCGGAGCGAGCCGGAGCAGCGTGTCGAGGTACGACGCACCCGTGATCGGGGAGAGGTAGCAACCCGACGCAACGAGGCTTCCGTCGTCATTGAGGAGCTCGGTCGCCGTGCCCGGCGGTGCGGGCAGGTCCTGCTCGTTCGTCTCATCCGGCACGAGGGTCGTCGTGACGAAGGGGGCGAGACTCGCGGCAAACGTCTCCTCCTCGATGCCCTCGCTGCGGCCCGCCCAGTAGAGCGCCGAGTTCTCCTCGACCGCGGTGCCGTCTCGCCCCTCGAAGCGCCATGTGGTGCCGTCAAAGGTATCGAGTACGCCGAGCCGCAGGTAAACGGGTCCGAGCGCTGTGGTGTCGTACGTGAGGACCGGGTCGTCCGACCGGCTGCGGAGGTCGCGCGAGAGGTCGACGAGCGTCTCGACGCGCGCCCCGCCCGCAGACCACGGCGAGAAGCTCCCCGACGGCGCGACGGCGCTCGCGCCCCAGCCGAGCGCGCAGGCAACCAGTGCCACGAGCAGCCCGCGCGCCGGGCGGGGCCGCACGCTGACGGAGAGCCAGACGAGCAGAAGTCCCAGCGCAACGCACGCCCAGGTCCACCCGAGACGCGCGGATGGCCCCATGATGGACTGGTCGACGGCGGAGAGCGCGAGCGGGACGAGCGCGACGGCGCCACGGAGCGCGCGCGATGAGGCGAGCAGCGCGAGAAGCGCCGCAAGGCCGCCCCCCATGAGCATGACGAGGAGGTCCCAGGTCTCGGCAACGCCGTCGAAGCCGGTCCCGGCGAGCTGCTCGGAGCCGGTCGTCAGGATGGTGAGCAGCCAGTCCACGGGCTCGTCCCATACCGTCTGGTACGCGACGGGTTCGGTGCCAGAGACGGCGAGGGGTCCCACGCGCCCGTCGAGCGCGCCCAGGGCGAGCGCCGCCCCGGCGGCGGCCAGCGCCACGGCCAGGACGACCGGGAGCACGACACGGGCGGGAGTCCGCGCGTCGCGCCAACGCAGGAGTGAGCCGAGCAGCGAGCCGCCCGCCGCACCTGCGCAGAGGAGTGCGGGAACGCACGCTCCCCATGCGCCCTCGTAGATCATGCTGGCAAGGGGGACGTTCGCGAGCAGTGCGAGCGCCACACAGGCGAGAAGGGCCACGAGCTCGGCGGCGCCGCGCTGCCGCACGACCGCACGGCCAGCTGTGACCGCCGCTCCCTCGTCGGTCTTCTCGGCAGGACCCTCGCGCGCCTCGTCGGCCCCCGCGGCCCCTTCGGCGCGCACGACGGTGACGGAGCCCGAGAGCAGGCCGCTCCGCAGGGAGCGCGCCATCGCACCGTCCGGGTCACAGGTGACGAGCACCACGCGCCGGCGCTCGGACCCAACGCCCGCGATGCGCGCCACCTCGCGGGTGCGCTCGTCAACCGGGGCCGTCTCCGCGCGCTCCCCAACAACGGCGGCGCAGAAGCGCTCCTGCTGGACCGGCGTGCGCAGGGTCTGGGTGCCATCGGTCAGCAGGACGTCCGGAACGCGGCGCAGCCCCTGGAGCAGGGCCGACAGCGTGGCTGCCAGCCCGTCTCCGTTCCCGGCGCCGATTGCGTCGGCAACCACGAGCACCGGCGGCCTGTCCCGCCCGGACTGCTCGAACGACATGAGCTGCCCGTGGTGTGCGGTCTGACGCCAGGAGATCTGGCGGATGCCGTCGCCCTTCTCGTAGGGCCGCACGCTCACGCGGTCCTGCTCGGGCTCACGCTCCGCGAGCCGCGACATCGGGCCGTCGATGACCTCGCGGAGCAGCCGCGAGCTCACGGCGGGAGGGACGCGCACCTCGCGTCCGACGGGCTCCACGCGCGTGGCGCGCCAGAACCCAAACGCATCGGTCCACGTAGTGAGCACGCTCTGCTGGCGGTAGAGGCCGCGCCGGGTCCCGGGTCGCGCGAGGCGCTCGATCACCGTGCCGCGCTGGTCGACGCGCACCCATGACTCGACCCTCGCGCTCTGCTCCGCGAGGGGCGTCACCCGGCGCCCGCGGCGGCCGAGTCGACGGGCGAGCAGGACCTCCGCCAGGCCCATGAGGCAGCCGGCGAGCAGCGCGATGCCGACTGCGCCCGGCGTGAGCCAGCCGCCGACGACGCCCGTGGCGAGCAGCGCGGCGGCAAGGACGAGCTGGACGACCCCGCGTCTCGTGAGGGCCAGCGAACGCGCGTCCTTCTCGCCCCGCCCGCTCATCTGCGGCGGGAGCCCGGGGCGCTCACGCGTGATATGAGCCGTGCGAGCACGGCGCGCTGCTGCTCCGCCTGAGGGGTGCCGGGGACCGCGTCGCGCAGCACGAGGCGGTGCGCGAGCACGGCGGGCGCGAGCGTGCGGACGTCCTCGGGGAACACCGCGGTCCGCTCGTCGAGCAGGGCGTGCGTGCGGCTGATGGCCACCAGCGCGAGCCCGGCGCGCGGGGAGGCGCCGAGACGGACCTCGGGATCGCGGCGCGTCGCCTCGAGGATGGAGAGTGCGTAGGCGGCCACCTCGTCGCTGACATGCACCCGCGAGGCAAGCGCCCGGAACGCGCGCACGTCGGCGAGGTCGCAGACGGGGCGGACGCGGGCCACCGGGTCGGCGCCGGATGTCCCTACGAGCATGGCCCGCTCGTCGCGCGCATCCGGGTAGCCCAGGCTCGTCCGCACCATGAAGCGGTCGAGCTGGGCCTCGGGCAGGGGATAGGTGCCCTCCATCTCCACGGGGTTCTGCGTTGCCATGACGAAATAGGGGTCGGGCAGGTCATAGGTGGTGCCGTCGACGGAGACGCGATGCTCTCCCATGGCCTCGAGCAGCGCCGACTGCGTCTTGGGGTTGGCCCGGTTTATCTCGTCCGCGAGCACCATGTCCGAGAAGAGCGGCCCGGGATGGAAGGTGAAGGCGCGCGACTGCGGATCCCAGACGCTCACGCCCGTAAGGTCGCTCGGGAGCATGTCGGGCGTGAACTGCACGCGCGTGACGCGTGCGCCGACGACACGCGCGAGCGCGCGGGCGAGCGTCGTCTTGCCCACGCCGGGCACGTCCTCGAGGAGCAGGTGGCCGCCCGAGAGCAGGCACATCACGGAGAGGGCGATGGTCTCCTGGCGGGCGCTCAGCGTGGCGGCGAGCTGCTCGGCCATTGCGTGTCCGAGCCGCGCGGCGGCGCTGACGTCGGTCGCTGCGGGTGCCGGCGCGTGTGTGGCATGTGAAGGAGCCATGGGTCCACCTCCCTGTGTAGAACATTGATAGTGCCGTTGTTACAACCCTGAAAGCCGCTCCCCGGGGCAGCGATTCGGCGAGCGGCGAATTGCTATGCTAGAACCTCGGTGGTCCCACCGAACGCGAGGAACGGGGGAGACATGGTCAAGATGCTGGTTCTCGTTCGGCACGGTGCGCCTGAGGCGACCTCGCCTACGGGCTCTGACCTCGACCGCAGGCTCACGGACTCGGGCGCCCGCTCGCTTAGGGCCGCCTACCCCCGCACCTTTGCCCTGCTCGGCGACAATCCGAGCGTCAGCGTCTGGAGCAGTCCCGCCGTGCGGGCCCTCGAGACGGCTGACGTCGTGGCGGCTGCCGTCGGTGTCGAGGACATCGAGGTCAGGCAGTCGCTCTACGCCCAGGATGGCGCCGCGTTTATCGCCGAGCTGGAGGCGTCGGACGCTCCCTGCGTGATCGCGGTGGGACATGCGCCCTTTGTGGACACCATGGCCGCGCGCCTCGTGGGCTCGTGCCCGTCCTTCGGCAAGGGCACCGTTGCCGCGATCGACCTGCCCGAGGGGCCGTCCGGTCGCGGAAACCTGCGCTGGTACGTGGCCGGTCCCGAGTGCGCTTCCTGGGAGGAGCTCGCGCTCGTGGAGCGTGCGCTCGCCGAGTCGGCGGACGACCTGGTCGGATGCACGAAGGCGTTTCTCAAATCGCCGGACGAGCCGTCGGCCCTTCTCGAGTTCAGGGTGGCCATCCGCCGGGTGCGGTCCCTTCTCCAGTTCCTCGAGCCGTGGCAGGCGAAGAAGCAGAACCGCCGCTGCGAGCACATTCTGAAGGAGCTGCAGGTCGCCTCGGCCCACCTACGTGCGCTCGACATCCTCTCCGAGGCCGTCGACGGCCTGGTGGAGAGCGGCGAGCTGGGCGAGAACTGCCTGCTGCCGATGGCGTGCGCCAAGGAGCGCGCGCTCGAGTGCTCCTCGCTCGTCACACTCATGCGCAAGCGTCACGCCGCGAAGGACCTCAAGCGCCTCGCGCGCGACCTCGGCTGTCTGAGCTGGAAGTCCAAGGTTGCCGAGCACGGCCTTACGGCCGAGGACTTCCGTGTGCGCTTTGATGCGGAGTTCAACGAGGTCGACGAGGGTCTCTTTGGCCTCGACCTGCGCGACGGCGACGCCGTGTACGTGGCGCGCCGCGACACCAAGGAGATGCGCTATGTCGCCGAGCGCCTGGGCGAGGTCCTGGGCCCGGAGCGCGCGCAGATGAGCGAGGCGCTCGACGAGATCCAGCGTGAGCTCGGCGCCCTCTCGGACGCGCGCAGCAACAAGCAGCTCGCCGAGGAATGCGCCAAGAGCCCGCGCTTCCGCGGTGTCCGCGCCGACCTGGGCGTGGTCGCACGTGACCAGGCAGAGGTCGTCTCGGCGATCACGTCGGGCATGGAGCGCCGCGAGGCCGACGGGCGTCCTGCTCGCACGACGGACGCCGGAGACGAGGAGTAGGGCATGACCGAGACGAGCGGCACGGACGGCTGGCGCATCGAGCGCGACTCCATGGGCGAGATGCGCGTTCCCGCGGACGCCCTCTGGGGCGCGCAGACCGAGCGCAGCCACGAGAACTTCCCCATTGGCACCGAGCGCATGCCCGGAGAGATCGTGCGTGCGTTTGCGCTGGTGAAGAAGGCTGCGGCCCGTGCCAACTGCGGCCTGGGCCGTCTCGCGCCCGAGGCACGCGACCTCATCTGCTCCGCTGCGGACGAGGTGCTCGCCGGTGCTCACGACGCCGACTTCCCGCTCGTGGTGTGGCAGACGGGCTCCGGCACGCAGTCCAACATGAACATGAACGAGGTGCTGGCCAACCGCGGCAACCAGCTCGCGGCCGAGAGGGGCGTGGCGCTGGAGAAGCCCCTGCACCCCAACGACTCGGTCAACATGAGCCAGTCCTCCAACGACACCTTCCCCACGGCCATGCACGTGGCCGCGGCGGTGGCGGTGACGGGGCGCCTGCTCCCCGCGATCGACCAGCTCGCGGCAACGCTGCGCCGCCTGGAGAAGGAGAACGAGGGCGTGGTCAAGAGCGGCCGCACCCACCTGCAGGACGCGGTGCCCATCTCCTTCTCGCAGGAGATCTCCGGCTGGCGCGGTCTTCTCGAGGGCTCGCGCGAGGAGCTTCTTGCCGCGATGCCGGGCCTCTATCGCCTGGCGCTCGGCGGCACCGCGGTGGGCACGGGCCTCAACGCGCCCGCGGGCTTCGACGAGGCGGTGGCCGCGGAGCTTGCCGAGCTCACGGGCCTGCCCTTCGAGACGGACCCCAACAAGTTCCGCGCGCTCACCGGCAAGGACGCGCTCGTGTTCTCCCACGGTGCCGTGAAGGGCCTCGCCGCCAACATGATGAAGATTGCCAACGACGTGCGCTGGCTCGCGTCCGGCCCGCGCCTGGGCCTCGGCGAGATCCAGATCCCGGCCAACGAGCCGGGCAGCTCAATCATGCCGGGTAAGGTCAACCCCACCCAGTGCGAGGCCGTCACCATGGTGGCCGTGCAGGTCATGGGCAACGACGCCGCGATCGGCATGGCGGCCTCCCAGGGCAACTTCGAGCTCAACGTCTTTATGCCGGTGATCGCCTACAACTATCTGCAGTCCATTCGCCTGCTCGCGGACGCGATCGTCTCCTTCGACGAGCGCTGCGCCTGCGGCATCATGGCCAACCGAGAGAAGATGGACGAGAACCTCCACCGCTCGCTCATGCTGGTGACGAGCCTCAACCCCCACATCGGCTACGACAACGCCGCGCGCGTGGCCAAGAAGGCCTTCGCCGAGGGGACGTCGCTCAAGGAGGCCTGCGTGGCGCTGGGCCTGCTCACCCCGGAGCGCTTCGACGAGGTCTTCCACCCCGAGCAGATGGTCTAGCCGGACGTTCTTCTCGTCCGCCAGCCCTTTATCGTCCGCAGCCCTCCTCTAAGGTTTTGGGCAACAAGTTTGATGCTCTTCTCGCTTGTGTATCAATGCTTTTGCCCACAACCCGCTGTGGCGTGGCATTTCACGCACAAAAGGCCGAGAAGAACGTCAGCCCGACGCTCCCACATAAATCGTTTGCCCCAAAACATGCCTGAGAGCCTCGGATTCGGTCATCTCCCGAACGCGCGCGGCCCGTTTCCCCAAAACCTTACGTTTCCTGGCGCCCACACTCGTCGCCACTGCCCTCGCGCTATCATGGACCCGGCAACAACGAAAGGAGCCCCATGAACGAGCAGAGCATCGGCACCCGCTGCGTCCAGGCCGGCTACACGCCGGGCGACGGCGAGCCGCGCCAGATTCCCATCGTCCAGTCCACCACCTTCAAGTACGCGACCTCCGAGCACATGGGTCAGCTCTTTGACCTCGAGGCCGAGGGCTACTTCTACACGCGCCTCCAGAACCCCACCAACGACGCCGTCGCTGCCAAGATCGCCGCGCTCGAGGGCGGCGCCGCGGCCATGCTCACGAGCTCCGGCCAGGCCGCCAACTTCTTCGCGCTCTTCAACATCTGCGAGGCGGGCAGCCACATCGTGGCGAGCTCGGCCATCTACGGCGGCACGTACAACCTCATCGCCCACACCATGGCCAAGATGGGCATCGAGTCCACGTTCGTCTCGCCCACGTGCACGCCGGAGGAGCTCGCGGCGGCCTTCCGCCCCAACACGCGCGCCGTCTTTGGCGAGACGATCGCCAACCCCGCGCTCGACGTACTGGACATCGAGCGCTTTGCGCAGGCCGCGCACGAGCACGGCGTGCCGCTGGTCGTGGACAACACCTTCCCCACGCCGGTCTTCTGCCGTCCGATTGAGTGGGGCGCGGACATCGTGACCCACTCCACCACCAAGTACATGGACGGCCACGGCGTGGGCGTGGGCGGCGCCATCGTGGACTCCGGCAACTTCGACTGGATGGCGCACGCCGAGAAGTTCCCCGGCCTCACCACCCCGGACGAGTCCTACCACGGCATCGTCTACGCCGAGAAGTTCGGTCAGGCCGGCGCCTTCATCACCAAGGCAACCTCCCAGCTCATGCGCGACCTCGGCTCCATCCAGAGCCCGCAGAACGCGTTCTACCTCAACATGGGCCTCGAGAGCCTGCACGTGCGCATGCCGCGCCACTTTGAGAACGGCCTCGCCGTGGCGCGCTACCTCGCGGGCTCCGACAAGGTGACCTCGGTGCGCTTCCCGCACCTGGAGGGCGACCCGTACCACGAGCTCGCCCAGAAGTACCTGCCCGAGGGCGGCTCCGGCGTCGTGTCCTTCGAGCTGGCGGGCGGCCGCGCGGCTGCCGAGAAGTTCATGGCGGCGCTGCGCCTCGCCGCGATCGAGACGCACGTGGCCGACGCGCGCACCTGCTGCCTGCACCCGGCCTCCGCGACGCACCGCCAGATGAACGACGAGGAGCTGGTCGCGGCCGGCATCTCCCCGGCCATGGTGCGCTTCTCCTGCGGCCTGGAGGACAGCGCCGACCTCATCGCGGACATCGAGCAGGCGCTCGCCGCGATCTAGGGTCGCAGGTTTCTCACGCGTTTCTGCCGCATGGCGGCGCGTTGCGAGGCTGCGTCAAAGGTTTCAATCTCGCCGCGCGGAGGTTACCTTCCGCGCGGCGAGTCGTTTCTCGGCGCTGAAAGAGGGCAGCATCGGTCAGGTCAATTCCGCGCGACCGAGGAGGCTCTCATGTATGACAGCGGATCGACGGCCTTCATGCTCGTCTGCACGATGCTCGTCCTGTTCATGACGCCGGGGCTCGCGTTCTTCTACGGCGGTCTTGCCCGCCGCAAGAACGTGGTCAACACCATGCTCATGTGCTTTGCCGCCATCGGCGTGGTGGGGCTCGTCTGGGTCCTGGCCGGCTGGTCGTTCGCCTACGGCGGCGACGGCTCGCTCTCGTGGTTCGGCGGCTTTGACCAGCTGGGTCTTGCCGGTGTGGTCAATGGCATGCTGGCCGAGAGGGGCGCGGTGCCGGAGGGCATGGCCTATCCGAGCATCATCGACGTGACCTTCCAGATGGCCTTTGCCATGATCACCGCCGCGATCGTCACGGGTTCGGTGGCCGGTCGCATGCGTTTTGGCGCGGTCGCGGCCTTCCTCACCGTGTGGGTGCTCGTCGTGTACGCGCCGCTCGCACACATGGTATGGGGCGGGGAGGGCTCGCTCATCGGCGACGTGATCGGCGCGCTCGACTTTGCCGGTGGTGACGTGGTCCACATCAGCTCGGGCGTCACGGGTCTCTTGCTCTGCCTTGCGCTCGGCGGACGGCGCGGCTTTGGCCTCACGAGCTACCGTCCCCACAACGTGCCGTTCGTCGCCCTCGGCGCGGGCCTCTTGTGGTTCGGGTGGTTCGGGTTCAACGGTGGCTCCGAGTTCGCGGCCGACGGCACGGCGGCCCTGGCGATCCTCAACACAGTCGTGTCGAGCGCGGCGGGCCTGGTCTCCTGGCTCGTGGTCGAGCGCGTCGCAACCGGCAAGCCCACGCTCGTGGGCGGGTGCACCGGTCTGGTCGCCGGCCTCGTGGTGGTGACGCCGGGAGCGGGCTTCGTGGAGCCGTGGGCGGCCGTGGTGATGGGTCTTCTCGTCTCTCCCGTCTGCTACCTCGCCATCTCGCACCTCAAGGCGCGCTTTGGCTACGACGACGCGCTTGACGCCTTTGGCTGCCATGGCGTGGGAGGCATCCTGGGCGGTCTGCTCACCGGCCTCTTCTGCGTGCCCGAGCTCTCCTGGACCGGGCAGGGCGGCCTGCTCTACACCGGCGACCCGTCCCTCATGGTGAGCCAGGTGCTCGGCATCCTGGTGACGCTCGTCATTGTGGTTGCGCTCGATCTTGTTCTCATCGGGGTGCTGCGGCTTGCCTTCCGCGGACAGCTGCGCGTGAGCGACCGTGACGAGGCGCTCGGTCTCGACGTCGCCGAGCACGGCGAGAGCGCCTACCCCGCATTCACCGGTCTTGATGCCTGAACTCACGACAAGGAGCCAACCATGAAGAAAGTGACCGCCATCATCCGCCCCGAGAAGCTCGAAGAGCTCAAGGACGAGCTCAACCAGCGCGGGCTCCATGGCATGACCGTCTACGAGGTCCTGGGCTGCGGGACCCAGCACGGCTGGAGCGAGTACTATCGCGGACGCGAGGTCATGCTCAACATGATCCCCAAGGTCAAGGTCGAGCTCGTCGTCAACAACGCGCAGGTGGACGCCCTTATCGACCTTATTTGCGAGGTCGCGCGCACCGGCGAGGTCGGCGACGGCAAGATCTTCGTCTACCCGGTCGAGGAGTGCGTGCGAATCCGCACCGGAGAGCGCGGCGTCAAGGCCGTCTGACCCTGTCAGCCACGTTTCCGCCCTCCCTCCCGGAGGTTTGGGTTCACGTTTCTGGCGTTTACGAAGTAACCCGCAGGCGAGCACGTCGCTCACCTGCGGGTTTTCTGGGCGGCATCTCGGATGGTGCCCGGCGATGAACCCAAACCGAAAAATGGTTTGGGTTTAGGGCCGCTACTCGACCTCGAGCAGCTCGATGTTGAAGTTAAGCGCCTTGCCGGCCATCTCGTGGTTCATGTCAAAGGTGATGTTGCCGTCCTCCAGGGCGGCCACGACGGCCGGGAAGGGCTGGCCGGTGGGGGAGGCGAGCATCACGCGGTCGCCCACGGAGAGCTCCTCGGCACCCGGCATCGCGGAGACGGGCACGGTCTGCACGAGGCGCTCGTCGCGCTCGCCGTAGGCCTCGGCGGGCTCGAGGCGCACGTCCACGACCTGGCCGACCTCCATCTCACGCACGGCCTCGTCAAATCCCTTGATCATCTGACCGGCCATGCAGGTAAAGGCCAGCGGCTCGCCGCGGTCGCGCGAGGAGTCGAACTTCGTGCCGTCATCGAGCGTGCCCACGTAGTGGACCTTGACCTTCTTGCCCTCGTTGCTCATGTCTCTCCCGTCTCTGGGGTTGGATGCACCGACCCCCGATTCTGACAGATGCCCCGCGCGTGCGCTAGTCGCGCTCGGCGAGCTCCCACGCCGTGTCGTAGATGCGCTTGGTCATGACCTGGGAGCGCAGGTCGTCCCAGGCGCCGGAGTCAAGCTTCGCGCCGTCGAGCGAGGTGCCGAGAAGCCCCTCGAGCATCGAGCGCTCGAAGACGCGCACGTCGCGCTCGAGTCTCCCGTCGTCGGGCTCGAGCTCGACGAGGGTCAGCGTCTGGAGGTCGTCGACAGCACACATGGCGGACACCGCGTCGTAGACAAGCGCGAGGTCAACGTGGTCGTCGTCCCAAGCCACGAGGTCCCGGTCCTGGTACTCATAGGTGACGGTGACGGAGCCCGTTCCGGCGCTCTCCACCCCGCTGAGGTACTCGCTCACGGGCAGCGAGCGGAAGAGCTCTTCGACTCGGGCGACGTCGGTGGATCCGGTGCCGGCGTAGACGGCAAGATCGTCGACGGCGTGGGACTGCACCTCGGCCACCGGGCCACTGCCGCTCTGTGAGGGGGCTCCGTAGCGGTTGCCGGTGCCGTCCTGGGGTGCGGAGCCGTTGGTGGTGTCAGTGTTGGTCGGGGTCTGCGACGCGGCGTCGTCCCCTTGGTCGACCTGCTGGACGTCCTGCGAGGTCTGGGACTGGTAGTCGCTGGCCGCCCGCTGGGTGTCCAGCATGGTGAACACGGTGCAGCCCGCTATGCCCGCGACCACGAGCACGACCGCCACGACGGCGACAATCACGGCCGTCGACCAGCGCCTGGAGGCAGAGGGGGCGGGCTCGGGTGCCGGGGGCGCAGCGGCCGGCGCGACAGGCTCTGGTGCCGGCGCCGCCTTGGGCATCGCCGTGGTGGGCGCAGCCGCCTCGTCCTTCTCGCCCATGACGTCATCGACGCTGGTCACGGCCTCGCAGGTGCGACGGTAGGCCTCGTCCTCGCTCATTCCCTGGCTCACGTAGTCGTCGAAGCGCGCCACGAGGTTGCCGTAGATCTCCTCCTTGAGCTCGATGGTCTCTGCGTCGAGCGTTCGGCCCACGAAGAGGTGCTCGACGTACATCCTGAGGTCGCTCCTGCCGCTCATTTGCTGCCTCCACTCTGTCCGAGAAGTCGATCGATGATGGTCCTGGCGCGAACCCAGCGTGCGGTCGCCTCGGCGAGCTCCGTGCGGCCGCCCGTGGTAATGCGGTAGTACTTTCGTCGCGCGCCCTGGGACTCGTTTCCCCAATAGCTCTCCACAAAGCCCTGCCCCTCAAGGCGCTTGAGGCTCGTGTAGAGCGAGGGCTCCTTCATCTCATAGTCGCCCTGGCTCGTGCTCGCAACGTCCTTGAGGATCTCGTACCCGTAGGAATCGCCGTCTGCGAGCGTGCGCAGCACGATTGCGTCGATGTTGCCCCTGATCAGGTCGCTCTCGGCGTCTCTCGTAGCCATGGGTCACCCCCTCCTCCGCGCCTTCCTTGAGGAGTATCGTACCCAGTATTACTATGTGTGTCGATATACTATTGAGATAGAAGTACTGTGAGTGGAAACACACAGGCCGCCAGCGGTACCTCGGGCCGTCTCTCGCGTGGGGATGTGGCCCCTAGTCGGTCTGCCTGCGCTCGCGCGCGGTCCCGCACTTGGGGCAGAAGTTCGCGGTGCCCGGAATCTGCGTCCCGCACTTGGGGCAGAACCAGTCGCCGCTCGTCTGGGTTGGGGCCCCGGAGGCCCCGGGGGAGGCGGGGCGAGCGCCCAGGCTGGGAAGCGTCACGCTCACGGCGCTGAGCAGCGGCTCAACATGACCCTCTGCGCTGAGCTTCAGCCCCTCGAGGGCGAGGTACGTCTTCCCGTAGATGTTGTCGAGGTCGTGGCGCGTCTCGGCGACCCCGTCGGCGTCGATCGTCGAGCCGGGGAGCCCGTTGTCTGCGTCCGGCAGGCACATGGCGAGCACGGCGTACTGGCCAAGGCTCAGCGAGCTTCCCTTGCCAAGGCGGTCCTTTGCCTGGTAGGCGGGATCGCTGGCATAGGCGGCGGAGAAGAACTCTCGCGCCGGTTGGGTGTGCTCGAGCGTGGCGGCCGCCAGGCCGACGTTGCGCACCCATCCCTCTCCCGCGAGGTAGGCGATGCCAAGACTGGCGACAAGGCCAACGACTCCAAAGATCACGCCGGGCAGGTTCTTGTTGCGCATGCCGCCAAGATAATCGTTGAGCTCGTCGTCGGTCATCCCGCTGGCGTCGCCGAACGTCTCCGTGTACCAGGTGTCGACGTAGCTCTGCGGCTGATAGAGGCTTCCCGCGTCGTATCCGGCGTAGGAGCCGGCATTCTTGGTGCCAAAGTAGACCAGACAGACAATCGAGAGCGCGGTGAGCGCCCAGATGACGGAGCGAAAGCGCGGTCGCGTGTATCCGACCTTGATGCTGGCGTCGAGTCGCGCGCTGCCCGTGGGACCGTTCATGCTGCCTCCCCTGATCGTCTTACCCGATTGTAGCCTCCCGTCCTGTCAGCGGGTTGCCCACATGTAAATATTAGATGCTGAGACCAGAAGTGGGGATGCGCTATGCTTCATGTGACTCGAGCCTGAGGGGAGGAACATGGGAGAGCGGCGGAACGGCTTCGTCGGGGTCTTTGACTCCGGTGTCGGCGGCATCAGCGTGCTGCGCTCGCTCGTCGCCGAGCTTCCGCACGAGGACTTCCATTTCTTTGGCGACTCGGCGCATGCGCCGTATGGCGAGAAGACCGAGGCCCAGGTGCTCGACCTCTCCTGTGGCATCGCCGAGCGCCTCATCTCCGAGGGCGCCAAGGCCATCGTGATCGCCTGCAACACGGCGACCTCCGTGGCTGCGGCCACGCTGCGCTCCGCCCATCCCGACGTGCCGATCGTGGGCATCGAGCCGGCGCTCAAGCCGGCCGCCCGGGCGCTTCCCAACGGGCGCGTGCTCGTGATGGCGACCGAGGTGACGCTGCGGCTGGAGAAGTACCGTGAGCTCGTGCGCACCTGGGGAGGGGAGTGCGACGTCGTGGCGGTTCCCTGCCCCGGGCTCGCGGCACGCATCGAGCGGGGCGACCTCGACGCCCCCGACCTCGCGGAGATGATCGAGGGCTACGTGGGCGCGTATGCGGGCAAGGTCGACGGCGTGGTGCTCGGGTGCACGCACTATCCCTTCGTGCGCCGCCGGATCGCCGAGGTCCTCGGGGAGGGCGTGCGCTTCTTCGACGGCGGGGCGGGCACCGCGCGGCAGCTCAGGGCACGCCTCTCTGACGCCGACCTGCTCGCCGGTCGCGAGCGTCCCGGACGCGTCGAGTTCGCCTCGAGCCTGGACACGCCCGAGGAGCTGGCACTCTACGAGAGGTTCTTCTCGCTCCAGGCGTAGCGTCTCAGAGGTTTGGGTTCGCGCCTTCGCGCAGCGGGGTCTCTCCGTTTGCAAAAGTGCAGGTAAAAAATGGCACCTCCCAAGTTGTATTTGGGAGGTGCCGAAATGACGAACCCAAACCTCGGAGAGGGTGGGGCTTAGGCGCGCTTCTCGCCCCAGAAGAAGAGGGCGACGGTACCCGGACCGGTGTGGACGCCGATCGTGGCGCCGATGGGGAAGATCTCCACCTTGCCGTTCAGCTTGGGGAACTTCGCCTCGATGCGGCGCGCGACCTCCTGGGCGTCATCGATGCACTCGGACTGGGAGATGAAGCACTTGCCGGAGTAGTCGAGGCCGCCCTCGGCGAGCTCCTCCATCTTCTCAACCACGCGGTTCACGGCCTTGGCCTTGGTGCGAATCTTCTCCTTGACGGCAAGCGAGCCGTCGGGCTCCACGTCCATGACCGGGCAGATCTTGAGCATGCCGCCCACGAGCCCCGCGGCCTTGGAGATGCGCCCGCCGCGCACGAAGAACGTGAGGTCGGACGAGAAGAACCAGTGCTGGACCTTGCTCTTGTGCTCCTCGGTCCAGGCGGCGAGCTCGTCGATGCCCATGCCCTCGTCGCGCAGGTCGGCCATCTTGTCCATGAGCAGGCCGTAGCCGGAGGAGGCGGCCAGCGAGTCGATGACGATGACCTTGCGGTCGGGATACTTCTCGGCGAGCTGGTCGCGCGCGGTGCAGGCGGAGTTGTAGGTGCCCGAGATGCCGGTGGAGAGCGTCACGTGCAGGACGTCCCTGCCGGCGGCGAGGAACTTCTCGAAGTGCTCCATGTAGTCACCGGCGCTGATCTGCGAGGTCTTGGCCTCCGCACCGGCGAGCATCTTGCCGTAGAGCTCCGCGGGGGAGTTCGTGGCGCCAAAGTCGTCCTTGCAGACCTCGCCGTTGAGGTAGTAGTTGAAGAAGATGTACTTGATGTCGCGGCTCTCGAGCCAGTCGTGCGTGAGGTCGGCCGTCGAGCAGCAGCTGAGAACGTAGTCGGACATGGGTGCTCCTCCCGTTTTCGTTTCCCCCTGCATCATAGCCCAAAGTGCGGACGAGAATCGCGCGGCGGGGCCTCCGGCGGACTTGGTCGGGACCGAGGAGGACGACCGCTCGCGGGTCATGCGCCCGCGCGGGGAATTCCTGTCCGGCGCATCGGGCATACTCATAAACGGGGTTTCTCAGGAGAGGGGCGCGCATGGGTAGGTCCGGTGGTGGAGGCGGCGGATTCTCCGGCGGGGGCCGCAGCGGCGGATTCTCGGGCGGCGGGCGTCGCTCCGGCGGATTCTCGGGCGGCGGCTTCGGAGGAGGGCGCTCCGGCGGTCGCTCCGGCGGCGGGGGCTTCGGCTTTGGCGGGCCACGGCCGGCTGGCGGGCCGCGCCGTGTCTACGTGCCCTTCTTTGGCGGCTGGCGCCGGCCCGTCGTCGTGACGCCCGGCGCAGGCGTTGGCGGCGCGGGATGCGGCGGGTGCGGGGGCTGGGTCCTGGGCCTGGTGCTGGCCGTCCTTCTCATCAGCCTGATCTCCAGCTTCTCGTTCTGCGGGAACGGCTACGGTGGCTCAAGCTACGGCGGCTACGGCTCCAGCCAGACCCAGGCCTCCTCCACGGTACGCGAGAAGCTTCCCGCGGACGCCGTCACCAAGACCGATTGGTACACGGACGCCGACGGCGACTGGGTCCACAGTGCGAGTCGTCTGACGGTCGGTCTCGAGCGCTTCTATGACAAGACGGGCGTCCAGCCCTATGTCTATATCCTGCCCAACGGCACCTCGACCTCGGTCGACGAGCTCACGGCACGCGCCGAGCGGCTCTACGGGGAGCTCTTTCAAGACGAGGGCCACTTCCTGCTGGTGTTCTGCGACGACGGCAGCGGAAGCTTCACCTGCGGCTACACGGTGGGTACCGCCGCCTCTGCCGTGATGGACTCCGAGGCGCTGGACGTCCTCGCCGACGAGCTCGACTATGCCTACAACAACGCCGCCACTGACGAGGGGGTCTTCTCGGATGCCTTCGAGCGCACGGCAGAGCGCATCATGTCGGCCGCGGAAGGCGAGGCTGCCGGACGAACCTGGCTCGTCGTGGGTGGTGTCGCCGTTGCCGTGCTGCTGGTCGGTGGTGTGGTCCGTGCCGTCGTGACCCGCCGCAAGGCCGCGAAGGCCGAGGAGAAGGAGAGGATGGAGGAGATTCTCAACACCCCGCTCGAGCAGTTCGGGGACAAGGAGGTTGAGGACCTTGCGGACAAGTACGAGGACAAGGAAGATGGCCCCGTCGGCGGGGACAAGGACTAGCGGCGTCGGCTGACGTCTAGAGAAGGGAAAAGACATGGGTATTCTGGACCGCTTCACCACCATCGTTAAGGCCAACATCAACGAGCTGCTCGACAAGGCCGAGGACCCGGCCAAGATGGTCGACCAGTATCTCGTGGACCTCACCGAGTCGCTTGCCGAGGTTAAGAAGGAGACCGCCGGCGTCATGGCCGAGGAGACGCGCACCCGTCGCGCCGTGGAGCGCAACGCCGAGGAGGCCGCGCGGATGGAGGGCCTCGCCCGCAAGGCGCTCGCCGCCGGAAACGAGGACGACGCCCGTGTCTTCCTGGGCAAAAAGCAGAAGCTCGACGCCACGGGAGCCGAGCTTGCCAAGGCGGCTGAGGCGGCGCGCGCCAACGCCGAGAAGATGCGCCAGATGCACGACAAGCTCGTGGGCGACATCGAGGATCTCAAGGCGCGTCGCGAGGCGATCAAGGCCAAGGCTGCCGTCGCCCGTACGCAGGAGATGGTGGGCGGCTATACCTCCGGCTCCGACAAGGCCGAGAGCGCCATCGAGGCGTTCAACCGCATGGAGGCCAAGGTGGACCGCGACCTGGACGCCGCCAACGCGATGGCCGAGCTGAACCAGGAGCCTGTCGACGAGGCCGCGGCCCTCGAGGCAAAGTATGCCGACGCCGCGGATGACGCTGCGGTGGATGACGCGCTCGCCAAGCTCAAGGCGGACATGGGGCTTTAGGGCAGAGCCGACTGCTCTCCAACGGGGCGGCGTTCGGAACGGCGGGCGCCGCCCCGCGCTATGCGCGCCGCGCCTCGCCCTCCCCGGTCGCCGCGCCCCTCTCGGCAAGGGTACGCTCCTCGCTCACGAGGTCGGCGATCCGGCGCCTGCGCACCACGCTCACCACGAGTGGCATGGCAAACACGAGCGAGCTGGCGGCAAGCAGGGTACCCTGGACGCCGAATACCCTCGCGAGGGCCGGGGCGCACACCAGGGGCACCGCGCCGGCCATGTTGTTGCCGAAGCTCATGACCGCGTTCACGCTGCCCAGCACCTCGAGCGGGGAGTGCATCTGAGTGAGCGTGGTGAGCAGCGGCATGAGGGCGCCAAAGGCCACGCCCAGAAGGGCCTGCCCCAGACAGGCCACCGCCGGCTCGGCCGTGCCAACGTAGACGAGGCAGAACAGGCCCTCGGAGGCAAGCACGGCGAGCAGCGTCCGTATGGTGACGTGACGTGCTGGAATGCGCAGAACCAGCAGCGACCCCACGATGCCGCCCAGCCCCGCCGCCGCCGAGAGCCAGCCCATCCAGCTCACGCTCACGCGCAGGACGTCTCGGTAGTAGAGGGACTCGAGCGGGTCGAAGGCCCCGTAGCCAAAGAACGAGACGAAGCAGCTCCAGAACAGCAGCGCGAGCGCGGGCGTCGAGGAGACGGAGGCAAAGCCCGACGAGAGAGCCGAGCCGTCGGCTCCCTTGCCGCGCGGCTCGCTGCGTCGGGGCTCGCGGAGCGCGCGAAATCCCAGCGCCGGCAGGAGCGAGATCAGCGCACAGCCCGCCAGCAGTAGAAAGACCGCCCGCGTTGACACCGCGGCAGCGAGCGCCCCGCCCGCCACCGGCCCCGCGACAACGGCGACGTTGGAGACCGTGAAGATGACGGAGTTGATGTTCTTGAGCTCGGCGGGGACGTTTGTGAGATAGGAGGGGAACGCTTTGGCGATCATGTCGCCAAAGCCCCAGGCCACTCCAAACAGCGCCGCCCCGGCCATGACGCCCCAGAACGTGGCGGCAAGCACCTGGAACGCAAGTGCCGAGATTACGAGCCCCGCAACGACGAACACGAAATAGCGCCTGGGGCCGATGCGGTCGAGCAGGGGGCCACCCACAAACGAGCCGGCAATCATGCAGAGGTTGAGGATGCCGATGCCCAGCACGTTCTCCCCCACGCCTCCGCCCATGGCATAGGTGAGCGTACCCACCACGCCAATGAAGTAGCAGCACTGGACGCCCAGGTAGATAAAGAAGCGCATGGCAACGAGCCGTCGCGCCATGGGCGAGAGGGCTCGCAGGCTTGCGAGAAAAGACATGTAAGCTCCTGACGTTGGCAAAAGGGACGGGTCGACGCGCGCGACGCACTACCGCGCGACAGAACCGTCTCAGATGGGAAGCGTCGGGTGCAGCATAGGTGTTTTTGTCGGCAGGGTCTAGGCGAGCTGGGGCGAGGAGAAGAGCCTGCGGGCGCGCTCGGCGAGCACGCGCGTGGCCTCGTAGGGCTCCCAGATGCCCTCGACTGAGGCATCCATCGGGCACTGCCCATCCCTGGCGTGGTTCTGGATGTGGGGCACGAGCGTGTCGTAGCTCGTGGCGATGCCCGCGGCGAGAAGGACGGCGCGGCCGGTCCAGGACATGACGGGGGAGAAGACGGCGTCGGGGCCAAGCACGGCGTAGAGCAGCGCGGGCGCCTTGCCCACGACCTTGTCCGCCACCGAGAAGCCCGTGAGGTCGCGACCATCGCGCACCCACGCCAGGAGCGGCTTGATGCCGTGCTCGGTGCAGGTGATGATCTCATCGTCGCGGACCGCCACGAGCGTGGCGTCCTTGTCGGCGATGAGCAGGGCGCGAGCAAGGTCAAGGTCGGTGAGGCCCATGTCTTCAATCCTCCCGTATGAGTGGGTGAATTCAAGTCCGCGGGCACTCTACCACAACCGCCGAGCGGCTCGCCGACCGCTCGCCGAAATCGCCGCAATGCGCGAGCATGCCTCAATGAGGCGCCCTTCTCGGCAAACTGTCGCTTTTTGCTGCCCGCGGGCGCGGAGAGTGCGCTGCGACACGCAGAAAGCGACAGTCTGTCCGCGCGCGACGCTACGACGCACACAAAACGGGCCGCCACCCAAAGGTGACGGCCCGCAGCCAAGACGCTGACGAGAAACGCTACTCGTTCAGGGCGGCGTTCACGGCGACGGCGCAGGCGACGGTCGCACCGACCATGGGGTTGTTGCCCATGCCGATGAGGCCCATCATGTCGACGTGCGCGGGCACCGAGGAGGAGCCGGCGAACTGGGCACTGGAGTGCATGCGGCCCATGGTGTCGGTCATGCCGTAGGAGGCGGGGCCGGCGGCCATGTTGTCCGGGTGCAGGGTGCGGCCGGTGCCGCCGCCGGAGGCGACGGAGAAGTACTTCTTGCCGGCGAGCACGCGCTCCTTGAAGTAGGTGCCGGCAACCGGGTGCTGGAAGCGCGTCGGGTTGGTGGAGTTGCCGGTGATGGAGATGTCCACGTTCTCGTGCCACATGATGGCAACGCCCTCGCGGACGTCGTCGGCGCCGTAGCAGTTGACCTCGGCGCGCGGGCCGTCGGAGTACGGGATCTTCTCGACGATCTTGAGCTCGCTCGTGAAGTAGTCGAACTGGGTCTTCACGTAGGTGAAGCCGTTGATGCGGGCGATGATCTGGGCGGCGTCCTTGCCGAGGCCGTTCAGGATGACGCGCAGCGGCTTCTTGCGGGCCTTGTTGGCGTTGAGCGCGATGCCGATGGCGCCCTCGGCGGCGGCGAAGGACTCGTGGCCGGCCAGGAACGCAAAGCACTCGGTGTCGTCACCGAGGAGCATGGCGCCCAGGTCGCCGTGGCCCTTGCCGACCTTGCGGTCCTCGGCGACGGAGCCGGGGACGCAGAAGGCCTGGAGGCCCTCGCCGATCATGGAGGCGGCCTCAGAGGCGCTCTTGGCGCCCTTCTTGATGGCGATGGCGCAGCCGCAGACGTAGGCCCACTTGGCGTTCTCGAACGCGATGGACTGGACGCCCTCGACGATCTCGCGCGGGTTCACGCCCTTGTCGAGGCAGATCTGCTCGGCTTCCTCGAGGGAGGAGATGCCGTTCTCAGCGAGCACCTTGTTGATCTTGTCGATGCGGCGCTCATAGCCCTCAAACGAAACTGCCATTTGGTTTTCCCTCCCTTTCTACTCGTGAACGGGGAAGACGTTGGCGACCGTGTGGGTCTCCTCGTCCGTGCGCGGATCGATGTACTTGGCGGCGTTCTCCCACTGGCCGTAGTGGCCCATGGCGCCGGCGATGGCGTCCTCGGGGGTCTTGCCGGCCTTGAGGGCCTCGGTGAACTTGCCGAGGTTCAGGAACTCGAAGGCGATGATCTCGTTCTTGTCGTTCAGGGCCATGCGGGTGACGTAGCCCTGGGCGAGCTCGAGGTAGCGGGCGCCCTTGGCCTTGGTGCCGAACATGGTGCCGACCTGCGTGCGCAGGCCCTTGCCGAGGTCGTCGAGGGAGGCGCCCACGGGCAGGCCGTCCTCGGAGAAGGCGGTCTGGGAGCGGCCGTAGACGATCTGGAGGAACAGCTCGCGCATGGCCACGTTGATGGCGTCGCAGACGAGGTCGGTGTTCAGGGCCTCGAGGATGGTCTTGCCCGGGAGGATCTCGGAGGCCATGGCCGCCGAGTGGGTCATGCCGGAGCAACCGAGGGTCTCGACGAGGCACTCCTCGATGATGCCCTCCTTGATGTTAAGGGTGAGCTTGCAGGCACCCTGCTGGGGCGCGCACCAGCCCACACCGTGCGTGAGGCCGGAGATGTCCTTGATCTCCTTGGCCTGGACCCACTTGCCCTCCTCGGGGATGGGCGCGGGGCCGTGATATGCGCCCTTGGCGACCGGGCACATATTCTCGACTTCTGCGGAATACTGCATGTAATGCTCCTCTCCGTGATACTCAGGTCGGTGCCATGCGACCGGCCGTGTTGCCAGTCTGGCTCTAGTTTACGGCAAAACGTGCGCCGAGAAGCGCGCGGCGACGCTATAATTCCGCTCCATGAGTGCCGAGAAGAACATAGCGGGGGCCGCAGAGGGCAAAACGGTTCCCATGTGGGCCTGGAAGCTCTCCCTGGCGGCGTGCGCCGCCATCTGGGGAGGCTCCTTCGTCGTCATGAAGGACACGCTGGACGCCATCCCGCCGGCGTGGCTCATGGGCATCCGCTTTGCCGCGTCCGCCGTCATCGTGGGGGCGCTCTTCTGGCGGACCCTGCGAGACAACCTCGACGTGAGCCATCTCGCCATGGGCGCGATCCTGGGCCTGGCGTCGGGTGCCGCGTTCGTGGTGCAAAACATCGGTCTCGACGACACCACGCCGGGCCGCAACGCCTTCCTCACGGCCACGTACTGCGTGATGACGCCGTTCATCAACTGGGTGGTCACGCGCCGGCGCCCCGACGGGGGCAACGTGCTCGCCGCCCTTCTCGCCATCGTGGGCGTGGGGCTGGTCGCGCTCGGCGACGACCTCTCGCTCGCCATGAGCCGCGGCGACTGGATGACGCTCGTGGCCGCGGTGCTCTTTGCCGTGCACATCGTGCTCGTGGCGCGCTTCTCGTCCGCACACGACGTCATGACGCTCACCGTGGTGCAGCTCGCGGTCAGCGCGCTGGTCGCGCTCGGGACGGCGCTCGTCCTGGAGGTCCCGCCCGCGCCCGAGGTCTTTGCCTCGCCGGACACGTGGTTCTCCCTCGCGTACCTGGTGCTTCTGTCCTCGTGCGTCTGCATGGTGTTCCAGAACCTGGGACAGGCGCACGTGCCGCCCGCCCAGGCGTCGCTGCTGCTCTCCCTCGAGAGCGTCTTTGCCGTGGTGGCGAGCGTCGTCTTCTACAACGAGCTCGTCACGCCGAGGATCGCCCTTGGCTTTGGCACGATCTTCGTCGCCGTGCTCGTGAGCGAGCTCGGCGTGGGCAGGCGCAGGTAGCCTGTCCCGCGTTCCTCGAATCAGGCGACTTGGCACGAAAACTCCTGCCATACCGCCTAATTTGAGGAAGATGGCGAGAAGAACCGCAGGTCGCTCTTCTCGCGCCCTGCCATGTCGCCATATTTGAGGAGGCGCCTGCCGTATCGGCGGTATGCTGTGTCCGGAATCGAGCCGGTTGCGGAAAAGGGGACGCATGATTCAGGAGTTTGGCATCGAGCATGCCTATGACAACCACTTCGAGCCGTACGAGCCGGCCGAGAAGGACTATCTGCTGCACTTCACCGCCGCCGGCTGCCTCGCGCGCGTGACGCACGTGGGCGGTGCCGACGCCGATGCCGGTGACTCCGGCGAGGTGGTCGAGCTGCCCCGCGTTGCCGACTACCCGTGCGTCCCCACCGACGTCACCTATCTCTTCTCGCTTGGGGAGGAGCGCTTCTTCCTTGCGCTCGAGGAGCACGTTGCGGCGCCGGCGGGGTTTGCCTACGAGTCCGTGAACTGGCTGCGCCACGCCGAGCCTCAGCACCTGCTCTTTGCCGCCGCGACGGCCTCTCAGCTCGACCGCTGGTATCGCGACAACCGGTTCTGCGGGCGCTGCGGTGCGCCGACCGAGCTTGGGCCCTCGAGCCGCGAGATCGTGTGCCCCGAGTGCGCCAAGATCGTGTACCCCAAGATCTGCCCCGGCGCCATCTGTGCCGTGGTCCGCCTCGCCGACGACCCCGCCGACGACGCGATCGTGCTCACGCGCTATGCCGGCCGCACGACCGCGCTCTGGGCGCTCGTCGCGGGCTTCACCGAGATCGGCGAGCCGCTCGAGGATACCGTGCGACGCGAGGTCATGGAGGAGGTCGGCCTGCGCGTCAAGAACCTGCGCTTCTACAAGAGCCAGCCCTGGAGCTTCACGGACACCCTCATGGCCGGCTTCTGGTGCGAGGTTGACGGGGACCCGCAGATCACGGTCGATCGCTCCGAGCTCAAGGAGGCGCGCTGGTTCCGGCGTGACGAGATTCCCCTGGAGCGCACCGGTGACCGTGCGTCCATGACGGGCGAGATGATCGAGCGCTTCCGCACGATGGGTCGCGCCGCCTGGGAGTAGGGCGCGTCTTCCGCTGCGTTGAGGCTACGCTTGGCGCTCCCTGCGGCCCTGGTTGATCTTCCGGATGACGTGGCACGGGTTTCCCACGGCAAGGGAGTCGGGCGGAACGTCCTTGGTAACCACACTGCCCGCCCCGATGTCCGAGCCGGATCCAATGCTCACTCCGGGCAGCACGATGACGCCGCCCCCGATCCAGCAGCCATCGCCGATGGAGATGGGCAGGGCATAGGTGCGACAGAAGTACTCGCCCGATGCGGGGTCCCAGTTTGGGGTGAGGCGCTCGTCGAGCTCCACGGGATGCGTTGAGGTATAGAGCTGAACGTTTGAGGCTATGAGCACGTCGTTCCCAATGTCGATGCGGTTGCAGTCGACAAACGTGCAGTTCATGTTTACGGACACGTTGCTCCCCAGGTGGATGTTGCGCCCGTAGTCGCAGATGAAGGGCGTTCCCACGGAGACGTTGTCCCCTATGCTCCCAAAGAGCTCCTCCAGCACGGCGCGACGCTCCTCGCGCTGCTCATAGGCGAGTTCGTGATAGCGGGAGAGCAGGTGGCGCGCTCGTGTCTTGAGGTCGAGAAACACCTGGTTGTGACAGTCGTACCATGCGCCTGAGAGACATGCGTCCATCTCGTCCACGAGGGCCTCCCCTCAAGAGTGCGAAGACGGGGCGCGGCCTAGCTAGACCTCGCGCTCCCCGAGGGCCTGCTCCTCGGCAAGCTCCTCGGGGGTGGCGTAGTCGATGATGTCACCTGGCTTGCAGCGCAGGACCTGGCAGAGGGCCTCCAGCGTGGAGAAGCGCATGCCACGGATGTGACCGTTCTTGATGTTGGACAGGTTGACCGTCGAGGTGCCCACGCGCTTAGCGAGCTCCATGGAGGAAATCTTTCTCTCGGCCATGACGCGGTCGAGACGCATGACGATGGGCACCTCATCACCTCTCTAGTAGGCAGACTGCCCACATTCTACGCGATGCCGTCCAAATCTTCCTTGAGAGCGTCCCCGTAGCGAACGACCAGCGCCAGGCATAGGAAGAAGCCCGCGAGGCTGAGCATCATCGGGTTGGTCCCGGGCTGGGAGGTAGCTACGATGGGCAGTGTGCCGCCTACGACGTCAAGCTGGTAGCTCGCGGCCGGTCCAAAGAGATCGAGGAGCGTGTTCGAAAGCAAGAGCAATCCTGCGAGAGCGACGCGCGCCGCCTGGCCTTTTCCGAGGGGAGATGCCCCTCGCCGAAAGTTGCGCAGGAACTCTGCAAGGCAGACCGTCGTCACGGTCGAGAGCACCAGTCGGGCGAGTGGGGTAACCGGAACGTCGCCTTGTCTTGCAAAGGCATAACAGCTCGCCACTGTAATGGTGCCCAGCGCCGCTGCCATGAAGTACATGCAAGCGGCCCCTATGCGAGACGCGCTTTGCGCTCGGCGCAGTCTTCGTATGACCTCTTCGGGCATCGTGTCCTCCTACGCTCCGATAAAGATGGGACCAATCTGCAGGCAGGCTGCACGGCCGTCCGTAATCTCAAACAGCATGGTCTTCACCTCCTCTCGTGCCAAATCTCTGGGCGAGCTGCTCTCCGATGGCCTCGAAATACGAGCGTGAGAGCTCGCAATAGGGGTCGCGGCGCGTGAGGCTGCCCGTCGACAGAAACGCTCGTGCGCGACAGCCGCCACCGCACAGGTGACGCACGTCACAGGACGAGCACCCCTCGAAGGAGTCGACGCGTAGTTCGCGGAAGGTCTTCGCTACCGGGGACTCCGCCATCGCTGCCGGGTTATCCCCGAACGCGTTTACCATGGCAAACCGACGATTATGCAGCATCTGGCAGGGATAGATTGTTCCGTCGGCGCCGATGCTGAGGGTGCGCGCTCCCGCGCCGCAGGAGCGCCGAACGCGCAGGGAGGGGGCACGCTCGTCGAGCGAGTCGCCGACGAGTGCGCCGTTCCCGGCGGAGCGGGACCCGAGCTCACGGAGCTGCTGGTCGTCTAGGGCAAACTCTTCCAGGTCACATGCCGCCGCAGTGAGCAGGCTGTAGCTAAGCGTTGCGTTAAGCTCGCGCGCGAGCTCCTGGTAGCGGGCCATGTCGGAGAGGTTTCTGGCGTGCAGGGTCGGCAGGATGCGCGGCTCGATGCCGGCGTCCCCGATCGTTCTTACCGCCGCGATGAGCCGGTCGTAGTTCTGCGTGCGTCGAAGGTGCGCCGTCGATTGCGCCGAGATTCCGTCAAAGGCGACGGCCACGCACGAGACGGCCCCCGCGAGCGGGCGGACGTTTTTCTCCTCCACCAGAAGACCGTTGGTGAGCACGATGATGTTGGAGATGCCGGACGCCCGAGCGTGCCTGGCAATGTCTGCGAGGTCGTCGCGCAGGAACGGCTCGCCGCCGGAGATGACGAGCCGTGCACATCCGAGCGCGGCGAGAAGCTCGATGGCACAGCAGAGCTCGTCGATGGTCGGGTCGGGCAGGCGGTTTCGCCCGTCATCCTCGGAGTAGCAGAAGCGGCACGAGAGGTTGCACCGTTGTGTGACGTGCAGATAGGCGGACTCGAGGCCGCTCTGCGGCTCGGGCGCTCCCTCGAGGTAGCCGCCTGTCTGCAGGTGCTCGACGAGCTCGCGGCAACCCTGGGGGATCGAGTCGGGCGCGACATCCTCGTGCGCAAGGCGGCGGCAGAGCCGCGCCCCTTCCTCTGTAAGACCGATGATCCCGCCGGTTGCGGGGTTTCCCACCATGGGAACGCCTCCGAGGGAGACGAACACGATGTCAGTCGAGAGCCTCATCTTGTTCCGTTCTCACGAAACGTAATACTTTATGTACATAGGCCAATACTGAATTGCATAGACGTATTGTTTCATAACTTTCAGCTATCTGTATCCGCAAGGCACTAAAAGTTGAGCAATTTATATATTGCAATACCAAGATGGCCCAAAGGGCCTATTCCCCGAGGACAAAGCGCTCGAGTGCCTCGGCCACAGCGCCGGCGTTGTTGTCCGCATGGCACACGTAGCCGGCAGAGGCCTTCGCCTCATCGGTTGCATTTGCCACGGCCACTCCGAGTCCGGCTGCCCTGATCATCGGGACGTCGTTTGAGTTGTCGCCGATGGCCATCGTCTCGCTCTGGGGTATCTCGAGGCGGCGGGCCAGCTCAAGCAGGCCGGCGCCCTTGTTCACGCCGGGGGCGTTGAACTCGAGGTAGCGGTTGGAGGAGTAGCAGACATCGAGGCCCTGCGTGATTCCGATGTCGGCAAGCTCATGCTCGAGGGCGTGCAGCAGGTTCGCGTCGAAGCTCATGTAGAGGAGTTTGACGATCGGCTCGCCCTTGTCTCGGAGGAAGGAGAGCGTCGGCTCGTCCGTCTCGAGAATGCACATTCTTCCCTCGATGTAGGCGCGTTCCTCGGGGAGGTAGTTGTAGACGTAGACCGTGTCGAGGGTGTAGACGTGCATGCACAGTCCCTGCGCAACGCCGCGCTCGTACAGCGCCTCGGCGACGTCCGGGTCGAGCTCGCAGGACGTGAGCGGGTGCTCGTCAGCGTTCTCCGTGATGACGCCGCCGTTAAAGGAGATGACGTACTCGTCCTCCGCGCCAAGAAGTCCCAGTTGGTCTAGGGTACGATGCGTCGAGACGTACGGCCGCCCCGTGGCGAGCACAAAGCGCACGCCGCGCTTGCGGGCGGCGGCCACGGCGTCGCGGACGCGCGGCGGCACGTCGCCGTTGTCATCGAGCAGCGTTTCGTCGAGGTCGCAGGCAATGAGGCGGTACATGGCGCTCCTTCTCCGGCGTTTCTCGCCCATTGTACCCGCCCGTCCGAACCCCATTTGAGGTTTGGGTTCGCAAATCGGGCGTCCGTCGGAAGACCCAAATCAACGCGCGCTCTCTACCTGCAGTTTCCTGAGTCCACCCTTGCATCGCAGGTTGCGCGTGAACCCAAACCGGATTTCGGTTTGGGTTCACAAATCGTCGATTTGGGTGCACGACATGAAAACTAAAACTAGTTAGCTGCGGTTTTGCGAACGGTGATCGCTCTGCGGGCGCGGCCGCGAACCCAAACCTCCGTGGGAGCCGCCCAAGCGGGTCGATTGACCATCTGCCGCACGGTTTGTTTCGGCCGCAAAACCTTTTTCCTTGCGGGACCTCAACTGTGGGAAACTCCCCCTATCGCTATTGCGCCCGACGGGGGCGCGCCTGACCACGAGGAGGTAGGGCATGGATCGCCGCGCTGCAGCTGACGCTTTGGTTTCTCGGCACGCTCTTGCCCTTCTTGCCCTCAACCTGCTCTCGCTACCCGGCGCGCGCTAGGGCCCCGCTCACCTGGCGCGCGCATGAGCCTTGTCCCCAGCGGGCGAGGCGTTTTTTCTGAGCACGCAGACCTCCGTGAAGGCCAACGAGAAAGGCACCCACATGACCAGGAAGATTCACATCTTTGACACCACCCTGCGCGACGGCGAGCAGAG
Source organism: uncultured Atopobiaceae bacterium (assembly GCA_963928085.1). GTDB lineage: Bacteria > Actinomycetota > Coriobacteriia > Coriobacteriales > Atopobiaceae > Thermophilibacter. The sequence goes on from CAWVDR010000001.1 coordinate 230,276, forward strand.
CCCCGGCGCGTCCATGAACACCGAGGAGAAGCTCGTCATCGCCCAGCAGCTCATCCGCATGGGCGTGGACGTGATCGAGGCGGGCTTCCCCATCTCCTCGCCGGGCGACTTCCGCTCCGTGCAGGAGATCGGCCGCATCGCCGGCGACGACTGCGTGGTCTGCGGCCTTACGCGTGCCGTCGAGAAGGACATCGACCGCGCGGCCGAGGCGCTCAAGTGCGCCAAGCGCCCGCGCATCCACACCGGCATCGGCGTCTCGCCGAGCCACCTGCGCGACAAGCTGCGCATCACCGAGGACGAGTGCGTCGAGCGCGCCATCCACTGCGTGGAGTACGCCAAGAAGTACGTCGAGGACGTCGAGTTCTATGCCGAGGACGCCGGCCGCGCCGACCAGGCCTTCCTCGAGCGCGTGATCCAGGCCGTCGTCAAGGCGGGCGCCACCGTCGTGAACATCCCGGACACCACGGGCTACCAGCTGCCCGAGGACTTCGGCAAGCGCATCAAGGGCCTCGCGGACAACGTCATCGGCATCGAGGACGTCATCATCTCCGTGCATACCCACAACGACCTCGGCATGGCTACGGCGCTCGCCCTCCAGGGCGTCAAGAACGGCGCCCGCCAGATCGAGTGCACGATCAACGGCCTGGGCGAGCGCGCCGGCAACACCGCGCTCGAGGAAGTGGTCATGGCCATCAAGATGCACGGCGAGGAGCTGGACGCCCATACCGACATCGTGACCACCGAGCTCACCCGCGCAAGCCACCTCGTCTCCCGCATCACGGGCATGAACGTCCAGGCCAACAAGGCCATCGTGGGCGCCAACGCCTTCGCGCACTCCTCGGGCATCCACCAGGACGGCGTCCTCAAGGCCCGTGACACCTACGAGATCATCGACCCCGCCGACGTGGGGGCGGCCGGCTCCGAGATCATCCTCTCCGCGCGCTCTGGACACGCCGCGCTGCGCCATCGCCTGGCCGAGCTGGGCTACACCTTCGAGGACGCCGAGTTCGACGAGGTCTACCAGCGCTTCCTCGAGATCGCGGACCAGAAGAAGGAGGTCTACGACGAGGACCTCGAGTCCATGGTCCAGGAGCGCCAGCGCGACGTCGCGGCCGTCTACACGCTCGAGGCGCTGCAGGTCTCCTGCGGCGACCCGCTGATCCCCACGGCCACGGCCACGATCACCGACGAGCTGGGCGTGCGTCACGTGGTCGCCGCCACCGGCTCCGGCCCCGTCGACGCCGCGTACAAGGCCATCGACAAGGTCGTGGCGGTCCACGGCGACCTCGCGGAGTTCTCCGTCAAGGCCATTACCCGCGGCATCGACGCCATCGGTGAGGTCACGGCGCGCATCCAGGCCGAGGACGGCAAGATCTACACCGGTCGCGGCGCGGACAATGACATCATCGTCTCCAGCGCCAAGGCCTACGTGAACGCCATCAACCGCATGATCCAGACCGCCCGCTCCAAGGAAGGAAAATGATACGAAGGGACTGTCCCTTCGTATCATAAGAAAGGAAAGAACATGGCGCGTCCCATGACCATGGCCGAGAAGATCCTCGCCGCCCACGCGGGCCTCGAGGAGGTCGTCCCCGGCCAGCTCGTCGAGTGCGACCTCGACCTCGTACTCGCCAACGACATCACGGCCCCCATCGCGATCAAGACCGTGCGCGAGATCGGCGCCGGCGTCTTTGACAAGGACAAGATCTGCCTCGTGCCGGATCACTATGCCCCCAACAAGGACATCAAGAGCGCCGAGCAGACCAAGGTCACGCGCGACTTTGCCCACGAGTACGAGATCACGCACTACTACGAGCAGGGCTGCATGGGCATCGAGCACGCGCTGCTCCCCGAGCGCGGCGTCGTGGTCCCCGGCGACCTCATGATCGGCGCGGACTCCCACACCTGCACCTATGGCGGCATCGGCGCCTTCTCCACCGGTGTGGGCTCAACCGACGCCGGTGTGGGCATGGCCACTGGCCGCGCCTGGTTCAAGGTGCCCGAGACCATCCGCATCGTCGTGGACGGCGCGCTCCCCGAGGGCGCCAGCGCCAAGGACGTCATCCTCTACGTCATCGGCAAGATCGGCGTGGACGGCGCGCTCTACTGCGCCATGGAGTTCGCGGGCTCAACGATCGAGGCGCTCTCCGTGGAGGGCCGCCTCACCATTGCCAACATGGCCATCGAGGCGGGCGGCAAGGCCGGCCTCTTCGAGGTCGACGACAAGTGCCGCGAGTACGTGAGCCGCCGCACCCAGCGCGCCTTCGTCGAGTACCACCCGGACGAGGACGCCCAGTACAAGCAGGTCATCCACATCGACGCCGCCGACATCGTGCCCACGGTCTCCTGGCCGCACCTGCCGAGCAACACCCATCCGGTCGCCGATAGCCGCCACATCGAGATCGACCAGGTGGTCATCGGATCCTGCACCAACGGCCGCATCGAGGACATGCGCGCCGCGGCCGAGGTGCTCTGCGGCCGCACCGTCGCCGACGGCGTCCGCTGCATCGTCATCCCCGCGACCCAGGGCGTCTGGCTCGAGTGCGTCCACGAGGGCCTGATGGACATCTTCATCAACGCGCACTGCGTGGTCTCCACGCCTACCTGCGGCCCCTGCCTGGGCGGCTACATGGGCATCCTCGCAGCGGGCGAGAAGTGCGTCTCCACCACCAACCGCAACTTCGTCGGCCGCATGGGCGACCCCACGTCCGAGGTCTACCTGGCGAGTCCCGCCGTCGCGGCCGCATCGGCCGTCGCGGGCCACATCGCGCTGCCGTCGGACCTGTAGGCCACGTCCGGGAGCCCCCGGTCCTTCTCTCCAGCTCAGACAGTTCGCTGCGCAAAAACTTGCTGGCGAGAAGGACCGGGGGCTCCCTGCTGCACATCGGGTGGACGTCCGGCCACGTGGCCCGCGACGGCGGCTCGTCACCGGCGTGCGACTCTTATCGAGAGGGCGCATAATGGGGCTGAGAAGAACCTCGGCGTGGGGGAGGGGCCATGTACTTCATTGGTGTTGATCTTGGTACGTCTGCATGCAAGTTCCTGCTCATGGACGAGCGAGGCAAGATCCTCAACATCACCAGCAGGTCCTATGACGTTGAGTACCCTCGCCCCGGCTGGAGCCAGCAGAACCCCGAGGACTGGTGGCGCGCAGTGCGCGAGGGTGTCCCTGAGCTGCTTGCCGGGTTTGACGCCTCCCAGGTCGCCGGTATCGGGTGCGGTGGGCAGATGCACGGCCTCGTTGCCCTGGACGAGGATGACAAGGTAGTTCGCCCCGCCATCCTCTGGAACGACGGACGCACGGTCGAGCAGGTGCGTTATCTCAACGAGACCGTCGGCACCGCTCGCCTTCTCGAGCTTACGGGAAACATCGCCTATGCGGGCTTCACCGCGCCCAAGGTGCTGTGGATGCGCGATGAGGAGCCCGAGCTCTTCGCGCGGATTGCGCACGTCATGCTTCCCAAGGACTATCTGAATCACCTGCTCACGGGTGTCTATGCGACCGACGTGTCAGACGCGTCCGGAACGCTTCTCTTCGACGTGGCACACCGCACGTGGAGCGATGAGATGCTCGAGCTCTGCGGACTCACCGGGTCACAGATGCCCAGGGTGTACGAGAGCTACGAGGTGATAGGCACGCTGCTGCCCGAGGTCGCCGCAGAGCTGGGGCTTCCCGCGAGCGTGGTCGTAGCGGCCGGCGCCGGGGACAACGCCGCGGCCGCCGTTGGGACGGGTGCCGTGGGCGCGGGTACGATGAACATCAGCCTCGGCACCTCGGGTACGGTCTTCATCCCTACGGCGGGCTTTGCGGCGGGCGTCGGGGACCGCATCCACTCCTTCTGCCATGCGGACGGCGCCTGGCACCTCATGGGCTGCATCCTCTCCGCGGCGAGCTGCAACGCCTGGTGGGTGAATGACGTGCTGGGGTCGGATGACATGCCTTCCGAGCAGGAGGATATCGACGTGCAAACCGCCGATCCCAGCCTCCCGTACTTCCTGCCGTACCTCATGGGAGAGCGCACGCCGCACAACGACGTCACCGCGCGCGGCGCCCTCGTGGGCATGAGCATGTCGACCACGCGGGCGGATCTGACGCGTGCGGTGCTTGAGGGCGTGGCGTTCGCCGTACGGGACTCGGTGGAGATTGCCCGGTCGCTGGGCGTGAGCGTCTCCTCCTCGACGGTCTGCGGCGGCGGGGCGAGAAGCGCGACGTGGCTGCAGATGCTCGCGGACATTCTGGGCATCGAGCTCGTTCTGCCCGCGACTGAGCAGGGGCCGGGTTACGGTGGCGCCATGCTCGCCGCGGTGGCCGCCGGCGTCTACGAGAGCGTTGCCTCCTGCTCGGAAGCGATCGTGGCAGAACGGGAGCGCATCGTCCCCAACCGCGACCTCGCTGTCGCTTACGATGACCGCTATCGCGTGTGGCGGGGGATGTACCCAGCGTTGAGGGAAAGCTTCTCGGAGATTGCCGGTATGTAGGCCCTCTCCTTTGTTCTTGCAGGTCAACACCTCAGTATATAAACGTTTGTAAACAGAGGTAATCCTGAGGTCCCGTCGTACATGCCGATAGCGCAAGAAATGCGACCGTTCGCAGATTTCTGTCGGTACTAAACGTTTATTAAAACGACTCTAGACAGTGAGCATAATGGGTGGGTTCCGCGCCCCGTCGGGACCCTCTGGAGAGGAGAACAGCATGGCCATCAAGTCACCCAACATCCCTGACGTGAAGCTTGGCATCGTCGCCGTCTCGCGTGACTGCTTCCCGATCGAGCTCTCCGAGCGTCGTCGCGCCGCCGTGGCCGCCGAGGTGGCCAAGCTCGGCATCGACGCCGTCGAGGTGAAGAAGACCGTCGAGTCCGAGGCCGACGTCGAGCCCGCGCTCGCCGAGGCCGTCGCTGCCGGTGCCAACGCGCTCGTCGTGTTTCTCGGCAACTTTGGCCCCGAGACCCCGGAGACCCTGCTCGTCCAGAAGTTCGACGGCCCCGCGATGTGCGTCGCGGCCGCCGAGGGCGATGGCGACCTCGTGAACGGGCGCGGCGACGCCTACTGCGGCATGCTCAACTGCAGCTACAACCTGGGCATGCGTCACCTCGCCGCCCACATCCCCGCCTACCCGGTCGGCACCGCCGCCGAGGTCGCCCAGATGATCAAGGACTTCGTGCCCGTGGCTCGCGTGGTCATCGGCGTGCGCAACCTCAAGATCATCACCTTCGGCCCGCGCCCGCAGGACTTCTTCGCCTGCAACGCCCCGATCAAGGGCCTCTACCAGATCGGCGTCGAGATCGAGGAGAACTCCGAGCTCGACCTGCTCGTCGCCTACAAGGCCCACGCGGGCGACCCGCGCATCGCCGACGTCTGCGCCGACATGGCCGCCGAGATGGGCGAGGGCAACTACTACCCCGACCTTCTCGAGCGCATGGCGCAGTTCGAGCTCACCCTGCTCGACTGGGCCGAGCAGCACAAGGGCGCCCGCAAGTACGTGGCCTTCGCCGACAAGTGCTGGCCGGCCTTCCCGGAGGAGTTCGGCTTCGAGCCGTGCTTCGTGAACTCCCGCCTCGCCACCCGCGGCATCCCCGTGGCCTGCGAGGTCGACGTCTACGGCGCCCTCTCCGAGTACATCGGCATGTGCGCCTCCGATGACACCGTGACCTTGCTCGACATCAACAACTCCGTGCCCGCCTCCCTCTACGAGGAGCAGATCGCCGGCAAGTTCGAGCACGACTGGCAGCTCACCGACACCTTCATGGGCTTCCACTGCGGCAACACCCCGAGCTGCAAGCTCTGCGCCGACCGTGCGGTCAAGTTCCAGCTCATCCAGCACCGTCTCCTCGAGCCCGAGGGCTCCGAGCCCGACTTCACCCGCGGCACCCTCGAGGCCGACATTGCCCCGAGCGAGATCACGTTCTACCGCCTGCAGTGCGACTCCGACGGCGTCCTGCGCAGCTACGTCGCCGAGGGCGAGGTCCTGCCGGTCACGACCTGCTCCTTCGGTGGCCGCGGTGTCTTCGCGATCCCGGAGATGGGCCGCTTCTACCGCCACGTCCTGATCCAGAAGCGCTACCCGCACCACGGCGCGGTGGCCTTCAACCACTGCGGTCGCGCCCTCTTCGACGCCCTGCGCTTCCTCGGTGTCGAGGACATCGCCTACAACCAGCCCAAGAGCCTCCCGTACCCCACGGAGAACCCCTTCGCGTAGGCACGGTGCCGCTGACATAGCCTGACCCCGGACGGGTTCTGAGAGCAGTTCCGTTAATGCTCGAAGAACCCGTCCCCCTTTACGTAAGTGCTCCCCGGTCCCGACGCTAGAATGGCGCCAACGAAGAGGGGCGGGACCCGCATGGCGCGAGCCGCGTCAGACGGTTCCCTCCCGGCAGCACGTTCTTCTCGGCTGCGCAGGGTCGTGGGACATGTCCCGCGCGCAGTTTTGCGAAGCAGCTGTTTGAGCACGGGGCATGTCCCACGATCCGGGCACCTGGCAGAAAGGACAACGATGCAGTTCAAGGGAACCGTCTTCCGCTACGGGCGCGACATCGACACCGACGTCATCATTCCGGCGCGCTATCTCAACACGTCGGACCCGGCCGAGCTCGCCAAGCACTGCCTCGAGGACCTCGACCCCACGTTCGTGAGCCGCGTCCAGCCGGGCGACATCGTGGTCGCGGACGAGAACTTCGGCTGCGGCTCCAGCCGCGAGCACGCCCCCGTGGCCATCAAGGCGGCCGGCGTCTCCTGCGTCATCGCCAAGAGCTTCGCGCGCATCTTCTACCGCAACTCGATCAACATGGGCCTGCCCATCCTCGAGTGCCCCGAGGCCGTTGACGCCATCTCCGAGGGGGACGTCGTCTCCGTGGACGCGGACACCGGTACCATCACCGACGAGACCACGGGCGCCGTCTTCCAGGCGCAGCCGTTCCCGCCGTTCATCCAGGAGATCATCAACGACGGCGGCCTCGTCGCGCGCACCAAGCGTGTGATGGCCGAGAAGGGCGGTAACTAGTCATGGCGTCTGCGTCCTATCGCGTCTGCACCCTTCCGGGCGACGGCATCGGCCCCGAGATCATTGCCGAGGGCAAGAAGGTCCTCGCCGCGCTGGGCAAGAAGTACGACGTTGAGTTCGTCTGCGAGGACCACCTGATCGGCGGCGCGGCGATCGACGCCACCGAGGCCGCGGGCGGTCCCATCTCGGCGCTGCCGGCCGAGACGCTCGAGGCGGCAAAGGCCTCCGACGCCGTCCTGCTCGCCGCGGTGGGCGGCCCCAAGTGGACCGACACGCGCGTGGGCGCCGTCCGTCCCGAGCAGGGGCTCCTCGCCATTCGCAAGGAGCTGGGCCTCTACCTCAACCTGCGGCCGGTGCGCATGTTCGACGCGCTGATCGACGCCTCCACGCTCAAGCGCGAGGTGCTCACGGGCGTTGACCTGCTCATCGTTCGCGAGCTCACGGGTGGCCTCTACTTTGGCGGACACGAGCGCACGATGGGTGTCGAGGGCGCCGGCGTGGGCGGCACTCGCGGCGAGTACGCGCGCGACATCCTGGAGTACTCCGAATACGAGGTCGACCGCGTGGTGCGCTGGGCCTTTGACGCGGCGCGCCGCCGCAGGGGCGTGGTTCACTCCGTGGACAAGGCCAACGTGCTCGACACCTCCCGCATGTGGCGCGAGGTGGCACACAACATCGCGGCCGAGTACCCTGACGTCACGCTCGAGGACATGTACGTGGACAACGCCGCGATGCAGCTCATTGCCAACCCGGCGCAGTTCGACGTGCTCGTGACCGAGAACACCTTCGGCGACATCCTCTCCGACGAGGCATCCATGCTCACGGGTTCGCTCGGCATGCTCGCCTCGGCGAGCCTGGGCGACGGAACGGCCCTCTACGAGCCGAGCCATGGCTCCGCGCCGGACATCGCGGGGCAGGGGATTGCCAACCCCATCGCGCAGATCCTCTCCGTGGAGCTCATGCTGCGCTACAGCTTTGGCATGGACGAGGCCGCCGACGAGCTGGCCGCCGCGGTCACGCGCGTCCTCGACGAGGGCTGGCGCACCGTGGACATCGCCGACGAGAACACACCTGCCGAGAAGGTCTTGGGCACCGCCGCGATGGGCGACAAGATCGTGGAGGCCCTGGGCTAGGCGTGGCGCTGGGAGGCGAGAGGCCCCTGTCCCCGTGCTCAAACAGTTTGCTTCGCAAAAACTGCGCGCGCGGACAGGGGCCTCTCGCATCGGCACGTCTGCCGGCGTGACCGATTATTTGGTTAGACGGTGATTTCGATCTGGTTGTGCTCGGGGGCGAGGATGCAGCTCTCGTAGTAGCCGTCGCCGGTTGTGCGCGGGCCGCTCACGACCTCGTAGCCCGCTGCGGCGAGCTCGGCGGTGAGTCGGTCGACCTCCTCGGCGGAGCCGACGGAGAAGGCGAGGTGCGCCCAGCCGGTCCGTGCGAGGTCCTTCTCGGCGTCGGTCATGTTGGGCTTGGTCATGACCTCGAGGCGGGCGCCGTCATCGAAGGTCAGGAAGTACGAGCGGAAGTCCGTGCGCGGGTTGTGGTAACCCTTGTTTGCCGTAGCGCCAAAGAAGCGGACAAAGAAGTCCCGCGCCCCCTCGAGGTCGTTGACGTAGAGCGCGACGTGCTCGACTCTCATGGCAAGCCCCTTCCCCTCTTCGCATCTCGCATGGCGGTTGTGCAAAACGGCCGCTCGTGCATCATTTTCTCGTACGCAGCAGCAAAACGGTCGCTCGTGCGGTGTTTTTTCGACGCAATTTGCGGCTCGGGTCAACTCGCGACGGCGTTTCCGCAGGAAAGATTATAAGAAATTAAACCTAAACTGGCTTTTGGACGAAAAAGGCACTACACGAGCGGTCGTTTTGATTTACGGAAGAGCAAAATACTGCACGAACGGCAGTTTTGCAGTGGTGGCCGGCTGCCGAGCCCCTTCGCTCGCGGCCGCACCTTGGAGGGACGCCCATGACCTACGACTTCACCTCGATTCTCGACCGTGCCGGCCATGATGCGCTCGCGCTCGACGCCATTGGTGCGCCGGGATCCGGTTATCCGGCGCCGGACGCGGGTTTCGACCCCATCCCCATGTGGGTGGCGGACATGAGCTTCCCCGTGGCACCGTCGATCACGCGGGCCATCCAGGAGCGCCTCGAGCATCCGACCTTTGGGTACTTCTCACCGAGCGATGACTACTATCAGGCAATCATCAATTGGCATCGTGACCGTAAGGGAGTGCCCGACCTCGAGCCGCGCTACATCGGCTACGAGAACGGCGTGCTCGGGGGCGTCGTCTCCACGGTGAGCGCATTCGCCGCGCCCGGCGACCCCGTCCTCGTACACAGCCCTACCTACATTGGCTTCACGCACAGCCTGGAGGACAACGGCTTCCGCATCGTCCACTCGCCGCTCGCATGCGACGAGCGGGGCGTCTGGCGCATGGACTACGAGGACATGGAGCGCCGGCTTGCCGAGGACCATATACACGTGGCGATCTTCTGCTCGCCGCACAATCCCTGCGGGCGCGTGTGGCAGCGCTGGGAGATCGAGCGGGCGATGGCGCTCTTCGAGAAGTACGACTGCATTGTCATTTCCGATGAGATCTGGTCAGACATCGTGCGGCCCGGCCTCACGCATGTCCCCACGCAGAGCGTCTCCGATGACGCGCGCCGCCGCACCGTTGCCCTCTATGCGCCGAGCAAGACCTTCAACCTCGCTGGCCTCATTGGCAGCTATCACGTCATCTATGACGACTACCTGCGCGACCGCGTGACGTCCAAGGGGACGAAGACTCACTACAACAGCATGAACGTGCTCTCTCAGCACGCGCTCATCGGCGCCTACGGCACCGCGGGCCGCGTCTGGGCCGACGAGCTCAACCAGGTCATTGCCGGCAACGTCGACTGGGCGTGCGACTTCATCGAGAAGAACATTGACTGCGTGAGCGTCTTTCGCCCGGAGGGTACCTACATGCTCTTCCTGGACTGCTCGGCATGGTGCGAGAAGAGCGGGAGGACGATCGACGACCTCCTGCGCGCGGGCTGGCGCGTGGGCGTGTACTGGCAGGACGGTCGCGCCTTCAACGGGCCGTGCCACATCCGCATGAACCTCGCCCTGCCGCTCTCCCGCGTACAGGAGGCCTTTGGACGCCTCCGAGAGCATGCGTTCTAGGGGACCTAGGCAAGCTCGCCGCTCGCGAACCCTCGGTCGACGATGCGCTGGAAGCGCTCGGTGACGCGATTCTCATCGTCCGGGATGTCCCGCGTGTAGTTCGTAAGCTGACGGGAGGAGGCGATGGGTCGCTGCGCGGCGAGCCCTGCGATCTGCTCGGTGATGAGCGGCACGGCCCATGGCGCGGGCCGGGGCGAGAGGTGCAGCGTCTTGCCGTCCGTCACGATGCCGCCCTTGAACGGCAGCAGGGTGAGGAGCATGAGCGACGGGATGTGGTGCACGTGCGCGTCGGCGGGGTCCTGCATCGCGCCGACCACGAAGAGGCGATCCTGGTTCATGTAGATCGCTCGGTCCTCGTTTGCGTCAACGACGGTGAACATGTCGCGCAGCGCGCCCCGCCACGGCCGCGCGACCTCGAGCTGGCGCCTCGAGAGGCCGAGGGGGTTGTCACGCACGAAGTCCTCGATCAACGCGCGATGGCGCCAGAGCGCCTCTGCCACCTGGGCGCCGTTCTCGTAGAGCATATCGGGGTTCTCGGGACGCTCCCTCAGGCGCTGGGGCGCCACCACGTGCAGCCGCTCGTTCGTGTAGACGAGCAGGGCGTTCATGGTCGAGTAGAAGAGGCGGGCATCCGCGTCGCTCATGTGCGAGTAGGGTGCGCTCGCGTTCTCAAAGACCTCTCCGATGGTCCTCATGTTCCCTCCTTCGGTCGCCGTGCGAAGGAGGTTATCAGGCGGCGCGTTCAGCAGGCTGTCCCTTGGCGTGCACCACGCTGCGCGTCAAGCTCAGGCGCGTCGCAAACGCGCGATCGTGCCACGACGAGTTCGTGCGCGGTCTGGTTTGGCCCGTGGACGGTCGGGCGCAGGCATCGGGTTCGGCGGCGCCGTCACTCCATGGTGTGCGTCGAAAAGATGGGTTCGTCCTCCCACCAGACAACGTCGTCACCCGGGGACTCGAGCGTGGCCCGCACGTTGATAAGGCGCTGGTTGGAGGAGCCGCGGAAGCGCAGCGTGATGTCGTGGAGGTCCTGCACGAAGGGCCCGTCAACGAGCACGTCGAGCGTGTCGAGCAGGCGGTCGGTCACGTCGCCCAGGTTCCAGGCGCCGCCGGGCGCCAGCTGATCCCACGTGTGGCCCGAGAAGAGCCAGATGGACTTGTCGTCCCCAAAGCGCTCGCGCACCGCCTCGAGAAAGCCCACGAGCCCCTGCTGGTTCTCGGGCTCCATCGGCTCGCCGCCGAGGATGGTGAGGCCGCCCACGTAGGGCACGTCCATCGAGTCCATGATCTGGGCGGCAACCTCGTCCGTGAACGGCTCGCCCGCATCGAAGTCCCACGCCTCCTCGTTGAAGCAGCTGGGGCAGTGCAGGCGGCACCCGGAGACAAAGAGCGTGGTGCGCACGCCCGGCCCGTTGGCGATGTCGCAGTACTTGATGTTCGCGTAGTTCATTCCGTTTCCCTTGTCGAGAAAAACCTCGTCCCGAGACGGCTCGCGGCGGACCCCAGGAGATGAGGTCCGCCGCGAGTTCCTTGCGTAGCAAAGCTGTCTGAGCGCCGGACCTCATCGCCTGGGGTCCGCGTCGAAGCCCCTACAGGTGCAGCACGCGGTCCTTGATCTCCTCGGTGCGGCCCTGGTTCCAGAACTGGGTGCCGATGTAGCCGCAGGTGCGACGAGCGACGTTCATCTTGGACTGGTCACGGTTGTGGCAGTGCGGGCACTCCCACACGAGCTTGCCGTCGTCCTCCACGATCTGAATCTCTCCGTCGTAGCCGCACACCTGGCAGTAGTCGCTCTTGGTGTTGAGCTCGGCGTACATGATGTGGTCGTAGATGTACTGCATGACGGAGATGACGGCCTCGAGGTTGTCCTGCATGTCCGGGACCTCCACGTAGGAGATGGCGCCGCCGGGGGAGAGGCGCTGGAACTCGGACTCAAAGCGCAGCTTGGTGAAGGCGTCGATCTCCTCGGTCACGTGGACGTGGTAGCTGTTGGTGATGTAGCCCTTGTCCGTGATGCCCGGGATGATGCCAAAGCGACGCTGGAGGCACTTGGCGAACTTGTAGGTGGTGGATTCGAGCGGCGTTCCGTAGAGCGAGTAGTCGATGTTCTCCGCGGCCTTCCACTCGGCGCACTTGTCGTTCATGCGCTGCATGACGGCGAGCGCGAACGGCGTGGCCTCCTCGTCGGTGTGGCTGTGGCCGGTCATGGCCTTGACGCACTCGTAGAGGCCCGCGTAGCCGAGGGAGATCGTGGAGTAGCCGCCGTAGAGCAGCTTGTCGATCTTCTCGCCCTTCTTGAGGCGCGCGAGGGCGCCGTACTGCCACAGGATCGGGGCGGCGTCGGAGGTGGTGCCGAGCAGACGCTCGTGGCGGCAGCGAAGCGCGCGGTGGCAGAGCTCCAGGCGCTCGTCGAAGATCTCCCAGAACTTGTCCATGTCGTGGTTGGCGGAGAGCGCCACGTCCACGAGGTTGATGGTCACGACGCCCTGGTTGAAGCGACCGTAGTACTTGGGCTTGCCCGGCTCCCAGTTGCCGGCGTTGGACACGTTGTCAAAGCCGTTGCCGGAGCGGTCGGGCGTGAGGAAGGAGCGGCAGCCCATGCAGGTGTAGCAGTCGCCGTTGCCCTCGGTCTCGCCCTTGGAGAGCTTGTACTCCTTCATCTTCTTCTCGGAGATGTAGTCCGGCACCATGCGCTTGGCCGTGCACTTGGCCGCGAGCTTGGTGAGGTAGAAGTACGGGGTGCCCTCGCGGACGTTGTCCTCCTCGAGCACGTAGATGAGCTTCGGGAAGGCCGGCGTGATCCAGACGCCCTCCTCGTTCTTGACGCCCTCGTAGCGCTGCTTGAGCATCTCCTCGATGCACATGGCGAGGTCGGCCTTCTCACGCTCGTTCTTGGCCTCGTTGAGGTACATGAAGACCGTGATGAACGGCGCCTGGCCGTTGGTGGTCATGAGGGTGACGACCTGGTACTGGATGGTCTGGACGCCGCGGGCGATCTCCTCGCGCACGCGCTTCTCCACGATCTCCGCGATCTTCTCCTCGCCCGGGTCCACGCCGATGACCTCCATCTCGGCCTCCACCTGGCGGCGGATCTTCTGGCGCGAGACGTCGACGAACGGCGCGAGGTGGGTGAGCGAGATGGACTGGCCGCCGTACTGGCAGGAAGCCACCTGCGCGATGATCTGCGTGGCGATGTTGCAGGCGGTGGAGAAGCTGTGCGGGCGCTCGATGAGCGTGCCGGAGATCACCGTGCCGTTCTGCAGCATGTCCTCGAGGTTCACGAGGTCGCAGTTGTGCATGTGCTGCGCGAAGTAGTCCGAGTCGTGGAAGTGGATGATGCCCTCGTTGTGGGCCTCCACGACCTCGGCGGGGAGCAGCTCGCGCATCGTGAGGTCCTTGGAGACCTCACCGGCCATGTAGTCGCGCTGGACGGAGACGACCGTGGGGTTCTTGTTGGAGTTCTCCTGCTTGACCTCCTCGTTGTTGCACTCGATGAGGGCGAGGATCTTGTCGTCGGTCGTGTTCTTGTGGCGCTTCTGGTTCTGCACGTAGCGGTAGATGATGTACTTGCGCGCCACCTCAAAGTGGTGCAGACCCATGAGCTGGTCCTCGACGAGGTCCTGGACCTCCTCGACCGTGACCGTGTGGCCGGCCTCCATGCACTCGTCGGTGACGTTCAGGGAGGCGAACTTGATCTCGCGCTCGGTGAGGCGCTCGCTGGCGGACGCCTCGGCGTTGGCTGCGCGGATGGCGTTCTCGATCTTCGAGATGTCGAAGGCGACCTCCGAGCCGTTCCGCTTGATGATCTTCATGCTGCGCCGCCCTTTCGCTAAAGAGGCGCGCCGCCGGGGCGCGCCATGGGTACCCAATAGTGTGTGCAAGGACAACTATGGCACAACTGCTAGTGGTTTTGACCGACAAATACTACTAGATGTTGTTGACAAGTGGTCGAAAACACATGAGATGCTGTTGATAACCCATATCGCCGCAGCTAGCAAAAATGAGGGTCAAAAAAGCTTTCCTTAAATTGTCGGCGGTGTTTCCGCGGGCGGCTTGCCAAACGGTTGAGACCGCCCATGGGATAGAGTGAAGGGGACGGATGACGAGAGGGGAGTCATGGAGTTCTCCAAGAGACTGGAACTGTTCGGCGACGAGGTGTTCGCCGCGCTCAACGCAAAGCGCAGGGAGCTGGAGGCCGCGGGCCGCAGGGTCTTTGACCTCTCCGTGGGCACGCCCGACTTCGAGCCGCCCGCTCATGTGGTGGAGGCGCTGCGCGCGAGCGCGGCCGACCCCGCCAACTGGAAGTACTCGCTCCACGACAAGGACGAGCTGCTCGATGCCGTGGGCGCCTACTACGAGAGCCGCTACGGCGTGGCCGGCATCACGCGCGACATGGTGATGAGCTGCCGCGGCACCCAGGAGGGCCTCGTCCACGTGTGCTCGGCCCTCGTGGACCCCGGCGACGTGGCCCTCGTGCCCGACCCGTGCTACCCGGTCTTCCAGAACGCGACGCTGCTCGCCGGCGCCCGTCCCTACTACTACCGCCTCACGGCCGAGCATGACTTCCTGCCGCATCTGGCGGACGTGCCCGCCGAGGTGGCGGACGCGGCGAAGTACCTCATCGTCTCGCTTCCCGCCAACCCGGTGGGATCGGTGGGCACGCCGGAGGTCTACGAGGAGGTCATCGCCTTTGCGCGCGAGCACGACCTCATTGTCATCCATGACAACGCCTACTCGGACATCGTCTACGACGGGCCGGCCGGCGGCTCGTTCCTGTCGTACCCCGGAGCGCTCGAGGTGGGCGTGGAGTTCCTCTCGCTCTCCAAGTCCTTCAACGTGACGGGCGCGCGCCTGTCCTTCCTCGTGGGACGGCCCGACGTGGTGGCCGCCGCGCGTAAGCTGCGCTCGCAGATCGACTTTGGCATGTTCTATCCCGAGCAGGACGCCGCCATCGCGGCGCTCACGGGGCCGCGCGAGCAGGTGGAGCGCCAGCGCATGCTCTACCAGGAGCGCCGCGACGCCCTCTGCGACGGCCTCGAGGCCATCGGCTGGGAGCGGCCCAACGCACACGGCTCGATGTTCGTGTGGGCCAAGCTGCCCGGCGGCCGCACGGACTCAGCGGCCTTCGTGCTGGAGCTCATGGAGCGCGCCGGCGTGATCGTGACGCCGGGGGCGAGCTTTGGCCCGTCGGGGGAGGGCTACGTGCGCATGGCGCTCGTCATGCCGCCCGAGGAGCTGCGCGAGGTTGTCGCGGCCATCGCCGCGGCAGGGATTCAGTGACGGCCCCTGCGGAACGGGGCGCCTGGAAGGCCCCCGCGAGGGTGCGCGCCGCCTTCTTTGACGTGGACGGGACGCTGCTGAGCCTCGCGCAGAACCGCGTGCCCGACTCCGCCGTCGCCGCGCTCGCGCGCCTTCGCGATTCGGGGATCGCACTGGTGCTGGCGACCGGCCGGACCCACTACCTCCTGGACAAGATCGACCTCACCGCCTTCGACGCGGCCGTGACCTTCAACGGTCAGCTGGTGGAGGTCGGGGACCGCGTGGTGCACTCCAACCCGCTCGACCCCGAGGACGTTGCGTCCGTTGTGCGTCAGGTCGAGCGGGGCGCCTTCGAGTGCCTGTTCATGGAGCGCGACCGGATGTATCTGAGCGGTGCCAACGAGCTCACCCGTGCCATGGAGGCGCTCACGCACAACCACTTCGAGCTCGCTCCCGTCGAGCAGGCGCTCGAGCATGACGTCTACCAGCTCAACGTGTTTCTCGCCCCGGGGGAGGAGCACCTGCTGCTGGACCGGACCGCCCACGTCAAGACCACGCGCTGGAGCGACCTCTTTGTGGACGGCATGCCGGACGCGGGAGGCAAGGACGCGGGCGTGCGGATCGTGATGGACGAGCTGGGCCTGACGCCCGAGGAGTGCGTGGCCTTTGGCGACGGCGGCAACGACGTGGACATGTTCGGTGCGGTGGGGACGTCCGTGGCCATGGGCAACGGCGGCGCCGACGCCCGTGCCGCGGCAACGTATGTGACCGATGACGTTGACGCGGACGGGATCTGGAACGCGTGCGTGCGGCTCGGGTTCTTCGACGGCGCGGATCGAGCCTAGGAATCGTCGTCCTTGTCGGCTGCCCTTCTAAGAATCACCGCCCGGGGGTGCGGACATTTTCTTGGACCGGCCTAGGCGGTCAGCCCGAGCCGCCCCCTGCGGCCCCTGATCGTGTCGTACGCCGTCGCGCCGCCCTCGTCGAAGGCCTTGAGGCGCCCCTCGCGGTACCAGCGGACGTAGCCGGACAGCTCCTCGATGAACGACTCCGCGGTCCAGCCGCGCCAGTCGCGGTCGTGGAAGAACTCGACCTTGAGCCTGCCGAAGAAGCCCTCGCACGCGGCGTTGTCCGGCGAGTGGCCCTTCCGCGACATCGACCTGGTCACGCCCGCAGCCTCGCAGCCCGCGACCCAGTCGGGGGTGCGGTAGTGCCAGCCGCGGTCGGAGTGCAGCGTGAACCCGCCGCCCGTCGCGGCCACGGCGCCCTCCAGCATCTCGGCGACGAGCGCCTTCGAGGGGCTGGTGCCGCAGGAGAACGCCGCGACGTCGCCGTCGTAGAGGTCGATGGCGGGCGACAGGTAGACCTTGCGGGCGTCGTCGGGGAGCCTGAACTCGGTGATGTCGGTGACCAGCACCTCGCCGGGCCGGGCCGCCGAGAAGTCGTGGGAGTCCGACGTGCCCTCGGCGAGCAGCAGGTTCGGCGCGGAGCGCAGCCCCTCCTCGCCGGCGTAGGAGCTGTAGCGCCGCCGGCGCGGCCGACGGGCCGCGAGGCCCTCCTCGCGCATCACGCGCCTCACGCGCTTCTCGGAGGCGACGACCCCGCGGCGGCGCAGCTCGGCGTGCACGCGCCGGTAGCCGTAGCGGCCCCGGCCCGCCTCGAACGCCTCCCTCACGAGCGGCCTGAGGGCCGCGTCCCTGTCGAGGCCCAGGCGCGAGCGGTGGTACTCATAGGAGCTCCTCGATATCCTCAAGAAACCGGTGATCGAGCGGAGGGGCAGGCCTGTCTCCCGCCTCAATCTCTCGCCGAGCTCGCACTTGCTCCTGTTCGAGATCGAAGCCGGGTCCCACCCTCCCGCTTTTAGGTCGGCCAACACCGCCCTGAGCAGCAGGTTCTCTATCTGCGCCGGCGCCAGCCCCGCGAGGGGCCCGGTCGCCGGCGGGTCGTACAGCCCCTTCTCGGACATGCGCGCCGCCCTTCCGTCGGTGGTGTCGCCGCCCATCCTACCGGAGCCCCACGGCGCGCCCGTGTAGCTCCTCGGCAGGAGGCCGGCGGCCCACGCGCCGGCGGTGCTGAGGGGGACGCCGGCGAGCTCCGCCGCCTCCCGGAGCGTCATCCCCTCCTCCCGCGCGAGCAGGACCAGGCCGACCTCGTCCCCGTCGTGCATGCGGACCTCCGTTCCGGACCCGCGAGGGTCCAACTTTTCGTCCGCACCCCCCCTTGTTATGGCGGCTTCTAAGAATCGAGGACCTTGCACAGCAAACAGTACGTTTTGCCGTGCAAGGTCCCCAAAACGTAGAAGAGCAACCCACTCGAGAGGACAAGCCCCCGCATTTTAAGACGCAATGTCGACAAGCCCCTCATTTTCTAGAAGGACTGGCGACAAGGGCGGCGATTCTTGGACTAGCAGAGCTCGGTGACGGAGTCGAAGGCGACGCCGCTCAACTCGATGGCCTCGCGCCCGCCGAAGACGCAGATGCCGCTTGCCGCGTCCGTGTCGGCGAGCGCCGCCGCGAGCGAGCGCAGGTCGTCCGCCGTCGTGGAGAGCTCCTGCTCGCGCACCGCGTCGCGCCAGCCCGCCGGCCGGCCGTCGAAGCGTGCCACGTCCTGGCGCCGTGCGAGCTGACGGGGCTTCACCGGGGCATCGTGGCCGGCGACCGTCGCCACGATATAGCCGTCGAGCTCGCCGTCGCCGGGCTCCCAGCCCGCGAGCCAGCCCGCCGCCGCGTCATAGCGGTCGAGCGTGGCGTTGACGGACGGGTCTCGATACGACCAGAACTGCCTCAGTCCCTCGGTTGAGTGCTTGAAGCCGACGCCGTACGCACCGCCCTTCACACGGACCTCGTTCCAGAGGTAGTCGTAGGAGAGGGCGCGCGTGGCGACCTGCCAGGTGCCGACGCTGCCCGTGTCAGCGGCGGAGGGGGCGGACGCCCGGGCGACGTAGGCGACGTCCGAGGGAATCACGAAGGCCTCCCTGCGCGGGCTGGTCGCAGGTACGACCAGGCGCTCCGTGCGACTGGCGTCCGCGCTCAGGCCGAGCGTTCCGCCGGCTTCCCAGAAGCGGTCGCGATCGGCCGCGGGCCCGGTGAAGCTCACGACGACGTCGTCCGCCGTGAAGATGCGCCGCGCGAGGCCGGCGAGAAGTGCGGGCAGCTCCGGCGCCCGCTCGTCCCAGTGCTCGAGCAGCTCGCGCAGGAAGAGGTAGTAGTCCAGCCCGCCCATCGCGCCCGAGACGAGCGCCGCGGCCGAGAAGTACGTGCTCGTGCGGCCGAGTGCCGCGGAATGCCCCGAGCTCAGGTAGTACTGCTCGAGCGCGACCCTGCGCTGCGTCAGGATGTCGCGGATGCGGGCGAGGTCGGTGAAGTCCGTCTCTGCCCAGACCTCGCGCGGGAGCTCGTGGAGCGCGTCGACCTTCTCGGAGAGGGCAGAGGCACCCACGACGAGCGCCGGCGCCGCGAAGGAGAGGTCGTCGTCGCGTGTGTGCGTCTCGAGGAAGAAGTCGAGGCCGCCGAGCCTGGTCTCCACGATGGTGTCCAGTTCTGAGGCGCTGTGGCGGGCGGTCGCGAGCCTGCCGAGGAGCTCGGTGAGCACGCCGACGTAGGGCAGCTCGTCAAACGCGAGGCAGCCCATGCCGAAGTAGTGGTAAACGTAGTCGATGCCGTGGGTCTCGAGCTCGTGGGCGACGCAGGGCAGCGGCGCGTCGACCGTGAGCGTTGGCGGCTCGGCGGGGGCGGGGCCGATGTCGGAGACCTTGAGCTGGGGGAGCGTCGCGAGCGCCTCGGGCGCGTCGGGCGCCTCCTGCTCGGCGCGCAGCGCCGCCACCTCCTCGCGGACGGCAACGAGGTCGCCCTCGCTCATGGTCTCGCGCAGGCGCGCCAGCTCGGCCGCCTCTTCGTCGGCGTCACCGCCCTCCTCGACGGGGACGAGCTCGACCTCGGCGCAGTGCGCGCTCTCGCAGACGAGCTCGCGGAGCAGTTGCTCGAAGAGCCCCTCGTCGAGCCCGCGCTTGAGCTCGGCGAGCGCGTCCTCGTAGCGCAGGTAGTCGACCGGTCGCCCGTCGTCGTAGAGCCAGCTCGACATCGCCTGCATGGCGAGCGCCACGCCGTCGGGATAGCCGCCCCAGTCACCCTCGCGCAGGTTGAACTCGGCCTGCGCGAGCGACGCCTCGAGCTTGTCGCGCGGGATGCCCGACTCGGCGAGCTCGGCGCAGGTGGACTCCACGAGCGCACGGAACTTCTCGCCCGCGCCGGGACGCAGGCCGCGCAGGCAGAACATGGCCTGCGGCTGGAGCACGCCGTCGATGAGGGTGGCGGAGAAGTCGTCGGCGAGGCCGGCGTCGAGCACGCGTCGCTTGAGCGGCGCCTCGTTGGAGCCGCAGAGGGCGTCGAGGAGCACGTCCGCCGCGAGCACGCGGGTGCGGTCTGCCGCGGTCCCGATCACGTAGGAGAGGCCGACCTCGGAGTTGCTCGGCGCCGTTGCCATGCGCACCGTGGTCCTGTCCGCTCGCACAGGAGCCTGGAGCGCCAGCGGGTTGGGCGCGCCCGCACCGCGCCCGGCAGCGCCGCGCAGGGCCTCGTCCACGAGGGCGAGCTCGCGGTCCACGTCCAGGTCGCCGTAGAGGAAGACGTAGGCGTTGGACGGGGTGTAGTGGCGCGCGTGGCTGTCGAGGAATGCCTCGTAGGTGAGGGTGGGAATCGCGCGCGGGTTGCCGCCGGACTCAAAGCTGTAGCAGGTGTTGGGGAAGAGCGCGCGCGTGAGGGCCTGATAGAGCACGTCGTCGGGGTCGGAGAGCGCGCCCTTCATCTCGTTCAGGACCACGCCGTTGTAGCTGAGCGCGCCGTCCTTATCGGCCTCCAGGTGCCAGCCCTCCTGCTCGAAGATGCGCCTGCGATGCCAGATCGCCGGATGCAGCACGGCGTCGAGGTAGACGCTCATCAGGTTCTCGAGGTCGGTCGTGTTGGTCGAGGCCACGGGATACATGGTCTTGTCGGGGAAGGTGAGCGCGTTCAGGAACGTCTGCATGCTCGTCTTGAGCAGGTTGACGAAGGGCTCCTTCACCGGGTAGCGGTCCGACCCGCAGAGCACCGAGTGCTCCAGGATGTGGAAGACGCCCGTGTCGTCCGCGGGCGGGGTCTTGAAGCTGATGGCAAAGGCCTTGTTCACGTCCGCGCACGCCAGCCACAGGGCGCGGGCGCCGGTGACGTCGTGGCGCATGACGTAGGCGCAGCCGGAGAGCTCGGCGATCGGCTCGACGGAGGTGACGGTGAAGCCGGCGTGACAGGTGCCCACGGCAAGCTCGGCGCGCGGCTCGACGAAGTTCTTCTCGGCCATGTTTCTTCTCCTTGACGTTGTTCTCACAGGGTCGAGCATAGCGCAGGCGGGCCGTGGTAGGCTATCGACCGTTGTGAAGGGGGGCGCATGGGCGAGAAGGACGACGAGCAGAGGCGGCGCATTCGGCGCGGTATCGTGGCGACGCTCGTGGGTGGCACGTTCTGGGGACTCAACGGGACCGTGTCCAAGTGGCTGATGGACACGTATGCGATCGACCCGCTCTGGCTGGTGTGCCTGCGCGAGCTCACGGCCTGCTGGCTCTTTCTCGCCGCGGCCGCCGTCACGGCGCAGGGGCGCGAGCAGCTGACGGGTGTGCTGAGGAGCCCGAGCGGCCTGCTGCAGATCCTCGGCGTGAGCTTTGCCGCCATCCTCTTTTCGCAGGTCGCCTACCTCGAGGCGATCGACTGGACCAACTCGGCAACGGCCACGATCATGCAGAGCCTGGGCATGGTGCTCGTGCTCGTCTACGTGTGCCTGAAGATGCGCCGCAGGCCCCGCCGCCGGGAGCTTCTCGGTGTGGTGCTCGCGCTGGTAGGCACCTACCTCGTTGCCACGGGCGGCAACCCGGGCCAGCTCAACCTGCCGCCGGAGGGCCTGGCGTGGGGCCTGGGGTGTGCCGCCGCCGCGGCGTGCCTCTCGATCCTCCCGGCGGCGCCGATGGCGCGCTGGGGCAACTTCACGGTGAACGGCCTGGCGTTTCTCTTCTCGGGCGTCGCGCTCTCCCTCTGGTATCGGCCCTGGGAGCACATGCCCGCGCTCGACGGCGCCGCGCTGGCGGTGCTGGCGCTGTGCGTGGTGGTGGGGACGTTTGGCGCCTACGCGCTCTACCTGCAGGGCGTCAAGGACGCCGGCTCCATGCGCGCGAGCCTGCTCGGCACCATCGAGCCCGTCACGGCGACCATCGCCACGGTCGTGTGGCTCGCCACGCCCTTCTCGCCCGCGGAGATCGTGGGCTTTGCCCTCATCATCGTGATGGTCTATCTCACGGCGTAGGGGTGCGGTCCGGGAAGTGGACCCCGCCCGCTAGATGCGCTCCATGTTGGCCTTGACGCCGGCGTACCAGAAGTCGGCGTTGGGCGGGCAGTACTTATGGGCGCCGGCGTAGGTGAGCTGGCCGCCGTAGCCGATGGCGAGACCGGCCACATGATCCCAGATGGCCTCCTCCCAGCTGCTCCAGCTGGAGCTGCCCCATCCCCAGGCGTTGTGGGGGAGGAAGCAGTAGCGGCCCTGGGTGCTCTCGATCATCGAGATGGCGGGCGAGAAGCGCGGGTCGACCCCGTACTCCCACGCCGCCTCGGCGAAGGTCCGGCCCTGTCCGGCGAGCGGGGAGCCGGCGAGGTAGGCGTCGATGCGCGCCGACCAGGTGCTGATGAAGGTCTCGCGGTCGACGTTCCAGTCCACCCCGCCCGTGGAGGTGGTGCCGCCGTTGCCGCTGTTGCCGTTGTTCGTCTCGTCCTCGTCGGGGGCGGGCTCCTCGGCCTCGGGCGCCTCCACGGTCGCCTGGTTGCCGGACTCGGTGGTGAACGTCTCGCCCTTGCTCTTCTCGGCCGCCTCGATGGCCGCCTGGCGCTCGGCCTCCTCGGCCGCCGCCTGGGCGGCGATCTCCGCCTCGAGGCTGGCGCGCGCGGCGTTCGCTCCGGCGAGGGCGCTCTCGGCCTCGGACTGCTGCTCCTCGGCCTCCTGGATCTGGGAGCTGAGGCTGGCGCGCGTCATCTCCAGCTCGCTCTCGAGGGAGACGAGCTCGTCGACGGCGCCCGTGCTGTGCTCCTGGATGACGTCGAGGTACTGGATGGTGGCGAGCAGGTCGTAGAAGTCGTCGGAGGCGAGCAGCAGGTCGACCAGGCCGCCCGAGCTCTGCTGCATCTTATAGAGGGTGCGCATGGAGTTGGCCGCGCGCTCCTGTGCGGCCGGGAGCTCCGCCTCGATCTGTGCGATGCGGCCCTCGTTGTCGTCGATCTGCTCCTGGAGCTTGTTGACCTGCTCGGTCGCCGCCTCGTAGTCGGCGTTGTTCTGCTGGATCTGCTCCTGGATCTGCTGGAGCTCGCTGATCGGGTCCGCATATGCCGTCTCGGGCTGCAGGAGGGCCGGGCTCAGGGCGCAGGAGAGGAGGCCGGCGAAAAAAACGCCAAGGGCCTTCGTTCGGGTGCGTTTACCTGCTGTCACGTTAGAGATCCTCCGTGTTCTGGCGGCCGCGCGAGACGGTCATGCGAGCGTACAGACTTTCCTATTCTATCGTTTGGGGTCACGGCTCACCGTTTCTGCATGAGTCGGCCCCGCCGCGGGAGGGCGACGGGGCCGACGAGTGAGACGGGCGCTGCGGGGCGGCTACTTGATGATCAGCGTGTCACAGTCCGTGTTGCGCGTGAGGAAGGTGGAGATGGAGCCGAGGATGGCGTACTTGATCGAGGAGAGCCCGCGCGCGCCGCAGATGACGAGGTCGGGCTGGATGACGTCGAGCATCTCGTCCTTGAGGGTCTCGCGTATGCGCCCCGAGCGGACGAGCACCTCGACCTTCTTGATCCCCGGCATGGCCTCGGCGTCACGGACCTTGTCGGCTATGGAGTCGCGGAAGGTCTGCTCGAGCGACGGCACGATGTCCACGGGGAAGGTGCCAGCCGCCTCGAGCGCCGTGGAGTCGATCACGTGCCCGATGTAGAGCTCGGCGTTGTCGTTCGCCGCCATGACGATGGCGCGGTCGAGCACCTTGCCCTGCTCGTCCGAACCGTCAAGGGAGACGAAGATCCTGTCGTAACCAAGGTCTTGATACGAGGTGGTGGCTTCGGCCATGATAGCTCCCTTCCGCATGAGGTCACCTGCTGCAGGCTTTCTTCCTTATGCCCCAAGATTCGTCTTTGTGCAGCTCGACTCGCCCAGCGGCATAGTTTTTCGGTGGCGGCGGGCATGCGCCGGCGTCGGTCGTCCACGATGAGAGAATATAAAAAGGTTGTCTGGCGAGAGGGAGGCCATGAATCTCATTGAGCTTATCAAGGCGGCGGTGTACGGCGTCGTCGAGGGCATAACCGAGTGGTTGCCCATTTCCTCGACCGGTCACATGCTGCTGCTCAACCAGTTCCTCAGCATGGACGTGTCGGAGGACTTCTGGAACATGTTCCTCGTCGTCATCCAGCTCGGCGCGATTCTCGCCGTCTGCGCGATGTTCTTCCATCGGTTGAATCCCTTCTCCCCGAGCAAGAGCTCGGGCGAGAAGCGCGACACGTGGCTCCTGTGGGCAAAGACCATCGTGGCCTGCGTGCCCGCTGCTGTCATTGGCATCCCCATCGACGACTGGATGGAGGCCAACCTCGGCAGTCCCTTCGTGATCGCCGCCGCGCTCATCGTCTACGGCATCGCGTTCATCGTCATCGAGACCATGCGCGAGCGCCGGGCGGACCGCGCGCTCGAGGAGCGCGGGGGCGCGTCCCACGGGCGCCACTTCGCGCCGGGCGCCTCTGCGCAGCTCACCCGTTCGGAGCTCGCCGACGCCGATGCGCGCGTCCAGACGCTCGAGGAGCTCGACTGGAAGACGGCCATCGGAATCGGCCTGTTCCAGGTGCTGTCCATCGTGCCGGGCACCTCGCGCTCGGGCTCCACGATCATCGGCGGCCTCATTCTCGGCTGCAAGCGCACGGTGGTCGCCGAGTTCACGTTCTTCCTCGCGATCCCCGTCATGGTGGGTGCGAGCGGCCTGCGGCTCGTGAAGTACTTCCTGGCCGGCAACGCCCTCTCGGGCACGGAGGCCTCGATCCTCGGCGTCGGGTGCGTCGTCGCGTTCCTGGTCTCGCTCGCCGTCATCCGCTTCCTCATGGAGTTCGTGCGCCGCCACGACTTCAAGCCCTTCGGCTGGTACCGCATCGTGCTCGGCGTCGCCGTGATCGCCTGGTTCGCCCTCGTCGGATAGGAGGCTCCCGTGAAGGGTCTGACCCGTCGTCTGCGCGCGGTCTCCGCGTCGCTGGTCCTTGTCCTCGCCCTCGTCCTTGCCGCGGGTGCGGAGCCGCTTCCCGCCCTGGCGGAGGAGGCCGCGCAGACCGCGTACTCCGCCGCCGAGCCGCCGACGCTCACGTCGTCCAAGGCCCTGCTCGTCGAGCGCGAGACGGGCACGACGCTCTACGAGGTGGGCGCCGACGAGCGGGCCTACCCCGCCTCCCTCACGAAGGTCATGACGGCGCTCGTGGTGCTCGAGAACGCCGACCTCGACGCCGAGGTGACCGTGGAGGAGGGCGACCTCGACGAGGTCACCTGGGACAGCTCGATCGCCGGCCTCAAGGTGGGGGAGACGCTCACCGTCCGCGACCTTCTCGCCTGCCTGCTCGTTCCCTCGGGCAACGACGCCTCCTACGTCCTGGCCCGCTTCGTCGGCGGCGGGGACTGGCATGCCTTCGTGGACATGATGAACGAGCGCGCGGCGCAGCTCGGCTGCGAGGGGACGCACTTCGCCAACCCCTGCGGCCTGCACGATGACAACCACTACTCCACGGCTCGCGACCTCGTTCGCATCTTCGAGGCGGCGCTCGCCTATCCCGAGTTCGAGGAGATCGCGGGCAGCGAGAGCTGGAATCTGCCAGAGACGAGCCAGAACCCCGCGCGCACCCTCGAGAGCACCGACACGCTGCTCGACCCCGAGAGCCCCGTCTACATGGGCGACACGGTCGTCGCGAGCAAGACCGGTACGACCCTGGAGGGCGGCCGGTGCCTGATCACCCTGGCCCAGCGGGATGGAAGGACCCTGGTGGGCGTGGTGCTCGGCGCCCCGATGGACGCCGACGCCGAGGGCGTGACGAGCAACTTCTACGACATGCGCTCGCTTCTCGAGTGGGGCTTCGGCGCGTGGAGGACCGGTGACGTCGTTGCCGTGGGCGACGTCGTGGGGTCGGCCGAGGTGAGCCTATCGAGCGACGGCGACAAGGTCGACGCCCTGGCGACCTCGTCGATCGCGGCGACGGTTCCGGCGGAGACGACGCTCGACGACCTGACGCTCACGCCGTCGTGGGACGAGGCGTTCCAGGCCCCGCTCGATGCCGATGCCCCGCTCGGCGAGGTGTCCGTGGCGCTCGGTGACCGCGAGCTCGGGACCGTGACGGTCGCCGCGGCGCATGCGATGACCCTCTCGATTCCGAGCTATCTGGTCTGGTGGCTCACGTCCGACCCGGTCCATACCGTCCTCGCCGTCGTTGGCGTCGTTGCGGTGCTCGTGGTGGTCGGGCTGGTTGCGAGCGCCCCGTCTCGCTCGCGGCGTCGTCGCTCCAAGGCGACCTCGTCGCCGCAGCGCCGGGCGGTCGCGCGCAGCGTCGAGCCGACGCGCCTCAAGACGCCCGCCAAGGCAAAGGGCAAGCACGCCGGCAGCCACATGCGCCGTTAGCCGGGCGCCGCGTGCCTTGCTGTTTCCCGGTCCCTTCTTGAGGTTTTGGGCAACAACTTTGATGCGCAAGCCGCTTGGATATCATTTTCTTATCCACAACCAGTGCCTGGCTGGCTAAACACGCAGGTTTTGGCGAGAAGAACGCTCTTCTCGACGCGGTGATATAAACTGTTTGCCCCAAAACCACGGCGTCCATCTCGAAATCGGCGGTGCCGCGGACGCGCGAGCCGCCAAAACCCAAAATCTCCGCCTTCCTGGCAGAGCTGCGGGCGGGCGAGAAGGACGACGAGTCGACGAGGAGCTCTCCATGAAGCGCATTCTGTTCATCTGCCACGGCAACATCTGCCGCTCGACGATGGCCCAGTTCGTGATGGAGGAGCTCGTGCGTCGCGCCGGCCGCGAGGACGAGTTCCTCATCGACTCCGCCGCGACGAGCCGCGAGGAGCTTGGCAACCCACCGCACCATGGGACGGTGGGCAAGCTCCGCAGCGAGGGGATCCCGGTGGGGCGGCACCGCGCGCGTCAGGTCCGGCGCGACGAGTACGGTCAGTGGGACCACATCATCTATATGGATGCCGAGAACGCCTGGGGCCTGCGGAGGATTCTCGGCGACGATCCCGACGGCAAGGTGAGTCGTCTGCTCGACTGGACCGCGCGACCCGCGGATGTCGCCGACCCCTGGTACACCGGGGACTTCGACGCGACGTACCGCGACGTGCTCGCCGGCTGCAAGGCGCTGCTCGCAGCGCTGTAGGGTGCGGCGGCACGGGGTTTCTCGCTATACTCGTGCGCGTATGAATACGCGACGAGGAGGATTCGCATGGCGGCAGACGGCAAGGGAAGCAAGGGCTCGAGGCTCTTCTCGTATCTCGGCAAGAGGAAGACGCGCGAGAGCACGCCCACGCCGCACCTCATGGAGGAGCTGAACGCCCCCAAGCGCGACGTCCCGCTCTGGTCGAGGGCGTTTGCCCCGCTCGGGTTTGTCCTGGTGATGGTGGCTATGGGCGTCGGTTGCTTCTACCTGGGATCTCCTGCCGTCGGCGTGCTCTTCTGCCTGTTTGGCATCCTCCCCGCCGTGGCGGTGGTCGTGCTCGTCGCCCGTGCCCTGCCGGGCGTGTTTGGCCCGCAGCGGCGTGCCGGCGAGGAGGAGCTCGGCCCCTATCTCGGCGGAGGCGGGGACAAGCGCGTGCGCGAGATGTCGCCCGGGCTCTTTGAGCAGGAGCGCGAGAAGATCGAGTGGAACCGCGCGGAGGAGGCCGACCGCACCTGGAAGTGGCTGCAGGCGCTCCCGTGCGGGATCGAGCGCGTCGAGACGACCTCCGATGACGGAACTCGCCTCGTCGGGCGTGCGATTGCGTGCCGGCCGGATTCCGAGCGCTGGCTCGTCTTTGCTCACGGCTACGCAGACAACTGGCGTGCTGGTCTCACCTATGCGCGCCGCTATGCCGAGATGGGCTTCAACCTGCTGCTCGTGGACCTCCGCGCGCACGGCGAGAGCGAAGGCTCCTGGGTGGGCGCGGGCTGGCTCGACCGTCGGGACGTCGTGGCGTGGTGCCGCTGGGTCGTGGGCCGTGCCGGCGAGGGCGCGCGCGTCACGCTCGCCGGCATCTCGATGGGCGCCGCCTCCGTGCTCATGGCGTGCGGCGAGGAGGACCTGCCCGGGCAGGTGCGCGCCTGCGTGGCCGACTCCGCCTACGATGACTTCTGGAACACGGCGGTGGGCGTCGTGAGCTCCGGCTCGCTGGGTACGCCGCCGATGCCGGCGCACCCGGTCATCGACCTCGCGCGCCTCTCCCTCAAGCTGAGCCGCGGCGGCTACGACGTGGTGAGCGCCCGTCCCGTGGACGCGATCGCGCGCTCGGCGGCGCCCGTGCTTCTCGTCCAGGGTGAGGACGACAAGGTCGTGCCCGCCTACATGACCGACTCCCTTGCCGCGGCTGCCGGTGGTGCCGCAGCGGGCGAGGGCCACGAGGTGGTCAAGATCCCGTCCGCCGGCCACTGCTGTGCCGTCTTTGCCGATCCCGAGCGCTACTGGGAGGCCGTCGGCGCGTTTGTGGGCCGCTGGGCGTAGCGCTCGCGTCTGGGAATCGCCGGGTTTGTCTTTGGGGCGTCTAGGAATCGCGGGGCTTGTATGGCCGCAGGTCCTTCTCGCCGCGCAAAACCCTGCTTTTCCTGGCTAAATGCGGACAAGAACTCGGTTTCTTAGAAGGCCATGCGACAAGGGCCCGCTTTCCTAGAAGCCAGCGCGACAAAGCCAGGAAATCCTAGAACCGCTCGAGACAACCCCAGCGATTTCCGGAAGGTTGCCCGCGGTCGTGTTCTTCTCGCCCCGCCCTGTTTTGCGTCCGGGCTTGCCGCTACACTCATAGGGCGAAAAGACGGCGAGAGGAACATCGAGGCATGACGAGCGACCAGCAGACCCTGTTCAGCCAGACACCCACCGTGGACCTTGCGGGACTCAATCCCGCGCAGCGCGAGGCCGTGGAGTGCACGCGCGGCCCGCTGCTCGTGCTCGCGGGTGCGGGCTCGGGAAAGACGCGCGTGCTCACCTACCGCATCGCGCACATGATCGCCGACGAGGGCGTGCGTCCCTGGCAGGTCCTGGCCATCACGTTCACCAACAAGGCCGCGGCCGAGATGCGCGAGCGCCTGGAGGCCCTGCTCCCGTACGGCACGCGCGGTATGTGGGTCTGCACCTTCCATGCCATGTGCGTGCGCATCCTGCGCGAGGACGGCGAGCTCGTGGGCTATCGTCCCAACTTCACGATCTACGATGACGACGACTCGCGTCGCCTGGTCAAGACCATCATGGCCGATCTTGACCTGGACCAGAAGCAGTTCCCGATGAACTCGGTGCGCGCCAAGATCTCCGCCGCCAAGAACGTGATGGTCGGGCCGGACGAGCTGGCGAGCTCCTCCAACCCGGCGGACCGAGCGGCGGCCCGCGTCTACCGCGAGCTGGACCGCCGCCTCGCCCGCGCCAACGCGATGGACTTTGACGACCTGCTGGTCAAGACCTTCGAGCTGCTCTCCAAGCGCCCGGAGGTCCTGGAGCGCTACCAGGAACGCTTCCGCCAGATCAGCGTGGACGAGTACCAGGACACCAACCATGTCCAGTACGCGATCACCAACCTCCTGGCCGCGCGCTACCGCAACCTCATGGTCGTGGGCGACGACGACCAGTCCATCTACAGCTGGCGTGGCGCGGACATCCAGAACATCCTGGACTTTGAGAAGGACTACCCGGACGCCCACGTAGTGCGCCTTGAGCAGAACTACCGCTCCACGGGGCACATTCTGGCGGCCGCCAACGCCGTGGTTGCCAACAACGCGCGCCGCAAGCCCAAGCGCCTGTTCACGGATGCCGGCGATGGCGAGAAGATCAAGGTCTTCCAGGCCTCTGACGAGCGCGACGAGGGCCGCTGGATCGGCTCGGAGATCGAGAAGCTCCACGACGGCGGCACGAGCTACGACGACATGGCCGTCTTCTACCGCACCAACGCGCAGTCGCGCATCCTCGAGGACATGTTCCTGCGCGCGGGCGTGCCGTACAAGATCGTGGGTGGCACGCGCTTCTTCGACCGCGCCGAGGTCCGCGACGTCATGGCCTATCTCAAACTCGTCGTGAACCCGGATGACGACGTGGCCGCCCTGCGCGTGGTCAACACGCCGCGCCGCGGCATTGGCACCACCTCGATCAACAAGATTCGCGAGCTCGCGGCCGACGAGGGCGTCTCGTTCTTCAGCGCCTGCGAGCTGGCGAT
Organism: uncultured Atopobiaceae bacterium; assembly: GCA_963928085.1. GTDB lineage: Bacteria > Actinomycetota > Coriobacteriia > Coriobacteriales > Atopobiaceae > Thermophilibacter. The sequence goes on from CAWVDR010000001.1 coordinate 260,145, forward strand.
TGCCGAGACGGGCCTCCTGGGTGCGAAGGTTCGCGGCGCCCTGGCGGAGTTCACCGGCACGATCGAGGCCGCACGCCACTTCACCGGTGAGCTCGCGGACGTGGTCGAGGCCATCGTCGACCGCGCGGGCCTCATTCGCGCCCTCGAGGCCGAGCACAGCGTGGAGGCCGACGGTCGCATCGAGAACATCAAGGAGTTCCTCGGCGTCGCCGCCGAGTTCGACGAGACCCACGACGCGGTCGAGACGCTGGAGTCCCTGGCCCAGCTCCGCGCTGCGGGGGCTCTCGAGCCGTCCGGCTCCGGGACGACGTCCCCGACGGGCTCCGCGCTCGCTTCGCTCGCTCGCCAAGGAGAGTCGCCCTCTGGGGACGTCGTCCCGGAGCCTACCCCGTCTAGGCCCCCGGTTGCCTCGGAGAAGCTGCCGGCGCTCATCGAGTGGCTGGCGCTGAGGTCCGACCTGGACTCGCTGGCTGGGCAGACGCATGCGGTCACGATGATGACGATCCACTCGGCGAAGGGCTTGGAGTTCCCGGTCGTGTTTGTCGCTGGCATGGAGGAGGGCATCTTCCCGCATGCCTCCTACGAGAGCGACGAGGCGAGTGTGGAGGAGGAGCGGCGACTGGCCTACGTTGCCATCACGCGCGCCCGCAAGCGGCTCTACCTCACGCATGCCACCACGCGCCGCACCTTCGGCTCCGTGGCCGCCAATGCGCCGAGCCGCTTCCTGCGCGAGATTCCCGAGACGGACGTCGAGCGCGTGGGCGTGGGCTCGTCGGGCTTTGCCGGTGTGGGCTGGGAGAAGCGCGGCGACCGCCACGGCACCTTCGGCAGCGGGCGCGGCTCCGAGGTCTATGGCGGGCACGTCTTTGGCTCGCGCACGCGGTCCACGGGCGGCGGTGCTTCTCGCCCGGCGCCCACGGGGCCCAAGCCGGACGCGACCCGCGCCGCGGCGAGCTTTGCCCCCGGCGACCACGTCTCGCACAAGACCTTTGGTCTGGGCGTGGTCATCGCTGCCTCCGGCGATACGATCGAGGTCAAGTTCACGCGCACGGGCAAGACGAAGAAGCTGCTCAAGGGCTTTGCGCCCATCGTCAAGATCGAGGGATGATACAAAGGGACAGTCCCTTCGTATCATTTATGCGTACGCACAAAACAAGCTTGTGAGGACGAGAGGAACGTGATGGAGCACTTCATCGGCATCGACGCGGGCGGCTGGCTCGACAAGGTCATCGCGCTCGTCGTGGCGGTTGCCATAGCGCTCGTGATCCAGCGCGTTGTGGTGCGTCTCATGCACAAGGTGCTGGACGCCTCCAACCTGCCGAGCGCCTCGCTCTTCATCAACATCGTACGCGCCGTCATCTGGGCGCTCGCCCTCCTCAGCGTGATGCGCCCGGTCTTTGGCGTTGACCCCGCGGGCTTTGTGGCCGCCCTCGGCGTGGTGTCCATCGCGGTCTCGCTGGGCATGCAGGACACGATCTCCAACATCATCGGCGGCATCAGCCTCATGCTGAGCAAGTCGGTCCAGCCCGGGGACCACATCTCCGTGGGTGACGTGACGGGCGAGGTCGTGGACGTCAATTGGCGCAGCACCACCGTTCTCATGCGCGGCGGCGCCGAGGAGGTCATCCCCAACTCGGTGCTCTCCAAGACCGCACTCACGCGCATCACGCCGTGGAGTGTTGGTTACTGCAGCGTGCCCATCGCGGTGGTGCCGGGGGCCAATCTCGATGCCGTGGCGCGGGAGTGCTGCGAGGTCGCGGCGCGCGAGCTTGCCGACCTTCTCGACCCCGCGTTCGAGACAGACGTGGTCTTCTCTGCGTTTTCCGCGTATGGCACGCAGGGCGAGATTCGCCTGCACGTGAAGCCCGACGTGGTCTTCTCCACGGCCCAGGACCGCCTGGCGCGCGCCCTCTCCGGCAGACCCTGGCTCGCGAGCGCGCTGTAGCTGCCCTTTGACGGAGCGCTTACCCCGTCTTACGAAACCGCGCCGCAAATCGATGCGAGCCCCTTACGATTCCCTGTTTTTCGGGGCGTAGTGTCCCTCTCTGGTGAAACCCGTCTGTCGGATCGGCCGCAGACGCCAAGAGAGGAGTCCATATGCCCAGGGGAACCACTCGCCTGGATGGGGGCGTTTCTCGCCGCAGCTTTCTGAAGCTGTCCATAGCCATGGGAGGGGCTGCCGCCATCGCGGCATCTGCCCCCGATACCGCCCGTGCCGTTGAGGACGGGATGACCTATCCCGAGAGGTTCACGTTCGCCGTGATGAGCGACGTCCACCTCTTTGCGCCCGAGCTCTGGAGCGACTGCCCCGACTACACCACGGCGGAGAACTCCGACCGCAAGATGTTCCGCGAGAGCTCGGACATCCTCGACAAGGCGCTCGCCGATGTCGTGGCAGCCAAGCCGGACATGGTCCTCGTTCCCGGTGACCTCACCAAGGATGGTGAGCGCGCCTGTCACACGTGGGTACGCGACCGCTTCGAAGCGACAAAGGCCGAGCTCGCCGCTGCCGGCGCGGGCACGCAGTTTTACGTGATCAACGGCAACCATGACCTCAACAACCACCATGGCAAGGACTTCTCCGGCGGCAGCGCCGCGGACGCCGTGCGCACCGACCCGCTGACCTACAAGTCCCTCTGGGCCGAGTGTGGCTACACGGACACAGTCGTCTACGACGCTGACGGCACTGCCGACGGCAGCCTCAGCTACGTTGCCCACCCGTGCCCCGGCCTCACGCTGATTGCCGTGGACACGTGCAAGTACAACGTTGCCGCCGAGGGCGGGACGCTCGCGCAGGAGACGAGCGGTCACGTCTCCGCCGATCTTCTCGCCTGGGTCTGCGACCAGGCCCCGAGCCCCGCGCCGCCGGCGACGTGGTCGTCGCCTTCCAACACCACGGCATCGTCCCGCACTTTGGCTACGAGCCCGTCATCTTTGGCGAGTACCTCGTGGACGACTACGAGACCGTGGCCAAGGCCTACGCCGACGCCGGCATCTCCGCCGTCTTCACCGGTCACATGCACGCCAACGACATTGCCGCGGCCACCTATGGCGAGAACACCATCTACGACATCGAGACCGGCTCGCTCGTGACCTACCCGTCCCGCATGCGCATGGGCTCCCTCGAGTTCGCGCAGAGGGGCGAGAAGCTCGAGTGCACGCTGACGGTGGACTCTCACGACCTGGGCGACGTGACGCTCGACGAGTGCGGCCTGGCCACCACCGCCGGCATCACCGCCTACGGCAAGGAGCGCACGCTTACCGTGGACTCCGTCCAGACCATGCTCGGCGGGATGTTCGTGCAGCCGCTGCTCGCGCAGTACGCGCCCCTGGGCATCAAGGGCATCCTCGCGAGCCTGCTGCCCTCGCTCGGCGGCGACTCCTTTGCCGGCGTGACCGAGGAGAACCTCAACGCGGCGCTGTGGGGCCTCGTCACGGGCATCCTTCCGCATGACATCGCCAGCGGCTTCAAGGTTTCCGTCAAGGTTCTCATCACCATTGACCTGAGCATCTACTACAATCCCGCCTCCCAGCGCATAGAGGCGTGGCGCTACAAGGACACGGGCGACGCGCAGGAGATCAGCCTCTCCCTGGAGCCCGAGCTCGAGCGAGAGATCGCCAGGGCGTTCTCCTCTCGTGCCATCGAGGCGTCGGACACGGAGCCGCTTGTCGCCATCACGGCTGACTCGCTCTCCGCGTTTCTCGAGAAGCTCTATGCAGAGATCGATGCCGACGCGCTCTCCGAGAATGGGCAGCAGAAGCTCCTCTCCATCGTCGATATGCTGGTGAAGACCCTCATCGAGTCCCCGGTGGACGAGGCGCCCCACAGCCTGCTCGACCTCGTCGACTTCTGCTACCAGGTCCATCTCATGGGTGACGAGAAGACCGAGGGGTGGGTGGAGACCGCCATCGAGGGCACGCCGGCCCTGCTCTCGACCATCGTCTCCTCCAGCGTCAACTCAGGCCTTTCCGACGCGACGCTCACTGACCTCACGACGGGCCTCTCCCTCGACCTCACCTCCCTGCTCGTCAAGACCGACAACGGCTTGAGCGGGATGGCGGTCAGTGCCGTCGCGGGCATGGCGGAGAACGTCCAGGACCTTCTCGACACGCTCACGGGTACGCTGGGAGTTGACCTTGGCTCCGCGCTCGCGGGCCTGCTCACTGACCTCTCGCTCTTCGGCCAGCCGGTTCCCGCTCTTGCCCAGAACGCTCTTAGCACGCTCGCCCACGACGATAACGTTGCGACGGACCACGAATTCTCGCTCGACGCGACGGCGATTCTGCCCAGCGATCCCGGCGGGGACGAGGACGTCGTGGACAAGTCGGAGCTGCAGGAGGTCATCGACCAGGCCGAGGGCCTCGAGCTCTCCGGCGCCTCGCAGGCGGCGCTCGACCGGTACTACGCAGCGCTCGCCGCGGCGCTGCGCCTCATGAGCGACCCCAACGCGACCGAGGCCCAGGTCGCCGAGGCTGAGGCCGACCTCGCCGCCGCGATCGAGGCGGTCAAGAAGAGCCAGACAGGTGCCGGCGAGAGCGGAACTGGCGGCAATGCCGGCAACGGTGGCAGCGCCGGTGGCTCCGGCAAAGGCGGCAGCTCCGGAAGCGGCGCCCTGCCCAAGACTGGTGACTCCACTAACGCCGTAGCCGCGGCCGTTGCGACCATGCTCGGTGGAGCCGCGATTGCCGCGGGTGTTGGCGTTCGTGCGGCGGGCGGTCTCGAGGAGTAGGCCCTCGCCCCAGAGATAGCCCCAAGCGCCAGTCCTTCTCGTCAACTCCATGGCGAGAAGGACGAGTTGTCTGGATATTCCCGTGGTTGTTACGAGGCGCTCTAAGAAAATGGGGGCTTGTTCCGGTGGCGCCTAGAAAACCCGGCCCTTGTCTGCGGATGCGCCTGAAATCAAGGGGTTTTGCGGCGTGAGACCATCTCCGTCGGGACAAGGGTGGGTTTTCCTAGAACGCTTCAAGACAAGGCCAGAGATTCCTAGAAGGCCTGGGGACAAGGACGGCAATTCCTAGAGTCGCCCTACGCCTCCGTCACGTCCTCGATTTGGAAGATCGGCTCCGAGAGGCGCGGGTCCGCCGCGATCTGCTCTGCGGTGGGCATGGGGTACTCGTGCCAGGGAAGCTCCTCCTCCAGGCACTGGGAGAAGTCGCTGTCTATGGCGAGAAGCGCGTCAAAGCGCTCGGAGAGCACCTGCTCATAGCCATCCACCAGCGTGATGCGGTAGCGCCGCATCTGCGCGCCGCCGCCCGTAAAGGACGCGGTCGCCTCGAGTCGCGCCTGCTCGAAGGCGTCCTCCGCGCAGGTGAAGGAGTTCAGGTAGAGCGAGCGCTCCCACGCGACGAAGTCCTCATCCGTGGCGGCGTGCGCGCGGAAGCTCTCGAGGTAGGCCTCGTGCGCTGCGTCGACCTGGGGCTGCAGGGCCACGCGGTCCCGCTCCGCCCGCTCGTCGAGCTCCTCGATGTGCCGGAGGTGCTGCTCGTCCGTCTCATCCTCGCGCCGGGCGTACTCGTCGTTGCTGGGAATCCACGAGTCCTGGAGGTCGAGCCACGTCTTGAGCAGGGTGAGCGTCTCGTCCGCCGCCCAGTAGGCGTCCTCGTTGTCGATCGCGAGATAGGAGGTGCCGTTGTCTGCGTCGGGCGTACAGTCGACGGTGAGCGAATCGACGCTCCCGTCCTCGTCGGTGGAGAGCGAGACGACGGGGTACTCGTAGACCGGTTCGTGAACGCTCGGCCGGTCGATCTTGACGACGGGGCTGTCCGTCACGCGGTACGTCACGGACTCAAGGCCCTCACCGCTCGCACTGAGGTTGAGCGAGAGCACGAGGTAGCTCCCGTACGTGCCGTCCTGCGGCATGAGGCCGTCGGGCGTGGCCTCCACGGCTATGGCCTCGCCGGTCTCGACCGCCTGCGCGATGACCAGGCCAAATGCGTTCTCGTCGCCGTCATGTCGCAGAAGTGCCGGCAGGCCCAGCGCAAGGCCGGCCGTGACGGCGCAGCCCGCAGCCCCGACGAGCGCGGCGCGACGGGTGACAAGGGTGCTGCGCGCAGGCTCCGTCTCTCGCGCCCGCAGCTCGCGTACGCGAACCAGCACGGCCTCGTCGAGCTCGGAGTTCGGACGCACCTCCCCAAAGAACCGGTTCAGGCGCTCTCCCACGTGGTTCCTTTCGCTCATGACATACCTCCCAGGTAGAGCCTCAGCTTTCGCATGGCGCGCGAGAGGCGCGTGCGCACCGCCGACTCCGAGATCCCGCACGCCGCCGCGATGGCGTCTGCCGGCAGCTGCTCCACGTAGCGCAGGTGGACGACCGCGCGGTAGCGCTCGGGGAGGCGCTGGACGGCCTCCCAGAGCTGGGCGTCGGTCCAGGGCGCGTCGTCCTGCTCGTCCTGCGCGACCTCGATGCCCAGCGCGTCGAACGACTGCGCGTGCCGCCGCCACCACGAGCGCGCGAGGTCTCGGCAGCGGTTGATCGTCGCGCGCAAGAGCCATGCGCGCAGGTGGTCGGCCCCGGCGAACTCTGTGTCACAGTAGGCCAGCGCCACAAAGACGTCCTGGTAGACGTCCTCGGCGTCGGTGCGAGACCCAGTCTGCGAGAGCGCCAGCCTCAGCACGCTCGCCCCGTGGTCGCGCATCGCCGCGCGCAGAAACGCGTCATCTCTCATCACCTGTTGCGGCACGTGTTGCTCCTCTCGTCTCTGCCTAGAACACGGGCCTGTGGGTAGTTTGTCCCAAGTTTTTCTGCAAAGGGCGACCCAAAGTTGCGTGCTCCCGCCCTTCCTTCGCAAGGTTTGGGTTCACGTTTTCCGCCCTCGAGCGATCGTAAATCTGCTCAACTGGGATTTTGTTGGCCGGAACCCGTTCCGGAGCGCAAGCGCGAACCCAAACCGTCTGGGGGGTTTGGGTTCGTGGGGTACACTGGGGCGAGAAGAACCGCGTCGCAGGGAGTCCCATGGACAAGATCGCCAGCTTCACCGTCAACCACCTCGTGCTCGAGCCGGGGGTCTACGTGAGCCGCGTGGACGCCGACCCCGCCACGGGTGCCGTGGTCACCACGTTTGACCTGCGCCTCACCGCGCCCAACCGCGAGCCCGTGATGGACACGGCGGCCGTCCACGCCATCGAGCACCTGGGCGCCACCTACCTGCGCAACAGCCCAGAGTGGCGCGACCGCGTGGTCTACTTCGGCCCGATGGGCTGCCGCACGGGCTTCTACCTCATTCTCTTTGGCGAGCACACCTCCGCCGAGGTGGCGCCGCTCGTGCAGAAGACCTTCGAGTTCATCCGTGACTTCGAGGGTGAGATTCCGGGTGCGCGCCCGGAGGAGTGCGGCAACTGGCACGACGCGGACCTCACGCAGGCCCGCTGGTGGGCGCGGCGCTACCTGGAGAACACGCTGACCAACATCGACGAGGCGCACCTCGTTTATCCGCAGGAGTAGGGGGACAAGATGAAGATCGGAATCATCGGCGCGATGGACGTCGAGGTCGAGCTCCTGCGCGAGCGCCTCTTCGACCAGGAGGTCACCTCAGCCCTGGGTATGGACTTCTACGAGGGCCGGCTCGGCGAGAAGGACGTCGTGGTCGTCAAGTGCGGCATCGGCAAGGTGAACGCCGGCGTCTGCGCGCAGGCGCTCGTCGACCGCTTCCACGTCACGCACCTGATCAACACCGGCATCGCCGGCTCGCTCGACCCGGAGGGTCTCGACATCGGCGACCTCGTCGTGGCCACCGACTGCGTCCAGCACGACTTCTCCGTGGCGCCGCTCGGCTACGCGCCCGGCCTGATCCCCGGCCGCGACCGCGTCGAGTTCGTCGCCGACGCGCGCCTGCGCGAGGTCGCGCTCGCAACCGCCGCCGAGGTGGCGTCCGACGTCCACGCCGTTGCCGGCCGCGTGGCCTCGGGCGACCAGTTCATCTCCGCCGAGGAGGACCGCAGGCGCATCGTCTCCACGTTCGGGGCCGCGTGCTGCGAGATGGAGGGTGCCGCGATCGCCCAGGTGGCGACCTTGAATGGCGTCCCCTTCGCCGTGGTGCGCGCCATCTCGGACAAGCCCGGCGCCGAGGGCCAGACCGTCACCTACGCCCAGTTCGAGCAGGCCGCCGCCCACCACTGCGCCAAGATCGTCGCCCACATGGTCGCCGCGCTGTGAGACAAAGGGGACAGGTTCATTTGTCTCATTAGATATTGAATGAGACAAATGAACCTGTCCCCTTTGTCTCACCCTCGCCGTGGCTACGCTGCTACATGCCCATGACTGCCATGCCGACGAGCGTGGGCCCCGTGTGCACGAGCAGATCGGCAGAGATGCCGCAGCTGATGAACTCGATGGCGTTGTCCACACGCTCGCGCAGGCGCGCCTCGAGCTCGCCGCGCAGGCTCGGGTCGAAGGTGCACACGGCCACGCGCACCTGGTTCCAGCGCTCCGCCTGCTCGGCGACGAGATCGACCTGGGTCTTCAGGGCCTTCTGCCAGCCACGCGGCTTCTTCTCGATCACGTACTTGCCCTCGCGCTCGTCGCAGGTGAGGACCGGCTTGATGTTGAGCATGGAGCCCACGCGGTAGACGGCCTCGCTGATGCGGCCGCCCTTGCGCAGGAAGTCGAGCTTCTGCACCGAGAAGTACACGCGCACGCGCTCGCTCACCGCCGTGAGCACGCTGCCCAGGCGCTCGAGCGGCATGCCGCCCTCGACCTGGCGCGCTGCCTCCATGACGACCATACCGGCGGCGATGCCGATGCTCTTGGTGTCCACCGTGACGACGGGGAAGTCCTCCATCTGCCGTGCGACCATGCTCACCGTCTCGTAGGTGGCAGAGAGGCCGGAGGAGATGGTGACCACCACGGCGCCTTCGTAGCCGTCGCGCTTGGCCTGCTCGAAGGTCTGTTGAATCTTCATGGGGGAGGGCAGCGACGTGGTGGGAATTTCCTCGTCAAAGCGCCGCACGACGTCCTCCGTGGTGATGTCGACGCCGTTCTCGTAGCTCGAGCCGTCGGAGTAGTTGATGCGCAGCGGGATGACGCGCACGTCGTGAGCAGCAACAAAGTCCGCCGGCGTGTCCGTTCCGGAGTCTGTGATGATGGCGATTCGCTGGTCGTTCATGGTTCCCCCAAGACGTGTCGAGCCGGGCGTTCGCTATGATGGGAGCGTATCGCCCCGCAACGTGGTATTCAATACTAGATTGTCGGTTTTTCGGTAACTGCACAGGAGTGGCACATGGGCGAGAAGGACAAGATCGTCGCAGTCACACACGTGGACGCCGCCGCGCGCCGTGCGCTCGCCGAGCGCATGCGGGGACTGCACATCACTCGGATCGACGAGATGCCGCGCATCGAGCTCTATCTCGACCAGGTGCTTACGCTCGTGACCCAGGAACTCGAGTTCATGCAGGTCCCCGGCGACACCATCGTGACGGGCTCGATGGTCAATAACTACGTCAAGCAGGGCGTCATCCCGGCGCCGCGCAAGAAGCGCTATACCCGTCGGCACCTCGCGTCGCTGCTCTTTGTCTGCGCGTTCAAGCGCGTCTTCTCCATCGCGCAGGTCAAGCAGCTCATGGAGCGCATTTACGCCTCGGGCGCCGACCTCGCCTGGCTCTACGACGAGACGTGCGGCCTGCTCGAGCGCTCGCTCGCGGCGTGCTTCGCCGACGCCGAGGGCGTCGAGACGCTGCGCGAGCCGGAGCTCGGCCTGCGCGTCGCGGCCGAGAGAAACCTCGACCCGGAGCTCAAGCGCCTGATAGAGGCATCCGTGGCGTCGCTCGCCACGAGGGTCTACGTCGAGCAGACGCTTCTTCTCGCCGAGGGCGGTGACCAGAGGTGACACGCCCCGCCTCGATCTTCGACGAGCCCGCCGTGGTGCGCCGCCTCGAGCGACGCGGCTCGCTCTCGCGCCTCACCTCGAGCAGCACCCTTGCCGCGGCGGTCATGGTGTTCGCTGCCCTTCTCGCCCTCGTGGTGGCCAACTCCCCGCTCTACGAGGGGGTCGAGTACGTGCTCGAGCTGCCGCTCTCCGTGGGGGTGGGCAGGCTCTCGGTGGCGCTCACCGTGGAGCAGTTCGTCAACGACTTCCTCATGGCGATCTTCTTCCTGCTCGTGGGGATCGAGCTCAAGTACGAGATGACCATCGGCCAGCTGCGCCGCCCCCGGCAGGCGGCCCTGCCGATGCTCGCCGCGGTGGGCGGCGTCTGCGTGCCCGCCCTCATCTACCTCGCGGTGAACGTCCTCGCCGGCGGGGAGCCGCGCGGATGGGCCGTCCCCATCGCGACCGACATAGCCTTTGCGCTCGGCGTTGTGTCGCTTCTGGGGGACCGCGTCTCCCCGGAGACCAAGGTCTTCTTCCAGACGCTCGCCATCGCCGACGACATCCTCGCCATCGTGGTGATCGCGCTCTTCTACGGACAGGCGCCCGACCTCGCGTGGTGCCTGGCGTCGGCTGCCCTGGTCGCCGTGCTCGCCGCGCTCAACCGTGCCCGGGTCTACTCCGTTGGTCCCTACGTTGCCGTCGGCCTCGTGCTGTGGGCCTGCATGTTCAACTCGGGCGTCCATGCCACGCTCGCCGGCGTCATCCTCGCCTTTGCGCTCCCGGGCCGCTCGGACGTGCGCCTCGGCGACCTCGGCGGCTGGCTCTCCGCGCGGGCCCATGACCTCGACGACGCCTATGATGACGACCATCACGTACTTGGCCAGCACGACTTCACCGAAGGGGCCTGGCGGGTCGAGCGCGTCATGCACCACGTGACGCCGCCGCTCCAGCGCATGGAGCGCTACGTCTCCGTCTTCGTCAACTTCGGCGTGCTGCCGCTCTTCGCCTTTGTCAACGCCGAGCTGCACCTCGTGGGCGCGAACATGGCCTCCGTGCTTACGAGCCCCGTCGCGCACGGCGTCTTCCTCGGCGCCGTGGTGGGCAAGCCGGTGGGCATCATCCTCGTGACCGTGCTGCTCGTGCGCCTTGGCTTCGCGCGCCTGCCGCGCGGCATGGACTGGGCCCAGGTGGTCACGGTTGGCCTCATGGGTGGCGTGGGCTTTACGATGTCCATCCTCATCACCGGCCTCGCCTTCGCCAATCCCGCCGACGCCATCGCGGCCAAGTGCGCGATCCTTTTGGGCTCGGTGGCCTCGGCCCTTCTCGGCGTGCTCTTTGGGCGGTTGTTCATCCGCCGCGGGCGAGAAGGGCGACGCCCTCGGTAGGTCTGTCCACCGCTTGGGGTATCCTAGGGGAAGGCGCCATAGGGACGCCGCCTGATTGGAGGCTCACATGCGTGGACTCAAACGCCTCTGCACGGTCATCTTCGTGCTCGCGGACCTCTTTGTGATCGCGGCCCTTGCGCTCACGTGGTACGGGCCCTGGACGGACGCGGCGACGGCCCTGCTCTACCTCGAGCCCTACGCGCTCGCCGTGCTCGTCTGCATGGTCGTGAGCGGACTGGGGCTGCTCGTGCTCCTCGTCCGCGCCATCTTTGGGGGTCGCCGCGTTCGCACCGTGGAGGTCGCGACCGTCGACGGTGGCGTCATCTCCGTCACGCGCGACGCGATCGCCGCCCAGGCGTCCCACATCGTGGAGGCGGACGGCACCTGCCTCGCCGACCGCGTGCGCGTCGACGCCAAGCCGCGCGGACACGTGCGCGTGCACGTGCGCGTGCTGCCGCGCAAGACCGTCGACGTGGTGGCCAAGGGCGCCGAGCTGCATGAGGAGCTGATGGAGGGCCTTGCCGCCGTGTGCGGGGACACCGTGGAGAACGTGAGCCTGGAGTTCGTGGAGCCCGAGGCCGTTACGCTCGCCGAGCAGGGTGAGGACGAGGCTGCCGCCGAGCGCGACGTCGCGCCGGCACCTGCCCCCGAGGACACGACGAGCGAGATCACCGTTTCGATGGGTCCCGCGCGCGACGCGGAGAAGGAGGCGTAAGCGATGGCGGACGAGAAGACCCCACGCCCCAAGATCGAGCTGGAGGGCAAGGAGGAGCGGCCCGAGGCCCCTGCGCCGGACGACGGCTCCTACACCGTCGGCGAGGCCGTCCGCCCCGGCTCCGCTCGCCTGTTCGCCTGGGTGCGCCGGACGTTCCCCGGGCACGAGCACGCCTTCTGGGGCGGCGTTCTCGGCTTTGTGGCGGCGATTCTGTTCCTGGTGCTCGGCCTGTTCAAGGCGCTCGTGATCGTGCTGCTCGTGATCGTGGGCGTGGCGGCCGGTCAGGCGCTCGACGGCGACTCCAAGATCATGGACCTGGTTCGGCGACTGTTCTCTAACAACTAGCGACTGCGATTGGCCCTCGGGCGCGAGCCCCGGCAGCGAGGAGAGAGACGATGAGCAAGACGGAAGACGCAAAGACGCTGACGGACGACGTCGAGAAGAGCATCACGGAACTCGCGACCGAGGAGCCCACGATGCTTGCCACTACCACGGAGGAGAGCACGGACATCGAGGCCGTCGCCGATGACGAGGACGTGGACTCCGAGGACTCGCTCACCTTCTCCAACGGCGTCATCGAGAAGATCGTTGCCATCGCCATGCGCGAGGTCCCGGGTGTGGTGGGCATGAAGGGCAACTGGTTCAACCGCGTGCAGGACGCCTTTGGCGCGAGCGACTCCACGGCCGGCGTGACCGTGGAGGTCACCCCCGAGAGCGCCGTGCGCGTGAACATCTCCGTGCTCATCGAGTACGGTGCCTACGCCCCGCAGGTCTTTGAGGACGTCAAGCGCGCCGTGGTGAAGAAGGTCACCGGTATGACGGGTCTCGAGGTCGCGGGCGTGAACCTGCGCATCGAGGACGTGCTCACCGAGGAAGAGATCGAGCAGCGCTCGAAGCGCCCCAAGAAGGAGGAGCCCGAGGACGACGAGGAGTAGCTCCTCGTCTACCCGCTCGCTAGATCACCTCGTATGGGGAGGACTCACCGCACGCGAAGGCGAGAAGGGCCTCCACGTTGCTGCGCACCATGCCCTCGACGTCCTCCTCGGTGTAGAACGCCATGTGCGGCGTGACGATCACGTTGGGAAGCGCGGACAGGATCGCACGGTCTCGGTTGGGGAGGGCGTCACGGCTGCGGTCCAGATAGCAGAGGTTCTCCTCGTGCTCGATGGTGTCGAGCGCCGCGCCGCCCAGCCGCCCCGACTCGAGCGCAGAGACGAGCGCCGCGGTGTCCACGAGGCTGCCACGCGCGGTGTTCACGAGCACGGCCCCGGGCTTCATGAGCGCGAGCTCCTTGGCGCCGATCATGTGATGGTTCTCGGGAAGGCCGGGCGCGTGGAGCGTGACCACGTCCGATGCGGCGAGCAGCTCGGGCAGGCTCACGTACGAGGCGAGCCCGGAGAGCTCGTCTTTCTCGGCCACGTCATAGGCGAGCACGCGGCAGCCGAAGCCCTGGAGCCTGCGTATTACGGCCGTTCCGATGGCGCCGGTTCCCACGACGCCGACCGTGCAGGTGCCAAGCGAGCGGCCGATCTTGCCGGCGAGCGTGAAGTCTTGCGCCTGCGCCCCGCGCATGACGAGCTTGATCCGGCGCAGCGCCATGAGCATGAGCATGACCGCGTAATCCGCCACCCCGTCGGGAGGGTAGGCGGCGTGCCCGACCCGAATGCCCAGCTCGCGGGCAGCGGCGAGGTCGATGTGGTCGTAACCGATCGAACGGGTGGCGAGCCCGCCGACTCCGAGCTCGCGATAGGCCGCGAGGAGCTCGCGCGACATGGGGTTGGTGATGATGCAGACGCCGTCCGCGCCGGCGGCAAGCGATGCGTTGTCGAGCGTGGGGTACTCCTCCGTCCAATCGTACTCAAAGCCCAGTTCGCGGCTCAGGGAGTCGAGGCAGGGGAGCTCGTCGTAGGGGCGCAGGGCGTACGCAAAGATCTTCATGGGGGTCCTCTCGTCTGGGTGGCCCTATCGTAGCGCGCGTCCCGGGCGTCGTCGCTGTTAGAATGGGCGAGACTTCTAACTGAGGGGGAGACCATGCGAGACAGCGTGAGCATCGAGGCCGTGCGCGCCGCCGCGCGCGCCAACAACCAGCCGGGACCAGACCACATGAACTGCGGCGAGTCCGTGATCGCGGCGCTCTGGGACGCCTACGAGCCTGACTTTCCGCGCTCGGTCGTGGCGATGGGCGCCGGCATGGGCGCGGGTGTGGGCGGCTCGGGCTGCATCTGCGGCGCGCTCGCCGGTGCCGTGGCGTTTCTCGGTCTCATGGTGGGTACCAAGGAGCGCGCCAAGCCGCTTGCGGCTGAGTTGCACGACGCCTTTCGTGACGGGACGGCCAAGCACGTGACCTGCTGCCGCGTGCTCACGCGCGGCATGGACTGGTGGGGCGAGGAGCGCGTCTCCCAGTGCCAGGACCACTGTGCGCTTGCGGCCGGCGCCGCCGCGGAGATCCTCTGCCGCGAGCTCGGCGTTCGCACGGGGGACTAGGGCAGGATAAGCGTTTTCCAGATTGCGATAGCAATTGCCAGCAGCGCGCCGACGAGGCAGCACGCATCCACGACGCCGCCCGTCTTGCAGAGGCGGGCGCTGAAGCCGCGAGTGACCGGCCAGAAGAGTCGCAAGCCGCGGTAGGTGAGCGCGTCGAGTACGAGGTGCGTGGCAAACCCAAGCGCCACAGACGGCGCGAGCGGTGGGCAAACCAGGTACGTCGCGGTGGTAAAGCCGGCTAGCGCCAGAAGCGAGTGCGAGAAGGACCGGTGCGCCGAGAGGCGCGCCGCGCACGCGAGGGCGACGAGTCCGACCGCCCCGAGCAGGAGTGGCCCGAGTCCGCGCACCATCGCTTCGCGCGCGAGGGAGGCTCCGTTCACAGCGTCAAAAACGAGCGCACCGACGAGCAGCGCCGCTGCGCCGGCCCGCGTGAGCCGCTCGCGCCATGGGTGTGCCGTGTCGCGTACGTCGAGGTCGGGAAGGGTGGCTCCGACTGCTCCACCGGCCGCCGCGACCGCGAGGCCGGTAAGGCCCGCCGCCGGACCCGCCGCCAGCATCGCTGCCGCCGCGCCAACCGCAAGATGCGTTCGTCCTGTCATAGACCCCCTTCCCACCTGCCAAGAATAGCCATGTTTTGCGCTGGGAGGTAAGAAGTGCCCGAAGAATGGCCGATTCCGCGAGTCTCCCTCTTGGTTTTGGGCAACAAGTTTGATGCCCCCGCCAGGATTTGTAGGGTTTTGCATGGTTGCGGTCCCAACGTTCTTCTCGCCACCTGCGGTTTTGTCGGAGGAGGCGCGACCGACGGAGGCTTCATATCAAACTTGTTGCCCAAAACCGCAGCGGTGCTACGGCGGCGGACCACCCGTGCTACACTGTCACCGACAACGGGGGGCTGGCGCACGCCGGCTGAGATTGGGCCCAGGATCGCGGCCCTGACCCAGGAACCTGATCCGGGTAATGCCGGCGTAGGGACGAGCTTCGCGCGCTGCGGAGGCACCTACGGAAGACAGGGTGCCTCGAGCACCCAGAAGGGAGGGCGCGTGAACTGCTCGGTTGCGATTCAGTTCCTGCCCATGGACGCCACCACCGACGACGCCACGTGCGACGCGGTGGATGCCGTCATCGCCTACATCGACTCGACGGGTGTCGACTACTTTGTTGGCCCGTTTGAGACGGCGATCGAGGGCGACTACGAGACCTGCATGGAGATTCTCAAGAACTGCCAGCTCGTGGGCGCCAAGGCGGGGTGCAAGCACATGATGTGCTACGCCAAGATCAACTACCGCCCCGACGGCGACGTCATGTCCACGGACCGCAAGATTGGCAAGTACCACCCCGGCGACCCCGAGTTCGCCGAGAAGAGCGTCGAGGCGGCCTAGCGTGTCCGCCCCGAGCAAGGCCCGTCGTATAGGGGTGCCGCTCGCGACCCTCGCCGCGCTGCTCGTGGTCTGGGAGCTGGCCGTTGACCTGGGCGTGGTGCCCAACTTCCTGCTGCCCACGCCGGTGCAGGTGGTGTCCGCCCTCGTCGAGGACGCGCCGCTCATCGCCGGGCACTGTGTGGTCACGCTGGGGGAGGCTGCGGCCGGTCTTGCGCTGGGCGTGGCGCTCGGCTTTGTCTTTGCGGTGCTGATGGATCGCTTCGAGACGTTCTACCTGGCCTTCGAGCCGCTCATGACCGTCTCGCAGACCATCCCCACCGTGGCCATCGCGCCGCTTCTGGTGCTGTGGCTCGGCTACGGCGCCCTGCCCAAGATCGTGCTCGTGATCCTCTCCACGTTCTTCCCGATCACGGTCTCGCTCGTCTCGGGCTTCCGCTCGGTGGACCCCGACGCCATCGACCTCATGCGCACGATGAACGCGTCGCGCTGGCAGATCTTCTGGTACGCCAAGCTGCCCGCCGCGGCCGACCAGTTCTTCTCCGGCCTGCGCATCTCCGCCACCTACGCCATCGTCGGCGCGGTCATCGCCGAGTGGCTCGGCGGCAACGCGGGCCTCGGCGTCTACATGACGCGCGTGCGAAAGTCCTTCTCCTACGATCGGCTCTTCGCGTCGATCATCGTCATCACGGCCCTGTCGCTGGGACTCATGAAGCTCGTCGAGCTCGCCCAGCGCGTCTGCATGCCCTGGAAGAGGGCAGAAGGGAACAGCAATGAGCGATAAGAACCTCACGAACCTCAACCGCCGCCAGTTCCTCGCGGTCGCAGGCGGCGCTGCGGCCACGACCGCGCTCGCCGCGTGCGGCGGCACGTCCGAGCAGCCCGCGGCAGCAAACGGCTCCGAGGGCGACGCGGGCGAGAAGACCAAGGTCTCGTTCGTCCTCGACTACACCCCCAACACCAATCACACGGGCATCTACGTGGCCCTCGACCAGGGATACTTCGCCGACGAGGGGCTCGAGGTGGAGATCGTCCAGCCGCCCGCGGACGGCGCGGACGCCCTCATCGGCGCGGGCGGCGCGCAGATGGGCGTCTCCTACCAGGACTACATCGCCAACAACCTGGCCTCCGACCAGCCGATGCCCTACTCGGCCGTGGCTGCGGTTATCCAGCACAACACCTCCGGCATCATGAGCCGCGAGGAGGACGGCATCACGCACCCGGCCGCCATGGAGGGCCACACCTACGCCACCTGGAACATGCCCGTCGAGCAGGCCACGGTCAAGCACTGCGTGGAGGCCGACGGCGGCGACTGGTCCAAGGTCGAGCTCGTGCCGTACGAGGTGGACGATGAGGTGAGCGGCCTGCGCGCCAACATGTTCGACACCGTGTGGGTCTACGAGGCCTGGGCCGTCCAGAACGCCGTGGTGCAGGACTTCCCGTACAACTACTTCAGCTTCATCTCGGTGGACCCGGTCTTTGACTACTACACGCCGGTCATCGCGGCCAACGACGACTTCGCCGCCAAGAACCCCGAGGCCGTGAAGGCGTTCCTGCGCGCCGCCAAGAAGGGCTACGAGTACGCCGTGGAGAACCCCGACGCCGCGGCCGACATCCTCTGCGAGCAGGTGCCCGAGCTCGACGCCGACCTCGTCCACCAGAGCCAGACCTACCTCGCTGACCAGTACGTGGCCGACGCCGAGAGCTGGGGCGTCATCGACCCCGACCGCTGGGCGGCCTTCTACCAGTGGCTCAACGACAACGACCTCGTGGCCAACAAGCTCGACGTCAACGCCGGCTACGACCTCTCCTTCCTGGAGTAGCGCATGACGACGGCTGGCGAGAAGGACGCGCAGGCCCCGGCCCTCTCGGCGGAGGGGCTCACGCTCTCCTGGGACGGGGAGCACGTCGTGGTGGCGGACGTCACCGTCGACGTGGCGCCCGGCGAGGTCTGCTGCCTCGTCGGTCGCTCGGGCTGCGGCAAGACCACGATCCTGCATGCCCTCGCCGGCCTGACCACCCCCATGGCCGGTCGCGTCCTCCTGCATGGCGAGGACGTGACCGGCCGGCCGGGCCGTGTGAGCTACATGCTCCAGAAGGACCTGCTGCTCCCGAGCCGCCGCATCATAGACAACGTGTGCCTGCCGCTCGTGCTTGCGGGCATGAAGAAGGCCGACGCCCGTGCCAAAGCCGAGCCGCTCTTCGAGCGATTCGGCCTCGCGGGCTGCGAGCGCAAGTGGCCGAGCGAGCTCTCCGGCGGCATGCGCCAGCGCGCGGCGTTTCTGCGCACCTACCTCATGGGCGCGGACGTGACGCTGCTCGACGAGCCCTTCTCGGCGCTCGACGCCCTTACGCGCACGGACGTGCGCCGCTGGTTTGTGGACGTGGCGGCGGAGCTTGGGCTCTCCGCGTTCGTGATCACGCACGACGTGGACGAGGCCGTTTCCATGGCGAGCCGCATCTACGTGCTCGCGGGCGCGCCGGCAGCCGGCGAGCCCAGCCACGTGGTCGGCATCGTGACCGTGGACCGCGTCACCAGCGAGAGCTTTGAGCTCACGGACGAGTACCTCGCCGCCAAGCGCGAGGTGATGGCGCTTCTGGGGTAGACCGTGACGCCGGCGCGCATCGGGCTGCGTTATGCCCCCGTAAATCATCTGTAAGGCTCACGAAAGGCCGCTCCGAGCAGATGGGGGAGGGGCCATCTTCGGACGTATCGTTATGCCATGGATGCGTTCGAAGGGGGTTAGGTGGGCTCGAGAGCCAAGACATTGGCGGCAGGCGTGGTCCTCATCCTTGCTGCGATCGTGGTGGCGGGTGCCATCGCGCTCGGCCCGGGGGTGCTTGGGGAGAGCGCGCCGGAGGGCGACGCCCCCGTTGACCAGACCCAGGAGCTTACGACGGTCCGCGGCGTCATCGGGTCGGAGAAGGAGTCGCTCTTTGCCGACCCCGAGGCCAAGGAAATCTTCGCTCGCTACGGGCTCGACGTTCAGGTCACGACGTCGGGCTCCTGGGCAATGGCGGAGCGCGAGGGCATCGAGGAGTCTGACTTCGCCTCGCCCTCCTCTGAGATCGCGGCCGCGCACATCGAGGACGTCCACGGCGCCGCCGTCCTCTCCACCACACGCCCCTTCTACTCGCCGCTTGCCATCGCCACAGGCGAGACGGTCCTCTCCGTTCTCGAGCAGAACGGCATCGCCGAGCAACGTGACGGCGTCTGGTATCTCGACATGGCCGCCTACCTCGATGCCGTCGCCAACGGTAGGCGCTGGACGGACCTTATTGGCTCCGAGGCCTATCCCTCCAGCAGAAACGTCATGATCACCACCACAGACGTGCGCTCCTCGAACTCCGCCCTCATGTATCTCAGCCTCGCGAGCTACGTCCTCAACGGCAACGCGGTGGTCACGGGGGAGGATGCCGCCCGTCAGCAGGCGACCGAGTCCCTGGCACGTCTCTTCCTCGACCAGGGCTACTCGCAGTCCTCCTCCGCGGGGCCGTGGGAGTCCTTCCTCTCCAAGGGGCCCATGAACCAGCCGCTCACGCTCATCTACGAGAGCCAGTACCTCGAGGCCCAGATGAACGAGCCCTCGCGCGTGACCGACGAGATGCGCATCTGCTATCCCGCCCCCACCATCTTCTCTGACCATGTGGTCGTGGCCTTCTCCGAGACGGGGCAGCGGGTCCAGGACGTGCTGGACAACGACCCAGACATGGCGCGCGTCATCGCCCGCCACGGGTTTCGCCTCAACGGGCCCAACTCGGGAGCCTTCTCCGAGCGGGTCAGCGAGGCCGGCCTTGCGGGCTACGCCGAGGACGGCACGTTCATCGATGCCGCCCAGGCCCCCAGCTACGAGGTGGCGGATGCCATGCTCCAGGTCATCGAGGCGCTCTACTAGCGCCGGGAGGGGAGGAACCATGCTGAACGCACCCGTTACGCGCCGCCGCTGGCTCGCCGTTCTTCTCGCCCTTGGCTGCGCCCTTGGCGGCGTGGCCACCCTGCCCGCATGCACGGGCGGCGAGCCTGCGCAGAGCGAGCCCCAGGGGCAGCCCGCTGGCACGGGCACCGACTCCGAGCCCGCGCCCGACGTCTCGGGTGCGACGCTGCGTGTGCTTGCGGGCTCGGAGGTCCGGGACATGCTGCCCATCCTGGAGGATGCCGAGGCGGAGCTCGGCATCTCGGTTGAGCTCGAGTACATGGGGACGCTCGACGGCACGGAGGCGGTCATGGCGGGCGAGGGGGACTACGACGCCACGTGGTTCCCGTCCAACGCCTACATGAGCCTCTTTGACGAGAAGGGCTCGCTCGTCTCGCAGGAGACCTCGATCATGCGGACGCCGGTGGTGCTCGGCGTGAAGGCGGACCGTGCTGCCGAGCTTGGCTGGGACGAGGAGAGCCCCACGTGGGCCGAGGTCGTGGACGCCGCGGCGTCGGGTGAGTTCTCCTACGGCATGTCCAGCCCGGTCTCGTCCAACAGCGGCTTCTCCGCGCTGGTGGAGCTCGCGACGGCGCTCTCGGGAACGGGCGTCGCCATCTCAGCCGACGACGTCTCGGTCGTGGCGGCGGACCTCACGAG
This sequence comes from uncultured Atopobiaceae bacterium, assembly GCA_963928085.1. Lineage (GTDB taxonomy): Bacteria > Actinomycetota > Coriobacteriia > Coriobacteriales > Atopobiaceae > Thermophilibacter. The sequence continues at coordinate 280,483 of CAWVDR010000001.1, forward strand.
GTTTGCCCAGGGGCAGGTGCTCGCGAGCGGCTCGTCGGGCTGGCTCATGGAGGCATACGACAAGGACCCGGACGCCGTTGACGGCATCTTCAACTACGAGTCGCTCATCCTGCAGGACGAGGGGCTCGTGGAGGTGATTCCACAGGACGGCGTCATCACCGCGGACTACCCGCTCACGCTGCTCTCCGGCCGCGGGGAGGATGCCGAGGCGGCGTATCGGGCGCTCGTGGACTACCTGCGTCGCGATGACGTGCAGCGGCGCATCGCGGACGAGACGTTCCGCCGCACGGACGCGACGACGCCCGACGACGCGCGGATGGCCTTTGAGATCCCCTTCCCCAACCGCCTCGAGGCAGTGCGCGCCCTGCTCTCCAGCTGGGTATCCGACGTTCGCAAGCCCGCCAACATGGTCTTCCAGATCGACACCTCGGGCTCCATGGAGGGGGCGCGCCTCGACGCGCTCAAGGCCGCGCTCGTCTCCCTCACCGATACCGGGACGGGTGGTACGACCTCGCTTCTCACGTTCCAGCCGCGAGAGACGGTGCACTTCGTCGAGTTTGGCTCGGAGGTCAAGAGCGAGAGGGATCTCGAGGTGGCGGCGGACGGCGACCTCTCCGACGTGCGAGCCTATGTGGAGGGACTCCGCACGGAGGGAAACACGGCAATCTACGGCACTTTGCAGCACTCCCTCGAGCTGGCGGCGCAGAGTCGCTCGGATGACAACGTGACGTCGGTCGTGCTCTTCTCGGACGGGGAGAACACCGACTACCCGGGGATCGCGGAGTTCTCCTCCTGGTACGAGGCCACGCCCGAGGTCCAAGGCATCCCCGTCTACGCGATTCTCTTCGGCGAGGCCAGCGGGGCGGAGATGGAGCGGCTCGCCCAGCTGACGGGCGGGCGGACCTTCGACGCCACGGGCGGCGACCTTACCGCCGCCTTCAAGGAGATACGCGGCTATCTGTAGGCCGGGGGCAGCCCCCAATTGGCGCAGGCGGTTTGGAGGGAGGGCAGATGCAGGGCGACAAGGGCCTCGTGCTCGGCATATCCGCAGCGGTGCTCGTGGTCTTCTGCTGCGCCGCCGCCCTTCTCGCCACCGGCGCTGCGGCCCAGGTGGCGCTCGTGGCGGCCGGCGCCCTCATGTCGGCGGGCTCGTGGCTGCTGCTCACCTCGCTCAACATGCCGCGCCACGTGGCGGCGATAGACCTGGACGCGCTCGTCGGGGCCGACCCCACGCTCAAGGAGTCCGCCGAGGCCGTGAGCGTCATGGCGGGCCGTATTGACGAGGCGTGCGCCGCGGACAGCCCCCGCGGCATCGCGGCGGAGTCCGAGCGGCTGCGCGCCCTCGTGACCTCCATGGCGGAGCTCGTGGAGCTGCCCGAGTTTGCCACGGCTGGGGCGGAGGAGGACCGGCGCCTCGTTTTCTCGCTTGCCACCACATGGCTGCCGGGCGCCTGGGACCAGCTCGTGACCAATGTTCGGTACCTGGGGTTCGGCGGTCGTGCGAGCTCGCGCGCCAGGCGGAACGTGGCCGCTCTCGACGAGCAGTGCGCAAGCGTCGCAGGTGCGCTCGACCGCATACGGACCAACATTGTCGACGGGGCCTCCACGAAGATCGAGACCGGCTCCGACTACCTGCGCCAGCGTCTTGGCCATCGGCCGCCCGAGCTCTCCCTGGGGGAGCCACCCGATGACTTGTCGTAATCGAAGGAACGATCTGACACTTGGAGAGGAGCCGCTATGGCCCACGAACTTCTCGACGCTCCCGACGACAGCTTCGACCTGAAGGTGACGCCGGCGCCCGAGCCCGTCAAGACCGAGGGCGCCCTCGCGCAGGTGCCCGCGCCAAGCTCCGAGGAGCTTCTTCGCCTGAGCGACAACGCAAGCTCCTGGGTCTCCAAGGTGGCCGCTCTGCCGCCTCAGAGCCTGGAGTTCAAGCAGGAGGTTGACGCGATCTTTGAGGTGGGGTCCGACGCCTTCCGGGAGACGGCCAGCACCTCGAGCCGCTTTCTCGAGCAGTCTTTGGCAACGTCGAAAAGCGGCGGTACCCAGGAGCAGGTCTCCAAGAGCCTCGTGGACCTGCGAAACGAGGTCGACGAGCTTGCGCCGGGGGAGGACACCTTCGCAGATCGTCTGCTGGGCGCCCTGCCCTTCGCCAATCGCGTTAAGCGTTACTTCAAGCGATACGAGTCCAACCAGCAGCAGCTCAACTCCATTCTGCTGTCGCTTGGCAAGGGTCAGGACCTGCTGCGCAAGGACAACGCCGCCCTCAACGTGGAGCGCCGTGGCCTCTGGGGCAACCTGGGCACCCTCAAGCGTGCCTACGAGCTGCTTACGAGCATCGACGGCGAGCTCGTGGCGCGCATCGACCGGGAGCGCGCGGCGGGCAACGCCGAGCTGGCATCCTCGCTTGAGAAAGACGTACTGTTCGCGGTGCGCCAGCGTCGCCAGGACGTGCAGACGCAGGCGGCCGTGACCATCCAGGCCTACCTCTCGATGGGGATCATCCAGCAGAACAACGACCAGCTCGTCCGCGGCGTCGAGCGCGCCAAGACCACTACGGTGACCGCGCTGCGCACGGCCGTGATCGTGGCGCAGTCCCTCGAGAACCAGAAGCTCGTGCTCGACCAGATCGACGCGGTCAACAGGACCACTGACGCCATGATCGACCGCACGAGCAAGCTCCTGCAGGACAACTCCCTGCGCACGCAGCAGCAGGCGGTCTCGAGCGGCGTCTCCCCGGAGACCCTGCGACGCGCCTATGACGCGGTCTTCTCCACGCTCGACAGCATCGACAAGTTCCGCGAGCAGGCGAACGAGTCCTTCTCCAAGACGATCGACGTGCTGAGCGACCAGCTCGAGCGTGCCCGCGCCTATGCCGAGCGCATGAACCGCGACGGTGAGGGCGGTGCGGCGAAATAGACCGTGACGCCGGCGTCACGGACCCGCCCTACGCGCAGATGAGCTCCACGCCCGCCGCGGCGAGCTCGTCGCGCGCCTCGTCGCTCACGTGGGGGTCGGTGATCACGCGGACGTCCTTCTTGCCCAGCGAGAGCGGCACGGTGCCGCGTCGACTGAACTTCTCGCTCTCCGTGAGGATGACGATGCGGTCGGCATGCTCCGCCATGTCGCGGACGGCCTGCCCTGCGAGGTGCTCGCCGCGAGCTTCAAGAACTCGCAGCAGGTCCTCGAGCTCGCCCGCTACGGCGTGGGCGCCGTGACGGCCGCCTCCTCCGTGATCGAGGGCCTCGTCAAGAACGCGGCGATCGACGCCGCCATGGACGCCTTCACCGCCGACTTCGAGGGGCTCGTCGGCGCCGGCAAGACGATGGCCGACCTGTAGGGGCAGGCGAGAAGGACCTCGGCCCCGGGGTCTCCACGCGTAGCCCGGGATTTCCAACATCCGCGTTTGCGCGTGACAGAGGCTGAGCCACCGAACGCGTGGCTCGGGAAACGTGGCCGTCCGGCCGCTGAATCCCGAGCCACGCGTTCTTCTCGCCACGCGCAATCCGGGATTACTGCAAAGGGTCCTGCCCGGCTGCTCCGGCCCGCGACGTAAACGTTGCGCAAGGGATACCGGCCAAGCCAACATTTCACCTTGCGTTGGGCTAACGTTGTCTCGAGAGCGGGGGGTACATGGAAGCGCGCGAGGACGATACGTACGCGAGGCTCAAGGCGGCGATGGAAGAGGCGGAGGCGAGCGAGTCCCCCGTGGAGTCCGCCCGTGACCGTCGGCGCCGCTACCTTGCGATTACCTTGATCGTGATTGTTCCTTTGGCCGTGATCAGCTATGTCGTCTGGGGACTCATTGGACTTTTTGCCCTCGGCAAGACGGACGAGGGGCCGATCGCGGTGGTGTATCGGCTCGTGGGCATCCCGGGCTGGCTTGCCATCTTCTCCTTTGGCATTGTGGCTGTGGTGAGGAAGCTGCGCAAGGACTTCAAGCGTGTGGGCGAGCGCATTTGCGGGGCGATCATCATCGCGCTCATGGTGGTTACCTGCTACGTCTTTGTGGGGCAGCCGCTGCTGGACGTGCCGTACCTCTTCAGCCCTATTTGCGTCGAGCTGCGCGACGTTGACGTGCGGCGCGTGGGCGGATCGGACACCACCACGTATTATCTCAGCGGCTTTGATGACGCCGGGGCGAAGTGGGAGTTCCGGATCAACAGGGACACGTATTACGACTGGGACCGCGACCGCACCACCGCCACCGTGACCGGCCTCCCCAACACCCAGGTAACCCTGAACATAGAGTGACCAAACTCCCTCCAGAAGGTGGAGGCTCGCAGCGACGGCCATCAGGAGTTCCTCCGAGGCCGAGAGTCTGGCGACAACGGGAGAGGCCCCGAGATTCCTAAGCAGAGGCTTCGCGAAGCGCACCTCTTCGGGGAATCTCGGGGCCTCCCGGGTGGTGGGTCGGTTTGCTACGCGAGCTTGAGGAACTCGCGGTAGCCGCGATAGGCCTCGTAGATGTCGGCCTTGCTCGTGGCCTCCCACGGCGCGTGCATGGAGAGCACGGGCACGCCGCAGTCGATCACGTTCATGCCGTAGGTGGCGAGGATGTAGGCGATCGTGCCGCCGCCGCCCGCGTCCACCTTGCCGAGCTCGGCGGTCTGGAAGTGCACGCCGCCCTCGTCCATCACGCGGCGGATGGTGGCCACGTACTCGGCGTCGGCGTCGTTGGAGCCGGACTTGCCGCGGCTGCCGGTGTACTTGTTGAACGTGAGGCCGTGGCCCAGGTACGCGGAGTTCTTCGGCTCAAAGACGCTCGCGAACGTGGGGTCAAAGCCGGCCGAGACGTCGCTCGAGAGCATGTTGGAGGCCGCGAGGCAGCGCCTCAGCGCGAGCGGGCCGCTCTGGCCGGAAAGCTCCAGCACCTCGGCCATCGTGTCCTCGAAGAAGTGGCTCGTCATGCCGGTGGCACCCACCGAGCCGATCTCCTCCTTGTCCACGAGCAGGCACACGGCCGTGCGCGCGGGCGCCTGGGCGTCGAGTTGCGCCACGAGGCTCGCGTAGGCGCAGGAGCGGTCGTCCTGGCCGTAGCCCAGGATCATCGAGCGGTCCAGGCCCAGGTCGCGGGCAGCGCCGGCGGGCACGACCTCCAGCTCGGCGGAGAGCAGGTCCTCCTCCTCGATGCCCAGCTGCTCGCGCAGGATGGCCAGGACGCCGGCCTTGACCGGGGACTTCTCTGCGTCCTCGTCCTTCTCGGCGCCCTCCTCGATCACGACGGGGCGGTTGCCCACCAGGACGTCGAGCATCTCGCCCTCGATGACCTCGGAGGCCTTCTTGCCCATCTGCTGGCCGGAGAGGTGGATGAGCAGGTCGGAGATACAGAAGACGGGGTCGTCCTCGTCCTCGCCGATCACCACGTTCACGACGCTGCCGTCCTTCTTGGCCACGACGCCGTGGATGGCCAGCGGGATCGTGACCCACTGGTACTTCTTCACGCCACCGTAGTAGTGCGTGTCCAGCGTGACGATCTCGTTCTTCTCCTCGACGGGGTCCTGCTTGACGTCCAGGCGCGGCGAGTCGATGTGGGCGCCGAGGATGTTGACGCCGTGCTCGAGGGGCTCGGTGCCCAGGTGCAGCAGCATGAGGCTCTTTCCGCGGTTGACGGCGTAGACCTTGTCGCCGGGCTTGAGGGGCTCGCCGGCCTCGACGCGGCTCGACAGGCTCACGTAGCCGGCCTCCTCGGCCATGGCAACGCTTGCGGCGCAGCACTCGCGCTCGGTCTTGTTGTCGGAGATGAAGGCCTTGTAGCCCTCGCAGAGGTAGTGCAGCTCGTCGAGCTGCTCGGAGGTGTAGTCCTTCCAGGCGTTGGGACGCTCCATGTGACTCCCTTCTCGATCAATGTGCCGCAGATGATTCTACCCACTTGCGCAGCGGGCGAGAAGGACGTGAATCTAGTTCGTCGGCGCCTCTGGCGCGGCGGGCTCGGACGGGGTGTCGGCACCGTCCGACGGCTGGTCCGCGTCGCCCGTGTCCCCGGTGCTCGCATCCCCCGTGGGCTCGTCGTCTGCCGAGGGCTCCTCGTCGCCCGCAGGTTCAGACGGCGCCGGGGTCTCGGGCTCGGCAGTGGCGTCTCCCTGCGTCGTGCCCTCGTCGTTGGTCGTGGTCTCGGGCTCCTCCGGCTGCGTGGCTTCGGCCTCGGGCTCGCCCCCAGGCGTTTCCGGCTGCTGCTGGGGAGCTGGCTGCTCCTCTGCAACCGGCGCGACGAACTGAGGTTTTGTGCCGATGCCGGATCCCTGGGTCGCGAGGTTCACCACGAGTGCGTAGGAGAGCACGGCGATGACTCCCGCGGCGGCGGCGAGCAGCGCCACGCGGCGGCGGATGCGCTGCTGCTCGCGCTCGCGCGCGGCGTCGCGCACCTCGGGCGGTGCGATCGGGGTGCCCGAGGCCGCGACCTCCTCGACGATCGCGCGGCCGGAAACGGAGCCGACGGCGCGCGTCTCGTCAGCGCCGCCGAGCGCACGGAGCTTCTCGGCGGACGAGGCGAGGATGTTGCGGTAGACCTGCGTCGCCACGGCGGAGGCAACGGCGCCGACCACGGCGCCGATGATCGACCCGGCGACACCGATCTGCGTCGAGAGGGCAAAGGACGTCGCCGCGGCGAGCGCCGTCGCGAGCAGCTGGGAGACGGAGAAGTCCCCGAGGATCCCTCCGGTGCGCTCGCTCTTCTCGGTCATGGGGCTCCTTCCGTGAACGATTTCATAGACCAAACGTACCCGATGAGCCCTCTGACGTGCACCGCAGCAGAAAAGGGCACGAAGACCTTACAAGCCAGCAGAAAAAGCGCGTCGCTCAGGTGCCATGCCCGCTGCTCTGGGGGTAAAATAGACGGAGTTCTGCCCAACGTGTTTTTCAACAACGTATGGAGGTCAACATGCTCGTCAACGCCACTGCCATGCTGCAGGCCGCCGCCAAGGGCCACTACGCCGTCGGCGCGTTCAACACCAACAACCTCGAGTGGGCGTCCTCGATTCTCGACGCCGCCGAGGAGCTGCAGTCCCCGGTCATCATCCAGTGCACCTCCGGCGCCGCCAAGTGGCAGATCAGCTACAAGGTCGTCGCTGACATGGTGAAGCAGCTCGTCGAGGACAAGAACATCACCGTGCCGGTTGCCCTGCACCTCGATCACGGCACCTACGAGGACGTCTTCAAGTGCATCGAGGCCGGCTTCACCTCCGTCATGTACGACGGCTCGCACGAGGAGACCTTCGACCTCAACCTCCAGCGCACCGCCGAGGTCGTCAAGGCCGCCCACGCCAAGGGCATCTCCGTCGAGGCTGAGGTCGGCGGCATCGGTGGCGTCGAGGACGGCGTCGCCTCCAACGGCGAGCTCGCCGACCCGCAGCAGTGCAAGGCCATCGCCGACCTGGGCGTCGACTTCCTCGCCTGCGGCATCGGCAACATCCACGGCATCTACCCCGAGAACTGGGCTGGCCTCTCCTTCGAGCGCCTCGGTGAGATCAAGGCCCTGACCGGCGATCTGCCGCTCGTCCTCCACGGCGGCACCGGCATCCCCGTCGAGCAGATCCAGAAGGCCATCTCCCTCGGCATCTCCAAGATCAACGTCAACACCGACCTCCAGGTCGTCTTCGCCGAGGCCACCCGCAAGTACATCGAGGCCGGCAAGGACCAGCAGGGCAAGGGCTACGACCCGCGCAAGCTCCTCAAGCCTGGTCGCGACGCCATCGTCGACCGCACCAAGGAGCTCATCGTCGAGTTTGGCTCCGAGGGCAAGGGCTGGGCGTAAGCGAGAAGATCGCGCCAGTCGCATAGGTACGCCGACGCCCGGTCCCGCAGCGCGCGGGGCCGGGCGTTTTTTACAGAGCCGAGAAGGACGTGCGTCGCAGGATCTTCTCGCCTGGGCTACATGGGCTTTGCGGTGCAGGGGTCGGAGTCATCGGGTCGGATGAGGTCAGCAAGGGTCTTGGAGTCCAGGTAGCTTGCCGTCACGCGGCCGAGGTCGCGCCAGACGCCCACGGTGGGGCAGGTGCCGACCTGCGGGCAAATCTCCTCGTTGGTGCAGTCGAGGCAGCTCACGGGCGCGAGAGAGCCCTCCGCGGCGCGCAGGAGCTCGCCGAGGGTGTAGTCCTCCGGCTTGCGCGTGAGCTTGTAGCCGCCGCCCTTGCCGCGCTGGCTCTCCACGTAGCCGGCCTTGTGCATGAGGGAGATGACCTGCTCCAGGTACTTCCGTGAGATGTGCTGGCGGCGCGCCACGTCGCCGAGCGAGACCCACCCGTCGTGCGCGGCGAGGTCCGCCATCGCGCGCAGCGCGTACATCCCCTTGGTCGAGAACATGCCGGCCATGGCTACTCCCGTGCCTCGAGCATCTCGTCGAGCGTGCGCCAGGCGAGCTCGGCGCACTTCACGCGCGCCGGCATGTGCGCGATGTCGCGCAAAAGCACGCCGTCCTCGAGCGCCTCGAGCGCGGCCTCGTCGGTCTCCTCGCCGCGCACCATGCGCATGAACAGGGCGCAGAGCTCGCGCGCCTCCTCGGGTGTCTTGTCGATCATGAGGTCGCTCATGATGTCGGCGCTCGCCTGGGAGATGGCGCAGCCGTGGCCGGTGAAGGCCGCCTCCTCGATGGTGCCGTCGTCGGCGAACTTCACGGAGAACGTGAGCTCGTCGCCGCAGGAGGGGTTCACGCCCTCATGGCTGCAGTCGGCGTCCTCGAGCTGGTACTTGTAGTCGGGGTGCGAGACGTGGTCCATGAAGGCCGCGTTGTAGAGGTCAGTCACTGCCATGGAAGATCCCCCAGACCTGGCTCAGGCCGTCGACGAGGCGGTCCACGTCGGCGGCGTCGTTGTAGAACGCAAGGCTCGCGCGGCAGCAGGCGAGGTTCTCCACGCCGAGCCACGCGAGCAGCGGCTGCGCGCAGTGGTGGCCGGCGCGGATGCACACGCCGGAGGCGTCGAGGATGCTCGCCACGTCGTGCGGGTGGATGCCGCGCACGTTGAAGCTGATGACGCCGTGGTGACGCGCGGGGTCCGCGCTGCCGATAAGATCGACGAAGCCCAGCTCCGCCAGGCGCTCGAACGCGTAGGCCACAAGCGCGGCCTCGCGCTCGGCCACGGCGTCGATGCCCACGGTTTGCGTGAGGTAGGCGAGCGCGGCGCCGGTGGCGTAGATGCCGGCGGCGTCCTGCGTGCCGGCCTCGAACTTCTCGGGCACGGGCGCCCACGTGGCGTCCTGCTCGCGCACGGAGTCGATCATCTCGCCGCCGGTGAGCATCGGCGGCATGGCCTCCAGAAGCTCGTGGCGGCCCCAGAGCACGCCCACGCCCATCGGGCCGAGCGCCTTGTGACCGGAGAACGCGAGGAAGTCAGCGCCCAGCTCGTCCACGTTCACGTGCAGGTGGGGCACGGACTGCGCGGCGTCGACGACCATCACGGCGCCCATGGCGTGCGCGGCGTCCGCAAGCCTGCGAACGGGCAGCTCGCAGCCCATGACGTTGGAGACGTGCGCGGCGGAGACGATCTTGGTGCGCGGTCCGATCTTCTCGGCAATCTCCGCGTCCGTGAGCGTGCCGTCCTTCTCGGGATAGAGGTAGACGAGGCGCGCGCCGGCCGTGCGGCAGGCCTCCTGCCATGGGATAAGGTTGGAGTGGTGCTCCATGATGGTGATGGCCACCTCGTCGCCGGGGCCCAGGACGCAGGGCGAGAAGGACTTGGCCACGAGGTTCAGGCTCTCGCTCGTGTTGCGCGTGAAGACCACGTCGCGCGCGTCGGGCGCACCGATGAGAGCGGCGACCTGCGCGCGCACGTCGGCGATGGCCGCGGTGGCCGCTACAGAGAGGCTGTAGAGGCCGCGCAGCGGGTTGGCGTTCATGGTCTCGTAGAAGTTGCGCTGGGCGTCGAGCGCGCAGGCGGGGCGCTGCGCGGTGGCCGCGCTGTCGAGAAACGCGATCTCGGGGTGTCCGGTCAGCAGCGGGAAGTCCGCGCGGTATGGGTTCTGCCGGATGTCCATCACGCCTCCTCGATGATACAAAGGGACTGTCCCTTCGTATCATTTTCGACGACGGCGCGGGCCTCGGGGCAGGGGGCGTGCATGAGGGCGTCCTCGTAGAGGGCGCGCACGAAGAGCTGCTCGGCGTCTTCGCGGGAGAGGCCGCGGCTGGCGAGAAACGCCAGCTGCTCGGGGCTCACGGAGCCGATCGTGGCGCCGTGGTTGCCAGCCACGTCGTCCTCGTCGCAGAGGATCGTGGGCAGCGTCTTGTTGACCACGTCGTCGCCCAGTACGAGCACGGTCTCGGCCTCGTTGCCCTGCGCGCCCTTGGCGCCGTGGACAAGGTCGATCGTGGTGCGCAGGCCCTTGCGCGCGGCGTCCTCGAGCACGCCGTTGTAGGCGAGCTCGGAGCGCGTCTTGCGGCCACGCTGGCGGACGACCTCGTTGATGTCCAGGACCTCCGTGCCACCGGCGTGGTAGCGGCAGCCCAGGTCAACACGTGCGTGGTCGCCGGCGAGGTCGCAGGCAAAGCCCAGCGCGACGGTGCCGCCGCCGAGCAGGTACTGGTGCACGTCTACGCGGGCGTCGCGCGCCGCGGAGATGCCCACGCTCTCGAGGTGCTGCTGGCTCGCGTCCACGCTCACGTACTCGTGCAGGTGGACGCGCGCGCCGGCCTCGGCGATCACGCGCAGAAGCGACGCGGATGAGACATTGGGGACAGGTTCATTTGTCTCATCCGTGGCGGGCGCGTTGGGGGAGGTGCCGTTGTCTGTGGATGAGACAAATGAACCTGTCCCCAATGTCTCACCCGCGGCCACGACGATGGTGACCTCGGCGCCGGCGCGGACCATCACGCCGGTGTCGGCGACCTCGCCCGAGCCCACGGCAACCACGATCGGCTCCTCGCGCTTCTCGCCGCGCGGGACCTCAACGTAGCGGGCGTCGGCCGCCTGGGACTCCACCCAGTCGGTGACCTCGCGACCCATGCCGCACTCCACGCCCTCAAAGAGGCGCGGCAGCGAGAAGTACACGTCGCCCTTGCGGCCGCGCGCGGGCACCGTGAGCGTGATGTCGTTCGTGCGCAGGCGGTTCCACGTCTGCGCGGGGGCAACGTTGACGCGCTCGAGGGTGAGCTCGGGCGCCAGGTCCTTCTCGGCCATCATCCGATCGCCCCTTCCATCTCGAGCTTGATGAGGTTGTTCATCTCCACGGCGTACTCCATCGGGAGCTCCTTGGAGACGGGGTTGGCAAAGCCGTTGACCACGAGCGTGCGCGCCTCGGCCTCGGAGCAGCCGCGGCTCATGAGGTAGAGCACCGTGTCGTCCGAGATGCGGCCGATCGTGGCCTCGTGGCCCACCTGCGCGGTGGCGTTGCGCACGTCCATCGCGGGGATGGTGTCGGAGCGGGAGATGTCGTCGAGCATGAGGCTCTGGCAGCTCACGCTGCAGCGCGCGCGGTCCGCGTGCCGGCCGATCACCACGGAGCTGCGGAACGTGTTCACGCCGCCGTCCTTGGAGATGGACTTGGTGCTCACGGACGCCGTGGTGTCGGCGCCGTTCATGACCACCTTGCAGCCGGTGTCCAGGTCCTGCGTGGCGCCAGCGAAGGTGATGCCGGTGAACTCGCAGGTGCCGCGGTCGCCCGCCATGATCGTGGTGGGGTAGAGGTAGCTCACGTGGCTGCCAAAGGAGCCGGAGACCCACTCCATCTTGGCGTCGGCGCCGATGGTGGCGCGCTTGGTGTTGAGGTTGTACATGTTCTTGGACCAGTTCTCGATCGTGGAGTAGCGCAGGCGCGCGTCGTCCTTCACGAAGAGCTCCACGGCACCGGCGTGGAGGTTGGCCTCGTAGTACTTGGGCGCAGAGCAGCCCTCGATGAAGTGCAGGTCGGCGCCGGGCTCCACGATGATGAGCGTGTGCTCGAACTGGCCCGCGCCCGCGGCGTTGAGGCGGAAGTAGCTCTGCAGCGGGTAGGGCAGCGTCACGCCGGCGGGCACGTAGACAAAGGAGCCGCCGCTCCACACGGCGTAGTGCAGCGCCGCGAACTTGTGGTCGGTGGGCGGGATCAGCGTGCCGAAGTACTCGTGCACCACCGGCTCCCACTTCGGGTCGTGGAGGGCGTCCTCGATCGTGGTGTAGATGACGCCCTGCTCGGCTACCTCCTCGCGCATGTTGTGGTAGACGATCTCCGAGTCGTACTGGGCGCCCACGCCGGCGAGGCTCTCGCGCTCGGCCTCGGGGATGCCCAGGCGCTCGAAGGTGTCCTTGATGTCCTCGGGCACGTCGTCCCAGCTCTTGGCCTGCTTGGTCTTGGGCGAGACGTACGTGGAGATGTGGTCCAGGTCGAGTCCGTCGATGCTCGGTCCCCAGTTGGGGGCCATCGGGCGGCGGTGGTACTCCTCGAGCGCGCGCAGGCGCATCTCGAGCATCCACTCCGGCTCGTCCTTCTTGGCGGAGATCGCGCGGACGATCTCCGGCGTCAGGCCGTCGTCATAGCGCTCGTAGCCCTCCTCGGACTTGGTGAAGTCGTAGAGGGAGCGATCGACGTCGGCGACCTGCGTGCGCTTGCGCTCGTCGCTCACTCGGCATCACCGACCATGGGACAGCCGCCGCAGTCCTCGCACTTCTCAAAGCGCTCGAAGCCGTTCTTGTCGATGTCCGCGATGAGCTCCGCCGGGCCCTCGGCCACCATGCGACCGTGGACCATGACGTGCGTGCGGTCCACCTCCAGGCGCTCGAGGATGCGCGTGTTGTGCGTGATCACGATCAGCGCGCCGCCCACCTGCTCGCGATAGGCCTGGATGCCGCGGGAGACGATGCCCAGCGCGTCCACGTCCAGGCCGGAGTCGGTCTCGTCGAGGATGGCCAGCTTGGGCTGGAGCAAAAGGAGCTGCAGCATCTCGATCTTCTTCTTCTCGCCGCCGGAGAAGCCCACGTTGAGCTCGCGCATGAGAAAGCCCTGGTCGAGCTCCAGCTGGTCGGCGATGGCGCCCACGCGCTCGCGGAACTTGCGTGCGGTGGTCTTGAGCTCCGGGCGCATCTGGCAGATCGAGCGCAGGAAGCTGTAGAGCGGCACGCCGGGCACCTCCACGGGAGCCTGGTAGGAGAGGAAGATGCCGGCGAGCGAGCGCTTGTCGGCGGAGAGCTCGGTGACGTCCGCGCCATCGAACTCGATGCGGCCTCCGGTCACGCGGTAGGCGGGGTCGCCCATGATGACGTGGCCGAGCGTGGATTTGCCGGCGCCGTTGGGGCCCATGAGGACGTGGCACTCGCCGGCGCCCACGGCCAGGTCGATGCCGTGCAGGATGGGCTTGTCCTCGGTTCCCGCCGAGAGGTCGCTCACGGTGAGCAGCTGGGTGGCCATGATGTCTGCCTTTCTCCTCGCGGGCTCGCGCGCCCGCGCCTTGTTTCGCCTAATTCATACTAATGAGTGGGGAATTAAAGGCAAGGCCTCGGGGCGAGAAAAACGTGGCTTCGCAACAATTCCTACTAGCTTGGAGGCATTTTCACCTTTCGCCCCGACGCATCCCGCTCCCGCCCCATTCGCAAACTGTCGCTTATTACCGCTTGTCAGGCCAAAATGCCCGTCTCGCTACGTCATAAACGACAGTTTGCGCGTGCGTTACGGCTGGGTGCGTCGCCGCGGGCGAGAACTACCATGTGCGCGGGACGTGCGAGGGGAGGTTCTTGTCGGCATGGATGCGTGGAAGCGGCTCGGTGGCTTCATCGGGAGCCACATGGCGTTTGTCTCGCCGGCGTGCGTAGTGCTCGGCGTGCTGTTTCCTCAGATAGGTGCCATGCGGCCGCTGGTCATCCCGCTCTTCGCGTTCATGACGTTCCAGAGCTCGCTCTCCAACACCTTTGGCAACCTCGCGCGCACGGTGCGCCACCCGGCCCCCATGCTCGTCTCGCTCGCGCTGGCCTCGGTCGCCATGCCCTGCGCGGCGTGCGTGCTGGCGACGGCGCTCTTTGGAACGAACCCCAACCTCGTCTGCGGCGTCGTGCTGGAGTACAGCGTGCCCATCGCGGTCGTCTGCGCCATGTGGACCAACATGCTCGGCGGCGACCCCGCGCTCTCGCTCGCGGCCATCCTCGTGTCCACGGTTGCCGCCCCGTTCACGATACCCCTCACGCTGCACGCTCTTCTCGGCCAGACGATCGAGGTGGACGCCGCGCGGATGATGGGGGAGATGATCGTCTCCATTGCGCTCCCGGCGCTTGTGGGCACGGTGGCCAACGACCTCACGCGCGGGCGCGCCGCACGCGAGCTCTCCCCGGTCATCGCGCCGGCGGCCAAGATCGCGCTCGTGCTGGTGATTCTGACCAACTCGACGGGCGTGGCCCCCTACGTGCGCAACCTCACCCCCACGCTCGTTGCCGTGGCGGCGTTCATCTGCGCGTTCTCGGCGGGCGGCTATGCACTCGGGCTTCTCGCCGCGCGAATCATGCGCAGACCGTACGACCAGACGGCCTCGATGACCTATCTCGTGGGGATGCGCAACATCTCCGCGGGCGCCGTGATTGCCGGGGAGTACTTCCCGGGCGAGGTGATGTTTCCCGTGGTTATTGGGACGCTGTTCCAGCAGGTGCTGGCGGCTTGCTTTGGCAGTCTGCTGAGAAGGACGCGCAGGCGGCGCGCGAGAGGCTAGCGGGTGTAGCGCTCGAGGCACATGGCGATAAATTCGCGCATCTCGGCGCGGAAGTCGGTCTCGGGGCGCTCGACCCCCAGGCGCCTCAGCGCCTCGGCGATGAGCGGGTTGCTCCAGCAGGAGCTGACGAGGCCCGTGGCGTGGTAGTAGATGGCCAGCAGCAGCGGCTCCACGTGTTCGGGGGCGATGCCCGTGACCTGCGGCAGGCGCTCGCGCATCTCTGTCACATGGTCGTAGTAGCCGCGCTTGAAGTCCATGAGGCGCTCGACGGTGACGTTGGTCTCCACGATGGTGGCGAGAAGATCGCCCAGGCGGAAGTACTCCTGGTGGGCGGCGGCGACGTCTGCCCAGGCGTTGGCGGCGTCGGCGGGAGCGATCTGGTCGCCCTCGGGCAGCGCGGCGAGAAGGGCCTCGAAGTAGGCGTCGCACTCGTCGGCTGTGAGCAGGAGGAAGATCTCCTCCTTGGTGGTCACGTACTTGTAGAGGTTGGCGCGCGACCAGCCGAGCTCCTCGGCGATCGTGGTGAGCGTGATCTCGTGATAGGGGCGCTCCGCAAACTGGCGGCGGACGGCACCCTTGATCTCGTCGAGACGCTGCTCCTTCTGCTCGGGGCTCCTTGCCCTGATGAACTCGGCCATGACTCCTCCGTACGGTTGCTGCGCAAAGTATACCGCAGCGAAACCGGAAATAAGCGAAATCGCGTCACTTATATCTTTACAAGTGACGTAGCGTCACTTATGATGAGGCCAACCCAACGAGGAAGGGAGCGCACATGCTCGGCAACTTCACCTATCACAACCCCACCAAGCTCATCTTTGGCAAGGACGCGATGGAGGCCCTCGCGACGGAGCTCGCAGCCTACGGCCCCACCGTCCAGCTCGTCTACGGCGGCGGCTCTATCAAGCGAAACGGCATCTACGACCAGGTGATCGCCGCGCTCGCGGCGGCGGGCAAGACCGTCGTCGAGGATGCGGGCGTCATGCCCAACCCCACGGTCGAGAAGCTCTGCGAGGGCGTGGCCATCGCGCGCGAGAACCACGTCGACCTCATCCTCGCGGTGGGCGGCGGCTCCTGCATCGACTACGCCAAGGGCGTGGCCGTCTCGGCAAACCTGCCGGAGGGCGTGGACCCCTGGCAGAAGTACTGGGTGGACTTCGACGAGCCGGCGGCCGATCTCGACGTCATCCCCGTGGGCTCGGTCCTCACGATGGTGGGCACCGGCTCCGAGATGAACTGCGGCTCGGTCATCACCAACCACGAGATCAAGATGAAGGTCGGCCACGTCTTTGCCGACGAGCGCGTGTTCCCGCGCTTTGCCGTGCTGAACCCCGAGT
This sequence comes from uncultured Atopobiaceae bacterium, assembly GCA_963928085.1. Lineage (GTDB taxonomy): Bacteria > Actinomycetota > Coriobacteriia > Coriobacteriales > Atopobiaceae > Thermophilibacter. The sequence goes on from CAWVDR010000001.1 coordinate 296,413, forward strand.
TCACCTACTCGCTGCCCACGTACCAGATGGTGGCCGGCATCTTCGACATCATGAACCACATCACCGAGCAGTACTTCTCGGGCACGGAGGACAACACCTCCGACTACCTCTCCGAGGGCCTCATGCGGTCGCTGATTACCGCCAGCCGCGCCGCCGTGGCCAACCCGGAGGACTACGAGGCCCGCTCCAACATCATGTGGTGCGCCACCTGGGCTCTCAACACGCTCGTCTCGCGCGGCAAGTCCACGGACTGGGAGATCCACATGCTCGGCCAGGCCGTGGGCGCCCACACCGACGCCACGCATGGCATGACGCTCGCCGCCGTGGCGCTGCCGTACTATCGCCTGGTCATGCCGTATGGCGTGGAGAAGTTCGCGCGGTTCGCGACCAACGTGTGGGGCATCTCGCCCGAGGGTCGCACGACCGAGGAGCTCGCTGCTGCCGGCCTCGACGCCATGGAGGCCTGGATGCGCGAGGTCGGCTGCGTCATGAGCATCTCCGAGCTCGGCGTCACCGAGGACATGATCGAGGACCTTGCGGACTCTACCCTCGTCATGCAGGGCGGCTACCACGTGCTCACGCGCGACGAGATCATCCGCATTTTCCGCGAGAGCCTGTGATCCAAAAGGGGACAGACGCCTTTTGAATCATTGGGAAGGAGAAGGACGTTAACATCGTCATCTTGCAGGGAAGTCCCAACCGCGATGGCTCCACCGCCATCCTCTGCGAGGAGTTCGCATGCGGCGCACGTCAGGCGGGGCATGACGTTGATCGCATCGACGTGGCGCAGGCGGACGTGCGCTCCTGCACGGGCTGCGTGGCCTGCGGCTATGGTGCGCGTCCGTGCGTCCAACGCGACGGCATGGCCGCGATCCGTCCTTCTCGCCGTGTCGTGGAACGCGGACGGCTGGACCTTTGAAGCTCTGGAGGCGCACTACGACACACTGGTCCGCTACCTCGACCTGCGCGACTGCGGGCGCGTGCTCGGCTACGGGTGCGGCACGCCGTCCATGACGCGCGCCACGGACGCCCCGCAGCGCGCCTTCGAGCTGGGGCGCTCGCTGCGGTAGCGTCCGCGATCTCCCGCACGGCCGTGTCGTGTGCTACAACGGTGCTCGTTGGACGGCAGACGAGGGAGGCGCGACGTGCGGCTGCTGGCGGCGTGCGGTTCGGCGCTCTTTGCGGGCGCGACGGCGGTTCTCTCCAAGCTCGGCGTGCGCGAGACGGACTCCGACCTGGTGACGGCGCTGGTGCTGCGCGAGCGGCTTGGCCGCCGCGAGCTGGGCGGCCTCGCGCTCCTGGTAGCGGGCACGCTCGCAATCGCCGCCGCGTGAGGGAGAGGCGTAGGCGAGAAGAACCTCGTGGGTCGTCCCTACGCCCAGCCGCGTGTCCGGAGCTCGGCGACTAGCGGCTCGAGGTGACTGCGCTCGCAGCCATCGTAGCCCTCTCGCATTTGGGCGAGGGCCGTGGCCGAGCGCTGGTCCCCCTTGCGCACCTCGCTCTCGAGCATCTTGAAGTAGACGCGCATCATGATCTTATCCACCGCGCCGAGCCGTTCGAAGTGAAAGCCGCCCTGGCAGTAGCACCACGGCAGGTCCGGGTAGGCCTCTGCGGGGAAGGAGCGACGGAACGCCTCCTCGTGCTCGCCTGCGGGCCAGAGCTCGCAGGGCATGGGCGTGGCGCCCACGGCAACCACGGCATAGTGCTTCTCACCGTGAGCCGCCATATAGGCCTGGAACCGTTTTGCCCCCTTGAGTGATGCCGCGTGGAACCAGCTGCAGAGGATCACGAGGTCCGCGCCTGCGGCGGTGGCCTCGATTCTTTCAAGCGGGACTGTCTGGCATCCGAGCTCCTCCGCGAGCCAGTTGGCGTACCTCTTGGCAGAGCCCGTCTGCGAGCAGAAGGCAACGACCGCGCTCATGGCGACCCCTTTCGGCGGCTGGCGAATTCCACGTTCTTCTCGCCAGTCTACGGAGTCGACGTCAGCTCCTGGTAAGCCGCCGGCGAGATGCAGTGCTTGGAGGGCTCTGGCCGCCGGCTCGGCAGTCCCTACCGTATGAAGTTCGTCTGCTGGCCGGCCTCCTGCGCGGGCAGCGGCACGCCCGCCGCGCGGCCCGCCTCCAGGCACTTGAGCATCCACGCCATGTTGCGGCCGAGCTGGCGCATGGTCCAGAGGCCCTCGGCGTCCCGCTCGGTTTCCTCGGCCACGTTGCCGTGAACGTTGTTCCAGTAGCGCGAGCTCACGACCGGCATCTGCGCGATGGTGAAGAACTTGTTGATGTCGTCGAAGGCCGAGGTGGTGCCGCCGCGTCGGGCGCTCGCCACGGCAGCCGCCGGCTTGTACGCGAGCACGTTGGGCGCCCCCGCGCGACCGTTGCTGTAGAAGAGGCGGTCCATGAAGCCCAGAAGCGACGCCGCGGCGTGCGCGTAGTGCACCGGCGCGCCAAAGACAAAGCCGTCGGCCTCGGCGGCCTTGGGGCGGAACTCGTTCACCACGTCGTCGAACGCGCAGCGGCCGAGCCTGGCGCACCCTCCGCAGGCCACGCAGCCGCCCACGGGCCGAGCGCCGATCCAGAAGATCTCCGCCTCGACGCCTTCTGCCTCGAGGGTGCGCGCCACCTCCTCGAGCGCGCGGTTGGTGCTCCCCGTCTGGTGTGGGCTGCCGTTCACGAGCATGACCTTCATGGGTTTTCCTTCCGAGGATGCGACGCTGTTAGCAGCGTACTGGTTGCCTGTCCAAGTCTGATTGTTCCCGTAAGTACAATACTCTTAGGCCTCCACGAGGTCATGCTTGGTCTCGTTTCCGTCGCGCATGGAGCGATAGCGAGCGTCCATCTCCTTCGCATACTCGGACTCGCTTCGATTGCGCTGGCGCACGCCAAGAGCGGTGCTGTCATCTTCTCGAATGAGCTCCAGGAACCGTCGTGCGGCGTCGCCGAGGGGGACGTCGCGCTTCCAGGCGAGGTCGATGACCGAGACGAGCGGCGGGAAGAGCAAGCGAAACTCCAGCCCCGTGCCCGGGCCCACCGTCGTGAGCCCGTCGAAGGAGATCATGCGGCCCACGCCCTCTTGCACGAGAAGCGCCCCGTTGTAGGCAAGGTTGAACGTCGCCGCGATGTTGACCTCGCCAGCGCACTCGCCAAACCACGTGGCGAGAAGACCGGTGAGGTGATCGCTCTTGGCGTGGCGCTCCGGCACGACGAGCGGCGCGTCAAGAAGGTCGGCGGGGCTCACGGCCTCGCGCGCGACCAGCGGGTCGTCGTCGCGCATGAGCACGCCCCAGGCGTCGGTGGGGGAGAGACGCAGGTGGGCGTAGCGGTCCACGTCGGGGTAGCTCATGAGCACGGAGAAGTCGTCGACGCCGTGCTCCAGGCGCTCGATGAGGTCCGGCGCGTTGCCGCTGTGTAGGTGAAAGCGCACGCCGGGGTACTTCTCGCGAAAGGCACGCACGTGGCGGGCGATCACGCGCAGGCCCTCGGACTCACCGGCGCCGATGAAGACGTCGCCCTCTACGATGTCTTCTCCGTGCGCGAGGTCAGAGGTGGTCTGGTCCGCGAGGCCGACGATCTCCTGCGCACGGCGTCGCAGGTAGAACCCTGCTCGGTAGGCGTGACGCTGCGGCTGTGGCGCTCCAGCAGCGGCGTGCCCAACTCGCGCTCCAGCGCGGCGATCTGCCGCGAGAGCGCCGGTTGCGTCACGTGCATGGCCTCGGCGGCGCGCGACATCGTGCCGTGCTCGCAGACGGCGAGGAAGTAGCGAAGCGTGCGGAGTTCCATGTGGGCTCCCATGAGAGTACGGAATATCACGATATGAGATATAAGCAATTGTAGCGCAGCATCGCGCGGAGCAGAATGAGACAAAGGGACTGTCCCTTTGTCACATGGGAGGCGGACGTGAGGGTTGAGCTGCGGATAGGCGAGGTTGCGCTGCCGGTGGAGCTGAACGGCTCCGACGCTGCGCGCGCGCTCGCGGGGCGGCTCCCGCAGGCGCTCTCTATGAGCGTCTCGAGCGTGGGGTGCTGCGGGCAGCTGTCCTTCTCGCTGCCGTACGACGCCGCCGACATCCACCCCGGCTGGTCCGACGGCGACCTCAACTACAAGCCCGAGGGCGACTGGCTCGCGCTCTTCTTTGACGACGAGGAGAACTCCACGCGCTATGGCGGCCAGGTCACGTTGGGCCACGTGGTGGGCCCGCTCGACGCGTCGCGTGAGCTCGAGGGATTCCATGACGCATTCATTGCCATCTCAGAACAGGGGAGGTAAACCATGCAGTACACGACGCTCGGTTATTCTGGAATCACGATTCCTCGTCTCTGCCTCGGTGGCATGAGCTTTGGCGCGCCCTCGGCGGACTTCCATCAGTGGACGATCGGCCCGGACGAGACGCGCGCGGTGATCGCGCGTGCGCTCGAGCTGGGTGTGAACTTTATCGACACGGCCAACTGCTACGCGCACGGAACGAGCGAGGAGTACATCGGCGCCGCCCTGCGCGACCTGGGCGTGCCGCGCGACCAGGTGGTTCTTGCCAGCAAGGTCTTCTTCAACGAGGGCGGTCTCTCGCGCGAGGCGATCAACCGCGAGATCGACGGCACGCTCACGCGCCTGGGCACGGACTACCTGGACCTCTACATCATCCATCGCTTCGACTACGAGACGCCGATCGAGGAGACCATGGAGGCCCTCGACGCCCTCGTGCGCGCCGGCAAGGTGCGCGCCCTCGGTGCGAGCGCGATGTACGCCTACCAGCTGCACAACATGCAGGACGTGGCCGCCCAGAACGGCTGGACGCCCTTCTCGTCCATGCAGTGCCACTACAACCTGCTCTATCGCGAGGACGAGCGGGAGATGATCCCCGTGTGCCGTCAGTTTGGCATGGCGCTCACGCCGTACAGCCCGCTGGCCTCGGGCCATCTGTGCCGCCCCACCTGGGACTCTGCGTCCAAGCGCTCCACGACCGACGCCACGATGCGAAACAAGTACGACGCCGACCGCGAGCGCGACATGCCCATCGTCGCGCGCGTGGCCGAGCTGGCCGAGCGCCGCGGCGTGCCCATGTCGCGCATCGCGCTCGCCTGGCACTGGGCGCGCGGCGTGGAGGCACCCATCGTGGGGTGCTCGTCGCCGGTGCGCGTGGACGACGCGGTGGCCGCACTCGACGTGGCGCTCACGCCGGAGGAGGTCGCCTACCTCGAGGAGCCTTACGTGGCGCATGAGCTCGTGGGCCCGGCGGCCCGTCCCGGCGAGAAGCCCCTTGCGGGCACCACGAATCCCAACGCGAAGAACTAACCAAAACGGGCGCCCGCCCGGGCGTTCAGAGGAAAGGAGAGAAACATGGCAGTGAAGCAGACGGCGGGTCGGGACCAGCTGGGCGAGCTCGCTCCCAAGTTCGCGCAGCTCAATGATGACGTACTCTTCGGCGAGGTGTGGAGCCGCGAGGAGGCCCTCAGTCTCAAGACGCGCTCGATCGTGACCGTGGTGACGCTCGTGGCCAAGGGCATGGTGGACAGCTCGTTCGAGTACCACATGGCCACCGCGCGCAAAAACGGCGTCACGCGCGAGGAGATGGCGGAGATCCTCACCCACGAGGCGTTCTACGCCGGCTGGCCCAACGCGTGGGCGGCCTTCCGCGTGGCGCTCAGGGTCTACGGGGACGAGGCGGACGCTGGCGAGGGGACGTCCTTCTCGCCCATGTTTGGCCTGGGCGCACCCAATGACGCATATGCCCAGTACTTCATTGGCAACTCGTACCTCAACCCGCTGACCAGCGCCGCGGAGTGCGGCGTCGGCCTCGCCAACGTCACCTTTGAGCCGGGCTGCCGCAACAACTGGCACGTTCACCACGCCGATAAGGGCGGTGGACAGATCCTCATCTGCACCGACGGTCGCGGCTGGTACCAGGAGTGGGGCAAGGACCCGCAGGAGCTCACACCGGGCACCGTCGTGGTGATTCCCGAGGGCGTGAAGCACTGGCACGGCGCTGCGCGTGACAGCTGGTTCTCCCACATCGCCTTCGAGGCGCCGGGCGAGAACTGCAGCAACGAGTGGCTCGAGTCTGTGACGGACGAGCAGTACCCGGCGTAGAAAGGAGCTGTCGCTCTTTTATGACAAGAATCCCGAGTTACGCGCGCTGGAGGGACGTGCGGCGCGCGCGTAACTCGGGAAAAGCCCTCGATTTAGGCACGTTTGGACAAAAATCCCGACTTACGCGCGAAACCAGTTATGAATTTGCGCGCGCAAGTCGGGAATTTTGGTCATGGCGCTAGAATGCTGATGTTTTGCTGAACGGGACGAGACCCGGAGCCACGGGAGCGTCATGCGACATCAGACCCAGGCAGGCGCGGGGCGCATCGCGCTCTTCGACAACATCAAGGGACTGCTCATCATCCTCGTGGTGGTGGGGCACGTGGCGCATCCCGTCCACAACGACAACCCGGCCATAAGCTGCCTTTTCGACGTCATCTACCTCTTCCACATGCCGCTGTTCGTCTTTGTCTCGGGCCTCTTCGCCAAACACGCCAAAAACGAACGGGGGGGGGTTAACCCAAACCGCATCCTTTCGTTTGCCCTTCTCGCCACGCTCTACCAGCTTGCGCTCATGCTGGTCAACGGGGCCAGCCTCACGCCGGGACGCTTCCTGCAGTTCACGTCCGCCCCGTGGTACCTGCTCGCGATGGCGTACTGGTACGCTGCGGCGCCGACGCTCTTGCGCCTTGGCCGGAGGCGGGGCATGGCGCTCTCCCTGGCGCTCTCGTACGCGAGCGGCCTCGTCGACCTCTCCGACGGCCTTCTGGCGATCGGCCGCTCGCTCGCGTTTCTGCCGTGGTTCGCAGCTGGTCTCTACTGCCCCGTCGAACGGGTCGTCACCCTCAAGGAGAGCCGCTCGCGTCCCGTCCGCGCGACGCTCGCCGCGGCCGTGGTCCTCGCTGCGGCCATCGCCCTCGCGCGCGTGCTGGACGCACGCGCTTACGACTGGTTCTTCCAGATGGTCTACGGCGACAACCCCTATCGCGCACTGCCGCTCGACCTTCTCGGCAAGACGGTGGCAGCCGCGATCGCGCTCGTCTTCTCTGCCGCGGTGCTGCGGCTCATCCCGTCGCGTCGCAGCTGGCTCACCGTGCTCGGCGTGCGCACGCTGGGCATCTACGTGGGGCACCGGCTCATCCGCGCCTGGCTCACGTTCCGGACGCCCCTCTACGAGCAGGCAGTTCTTCTCGACCCGCTCTGGGGCACCCTCATTGTCCTAGGCCTCTCCGCCATCATCGTCGCAGCATGCAGCATGCCCGTCCTGACGGACGGGCTCAATCGGATTCTGCGTCGCCGCTGGCTGTCGGAGGGCGGCGAGAAGCGCAGCTAGGTGAGAAGACCGGCGTGCTCGGGGTGCTTCTCAAACCAGCTGACGGCATAGGAACACGTGGGGCGCGCGTAGTAGCCGCTCGCGGCGATGCTCGCCACGGCGCGACCCATGAGCTGGCCCGCGACGCCCTGCCCGCGCAGGCTCTCGTCCACGAAGGTATGGTTGATCTCCACGATGCCGGGCTCCACCACGGGGAAGGTCACCTCGGCCAGCACGTTCCAGTTGTCGTCCAGGTACTGAATGCGGTCGCGCTCCATCACAAGGTCCATGACGTCTCCTTAGGCCGGCGGTCCAACACGGCTATTGTCTCACAGGACAACGGGTAGAACTTCCAACGAGGACGCATTGGCGTCGGCGGGCGGAGGCACACCATGGCACGGGCTTGGCACATCGCAAACGGGCATCTCGCGACGGGCGAGAAGGACGGCGGGCACGTCGTCATCCTCCTGCGCCCGGAGGAGGCGCAGGCGCGCACCCTCTCCAACACGCAGCGCGAGGTGCTCGACCAGCTGGAGCACGCCGCGATGCCTTTTTTGGAGCGCACGTCCACCGGGGCGGCGGGCCTCGTGGTCACGCCGAGCGGACGCCGTCGCTTTGGCTTCATCCTCACCACCGGTGAGCTGGTGCTCATCGACGATGGGGACGTCTGCGCCACAGCGCTCGGCCGAGCCGTGGAGGACCGGGCGCGCGTCGAGGGGCCTGCCTGCGCCCTCTGCGCGCTGCTTCGCGAGCTGCTGCGCGACCACCCGGCGCGCCTCTCCCGCATGCACGAGGACTTCGAGCTGATGGAGCAGCAGGTCTTGGAGGGCCGCGAGCGTCCGGACCGGCGCAAGATGATGGCGGACTCGCGGCGCATGCTCGGGCTCGACACGTTCTACCAGGGCATGTCCGACCTTGCCGCGGAACTTGCCGAGGATGACTCCGGCCTCGTGACGCCGACGGACCGCGCGCGGCTCCGCTCGCTCGCGCGCCTGCTGGGTCGGCTCGCCACGCGCCTGGAGTCGCTGCAGGACTACAGCCTGCAGGTGCATAGCCTCTACCAGGAGTCCATCGACGTGCGGCAGAACAACGTCATGCAGTGGCTCACGGTGGTGACCACGATCGTGATGCCGCTCACCTTTGTCACCGGCTGGTACGGCATGAACTTCCCGCACATGGCGCTCTTTGACGTGCCGTGGGGCTACGTCGCGGTGATCGTGGTGTGCGTTGTGATCGTGGCTGTTGAGGTGGCGTTCTTCTGGCATCACGGCTGGCTGAGCTTTGGCGAGCGGCGCCACAGGGGCGGCGAGCGGCGAGATTGATAAGCGCTCGCAGGAGGGGTATAACATCGCGCATCAAGTTCGTCTGAGGAGGCTGACATGGCTGGCTTGGACTACACGACGCGCGACAAAGCCCTGTGGGGCGCGCTGCTCGCCCTGTGCCTGGTAAGCGCGGCTGCCTACGTCCTCTGGGCGCTTCCCGCGATGCCGGAGACGGTGCCCACGCACTGGGGCGTGGACGGCACGGCGGACGGCTGGGACAGCAAGGGCTCCACGATCCTCATGGGCGCGCTCATGCCGCTTCTGATGCTGGTGCTGCTCTTCGCGGTCCCGCACTTTGACCCGCGCGGTGCGAGCTTCAATCGCTTCAAGGGTGTCTACGAGGGATTCTCCGCGGCATTCACGGTGTTCATGGTCGTTGTGGCGTGGATCACGCCGCTCTCGGCGCTCGGCGTCCTCCCGACTGCGGGCGGCTCGGTCGTCAACATCATCGTCTTTGGTTTCCTGGGTCTCCTGTTCGTGGGACTCGGTGTGGTGATGCCGCGTATCGAGCCCAACTACACCTTCGGCGTGCGCCTGCCCTGGACGCTCGCGGACCCGGAGAACTGGCGTCGCACGCATCGCTTCGCGGGCCCGGTCTTCGTGGTCATGGGCGTGGTCACGGTCGCCTCGGCGTTTCTCGCCTCTGCGGCACCCGAGCTTACGCTGATTGTGCTGCTGGTCGCCCTTCTCGGCGGTGTTGCGCTCGTCGGGCTCTACAGCTTCCTCCTCTGGAAGGGCGTTGTCCGCTAGGTGCTCACGCCTCGCGCACGAGGCCGCCACGAACCTCCCAAGTGCGATCCGTGCAGGCCGAGAGGAACCGCCGGTCGTGGCTCACCAGCACGAGCGCGCCGGGGTAGGCGGCGAGCGCGCGCTCGAGTGCCTCGGTCGAGTGCAGATCCAGGTGGTTGGTGGGCTCGTCCATGACGATGAGCTGCGGGTGGCGCAGGATGCCCTCGGCCAGCATGAGCTTGCGGAGCTCGCCGGGGCTCGTGCGGCCGCCCTCGAGGATGCGGTCCGGGTCCGAGTTGAGCTGTGCCACCGTGGAGAGCACGTGCCCGCGCTCGGCGGGGGTCAGTGCGGCCACGCGTGCGACCACGGCGTCGCGCGCCTCGGCCGGGAGCTCCTGCGGGATGTCCAGCACCTCCACGCCCTGACCGGCGTCCGCGCTCTTGGCGAGAAGAACGCGCAGGTGTGCGAGGAGCGTGGACTTGCCGGCGCCGTTGGGTCCGACGACGCCCACGTGGTCTCGGCTCCCCACCCAGAGCTCGGGGATCTGGAGCGTGCCCTCCGGGCCGCAGGGGATGGTCGTGGCGGGTACGTGCAGCACGGTGCGGCGGCGCGAGGGCTCGGCGTCGACCCAGAGGTCACCGTCGTAGCGCTTGGTCACGCGGGCGGCGGCCAGGCGCTCGCGTGCGGCCGCCATCCGCGCGTCCATCTGAGAGGAGAGGCGCCCGGCCTGCCCGTCCTTGCCGCTGTAGATCGCGAGGTCGATCTTGCCGCGCGCATCGCGGTCGCGCGGGTCCAGGCCGCGCTTGCTGCGTCGTGCGTCGGCGCGTGCCGCCTCGTGGGCACGCGCGTCCTTCTCGGCAGAGAGCCGTGCCAGCTCGCGCTTGGCGCTCGCACGCTCCGCCACGGCCGTCGCGCGCTCGAGCTCCGCCTGACCGTGCGCCGCGCTGTAGCCGCCCGGCCGCACGACGACGCCCCCGGGCTCGAAGGACGCGCAGCGCGTGGCGAGAAGGTCCACGAGGTCGCGGTCGTGGCTCACGAGGATCCCGATGCCGCGGAAGCGCGCGAGCGCCGCGCCCAGCTCCTCGCGCGCGTCCGCGTCCAGGTGGTTGGTGGGCTCGTCCGCCACGAGCACGTCCGGGCGGCCCCAGAGGGCAACCGCCACCTGCAGCTTCTTACGCTCGCCAAAGGAGAGCTCGTCAAAGCGCCAGGGCATGTCGTCCTCTATGCGGAAGGCCTCGCGCAGCTCGCGGGCCTCACGGCCGTAGTCCAGCGCAAAGTCGGCGAGCCTCTCGGGCGGCTCGTCGGCGTCCTGGGCCACGTAGGCGCAGACCAGGCCGCGCGTGACGGAGCCCGCGTCCGGCTCAATGAGGCCGCAGGCGATCTTGGCCAGCGTGGTCTTGCCGCAGCCGTTGTCGCCCAGAAGCGCGGTCCAGCCGGCGGGGAAGGTGATGGTGACGTTGTTGAGCACGGCCTCGCGGGCCGCGGGATAGGCGTAGCGCACGCCGGAGAGCACAAGCTGCATAGACATCTCTTCTCTGGCGAGGTGCCGGGTGGGCGTTCTTCTCGCCATCAGGGGTTTCTTGGCCGAGGATGTCTAGCGGATGCGCACGGCTCCGGGTCCTTTCGACGGGGCTATGACGCCGCCAGTATACCCTATGATGAGACGGGTTCATTGGTTGTAGCCAGAGGGGGAGGTCGCGTGAGACAGGCTGTCGTGGGGCTCCTGGCGCATGTCGATGCGGGCAAGACGACGCTCGCGGAGGCCATGCTCGCGGCGGCCGGGGCCATCCGCAACCCCGGGCGCGTGGACAGCGGCACCACCCACCTGGACACCGACGCCATGGAGCGCGACCGCGGCATCACGATCTTCTCGTCGAGCGCGTCGCTCGACTGGGCGGGCGCCCACCTCATGCTCGTCGACGCGCCCGGCCACGTTGACTTCTCCGCGGAGGCCGAGCGCATGCTCGCCGCGCTCGACTACGCCATCCTGGTGGTGGGCGCTAACGACGGCGTGCAGGGCCACACCGAGACCCTGTGGGACCTGCTCGCGCGCTACGAGGTGCCCACCTTCATCTTTGTGAACAAGTGCGACCTGGAAAATCCGGGGCGAGAAGAGCTGCTCGCCGAGCTTGCCTCGCGGCTCTCGCCGGGTTGCGTTGACGCGTCCGCGCTGCTTGCCGGAGACACGGGCGCGTTGGAGGACGCTGCCGCGACGGACGAGGAGGCGCTCGAGGAGTATCTGGAGACCGGCGCGCTTACGGAGGACACGCTGCGGCGCTTGGTCGCCGATCGCGTTCTCTTCCCGGTGTTCTTTGGCGCGGCGCTGCGTGATGACGGCGTGCGTGAGCTGCACGACGGAATGTGCGCCCTTCTCGCCGAGCGCTCATGGCCGGATGAGCTTGCGGCGCGCGTCTTTCGCGTGAGCCGCGGCGCACGCGGCGAGCGACTTGCCTGGGTTAAGGTCACGGGTGGCACGCTGCGCGCGAAGGACCAGCTCACGGGCGTGGACCGTCGCGGCGAGCCGTGGGCCGAGAAGATCAACGAGGTGCGCCTCTACCAGGGCGAGAGCTTCGGGACCGTGACGGAGGTCGGCGCCGGTCGTATCTGCGCCGTCACCGGGCTGAGCCACGTGGTTCCGGGAAGCGCCCTCGGCGCGGAGCCGGAGGGCGTGCGCCCGCTGCTCGCGCCCGTCCTGTCCTACCAGGTGATTCCCGAGCCGGGCGCGGACGTCTCCGCCCTGGTGCGGGCGCTCCGCGAGCTTGCGGACGAGGACCCGATGCTCGGCGTCACGTGGCAGGAGCAGCTCCAGGAGGCGCACGTCCAGCTCATGGGCGAGGTCCAGCAGGACGTGATCGCCGAGCTCCTGCGCGAGCGCTACGGCTTTGCGGTGACGTTTGGCCCGGGCGGCATCCTCTACAAGGAGACCGTGACCGCGCCCGCCGAGGGCGTGGGCCACTTCGAGCCGCTGCGCCACTACGCCGAGGCGCGCCTTCTCGTGGAGCCGCTGCCGCGCGGAACCGGCGTTGAGTTTGGCACGCGCTGCTCGACGGACGACCTCGACCTCAACTGGCAGCGCCTCATCCTCACCAATGCGATGGAGCGCGACCACCTTGGCGTGCTCGCGGGCGCGCCGCTCACGGACGTGCGCATCACGCTGCTCGCCGGCCGCGCGCACGCCAAGCACACCGAGGGCGGCGACTTCCGCCAGGCCACCTACCGCGCCGTCCGCCAGGCGCTCATGGGCGCGCGCGAGCGCGGTGAGTGCCAGCTCCTGGAGCCGTGGTACCGCTTCCGCCTGACCGTGCCGACCGACCGCGTGGGCCGCGCGCTCACCGACCTCACGCGGATGGCGGCGGAGTTCGAGACGCCGGCGACGTCCGGCAACACGGCAACCATCACGGGCGAGGTGCCGGCCTCCGAGGTGGGGGAGTACGCGCTCGAGGTCGCGCGCTACACGGGCGGTCGCGGTCGCATCTCGCTCGAGCTCGCCGGCTACCGGTCGTGCCACAACGCCGACGAGGTCATCGCCGCCGCGTCCTACGACCCCGAGGCCGACCTCCCCAACACGCCCGACTCCGTCTTCTGCAGCCATGGTGCCGGCCACACGGTGAAGTGGCGCGACGTGCCGGCCCACGCGCACACGACCGTAGATCCCGCGCGCCTGCGCCCGTATCGCCCCGCCGACGCCGCGTTCTTCTCGCGCTAGATGAGGTCGTACGGCATGCGGCGTGCGAAGAGGTAGAACAGCACGAGCAGGGGCCACAGCAGCGGGAGGAAGAGGTACGCCCCGCCGAGAACCGCCAGTCTAACCAGGTAGAACGCCGCGCGCCGGCCGCCGGCCCGCGGCTTTGTCTCGCAGCTCATGCGCACGAACGCGCCGCCCGGCGTGGAGCCGTCGTGTCGCGCTGGCCAGACGAGCTCTATGAGGACGAACGCCAGGCACTCGGCCCAGAGCGCCCATGGCTCGTCGACCCAGCGCTCCCCGCCGGGCACGTTGTGCAGCACGAGGATGACGATGCCCGCGGCCACGGTGGAGACGAGCGTCACGAGCAGCGTGTCCAGCCAGAACGCGACGCAGCGGCGGATGAAGCCGGGCTCGTGCGTGACCTCGCCCTCCTCGGCGAGCGCGCCGGGCGGCAGCACTCGGGCGAGCGCCGCCGCACAGACCCATCCAAGCGCCGCACCCGAGGTGTTGTAGATGAGGTCGTCGACGTCGGCCGTGCGGTAGGAGTACGGGTAGATGCCAAAGAGCCCCGTTCCCTGCGCCGTCTCGATGCAGAGGGACGCCAGGAACCCCACGATGAGGGAGCGCCAGAAGCCCCAGCGCAGCAGGCGCCCCGCGATGAAGCCGAGTGGCATGAAGAGCACGACGTTGAACGCAATCTGCGGAAGCGTGCTCACACCCTCGCGGGCAAAGTCCCCGATAAACGCGAGCGGGTCGAGCTGCCAGGGGACGCCGTAGGTGATGCCGAGGCCGCGCTCGCCGCTCGGCAGCGGGTACAGCGTGAAGCAGCCCAGGCCCAGCACGTAGAGCACGGCGAGGTAGGTCGAGACGGCGGAGCCGAAGCGCAGCCGTCCGTCGCGGTGGTAGAGCCAGGCGAGGATCGGCAGCGTCAGCGCGAAGGACGCCATTGGCCAGAGCACGAGCGCCAGGATGAAGTTCTCGGTGTAGCCAGCGAGGAAGTGCCTGATGAGATTCATATTGTCCGTTCTTCTCGTCTGCGGTGCCGGGCACATTGTGAGGGAATCCCGGGCGCGTCGCCATAGACATCCCTCACGGTTGAGTGACGTTTTCGCAAGGTAGGGGTGGCGCCTCCGCCGCTCGGGCGCTATCATGTGGTGGAAACGTTTCCATACACGCGCTTGAACGGAGACTCACCACAGCATGGCAGTCGCTCTTCTCGTTGTCATATACGTGGCCTTTGTGGGCCTGGGCATCCCTGACTCGCTCTTTGGTGCGGCGTGGCCCGCCATGCACGTCGACCTTGGCATCCCCGTCTCGTGGGGCAGCATGGTCACGATGGTCACCTGCTGCGGGACCATCGTCTCCAGCCTCTCCTCGGCTGCGCTCATCGGCCGCTTTGGCACCGGGCGCGTGACCGCCGTCTCCACAGCGCTCACCGCCGCGGCGCTGCTCGGCTTTGCCGTGGCGCCGGGCTGGGTCTGGATCTGCCTGCTGGCGATTCCCCTCGGCCTCGGCGCCGGCGCCATCGACACCGCGCTCAACAACTACGTCGCCCTGCACTATCACGCCACGCACATGAACTTCCTGCACTGCGCCTACGGCGTGGGCATCACGGTGAGCCCCTTCCTCATGTCGCTCGCGCTCTCGGGCGGCACGTGGCGCGACGGCTACCTCGAGGCGGCGGTCGTCCAGGCGGCGATTATGGCGGCCACGATCGCAATTCTGCCGCTGTGGTCCCGCGTGGGTCACGAGGAGCCGGCGGGCGAGAAGGACGACGACCCCGCACCGACCGCCGCGAGCCCCCTCGCGCTCGTCCGGCGCCGCGACATCCGTCTGGCCTGCCTCGTCTTCATGGCGTCCGTGGCCATCGAGGGCGTCTGCAACACCTGGTGCGCGAGCTACCTCGTGAGCGCGCGCGGCATGGCAGCCGGCGCCGCCGCCGGCATGGTGACGGTCTACTACGTGGGCGTGACGGCGGGCCGCTTCCTCTCCGGCGTGCTGGCCAACCGCCTCACGAGCAAGCAGCTCGTGGGCCTGGGGCAGGCGATTACCTTTGCGGCCGTGCTCGTGCTTCTCGCCCCGCTGCCGCTTGCCGCGGCTCCGGTGGGCCTCTTCCTCGTGGGATTTGGCAACAGCCCGCTCTATCCCAACATGCTGCACCTCACGCCGCGCCTCTTTGGTCGCGACCTCTCCCAGGCCGTGATCGGCGTGCAAATGGCGGCGTCCTATGTGGGCTCGCTCACGCTGCCGCCGCTCTTTGGCCTGGTCGCGGAGCGGGTGGGCTTCTGGCTCTTCCCGGTGGCGCTGTTCGTGCTCTCCGTGGTGGTGCTCGCCGCGTTTCTCGCCCTCATGGCGCTCAAGGGCTGGCGCCCGCGTCTCGCGCGCCGCTAGCCTCCCGGCCCAATACGCGGTTTCCAACGTTTCAGCCCGTCAAAACGTTGTCTTTCGCGTATTGCCGCACGGCAGTACGTGACTTCCAACGTTTTGGCCCGCTCAAACGTTGGAAAACGCGTACTGCGTGGGAGTGCCGGGCTAGAATGAGCAAAACACGACGGGCGAGAAGGACGGTGCGGCATGGCGGACATGCGCTACGTGAAGCTGGGCGATTCGGGGCTCGAGGTCTCGCGCCTCTGCCTGGGTGGCATGAGCTTTGGCGTCCCCACGAAGCCCCGGCCGTGGACCGTGGGCTACGACGAGACGCGCGCCGTAATCGCTGCGGCGACGGACTCCGGCATCAATTTCATCGACACCGCCAACTGCTACGCGGACGGCACGAGCGAGGAATACATCGGCCGCGCACTCCGCGAGCTGGGCGTGCCGCGCGATCAGGTGGTGCTGGCGAGCAAGGTCTTCTACAACGACGGCGGCCTCTCCCGCGCTGCGATCATGCGCGAGATCGACGGCACGCTCGCGCGCCTGGGCACCGACTACCTGGACCTCTACGTCATCCACCGCTTTGACGCGGCGACGCCCGTCGAGGAGACGCTCGAGGCGCTCGACGAGCTCGTCCGCGCGGGCAAGGTCCGCACCCTCGGCGCGAGCGCAATGTACGCCTACCAGCTCCACAACATGCAGGTGACGGCGGCCGCGAACGGCTGGACGCCCTTCTCGACCATGCAGAGCCAGTACAACCTGCTCTACCGCGAGGACGAGCACGAGATGATCCCCGTCTGCCGGCAGTTTGGCATGGCGCTCACGCCGTACAGCTCGCTCGCCGCGGGACGCCTCACGCGGCCCACGTGGGACGCGCCCACGCGCCGCAGCGAGACGGACGTCATCTCGCAGAAGAAGTTCGATCCCATGCGCGAGCAGGACATTGAGATCGTGACGCGCGTGGCGGAGCTTGCCGAGAAGCACGACGTGCCGATGGCGGCGATCGCGATCGCCTGGCTGTGGGCGCGCGGCGTGGAGTCGCCGATCGTGGGCTGCTCGCGGCCGGAGCTGGTTGGGGAGGCGTGCCGTGCGCTCGAGGTGGAGCTCACGAACGAGGAGCGCGCCTATCTCGAGGAGCCGTACGCACCGCACCCGCTCGTCGGCGTGCGCCCGCACGAGCTCGCCGAGCTGCTGCCACGGTAGGGAGGTCGCGATGAGTGCGAGCAAGGAGACGCCTGAGCTGGTCTTTCGCGGGCGCGTGGGCGTGTGGTACCAGGCCGTCTGCGTCGCCGTCGCCGTGGTCGCCGCCATTCTGGCGCTGCAGACCACGCTGCCCGTCATCGTGCCTGTCCTGGCGCTGGTCGTTGGGGCGGCCTTCCTGGTTCCGCTTGTCGTGCGCAACCGCGTGGAGCTCTACGGCGACCGCCTGGAGGTCTTCTTTGGCTGGAACCACGTGGCGATCCCGTACGCGCACGTGCGCGGCGTGGTGCCGCTCACGGGCGGTGCCAGCCAGTTTACGGCTCACCTGTGCACTACCGAGTTCAGCGGCCTCTTCATCGAGGCGCCCGAGGATGGCGACGCCGCCGTCTGCGTGACCGACAACGACGCCTTGGCTAGCGAGCTCCGCCGCCGCGCGGGCCTGAGCGAACCCGTCGAAGGCAGGGAGGACTGACATGGCAATCGAGCGCGTGGCTATCCTGGGCAGGGGAGCGGTGGGCCTGCTCTACGGCACCATTGCCGAGAAGAACCTCGGGCCGGGAGCCGTCGAGTTCGTGATGGATGACGAGCGCTTTGCCCGCCACGCAGGCGAGACGGTGACCGTGAACGGCGAGCCCTGCCGCGTGCCCACGATTCCCGCGAGCGAGGCGACGGCCGTCGACCTGGTGATCCTGGCGATCAAGGCGCCGGGTCTGCCCGTGGCGCTCGACACGATGGAGCGCCTGGTGGGCCCGCACACCGCCATCGCGTCGCTCATCAACGGCGTGACCAGCGAGGAGCGCGTGGCGGAGCGCTTTGGCTGGGAGCGCACCGTGCTCTCGGTGGCCCAGGGCATGGACGCCGTCTTCATCGGGCGCGACATGACCTACAGCCATCCCGGCGAGATTCGCTTTGGCGCGGCGCCGGGCACGGCCGCAGGCGTGGTCGCGGACGTTGCCGACCTCTATGCGCGTGCCGGCATCCCGCACGTGGTCGAGGCTGACATCCGCCACCGAATGTGGGCCAAGCTCATGCTCAACGTGGGCATCAACCAGGTATGCATGGTCTACGGCGGCACCTACGGCTCCGCGAGCGAGCCCGGCAGCGAGCAGAATCGCTGCTTCGTGGCCGCCATGCGCGAGGCACTGGCCGTCGCGCGCGCCGAAGGCGTGGACGTGACCGAGAAGGACCTCGCGCAGATGGCCCAGCTCGTGGCCTCGCTCGATCCTGCCGGCATGCCCTCGATGGCGCAGGACCGTATAAACGAGAAGCCCACCGAGGTCGAGGAGTTCTCCGGCACCATCTGTCGCCTCGCCGAGCGCCACTGTCTTCTCGTCCCCACAAACCAGTGGCTTTACCAGCAGATTCGTGAACTTGAGAGCGGCTTTGCGGCAAAGGTGCCCCACAGAGAAATTGTGTAGTTCTTAGCTTTGTGGCCATTCATGCCGCAAAGTGTTAAAGGAACCGAAATAACGCTCAGCTACAGTACAGGGGCAGCCTCGCCCAGCATGCGAGGCCCCGTGTACGTTTTTTGCGCACGTTTTTCCTAAGGAGGAGTTGCCATGTCCGCTTCTGTCTCTCGTCGCACGTTCCTCGGCATCGCCGGCGGCGCCGCTTCCATCCTCGGCCTCGCGGCCTGCGGCGACAACAACGCCGCCTCCGACGACGCCAGCACCGCGTCCGACGGCGCCGACGGCAAGACCTACCTCGTCGCCACCGACACCACCTTCGCGCCCTTTGAGTTCACCAACGAGGCCGGCGAGTTCGTGGGCATCGACGTGGACATCCTCGCCGCCATCGCCGCCGACCAGGGCTTCACCTACGAGCTCAACTCCCTGGGCTTTGACGCCGCCGTCGCCGCACTCGAGTCCAACCAGGCCGACGCCGTGATCGCCGGCATGTCCATCACGCCCACGCGACAGGAGGACTACGACTTCACGGACTCCTACTATCAGTCCTCGGTCTGCGCCGCCGTCAAGGAGGGCAGCGACATCCAGAGCCTCGAGGACCTGAAGGGCCAGAAGGTCGCCGGCAAGACCGGTACGCAGAGTCTTGACTGGGCCGAGTCCATCAAGGACGAGTACGGCTTTGAGATCACCTACTTCGACACGTCCGACATGATGTACCAGGACGTGCAGACCGGAAACTCCGTGGCCTGCTTCGAGGACACGCCCGTCATGGAGTACGGCGTGGCCCAGGGCAACGGCCTGCAGATCATCGCCAAGGAGGAGGACGAGTTCGCGAGCCCCTACGGCCTGGCCGTCATGAAGGGCGAGAACGGCGAGCTCATCGAGATGTTCAACGCCGGCCTCGCCAACATCAAGGAGAGCGGCGAGTACGACGAGATTCTCGCCAAGTACCTCGAGGCCTAACGAGACCCTTTCGAGGGGCGCCGGGTTTCCGGCGCCCCTCGTCATGCGGGCGCTCGGCGCCCGCTGCCCTTCTCGGCACGAAGTTTCACCGGGGCCCGCGCGCGAGGCCCCCCGACGCAAAGGTACGACATGGATCTAGCCGGTTTCTTTGAGACGCTGGGCGAGGTGTGGCCGCTTCTGGCCAACGGACTGACCACCACGCTCTACGTGACCGTGATCTCGCTCGTGGTGGCGATGTTCCTGGGCATCTTCGTGTGCCTCATGAACCTCTCCAAGATCGCCCCGCTGCGCGGCATCGCCAAGTTCTACATCTGGATCATCCGCGGCACGCCGATGCTGGTCCAGGCGTTCTACTTCTACTTTGCCGTCCCCCAGCTGCTCCAGGCGACGATCGCCCCGGACTTCCGCCTGGACGTGATCACCGCGAGCATCATCACGCTGATCCTGAACGCCGGCGCCTACATCTCGGAGATCTTCCGCGGTGCCATCCAGTCGGTGCCCAAGGGCCAGATGGAGGCCTCGCGCTCGCTCGGCGTGGGCCACGCCACCACCATGCGCAAGATCATCCTGCCCCAGGCCGTGCGCATCTGCCTGCCCAGCCTCGTGAACCAGTGCATCATCACGCTCAAGGACTCCACGATCATGTACGCCATCGGCCTGCCCGAGATCATGAACCAGGCCAAGGTCTACGTGGGACGCACGTTCGAGAGCTTTGCCACCTACACCTGGGTCGCCGTGATCTTCCTCGCGATCACCAGCGTGCTGATGATCGTCTCGTCCCAGCTCGAGAAAAGGATGCGCAAGTAATGGCCAGCAAGAAGCACACCACCAGCGAGGTCAAGATTCACGTCGAGGGCCTCACCAAGGACTTCGACGACATCCAGGTCCTGCGCGGCATCGACATCGACATCCACGCCGGCGAGGTCGTCTGCGTGATCGGCCCGTCCGGCTCGGGCAAGTCCACGTTCCTGCGCTGCATCAACCGTCTCGAGGAGGCCACGTCCGGCCAGATCGTGATCGACGGCACCTCGATCACCGCGCCCGGCGCCAACGTCGACAAGATCCGCCAGCACGTGGGCATGGTCTTCCAGCAGTTCAACCTCTTCCCGCACTACAGCGTGCGCGAGAACGTCATGTACGCGCCGGTGGAGCTCAAGCTCATGAGCAAGGAGGAGGCCTCCGCCACCGCCGAGCGCCTGCTCGCGCGCGTGGGCCTCTCCGAGAAGGCCGATGCCATGCCGAGTTCGCTCTCCGGCGGCCAGCAGCAGCGCGTTGCCATCGCCCGCGCCCTGGCCATGAACCCGGACATCATGCTCTTCGACGAGCCTACCTCAGCACTCGACCCCGAGATGGTCGGCGAGGTCCTCGACGTCATGCGCGAGCTTGCCGAGCAGGGCATGACCATGGTGGTCGTCACGCACGAGATGGGCTTCGCGCGCGAGGTCGCCGACCGCGTGATCTTTGTCGACGAGGGCGTTATCCAGGAGCAGGGCACGCCGGACGAGGTCTTCGGCAACCCGCAGAACCCGCGCACCCAGAGCTTCCTCTCCAAGGTCCTCTAGGCGCGGGCGGCTCGCCTCATGCTGGGAATCGTCGGCTACGGGGGCTTCGTCGCGTCCGCGGCGGCTCTGTGCCTCACGCCGGGCATCGACACCGTCTACATCCTCACGCGCACCGTCTCCGGCGGTCGGCGCGAGGGGCTGGCCAGCGCGTTTGGCATCAACGCTGGACTGGTGGTGCACACGATCCTGGTGGCGGCCGGGCTGTCGCTCGTGCTTGCCGCCTCTCCGGTGGCCTTCAACGTGATCAAGGTGGCTGGCGCCGCGTACCTTGCGGTGATGGGCGTGCGGAGCATCCTCTCCGGTGGCTCGTCCTTCTCGGTGGGCGAGAAGGACGGCGAGCCTGCGGCCGGCTCCAACCTGCGCGTCTTTGCCCAGGGCGTGCTCACCAACGTCCTCAACCCCAAGATCATCCTGTTCTTCCTGGCGCTGCTGCCGCAGTTCGTGGCCACGCCCAACTCCTTCGGGCCGGTTCCGTTCCTGGCGCTCGGCCTCACCTACGTTGCGCTCTCCACGCTCTGGACCGTGGTGATTGTGCTCGTGGCGGCGCCCTTCTCGCGCCTGCTCACGCGCAGCCCGCGCGCCGGGCGCGTGACGAGCGTGGTCTCGGGCCTGGTCTACATCGCCCTCGGCGCGATGATCTTCTTCACGGCGTAGAGCCCCTTCTCGCCAGATTCCGGTTGTGTACACCCTTACGAAGACGCGCGAGTATCGTCGACACGACTAGCTGCGAAAATGCAGGTGCCATTTTTACCGTGGCGGTATTTGGTGTACACAACCGACATTTCGCCAGGGCGGCGGTGCGTGTCAAAGGGTTTTGACTCGCCGCGGGTGCTCGATGCGGGTACGATTTCCGCAGAGAGGGGAGGCGTGCCATGGCGGAGGAGCTTCAGAGCGCGCGGCAGGTCGTGGGCGAGCGCGTCCGCGAGCGACGCGAGGCGGCGGGCCTCACACAGGCGGAACTCGCACAGCGCGTCTACGTGAGTCGCCAGACGGTCAACAACTGGGAGACCGGCAAGACCCTCATCGACGTGCAGAGCCTCGAGCTCGTGGCGGACGAGCTGGGGACCAGTGCCTCCGAGCTGCTCGGCGAGCACGGCACCAGCGCGGTGCGCGCCGAGGCCGAGTCCCGCCATGAGCTCGTCAGGCTGCTTCTCAGGGCGGCGCTCGCGTACGCTGTCTTCTTTGTCTCCACGATGGTCTTCCTCTACGCGAGCTGGCTCCTGGACTGGGACACCTCTGTCGGCAGGGGACTGTATCTCCTGACGTCGTTCCTTCGCCTGTTCGCCTGCTTCTGGAGCGGTGCCTGCGACGCACGCGTCACCCGGTTCATGCGCGAGCACGATTTTGCTGACGCCACCAGGCTCTGGGCCTTTCTCGAGGGGCGCGACCCCGAGGACGCCCTGCCGGATGACTTCCTCTACCGCACATTCCTGCCCAGGTGGCGCTTCTGGGTGAGCCTTGCCGCCATCGTGCTGCTCCTGCTGCTGTGCCTGCCTACGCTGGTTGTCTAGCGCATCACCGACGTGGCGATGTAGGCCGCGTAGAGCACCACAAAGACGACGCCATTGGCGCGACTCATCTCGTGGCGGCGCCCGATGAAGGCAAAGCCCACGAGCACGGCCGAGAAGATCGCGAGCAGCGCCAGGTCCACGTTGTAGGCGGCGTCATAGGGGATGTTGGCAAAGAGCGCCGGCCCGCCCATGACGAGCAGCAGGTTGGAGATGTTGGAGCCCACGACGTTGCCGACGGCGATGTCTGAGTTGCCGCGGAAGGCGGCCACCACGCTCGTGACCAGCTCGGGCAGGCACGTGCCGAGCGCCACCACGGTGATGCCGATGACGCGCTCGGAGATGCCCATGGCGCCCGCGATCTCCACGGAGTTGTCCACCACGAAGTCCGCGCCGAACTTGAGCATCGCGATGCCGCCCACAATGAAGAGCAGGTCGCGGAAGGTGTTGGAGGAGACGACGCCGGTGTCGGGGTCCTCCGGCGCACCGTCCTTCTCGGTTGCGCCCTCGCCGAGGCCGACGACGACGGTCCTGGCCACGAAGGCGACGAACGCGGCGAGAAGGACCACACCCTCGACGAGCGTGACCTGGCCGTCCGTGTTGGCCACGAGCGCGAGCAGGCCGCAGGCCGCCACGCTCACGGGAATCTCGAAGCGCTGGGTGCTGCGCGAGAGCGTGACCGGGGCGATCACTGCCGAGAGACCGAGGATGAGCAGCAGGTTAGCCAGGCAGCTGCCCACAACGTTGCCAAAGGCCATGTCGGCGTGACCGCCCACGGCGGAAGTGACGCTGACCACGAGCTCGGGCAGCGACGTGCCGATGGCCACGATGGTGAGTCCGGCCACGCGCTCGGGGACGCCGAGGCGCGCGGCGATGCTGCAGGCGCCGTCCACGAGGAAGTTGGCGCCAAAGATGAGCAGGGCGAATCCGACGACGATGACAATGAGGTTGAGAAGCACGACGGTCCTTTCCGGATCGGGGATACCGTTTCGAGTATTCCATGGCCGGATTTGCCCTAATCCGAGTCGGCGAGCGACTCCCAACCGAATACACAAGTTCGTCAGGGGCGTCGGGCGTAAAGGAGGGCAAGCGTCCCTGCGAGGGCAAGGGCGAGAAGGACGAGCGGGCTCGCGGGGTCACCGGTGTCTGCGAGCTGGCCCGTCGTCTGCTGGTTGCCGGCAGGAGTCTGCTCGTCGGGCGTTTGGCCGATCTCCTGCTCGGGCCCCGGTTCGGGATTCGGCTCTGGCTCCGGTTTGGGCTCCGGCTGCGGCTCGGGATTGTCGGGGTCCACCACGGGAGGCTCCGGCTCTACGTCGTCGGGCAGGACGAGCGCGCCGTTGTTGCCCAGACGCGCGGAGAGCCGCACGGCGCCGTCGCCCTCCTCGGCGAGCGCGAGGCGCTCAACGTACGGCGCGCTGCCCGTGGCGTTGGGTTCCTTCTCGGCGGAGCCCAGATCGGTCGCGCGCACGTAGCGCGGCGTGCCCGCGAGCGCCACACACTGCCCGTCCCGCGCGTCAAAGCGCAGGGGGATCTCGCTCGCGTCAAGGGCCACCGTGTAGGGCTCCATGGTCTTCTCGACCTTGGCCGGCGCGACGTCACCCGCCGAGGAGACGTCCGCCGTGTAGACGGTCTGCTCGAAGTAGTAGGTCTGGCCGCTCTGGGGAAGCGTCGTGAGCGGGGCGTAGCCGCTCGACGTGCGCGAGAAGAGCGGCGTGTCGCGCGAGAACGCGTAATAGGAGTTGGTCTGCGCCGCCCAGGCAGAGGCGGTGGCTCCGGCCTCGGCGTCCGCGCCGGTCCCGGTGAAGGCGCTCGCGAAGACCGCCCGCGCACCCGAGGGCACGTGCTGCACGTCCGCGCCGAGCGCCGCCTCAAGCTCCTCGTCGCTCACCTCGTCGCCGGCATCGGCGCGCTCGAGCACGGTCTCGGTGTCCGGCGTGGGCGAGACGAGATACGCAAAGCGCAGCGGCTTCACGTCCGTGTCGCCGTCAAGCGCCAGCGTGGCCGAGCCGTCCTCTGCCACGGTCACGCTCGTGCGGCGCGCGGGAACGGCGTCCACGGGCACCGAGAGCAGCAGCGTCTGCCGCCCGGTGGCAAGGCTCGTCTCCACCATGACCACAAAGTCGTAGAGCGTGACGTCGCCGCCGGTGTACTGGTTGGGCAGGTTGCCGATGTAGTAGTACGTCTCGCAGACGGCGGTGGCACCGCTGTCCTGCGCGGCCTCGATCCTCTCGCGCACGTCCTCGGGCGCTCGCTCCTGCCAGTGCCCATCCGCGGCGGCATCCACCTCGGCCTGCGTTGCAAAGGCAAAGGGCTCGCCGCCCATCGGGATCATCTCGTGCGCGTCGTTCACGTACCACGAGGCACGGTTGGAGAAGTCCCCGGGACCGGAGTAGGAGAACTGACCGTCCTGCAGGGCGTCGTAGAAGAGGTCGTAGACGGCATAGCCGAGGTCGTAGCGCGCATTCATAGCCTCCACGATGTAGCCGAACTCGTGCGTTGCCTCGACGTGGCCGGGGTCCTCGAGGCTGATCTTCACGGCCTGCGCGGCCAGCTCGCCGTCGAGCAGTGTGTCTCCGTACACGATGCCGCTCACGCGCGCAACCTCCATGCCGGGGCCAACCTCGTCGGACACGGTGACGCGGCTGCCGCCGGGACGGTCGTCGCCGGGGCCGCCCGATGCCGGCGCCGTGTAGACCACGCCGAGCGAGCGGTCCACCACGGTGCCGAAGGCCCACGAGAGCGCGCTCGCGCTGCGGGCGGAGAGATAGTCGTCGACGGGCGTGACCTCGTAGCCGTCGGCGGCGCTGAGCAGGCCCGGCACGCAGGGGAAGGTGACGTCCTCGGCCACGAGGCCGCGCGTGCCGGAGCCGTAGAGGTGCAATGTGACGTCCTTCTCGCCCGCCGCGGAGGCCTCAGCGAATGCGCGCGCCGCCGTGGAGAGGTTGTCTCGCAGGTCCGTGCCGGACGCCGCTCCGGTGCCGGGCAGGGGGTGGTGCGCCTGCTCATGGGCGGTCTCAAGCAGGTAGGCGGCCGTCTCGCTCGTGTCCAGCCCACAGGTGAAGAACGTGAGCTGCCGATCGGCGCCCCATGCGGCGTTCACGCACGCGGCCTCGTTTCGCATCGTGAGCAGCGTGGCGAGAAGCGCGTCCGTGCCGTAGCCGTTCTCTCGGCTTCCCGGCAGCGGGCCCAGAAATCCCGTGGCGTCACCGGTGTAGGCGGGCGGGTTCGTGAAGTTGGGGCTCGCCATCGGCAGGGTCTCGCGGCCCATGAGGCAGAGCACGGGGACGCGGCCCTCGGAGCCGGGGTCGTCCGCGGCGGCGGTCAGCACGTCGCCCGCCACGTGCGTGGCAAGCTGCAGGTAGGATCCGCTGCCGAGCCGCGCGGAGGCCGTCGCGCCCGCACCGTCCGTGGCGGTGGCGGTCACGGAGAGCGTGCCGCAGTCGTACGCGACGTAGTGGCCGTTTCCGTCCGGCGCGTAGGTGCCGAGCGGCATGAGCGTCGTGACCTTGGAGTCGTAGCCGATCACGGCCACGCGCGTGGGAGTGGCGCCGTCACCGTTTTCCGCCATGAGGCGCGCGATCGCCTGGTTGAGGGCGTCGACGAGGTAGTCCGCCTGGGGCCGGCCGCCGTAGGTGACGTCCTCCAGGAGCCGGTTGGTGCTCACTACAAAGACCACGTCGTGCGCGGTTCCGCCCTCCTGGCGCACGGAGACGGCCGAGGCCAGCGTGGAGAGACCCACGATGAAGCTGTGGTCGTTCACGTCGATCTTCACGGGCAGGCCGGCGGCGCGCGCGTCGTCGGCGCTGGCGTAGACGGACTTGTCGGCCCAGATGCGCCCGGCGTTCTCCGTGGAGACGGTGCCGGAGCTCGCGCCAAAGACCTCCTCCCAGCGGGCGGAGGTGTCGGGGTCAACGAGCTTGGTGAGCCCCGCCGCGCGTGCCGTCGCGGGAGCGAGCGCGAGGAGCAGGGCGAGAAGAACCAGCGGGAGGAGGTTGCGGCGAGACATGGGACCCCGATTCTGCGGGAGGAGGCAAATGCTTCCCCTATACCCGCATTTCTCTCCCGCGCGTTCCGCACACGAAAGGCGCGCATCCCTGACGGCCGGCTGCAAGGGCAGGCGCGCCGCGCGCATGCTACACTGACCCAACCACATATCGAGGGCACGGCTCTTGCAGCTGCTACGTCATGTTGAAAACGGCTCCGGTTTGACTCCGGATCAGCACACGGCTGTGCCAGGGACGGCGGGGGACGCCCGCCGGCCCCGCCTTGCCCTCCCGACACCCGGACATCCGGGAGGAAGCGAGGCACCCATGTCTCAGAAGAACCTGTCGAGAAGAACCTTTGTCGCGCGGCTCGTCGGCGGCTTCGCCGCGTGCGCGCTCGCGCTGACCGTCGTCGCGTGCGGCGGCGCGCCCGCGACCACGAGCGACGACGCCGGAACCGCCACACAGGAGCAGCAGGCGGCAATCGAGGTCACCGTTGAGATCGACGCGACGGCCGGAGAGGGCGAGAAGACCTCGGCGACCGTCGAGCTCCCCGAGGGCGCCACGGCCTACGACGCGCTCGTTGCCGCCGCCGACGACGTCAACGCTTCGGACTCCGAGTACGGCATGTACGTCCAGGGCATCAACGGCCTTGCCGGCGGTGACTTTGGCGACATGAGCGGCTGGATGTTCGAGGTCAACGGCGAGATGGCCGAGGTCGCCGCCTCCGAGCTCGAGCTCGAGCCCGGCGACGTCGTCACCTGGCTCTACGTGACCGAGTTCACCGAGTAGCACGCCCGACATGGCAGCCCCGCGTGCCAGAGCCTTTGATGCCGTCCACGCGGCCGTCCCGGCGACGCTGATCGCCGGGGTGGTCGTGTTGACCATGCTTGCGGTGCAGCCCGCCCTGACGGCGCTCTCGCTCGCCGGCGCACTTGCCTTCTCGCTCGTCGCGCGGGGCGGCTCCGCGACGGCGCGCGGGCTCGCGTGGCAGCTGCCGCTGCTCGCGCTCGTGTGCCTGCTCAACCCGTTCTTCTCGGCGTCCGGCTCCACGCTCCTCCTCAAGCTGGGGCCGCGCAGCGTCTACCTGGAGAGCCTTGCCTACGGTGCCACGATGGGCGCGCTCATCGTGGCCGTGGTCCTGTGGTTCGAGGGGGCCGCGGCGGTGCTCGCGCAGGACCGGCTCCTCGCCCTCGCCCCGCGTCGCGCCCGCGCGCTACCGCTCGTGGCGGGCATGGTCGCCCAACTGGTGCCGCAGCTGCTGCGCCGCTCGCACGACGTGCGCGCCTCGCTTGCCGCCTGCACCGCCGCCGGACCGCGCCCCGGCGCGCGCGATGCCCTCACGCGGACGTCGTCACTGCTGCTCTCCTGGTCGCTCGAGGAGTCGCTCGAGCGCGCCGACTCCATGCGTGCCCGCGGCTGGGAGTCAGGCCGCCCGCGCACGACGTACCGCCCGGAGCGCCTGCGCCGGCGCGACGCGGCAGCGCTCGTCGGCATCGCCGTCCTTCTCGCCCTCGCCGTTGCCTGCGCGTGGGGCCTCTGTGCGCAGTGGCGCTTCTACCCGCGCATGAGCGGGCTCGGTCCCTGGTGGGTCTTCGTGCCGTTCGCACTTCTCGTGTTCCTTCCCGCCGGCGTGGAGCTGGTGGTGCGCCTGCGCGAGAGGGGGCGCCGATGAACGCGCTCTCCTTCGAGCACGTGACGTTCACGTATGCGGGTGCCGAGAAGCCCGTTCTTCTCGACGCCTACCTGGAGGTGCCCGAGGGTGCGTTCGCGCTGCTCACAGGCAACACGGGCTCGGGCAAGTCCACGATGCTGCGCCTTGCGAAGCCCGAGGTCGCACCGGCGGGAGAGCTCTCGGGCACGGTGCGCGCGTTCGGCGAGGACGTCCGCTCGTTCGACGCTGCGGCGTCCGCACGCACGGTCGGCTACGTCTTCCAGAGCCCGGACGCGCAGATGGTCTGCGACACGATCTGGCACGAGATGGCCTTTGGCCTGGAGAACCTGGGCACGCCGGAGGCGGAGATGCGCCGTCGCGTGGCCGAGACCGCCACCTACCTGGGCATGGGCCCATGGTTCCGCGACCACGTGGCCGAGCTCTCCGGCGGGCGGCGGCAGGTGCTCGCGCTGGCGTCCGTGCTGGCCATGCGTCCGCGCGCACTTTTGCTGGACGAGCCCACGAGCATGCTCGACCCCGTTGCCGAGCAGGCGTTTCTCGCACTGCTCTTCCGCGCCAACCGCGAGCTGGGCATGACCGTGGTGGTGGCCACGCACGCGCCCGGACCGATGCTCGACTACGCCACGTGCGCCTACGCGCTGGAGGACGGCCGCGCGCGCGAGGTGGCGCTCGAGGAGCTGCGACGTCACGGCGACTCGTTGGCCCCAGAGGACCAAAACGGGGTAGCGGAAGCCCCGATTTTGGCTCCTCAGCACCAACGAGTGTTCCTTGCGGGCGAGAAGGACGTGGGTCCCGTGCTCGCTCTGGACGACGTGTGGTTCCGTTACGACCGCGACGCGGACTGGGTGCTGCGTGGCTGCGATTTTGCCGTGGGCGCCGGTGAGGTGCGCGCGCTCCTCGGAGCCAACGGCTGCGGCAAGTCAACGCTTCTGCAGGTGGCGGCCGACGTGCTGCGCCCCCAGCGCGGCCGGGCGAGAAACGCGTGCGCGGCGGACCAGGCCCTGCTGCCGCAGAGCCCACGCACGGTGCTCGCGTGCGAGACGGTGCGCGGCGAGCTCATGGAGTGGTCCGCGTCATCAGGTCGCTACGGAGCGGCCGAGGTTGACGCTGCGCTCGAGCGCCTGGGCCTCGCTGGCTGCCCGGACCGTAACCCCTATGACCTCTCCGGCGGCCAGCAGCAGCTGCTTGCACTCGAGAAGCTCCTGCTCGTGCGGCCGCGCCTGCTGCTGCTCGACGAGCCGACCAAGGGACTTGACCATGCCGCCCGCACGGCGGCGGCCGAGCGCGTCCGCGCGGCCGCGAAAGGCGGTGCCACGGTCCTTCTTGCCACCCATGACGCCGCCTTCGTACGAGCTGTTGCCGACACGGCGTCCCTTGTCTTTGACGGTGAGGTCACCGTGACCGAACCAGCCGATGAGTTCCTATGCAGCTCCTGGCTCTACTCGAACAGCAGGAACGGCTCCTGCTCGGCAAGCTCGTCCTCGTCGAGCTCCTCGAGGTCGTCCACGTGCTCGTGCTCGTCCTCCTCGTCGCCCCAGGCATAGGCACTGGCGACGTCATCGTCCTCGTCTACCACGGGCAGCGCGCTCGTGATCGAGCACAGGCCGTCCATGGCCGGCACGATCTTCTGCCACTGACAGATAACGGGGTCGGAGGGGGCGGCCTCGAGCTCGGTGAGCGAGTCGAGGTAGATCTCGTGCGCGCCGTCGAGAAGGTCGGACGTCTTGCGGACCTCGTGGAGGTGCGCCGCGAACTTCTCCATCGCCGCATCGGCGTCATCCGCCTCCACGACGATGGGCATGAGGCAGTAGTTGTCCTTGCTGTCGGTGTCGTCGTTGTAGCTGAAGTTGCCGATGTACAGCATGGTGCCTCCTCGGTCGCGGGCCTATGGCAAACTGGTACCCATGATGGGGGAGAGACAAACACCGCGCGCTCGGGCGCTGGCGGCGCTGGAGGTCCCGGCGTTGGTGGCGGTGCCCGCGGCGATGGTCGCGCTCGCGCTGGCGGGCGTGCGCGCCACCGCGGGGCTCACGCTCGTCGTGGCGCTTCTCGCCCTGGGACTGCTCTTCGCGAGCTTCGAGGCGTCCCGACCCGCCCTGCGTCAGCTCATGCCCACCGCCGTGCTCGCTGCCGTAGCCGCGGCGGGGCGCGTGCTCTTCGCCCCGCTGCCGGACGTCAAGCCGGTCTCCGCGATCGCGATTCTCGCGGGCGCTGCCCTCGGCCGGCGCAGCGGCTTCGTGGTTGGCGCCCTTGCCGCGTTCGCCTCTAACTTCTTCTTCGGGCAGGGTCCGTGGACGCCCTGGCAGATGTACGCGTGGGGCCTCGTCGGCTACGTCGGCGGCGTCCTGGGCGAGCGTGGCCTGCTTGAGCGCACGCCCGTGCTCTACGTCTGGGGCTTTACGTCCGGCCTGGTGTACGGCCTCGTCCTGAACGGCTACCACGTGCTCGGCTACGTCCAGCCGCTCACCTGGGAGTCCGCGCTGCTCGCCTGTGCGGCCAGCGTGCCGCTCGACGTGACGCACGGCATCGCCACGGTCGCGTTTCTCGCCGCGATCTGGCTGCCGTGGGGCCGTGCCATCCGCCGTGTCGTGGCCAAGTACGGGCTGTGAGGACGCCTTCTCGTCACCCTTTACATTTTGGCCGCTCTTCGCTATCGTAGGCACGTTTCATGCCATGAATCAACGAAGGAGATGTGCATGTCCGGACACTCTAAGTGGGCAACCACCAAGCACAAGAAGGCCGCTATCGACGCCAAGCGCTCGTCGCTCTTCTCCAAGCTTTCCCGCAACATCACCGTTGCGGCCAAGCTCGGCGGCGACCCCAACCCGGACAACAACGCGACGCTCGCCGCCGCCGTGGCCCGCGCGCGCATGGTCTCCATGCCCAACGCCAAGATCAAGGCTGCCATCGACAAGGCCTTTGGCTCTGGCGCCGACGCCGCCAACTACGCCGAGATCACCTACGAGGGCTACGGTCCCGCCGGCGTGGCCGTCTACGTTGACTGCCTGACGGACAACAAGAACCGCACCGCGGCTGACGTGCGCTCCGCCTTCTCCCACTCCGGCGGCTCGCTCGGCACCTCCGGCTCCGTTGCGTTCCAGTTCGAGCGCAAGGGCTCCATCGCCGTCGAGAAGGTCATCAAGTCCGAGGACAAGAAGGTCGCCGACAAGGAGAACGCCGTCGACGAGGACGAGTTCATGATGGCCGTCGCCGAGGCCGGCGGCGAGGACTACGAGGACGCCGGCGAGGAGTGGATCGTCTGGACCGCCTACGACAAGATGCAGGACGTCCAGAAGGGTCTCGAGGCCCAGGGCATCGAGGTCAAGGGCTCCGAGCTCACCATGGTCCCCACCACGCCGACCGACGTCTCCGTGGCCGACGCCAAGAAGGTTCAGCGTCTCGTTGACCGTCTCGACGAGCTGGAGGACGTCCAGAACGTCTATCACACCATGAACATGACCGACGAGATTGTCGCCGCTCTGGAGGCCGACGAGTAAGAGGCGCTCGTCCCATACGCACCTGAGGGCCCGCCCGTACTTCTCCCCAGCTCATTGCGCTGCGCGCAAAAGTCGCTGGGCGAGAAGTGCGGGCGGGCCGCGTCGTATGGGCCGAAAGTCGCCTACCGGAATGTTTGGGTTGCGAGCGCGCCGGGACGGGGAGGGTCCGCCGCGAGTTCTTGCCGCGCTCTCTGCGGCAAGCTGTCTGAGCGCCGGACCCTCCCCGTCCCGGCGCGCTGGCGTGCTACTCCACGGTGCCGTAGGCGGTGCCCCAGCCGCGGGCAACGAGGCAGGAGTTGAGCTGGTCGCAGAGGCGCTGGCGGGTGTAGGTGCGCGGCGGCAGTGACGCCACGACCTCCATGAGGTCCGCGCAGAGGTCCAGGATCTCCGCGCGCAGCTCGACGTCGAGCCGGCTCACGGTGGCAGCGGACGACACGCCCGGAACAAAGAGGGAGTCAACCAGCCGCTGCAGCTCGCCGTAATCCTCCGAGCGTACGTCCATCTCGCCACCGCCTCCCTGTAAGCGTTCGTTTTCGTCTGGAACATGGTAGCAGCATCGGCCCCGTTTGCCTCTATACTCAGACGGGACCAACCAAGAGGAGGACTCATGCCCAACGCCTACCAGAACATGACCGACGCCCAGCTCGATGCCGCCATCGCGGAGCTCGAGGCCCAGGCCGACGACCTGCGTGCCCTGAACCTCAAGCTCGACATGGCCCGCGGCAAGCCGAGCCCCGAGCAGACTGCGCTCTCCAAGCCCATGCTCGACCTGCTCACCGCCGACTCTGACCTCTCCGACCAGGGCGTCGACGCCGACAACTACGGCGCGCCCGACGGCCTGCCCTCCGCGCGCGCCCTCGCGGCGGAGCTCCTCGGCGTGGACGCGGCCAACGTCTCCGTCATGGGCTCCTCGAGCCTCAACCTCATGTACGACTGCGTGGAGCACGGCTACGTCCACGGCATCGGCGGCAACGAGCCCTGGTGCAAGCAGGGCGTTGTCAAGTTCCTCTGCCCGGCTCCCGGCTACGACCGCCACTTCACCGTGACGGAGAGCTTTGGCATCCAGAACGTCCCCGTTCCCATGCGCGAGGACGGCCCGGACATGGACGTCGTCCGCGAGTACGTGGAGAAGGACGCCACGGTCAAGGGCATCTGGTGCGTTCCCAAGTACGCCAACCCCACCGGCGTGACCTATTCCGACGACGTGGTCCGCGCCTTCGCTGCGCTCAAGCCCGCCGCGCCGGACTTCCGCATCTTCTGGGACAACGCCTACGCCGTCCACACCTTCGAGGGCGAGGGTGACCAGCTCCTGAACATCTTCGACGCCCTTGCCGAGCAGGGTGAGGAGAAGAACCTCGTCTACGAGTTCGCCTCCACGGCCAAGGTGACCTTCCCCAGCTCCGGCATGGCCTGGGTCACGGCATCTGCGGCCGACATGGCGGAGCTGCGCCGCGCCTTCTCGGCGATGCGTGTCTCCCCGGAGAAGATCTCCCAGCTCGCGCACGTGAAGTTCCTGAAGGACGCCGCGGGCGTCGCCGAGCACATGAAGAAGCACGCCGCGCTCGTGGCGCCGCGCTTTGCCCTCGTGGAGGAGAAGCTCTCCTCCGGCCTGGGCGAGCTGGGCTGCGCCACGTGGACCAAGCCAAAGGGCGGCTACTTCGTCTCCTTCGAGGGCCCGAAGGGCTCGGCCAAGGAGATCGTGAGCCTCGCCAAGGAGCTGGGCGTCACGCTCACTCCGGCCGGCGCGCCCTGGCCCTACGGTCGCGACCCGGAGGACACCAACATCCGCATCGCGCCCACCTACCCGAGCCTCGAGGAGCTCGGCCAGGCGCTCGACGTCTTCGTCGTGGCGGTCAAGCTCGTCTCGGCGCGACTCGCGCGCTCCGAGAGGGCGTAGGTCTCCCTCAGTTGCCTCTGGGGAACTTCTGTTATTATCGCCGCGGTGCGGCCGTGCCTGGCCGGGCGCGTCGCACCGTGGCATACTCTTAGTTTTTGTGGGCGCATCGGGCGCCGGATTGGTTCAGGGAGATCACGCGCAAATGGCGAAGTGGCGTTTGGCACAGAACAGCGAGAAGGACGGCGCGCAGGCAAAGCCCGCCGCCACCAAGGGCAAGAAGCGCGAGCGGAAGCCGGGCGAGCTCTCCACCTTCCAGAAGGTCGTCATCGTCCTGTTCATTGCGGTCTTTGCCCTGTCCACGCTGGCCGGTGCGCTGGCGTCGGTCTTCCAGAGCACGCAGAACCAGAGCGTCGAGTACAACGTCGACTACATCGACTCCCAGTACACCGATTACGTGGCCGACCTCGAGTCCAAGCTCGAGGGGGACCCCGAGAACACCGAGACGCTGCTTGCGACCGCGCGCGCCTGCTCGTCGTGGGGCACCTCCGTTCTGATGCTCGCCGCCACAGATGACGAGCAGAGCCATGGCACGGAGCTCATCGAGCGCGCGCTCGGCTACTACGACCGCTATCTCGAGCTCGACAACGCCTCCGACGCGCGTACCGAACGCGCCATGTGCGAGTACTATCTCGGGGACGTCGAGACGGCGACCGCCGACCTCGAGGCCGTCACGACCGACGATCCGGAGTATGCGCTCGCCTGGTACGACCTCGGCCTGCTTCGCGAGACCCAGGGCCTGAACGACGAGGCTCTCGCCGCCTATCAGAAGGCCGTCGAGCTCGATCCGGACGACGAGCAGGGGGTGGGCGAGACCGCGCAGGCGCGCATCGACTCGCTCACGGGCTCGGAGGACGACGATGCGGCCGCTGAAGGCGACGCCGACACGACCGACGATTCCTCGGAGGCGAGCGAGTAGCGCGCCTACGAGAAAGGAGAGACCATGAGTCTTGAGATCACAGCAGCCGTCGACGGCGAGAACCGCCGTCTGGACGTTACGGGAGAGGTCGA
Source organism: uncultured Atopobiaceae bacterium (assembly GCA_963928085.1). Taxonomy (GTDB): domain Bacteria; phylum Actinomycetota; class Coriobacteriia; order Coriobacteriales; family Atopobiaceae; genus Thermophilibacter. The sequence goes on from CAWVDR010000001.1 coordinate 330,553, forward strand.
CGTCTCCTGCGCGGACGAGCTTCGCGCGGCGATCGATGCCCAGATCGCAGAGGGCGTCACGGGCGAGCTCGTCGTCGACCTCGCCGGGGTTCCCTACATCGACTCCACGGGCATCGGCGTCCTTGTCGGCGCCGCCCACCGCGTCTCCGAGACGGGCGCCACGTTCGTCGTGGCCCGGCCGCAGCGCAACGTGGAGCGCGTCCTGGGCCTTCTTGGCGTGCAGGCTGACCTCAACATCCGCGAGGCCTAAGGGCCGAGCGGGCTGACGTACGACGAACGGGGGATAGATTCCGTGTTTGGCATTGGAGAGGGAGAGCTCGTCCTCATTGTGCTCTTCGCGTTTCTGGTCTTTGGCCCGGACAAGCTGCCGGGCATGGGGCGCACGCTCGGTCGCGCCCTGCGCCAGTTCAAGAACGCACAGGAGGGCTTTACTGAGGTCGTGCAGACCAACATCATGGATCCGGCTGCCGAGGCTCTGAGCGACACGCCCAAGAAGCCCACCCGCAACCGCGCCGCCGAGCTCGAGGAGGACGAGGACCTCGACCTTCCCGAGGGCGAGGAGGCGCCGCGCGCCAAGCGGACCGAGACCTTCGCCGAGCGCAAGAAGCGCCTCGCCGAGGAGAAGAAGGCCCGCGAGGCCGCCGCACAGGAGGCCGAGAAGCCCGACGATGCCGCCGACGCTGACGACTCCGACGCCGACTCTGCTGCCGCCGAGGCCGCCCCGGCGCAGCCGGCGGCCGACGGCGCCGACGACCCCCAGCCCAAGAAGCCCTCCCTCGCCGACCTGTATGCGATGACTCCTTCCTCGAAGCCCCGCACCGGCGGGGACGCTGGGGACAGCCCCAGCGCGACTCACGAAGTGAGCGAGGAGCGCAGCGACGAGCGTGGAGCGGCTGGGGCTGTCCCCAGCGTCCCCGCCGGCGCTTCTGACGACGAGAAGGAGGCCTAAGCCATGCCGATCGGTCCCGCACGCATGCCCATCATGGACCACCTCGGCGAGCTGCGCCGCCGCCTCACGATCATCGTGGTGGCCGTCGTCGTGTGCGCGCTCGTCGTCTACTTTGCCACGCCCGCGCTGATCGAGCTCATGATCGGCCAGATTGAGGAGGCCATGAACGGCGCCGAGCTCGTCGTCACCACGGTGCTCGGCGGCTTCACCATCCGCTTCAAGGTCGCGCTGTTCTTCTCGGTCATCATCTGCTGCCCGATCATCATCTGGGAGGTCCTCGCGTTCTTCCTTCCAGCGCTCAAGCCCAAGGAGCGCCGCTGGGTCCTGCCCACCGTGGCAGCGATGGTCCTCCTGTTCTTCCTGGGCATGGTCTTCTGCTTCTTCATCATTCAGCCCGCCGCCTTTGGCTGGCTGCTCGAGCAGTCGCTCGAGATCGGTGCCCTCATGCCCGAGGCCAGCGACTACCTGGACATCTACATGCTGCTGGAGATTGGCTTTGGCATCGCGTTCCAGCTGCCGCTCGTGATCTTCTACCTGTCGATCCTGCACCTGGTCCCGTACAAGACGTTCCGCTCGCAGTGGCGCATCGTCTACGTGGGCTTCATGGTGCTCTCCGCTGTGGTGACCCCCGACGCCTCGCCCGTCACCATGGTCCTCATGTTCGCGATCCTCATCTTCCTCTACGAGGCCGCGCTCGCCGTGTCGCGCTTCATCATCGTCGCGCGTGACGGCAAGGAGGCCCTCAAGTGGTCCCGCGAGGACTACGAGAACCGCGACCTCGAGAAGCTCTAGGGCGGTGACGCAGTGAGGCTTATCGTCACCGAGAAGAACGACGCCGCCGGCCAGATCGCGCGCCTGCTCTCCACCTCCGGAAAGCCCAAGGCCGACAAGGTCTACAACACGCCGGTCTACCGCTTCACCTGGGACGGCGAGGACTGCGTGACCATCGGTCTTCGCGGTCACATCCTCAAGGTGGACTTCCCGGTCCAGCTGACCTTCGACGACAAGAACGGCTGGCAGGGCCTCACCGCAGACGGCGAGCTGCTCCCGGCGGACGTTCCCGACGGTCTGGCCCGACCGCCCTACAAGTCCAAGCGCAAGCCGTTCATGGCAAACGGCGTCGACCTCAAGGGCTGGAAGATCGCGAGCCTCCCGTACCTGGTGTGGGCGCCCATCGAGAAGCTCCCTGCCGAGAAGGAGATCATCCGCGCGCTTAAGAACCTTGCCAAGAAGGCCGACTCCGTGATCATCGGCACGGACTTCGACCGCGAGGGCGAGCTCATCGGCTCTGACGCGCTGCGCCAGATTCGTGAGGTCGCGCCGGACGTTCCCGTCTCGCGCGCACGCTACTCCGCGTTCACGCGCGCAGAGATCGACCACGCCTTCGCGAACCTCGTCGAGCTGGACCAGGACCTTGCCGACGCCGGCGAGTCCCGCCAGTACATCGACCTCATCTGGGGTGCGGTGCTCACGCGCTACCTCACCGCCGCGCGCTGGAGCGGCCTGGGCACCGTGCGCTCGGCAGGCCGAGTGCAGACGCCCACGCTGGCGCTCGTCGTGGAGCGCGAGCGCGAGCGCCTCGCCTTCAAGCCCGAGGACTACTGGGTCATCCAGGGCCAGGCCGAGAAGGACGGCGACGCCGCCGGCCCCTTCCGCATCACGCACGCCACGGCCCGCTTCTGGGACCATGCCGCCGCCGAGACGGCGTTCGGCCACGTGGCGGACGCCACCGAGGGCACCGTCACCGCCGTGGAGCGCAAGAGCCGCACCCAGCGCCCGCCCGCGCCGTTCAACACCACGAGCTTGCAGGCAGCTGCGGCGGCCGAGGGCATCAGCCCCGCCCGCACGATGCGCCTGGCCGAGAGCCTCTACATGGACGGCCTCATCTCGTACCCGCGCGTCGACAACACGGTCTACCCCAAGTCGCTCGACCTGCGCGAGTGCGTGCGCATGCTTTCCACGGTGCCTGCCTACGGCTCCGTGTGCCACGAGCTCCTGAAGCAGGACAAGCTCACCGCCACCCGCGGCAAGCAGGAGACTACCGACCACCCGCCGATCTACCCCACGGCCCCGGCGTCCCCGGACAAGCTTCAGCCGGCGGAGTGGAAGCTCTACAACCTCATCGCGCGGCGCTTCCTGGCCACGCTCATGGGGCCCGCCACGATCGAGGGCACCAAGGTGACGATCGACGTCGCCGGCGAGCCGTTCACGGTAAATGGATCCGTGCTCGTATCCCCCGGCTTCCGCGCCGCCTACCCCTACGGCCTCAAGAAGGACGACCAGCTCCCCGCGCTCGCCGAGGGTGACGTGGTCTCCGTCAGCGAGATGGAGCTTCTCGCCAAGCAGACCGAGCCGCCCGCGCGCTACAGCCAGGGAAAGCTCATCCAGGAGATGGAGAAGCGCGGCCTGGGCACCAAGTCCACGCGCGCGAGCATCATCGACACCCTCTACGAGCGCCGCTACTTCAAGAACGACCCGATCGAGCCGAGCCAGCTCGGCATGGCGATCATCGACGCCCTCACCACCTACGCCCCGCGCATCACCTCGCCGGACATGACGGCCGAGCTCGAGCAGGACATGACCCACGTCGCGGACGGCGCCGAGACGCAGGAGCAGGTGGTCAACCACTCCCGTGCGCTTCTCGCCGGCCTCATGGACGCCCTGGTCGAGCACACCGATGACCTCTCCGAGGCCATCGCCGATGCCGTGACCGCGGATGCCAAGATCGGCGTCTGCCCCAAGTGCGGCAAGGACCTCGTGGTCAAGACCTCTGCCAAGACCCGCGGCAGCTTTGCCGGCTGCATGGGCTGGCCGGAGTGCGACGTCACCTACCCGCTGCCCCAGGGCAAGATCTCCGCGCTCGAGGGCGAGGCGGCCGTGTGCCCGGAGTGCGGCGCCCCGCGCGTCAAGGTGCAGCCGTTCCGCAGCCGCGCGTACGAGACGTGCATCAACCCGGCGTGCCCCACCAACCGCGAGCCCGACGTCGACGTGGGCGCGTGCCCTGCGTGCGCTGAGGCTGGCCGTGAGGGGCGTCTGGTGGCTCACAAGTCCGAGAAGAGCGGCAAGCGCTTCATCCGCTGCACCAACTACGACGACTGCGGCACGAGCTACCCGCTGCCCGCCCGTGGGGCTCTGGAGGCGACGGGGGAGACCTGCCCGGACTGCGGTGCCCCGCTCGTGGTGGTGACCACGGCCCGTGGCCCGTGGAAGCTCTGCCCCAACATGGACTGCCCCGGACGCGAGAAGAAGGCCGCGGCCCCGCGTCGCGGTGGTCGCCGCACGGGGGGCTCGCGCGGTCGAAAGAAGTCCTAGCCCGCGTCCTTCTCGCTCACCCTCTTGCCGGCCCAAAATCCAACCCCCATGTTTTGGGCAACATCTTTGATGCGCCGCCGCCCTTGTGCGGGTTTTGCATCAAGGATGTTGCCCACAACCCTAAGAAGCGCGGCGAATCCGGTCGAGGGCATAAATCATTTGCCCCAAAACCTCGACGACTTCCTTTGAGACGGCGTTCGGAGAAACGCGTGGGTCGTCACTTCACAAAACCCCGCAATTTTGGGCAGACCGTGGGACAATCAGGGTGTCACCGTTTGGAGGGAGAACGCGATGCTGGACCTGAGGCGTGTGCTCGCGAGCAAGCCCAAGCCGCCCGCGGACGTGGAGCTGACGACGCTCTGGACGCCGTGGGGCGAGAAGCTCATGGCGGGCGAGAAGGACGATGCCCCCGTCTCCCACCCGCGTCCGCTGCTTGCGCGCGAGCGTTGGTTCTCGCTGAACGGTACGTGGGAGTGCGCGTTCGTTCCCACGCCCGACGCCGCGTCCGCATGGCGCTCCGCCGCGCCGCCCGAGGACGGATGGCAAGCCATCCGCGTGCCCTTCTCGCCCGAGGCGCCGCTCTCCGGCGTTGGCCGCCAGCTCCGTCCGGACGAGCTGCTGTGGTATCGCCGCGAGCTCGACCCGCCAGCCCTTGGCCCGGGCGAGCGCCTGGCCCTGCATCTTGATGCCGTCGACTGGGCGTGCGTCGTCTACGTCAACGGGGCGCGCGTCGTCGAGCACACGGGCGCCTACCTGCCCTTCTCGGCTGACGTTACGGATGCGCTGCGCTCGGGCGAGAAGAACGAGCTCACCGTCTGCGTCTTCGACCCGTCGGACACCGGGACGCAACTGCGCGGAAAACAGCGCCGCGCACGCGGCGGCATATGGTATACGGCCCAGAGCGGCATCTGGCGCGACGCCTGGCTCGAGGTCGTGCCGGCGTCGCACGTGGCGGACCTGCACGTGGACGCCCGCCCGGACGAGGGGCGTGTGGCCCTTCTCGTCCGTGTCGAGGGTGCGGGCGAGCTTGTCGCGCGCCTCGTGGACGACGGTCGGGAGGTGTCCCGTGCCGCCGCCTTCGTGCGGGGCGAGAAGGACGTGGAGCTCGTTCTGGCCGTCGAGTGCCCACGGCTCTGGAGTCCGGGCGACCCGCACCTCTACGACCTGGAGCTCTCCTTCGATGCGGACCGTGTGCGCAGCTACTGCGCCTTTCGTACGGTCGAGGTTCGCCCCGACGGGCACGGTGTGCCACGCGTATGCCTGAACGGCGCACCCATCTTCCTGCGCGGCGTGCTCGACCAGGGATACTGGCCGGATGGCCTCATGACGCCGCCTGCGGATGAGGCGCTCGAGTTTGATATTCGCTCGGTGCGCGAGCTCGGCTTCAACATGCTGCGCATGCACCTCAAGGTGGAGCAGCCTCGCTTCTACGCGCTCTGCGACCGGCTGGGTATGCTCGTCTGGCAGGACATGCCCTCGGGCGGCGGCTCCTATGATGCGCTCCACACGAGCTATCTGCCCACGCTGCTCCGCGCGAGCTGGACGCGCCACGCGGACGAGGGCCCGCGCGCGGCGGGCCAGCTCTCCTCCCGCGACGAGGCGTATCGCCGCGAATGGCGCGAGACCTGCGAGGGGACGGTGCGCCTGCTCTCGGGACATCCCTGCGTCATCGGGTGGACCCTCTTCAACGAGGGATGGGGACAGTTCGATGCCCGTGCCTCCACGGCGAGGGTGCGCGCGCTCGACCCCACGAGGCCGATTGACGCCACGAGTGGCTGGTACGACCAGGGGTGCGGCGACTTCTTCAGCGTACACAACTACTTCAGGCCGCTTGAGGTCTGGCCCGATCGCGTCCGTCCCCGGCGTGCGTTCGCGATCTCCGAGTTCGGCGGCGTGAGCTGGGCGGTTTCGGGGCATGTGAGCCTGGAGACGTCATATGGCTATGAGCAGGCTGCGGGCTCCGCCGAGTATGCCGCCGAGGTGCGCGCCCTGCTCGAGCGGATGGGCGAGCTGGAGGCGGAGGGGCTGGCCGGATACGTGTACACGCAGCTCTCCGACGTAGAGGAGGAGACCAACGGCCTGCTCACCTACGATCGACGCGTCCGCAAGCTCGAGGCCGACTCCGCCTCTGGGTGACGGAATGGAGGTTTGGGTTCGCGTTTCTCGCACATTGGGGGTATCGCGAAGGCCTATCTGGGCAAATGTCGACCGTCGTCAGACGGACGAACCCAAACCATAAAACGGTTTGGGTTCAGAAATCGCGGCGTATCTGGGGCACCGAAACGATGCTGACTCTATGACCTGCGACTATGCAAATCGGTATCCACAGCGGCGCATGACTTGCGAACCCAAACCTCCTGAGCGGGTCCGGCGCCGTGGTTTTCTCGCGGGGCGACGGGCAAGACGCTACCATGGAATGGTTACGAAACCAGAGGGAGGACGCATGGCGCGCGGGGTCTTCATCACGCTCGAGGGGGCGGACGGCTGCGGCAAGTCGACGCAGGCAGGTCTGCTTGAGAACGCGCTCGCGGCACGCGGTCACGAGGTCGTGCGCCTGCGCGAGCCCGGGGGCACCCCCATCTCAGAGAAGATCCGCGCGCTGCTTCTGGACCCCGCCAACGACGACATGGTCGCCGAGTGCGAGCTCCTGCTCTACGAGGCCAGCCGCGCCCAGCTCACGCGTCAGGTCATCGAGCCCGCCCTCGATCGTGGCGCGGTGGTGCTGTGCGACCGCTACTACGACTCGACCTACGCCTACCAGGCGGGCGGCCGCGGACTCGACGATGCGCTCGTGCGTCGGGCAAACCAGCTCGGTAGCTGCGGGTGCGCCCCGGACCTCACGCTGGTGCTCGACCTTGACGCCTCGGTGGGCTACGCGCGCGCCACGTCGGGCGGCGCGGACCGCATGGAGGCCGAGGGGCTTGCCTTCCAGGAGCGCGTGCGTGCGGCGTACCTGCGCCTTGCGGCGGAGGAGCCGTCCCGTGTTCACGTGGTGGACGCCCTGGGCGAGAAGGACGAGGTCACTTTTCGTCTGCTCGGGGAAATCGAGGACCGGCTATGAGTGCCCCGAATGCCCCCGCCGCCCTGGGCGCCCTGGTCGACCAGCCCCGGGTTCGCGACTTTCTCGCCACCGCGCTCGCCGACGACCGGCTCTCCCATGCGTACCTCTTCGTGGGCCCTCCGGGTTCCGGCAAGCATGAGGCGGCGGAAGCGCTCGCGAAGTGCGTGGTCTGCCCGAACGGTGGCGATGCTACCTGCGACGAATGTCGCCGCGTGGCACACCGCACCCATCCGGACGTCCGCTGGCTCGCGCCGGGAAGCGCGACGGGCTACCTCGTCTCGCAGGTCCGTGAGCTCATCGAGGATGCGGGACTCGCGCCCATTCGCTCCCAGGTGAAGGTCTACGTGCTCGAGCGCGCGGAGCTGCTGCGTGGCAGCGCGGCCAACGCCCTGCTCAAGACGCTCGAGGAGCCTCCCGCGAATACGATGTTCATCCTCTGCGGTCGGGTCGTTGACGCCATGCTGCCCACGATCGTCTCGCGCTGCCAGCAGGTTCCGTTCAGGGCCGGGTCGACGACGTCGGGCGTGCGCGCCGTCATGCGCTCCTGCCCCGCCACACCCGACGAGGCCCGCGTGGCCCTGGCCGTCGCCGGCTCGCCCGGCCGCGCCGTCGAGTACCTGAGCTCGACGAGCCGTCGCCAGGTGCGTCGTCTTGTCGTAGACACCCTGGATGCTCTCGAGCGCGACGACTCGTGGGATGTCCTTCTCGCCGCGCGCCAGCTCGTGACCGCGGTCTCCGTACCGCTCGCTGACCTCAAGCAGGCGCAGGAGGACGCCCTGCGCGAGAGCCAGGACTTCCTCACCGCCGGTGCCCTCAAGCAGGTAGCGGACGCCAACAAGCGCGAACTCACCGCGCGGGAGCGTTCGGGTATGATGGAGGCCCTGGCCGCGGCCGAGTCCCTCCTGCGCGATGTGCTCGTGCGTACGGAGGGCACGGGTGAGGCCATCGTCAACGAGGACGCCGCCGCCGTGGTGGACCGGATCGCCGCTCACGTCACAACCCGCTCGGTCGTGCGCGCGCTCGATTCCGTGGCCTGCGCGGCCGACGACCTCACCCACAACGTCTCGCCTCAGCTGACCCTCGAGGTCATGCTTCTTGCCATCAAGGAGGCTCTTGCATGCCCACCGTCATCCCGGTGAAGTTCACCTATGCCGCCCGTGACCTCTGGTTCGACCCCGCGGGCACCGGCGCCCAGGAAGGCGACCACGTCATTTGCGTTACCGAGCGCGGCCAGGAGATCGGCCTGGCCACCGCCGATGCGCGCGAGGTCGCGCCCGAGGAGCTCTCGGCCACGATCGGCCACGCGCAGCTGCGCGATGTGGTGCGCATTGCGACTGAGGAGGACCTTGAGCGCGCCGACGAGCTCGCCCGACGCGGCGAGGAGGCCATGCCCGCCTTCCGTCGCCATGTGACGGAGTCCGGTCTCGACATGAAGCCGGTGGGCGTGGAGTACCTCTTCGACGGCGAGAAGGCTGTCTGCTACTTCGCCGCCGAGGAGCGCGTGGATTTCCGTCAGCTCGTACGCGACCTCTCGCGCGAGTTCCACGTGCGCATCGACATGCGCCAGATTGGTGTCCGCGAGGAGGCCGCCATCGTGGGTGGCTACGGCCACTGCGGCCAGGAGCTCTGCTGCCGTCGCTTTGCCACGGGCTTCGACCCGGTTTCCATCCGCATGGCCAAGGAGCAGGACCTCCCGCTCAACTCCACCAAGATCTCCGGCGCGTGCGGTCGTCTCATGTGCTGCCTGCGCTATGAGTTCGAGGCCTACCGCGACTTCAAGAGCCGTGCCCCCAAGCGCAACGCCGTGATCGACACGCCGCTCGGCAAGGCCAAGATCGTCGAGTACGACACGCCCAAGGAGCAGCTCTGCCTGCGCCTGGAGAGCGGCAAGCAGATCCGCGTGGCGCTCGCGGACATGACGGCCTCCGAGGCTGCCCACAAGAAGTCCGAGGAGCTGGGCTGCCCGTGCCGCCCGGACACCGTGGCGCGCGAGGTTCTGGACAAGCTGGAGTCCCCGGACGTCCAGATGGCCCTCGCCGAGCTCGACCGCAAGAACGGCGTGCTCGCGGAACCCGAGGTCGACGCCTCGGACATCTTCGTCGAGCCCAAGCGCAAGCGCCGCCGTCCCTCAAATGGCGTGCCGACGGGCGAGAAGAGCGCCGGCGCCGGTGCTCCCGCCGCGTCGTCCGGCGAAGGCGCGCCGGCCGCCTCGCGCCGTCGCCGCAAGCGCCGTCCCGGTGACGGGGGTGCACCCGCTGCCGAGCCTGCGTCGACGCAGCCCACCTCACGCCGTCGCCGTCATCACCAGGCGGCCGAGGGCGAGGCCGCTTCCACCCAGGCTGGTCAGCAGCCGGCAAAGCGGACGCGCCGTCCGGGCGACAAGGGCGGTCAGGCCGTGCAGCCCAAGGGCGGCGGCATGCAGCCCTCCCGCAAGAGGCGCGCGTCGCAGGCGGGCGGCTCGCAGGAGCAGGGCGGCCAGCAGCCGGGCACGGGCACCGAGGGCGCGACCAAGCGTCGCCGTCGCCGCCGCGGCGGCCGCGGCCGCGGGGGCAACGCCGAGGGTGGCGCGCCCACCGGCGAGTAACGACCGCGCGTCCTTCTCGCCGGCCCTACCATTAATCCCGACTTACGCGCGCAAAAACGGTATCTCAACAGTGCGCGACTCGGGATTTCTGTCCGTTTGCCCAAGAATCCCGACTTGCGCGACAAAGGTCATATTTTTCGCGTCGCGTAACTCGGGATTACCGGGAATCCCGAGCTACGCACCCCGCCCGGTGTCCAGGAAAGGACTCACATGTACGGACTCAAGACCGAGTGGCGCTTCGACTCTGCACACTTCCTCGCCGACTACCACGGCAAGTGCGAGAACCTGCACGGGCACCGCTGGCGCGTGGTGTGCTATCTCCGCACGGACGCGCTCGGTGAGGCGGGCACGGAACGCGACATGGTCATGGACTTTGGCGCGTTCAAGCGTGCGGTCCGCGAGGAGTGCGACGCGCTCGACCACACGTTCCTCGTGGAGGAGGGCACGCTCGCGCCGGCCACCGTGGCGGCGCTCGAGGCGGAGGGCTTCTCGCTCACCGTGCTGCCGTTCCGCACCACGGCCGAGAACCTGGCCCGCTACCTCTGCGGACGCCTGCGTGATCGCGGCCTGTCCTGCGCCCAGGTGGACGTCTACGAGACCCCGCTCAACTGCGCGACGTATCTGGCGGAATAGCCAGCCGTGCTTCTCGCCGCGCTCGCGCGTCCGCACCTCCTGGTTTTGGGCAACGTTTTTGATGCAGAAGTCCTTATCAATTCAAGAATTGATTGCAAAACCTAACGTTGCCTGGCAAATAGGCGAGAAGAACGTTCTTCTCGCCTGCCAAACATAAAACCTTCGCCCCAAAACCTCGAGAAGCACCTCGGATTCGTCACTCTGACAGACGCGCGGACCTTCAAAACCCAAAACCTTGCGTTTCTTGCACGGCTATAACAACGCTCACGAAAAGAGATTCTCGCCGAGGGGAATAACGTCCTCACCCGTGGCTATACTTGCCTTAAGTCGCGAGCGATCGGAGGTGCGTCATGGCAAGCAACGCCCTGCACGGGGTTAACCTGACGGGCTGGCTGACGCTCGAATCCTGGGTGACGCCCGAGCTCTTTGCCGAGGTCGGCGCCCTTGACGAGGAGTCGCTCGCGTCCGCCCTCGGGTCGCGCCGCTACGCGGATTACGTGCGCAACCACCGAGCGACCTTCATCACGCGCGACGACTTCGCCCGCATCGCCGCGCGCGGCTTCAATGCCGTGCGCGTGCCCGTGCCTTGGTACGTCTACGGCGACCAGGGACCCGAGCCGGGACCCTACGTGGGCTGCATCGAGTACGTTGACCAGGCGCTGGAGTGGGCGGAGGAGATCGGCCTCAACGTCGTCTTTGCCCTTGCGATCAACATGGGCGCCCCTCATGCGGACAATGGCCTCTCTCCCGACAACGCGGACTGCCACGTCACGCGCGAGGAGGTCCTCGATGTCGTCTTTGCCCTCGCCAAGCGCTATGCCCATCGCGTGGGGTTCTTTGGCCTGGAGCTCGCCGACGCCCCCGTCGTGCAGACCCGCCAGGGCCTCACCCTCTCCGACGGGGTCCCGGTGCACCGTCTGCGCAACTACTATCGCGAGGCCTATGAGCTGGTGCGCAGCGCCGCGGGCGAAGATGTGGTCGTCATCATGCCGGATGGAGGCGTCTCTCGGGGATGGGGCCGCTTCATGGCACAGCGCCACTATCGCAACGTCTGGCTCGACTGCTCCCTCGACCGGCCCTCGGCGCGCGTCGACGTGTCGGGGCCCGCGGGCGTGCGCCGCCTGGTGGGCGCGCTGGAGCGGCGCCTGCGCGAGGCTCGCCGCGCCGACATGCCCGTCATGGTGGGCAAGTGGTCCTCCTCTCTGCCCGTAGCGGACTCCCAGATGACCCCCGAGGGCCGCATTGCCCTCGAGCGGGTCTACACCTCAGAGCAGCTGCGCATCTACGAGAAGTGCCCCGCGTGGTTCTTCAACACCTGGAAGACGTCGGGCAAGCTCGCCGCCTGGGACGCGCGCGTGGCGCTCGCCACCTTCGAGCGCGGGATGATCGTCTGATGCCGGAAGGGCACGAGGGGATCCTCTCCGTAGTGGGGACGCCGATCGGGAACCTCCGAGACGCGTCCCCGCGCGTGCTGGAGACGCTCGGCGCGGCGGACGTGGTGCTCTGCGAGGACACCCGCGTGACGGGTCGTCTTATGAGCGCCTTTGGACTGCACGTGCGCCTGGAGCGCTGCGACGAGAACGTCATGGGCGAGAAGGTCGAGGGGGTGCTCGCGCGCCTCGCGGCCGGCGAGCGCGTGGCCTACGTCTCCGACGCGGGCATGCCGGGCGTGAGCGACCCGGGGCAGCGACTCGTGGACGCCGCGCTCGACGCGGGGATGCGCGTCGAGGTGATCCCGGGGCCGAGCGCGGTGACCTGCGCCCTCGTGGCGTCGGGACTTGCGAGCGAGCGCTTCTTCTTCGAGGGCTTCCTGCCCCGGCGGCGCGGGGCGCAGCTCGAGCGGCTCGCGGAGCTTGCCGCGGTACCGGGAACGCTCGTGGTCTACGAGTCGCCGCGTCGCGTCGCCGAGACGCTCGCCAACGTGGCGGAGGTCATGCCGGGCCGTCGCGTGGCGCTCGTGCGCGAGCTGACCAAGCTGCACGAGGAGGTCGTGCGCGGGGAGGCCACCGAGCTCGCGGAACGGGTCGCCGCGCGCGGGGAGGTCCGCGGCGAGTGCGTGGTCGTGATCTCGGCGCCGAGCGCTGCCGAGCTGGGCGCGCGCCGCGCGGCCGTCGCAGGGCCCGCGCTCACGCTCGAGGAGGAGATCGCCGCCGGCCTCGCCGCCGGCGAGCCCAAGAGCGCGCTGGCCAAGCGGCTCGCAAGGTCCTTCTCGCTGCCGCGCGCCGAAGTCTACGACGCCGTGGTCGCCGCGGCAGCCCGCTAGGCCCTAGTCGACGTTTGCCGCCGGGCCGTCGGTGAGCGCCGCGCGGCATGCGGCGAGATGCGCGTGCTGGCTGGCCGGCAGCTCCGGGTAGCGCGGGTCGACGTCCTCGAGGACCTCGAGCAGCGCCTCCGAGAAGAGCGTGCGGGCCACCCACTTCTGGTCGGCGGGGATGACGAGCCATGGCGTGCGCTCGGTCGCGGTCTCGGCGACCATCTCCTCGTAGGCCTCCTGGTACTCGTCCCACTCCATGCGCTCCCGAAGGTCGCTCTCGGAGAACTTCCAGTTCTTGGACGCGTCGTCGATGCGCTCGAGGAAGCGCTCGCGCTGCTTCTCGGCGCTCACGTTGAGAAAGACCTTCACGACGCGGTTCCCGGTGCGCCAGAGGTAGCGCTCGAAGCCCCGGATGTCCTCGAAGCGCTCCTTGAAGTAGCGCTTCTCGTCCATGTCCAGGCAGCGGTCCGGCAGGTGGTAGTCGCGCCAGAGCCCGTGGACGCGCACGACGAGGCACTCCTCGTAGTAGGAGCGGTTGAAGACGGCGATTTTGCCGCGGGCGGGCAGCGCGGAGAAGCTGCGCCAGAGAAAGCCGTGCTCGCGGTCGATGGAGGTGGGCTGCTTGAAGCTGCGCACGTCGATGCCCGTGGGGTTGATCCCTCCCAGGACGCGGCGGATCGTCGAGTCCTTGCCCGCGGCGTCCATCGCCTGCAAGATCACGATGACGCTCTCGCGCGCCTCGGCGTAGAGCCGGTCCTGCAGCTCCTCGATGCGCGCCTTGTTGCGCTCGAGCCGCTCCTCCCAGGCGGGGCGCTCCTCGGAGGGGATCTCGAGCGAGGTGGGGAAGCGCCTCAGCCTGAAGTCCTTCTCGCCCGTCACCGTGAAGTCCCGAATGCTCGCGTTCATGAGCGCCTCCTGTCATGCGGTTGCTCAACTTGTTCCCCATTTGTCATCGCTTCGTGCCGAACGTGCGAATGCCAGCACTTCTTGGACGGAAAGTTTCCGGGCGGTAACTCAATCGGCGAACGGCGGTTGCGTGCCAGCGAGTTAGTCGTATATTACTCGTGTTGAGTCAGTGAAGGTGAACTCTAGGGAGGCGACTCAATGGCTTCACCCCAGCTTCCGCTGGCAATGGCGGGCACGGGCGAGACCGTGCGCGTCGCGTGCGTGCGCGGCGGCTCCGACCTGCGGCAGCATCTCGCGGAGCTCGGCTTCGTCGAGGGCGCCGAGGTCCGCGTGGTCTCGCGTGCGGCGGGCGACGTCATCGTGACCGTGAAGGGGGCGCGCCTCGCGCTCAACCGGTCGATGGCGAGCCACATCACGGTGTCAATCTAGGCGGGCGGCGGTCCCGCAGAGAGGAAGGAAGGCAGATGACAACACTCAGGGACGTGAAGGTGGGGGAGAGCTGCACCGTGGCCGCCCTCACGGGCACCGGCGCCCTCAAGCGTCGCATCATGGACATGGGGCTCACCAAGGGCACGCGCGTCCATGTGCGCAAGGTGGCGCCGCTCGGCGATCCGCTGGAGCTCACGGTGCGCGGCTACGAGCTCTCCATCCGCAAGGACGAGGCGGCGAGCATCGAGGTCACGGACGTGGCTCGGGGCGAGTAGCGCGGGCGAGAAGAACCTCGCATTGCGGGCACGGCCGGGAACGGCCGTTTTTCTCGGCACGTCAGTTTACCAAGTCTAACAAATGGTACCGTACAAGTAGCATATAGCTAACTTGAGGAAGGCAGGACATGGCAGAGACAACCATTGGTCTCGCAGGCAACCCAAACTGCGGCAAGACCACGCTGTTCAACGAGCTCACGGGCTCAAACGGCTACGTGGGCAACTGGCCCGGCGTCACTGTGGAGAAGAAGCAGGCGACCTGGCGCGCCAATCGCGACGTCACCTTCGTCGACCTGCCCGGCATCTACTCGCTCTCCCCGTACACGCCCGAGGAGGTCGTCTCGCGCGACTACCTCGTGGCCGAGCGCCCCGACGCCGTAATCAACCTCGTGGACGTCACCAACCTGGAGCGCAACCTCTACCTCACGACGCAGCTCATCGAGGCCGGACGTCCCGTGGTTGTTGGCCTCAACATGTGCGACCTGCTCAAGGACCGCGGGGACGTCATTGACACGGCCGCGCTCTCCAAGCGGCTGGGCGTGCCCGTGGTCGAGGTCTCCGCGCTGCGCGCGACCAACCTCGACGCACTGGTCAACAAGGCCGTGGCCGCCGGCCAGGCGGGCAAGGTCCAGTCCGGGGCGTCGTGCTTCTCGCCCGAGGTCGAGGACGCGCTGGCGCATATCGCCGCCATCATCTCCGGCAGCTGCGACGCCAACCTCGTGCGCTGGTACTCGGTCAAGGTCTTCGAGCGCGACGCCGAGGCCGTGAAGGCGCTGCACCTCTCCTCCGCCCAGCTCGACCAGGCCGAGAAGGTCATCAAGGCTGTCGAGAGGTCCCGCGACGACGACGCCGAGTCCATCATCACCTCCGACCGCTACGACTGGATCGCCGAGGTCATGGCCGCCTGCGTCAAGAAGGCCCCCAAGAAGCTCAGCCTCTCCGAGAGGATCGACAGGGTCGTGACCAACCGCGTGCTCGGCCTGCCGATCTTCGTGGCGGTCATGTTCGTCGTGTACTACATCGCGGTCTCCACGGTGGGCGACTGGGGCACCGTCTGGGCAAACGACGAGGTCTTCGGCGAGGGCTGGGAGCTCTTTGGCATGGCAATCCCGTCCATTCCCGCGGTGGTCGAGGGCTGGCTTACGGCCGCCGGCGCCTCTGACATGGTGAGCTCGCTCGTGCTCGACGGCATCGTGGGCGGCGTGGGCTCGGTCCTGGGCTTCATCCCGCAGATGCTCGTGCTGTTCATGATGCTCGCGTTCCTCGAGGACTGCGGCTACATGAGCCGCGTGGCCTTTGTCATGGACCGGCTGTTCCGTCGCTTTGGCCTCTCGGGCAAGAGCTTCATCCCGTTCCTCATCTCCTCCGGCTGCGGCGTCCCCGGCGTCATGGCCACCAAGACCATCGAGAACGAGAAGGACCGCCGCATGACGGCCATGCTCACCACCATGATCCCGTGCGGCGCCAAGACCCCGATCATCGCGCTCGTCATGGGCGTGCTCGTGGGCGGCGCGGACGCC
Source organism: uncultured Atopobiaceae bacterium (assembly GCA_963928085.1). Taxonomy (GTDB): domain Bacteria; phylum Actinomycetota; class Coriobacteriia; order Coriobacteriales; family Atopobiaceae; genus Thermophilibacter. The sequence goes on from CAWVDR010000001.1 coordinate 346,476, forward strand.
TGGTGGGTGGCCCCGATGTTCTACTTCCTCGGCCTCGCCGCGATCGTGGTCTCCGCGCTCATGCTCAAGAAGACGCGCATGTTCGCCGGCGAGCCCGCTCCGTTTGTGATGGAGCTGCCCGACTACCACCTGCCCGCGCTCAAGAGCTGGTGGCTGCACGTGTGGGAGCGCATCTCCGCGTACCTCAAGAAGGCGGCGACGATCATCTTCGCCGCGTGCGTGGTCGTGTGGTTCCTCTCGAGCTTCGGCTTTGCCAACTGGGAGGGCGGCGACGGCTCCTTCGGCTTCCTCGCCTCGCTGCCGGGCGCGCCCGAGTACAGCGCCGACTTCTCGCTGCTCGCCATCGTGGCCGGCGCCATCTCGTGGATCTTCGCGCCGCTCGGCGCCGACAGCTGGCAGGCGACCGCCGCTTCCATCAACGCCCTCATCGCCAAGGAGAACCTGGTCTCCACCTTTGGCACGATCTTCGGCCTGGGCGAGGCCACCGAGGGCGACCCGGTCATGTGGCAGGCCTTCGCGGCCATGTTCACCGACGGCGCGGGTGTCATGCATGCGGGTGCGATGTGCGCGTTCGTGGCGTTCAACATGCTCGACGCTCCGTGCTTCGCCGCAATCGGCACCATCCGTCGCCAGATGGACTCGCCCAAGTGGTTCTGGTTCGCGATCGGCTACCAGTGCGTCTTTGCCTGGTGCGTGGGCCTCATCATCAACCAGCTCTGGGAGCTCTTCGTTCTGGGGAACTTCGGTGCGTGGACCGTGGTGGCGTTCGTGCTGCTTGCCGGCATGATCTTCCAGATCGCTCGCCCCATGCCCAAGACCGAGAAGACCGACGACAAGGTTCTCGCGCAGCTGGCGTAGGGAGTCTGACGTAAAAAGCGGGGCCGGCGCGCAGCTTGGACTGCGCGCCGGCCCCTTTGACGTCTGGATGGGGGTCGGCCTACGCCTTATCGGCCTTCTCGATGTCGATGAGGATCTGGTCGGCGTCGATGAGGGGGAGGACCATGACGCCCATCGGCGACATCGCCGACATCTCAGCGAGCTTGCTCGTGGCAAACGCATAGGCCGTCTTGATGGCCTCGAGCCGCATGGCGTGCTCCATCTTCTTGTCGCGCTGAGCGGCAGCGGAGTCCTCGCTGCCCGCCATGTGACGCGCCGCAATGGCGGCCTCGCCCATGAGCGGCGAGGTTACGACCACGCCGACGAGCATCCCAAAGTGGAGGAACTCGGGAATCTCGCCCTTCTCGCCCGCGGGGGCGGAGGGGTCCGCGATGCCAAACTGCACGGCAACCATTGCCCTCAGGACGTTCTGACGGTTCTTGACGTCGAGGCTGAAGTGCTTCTCGGGGTTAGTGATGGCAAGACGGCTCTCTCCCGAGCGCCCGGACACGGGCGCGGCATGAAAGACGCACTCGATGAGGGAGATGTCGTCGACGCGCATGGCGAGAGAGATGTCGCTGTCGTTCTCGTTCATGGCAGGGCTCCTTTCGTAACGTGATACGAGCTGATGGTACCATTCCGCGAATCCTGCCCTCTGGCGCAGCGGGGGCCGCGGGGATGACGCCGGGATTCCCGACGCATTGTCTGTGTACTTTTACAAAGGGGTCTCGGGTATCGCTGCACAAACTGCATTAAAACCTGCAGGTAGAAAAATGCTAGGGTGACAGTAGTACTTGAGGTGTCTCCCAAAACGTACCCAGACAATGAAACGGCGGTCTCCCGATGATCGAGAACATCCCACAGGCGCTCGTATGGGCGGCGCTCGGCTGCGGCTTCACGTGGCTCATGACCACGGCGGGCTCGGCGGTCGTGTTCTTCTTCCGCTCCGAGCGCAAGCTCATGCACCATATCTTTCTTGGCTTCGCCGCGGGCGTGATGGTGGCGGCGAGCGTGTGGTCGCTGCTCAATCCGGCGATCGAGCAGGCCGAGGGGCTCGGCGTCCCCGGCTGGCTCCCTGCGGCGGGCGGCTTCCTCCTGGGCGTGGCCTTCCTCATGGCGCTCGACACGTTTCTGCCGCACCTTCACGCGGACGCCGAGGAGCCCGAGGGCGTCCCCTCCGACTGGAAGCGCACGACGCTGCTCGTCTCGGCGGTGACGCTGCACAACATCCCCGAGGGCATGTCCGTTGGCCTGCTCTTTGCCATGGCCGCGCAGACCGCCGGGGCGGCGGGGGAGTCCTATCTCGGCATGGCAGTGGCACTTGCCCTGGGCATCGGCCTGCAGAACTTCCCGGAGGGCGCGGCGGTCGCGCTACCGCTCGCGCGCGAGGGCATGAGTCGGCGGCGTGCCTTTGCCATGGGTAGCCTCTCCGGCATCGTGGAGCCGATCTTCGGCGTGCTCGTGGTGCTCGCGAGTGGCTGGATCGCGCCGTACATGCCGTGGCTGCTCGCCTTCGCCGCCGGGGCGATGATCTATGTGGTGGTGGAGGAGCTCATCCCCGAGGCGCACCTCGGCGAGCACTCCAATGTGGGGACGCTCGGCTTCATCGCGGGCTTTGTCGTGATGATGGTTCTCGACGTTGCCCTGGGCTAGATAGTAAACCTTAGTTGACTTATGGAGAACTTGCGAATCCCACCACCCTAGTGGGATTACCTGTAAGTTAGCCTATACTAACAACTGTGCCGAGAAGAACAGCGACTCGAAGCCTCGGCAACGCACGTTTTACCCTGCCCGAGACGACGGTCCCTCTCCCCGTCGCCAACGGCGAACCCAAGCGCCGCCTGCCCACCCCCTCTACGGCAGGCGGCGCCTTTGTTTTGACGCCTCTGCGGAGGGTGCTGGCACGAAAAGGCCCGCCCCACTTGCTAAGCAGGAGTTCCGCGAAGCGCACTCCTGCGTGCAAGTGGGGCGGGCCCGTCGTTACCGTTGGCGAGTCTTACTTCTTGACCTTGCCCTGGTTGGCGACGGCGTTGATCTTGGCCTCAATGGTGGCGGGGTCGCCGATGTAGTGCTTGTCGACGACGTTCCAGTCCTTGTCGAAGGTGTAGGCGCACGGCACACCGGTCGGGATGTTGACCTCGAGGATCTCCTCGGGAGTCAGTTTCTCGAACTGCATGACGAGGGCGCGCAGCGAGTTGCCGTGGGCGGCAATGAGCACGCGCTTGCCGGCCTCCATCTGCGGCTTGATCTCCTGCTCAAAGTACGGCCAGGCGCGGGCGATGGTGTCCTTGAGGCACTCGGTGTAGGGGAGGTCCTCCTTGGGCACGTCGCGGAACATCTCCTGGACGTGCGGGTCGCGCTCGTCGCCGGGCTCGAGGGCGGGCGGCTGGACGTCGAAGGAGCGACGCCAGATCTTGACCTGGTCCTCACCGTGCTCGGCGGCGGCGTCAGCCTTGTTCAGGCCCTGGAGGGCGCCGTAGTGACGCTCGTTGAGCTGCCAGGCCTTGGTGACGGGCAGCCAGTTGCGGTCGAGCTCGTCGAGCACGCAGTTGAGCGTGTGGATGGCGCGCTTGAGCAGCGAGGTGTAGCAGACGTCGAAGTCGTAGCCGGCCTCCTTGAGGGCCTTGCCGCCCGCGTGGGCCTCCTCGCGACCGGTGTCGGTGAGGTCGACGTCGGTCCAGCCAGTGAAGAGGTTGAGCTTGTTCCACTCGGACTCACCGTGGCGGACGATGACGAGCTGCATGGTCTGATCGTCGTTCATTGGAGACACGTCCCTTCTCGATGCGAAGTTTGTGCGGCGGTCGCCGCATTACGTATATAGTAGCTGCAACGGGTATAGTTGACCTTGGTTAACACAGAAGATTTCCCTCAGTGGGGTGAGAACATGGGCCCAGTAGATCTTCTCGTCATAGCGATGGTCGCCGTGCTGCTCGCTCTGGCCGTGCGCTCGATCAGGCGCTCCGGTGCCGACGGCTGCTCGGGTTGCGGCAGCAAGGACGGCTGTGCCGCCCATGTCACGGGAGGTCCGTGCCCCGCCGCCCAGCGGATGCTCAAAGACGTCGAGAAGAACCTCGACAGGTGACGCCCAGCCGGTAACAGCGGCGAAACACTCTTGTGAGAACCTCTTTCGGACTATGACCTTCGCTGGCGTTCGAGAGGAATCCGCATGAGCAGCGAGAAAGACATCGACTTCGTCCTGCGTACCGTCGAGAAGCGCGATATCCGCTTCGTGCAGCTCTGGTTTACGGACGTTCTGGGCAACCTCAAGTGCTTTGCCATCTCGCCGGAGGAGCTCGAGGAGGCCTTCGAGGAGGGCATCGGCTTCGATGGGTCCGCCGTCGACGGCTTTGCCTCGCTCGAGGAGTCGGACATGCTCGCCTTCCCGGACCCCGCGACCTTCGCCCTTTTGCCGTGGCGCCCCAAGGAGTCCGGCGTGGCGCGCGTCTTCTGCGACGTCTACACCCCGTCGCGCGAGCCCTTTGACGGTGACCCGCGCCGTTGCCTGCGCAAGGTCTTCGCCCGCGCCGACGAGCAGGGCCTCGTTCCCAACGTCGGTCCCAAGATTGAGTACTTCTACTTCGACAACGACCTCGACCCTGTGCCGCTGGACACCGCCGGCTACTTTGACCTCACGCCGATGGACCGCGCCAACGACCTGCGTCGCCAGACCACGCTCACCCTGGAGAAGATGTCCATCCCGGTGCAGTACTCCTACCACGCCGCCGGCCCGTCCCAAAACGGCGTCGAGCTGCGCTTCACTGAGGCCGTGAGCTGCGCGGACAACATCATGACCGCCCGTCTGGTCATCAAGCAGGAGGCCGCGGGCCAGGGCATGTTCGCCTCCTTCATGCCCAAGCCCATCGCGAGCGCTCCGGGCTCGGCCATGTATCTCTACCAGTCGCTGCTCGACCACGACGGCGAGAACCTCTTCTGGGGTCCCAAGGAGCTCCACCCCGCGCACCTCTCTGAGCTCGCGCAGCACTACATCGCGGGCATCCTCAAGTACGCACCGGAGTTCACGCTGGTCACCAACCCCACGGTCAACTCCTACAAGCGCTTCGTCTCCACCGGCGAGGTTCCCACGCACGCCACCTGGGGTCGCAAGAACCGCTCCGCGCTCGTGCGCATTCCCACGCACAAGCCGGGCAAGCACATCGCCACGCGCATCGAGCTGCGCAGCCCCGACCCCACGGCCAACCCCTACCTGGCTCTCGCCGTGACCATCGCCGCCGGCCTCAAGGGCATCGAGGAGGGGCTGCCGATGCCGGAGGAGTCCACGTGCGACACCTTCGCCGCGCCCGACCGGGAGCTCGAGGCCAAGGGAATCCGTCGCCTGCCGCGCACCCTCGGCGAGGCCATCGACCGCTTCGAGGCATCCGACCTCATGCGCGAGGTCCTCGGAGATCACATCTTCACCTACTTCGTGCGCGAGAAGCGCCGCGAGTGGGAGGAGTTCTGCACGTCCGTGACGGACTGGGAGCGCGAGCACTACTACGGCGGCGTGTAGGTCTCTTCTAGGAAAAGCCACCCGGGGGTGCGGACATTTTCTTGGACCGGCCTAGGCGGTCAGCCCGAGCCGCCCCCTGCGGCCCCTGATCGTGTCGTACGCCGTCGCGCCGCCCTCGTCGAAGGCCTTGAGGCGCCCCTCGCGGTACCAGCGGACGTAGCCGGACAGCTCCTCGATGAACGACTCCGCGGTCCAGCCGCGCCAGTCGCGGTCGTGGAAGAACTCGACCTTGAGCCTGCCGAAGAAGCCCTCGCACGCGGCGTTGTCCGGCGAGTGGCCCTTCCGCGACATCGACCTGGTCACGCCCGCAGCCTCGCAGCCCGCGACCCAGTCGGGGGTGCGGTAGTGCCAGCCGCGGTCGGAGTGCAGCGTGAACCCGCCGCCCGTCGCGGCCACGGCGCCCTCCAGCATCTCGGCGACGAGCGCCTTCGAGGGGCTGGTGCCGCAGGAGAACGCCGCGACGTCGCCGTCGTAGAGGTCGATGGCGGGCGACAGGTAGACCTTGCGGGCGTCGTCGGGGAGCCTGAACTCGGTGATGTCGGTGACCAGCACCTCGCCGGGCCGGGCCGCCGAGAAGTCGTGGGAGTCCGACGTGCCCTCGGCGAGCAGCAGGTTCGGCGCGGAGCGCAGCCCCTCCTCGCCGGCGTAGGAGCTGTAGCGCCGCCGGCGCGGCCGACGGGCCGCGAGGCCCTCCTCGCGCATCACGCGCCTCACGCGCTTCTCGGAGGCGACGACCCCGCGGCGGCGCAGCTCGGCGTGCACGCGCCGGTAGCCGTAGCGGCCCCGGCCCGCCTCGAACGCCTCCCTCACGAGCGGCCTGAGGGCCGCGTCCCTGTCGAGGCCCAGGCGCGAGCGGTGGTACTCATAGGAGCTCCTCGATATCCTCAAGAAACCGGTGATCGAGCGGAGGGGCAGGCCTGTCTCCCGCCTCAATCTCTCGCCGAGCTCGCACTTGCTCCTGTTCGAGATCGAAGCCGGGTCCCACCCTCCCGCTTTTAGGTCGGCCAACACCGCCCTGAGCAGCAGGTTCTCTATCTGCGCCGGCGCCAGCCCCGCGAGGGGCCCGGTCGCCGGCGGGTCGTACAGCCCCTTCTCGGACATGCGCGCCGCCCTTCCGTCGGTGGTGTCGCCGCCCATCCTACCGGAGCCCCACGGCGCGCCCGTGTAGCTCCTCGGCAGGAGGCCGGCGGCCCACGCGCCGGCGGTGCTGAGGGGGACGCCGGCGAGCTCCGCCGCCTCCCGGAGCGTCATCCCCTCCTCCCGCGCGAGCAGGACCAGGCCGACCTCGTCCCCGTCGTGCATGCGGACCTCCGTTCCGGACCCGCGAGGGTCCAACTTTTCGTCCGCACCCCCCCCCTTGTCCTGAGGGCGTCTAGAAATTGCCGTCCTTGTCGTCCTTAACTCTAAGAATTGCGACCCTTGTCGCCCAAAAGCCAGCAACACCTCGCTTTTGGGCGACAAGTGCGTAATGAGGCCCTTAATCTCCCGCCAGCTGCATGACAACCCCACCGTTTCCTAGAAGCATCCATGACAAGGTCGACGGTTTCTAGATCAGCCCCGCTGTTCTTCTCGCTGGGCGAGAAGAACAGCGCTGACGGCATGTCCATTTTGTTAAGGAAGTTCGATATCGTGCGACGTGCGCGCAACTCAGGCGCACACTCTACACTTGGCGACGGGCGGGGCGTGAGCCCTGACACGGGAAGACCCGTGCCTCCGTCGGGAAAGGGCGTGACCACGCGCCAAAGCATTGGGGGAAGGAACCCAGACATGAAGAGCATGACCAGAAGGAACTTTCTGACCGTCGCGGGAGCGCTCGCGGGCACCACCGCGCTCGCCGGCTGCAACGCCGGTGGCGAGCAGGCCGAGCAGCCTGCCGACGACGCGGCTGACGACGCCGCTGAGGACGACTCCGCCGACGGCGGCCTCGGCCTCGTGACCGAGGGTTCCATCACCTTTGCCGTCTCGCCCGACTACCCGCCCTTCGAGAACCTCGTGGACGGCGAGTACGTGGGTCTGGACATGGACCTTGGTCGCGCCGTCGCCGAGCAGCTCGGTCTCGAGTGCGTCTACACCAACATCGACTTCGACGGCATCGTCCCGGCCATCGTCGCCGGCGGTCAGGCCGACGCGGGCCTCTCGGGCATCTCCATCACTCCCGACCGTGAGGACGAGGTCAACTTCACTACGCCCTATTACATCGACAACCAGGCCGTGGCCACCCTCTCCTCCAACACCGACGTTACCGAGGAGAACGCCGCCGAGGTCCTCAACACCGCCGAGATGACCATCGCCGTCCAGAGCGGCTCCACCGGCGCCGACTTCGCCGCCGAGAACTTCCCGAACGCCGAGCAGCTCGCGTTCCCGCAGTTCACCGACGCCTTCGCCGCTGTTTCCGCCGGCCAGGCCAACGCCGTCTGCGGCAACCTCGCCGTCGTCGAGCAGATGCTCGCGGGTGCCTACACCGACCAGCACGTCGTACTCACCTCCGCCACCGGCGAGGAGTACGCCATCTGCGTCAACAAGGATAACGAGGCCCTGCTCACGGCTATCAACGACGCCCTCGCCACCCTCCAGGAGGACGGCACGATCGACGAGCTCATCGCCGCGAACATGGGCTAGGCCACAACCCGCATTACGAGACATGATCGCCGCGGCCCCTTCCCGCTTCTGCGAGGAGGGGCCGTCAGCGCATACGAAGCGAGGACGTTACGTGAACAATCTTTCGTCTTGCACAGCCGATCGCCGTCGCGGGGCGACGGTTCTTCTCGGCATCTTGATCGCTGCGGTCGCGCTTGTTGGCGCCCTGGCGTTGCCCGCCGAGCGCGCCGACGCCATGGAGGTCGTGAAGTGCACCGGCCGCCCCAACTCGGAGGATGACCCCACGATCATCATGGGCGCCACGGAGTCGCGCATCACCTTCGAGGCCAGCGTCGCCGAGGGCGAGGGCGTGACCAGCCTCACCCTCCACATGCCTGAGGGCACGGGCTTCAGCAACCAGGACCTGGCCGTGACGCTGCTCACCGGCGACGACCTCATGACCCGCAACGAGCTCGACTTCACCGAGACGGTCGACGGACAGGACCTCGTCCTCGACTTTGCGGAGCCCATCACGCAGGAAGGCCACCTCAATGTCATGGTCTACGACGTGTTCTTCCCCGCCGAGGGCGGGGAGATGCAGGTCGAGGCCACCTACGAGCTGGCCGACGGCACCGAGGCTACCATCGAGGGCATCCCGTCCATCCCGGTCGAGGGCATCTCCGCCACCGAGTCCCTCTCCCAGTGGCTCGAGGAGCAGCCCTGGGTCCAGGCGTGGAACGACAACCGCTTCCTACACCTGTTCCTTGACCCGACGCTGCTCGTGACGAGCTTCCCGGTGGTTCTCACCGGCTTCTTCATGTCCACCTCCATCGTGGCGGTGGCCTTCCCGCTGGCCATCCCGATGGGCCTGCTGCTCGCGCTCATGCGCATCTCCAAGCTGCGCCTGCTGCGCGGCATCGCCACCACCTACGTGAACATCGTGCGCGGCACGCCGCTCTTCCTGCAGATTTACGTGGCCTTTTTCGGCCTGCCGCTCGCCGGCATCCAGATTCCCAACTTCGTGCTGGGCGTTGCGGTCATGTGCATGAACTCGGGTGCCTACATGTGCGAGATCTTCCGCGCGGGCATCCTCTCCATCAGCAAGGGCCAGAGCGAGGCCGCGCGCTCGCTCGGTATGAACGGCGCCCAGACCATGTTCTACGTCATCCTGCCGCAGATGTTCCGCATCGTGATTCCCAACCTCACGAGTGAGTTCATCGTGCTCTACAAGGACACGTCGCTGCTCGCCGCCGTGGGCATCATGGAGCTCGTTATGTACGCCCGCACCATCGTGGCGTCCACCGGGTCGATCACGCCCTACATCGTGGCGGCCCTGTTCTACCTGGTGATCACGCTGCCGCTCTCCAAGGTGACGCGTCACCTGGAGGACCGCGTCCGTGGGCACCGTAGCCGTAAGCACGCCGATGCGCCCGAGCTCGCCGCCGAGAAGGGAGCCACCAATGAGTGACGCCGTCATGACCGAGGCTGAGAAGGGAACGTCAGCTGACGAGCCCATCCTGCGCATCGTCGACCTGCACAAGAGCTTTGGACAGACCGTGGTCCTGCGGGGCATCGACATCGACATCCACCGCGGCGAGGTCGTGGTCGTACTTGGCCCCTCGGGCTCGGGCAAGTCCACGATGCTGCGGTGCCTGAACCGCCTCGAGGAGCCCACGAGCGGCAAGATCTTCTTCGAGGGCCAGGACATCACCGACCCCAAGACCGACGTCAACGACGTCCGCAAGCGCATGGGCATGGTGTTCCAGCAGTTCAACCTGTTCCCGCACCTGGACGCCCTGCACAACGTGATGCTCGCCCAGCAGAAGGTGCTGAGCCGCTCCGCCGCGGAGGCCGAGAAGGTCGCCCGCGAGCAGCTGGTCCGCGTCGGTCTCGCCGAGCGCGCGGACTACTATCCCGACGAGCTCTCCGGCGGACAGCAGCAGCGCGTGGCCATCGCGCGTGCCCTTGCCATGGAGCCGCACGTCATGCTCTTCGACGAGGCCACGAGCGCGCTCGACCCGGAGCTCGTGCGCGGCGTCCTCGACGTCATGCGCGAGCTCGCCGAGCAGGGCATGACGATGGTCGTCGTCACGCACGAGATGGGTTTTGCCCGTGACGTGGCCGATCGCGTGATCTTCATGGAGGGCGGCTACGTGGTCGAGGAGGGCGCCCCCGAGCAGCTCTTCACCAACCCCAAGAGCCCCCGCACCGCCGAGTTCCTCGGCAGCATCGACTAACCCGCGGCCCGGCCGTCGGGACATTCCTCCGAGAAGTGCGCTTCGCGGAACTTCTCTGCGGAATGTCCCGACGGCTGACGTGAGCTCTTCGACGTTCCGGAAGGAAGTTCCGCGAAGCGCACTTCCTGGAGGAACGTCGAAGAGCTCCTCGTGCGCGCTGGTATTGATGTGGTAACATGCTCACATTCATGCTGATGCTTTGGGAGGGGCCTCAGGATGCACCATAAGAACATCCTGCTCATATCCGCCACCACACGCCTGCACGACCGCATGCGCGAGCTCTCGCACGCGATCGACGTCTCCATCGCCTTGGCGAACGAGGAGACCTTCCCGCAGGCTGTCTCCTCCGGTCACGAGTTCGATCTCGTCATCCTCGACGGCGAGGGCATGAGCCAGGACCTGCTCAACGCCGTGGACTCCTTCGTCGCGGAGAACGGCTTCATGCCGCGCCTGCTCGTTCAGGACCCCGACAAGCTGGCCACTCTGCACATGCCCACGCAGGGCACCAACGACTTCATCCTCTCCACGGCGGGCGCGGCCGAGTTCGAGCTGCGCTGTACGCTGCTGCTGTGGCCGGGGGAGGAGAGCGCGCCGGCTGACATCGTCACGATTGACAACATGACGATCAACCTGGCCACCTACCAGGTCTACATCGACGAGCGCCCCGTCGACCTCACGCTCATGGAATACTCGCTGCTGTCCTTCCTCGCTACGCATCCCTCGCGTGCCTACTCGCGTGAGACGCTGCTGCACCGCGTCTGGGGCTTCGAGTACTGCGGCGGCACGCGCACCGTCGACGTCCACATCCGCCGCGTGCGCTCCAAGGTGGGCCCGCAGGTCGCAAGCCACATCGTCACCATTCGTGGCGTGGGCTACCTCTTCCGCATCTAGCGAGAAGACCGCTCTTCTCGACGATCGCCCAAGGCATGATCGAGATTCCGGCCTATGGCGCGTGTTTGCCATAGGCCGCACTTTCGGGCGCGCGGTACGGCGACGAGCGTTTTCAGGAAGCGGAAAGCAACGTGTCGGGTGGGTGTCAAAGACGTGCACCCCGCATGCGGCCGATTGGTTTGGGTACATTCGTCCACGGTAGGAAAACCCGCCGCACCGCGGTGTCACGAGGAAAGAAGGTTCGCATGAGCGACTATCCCTACGGTGCCCCTGCGTCGCAGGGACCGAACCAGCCAACGGAGCAGCGCCCGACGCCGTCCGCGCCGGGACACATGGGCGGAGACGCCCCGCAGACCCCGCCGAACTTCTCGTCCGAGAAGCCCAAGCGGGAGAAGAAGCCCCATCGTACCCTGAAGACCCTGCTCGTGGGCCTGCTCGGCGGCGTGCTGGGCGCCGGCGCCCTTACGGGCGCCCTCTATCTCGCGGGCATCATCGGGCCTTCGAGTACGCACGTCGTGGGCGGTGACGCCACGCAGCAGATCACGATCGACCCGGCCGACGAGGACACCACCGTCGCCAACGCGGTCGCCGCCAAGGCGCTGCCGTCCGTCGCCACGATCTACTGCACGTTCCCCGACGGCGAAGGCATGGGCTCGGGCGTCATCTACGATACCGAGGGCAACATCATCACCAACAACCACGTGATCGAGAACGCCGAGAGCATCTCGGTCAACTACAACGGCAAGAGCTACGATGCCACGCTCGTGGGCACCGACCCGTCGAGCGACGTGGCCGTGATCCACGTGGACTTTGGCGGCGACGAGGTGACGCCGATGGAGCACGGTGACTCCGACGCGCTGCAGGTCGGCGACTGGGTCATGAGCGTGGGCAGCCCCTTCGGCCTGGAGAACTCCGTCTCCCAGGGCATCGTCTCCGCGCTCTCGCGCTCCACCCTGCTCGAGAACTCGACCGGCAACACCCTCTATACCAACCTCATCCAGACCGACGCCACGATCAACCCCGGCAACTCCGGCGGCGCGCTCGTCGATGCCGAGGGCAAGCTCGTGGGGATCTGCACGCTCTTCTCGTCCGACACGGAGAGCTTCGCTGGCATCGGCTACGCCATCCCGGGCAACTACGCCATGGAGGTCGCCGACAAGATCATCGCCGGCGAGACGGTCACCCACGCCTACATCGGCCTCTCCATGCAGACCGTGACCCCGCAGAACGCGCTGCGCAACGGGCTGGCCGTGGACGAGGGCGCCTATGTCGTGGAGGTCACCGAGGGCGGCCCGGCCGCCGAGGCAGGCATCCAGGTCGGCGACGTCATCACCAGCATCGGTGGCGAGGCCATCAGCTCGGCCGACAGCGCCATCCTTGCCGTGCGCTCGCATGATATCGGCGACACCGTCGAGGTGACCGTCATGCGTGGCGACCAGGAGATGTCCTTCGAGGTCACGCTCGGCTCCGACGAGGCCCTCCAGGAGGAGCAGCAGCAGGAGCAGGATGAGACCGTGAACATCAACGGCCAGGAGATCAGCGTCGAGGACCTGATGCGCCTCTTCGAGCAGTACCAGCAGGAGCAGCAGTACAGCCCGTTCGGCCGGTAGGGAGCGGTCGACAAGAGCGACGACTCGGGGCCCCGCGGCACGCGTCGCGGGGCCTTTCTTTGTCGCGCGCCCTTCTCGGCCCTTCGCCGTCCCCTTCCGCAGACTGTCGCTTTTTACCTGCCTCGAGGCCCAAACGGACCCCGCGAGCGGTAAAAAGCGACAGTCTGCGAAAGGGGGAGGGCGACGGGTGAGGGGGGACGCTGCGTTCTCGTCATTTCTGTCCGGTCGGACGGGTAAGCTGGTCACAGACGAGAAGGACGGAGGGTTCCATGGCGGAGATCAGGTGCCCGCACTGCGGCGAGGTGTTCCAGGTCGACGAGACGGAGTACGCGCAGATCGCGCGGCAGGTTCGCGACGCCGAGTTCCGGCGCGAGCTCGATGCCCGCGAGCGGAGTGCCGAGCGCGAGCGCGAAAGCGCCGTCGAGGCGGCCGTGGCGCGCGCACGCCAGGAGTCGCTGACGGAGTCCGCACAGAAGGACACGGAGATCGCGCAGCTCAAGGCCCGCGTCAAGGAGAGCGCGGACGCCCTTGCCCTTGAGCGCGTACACGCCGAGAAGAGCCTTGCTGAGCAGCTCTCCGAGCGAGAGCGCCAGATCGCGGAGCTCCGGGCGCAGCTTGAGGCACGCGAGTCCGCCTTCGACACCGAGAAGAGCCTCGCCGTCGCACAGGCCACCGGCGAGCAGGACCGCCGCATCGTGGAGCTGGAGGGGAGCCTGCGCGCCGCCCAGCTCGAGCGCCAGCAGACGGAGGCGACGCTCCGCCAGCAGATGGCCGAGCAGGCCCAGTTCAAGGACCAGACCATCCGCGACCGCGAGGACGAGATCGAGCGTCTGCGCAACCAGCGCGCCCGACTCTCCACCAAGCTCATCGGCGAGACGCTCGAGCAGCACTGCGAGATGGAGTTCAACCGCTGGCGCGCCACGGCGTTCAGGAACGCTGAGTTCCACAAGGACAACGACGTCATGGGCGGCTCGAAGGGTGACTACGTCTTCCGCGAGGTCGACGAGGACGGCGTCGAGGTCGTCTCGATCATGTTCGAGATGAAGAACGAGGATGACGCCTCCGCCGCATCCAGCCGCCACAAGAACGCGGACTTCTTCAAGAAGCTCGACCAGGACCGCCGTAACAAGGGCTGCGAGTACGCCGTGCTCGTCTCGCTCCTGGAGCCGGAGAGCGAGCTCTACAACGCGGGCATCGTGGACGTCTCCTACGAGTACGAGAAGATGTACGTCATCCGCCCGCAGTTCTTCATCCCCATGATCACGCTGCTCAGGAACGCGGCGGAGAACGGCCATTCGTACCGGCGCGAGCTTGCCGAGGTGCGCCAGCAGAACCTCGACATCACGCACTTCGAGGACGCGCTCGAGGACTTCAAGGAGAAGTTCGGCAAGAACTACGAGACAGCGAGCCGCAAGTTCCAGACAGCCATCGATGAGATCGACAAGACCATCGCGCATCTCCAGAAGGTCAAGGAGAACCTCACCTCCTCGGAGAACCAGCTGCGCCTTGCCAACAAGAAGGCCGACGAGCTGACCATCCGAAAGCTCACCTGGAAGAACCCGACAATGCGCGAGAAGTTCAACGAAGCCCGAGCCGCGCGTGACGAAGTGGCAAACGGCGAGGGGGTAGTGGAGCCGGATGCGGTAGAGTAGAACAAACGCACAACGGGGGAGCCTCCACACATGGTCTTTTCGAGCCTGATCTTCGTCTTCGTCTTCTTTGTCATCTACCTCACCGTCTACCGGCTGGTGGATGATCGCCACAAGAACATGGTCCTGCTCGTGGTCTCCCTCGTGTTCTACGCATGGGGCGGCCCCGAGTTCCTCATTCTGCTCGTGGGCGAGACCTTTGTGAGCTGGTTCACCGCGCTGTGCATCGGGCGCTCTGAGTCGCGCGGGACGCGGCGCGCCTGGCTCGCCGCCGACCTCGTGATCATGCTCGGCCTTCTGGCCTACTTCAAGTACGCCATGTGGATCGCGGGCACGCTGCAGGGGCTCTTCGGCGTTCCCGAGGCGATCCCGAACATCGTGCTGCCGATTGGTATCTCGTTCTATACGTTCCAGCTCATCTCCTACACGGTGGACGTCTACACCGAGAAGGTTGCCTACCAGCCCTCGTACTGGAAGCTGCTGCTCTACTCGTCGCTCTTCTTCCAGTGCATCGCCGGACCGATTGTGCGCTACGAGACCGTGGCCAACGAGATCGACCACCGCAGCGTGCGCCAGATGGACGTCTACGAGGGCACGCGGCGCTTCTGCATAGGCCTTGCCAAGAAGGCGGTGCTCGCCAACGCGTGCGCGAGCGTCGCGGACACCCTGCTGCCCGTGGGCACCGACGGCATCTACTCCCAGGTCACGGCCGGCCTGTGGCTCGGCATGCTCTTCTACATGCTCCAGATCTACTTCGACTTCTCCGCCTACTCGGACATGGCCATCGGCATGGGTCGCATGGTCGGCTTCCGCTTCCTCGAGAACTTCGACTACCCGTACCAGTGCGTCTCGGTGAAGGACTTCTGGCGCCGCTGGCACATCTCGCTCTCAACGTTCTTCCGTGACTACGTCTACATCCCGCTTGGCGGTAGCCGCTGCTCCACGCTCACGTGGGTGCGCAACATGTTCGTGGTCTGGTTCCTCACGGGCCTCTGGCACGGGGCGAGCTGGAACTACATCCTCTGGGGCCTCTACTTTTTCGTGTTCCTGCTCCTCGAGCGCTTTGTCATCCGCGACCGCCTGCCGCGCGCCCTCGCACACGTCTACGCGCTCGTGGTGGTCTACTTCGGCTGGGTCCTCTTCAAGTTCGAGAACTTCTCCGAGCTCGGCTCCGTGCTCGCAGGCATGCTCGGCTTCTCCTCGGGTGGCCTCATGAGCATGGAGGTCCAGACGCTCTTCCTCCAGAACGTCTTCCTGCTCGTCTTCTGCGTCATCGCCTGCACCAATCTCGGCCGTCAGGTGCGTGACGCCCTCCACGAGCTCTCCCGCAGCTCGACGGTGGCGCTCAAGATCTTCGGCGTCACCGAGTTTCTGGTGCCGATCGCGCTGCTCGTGGTCTCCGTCATCGCCCTGACCGGGGCGAGCTACAACCCGTTCATCTACTTCCAGTTCTAGGGGAGCGTTGCGCATGTCCGAGAGAGAGCCGAGAAGGACGACCGGTCGGTCACAGGGGCGCCCGCAGCGCTCGCCGCGCGCGAGGTCCCTCGCGCGCTGGCGGCAGGCCTCCGTCGACGCCGTCAACGTGATTCTTGCCGTTGGGTTCGTCGTGGGCCTTGCGTTCTTCGCCCGCCCCTCCACCTCCGGCGTGGAGATGCGCGAGCTCACCAAGTTCCCGTCCTTCTCGCTCGAGGGCTTTCTCGACGGGTCGTTCACGAGCGACCTCTCGCTGTGGTACGCGGACACCTACCCGCTGCGCGAGCCGCTCGTGGCGGCGGACCAGTGGCTCGAGGCGCGCTACGGCATCGATACGGGCACCAAGATGATCGGCGGCAACGTGGTCGCCGACGAGCTGCCGCCCGAGGGCGAGCAGGATGCGCAGGAGCCTACCGAGCCGGCCGAGCCCGAGGAGCGCGAGGAGGTCGAGGTCCCCACCGAGGACGCCATGGCGGCCGACATCCAGAACCAGATCATGAACGGCCTCTACGTGCATGACGGGGCCGCCTACAGCATCTACTACTTCAGCCAGGAGGCGGTACAGGGCTACACGGGCGCGATCAACGCCTGCGCGCAGGCCCTTGCCGGTGAGGCCAAGGTGTACTCGGTGCTCGCCCCCAACAACTCGGCGGTGCTCGACGACGAGACCCTCGCCAAGCTGGGCGGCACCGACCAGGAGCAGGCGATCGCCTACTTCAACAGCCTCTACGAGCCCGCGGTGGGGACGGTCGACTCTTGGACGGCCATCCGTGACCACATGGACGAGTACGTCTACTTCCGCACCGACCACCACTGGACGCAGCTCGGCGCCTACTACGTCTACGAGGCGCTGTGCGAGGAGATGGGCATCGAGCCCATCGACCTGGCAGACCAGGAGACCATGCGCTTTGACGGGTTCCTCGGGACGTACTACTCGCAGATCCGCGACGCCGCCATGGCGGCCAACCCCGACTACGTCGAGGCGCACATCCCCAACGGCACGAATGACATGACCTACTGGGATAAGAACGGTACCGAGGTGCAGGCCAACGTCATCACGGACGTTACGGGCTGGAACCAGGCGTCGCTGTACAACACCTTCATCGCCGGCGACGAGCCGCTCGAGCACATCCACAACCCCGAGAAGGACGACGGCAGCTCGGTCCTGGTAATCAAGGACTCCTACGGGTGCGCGTTCACGCCGCTGCTCGTGGACAACTTCGAGGACGTCTGGGTGATCGACTTCCGCTACTCGAACGAGAACATCCCCGAGTTCGTGCGCGAGCACGGGATTCAGAACGTCGTCTTCGTGAACAACATCTCGCTTGCCGGCACGCTCACGGTGGCGGACAAGCTCACGAGCATGATGTAGGGGGGCGTGCGGGCGCCTATGCCCCGAGCGCTCCGAGCGCGTCTGCGGCTATGCCCTCGACCGTGATGCCGCAGCGGGCGAGAAGCTCGGCGGGGTCGTATCGGTCGACGAAGGCGCGCGGCAGGCCGTAGCAGAGGGTGCGCACGTCGCCTGCGGCGAGGGCCCGGGCGCAGCGCTCGCCAAAGCCGCCGTCCAGGATGCCGTCCTCGAGGGTCACGATCACGCGGTGCCCGGCGGCAAGACGTCCGAGCAGGCCCTCGTCCGGGGTCGTGGCGAGGCGGGGGTTCACGAGCGTCGCGCTCACGCCGTGTTCCGCCAGGGCGTCCGCGACCTTCTCGCCCAGCGGGAGGAAGTCGCCGAGGGCGAGCAGGGCGATCTGGGAGCCCCTGCGGAGCACCTCCCAGCCATGGGCGTAGTCATCCGGCCGCGCGAAGTCCGGGCGGGACGTCACGCCCCCCGCGACGGGCACGCGGATGGCCACCGGGCCGCCCTCGTGCCCGATCGACCAGGAGAGCATGTCGAGGTACTCCTCGATGCAGGTGGGGGCGAGGTAGGCGAGCCCAGGCAGGGAGCCGAGCATCGGGATGTCGAAGAACCCCAGGTGGGTGACGTCGGTGGTGCCAAAGGCGGAGGCGCCGAAGACGAGGATGGTCGCCGGGGCGCCGTTCAGGCAGAGGTCGTGCCAGAGCTGGTCGTAGGCACGCTGCAGGAAGGTCGCGTAGATGCCGAGGACGGGCCGCGCCCCCGCGCGGGCGAGTCCGGTCACGTAGCTCACGGCGTGCTCCTCGGCGATGCCCACGTCGACGAAGCGTCGGCCCGCACGCTCGCGGAGCTCGGGCGTGAAGCCCATGATGTAGGGCGTGGCAGCGTTCACCGCGACGACGCGCGGGTCGGTCTGCATCCAGTCCGCCAGCAGGGCGCCGGTGACGTTGGCGTAGTTCTCGTCGGCAGGGTGGGCGGTGGCGCCGGGGCGCACGTCCCCCGTGGCAACGTCGAAGGGCACGGCGTGGTGCCATCCCTCCGGGTTTGCCGCGGCCGGCGCGTAGCCATGGCCCTTCTCGGTGTGGACGTGGAGGACCACGGGATGGTCCGTACCGCGCAGCTCGGAGAGGGCTGCCTCCAGCGCGGCGACGTCATGGCCGTCCTCGAGGTAGCGGTAGTCGAGCCCGAGCGCGCGGAACACGTTGTGCTCAGAGGCCCCCCGGGTGGCGCGCAGATCGGCGAGCGAGCGATAGATGCCGCCGTGGTTGGGCGCGATCGACCACTCGTTGTCGTTGACCACGATGATCAGGCCGCTGCCGAGCTCGGCGGCGTTGTCCAGGCCCTCGAAGGCGAGGCCGCCGGAGAGGGACCCGTCGCCGATGACTGCCACCACGTCGTACGTCTCGCCCGCGAGGTCGCGCGCCGAGGCGAGGCCGCAGGCGAGGCTGATCGAGGTCGAGGTGTGGCCCATCGAGAAGAGGTCGTGCTCGGACTCCCCGGGGTTGGAGAAACCCGAGGCCTCCGCGTAGCGGGTTGGGTCGAGAAACGCCGCCGCGCGGCCGGTGAGCATCTTGTGCGCGTAGGACTGGTGGGAGACGTCGAAGACGATCTTGTCATGCGGGGTCTCGAAGACGCGGTGCAGGGCGATGGTCAGCTCGACCGTGGCGAGGTTGGAGCCGGTGTGCCCGCCGATCGCGGAGGTGCGCTCTATGATTGCCGCGCGCACCTCGTCCGCGAGGTCCGGGAGCGCGGAGGCGGGGAGGGCGCGGACGTCCTCGGGCGAGTTGACGTGCTCGAGATACATGGCCCTCCTCCCTCTCCCTTGTCCGTTGCTCTGGCACTCTAGCATCTCACATTTTCAGGGCCGAGTTGTGTCATATCTGCGGAAAGCCCCGTGGGTACGGCGGGCGTGATGCAGCTACAATGTGCATATGACTGCGACCCGGGAGGGGCCATGCCAAAGATCGTGATCACCGCCGAGACCGGATGCGACATTCCCGCCGCGGAGGCGGCCGAGCTGGGTGTGACGCTCGTCCCCATGCACGTGACCATAGGCGACAAGACCATCGATGACGGCGAGCTCTCCTCCGCAGAGATGCTCGAGCGCTGCCGGCAGCTCGGCGTCCTGCCCAAGACGAGCGGCTGCTCCCCGCATGACTTCCAGGTCGTCTTTGACCGCATCCATGAGGAGGACCCCGAGGCCAAGATTCTGCACGTGGCCTACTCGGCGGTCACGACCTGCTCCCTCGCGTCCGCGGAGGCGGCCGCCGAGGGGCGCGACTACGTGACGACGCTGGACACCCGACACGTCACGATTGGCCAGGGGCTCGTCGTGCGCGAGCTCGTGGCGTGGCTGCGCGAGCACCCCGAGGCGACTCTCGGGGAGGCGCGCGAGCACGCCCTGGACGTCGCCGCGCGCACCCGCATGGCATTCCTCCCCGGCGACCTGGGCTATCTGCGCGCCGGAGGCCGTCTCTCCAACGTCGCCTTCCTCGGTGCGACGCTGCTCAAGATCAAGCCGGTGGTGGAGCTCGTGGAGGGCAAGCTCGTGGCCACGAAGAAGCTGCGCGGCTCCATGGCCTCGGCCGCCATCGCGCTCATCGACTACCTGGCGTTGCGCGAGGAGTTCGATCCAGCCCGCATGGTCCTCGTGAAGTCCCCCGGTCTCCCGGAGCAGGTGCGCTCCGCAGCGACCGAGCATGCGCGCGCCCTGGGCTTCGAGCAGGTGGAGTGGTACGAGACCGGTAACGTCATCACCTCTCACTGCGGACCCGGCGCGCTGGGCGTGGCCTTCCTCGCAAAGGCGTAGGTCGAAGGGACGAAAGGCCGCTCTCACGCTACAATGTCGACCGGACGACGTGAGGAGAGGCCCGCATGAACCTGGATGAGCTGGAGATCGGCAAGGACGCCATCGTGGCGTCGGTGGACTGCGACGAGCCGTCGCTGCGCCAGCACATCCTGGACATGGGTCTCACGCCCGGCGTGGAGGTCACGCTGATGAAGCGCGCCCCCATGGGCGACCCGCTTGAGATCCGTCTGCGCGGCTACGAGCTCACCCTGCGCCGGGACGACGCGGCGCACATCGCCCTCACGCAGGTGCACGACATGCACGACGCCCCGCGCGGCCGCGAGCGCCTCGAGGCGGCGGACCACCCCGCCATCGGCGAGAAGTACGCGCCGCGCGCGGCTGGCAAGGCCATACCGGAGGGGCGGCCGCTGAGTCTCGCGCTCGCCGGCAACCAGAACTGCGGAAAGACCACGCTCTTCAACGCGCTCACGGGCGCGAACCAGCACGTGGGCAACTTCCCGGGCGTCACCGTGGACCGCAAGGACGGCCAGATCAAGGGCCACCCCGAGGCTACGGTCACGGACCTGCCGGGCATCTACTCGCTCTCCCCGTACACGAGCGAGGAGGTGGTGAGCCGCCGCTTCATCCTCGAGGACGACCCGGACGCGATCATCGACATCGTGGATGCCACCAACATCGAGCGCAACCTCTACCTCACGCTGCAGCTCATGGAGCTCGACCGACCGATGGTGCTCGCGCTCAACATGATGGACGAGCTCACGGCCAACGGCGGCACGGTGAGCGTGAACCGTCTGGAGGCCGCGCTCGGCATCCCCGTGGTGCCCATCTCCGCGGCGCGCGGGGAGGGCATCTCCGAGCTCGTGGAGCACGTGCTGCACGTGGCGCGCTTCCGCGAGCATCCCGGTCGCGTGGACTTCTGCGCGGCGAACGGTCCCGACCACGGTGCCCTCCACCGCTGCATCCACGGCATCTGTCACATCATCGAGGACCACGCTGCCGCGGCCAGCCTCCCGGTGCGCTTTGCGGCGACCAAGCTCATCGAGGGCGACTCCCTGGTGATGGACGCCCTCGGGCTGGACCAGAACGAGCTCGACGCCGTGGAGCACATCATCACGCAGATGGAGGACGAGTCCGGCCGCGACCGCATGGCGGCCCTCGCGGACATGCGGTTCTCGTTCATCGAGGGCGTGTGCGCCGAGTGCGTGGTCAAGCCGCACGAGAGCCGCGAGCACGCGCGCTCGGTGGCGGCCGACCGCATCCTCACGGGCAAGTACACGGCCATCCCGGTGTTCATCGCCATCATGGCGCTCGTCTTCTGGCTCACCTTCGACGTGGTGGGCCAGCGGCTCTCCGATCTTCTCGCCCTGGGCATCGACTGGGTGACGGCGCAGGCGGACGCCGCGCTCACGGCCTTTGGGCTCAACCCGGTGGTGCACAGCCTGGTCATAGACGGCGTCTTTGCCGGCGTGGGAAGCGTGCTCTCCTTCCTGCCGATCATCGTGGTCCTCTTCATCCTGCTCTCGATTCTCGAGGACTCCGGATACATGGCGCGCGTGGCCTTTGTGATGGACAAGCTGCTGCGGCGCCTGGGCCTCTCCGGCCGCAGCTTCGTGCCGATGCTCATCGGCTTTGGCTGCAGCGTGCCCGCCATCATGGCCACGCGTACCCTGCCCTCCGAGCACGACCGCAAGATGACGGTCATGCTCACGCCGTTCATGAGCTGCTCGGCAAAGGTGCCGGTCTACGCGCTCTTCTCGGCCGCGTTCTTCCCGGAGTGCGCGCCGCTCGTGATGATCGCCCTCTACCTCATGGGCATCGTGGTGGGCATCCTCGTGGCGCTCGTGCTCAAGGGAACGGCCTTCAAGGGGGACCCGGTGCCGTTTGTGATGGAGCTCCCCAACTACCGCATGCCCGCGCCGCGCACCGTGGCGCGCCTGGCCTGGGACAAGGCCAAGGGCTTTGCCACCAAGGCGTTCACGATCATCTTCGTGGCGAGTGTGGCGATCTGGTTCCTGCAGACCTTCGACGTGCGCCTCAATGTGGTGTCCGACCAGTCCCAGAGCATGCTTGCCGCGCTGGGCGCGCTGCTGGCGCCGTTCTTTGCGCCGCTCGGCTTTGGCAACTGGCGCGCTGCGGCGGCACTGGCGGCGGGCTTCGGTGCCAAGGAGAACGTGGTGGCCACGCTGACCGTCCTCATGGGAGGGTCCACGGCGGGGCTGCCGGAGCTCTTCTCGCCGCTCACGGCGTTTGCGTTCCTTACGTTCACGCTGCTCTACACGCCGTGCGTGGCCGCGGTCTCCGCCGTCAAGGGCGAGCTCGGCGCCCGTATGATGTGGGCCGTCATCGCCATGCAGTGCGGTGTGGCCTGGGTCGTGGCGCTCGTGGTTCGCCTGGTGGGGATGGCCCTCGGCCTGGGCTAGGCGCGTCGTCGACCGCCCGTCCTTCTCGCCCGCCTTTGAGGTTTTGGGGCGAAAGTTTGATGAACAAGTTCTAGGCCTTATGCAAAAGTAAGGATGTCTTGGCTTGTGACCCGCAAAACCATGAAATTGCGGGCAGCCGGTCGGCTGAAGATAAAACCTTTGCCCCAAAACCATGGGAGATGCCTCGAGGACGTCTCGCGCGGAAGCACACGGAGCGCCAAAACACAAAACCAGCCTAATCGTGGCATCGCGTCGCGCTCTCAGCCCCGACAAGAACGTCAAAACGGGTACACAAACCCCATGGGCGGCTTACCCGTCGCTGACCTTTGCGGCGTAGCGTTATGCTCCGGAAAGAAGGAGACGACATGGCAGACGAGAAGGACGACGTCCTCGGTACCACCTATCACCGCGGTCCCGTGATCCTGCGCGGGCCGATGATCCCCGAGAAGACCACCACGACCAACCTGCTGGAGCCGGAGGCAGACACCGACTGGCTACACATGGACCCCTGGCGCGTCCTGCGCATCCAGGCGGAGTTCGTGGACGGCTTTGGCGCGCTCGCTGAGCTGGGGCCGGCCGTTACGGTCTTTGGCTCCGCGCGCACGCCGCGTACGGACCCGATGTATCGTGCCGCGCGCCATGTGGGGCGCAAGCTGGCCGAGGCGGGCGTCGCCGTGATCACGGGCGGCGGCCCCGGCATCATGGAGGCCGCCAACTGCGGCGCGGCGCGTGCGGGTGGCAAGTCCGTGGGCCTGGGCATCGAGCTCCCGCACGAGCAGGGCATCAACAAGTGGGTGAACCTGGGCATGACGTTCAGGTACTTCTTCGTGCGCAAGACGATGTTCGTGAAGTACTCGCGCGGCGCGATCATCTTCCCAGGCGGGTTTGGTACCCTTGACGAGGCCTTCGAGCTGCTCACGCTCGTGCAGACGCACAAGGTGGCGCGCACGCCGGTGGTCCTCTTCGGCACCGAGTACTGGCGCGGCCTCATGGACTGGCTCGAGGGCACGGTGCTGGGGGAGGGCAACATCTCGCCGCTCGACCCCGAGCTCATGGTCGTGACCGACGACGAGGACGAGGCCGTGCGCGTGGCGCTCTCGGAGCTGCGTCGCTAGCGTGGCACGCGAAGGGGGAGAGGTGGACGAGAAGGACGAGCGCTCGGCCCTGCGCCGTCGCCGGATGGCCGTCGTCGCGACCCTGCTCGCGGCACTCGCGCTGGTCGGCATTGCGTGCTGGCACGGCCTTCCCGAACTCTATGCCTGGCTCTCCGACGCCTCCGCGGTGCGCGCCCTCGTGGCGGAGCACCCCGTCCTCTCGAGGCTCGCGCTCGGCGCGGTGAACGCGCTCCAGATCATGTGCGCCTTCCTGCCGGGCGAGCCGGTGGAGCTGGCCTGCGGCTATGCCTTTGGCTTCTGGGAGGGCACGCTGGTCTGTCTCGTCGCGAGCGCTGTGGCCTCGGCCGCGATCTTCCTCGCGGTGCGTCGCTGGGGCTGGTCGCTCGTCGGGCTCTTCTTCGACCGCAGCCATCTCGAGCGCTTCGGCTGGCTCCATAACGCGCGGCGGCTCGAGCTCGTGATGCTCGTCGTGTTTCTCATCCCCGGCACGCCCAAGGACTTCCTCACCTACTTCGCCGGGCTGACGGAGGTTCGCTTCTGGCCCGTGCTCGCCATCACCACGCTCGGCCGCATTCCCTCGATCGTCACGTCGACGGTCGCGGCGTCCGCCTTCGGCGCCGGCAACTACGGTATGGCGGTGGGTGCCGTCGTGGTCGCCGTTGCGCTGGCGGCGGCGGGCGGCCTGCTCTACAAGCGTTTCGAGGGCATGGTGCGGGGATAGTCGCTCAGGGCTAGAACGTCGCCATGATCTTGCGGATGGCCTCCGCGGCAGTCGCCTCGTCGGGGCCGCTCACACGCACGACGATGTGCTCCCCGCAGCGAATCCCGAGCATCATGAGCTCCATGGGCTGCGAGACGCCGACGGAGCGCCCCGCGTGCTCGAGCGTCACGCTGCTGCGCCACCGCTGCGCCTCGCTGGCGAGCAGGACGGCGAGCTGGACGTGCAGACCCAGGGGGTCGGTGATGTCGTACGGAATCTCGAGCATGGCTTCCTCTCGGGGATCGAGGTGGGTGCCAACTTCATAAACCTTACGTTCGCGCACGTCAAGCGGCACGCTGAACTCGCCGAGCGCGCGTGGCGCTCTCGGCGGACGGTAGCGCTTGGCCGGTGGGCGCGCTACGATGGCCCCATGGCTGACTACCAGCACATATCCCATGGCTTTGAGCCGGTCTTCGACGAGCACAGCCGCGTGCTCGTGCTCGGCTCGTTCCCCTCGGCACTCTCTCGCGAGAATCGCTTCTACTACGGCAACCCGCGCAACCGCTTCTGGCGCGTGATGGCAAACGTGCTGGGGGAGCGCGAGCCCGCGGTGGACGACATCGCCGCCAAGCGGGCGATGCTGCTGCGGCACGGCATCGCGCTCTGGGACGTGATCGAGAGCTGCGACGTGCGCGGCTCCTCGGATGCCTCCATTCGCAACGTGGTGCCCGCGAACGTGGCGAGAATAACGGCGGTGGCGCCGATTCGTGTCGTGCTCTGCAATGGCGGCACGGCGGCGCGTCTGTATCGCCGCTGGCTGGAGCCTGTGACGGGGCTGCCCGCGGAGACGCTGCCCTCGACGAGTCCGGCGAACGCCGCCTGGTCCGCGGAGCGGCTCGCTGAGCGCTGGGGCGAGGTTCTTCTCGCCGCGCTTGGGGACTAGGCTCCGACCCCCTCTACCGGAGACCAAGAATCCCGACTTACGCACGGAGCAAGCTCGTTACCTGATCGCGTAATTCGGGATTCTTGTCCAATTGACCAGAATTCCCGACTTACGCGCTCTTGGAGCCGAGAAGGACATCGCGCAAGTTGAGATTCTTGGCAGGGGATGGGGGATGCGCGGCTACTCGCCGAGAAGCGCCTCGACGTCTGCGCGCTCCGGCATCGCGGGGATGGCGCCGCGCTTGCGCACGCAGAGGGACGCCACCGCGTTGCCCAGGCGCGCGAAGCCGGCCGCGTCCTCGACCGCGACCTCGCCGGCCGTCTTGCCGCTCTCGCAGAAGCCCGCGAGGAAGCCGCCCCAGAAGGAGTCGCCCGCGCCCGTGGCGTCGACGGCATCCGCGGGGAAGCCGGCCACCGTGGCGCCACCGTCGGCCGTGCGCACGTAGGCGCCCGAGCCGCCGAGCGTCACGGCCACGACCTTGGGCCCCTGCGCCAGAAGCGCGGCAGCTGCGGACTCCGGGTCGTCAAAGCCCGTGAGCAGCGCGCACTCCTCGTCGGAGAGCTTCATGAGGTCCATCTGCGGCACCACGGCGCGCATCTGCTCCACGGCGGCCTCGACGGAGGACCAGAGGTTCGCCCGGTAGTTGGGGTCGTAGGAGAGGGTGCAGCCGGCCTCGCGGGCGCAGGCGAGCGCGGCGAGCGTGGCGGAGCGCGCGGGCTCGTCGGTGAGGGAGAGCGAGCCCACGTGGAAGACGCGCGACGCGGCGATCACGTCTCGCGCCAGCTCGCCCTCGGTGATGCGGGTGTCCGCGCCCGGCTTGCGCGCGAAGGAGAACTCGCGCTCGCCGTCTGGCGAGAGAGCAACAAAGGCCAGCGTGGTGAACGCGTCCGGGTCGCTGATCAGCCCCGTGGTATCGATGCCCTGCTCCTCCAGCGTGGCGCGCAGGAACTCGCCGTG
The DNA here is from genome assembly GCA_963928085.1 of uncultured Atopobiaceae bacterium. Lineage (GTDB taxonomy): Bacteria > Actinomycetota > Coriobacteriia > Coriobacteriales > Atopobiaceae > Thermophilibacter. The sequence goes on from CAWVDR010000001.1 coordinate 372,594, forward strand.
CATGTCGCATCCCACCTTGCCGAGAAACGCCGTCCTGTGGCCGAGCTTCTCCAGCGCAACGAGCACGTTTGCCGGCGCGCCGCCGGCGTTGCGCTCGAAGAGGCGCTGGCCGCCCGCCGAGGTGCCGGCGTCGGTGAAGTCGATGAGGAGCTCGCCCAGTGCGGAGACGGAGAACATCACGGGGTCCTTTCGGTTGCATGCGTTGCGGTATCGATTCCACATCCATTATGGCGCCAGCCTCACGAGTGCGCGGCTCTTCTCGGCAAGCGGCTCGTGTGGCTACTCGTATGTGCCTGCCATTCCATCGCCCATCTCCCAGATGATGAAAAGGGACTGTCCCTTTTCATCAATCGTGAGGGCGGGGGAGCGGGGGAACCAACGGGTGGCAAAGGTGGCTTCACCGTCGTTGGCAAAGACCTCGACGGCCGAGTTGTCGACAAGGACGCGAAGGTTGCGCAGGCAATCGCACGCCACGGTCCGCGTGGTGCGTCCGCAACCGACGATGTTGTCCGAGAAGCGCAGCGAGAGCGTTGCACCGTCCCAGGTGATGGCAAGTGCGCCGTCCAGCCATAGCTCAAAGGGTCCCCCCGCATGGGCGAGAAGGATGTCCGCTCGACGCTCGCTCAGCGTGAGTGTCCCTCCGCAGTCGAGTTCGTGCCGTCCTTTCCGTAGCCTCTCGAGCTCAGGGACCGGATGCTGAAGGAGCCCACCCTCTGCGGTGGCAGTCACCACGCGCGGCACCGTGAGGCAGTGGCACCAGCTCAGGCCATCGGGTGCGCTCTCGTAGGGCGCCTCCGGCATGCCCATCCAGCTGATCAGGATCGTCCGGCCGGACTCATCGACAAAGCTCTGGGGTGCATAGAAGTCGAAGCCGTGGTCCCAGGGGCGGAAGTCGCGCTCGTCGAGGACGAGCGAACCCGTACCCCCGAGACTCTCGCCCGCGGGAAGCGGCAGGTAACCAGACACATCGCGAATGCCGTTTGCCCACGGTCGGCTCTGCATGCCCTGCGGACAGATCGAGAGCCACTCGCGACCGTCAAGCGCGATGCGGTCCGGGCACTCCCACATGAACCCGAACGGCTCGTCCGTGCGGACGGTTCCATAATTCTCCCAGCCCACGCCGTCATCCGATCGCAGGACGAGCACAAGTCCCGCGTCGTTGACGTCTCGGGCACCCAGGATCATCCACCACGCGCCGTCGCTGCGCCAGACCTTGGGGTCGCGGACGTGACACGTGCAGAACGACGGATAGTCGTCGTTTCTCAGCAGCACGTGCTTCTCGCCCATCTGGGTGCCGTCCGGGCTCTCGACGAGGATCTGCACCGAGCGCCGGCCCGCGAGAACGTAGTCGAAGTCACCTGTCTCCTTGACGTTGCCGGTGTAATAGAAGCGCACGCCGGTCCCGGTCGGCACGGCACAGCCTGAGTAGGCGCCCGAGGTCTCGTCGGGCGTGTCCGGCGCGATGGCAAACGCGCGCCCGCCGGACCTCCAGTGGACGAGGTCCTCGCTCATGAAGTGGCCCCACCCGCGCGGGGCGTCCGGCGCGGGCCAGTCGGGGCTGTACTGGTGGAACACGTGATAGGTGCCGCCCAGCTGGCAGAGGCCGTTGGGGTCGTTGAGCCAGCCAACGGGCGGCATGAGGTGAAAGCCCATTCTCCAGGGGTCGTGTGACATGGGGTCTCCCAAGCGTAGGGGGGCGGGGCGGTCCAGCGGCAGGACCGCCCCGGGAAAGGAGGGACGGTTGGTGTCGCCGGCTACGCCAGCTCGACGAGCGGGTCTCCGGGGCGCACGGCGGTGCTCGCGTGGGGCGTGACCTTAGTGTAGGCGTCCGTGTTGGTGACGATGACCGGGGTCACGGGGTCGAGGCCGGCCGCACGGATGGCGTCCAGGTCCACGTCCATGAGGAGCTGTCCGGCGTCCACGTGCTCGCCCATCCTGACGTGCGCGGTGAACGGGGTGCCGTTGAGCGTCACGGTGTCGATGCCGATGTGCATGAGCACCTCGCATCCCGCGTCGGTGGTCATGCCGAGGGCATGGCCCGTCTCGGCGAGAACGTTCACGGTGCCGGCGGCCGGCGCGTAGAGCTTGCCCTCGGTGGGACGCACGGCGGCGCCGGTCCCCATGGCCTCGCTTGCGAAGACGGGATCGGGGACCTCGGTCATCTTGATGGCAGTGCCGGCCATCGGGGCGAGAAGGACCTCGGCACGAGGGGTGGGCGACGCATCGGTCACCGCTGCGACGGCGGCGTCGGCGGCTGCCGCGGAGAGTACGGCGGCGCTCTCGGCGTCCGTCGCGGGCGCGGAGACGGAGGCCTGGACGACGGGCTGCTCGGCAGGGGCGGCCTCCTCCGGGTCACGGTAGAGCGCGTAGGAGATGGCAAAGGCCACTAGGCCGGCGATGGCGAACATGATCACGTACTGCACGGGCTGGTTGAGGCAGAGCAGGATGCCAAAGATGCCGGTGACACCGGTGCCCGCCGCGGCGAGTCCCATGATGGAGGCGAACATGGCGCCCAGGCCGCCGCCGATGCAGCCTGCTACGAAGGGCTTGAAGAAGCGCAGGTTGACGCCGAAGATGGCGGGCTCGGTGATGCCCATGAATGCGGAGAGCGAGGAGGGGAGGGCGAGCGAGCGGACCTTGACGTCCTTGGTCTTGAGGGCCACGGCGAGAGCCGCGCCAGCCTGGCCGATGTTGGCGGCGGAGGCGAGCGGCAGCCAGTAGGTCACGCCGTACGTGGCGATCTGGCCGAGGTCGATCGTGGTGTACATCTGGTGGATGCCGGTGACCACGGTGGGGGCGTAGAGGGCGCCCATGATGAGCGAGCCCAGGCCGAGCGGCAGGGTGAGCAGGAACTGGATGCCGCCGAGGATGGCGTTCTCGGCCCAGACGAAGACGGGGCCGACGGCGAGCATGGTGACGTAGGCCGTGACGGCAACCGATACGAGCGGCGTCACGAAGAGGTCGAAGGCCTCGGGGACCACCTTGTGCAGGCGCTTCTCGATGAAGGCGAGGATGCCGCAGGCAATGACGATGGGGATGACGTGGCCCTGGTAGCCGGTCCACTCGATGGAGTAGAGGCCGGGGATGACGGCGTAGGTCTGTTGCACGCCCTCGGTTGCCACGGTGTTGGCGTTCTGCAGGCCGGGGTTGATGAGCAGCATGCCGATGACGGCTCCGAGGTAGGGGTTGGCGCCAAAGGCCTTGGCCGCTGAGAAGCCGATGAGAATCTGCAGGAACGTGAACGCCGTGTTGGAGACGAGGTTCAAGATCTGGTACCAGGCATTGTCGGTGGCGAGCGTGATGAAGCCGTTGGCGTCCATGAAGGAGAGCGCGCTCATGATGCCAAGGAGCAGGCCCGAGGCCACGATCGCCGGGATGATGGGCACGAAGACGTCTCCCAGGAGCTTGATCGCGCGCATGAAGGGGTTGGTCTGCTGCTGGGCGGCTGCCTCCTTCACCTCCGCCTTGGTGGCGGCGGTGATGTTGCCGAGGGCGATGAACTCGTCGTAGACCTTGTTCACCGTGCCCGTGCCGTAGATGACCTGCAGCTGGCCGGATGCCTTGAAGTTGCCCTTGGCGCCGGTCGCGTTGTCCACGGCAGCCTGGTTGACCCTGGAGTCGTCCGCGAGCACGAGGCGCAGGCGCGTGGCGCAGTGTGCGGCCGAGACCACGTTTCCCGGTCCGCCTATCGCGTCCAATATCTCCTGTGCTGCCTGCCTGTAGTCGAGTGCCATTCGATTCCACCTTTCCCCTGACCGTTCTCGGCATGAGAACGTTCCCATATGAAATCGTTCTCACAATACGGCGAGAAGGGACGCGCGACCGTAATGGTCTGCGAGCGGCATGATCTTGTCGGTAAACGGCGAGAAGGTTCCCGGGCAGCCTCCATCCCTCAGAGGTTTGGGTTCGTCGTTGGCGCGCCGCAACGCTGCCTGCCAAAGAAACGGCAGGTAGACCGTTCGGTAAAGAATTGATTTCCACGCAGGGACCGAGAAGATGAACCCAAACCGCAGCGGGGCGGGGGTGGCAGGGACGGATCGCCTAGCGCGTGGAGTTCCTCGTCACGACTTCGTAGCTCATCTTGACCTTGCGGGGCACGTACTCCTCACCGGTCATGAAGCCCACGAGCATCCGCGCCGTCTCCATGCCGGAGGTCTTGTAGTGGAGGTGGACGGTGGTGAGCGTGGGTGTGACGATCTGCGAGATCTCCGAGTCGTCCATGCCGGTCACCTCCACCTCGTCAGGCACGATGCGCCCGTACTCGCGCAGGCAGGTGAGGGCGCCATAGGCGATGGAGTCGGTCGCGCAGACGATGACATCGAGCTCGGGATAGCTCTCGAGCAGCGCCTCGGCCTGCTCGTAGCCGGAGTCCACGGTGAAGTCTGCGATGCGCAGGGCGCGCTCGGGCACCTCGACCCCCGCCTCGGCGCATGCGGCGAGAAACCCCTTGCGGCGCATCTGGCCGACGGCGACGTCCTCCTCGAAGACGCCGATGTAGGCGGGGTGACGCGCGTCGCGCAGCGCGAGCGCGGCCATCTCGCGCATGGCCGCGTAGTCGTCCTGGTAGACACAGGAGCAGAGGTCGACGTCCTGGTCGAGCACAACGATAGGCACGGGCAGGGCAGAGATTGCCTCGCGGTGCTCGGGGGTGATGACGGTGGCGATGAGAATGACACCATCCACCTGGCTCTTCTCGGCAAAGAGATGGAGAAACTCCACCTCGCGCGCGGCGTCGTTGTCCGTGTTGGCGAGAAGGACCTGGTAGCCGGCTTCGTTCAGGACGAGGGTGATGCCCGCGACCATCCGGCTCACGGAGGCGGAGTTGATCTTGGGGATGATGACGCCCACGACGTTGGTCTTGCCGGTGCGCAGGGACTTGGCCTGGCGGGAGGGGACGTAGCCGGTCTTCTCGATGACGCGGCGGATGGCGGCGCGCTTCTCCTGGCTCACGTAGCCGTCGTTCAGGTAGCGCGAGACCGTCGCGCGTGACACGCCTGCCATCTGGGCAATCTGGTTGATGTCCATGTTAACGTTAACCTCCTCGTCCACCATGAGTTTAGCGTATGAAACCCGTCGACCCGGTATCATGTTGAGAGAAAGTCAACCAAGGAGAGAGAAACGACCATGGCAGCGCCGGGCAAGGCGGGCCGCGTCGTCGCGGGGGTCATTGTGGTCGCCATAATCGCGATCGGCGTCATCATGGGCTTCAACCCGTTTGGAAGTAACGTCCCCGAGGGCGTGGACACCGACGCCACCGAGGTGCGCAGCGTTACCATGAGCGGTGACGACTACGAGGTCGTGGACTACAACGACGTCCTCTACGTGCTCACTCCGGAGAACGCTGAGGTCTTCGTGCTGGACGAGGACGTCACGCGCCAGTTCATCTCGCGCGACCGCAACACCATCTGGATCACTGAGGACACGGCCGAGAAGATCGGCGTCGTCGATCCCGCCACGGAGTAGGCCGCGCCGCTGGCCGAGCACTGGCGCCCGCATGGCCCGGGCGGCGGCATGCCCGGCGGCGCTCCTCGTAGAATCGCATCAGGTATGCGCCGGCGAGGGGAGTGCCATGATCGGGCGGGACGGGATTGCCGTACGGCTGCTTCACGCGTGCGTTGAGGTCATCACCTCGGAGGACGAGCTGACGCAGGTCGACGCCGCGGGCGGCCCCGCCATGGTCGAGGTCGTCTCCGCCGTCAGCAGCGCCGTTGCCGCCTGCAACGGCGACATCCTGGACCTCTTCGATGACTCGGCGCGCGCCGTCTCTCGGCTCGAGCTTTCGGGGGCCGCGGTCGAGTCCTGGGACGCCTGGCTGGAGGGCCTCGCCGAGGCCGCCCCGAACGACGACGAGATGAGCCTCGAGGACCTCAGGACGATGCTCGCGCTCGGCCGAGACGAGGTCGCGCGCACGGTCGACGCCGGTCGCGCTGACGCGGCTGCGCTCGACGTTCTTGTCGCCACCTGCGAGGCGGCCGACGCGAGCGAGGACGATCTCGAGGTCTTTGATGACGTCGCCGACGCGGCCGAGGAGGCCGCGAGCGCCTCGACCAGCGTGGCCGCAGTCTCCCTCGCGCGCTTCCTGCGCGGTCTTGAGCAGGCCTAGCGCAGGCCTAGCGCAGCCACCACCTGAAGTCCCACGCCGCGAGCTCGAAGGTCTCGAACTCGTCGCGCTCACCGGTTACGAGGTCGGTGTACTCGCCGCGTTCCGGCATCCAGAGCGTGCGGCGCTCGTCGCTGAAGTTGAAGACCGCGTGCAGGGTCTTCTCGCCCGCGCGCCGCCTGATCCAGAGGACCGAGGGGTCGCTGTATCCCACGACCGACATCTCGGCGTCCGCGTCGAAGACCGCCTCCGCGCGACGAATCTCCTCGAGGCGCTGGATTGCGTCGTAGAGGCGCTGCTGGACGCTGCCGGGCTCCTCGATGCGGTCCACGAGCGCCCAGTCGAAGCGCCCGCGGTGGATGTAGCGCGAGTCCTCGGCCTTCTCGGGGTCGTCCTTGTAGGTGTAGTCGTTCACCTGGCCGACCTCGTCGCCGCTGTAGATGATCGGCAGGCCGGACTGGGTGAGCAGGTAGGCGTGGAGCATGACGTCCTTGCGGATGGCCACGTCCATGGCCTCGGCGTCGCCGGCAAAGCCCGCCGCCTCGATGCCGCACATGGAGGCCGTGGTGGCGCAGAAGCGCGCGTCGCCGGTCACGGGGTCGGCGTTGTACAGCTCGCCGCGGGAGACGCTGCCCTCGGTGTGTCCCTGGAAGTACGCGTTGAGGTAGCGCTTGTGCGGCACCTCCTCCATGCCCCAGTCCGAGAGCGTGGCGTAGTCCAGGCCCCAGCCGATGTCGTCGTGGCAGCGCAGGTAGTTGAGGAAGGTGTACTCGCGCGGCAGGCCGCAGACAGCCTCGAGCTGGCGGCGCAGCAGGCGCGTGTCGCGGCAGGCGACGCTGTTCCAGGTGGTGGCCATCGTCGTGACGTTGTAGAGCATGTGGCACTCGGGCTTCTCGACGGTGCCAAAGTAGGGCACGACCTCCACCGGCGCCATGACGACCTCGCCGAGAAGGACGACGCCCGGGCAGACGATCTCCGAGATCATGCGCATCATGCGCACGATCGTGTGGACCTGCGGAAGGTTGCGGCAGTTGGTGCCCAGCTGCTTCCAGATGTAGGGTACGGCGTCGATGCGGATGATGTCCATGCCCTGGTTGGCCAGGTAGAGGAAGTTGTACATCATCTCGTTGAAGACGCGCGGGTTCTTGTAGTTGAGGTCCCACTGGTAGGGGTAGAACTGCGTCATGACCGACTGGCCGAGCTCCGGCAGGTAGGTGAAGTGGCCGGGAGCGGTGGTGGGGAAGACCTGGGGCACGTCGCGGGTGTAGCGGTCGATAAGGGCCTGGTCGCCGGTGAAGAAGTAGCGGCTCATGTATTCGCCCTCGCCGGCGCGAGCGCGCCGGGCCCACTCGTGCTCGTCGGAGGTGTGGTTCATGACGAAGTCCATGCAGAGGCTGATGCCGCGCTCGTGGCACCTCTCGGCAAGGTGCGCGAGGTCGTCCATCGTGCCGAGGTCCGGCTTGACGCGGCGGAAGTCGGAGACCGCGTAGCCGCCGTCCGAGCGGCTGCGGTCCGCGGGCGTGTCCAGGAACGGCATGAGATGGAGGTAGTTGACCCCGGTCCGCCCCAGGTAGTCCAAGCGGTCCTCTACGCCGCGGATGTTGCCGGCGAAGTTGTCGATGTACATCTGCATGCCCAGAAGCTCACGGTCCCGGTACCAGGCATGCCCCTCGCGGCGGGCGTCGAGGGCCTTGAGGGATTCCGGACGCTCGTCGTAGAAGGCTCTCATCCGGTCGCAGAGCTCGGCGAACATGTCGCCGTTGTCGTAGAGCTCCATGTAGAGCCAGCGCAGTTCGTCATGATGGCGCTGCAGGCGACGAAGGAACGTCGCGTCGGATGTGGCCTGAGCCACAGATCGCGCGAGCGGCTGAGACGTGCCTCGCTTTGCTGCCTTCTTCGTGCGCTTGTCCGTCATGAGCCTGCCGCCTCTCTGTCTGGAAACGTTCTCACATTCGGACACATTCTAGGACCTCGCCGCCTAACGGTCACGATGAATCCCGTGAGCGTTCGATGGGGCCGCCCAGCGTTTCTTGCGGTGCTCAACCCATCGTTTAGCGAGGGGGCATCAGCGGATGGTTGATTCCATACATGTGCAATCATCGAAAAGCTGCATGAAGTTTTGACGGTTGAGGAGGGGCCGTGAACATCAAGCAGGTCAGATACGTTTGCGCCATCGTGGACCTGGGAAGCTTTTCCGCTGCCGCCGCGCAGGAGGGCGTCTCCGTCCAGGCCGTCTCCAAGGCGATGGCCGAGCTTGAGTCCTCGCTTGGCGAGTCCCTCTTCGAGCGCAGGAGCGCCGGCGTCTCTCCCACGCCGCTCGGTCGCGCCTTCGCCGCGCGGGCCCGTCGCGTGCTCGACGAGTGGGAGGCTCTCGAGCGCTTTGCGAGCGCACCGGACGCCGCCGGGAACGCTCCGTTCCACATGGGATTCTGCTGTCCGGAGTATCCTGGCGTCGACCGGCTCGTCCGTTTGATCTCCACGGTGACGGGCAAGGTGCTCGGCCGCCGCGTTGACGTCGAGCTCTTGGACTGCCCGAAGGGGCTTGACGTGCTTCGCGCCAGGCGCGTGGACGGCCTCATTACCGTGGGTATGCTCGAGGCGGACGACGTGGCGTGCAGCCCGCTTGGGACCGTCTCCTCCGACGTCCTCGTTCCGCAGGACCACCCGCTCGCTGCCAAGAGCGAGGTCACGCTCGATGAGCTCGCGGACTATCCCGTGCTCTACCCCTGCAACTTCGACCACTACTGCCATGCCGTGGTGGACGAGTACCTCAAGCGCGGCCTTCGATCCGAGATTGTCAGGTTCTCGGTGGGAGACGCAGTCCCCGATGCCGTCAGCGACGGGCGATGCTACTCGTTCATATTCGTCGGCAACATCACGGGCGCACCGGAAGGCTTCGTCATCCGTCCGCTCGTTCGAGGCGAGGCCCTGTCAGTGCCTATCTGCCTCTCGACGCTGCGCGGACCTGGTGGTCTCGACCTCGTCTCCTTCCGCCGCGCCCTCTCGCGCCTGAGCCTCTTCGCGTAGGCTTCCCTCAGGTTGCTCTTTCCCGCAACCCAAACGCAACCGCATGTTGCGCGATAGGTGGTGGGCGCAACCGCGCCGCTCGGCTACAGTGGGGCAAAGTCGGCGAAAGGAGGGCACCATGATCTATGGAATGGGGCCGATGGAGCTCCTGATGATTCTGTTTCCGATCATCCTTGGCAGGGTGGTGCCGTGGGTCCTCTTCATCGTGCTGCTGGTCCTTGCCATCCGCTGGTTCCTGCGGCAGGAGAAGGCCGACAAGAGCCCCGAGACCGTGGCCGCGCGCCGCTCCCTCGGGGAGGTGCTGCGCGCGCATCGGGAGCGCTGCAAGATGACGCAGGAGCTCGTGGCCGAGAAGCTCGGCGTGAGCAGGCAGGCCGTGTCCAAGTGGGAGCAGGGTAAGTCGGAGCCCTCGACGACGAACCTCGTGAAGCTCGCGCACCTCTACGGCGTTGACCCCGCCGACCTGCTGCGCGAGGTCGACGGCTCAGCCTGATTCGTTTGCCCCTCCTCAGGTTTTGGGCAACAAGTTTGATGCACAGGCGAGAAATCCATCAAGATTGTTGCCCACTACCTTGCAGAACGTGGCAAAACAGCACCTCGACGGCCCTTCTCGGCGCCTCGACATAAAACCTGTTGCCCACAACCTGGGAAAAGCTTCGGAATCGGCAACTCGGCGTGCACGCGCGGGCCGAAAACCCAAAACCTTGCGGTAGATGGCACCGCCTCGAGGCTCGGGGCGGGGTATAACTTCCCCAGGCAACCGCGACCGAGGGAGGTTCCCATGAATGACGTCATCAGGGCCATGGTGGAGCGCCGCAGCGTGCGCGCCTACACGGACAAGATGCCGGAGCGCGAGAAGATCGAGGCAGTGATCGAGGCCGGCCTCTGGGCCGCGAGCGGCATGAACCGCCAGGGCCCCATCGTCGTGGCCGTTACGAACCGCGAGCTGCGCGACCGCCTCTCGGCCATGAACGCGGACATCATGGGCCGCCCGGGCACCGACCCGTTCTATGGCGCGCCGGTCGTGCTGATCGTGCTCGCCCCGCGCGACCAGCCTAATCGTGTCTACGACGGCAGTCTTGTGATGGGCAACCTCATGCTTGCCGCGCACGCGTTGGGGCTCGGCAGCTGCTGGATCCACCGCGCTCGCGAGGAGTTCGACACCGCCGAGGGCAAGGCCATCCTCGCCGAGCTGGGCGTCGAGGGCGACTACGAGGGCATCGGCCACTGCATCCTGGGTTATCCGGCGGAGACGCCCGCCGCGAAGCCGAGAAACGACGGTCGCGTGTTTTACGCGGAGTAGGCACGGGGCGACCGAGCGTTCTGCTAGCCTAGGAAGGCGCCGGGTTCTTCTCGGCGCCTTTTTCCTTGGACGGGAGTGAGCAACGTGGATCTGAGCCAGGCCATAGAGTGCGCGAGTGCGCTGACGTTCCCGGGCTTCCTTGTGGACGATGCGTCGCTCGCCGCCGAGCGCACGCGCAACGAGGACGCGCTCGTCACGCTGATGGCCGCCTGGCGCGACGCCGCCCCCGGCAGGGAGCCCTGCGACTTTGGTCTCATCCGCGAGCTCGCCGACCGCAACCGCGACGTCTGCGACCGCTACGGCATCGAGCGCCTGCGCGACGTGAACCCCACGTGCCTGTCGCGCGGGCTCACCAACGATGAGCTCATCCATGCCGTCGCCGTGCTCCAGCACCGCACCGACGCCCAGGTGGCGGCGCTCTCCGGCCCGGACGCGCGCGACCTCAACGTGGCGTGGGTGGACGCGCCGGTCTCCGGCATGGTCGTGGGCATCGACATCGAGACCACCGACCGCGACCCGTCGCGCGGCTACATCATCAACGTGGGCCTGGAGTTCATGACCGTGGGCCCCAAGGCAAAGCCGCACGACCCCTTCGCCGGCTACTTCGGTCTGCCGCAGATGTATGCCGAGAAGGGCGTGCCGCTGGCGGACATCCACAAGATCCAGTGGTCCGATCTCGACGGCAGGACCCCCTTCCGCCAGGACAAGCAGGTCCAGGCCGCGCTGCTCGCCGCGATGAGCGCCTACCCGTTCATGGCGCACAACGCCGCCTTCGAGGACTCCTGGTTCATGCTGCACATCGACGGCTACGCCGAGGCGCGCAAGGCGGGCCGCGTGGTTCCCATCGACACGCGCGACATCTGCCGTCGCGTGGACCCCGAGACCAAGACGCTGCCGCACGAGCAGCGACCCGCCTCGCTCGAGAGCTGGGCGCGCCGGCGCGGCACGCTCAAGGCGGGGGAGTCCGAGCGTCATCTCGGCCTCGACGACGTGGAGCTTATGCTCGCCACGGTCCAGGCGGAGTTCGCGGCGCGCAACATGCTGTAGGGGCGCGGGCGCACGTTCTTCTCGCCATGAAAAGGGCGGGGCCCCGAAGGACCCCGCCGTTGCGTCTGGATTGCCGAGAAGAACCGCTACTCGTCACCAAAGCTGATGCCGAGCGCCTTGGCCTCGCGGACGAGGTCGCCCTCGGGGTCGACGTACTTGAGCTTGCCGGCGACCTCCTCGAGCGGCACGCGGACCATCTTGCCCTTGCGCTGCGCGACCATGAAGCCGAACTTGCCCTCGAGGCAGCCGAGCGCGGCCTCGACGCCGCACTGCGTGGCGAAGATGCGGTCCTGGGCGTCGGGCTGGCCGCCGCGCTGGGTGTGGCCGGGCACGGCGATGCGAATCTCGCGACCGGTGCGCTTGTCGATCTCTGTGGCGATGTCGTAGGCCACCGACGGCGTGGTGCGCGCGGCGACGAGCTTCTTGTACTCCTTCTTGGAGAGCGCGGCCTCCTCCTTGGAGATGGCACCCTCGGCCACAACCACGATCGTGAAGCGCGAGCCGGCCTTGTCGCGGTCCTCGATCACGCGGACGACGTTGTCCATGTCGTAGGGGATCTCGGGGATGAGGATGACGTCGGCGCCGCCGGCCACGCCCGCGTACAGCGGGATCCAGCCGACCTTGTGGCCCATGATCTCGATCACGAAGACGCGGCCGTGGGAGCTCGCGGTGGTGTGGATCTCGTCGATGCAGCGGGTGGCGACCTCGACGGAGCTCGTGAAGCCGAAGGTCATGTCCGTGCCCCAGGTGTCGTTGTCGATCGTCTTGGGCAGGGCGATGACGTTCAGGCCCTCCTCGCGCAGGCGGTTGGCCGTCTTGGTGGAGCCGTTGCCGCCGAGCATGAACAGGCAGTCGAGCTTGAGCTTGCGGTAGGTGTGCTTCATCGCCTCGACCTTGTTGATGCCGTCCGCCTCGGGCGTGTCGAGCAGCTTGAAGGGCGTGCGGCTCGTGCCGAGCACGGTGCCGCCGCGCGTGAGCAGGCCGGAGAAGTCGCGGTTGTCCATCATGCGGTAGTGCTCGTAGATGAGGCCCTGGTAGCCGTCCTCGAAGCCGTAGACCTCGACGGGCTCGTCGGACTGACGGTAGAGCGTCTTGACGATGCCGCGCATCGTCGCGTTGAGCGCCTGGCAGTCGCCGCCGCTCGTGAGAAGACCAACTCGAAGCATGGGCATTCCTTCCCTCAGGGCCACAGATAGGAAAAGTATGCGCCTGAATCGGCCGGGCGTGCGCAATTCTCCGCAAACGGTGTCGTTCTCAGGGATTGGCGCGGGGACTCGCGGGAGGCCGATCCGAGGAGCCCATGCTGGTTTTGGGGCAAAGAATTGATGCCCATCCTGTGCTGCGCGCTCTCTGTGGTCGTAGAGAAGAATACGACCTGCGGAAACGCGGGCACGTGTGTCCGAGAATGGAGCGAGTTGCGGTGAGAAGAGGTTTTGTATAAATCGTTTGCCCCAAAACCAGGAAGCGCTCCTTGGTTTTTGCCCCGCCGGAAGCGAGCGGTGTCCACCGAACGCAAAACCTCTCAGACAGGGCGGAAAACTTTGAATCAACTTCCTCGTGGCACGGGCGTCGCCCTGCTACCATGGGCGAGAAGAACTTCGAGCCGGGGGAGGGTCCCATGACGCCGGATGAGAGACGAGAGGTCGCCGAGGCCGTGGCGGCGGGACGCCGCGCGCTCTCCAGTCTCGAGGAGGCCGCCGACGCGCTCGACAGCGCGGGCAACTGGGGACTCTTCGACCTGGTGATGGGCGGTCCCTTGACGAGTGTCCTCAAGCACTGGCGCCTCAACGACGCCCGCGGCGCGCTCGACCAGGCTCGCGCCGACCTCTACACGTTCACGCGCGAACTCTCGGACGTCCGTGGGATCGAGGCGCTGCGCGTGGATGTGGGCGCCATCGCCTCCGCGCTCGACATCCTCGTGGACAACCCCTTCGTTGACCTCTACGTGCAGAAGAAGATCCAGGACGCCGACGAGAACGTGCAGGCTGCGATCGCCGCGACCAAGACCGTCCTCGCACGGCTGGAGGCGGCGCGATAGCGTGTGGCCGGCGCGGCGCTTGGCGCTGACTCGTGACCGCCCCGATGGTTTTGGGCAACAGGTTTTATATTCAGCGCCGGCTGCACGTTATTCTCGCCTCCCGGCGTTGACGCGACCTGCGGAAACGTCGGAGTTCCCGTCATCTTTGCCAACGAGAAGGACGCGGAGGCCGTCAGTCCATCAAAGATGTTGCCCAAAACTACGCTCCTATTGCTGGAATCAGCGTTCTTGGGAGCGCGGGGATACCCTCATACACAAAAGATGGATTCTTGCGAAATAAACTTCAAACTATCGTCCGAACGGCGGCGCCCGCTTGCCGGAGCAGAATGTCACGCGACCGTAAACGCTTCGACCTCCCGCGCACGCAGGTCGTAGAATCAGCGCAACGAGTTTCTAAGGTTCCAACGGGAGGGCAAGATGCAGGAGATTCTCCACACCCCCCACGAGCAGATCCAGCAGATCCAGCTCGAGGGCATCAAGAAGACCGTGATCGCGTGCTACGAGAACGTGCCGTTCTACAAGAAGAGCTTCGATGACGCCGGCTTTGACCCGTACTCCGTCAAGAGTCTCGACGACTTGCAGAAGGCGCCGTTCGTCACCAAGCAGGACCTGCGCGACAACTACCCCTACGGCATGTTTGCCACCCCGCTCTCCGAGGTGAAGGAGATCCACATGTCCTCCGGCACCACGGGCGTGGCGACGGTGGGCGGCTACACCCAGCACGACCTCGACATCTGGGGCGAGTGCTTCGCGCGCGGCATCGAGTACGCCAACGGCGGCAAGGACGACGTCGTCCACGTCTGCTACGGCTACGGCCTGTTCACCGGCGGCCTGGGCGCGCACTACGGCGGCCTCTACTCCGGCGCCACCACGATCCCCATGTCCGCGGGCAACACCGAGCGCCAGATCCGCGTGCTCAAGGAGATGGGCTCCACGATCATCTGCTGCACGCCGAGCTACGCCATGCACATCGCCGACACCGCCCTCGAGATGGGCATCGACCCGGCGCGCGACTTCCACCTGCGCGCGGGCATCCACGGCGCCGAGCCCTTCAGCGACAACTTCCGCCGCGACCTCGAACGCAAGCTCAACTACCACGTGCTCGACGTCTACGGCCTCACCGAGACCATGGGCCCGGGCGTTGCCATCGAGTGCTGGGAGCAGGACGGCCTGCACCTGGCCGAGGACCACTTCTACGCGGAGATCATCGACCCCAACACCGGCGAGGTCCTGCCCGACGGCGAGTGGGGCGAGCTCGTGCTCACCACGATCGACCGCGAGGCGTCTCCCGTGGTGCGCTACCGCACGCGCGACATCACGCGCATCCTGCCGGGCGAGTGCGCCTGCGGCTGCACGCACCGCCGCATCGACCGCATCCACGGCCGCACGGACGACATGCTGATCATCCGCGGCGTCAACGTCTTCCCGAGCCAGATCGAGGACGTCATGAAGACCTTCGACCAGGTCTCCTCCTGGTACCAGATCGAGGTCGACACCGACCACCGCTCGCTCGACATGGTCACGCTCAAGGCCGAGGTCAACCCCGACTTCGCCTTCGACTCCGTCGCCGCGGTCGAGCGCCTGCAGAAGGAGATGTCCGCACGCCTCAAGACGGCGCTCTCCGTGGGCGTGCGCGTCCAGCTCGTGGAGCCCAAGACCATCGCGCGCAGCGAGGGCAAGGCCAAGCGCATCGTCGACCTGCGAAAGGGGATCAAGTAATGATTGACCAGATTACGGTTTTCCTCGAGAACAAGCGCGGCCGCATCGCGTCTCTGTGCCGCACCCTCGGCGACGCCAACATCAACATGGCCGCGCTCTCTGTGGCCGACACCACCGAGTACGGCATCGTGCGCATCATCTGCAGCGACACGGCGGCGGCGCTCGCCGCGCTTGACGCCGGCGGCTACCGCGCGATCAAGACCAAGGTCATGGCCATCGCCGTTCCGCACCACCCGGGTGGCGCCGCCGACCTGCTCGAGAAGCTCGACGACCTCGACGTGGACATCGAGTACTTCTACTGCTTCTCCACCACCGACGACATGGCGGTGCTCGCGCTCAAGATCGCCGACCCGGCGAGCGCCGCGGAGGCGAGCTGGGCCATCGAGAAGGCCGGCTTCCACGTCTTCGAGCAGAGCGAGATCGAGTAGGGGTCGCGGCGCGACGTTCTTCTCGGCTGAGGGGTTGCCATACAATCGATGTATGGCAACCCCTTTTCATATGTATTATACCGCTGGCTTCCCGCGTCCTACGATGGACGAGAAGAACCGCGTCAGAGGAGGCATCACATGGTCTTTGGCATGGGCCCGATGGAGCTTGCCGTCATCCTGCTCGTCGTCCTGGTGATCTTTGGGCCGAAGAACCTGCCCAAGCTGGGATCGGCCCTCGGGAAGACGGTCAAGAACGTCCGCGAGGGCATGGAGGAGGGCTCCGGCGACTCGGGGCCCGAGCCCGATGCCGTCGACGAGCCCGTCCAGCAGTAGCCCTTCCTCCTGCGCCCCCGGACCTTTCCCGCCGGGGGCGTCTTCTGTTGCCGGGTGCCGGTCAGGAGAGCTCGCCGAGAAGGGCGACGGCGCGCTCGGCGAGCGGGGAGAGGGCACGGCCGGCCTTCCAGATGACGGCCGCGCGGCTCTCGAGGTCCTTGTCGACCAGCGTCTTTATGTAGCAGGGACCGGTGTCGCAGACGGTGAGCAGGGAACGCGGCACGAGACCCACGCCCAGGCCGACCGCCGCGCAGGAGCAGACGCTGCGGGCGCTCTCGGTGACACAGAAGGGGCTGCGGCCCAGGTCCAGGCTTGCCGCCGTCCGGGAGTCACAGACGATCGGCACGTCGTCAAGCTGGCCGAGAAGGACCGTGAGCTCGTCGCCGCGCTCGAGCGCGGGCGGCATGATGGCAACGAGCGGCTCGGCCGGGGCGTAGCGGGTGCGCAGCCCCTGGGTGGGAAAGGGCGTGCGCACGACGCCGACCTCCGCGATGCCGCTGGTCACGAGCTCGAGCGCCTCGGGGACGCTGCCCTCGCGCAGCTCGATCGAGACGTCGGGGGCGAGCGAGGCGAGCTCGGCGAGGCGCGCGCTCGGGACGAGGCCGGCCGCCGAGTCGCAGACCGCGAGGCAGAGCGCGCCGGTGAGGCCCTTGCCCACGCTCGAGACTTCGCGCGCCGTGGCCGTGGCCATAGCGAGGATGCGCGTGGCGCGCTCGTGCAGGAGCCGTCCCGCCTCGGTGAGCGTGACGCCGCGCGGGCCGCGCCGCACGAGCTGGGTGTCGAGCTCGCGCTCGAGCTGGGCGAGCTCGTAGGAGAGCGGGGGCTGCGAGATGTGCAGCCGGCGCGCCGCGGCGGTGATCTGGCCCTCCTCGGCGATGGCGACGAAGTACTCGAGCTGCTTGAGATTCAAGGGGACCTCCCTGTGCTGCTGCGTTATACAGCGATTGTATGTCGCAACGCGCTCCGCGGCGCTCCTGCCCACAGAAAAGGGGCGAGGAGCCCGCAGGCCCCTCGCCCCTGGCGGAGCGCCTTCGTGCGCCCTACACCCGTTCGGATACGTAGGGGCCGTAGGAGACAGACAGCGGCATGTCGGGGTTGGGCAATGATTCGGGGTTTGATGACGAGGAGACGATGAGCATCGACTCGGTTTCCCGACCCTTGAACGTGTCCGGGTAGGTGAAGTTGCCGACCATGCGGCCCGTCTCGAAGGGATCGCCGACGTAGGAGTCGGTGAACGCGGGCAGCCCGACCGCGTCGCCCACGCTCCGGGCGATCGTCTCGTACTCGGAGGAGTCCGCCTCGGGGAGGTAGAACCCGATGACGACGCCCGTGGGGACGGTGCTCGGCTCGATGGTCTCCAGGGAGCACTCGGTCTCTCCCTCCAGGAGCGCGGGGTTCTCGTAGGTGAAGGAGACCTGGACCGTCTCGTCCGATTCCTTGACGGGGTTGTTCTCGGGCGTACCCTCGAAGTAGCTGAAGTAGTACACGATGTCGCCGAGCGCGTCTGCGTCCTCGTAGGAATCCTCGTTCGTGAGCTCGAAGCCCAGCAGCTCGAGGTCGCTTACGATCTCTGACGTCGGGCGGTCATAGAAGGCGCCCTCCTGCCAGTTGGTCATCGCGGGTTCGGGCTCCGGCTCCGGCTCCGGCTCGGCCTGCTCGACGGCGGCCTCGTCCTGCGTCGCGTCGGTCGCGTTGGTGGCCGGCGCCTGGCTGCAGCCCACGAGCAGCGCCGTCGAAAGGACGAGCGCCGCCACCACTGTCTTTGTGAACCTCATGGCTCCTCCGTTCTTGTCGTCCGCATGGTTGGGTCTTTTGTAGGGCTGATGGTATCAGCGCCGCTGCTTGGGGCCCGGTCTGTCAGAAACCTGAAACAAAGGGTCCGACGAACGGGTGCAAGCCAGCCCTTAACGGTGCGCCAAACCCCAGGAAGTGCAGGTGAGCTCATTTGTGAAGCATTTGCGTAGGGAGAATCATAGTTTTGTCAACCCACTTTCCACGAATGGTAGGAATGGGTATAACGAGCGTGTCAAACTCGAAAGGAGGGAAGGCATGACCAAGATCAAGGACATGAGCAAGCGCCAGCGCAAGGTGCTCGACGCGTGCCACAACGGCTGGTTCATGAGCGGCGAGTACCGCGCCATCATGGATGGTCACGAGCGCAGCTTCAGCGCTGACAGCAAGCGGCTTCTGTTCAAGGACGTTGACGAGTGGTTCTCCTCCCACGAGCAGAACCACGCGGACTCGCCGCTGCTCGTCAAGTATGTGGCGGCGTAAGCGCCATCACATCCCAAAGGGGAGGAGGAGCCTGCGGGCTCCTTTTTCTTTAGAAGAGTGTGGAGGTTGCAGTTTTAGGCAGTTTCTTGGCTTCCGTCGAAGTACCACCAAAATGGTGCCATATAAGTAGCTGCGGCTTTTTGGAATGCTCGGCCTTCGATACTCGGCGCCTTCGTCAAAGACTGCCTAAAAGTGAAAGTTAGTACTCCAGTTTCGTGGCGTGGTCCAGCATGAGGGCCAAAATGACGGAGAGGCCGCGTCGCAGACTGGCCTTCTCGATCCACTCCTCGCGCGTGTGCAGCAGGTCGCCCTCGACGGTGCCCACGGTGTGAGCAGGGATGCCCAGCGAGAGGGGGATGTTGGCGTCGGTCGAGGACTCCTGGTGATGGATCTGCTCCACGCCGCCGAGCTCACGCAGCACCTCGTCCGTGCGGGCGACGAGCTCCGCCTGTCCCTCGGGCACGTGCTCGCCGGAGGCAGGGCGCCGCCCGATGAGCTGCACGTCGATGCGGGTGCCGATCTTGAGGTGCTCCTCGACGAGCACCACGAACTTGCCGTACATCTCCTCGAGGCACTCCTCGGAGGCCGAGCGGTACTCCACGAGCACGCTCGCGTCCTCGGCGATTGAGTTCACCGTGGTGCCGCCCACGAATCGTCCCACGTTGATGGTGGTCTTGGCGCGTGTGGGCAGATCGAGGGCATAGAGGTCCTCGATGAAGCTGCAGAGCGCCTCGATTGCGTTGTCGCGTCCGAAGTTCTCCCAGGAGTGGCCGCCCTCGGTGTGGCACTTCACGCGCCAGCGGTGGCTGCCGACGGCGGAGACCACGTGCATGCCGAGGTAGAGGTCGAAGCTCGTGAACTCGCGTACGTGCCCGTCGTAGTGGCGGAAGAGCTCGCGCGTGCCGGCAAGGTTGCCGAGGCCCTCCTCGCAGGAGTTGGCCACCACGAGCACGCGCCGGTCGAGCGGTACGCTGTGGCGCAGCAAGTAGCGTGCCGCAAGAAGGAGTCCCACAAGGTTGGCCGTGTCGTCGCCCACACCCGGGGCCAGAAGGCGCGTCGTGCTCTCGGCGAGCGGGAGCGGCTCGGTGTCGGGGAAGACCACGTCGGTGTGGGCGGCAAAGACCGCGATTCCGTCGTCGCCGTCGGCGGGGCCGGGCAGGCTCAAGATCACGTTCTTGGCGTCGTCGACGCGCACGGCCCCCACGGGCGCGCCCTGGGCGAGCAGCCAGTCGCGGATGAACTCCGCGCGCCGCTCCTCATGGCCGGACGGCGCGGGAATCTGCGCGAGCGAGCGCAGGAGCTCGAGCTCCTCCTCGTAGCACTCCTCGGCGTATGCCTGTGCGATGCGCCTGATCTTCTCGTCCATTGTCTCCCCCTGCCGCCACTGGCTCGTTTCAGAGCCTACCGCATTCCGCGATGTTTCAGGTTTGTTTTCCGGCTTGTGGGCGGAGCAGGGCGGTGTTAGGCTACCCACATCGATAGAGGAGCGGGCACGAAGATCCGTGGGGGAGCCGGCAGGCACAGATCCCCGGGGAGGCGAGGTCCGCCGAACTGGCGCGTCGGGCGCGGCGCGGCGGTGGGCCCGCGGGGAAAGACCCCCGGGACTGTCTGCGAGAAGAACTCGCAGGGGCGCTATCCTTGTCCGGACGCACGTCCGCCCTGGGGCCGCGCACCTGCACGGCGATCGAGGGGTGTCATGCAGAAGCGTCCGTTTGTCACCAAAGAGCAGCTCGAGGCCATAGCGGCCGAGTACCCAACCCCGTTCCACCTCTATGACGAGGCGGAGATTCGCCGCCGCGCGGCGGAGCTCAACGCCGCCTTTGCGTGGAATCCCGGCTTCAAGGAGTACTTTGCCGTCAAGGCCACGCCCAACCCCGCCATCCTGCGGATTCTCGCGGAGTGCGGATGCGGCTGCGACTGCGCAACGGGCGTGGAGCTCCTGCTCGCCGACCGCGCGGGCGTGACCGGCCGAGACATCATGCTCTCCTCCAACGACACGCCCGACGAGGACTTCCGTGCGGCGGACGAGCGCGGTGCGATCATCAACCTCGACGCCTACGACATGGTGGCCTGCCTCCAGCGCGCCCTCGGCGGCCGCGTCCCGCGCACGGTGTGCTGCCGCGTGAACCCGGGCGGCGCCTTCGAGAGCGAGAACGGCATCATCGGCTCCCCGGAGGACTCCAAGTTCGGCATGACACCGGCGCAGCTCGAGCAGGCATTCCGCGAGCTTGCCGCCCTGGGCGTGGAGGAGTTTGGCATCCACGCGTTTCTCGCCAGCAACACGCAGGTGAACGACTACTACCCGCGCCTCGCGCGTCAGCTCCTTGAGATGGCGGCGGACCTCTCCGCGCGCCTGGGCGTGCACATTGGCTTCATCGACCTCTCCGGTGGTATCGGCGTGGCCTACCACCCAGACGACACCCCCTGTGACCTGGCCGTCATTGGCGAGGGTGTGCGCAAGGCGTACGAGGACGTGCTCGTGCCCGCGGGCATGGGCGACGTGGCGATCTTCTCGGAGCTGGGCCGCTGGATGCTCGCGCCGGCGGGCGCGCTCGTGACCCGCGTCATCCACGTGAAGGTCACCTACCATGACTACCTGGGCGTGGACGCCTGTGCAGCCAATCTCATGCGTCCGGCCATCTACGATGCCTACCACCACGTGAGCGTCATGGGCGCCGAGGACGCGCCGTGCACGCACCGCTACAACGTGGTCGGACGGCTCTGCGAGAACAACGACCAGTTCGCCCGCGACCGCCTCATGCCCGAGTGCCACGTAGGCGACCTGCTGTTCATTCACGATACGGGCGCCCACGGGCACTCCATGGGCTACAACTACAACGGCGCGCTGCGCTCCGCGGAGCTGCTGCTGCGCTGCGACGGTTCGGTTGAGCTCATCCGCCGCGCCGAGACGCCCGCCGACTACCTGGCAACGCTGGACGTGTGAGGTCCGCTCGCATAACGAGAGAAGAGAGGCAACCATGGACATGACCAACCTGACCGGATCGATTGTTGCGCTGGTGACCCCGTTCGCCGAGGACGGCTCCGTCGACTATCCCGCGCTCGAGCGCCTCGTGGACTTCCACCTGGAGAACGGCACGGACGGCATCCTCGTGCTCGGCACCACCGGCGAGTCCTCCACGATGACCGACGACGAGGACTTCGAGGTCGCGCGCTGCGTCGTCGAGCGTGTGGCCGGCCGCGTCCCCGTGATCGGCGGCGCCGGCTCAAACGCCACCTTCGAGTCCGAGCGCAAGGCCGCCGGCCTCGTCAAGCTCGGCGTGGACGGCCTCCTGCTCATCACGCCGTACTATAACAAGTCCAACGAGGAGGGCATCTACCGCCACTTCACCGCGGTCATGGACAAGGTCGACGTCCCCTGCATCCTCTACAACATCCCCGGCCGCACCGGCTGCTCCATCAGCGAGAAGAACCTCGCTCGCCTGGCGCAGCACCCCAACGCGTGGGGCCTCAAGGAGGCCTCCGGCTCCATCAGCTACGCAACCATGGCGGCGCAGTACCTCTCCGACGACTTCCGCATGTTCTCCGGCAACGACGACATCATCGTGCCGCTCATGAGCCTCGGCGCCAAGGGCGTCATCTCCGTGTGGGCAGACGTCGCGCCCGCCACGGTGCACCAGATGTGCGCGGACTTCCTCGCCGGCAACATCGAGGCCGCCCGCCGCACGCAGCTCGAGAACCTCGAGCTCATCCACGCCCTCTTCTGCGAGGTCAACCCCATCCCGGTCAAGTGCGCCCTGGCCGAGATGGGCATGATCGGCGAGCACTACCGACAGCCGCTCTGGACGATCTCCGATGCCGGCCGCGAGCGCCTCGTCGCCGCGATGAAGGGGGTCGGTCTCCTTGGCTAGCGCAATCGTCGTCGGCGGCAACGGCCGCATGGGGCGCCTCGTGTGCGAGGAGCTTCTCGCCCGCGGCTTTGACGTGGTCGGCTCCTACGACGTGGACAACATCGACGGGCTTGACGTCGCAGCCCCCACGGCGGACGTGGCCGTGGACTTCTCCGCGCCCGCCTCGCTGTCGCACACGCTGGCCTACGCGCGCCGCACGGGTGCCGCGGTGGTCTCCGGCACCACGGGCCTTTCGCCGGAACAGCTGGACGAGCTGCGCGCCCTGGGCGAGAAGAACCGCGTGATCTGGGCGTCCAACTACTCCCTCGGCGTCGCGGCCCTGCGTCGTGCCACGGCGATGGTTGCCCGTACGCTTGACGGCTGGGACGTGGAGATCGTTGAGACGCACCACAACCAGAAGGTCGACGCGCCGAGCGGAACGGCCAAGGCTCTGCTCGCCGCCGTCGACCCGACGGGGGAGCGGCCGGTCGTGGGCGGGCGCGAGGGCATCGTGGGCGCCCGCGTGCCCGGCGAGATCGGCATGCACGCCGTTCGTGGCGGTACCGTGGCGGGCACGCACGAGGTCCACTTCTTCGGCACCGACGAAGAGGTCTGCCTCACGCACCGAGCCACGAGCCGGCAGATCTTCGTCACCGGAGCCGTGGCCGCCGCCGCGCGCCTGCTTACGCGCGAGCCCGGCTTCTACGACTTTGATACTCTGATGTTTGACTAGAACGCACGACCGGGAGGGGCAGCACGTGGACGCTCAGGAGATCATCGACTTCATTGCCAACGCGCCAAAGAAGACGCCGGTCAAGGTGTACGTGCGCGAGAAGTGCGGCATGAGGGTGGACTGGCCGGACGCCCACGTCTACGGCGGGCGCGACGGCAAGGTCGTCTTTGGCGAGTGGGGCGCCATCGAGCCCGTCCTTCTCGCCAACGCGGACTCGATCGAGTACGCGGACGTGGAGTGCGACCGTCGCAACTCCGCGGTGCCGCTTTTGGACCTGCGCGGCGTGAATGCGCGCATCGAGCCGGGCGCGATCATCCGAGATCGCGTTGAGATCGGTGACAACGCCGTCATCATGATGGGCGCCGTCATCAACATCGGCGCCGTGGTGGGCGAGGGCACCATGATCGACATGGGCGCTGTTCTCGGCGGGCGCGCGATCGTGGGCGCGCACTGCCACGTGGGCGCGGGCGCCGTGCTCGCCGGCGTGGTGGAGCCCGCCAGCGCCACGCCCGTCATCATCGAGGACGACGTCATGATCGGTGCTAATGCCGTGGTCATCGAGGGCGTGCACGTGGGCAGGGGCGCCGTCGTCGCCGCCGGGGCCGTCTGCGTGGAGGACGTGCCGGCAGGCGCCGTGGTGGCTGGCTGTCCCGCCCGCGTGATCAAGATGAAGGACGAGAAGACCGCCGACAAGACCGCTCTGGTCGACGCCCTGCGCTCCCTGTAGCCGCCGCGAGCCGAGGTCCTTCTCGCCCGCGTTTCGCAAACTGTCGCTTTCTGCTGCCCGTGAGCCTTCCAGACGGCTTGCGGGCAGCAATTTCCGACAGTTTGCAAAGGGGGCCGCAACGCCGGCGTGTTCACCGACGAGACGTGCCGTTCGCGGAGAAGTTAGCCTGTCAACAACTTCCAAGGGGAACACTACGCAGCGGACCGCCGGCATTCCGGCACGCAGCAACCCAAGGGGGAACACATGGCAGTCAACCGCTTCGTCCTGAACAACATCTCCTACCACGGCTCCGGTGCTATCAAGGAGATCCCCGGCGAGCTCGAGCGCCGCGGCTACAAGAAGGCCTTCGTGTGCTCCGACCCCGACCTCGTGAAGTTTGGCGTCGTGGCCAAGGTGACCGACCTGCTCGACGAGGCGGGCATCGCCTGGGAGCTCTACTCAGAGATCAAGCCCAACCCCACGATCAAGAACGTCCAGGACGGCGTCGAGGCGTACAAGGCGTCCGGCGCTGACTGCATCGTCACCATCGGCGGCGGCTCCTCGATGGACACCGCCAAGGGCATCGGCATCATCGTCGCCAACCCCGAGTTCGCCGACGTCGTCTCCCTCGAGGGCGTGGCCCCCACCAAGAAACACGCCGTCTTCACCATCGCCGTGCCCACCACCGCCGGCACCGCGGCCGAGGTCACGATCAACTACGTGATTACCGACCCCGAGAAGGTCCGCAAGTTCGTCTGCGTCGACGTCAACGACATCCCCGACGTCGCGGTCGTCGACCCCGACATGATGGCCTCCATGCCCGCCGGCCTCACCGCCGCCACCGGCATGGACGCGCTTACCCACGCCATCGAGGGCTACACCACCCAGGGCGCCTGGGAGCTCTCCGACATGTTCCACTACAAGGCCATCCAGCTCATCTCCCAGCACCTGCGCGACGCCGTGGCCGAGGCCAAGAGCGGCGAGCCGGGCTCCGGCCGCGAGGGCATGGCGCTCGCCCAGTACATCGCCGGCATGGGCTTCTCCAACGTGGGCCTCGGCATCGACCACGCCATGGCGCACACGCTCTCCGCGCACTACGACACCCCGCACGGTGTGGCCTGCGCGATGCTGCTGCCCGTTGCGATGGAGTACAACAAGCCCGTCGTGACCAAGCGCCTGGCCGAGGTCGCCGTGGCCATGGGCGTTGACACCACCGGCATGAGCGACGACGAGGCCGCCGACGCCGCGATCGCCGCCGTGCGCCAGCTCTCCGCCGACGTCAACATCAAGCCCACCTGCGACGGCCTGGTTGAGGCCGACCTCGACCAACTGGCCGACGACGCCATCGCCGACGCCTGCTTCCCGGGCAACCCGCGCGAGGCCGACCACGCCGCCGTCGTGGAGCTCTTCCGCAAGGTGATGGCGTAGCGTCCTAGCCAACGTAAGGGGCCCGGCACCTCGCACGCAAACTGCTTCGCGCTTTGCGCTCAGGAAGTTTGCTTTGCGAGGTGCCGGGCCCCGTTGTCTCGGGGCTCCTTCTGTGAATTGGAGCTCTTGTCGCCCGGTGATCTAAGAAACGTTGTCCTTGTCGGCACCCATTCTAGGAAACGCTGACCTTGTCCCGGGGTTTCCCTCGAAAGTGTGGTTTTGCATGGATGAGGGGACACCGGTCCGGACAAGGCCGCGGAAACCTAGAAGCGTGAGGGACAAGGGCGCGAAATCCTAGAGGCCGGAAGGACAACCCCGGCGATTCCAAGAAGGCGGGCGAGAAGAACGCCCTCCCGCTACTCGTCGCTCACGGCGCCGCCGACGAGCATGCTCACGAGCGAGATGATGACGGCACCGAGCAGTGCGGAGCCAAAGGACCCGATCGAGATGCCGGCGTGGAAGATGTTGCGCGAGAGGTAGCTCGCGAGCTCGAGAAGCATCGCGTTCACCACCACGTAGAAGATGCCGAGCGTGACCAGCGTGAGCGGCAGCGCCAGCAGCTGCATCACGGGCTTGATCGTTGCGTTGAGCAGCGCGAGCACGAAGGCGCACATGATCGGTCCCGCCCAGGTGCCGCCCACGGCGTCGATGCCCGGGACGAGCCAGATGGCGACCGCGCACGCGACGGCCGTGACGAGCCACTTGCCGACAAACCCCATGACTGCCTCCTATCTGGACGACGCGCGCCGCGCGGCCAGCACGGCGTCGATCACCTGTGCCACGCCGCGCTCGTTGTTGGACGGGGCGCGGAAGTCCGCGAAGCGCTCCATGCGCTCCTCGGCGTTGGCCATGAGGTAGCCGTGCCCCACGTACGAGAGCATCTCGGCGTCGTTGTCCGTGTCGCCGAGGGCGATGACGTCTGCGGGCGAGATGCCCAGGTGCTCGCAGAGCCGCGCGATGCCCGTGCCCTTGTCGACGCCCTTGTTCATGATGTCGATCCAGACGGAGCCGCCGCACGTGACGGAGAGCTGCTGGCCCCAGGCGGGAGCGTAGATTTGGTCGCGCATGGCAACGGCGTTCTCGCCGGGGAAGAAGATCGTGAACTTGTTGACCTCGGCCGGGAGGTGGTCGAGGGTCTCCAGATACTCGATTCGGTGGTAGAACATGCGGAAGAAGTCGTCGTAGCGACGGTCCCGCTCGTTGACGTAGCAGGTCTCCAGGCCGCAGACCGTGAGGATGCCGTAGTCGTTGTCGAGCGTGAACTCGGTGAGCGCCTGGACCATGGCCGCGTCGATGACGCTCTTGAAGACCACCTCGCCCCGGCAGACCACGCCGGCACCGTTGTCGGTGATGAACGCCATGCGGTCGCGCGACTCCGGGAACATGTCCTGCAGCGTGTAGAGCGGACGCCCGCTCGCGGCGGAGAAGACCACGTCGGCCTCCTCGAGCGCGCGGATGCGGCCGGGCATGCCCTCGGGCATGGACTTGTCGTCGGCGAGCAGCGTGAAGTCCATGTCGCTCGCCACCAGGCGAACACCTGTGAGGTCATCCTCCAGGTAGCTCCTCATCGACCCTCCGTTCTGCCGCCGCGCACTGACGCGGACAATTCTAGCGTGACCTCTGGCGCGAGTCCGCTTTAATGCGCTAAAGTGTTTTGCCGAGAAGCACGAGGGGAGGGAGACCCATGGCTGAGTTCGGAGGGGTCGGCGAGACGGAGCGCAGGCGCCTGCTCGAGGCGCTCTGCTCCCTTGAGTCCGTGGACGAGGCCCAGGCGCTGCTCTCGGACCTGTGCACCCCGCGCGAGATCGAGGACCTCTCGCAGCGCCTCGAGGTGGCGACCATGCTCGCCGCGGGCGCCTCCTACGTCGACGTGTCCCATGCCACGGGCGCCTCCTCCACCACGGTGAGCCGCGTCTCAAAGTGCCTGAACGGGACTGCCGGCGGCTATCGCCTGGTGCTCTCGCGCCTTGACGGCGGGCGGGCCTAGCCCGAGGGGCATGCGGCTTTTTTTGTCCGGTGTTCGCGGTAGGGTAGGATGAGTCGAGAAGAACCCCGGCACGGAGGTGTCATGCCGCTGAGCATCCTCACAGCATCGAACGAGCAGCTCGTCTCCCCCGAGCTGGAGGCGC
The DNA here is from genome assembly GCA_963928085.1 of uncultured Atopobiaceae bacterium. GTDB lineage: Bacteria > Actinomycetota > Coriobacteriia > Coriobacteriales > Atopobiaceae > Thermophilibacter. Next base: position 399,707 of record CAWVDR010000001.1, read on the forward strand.
GGGTGCGTACGGCGCTCGCGTCGTGCGGGCGGGCCATCGTCCTCGTGCCGAGCTTCGCGCAGGCGCTGCAGGTTCAGCGCGCCCTTGCCGAGAAGGACCTCTCGCTTGGCGTCACCGTGAGTGCGCCCTCCGCCTGGTCCGAGGAGCGCTGGGGTGTCTGGGGGGACGGTCGTCGCGTGGCGGACGGCGCCTCGCGTGACCTGCTCGCCGCCCGCGTGCTCACCCGGGCCTGCTGGCGCCCGGCCTTCCCGCTCGTCGACGCGCCGGGCGTCTCCGCGCTCCTCGCCGACCTCTCCCGCGCGGGGCTGCCGTGGCTCACCGGGTCGCAGGAGGCGCCCGAGGACTCGAGCGAGGCGGAGCGCTTGCTGGTGGGGCTTCTGCCAGCGCTCGCCGACGAGCTCCGGGCGCACGGGCTCGTCGAGGGCTGCGAGGTCATGGACGAGCTGCCGCGCGTCCTGGCGGCAGCGGGGGTCGCGGTGCCGCCGGTCACCCTCGTCGGGTTCCCGTGGCTGCGGCGTGCCGAGCGGGCGCTCGCCGAGGGACTCGCGGAGGCGTTCGACGTCGCGGTCGTCGAGTGCGGCCCTGTCGCTAGGGACGGCGTGCGCGCCGCGGAGCTCGAGGACCTTATCGCCACGCTCTTCATGCCTCCGGCGCGCCCGGTCGCGCCCACGGGCGCGGTGCGGGTCATCCTTCCGGCGGGGCCGTCGGCCGAGCCGGAGCTCGTCTGCCGTGAGCTGGCTGCCCTTGCGGACGAGGGCTGCGGGGACATCGTGGTGGCGGCGCCCGATCCGGCGCGCGCCTGGCGCGAGCTGGGACCCCGGCTTGCGGCGCGCGGCATCTCCTCGCGGGCGCAGCTCTCCCGGCCCCTGGCGGAGCTGGAGCCCGGCCGGGCCTTCCTGGGGTATGTGCGCGCGGTCGCCCGTCTCACGGAGCTCGAACGGAGCTGGCCGGCGGCCGTCCCGGTCCCGGACGCCCCCCGTGCGGGAACCGTGCGCGTGGCGCTCGCGGACATGTCGTGGTGGCCCCCGAGGGACCTCTCCGACTTCCTGCTCTCCGAGATCTCCCACATGGACGTCGCGCGCGCCCGGCGTCTCGACGCCGAGTGGCGCGCCAACCGCCTGCTCACGCCCTCCGTCGTACTGGAGCAGCTGGAATCCCCGCGCGTGGTCTCCCCCGAGGTCGCGGCGGCAACGCGCGAGCTGCGGCGCGGGCGGCTCGGGTCGGCGTCCTCCAAGCTCCTGATGCCCTACGTCGAGGGGGATGCCGCGTCCGCCCCCGGCGCCCCGGAGGCCACGTCGGCGCTCGGGGCGGTGCTTGACGTTGCCCGGACCCTCAAGGAGCTCGGCGTGACCGCAGATCCCTCCCAGGACGCGTCGGTCCCGCTGGCCGAGCTCGTCTCGCTCGCCGAGGTCGCGCTCGGTCGCACCTCGACCGTGCTGCGCCCCGAGCGCGCAATCGAGGGCGCCCGTGCCGAGGTCCGCATCCTCGACGTCTCCTCGACGAGCCGCCTTGCCCCCGCCTCCGCGGACGCCCTCGTCGTGCTCGGGCAGACCTCCGTCGAGGCGGCCGTCTCGGAGGGCGACGACGTCCGGTCGCACATCCTGCGCTCGTTGGGCGTCGAGGAGCCACCGAGCGCGATGGAGCTCGAGCGCGCCCGGTTCGGCTCGCTCGCTCGCGTGCCGCGCCGCGTGCTGGTGCTGGAGCGCACGCTCTTCGGCGCGGACGGCAAGGAGTGCTATCCCTCCGTCATGCTCTCCGAGGTCATGGCGTGCTATGGCGTGCGCGCCGAGGCGGACGCCGCGGAGCTCGCCGACGCGCTCGGCGAGGCGAGCGTCCCCTCGCTCTCGGAGGTTCGCGTCAGCGAGAACGTCGCGCCCGCAGGGGTCGCCGCGCCGAGCGCGGGGGGCGAGACGCCGGCGCCCGCCGGGCGCATCGACGCGCTCCGGCGCGAGCTCGTCTCGCCCCCTCCCGAGGGCATGACCTCCGAGGATGCCCGCCCCCTCCTCTCCGCCTCCCAGATAGAGAGCTACCTGGAGTGCCCGTACAAGTGGTTCAGCCTGCGTCGCCTGCGCCTGCGCGACGCAGATGCCGGCTTCACGGGCGCGGAGATGGGCACCTTCGCGCACCGCGTCCTCGAGGTGAGCCGCCGCGAGCTCGTCGCCCGTGCGCAGGAGCGCCTCGAGGGCGGCCATGTCCTCGCCGACCTGCGTGCCGCGCACGAGGGCGCGATGCAACGGGAGGACTATCGCGAGGAGGTGGAGCGGCTGCTGGGGCGCGCCCAGGCGGACCCGTGCGTACGGCTTCCGGGTTCTCGGCCGCTTGTGGGGGACGCCCCGACGCTCGAGGAGGCGCGCGCGGCGCTCGGCGAGGAGTTCGACGCGCACCTGAGTCATCAGTACCAGCTCGTCGGCGGCCGCCGGCCCCTGCCGCAGGCGCTGGTGCCGCACCTCGCGCGTGAGCACGGGCAGCTCATCGGCCTCCGTCGGGACCTGGGCTCGCTGCTCGACTTCGAGGCCGGCGCGCTCGAGGGCTTCGAGCCGCGGCTCTTCGAGTGGGGGTTCGGTCGTGGGGGAGCGCCGAAGGTGGAGTACGCGGGCGTCCTGCTCACGGGAACGGTCGACCGCATCGACGTCGACGCCCACGGCCAGGTTGCGGTCATCGACTACAAGCACAAGTCGGACCTCGGCTTTGCCCGGGAGTACGACGCCTTCTCCGCCGGCCGCGAGCCGGGGTCCTTCTCGCTGCCCCGTCGCGTGCAGTCGCTCGTGTACGCGCAGGTCGTCCGTCGCGCCTTCCCCGACCTCACGGTCCGCGCCGCCCTCTACCTCTGCACAAAGGGGTCCCATGCCCTCGCGGGCGCCGCAGACGAGAACATCGTCGACCTCGTCTTCGGCGAGCGCGGCGTCTCGTCCAAGCGCCTGCCGTCCGTGAGCGTGCCTCGCGGGGAGACCTTCGGTCGTACGGACGCGCGCGGCATGGAGGCCCTGCTCGACGCCAGCGAGGAGGCCATCGCGCGCAAGATGGAGCGCCTGCTCGCCGGCGACATCGAGGCCAACCCGCTGGACGCCGAGGCGTGCCAGTTCTGCCCGGTGCTCAACTGCGAGAGGAGGCTGCGGAAATGAGCGCGCCGCTCGACCTCTCGCGCCTGAACGACCGTCAGCGCGCCATCGCCACGACGCTCGACGCGCCCCTCTTCGTGGAGGCCGGCGCCGGCTCGGGCAAGACGTTCACGCTTACCCAGCGCATCGCCTGGGCACTCTCGCCCGGCTCGGGCGCCGACGGGCGTCCCTTCCTCGACAGCCTCGACCGGGTGCTCGTCATCACCTTCACCGAGGCCGCCGCGCGCGAGATCAAGGAGCGGGCGAGAAGGACGCTGCGCTCGGTGGGTCTCACCGAGCAGGCGCTCGCGGTGGACGACGCCTGGATCTCCACGATTCACGGCATGTGCTCGCGCATCCTGCATCGGCACGCGCTCGACCTGCGCCTCGACCCCTCGTTTGCGGTGGTGTCGGACTCTGCGCAGACGGCGCTCTTCGACCAGGCCATGGACGAGGTCATGCGTGCCGCCCGCTCCGACGATGCCTTCGCTCCGCTGCTTGCCGAGTACGACCTGGGAACGCGGACGAGAAACGGCTACACGGGGACGATGGGCCTCGTGGAGACGCTCGTGGGCGTGGGCGCCTCGTGCCCGGCGGGCGTCGACGCGCTCGTGCCCCAGCCCGCGAGCCCCGATGCCCTGCAGGAGGCGCTGGCCGCCTTCGTGGCCCGCATGGAGGAGCTCGGCGCCTGCCGTCTCACACCGGCCGCGCGGGGCCGGGTCGTGCCGGCGCTCGAGGCGCTGCGGGACTTCGAGCACAGGTCGCGCCGGGAGCGCACGCCCGAGGCCATCTGCGCGCTCCTCGCCGACCTGTCCCTGCCCGCGGCGAGCGGCGCGATCAAGGCCGAGGTCAAGGCTGCCAAGTCGGCGCGCGCGCTCGTGCTCGCCGAGGCCCGCTTCTGCTCCTGCGCCCCCCATGCGGAGGCGCTGCTCGAGCTCGCCCGGCGCGTGGAGCGCCGCTACCGCGAGATCAAGGACGAGAACCGCTGCCTGGACAACGACGACCTCGTGCGTGAGGCGCTCCGCGCGGTGCGCGACAATCCTGACGTGCGCCGCGACTACGAGGGCCGCTTCCGCCTCGTGATGGTGGACGAGTTCCAGGACACCGACGAGACGCAGCTCGAGCTCATCGGGCTCCTCGCCGGGGAGGACGGGGCGCACCTGTGCACGGTCGGCGACGCCCAGCAGTCGATCTACCGGTTCCGCGGCGCCGACGTGGGCGTGTTCCGCCGGCACGGCGAGAAGGTCGCCGAGGGCGGTACCGTCCGCCTGGACACCAACTACCGCAGCCATGCCGACGTGCTCGCATGTGTGGAGCGCGTGTGCACGGGCGGTTCGGGGAGCGCCCCGGGCGTGCTCGAGGGCTTCATGCATCTTGACTCGTGCCCCACGCGCAAGGACGGCTACCTCGCCCGTGCCCTGCCGCGCGTCGACATCGAGGTGTGCGCGGGGAACGGTGCGGCGGGGCGCCCGACCAGGTACCAGGTTGCGACGATGGCGGCCCAGGTCGCCGATGCCCTCGCCCGCTATCGCAGCGCGGGGGAGCGCGCCGGCAACATGGCTCTGCTGCTCGGCGTGACGACCAACGCCGCCCTCTACATCGACGCCATTCGTGCCCGTGGCATGGAGTGCGTGGTCACGGGTGGCTCCACCTTCACCTCCACGGACGAGGTGAGGGTCATGTGCGCGCTCCTGCACACCCTGGCAAACCCGGCGGACACGCAGTCGGGCCTCTTCCCGCTTTTGGCGAGCGAGATGTTCGGCCTGGACGCCAACGACTTCTGCGAGCTCGGGTCTCGTGCGCAGGACAAGCTCGACGCCCCCACCAAGCGCGGGATCGACCGCGGGCTCCAGACGATGGAGCTCTACCACGCCCACAAGCCGTCGATGCGGCTCGCCCGTGCCCACGAGGTGCTCTCGCGTGCCCTCGACCAGGTGCGCTGGCGTGGCGTCGCCGACGTGTGTGCGGACGTGGTGCGCGACTCCGGGTGGCTCGCGCGGCTGGAGGCGGACGGTGCCGAGGGACGCGCGCGTGCCGCCAACGTGCTCGCCGCGGTGCGCTACGTGCGCGACCTCACGGAGAGCCTCGGGCTCGGTGCCGCCCGAGCGGCAACGGAGTTCGACGCATGGCTCCAGGTCGCCAAAGTACCCCCGGCGTCCCTTGCGGGTGGCGACGGCGCGACGGGCGACGGCACCGTGCGCGTGATGACGATCCACGCCTCCAAGGGCCTCGAGTTCGGTGTCTGCGCGGTGGCCGAGTGCTGGTCGCGCCCGCAGTCCGATGCGTCGCTCGCGCTCGGTCCCCTTCGGGACGGCTCCCGTCCCTTCGTGCTGCGTCCTCGTGACGAGGATCGCAAGCTCTCGGGACTTCTCGCCGAGCTCGACCCCGAGGAGCTGGAGGCAGGCCTCGACCGCTCGGAGCGCCTCCCGCTCGCCGCGCGCTACGCGGCGCTGCGTGCCGACGACGCGGCCGCGGACGCCCGCGAGCGCGCCCGTCTGCTCTACGTCGCCCTGACGCGCGCCCGCGAGGCGCTCGTCCTGGCCGTCTCTGCCGCGGGCAACAAGGAGGGCGTGCCCTCGTCGCCGCTCGCCGCCGGGACGCTCGAGGCACTTCTCGGCGAGCCTGCCGCCCCGGAGGCGGGGGAGTCGCGGGTCGACTACGGGGGATCCGAGCCCGCGACCGTTCGCTGCGTCGTTGTGACGACCGGGGGCAGGGGCTCGGAGAAGGTCGCCCATGCCGACTCCGCCGGCACGCTTCCCGGCTTCGACGACGTGCTTCCTTCGGACCCCGTTGAGGTCGTGCGCCTGGGGACCCCGGGCGAGGGCGCCCCGGATACGACGCAGGCGCCGGCGCTCTTCGCGTTCTACGAGATGGCCGCGCCGGCCGCACCCGCCACGGGCTCCTGGCGCGCCCGCACGGGCGTGTTCAGCTACTCGAGCGTGCACGCGACGCTCACGCCGCCGTCCGTCCCCACGCGCGAGTCCCGCGCCGCGGAGGCGTCCGGGGCGGCGGACGTCGAGGACGCCGACCGGGCGACCAACCTGGGGTCCGCCTTCCATGAGATCGCACAGTCCATGGTGGAGTCGGGCCGTGGCGTCGACGACGCGCGCGTCGCGTCCCAGACGCGGCGCTGGAACCTCTCGCCGCGCGCTGAGGGGCGCCTGCGCGAGGCGCTCGCGCGCTGGGAGGGCTCCCGGGTCCGCGCGGAGGCGCTCGCCTGGCCGCTCGTCCGTGCCGAGGTGCCGTTCTTCCGCCGCGTGGACTCGCCTCATGGCGACTACCTCGAGGGCGCGATCGACCTGCTCTGCACCGACGCGCAAGAACGGCGCGCGCTCGTCGTCGACTACAAGACCGGCGACCGCGGCCTTGCGCCCGAGGAGGTGCGCGAGCGTCACGCGATGCAGGCGGAGTTCTACGCGGGCGTCCTGCTCGCCGAAGGCTTCGAGCACGTGGACTGCGCCTTCGTCTGCGTGGAGCGCGACGACCCGTCCGTGCCGGGCGAGCCGCTCGTTGCCCGCTACTCCTTCGACGCCTGACGACAGGTCGCAATCTGGAGATTTTCCGGTCCTCTCACCTGCGCAAACGCAATCAGCTGCAGCTCGGGGGTCCCGCCGCGTGACGCGATGTCGTCCGGTCCATCGGCTATCCTAGATTGCGACAACCTGACGCGAATCTCTCACCTAACGTACGGGAGCCTGCCCCATGGCATTCGTCCATCTGCACAACCACTCGGACTTCTCGATCCTCGACGCTGCCACGCGTATCTCGGACATGGTCAAGCGCGCCGTCGACCTGGGCATGCCCGCCCTGGCGCTCACCGACCACGGCTACATGTTCGGCATCCCGGACTTCGACATGGAGTGCCGCAAGTACAACGACGCCCAGAAGGACATGGGCCAGTGGCGCCACGACGTGGAGTGCTTCCAGAAGGGCTGGGACCTCGAGGAGCCGGAGCCGGACGCCGCGGACGCCGCGCCGCATGACCGCATCCATGCGCAGTGGGCCTCCGACGTCAAGGTGTGGGAGGAGACCCACGACCTGGACGCCGTGCGCGCCAACCGCCCGAGCCTGCTCATCAAGCCGATCTTTGGCTGCGAGGCCTACTTCATCACGGACGACTGCATCGAGAAGGGCACCCGGCAGCACCGCTACCACCTGATTCTTCTCGCCAAGAACGAGACCGGCTACGTCAACCTCATGAAGATGATGAGCGAGGCGGCCTCCGGCGACATGTTCTACTACTACCCGCGCACCACCCTTGACATGCTGCGCCGCTACCACGAGGGCATCATCTGCACCTCGGCGTGCGTCTCGGGCATCATCCCGCGCATGTACTTCGACGGCCGCCCGGACGAGGCGCGTCGCTGGGCGCTCACCTACCAGGAGATCTTCGGCGAGGACTTCTACCTCGAGGTCCAGGACCACGGCCTGGCAGATCCCAACTGGGGCGGCTTCACCGACCGCACGCTCTCCGAGCAGATCGTGAGGCTCGGGCGCGAGCTCGGCATCAAGGTCATCGCCACCAACGACAACCACTACCTCACGCGCGATGAGGCGCCCACGCAGGACGTGCTCTCCTGCATCGGCACCGCCTCGCGCCTGGACGACGAGAACCGCAAGCGCATGACCGGCACCGAGTTCTACATCAAGAGCGAGGAGGAGATGCGCGAGCTCTTCTCGTGGTGCCCCGAGGTCGTCGACAACACGCTCGAGGTCGCGGCCAAGTGCAACTACGAGCTCGACTGGTCGCACATGTACCTCCCCAAGTTCCCGGACCTCGAGCCCGGCGAGACCTCGGAGGAGCGCTTTCGCAAGGAGTGCGAGACGGGCCTGGCCAAGCGCTACGGCGAGGACTGGCGCGAGCTCACCATCGGCGGCGAGAACGTCAAGGAGCGCTTCGAGTACGAGTACAAGGTCATCTGCGAGAAGGGCTTCGCGGACTACTTCCTGATCGTCCAGGAGTACGTGCGCTGGGCCAAGAGAAACGGCATCGGCGTTGGCCCCGGCCGAGGCTCGGCCGCCGGCGCCATCGTGGCCTACGCGATGGACATCACCACCTTCGACCCGCTCGACAACGGTCTCATGTTCGAGCGCTTCCTCTCCCCGCAGCGCTCCGAGATGCCCGATATCGACATGGACTTCGACGATGAGCGTCGCCTCGAGGTCGTGGAGCACGTCCGCCAGCTCTACGGCCCCGAGCGCGTCTGCCACGTCATCACCTACTCCACGATCAAGGCCAAGCAGGCCATCAACGACGCCGCGCGCGTGCTGGGATTTCCCGTCTGGCAGGGTCAGAAGCTCTCCAAGATGCTCAACAACGACCCCAAGCTCACGCTCGGCGCGGCCCTGCACAAGAGCGAGAAGCACCCCGACCAGTACTCGCCGGACTTCGAGGCGGCCTACAACGACGATGCCGACATGCGCCGCATCATCGACGCCGCGCTCTCGATCGAGGGCCTGCACCGCGGCGAGGGCGTCCATGCCTGCGCGGTCCTGATCACGCCCACGCCGGTGAACGACCACGTGCCCACCAAGGTGGATACCAAGGGCGGCGTGGAGATCACCCAGTACGAGGGCCACTCGGTCGCGGACATGGGCCTGCTCAAGATGGACTTCCTGGGTCTGCGCACGCTCACGGTCATCTCCAAGGCGCTTGCCAACATCAAGGCCAACCACGGCATAGACATCAACGTCGACGAGATTCCCTTCGACGACCCTGAGATCTACAAGCTCATGCGCGAGGGTCGCACGGCCGGCGTCTTCCAGATCGAGTCCGCGGGCATGACGTCAACGATCAAGAACATGCGACCCACCGAGTACAAGCAGGTCGTGGCTCTTATCGCCCTGTACCGCCCGGGCCCGCTCGGAGCCGGTATGGTCACGAGCTACATCAACCGCATGAACGGCCGCGAGGAGGCCGTCTCCTACGACCCGCGTCTGGACGACATCCTGGGCGAGACCTACGGCACCATGGTCTACCAGGAGCAGGTCATGAAGATCTCGATGAAGATGTCGGGTTTCTCGGCCGGCGAGTCCGACTCCCGCATCCGCAAGCCCGTGGCCAAGAAGAAGATCAAGCTCCTCACCTCGACCGTCTTCCACTGGGACGACGGCAAGGACGAGACCACCTACGACCACTGGATGAACGGCGCCGTCCAGAACGACTACACCAAGGAGACCGCCCAGAAGATCTGGGATGACGTTCTGGAGTTCGCGTCCTACGCCTTCAACAAGTCCCACTCCGCGGGCTATGCCATCCTGGTCATGCAGACGGCCTGGCTCAAGGCCCACTACCCCAAGGAGTACATGGCCTCGGTCCTCACGTCCTACATGGGCAAGACCGACAAGATCGTCCACTACGTCACGGCCTATCGCCACGAGGGCGTGGCCATCCTGCCGCCGGACATCAACGAGTCCGGCCGCGACTTCACCGCCACCGCGGAGGGCGTGCGCTTTGGCTTTGCCGGTATCCGCGGCGTGGGCGAGGGCGTGGGCGAGGCCATCATGGAGGAGCGCGAGAAGAACGGTCCCTTCAAGAGCCTCCACGACTTCGTCGACCGCATGGACACGAGCCAGGCCAACCGCCGCGTGGTCGAGGCGCTCATCTGCTCGGGCGCCTTCGACTCGACGGGCTACACGCGCATGCAGCTCATGCGCTTCGTCGACAAGACCAACCCCGAGAACATCATCGACGCCGCCACGCGCCGTCAGAAGGTACGCGCGAGTGGGCAGATCTCGCTCTTCGACCTCTTCGGTGACGTAGAGGGCTCCGGCTTCGAGGAGCAGGTCCCCGAGCCCGACGGCGTGGAGTGGGACCGTTCGGTCAAGCTCGCCAAGGAGCACGAGGTTCTCGGCCTCTACGTCTCCGACCACCCGCTGCGTCCCTACGAGTACGCGCTCGCCAAGAACCGCGACTACACGATCGCCGACATCGAGGTCGCCGAGGAGTACGCCGACCCAACGGGCGCCGTGCACGAGCGCTTCAAGGTGCCCGAGGGCAAGGTCATCCGCCTGGCGGGCATGGTCTCCGGCATGCAGAAGAAGACCACCAAGAACGGCGACTCCATGGCCATCGTCACGCTCGAGGACATGGAGGGCGAGGTCACGCTCGTCGTCTTCCCCAAGCTCTACAAGAAGTGCGCCGCCACGCTCGCCGGCGAGGTCAACGAGGAGACCGGCGAGAGCGCGGGCGACGTCTTCGTGAAGGTGGAGGGCAAGCTCGAGCGCTCCGACCGCGGCAACCAGATCATCTGCATGGCCGTGGAGCCGCTCGTGCTGGACGAGAAGTCCAACCGCCCCAAGGTCCTCGAGGTCAACATCCCCGCCGCGCTGCTCACGCGCCCCTACATGGACAGCCTCGGCGAGGTTCTGGGCCGCTATCCGGGCCTCGACCGTGTGGAGCTGCGCGTGGAGGCCACCTCCGGCGACGTCATGCGCATGGAGCTGCCCTGTCGGATCGACGCGCGCAACATGGTCCTTCTCGCCGAGATGACCGACCTGGTGGGCCGCCAGGGCAAGGTGCTCGTGGCGTAGGGGCGCGAGCGGAGGTTCTTCTCGCCCGCATCACGCCCGCCCCTCCCGCAGACTGTCGGCTTTTACCCCTCGCGGACGCTTTTTTGCGCCAACGAGACGTCAAAAGCGACAGTCTGCGGGAGGGGCGGAGCGAGGGGCGCATCTCTTCACGCTTCTCGGCTTAGGGACGCGCCCGGACGGGTACGAGAGGGGCAACGGGCGCAGAGGGCGCCCGAATCCGTGAGAGAGGACCCGCCATGGCCGAGGTCAAGTTCTACCGCTGCAACCACTGCGGCAACATCGTGGCCGTCGTGAAGGACGGCGGCGTCACGCCGAGCTGCTGCGGCGAGCCGATGGAGCTGCTCGTGGCCGGCTCCACCGACGCCGCCACCGAGAAGCACGTGCCCGTCGTCACGCGTGACGGCAACCACCTCGTGGTCAGCGTGGGCGAGGTGGCCCACCCCATGCTCCCGGAGCACTACATCGAGTGGATCGCGCTCGTGACCGACGGCAAGCTCTGCCTGAAGCACCTTGCGCCGGGCGACGAGCCCACGACCAAGTTCGGCGCCTGCTGCTCCGAGGGCGGCACGGTCTACGCCTACTGCAACCTGCATGGCCTCTGGAAGGCCGACGTCTAGGCTCGGCGAACATCGGACTCGGCGGGGCCCCGGCGACGGGGCCCCTTTCGTGCGCGGCATGCGGCTGTGCCACAATAGGGGCGAGAAGGACGAGAGGGGAGCACATGAGAATCGCGATCGCACAGATGGCCACGCGCGCCGGCGACTTCGAGGAGACGGCGCGGAGGATGGTCGACTACTCTCGGCGCGCCGCGGACGCGGGCGTCGATCTGCTCGTCTTCCCCGCGGCCGCGCTGTGCGGCGTCTCGCCCGTCCAGCGCGCGGACCGCGAGGGGTTCTTGCTCGACCTGATGGAGTGCCTGCTGACGCTCGTCGACGAGCTCGCGTGCCCGTGCCTGCTGCCGATGCTCGTGGACACCGACGAGGCACCGCTCCCCGAGGCGCTGCTCATCGACGCCGGGGAGATTCGGCCCGTGCGGCTCACGGCGCGCATGGAGGCGATGGCCGCCCACGCGGGTGACGGACCCGTTGACCAGGCGCTCCCCGAGGTGCCGTTCCACGGAGCGCGCCTGGGCGTCGCGTTCACCTATGACGACCTCGACGTCTACGATGACTACGACTACGACGTGGACGTTATCGTGTTCCTCTCCGGCTATGGCTTTGCCGTCGACGACCCGTCGAGCGCGCTGGGCACCTCGCTTACCGAGGGGCGCTTCCCCGCGGATGCCGAGGCGACGGGCGCGTGGATCGTGGGCGTGGGCTCGCTCGGCTGCTACGACGCGCAGGTCTTCTGCGGCTCGAGCTTCGTGCTCGCGCCCTGGGGCGAGCTCGCCGCCCAGGCGCCCTCGTTCGAGGAGGACCTGCTCGTCTGTGACATCGACCCGTCCGCGGAGGGGCCGCTGCCCGAGCCGGTGACGCCCGAGGTCTACGACGCACCGCTCATGACCTGGGGCGCGCTGTCGACGGGGCTTGCGTCGCTCGTCGAGGCAGCGGGCGGAAGCGGCGCCTGCGTTGCCGTCACGGACGAGCTCGCCTCCGCGCTGCTCGCCGTGCTCGCCGTCGACGCGCTCGGCCCCACCAACGTGAGCGCGGTGATCGCCGCCGGGGATGCGGGCGCGGACGCGTCCTCCCTCGTGCGCGCGCTGCGCCTTGGCGAGAAGGACGTCGAGGTCGTCGACGTGGGCGGCGCCGACGCGGCCGCCGCGCGGGACCTGCTCGAGGCCCGTCTCGCTGCGCTCGCCCGCCGCACGGGTCGCGTGGCGCTCGGGGAGCGCGACAAGACCGGTCGTGCCCTCGAGGCCGGTGCCGCGCGCGTGAGCGCGGCGCGCATCGAGCCGTTCGCCGACGTCTACCGCTCCGACCTGCTCGCGCTCGCGCGGACGCGCAACGCCATCTCGCCGGTCATCCCCCAGGGGTCCCTCGTACGCTATGACGTGCCGGAGCTGGGCTCCGACGCGCCCGACCTTGCGTCGCCGGAGGCGCTGATCGACTTTGTCGACCTCGTGCTCTCAAGCTATCTCGAGTGGGAGCTCCCCGTCTCGGACATCGTCTCGGAGCGCGGCCACGCCGAGGCCGTCGCCGCGATCGTGGGTCGCCTGCGCGACGTCGAGGCGACGCGCCCCTCGCGCCCGCTCGCGCCGATCGTCTCGTCCCGGACGCTCGAGGAGGCGCGCTCCCCGCTGGGGCTCGCCTGGCGCGACCGCCCGCGCGACGAGCGGGAGCGCCTGGGCGCGCGCCTGGAGGAGCTCATGGGCCAGGGCGCGCAGGGAGCGGCCGGATCCGATCCGGGCGAGGGCGAGCCCGAAACGGCGCGGCGGCACGGCGAGCCGGGCGAGGGAGAGATTCGCGACCTGATGGGCTACCTGCGCGACTTCTCCCTGGGGGGCGCCTTCTCCGCCATGGGCGGCTCGCAGCAGCGGGGCGAGTCCGGCGGGCGCCACGACGGCGAGGTCCCACCGGCGTCAGGCCTGTGGAACGGTCCCTTCTCCGAGAACTGACGTCGCGGCCCGGATGTGCTAGCATAGGACGAACATTCGTTCTAGAAGGGGGCACATGGTCATTCTCGGCATAGACCCGGGGCTGGCCCACACGGGCTGGGGCGTCGTGGAGACGCGCGGGACGGCGTGTCGCGCGCGAGCCTACGGCTGCGTGACCACGGTTGCGGGCGAGCCGATCGACCTGCGGCTCGGCCGGATCTGTCGCACCCTGACCGAGGTCATCGAGAAGTACGGCCCCACCGAGCTCGCCATCGAGAGCATCTACTTTGGCGAGAACACCAAGTCCGCCATCGCCACGGCGCAGGCGCGAGGCGCCGCGATCGTGGCGTGCTCCGCCGCCGGGCTCACGGTGGGCGAGTACACGCCCATGCAGATCAAGCAGGCGGTCGTGGGTACCGGCGCCGCGGACAAGCACCAGGTGGCGTACATGGTGCGCAGCGTCCTCGCGCTCGACCACGAGCCACGCCCCGACCACGCCGCGGACGCGTTGGCGGCCGCGGTCTGTCACGCCAATGTCTCCCGGACGAGACGCCTCACCGAGAAAAGGAGTGCCCTCACGTGATAGTCCAGCTGACCGGAACGCTCGTGGAGGTGACGCCGTCCCGCGTCGTGATGGACGTGGGCGGGGTGGGCTACGAGCTCGGCGTCTCCTCCACGACCGCGGCCGCGCTGCCGCACGCGGGGGAGGCCGGCGTCACCGTCCTCGCGCGCATGATCGTCCGCGAGGACGCGATGGAGCTCTACGGCTTTGCCACTCGCGAGGAGCGCGCCCTCTTCGACCAGCTTCGCGCCATCTCCGGCGTGGGCCCCAAGCTCGCCCTCTCGGTCCTCTCCACGTTCTCGCCGGCCGTGCTCGCGCAGGTCGTCATCGCGCAGGACGCCGCACGCATGGCGCAGGTCCCGGGCGTCGGCCGCAAGAAGGCGAGCCGCCTGCTCGTGGAGCTCTCAGACGTCTTCTCCAAGAACGCCGAGCTCCGGGGCCTGGTTGGGCTCTCCGAGCCGGACGCCTCGCTGCCGCTCTCCTCGGCGCCCTCCGCCGGGGTGGAGGCCGAGGCCACCGAGGCACTGCTCTCGATGGGCTTCACCTCCCAGGAGGCCGAGCTTGCGCTCGAGGGACATGCCGAGGCGGGTGCCTCCACGATCGAGCAGGTGCTCGCCTACGCGCTGCGCCGCCTGGGGAGTGGTAGATGATGTGGGAGGCAAGCGAGAAGGACCTCTTCGCCACGCCCGCGCCCGTCGCGCGCACGGCGGGGCCGCGCGACGTCACCGGTGAGCTCACGGTCGACGACCTCGATCAGGACCGCACGCTGCGTCCGCGCACGCTCGACGAGTACATCGGCCAGGAGCGCGTCCGCGAGAACCTGCGCGTGCTCATCCAGGCGGCACGCGACCGCGGCGAGTCCCTCGACCACGTGATCTTCTCGGGCCCCCCGGGCCTGGGCAAGACCACGCTCGCGGGCATCGTGGCCAACGAGATGGGCGCCAAGATGCACACCACCTCCGGCCCCGCGATCGAGCGCGCCGGAGACCTCGCGGCCATCCTGACCAACCTCGAGGAGGGCGACGTCCTCTTCGTGGATGAGATCCATCGTCTCAACCACCAGATCGAGGAGGTCCTCTACCCGGCGATGGAGGACTTCTTCCTGGATATCGTCATCGGCAAGGGTCCGGCCGCGCGCTCGATCCGCATCGACGTCCCGCACTTCACGCTCGTGGGCGCCACCACGCGCACCGGCCTTCTCACCGGTCCCCTGCGCGACCGCTTTGGCATCTCGTACCGTCTGGACTACTACACGACCGCCGAGCTCGCCGTCATCGTGGACCGCTCGGCGCGCATCCTCGGCGTGGGCATCGACGAGCAGGGGGCGGCAGAGATCGCCTCGCGCTCGCGCGGCACGCCGCGCCTCGCCAACCGCCTGCTCAAGCGCGTGCGCGACTACGCGCAGGTCAAGCGAGAGGGTACCATCACCGGTGACGTGGCCGCCGAGGCGCTCGAGTTCTTCGAGATCGACGCCCTGGGGCTTGACACTATGGACGTGCGCATCCTCACGGCGCTCTGCGGGACCTTCCGCGGCCGTCCGGTGGGCCTCACCACCGTGGCGAGCGCCGTCTCCGAGGACCCCTCCACGCTGGAGGACGTCTACGAGCCGTACCTACTGCAGCGCGGCCTCATCGTGCGCACGCCGCAGGGGCGCCAGGCAACGCTCGCGGCCTTCGACCACCTGGGGATCGAGCCGCCGCCCGCGCGCTAGGGCAGCGCTACTGGCGGATGCTCGGCTTGAAGCCCGAGGCGAGCAGCGAGGCGATGTCGCTCTCCGTGGCGGAGGAGTAGTCGCCGTAGATCGTGGCCTTGTAGGCGCTTGACATCGTGGCGTAGTCGACAATGAACTGCGGGTCCCAGCCGCAGCGCTCGCCGTGGATGATTGCGGCGGAGAAGACGCTGCCGCAGCTCGAGATGTCTGCCACCGCGACCTGCTGTGTCTCGGAGAGCCAGGACCCCTCGCGCGTGACCATGGCGCCGCGGATCGCGGCGAAGTCGTATCGATCGACGTTGCGCACGACGACGCAGACCGCGCGCAGCTGGTAGTCCGCGAGCATCCCCTTCGCCCATCTGAGGCAGTAGTCAAAGACGTCGTCGGCCTCCACCTGAGCGCCCTCGTAGCCGATGATGTCGTCCTCGGAGGCGATGAGCAGGTTGACGTCCGAGAGCAGCGGGCTGATCTTCTTCTGCGCGTTCTGTTGCGAGCCCCACATCGTCTCGCGGTAGTTGAGGTCCATCACGGTCTGGATGCCGCGTCCCTTGGAGGCTGCCAGCCCCTCCCTGCAGGCGAGGTAGAGCTCGTCGGAAATCGCCGGGGCGACACCCGAGAAGAACAGGACCTCGATGCCGTTGAGCAGGTGATCCCAGTCGAAGTCGGTATGCAGGGCGTTGGCCATGGCGGTATTGGACCGGTCGTAGGTGACGACGTTCGGCCGAATCGAGAGACCGCGCTCGGAGAAGTAGAGCCCCATGCGGTGGTTCGAGCGGATGACGCGAGATATGTCCACGCCGTAGCGCGCGAGCGTCATGAGCGCATTGGTGCCGAGGTGGTTGGCTGCCAGCTTGGCGGCAAACGCGACGCTCTCGCCCTGCTGGGCGAGGGAAGCGGCCACGACGGTCTCCGCACCACAGTAGGAGACACCGAGGTTGAGGGCGGAGTCCAGCCGCTCGTGGTTTAAGGTCGCGAGCCTCATCAGCGGTTCGCCGAAGCAGAGGATGCTCACCTAGACTCCCATCACTATGACAAGGGCGGTCATGATGACCACCCCAAGAAGCACGGTCAATGCGTTAGCCATGCCCGCGAGCCCTTCGTCGCCCCCGGCCCAGAGTGTGTAGAGTGGACCTGTGGAGGCTGCGGGCGCCCAGGCGAGGACGACGAGAACCTGACGGGCGACGCCTTCGAAGGGCAGGACGAGCAGGGCGGAGACGGTCAGGAGGGCGGAGCAGGCAAGACGCCAGCCCAAGAGGCGCGCGAGCTCGACCGCCTTCTTCCCATCAACGCTGAACCTTATCATAAGTCCAATCATGAACATCGAAAGGAATGCGTTTGCATCTGCTATCGGGCCGATGAGGGTGATGACCTGCTCGGGCAGTCTCGTCCCGGCGAGCCCCATGACGATAAGCACGACGTAGCAGTCGAACGGCACGGACGAGAAGAGCGTGCGCGCAAACACTCTCAACCGGTCGCTGAGGCGGTCGTGGTCGGTCCCGAGCACGAGAGAGCGCATGAGTGCCCAGGTGCCGCCCGTTCCCATGAGCGAGTTGCCGGCATCGAAGAGGCACGTTGCGACGACGCCGGCGGCGGGGAAGAACGCCTGGACGAAGGAGAGGGCGAAGCACCCGATGTTGAGGCCGCAGACGTTGGCCTGCTGGAAGATGCGCTCCTCGAGGGGGCGCGAGCGGTAGACGACGTAGGAGGCGAAGAACGGGATCACGTTGGCGAGGAAGCCGACGACGATGAGACCGAGCAGCTCCGGACGGAGCTCGGCTGACTGGAAGGCGCGCACGATGGCGCAGGGGAGCGTGAGGTTGAAGACGATGCGCGAGATGAGGCGGTCAGCGCCCTGGCCGAACTTGCCGCTGCGCGCCGCCGCGATGCCAACGAGGATGATGAAGACGAACGAGGAGACCTTGATGATGACGTCGAGCATGCGGCCGATCTCTCCTAGGGCTTAGTACTTGGGCTTTCTGACCTTCGAGACCTTCTCGGGGTGGAACCGGCGCACCGCAGCGAGGCCGTCGGCAGCAGTGTAGCGCTCGGTCGCCTTCTTGAACTGGATTCTGATCGGGGCGAAGCCGGCGTCGAGGTTTGCCTGCGCGAGGCGCCGCTGCCCGCGCCGCAGGCGCGCGGACCAGCTGATGTAGTCCGTCGGGGTGGCGCAGAGAAAGGTGTCGTCCTTGAGCTTGAGCAGGTGGACGTCCTCAATCTCGTCCCACGCGACGAACCCGGGTGCCATGCTGCCGGTGTTGTCGGTGATGCCGTGCTCGTCGATGACGATCGCGTTGCGCCTGAGATAGATCTTGCGGACGTTTGAGACGAGAATCCAGATGGAGAAGGGTATCCCAAGGCCACTGAGCGCGACGCGCATGAATATCGGGTTGTCGGCATGGGGGAGCGGCTGAGTGAGCGCAAGTATGCCTGCGAGAAGCAGACACGCGCCCATGAAGGTATATATGGCGGGTAGCAAAACCTTGGCTCGAATGACGAGTGCCTCGCCGGACGTCTGCTTGGACACGGCCCCTCCTGTCCGCGCCGTGACTTACGGCGCTCCTCGACTAGCGTAATTATGTAGGAAATGTGTCGCAGTTCCGTATAGCTGTCAAGACTTCACAAGAATCCTGTAAAAAGCGAACAAATAAACGAACATAATATGCAGAAGCTATGAATAGTGCCCCAAATAGCGCATTACGCCTTCCGAATACTGTGGAGGAAATATGATTGACGCACAGAGACCTCCAATACGAGTAGAAGCCCGAGGTTGGGGCCAGGAGGGTCAAGCGAATCGGGTCGCAAATCACATGTGAGAGGAGGGGAAATGGCAGAGAAGAAGTACATCGTCGGCGTCACTGCGTGCCAGATTGGCATCGCGCACACGTTCATGGCCGCCGAGTCCCTGACCAAGGCAATCGAGGCTGCTGGCTGCGAGGCCAAGATCGAGACCCAGGGCGCCACGGGTATGGAGAACGTGATCACCGACGAGGATCTTGCTCGTGCGGATGCGGCAATCATCGCAGCCGACATCAAGATCAAGAACCCTGAGCGCTTTGATCCCATTCCGACGCTCAGCTGCAGGACGAAAGAGGTCATGACGGTTGAGACGGCCGCCGGGGTTGTGGAAGAAGTATTGGAGGCAATTAGCTAATGGCTGAGATTAAGCGCAAGAACGAGAAGAAGAAGAGCCAGGCCGGAATTGCCTGGGACGCCGTTCTCACGGGCATTTCCTACATGATTCCGTTCATTGTTGGCGGCGGCGTGCTCGAGGGCATCGCCAAGGCCATGGGCGGCTACAACATCGCCGCGGACATGGCTGCCGTGGGTGACTACACCCAGTACACGCTCGCCATGGTCGTGTATGCTATCGGTGCGGCCATCTTCGATGTTTCCGTCCCCATCATTGGTGCCTACATCGGTTGGGCCCTGGCCGACAAGCCCGGCCTCGCTCCCGGCTTCGCCGTGGGCGTCATCTCCAACACGATCAAGGCCGGCTTCCTCGGCGCCGTCATCGGCGGCCTCATTGCCGGCTACATCACCATCTGGCTCAAGGATCTCTCCAAGAAGGTCCCGACGGACGTGTCCTCGGTCTTCCCGATCCTGCTGATCCCGGTGATTTCGACTGGCGTGACGTCGCTCGTCATGTGGTACATCGTCGGCGTGCCCATCAGCTGGATCATGAACATCATCACGGGTGCCCTCACCAACCTTCAGGGCGTCGGTGGCTTTGTCTTCGGCGCCGCGATTGGCGCCGGCATGTCTACCGACCAGGGCGGCCCGATCTCCAAGGCCGTCGCCCTCGTCGCCAACGGCCTCAACGCCGATGGCATCCTCGGGCCTGCTGCCTGCAAGATGTGCGGCGGCATGCAGAACCCGCTCGGCGTCTGCATCGCCCAGATCATCGACCGCTTCACCGGCAAGAAGAAGTTCACCGACAAGGAGCGCTCGACCACGATCTCCGGCCTCGTCCTGGCCTGCTGCTACATCCAGGAGTACGTCATCCCGTTCCTCGTGCAGGACACCTGGCGCTGCCTCGTTCCCTGCCTGATCGGCGGCGCGATCTCCGGCGGCCTCTGCGGCTACTTCGCCCTCGAGTCTGCTGCCGTCCACGGCGGTGTGTTCGTCATTGCCATGATGAGCAACCCGCTTCAGTTCATCCTGTTCTGGTTCGCTGGCGCCATCGTCACCGGAACCCTCTACTTCCTGCTCCGCAAGCCGGTTGACCAGGAGGCCGAGATGGCCGGCAACGGCGTCCTCGACAAGCTGCTCGGCTAGTACCACCACCTGCCATGCGGCGGGGGAGGGGAAAACCTCCCCCGCCCTTTTTCTAAGAATCGGGCCAGACGGCCCGTATGGGAATCGGCTTTAGAAGGAGAGCCCACCATGTACGTCTCCATGAGAGAAATGCTTCAGCACGCCAGCGTCAACCACTATGCCGTTCCCGCCCCCAACTGCCCGGACCTCAACATGGTTCGCGCCGCGCTCGCCGCGGCGGAGGCCGAGAAGTCCGCGCTGATCATCGACGTCTCTCCGCGTCAGATCCACATGAACGCGATTCCCGAGGCCTTCGTCCCCATGGTGGAGGCCCTGGCGGAGCCCCTGAACGTCCCCGTGGCCCTGAACCTCGACCACGGCGCCGAGTTCGAGGACATCTGCCGCTGCATCAAGGCTGGTTTCTCGAGCGTCATGTGCGACGCCTCCAGCCTGCCCTTCGAGGAAAACATCCGCCGCGTCCAGCAGGTCGTGGCGTTCGCGCACGCCAATGGTGCGTCCGTCGAGGCCGAGCTCGGCCATGTCGGCCAGGCGGCCGACGGTGATGGCCGCTCCGATGACATGTATACCAAGGTCGACATGGCCGTCGAGTTCGTCGAGCGCACCGGCTGCGACGCGCTCGCGGTGGCCATCGGCACCGCCCATGGCAAGTACCCCGCCGACTACGTCCCCCAGCTCGACTTCGGCCGCCTGGCCGAGATCAAGGAGGCCCTCGGCGAGGACTACCCGCTCGTGCTCCACGGCGGCTCCGGCGCCGGCGACGACAACTTCCGTCGCGCCGTCGAGGGCGGCATCAACAAGATCAACCTCTGGACCGACTACTCGGCCGCCTACGTCGCCGCCCTGCGTGAGTACATGGCCGAGAACGAGCGTCCGGACTACCTCCTGCTCTCCGTCGCCGCCGAGGAGAAGGCCACCGAGTGGCTTGCCCGCTACATGCGCCTCTTCGGCTCCTCGGGCCGCTATCAGTTCGGCGAGGGCAAGATGGAGGAGACGGACTAGACGCCATGACGCGCTTCGTCTTCGCATGCGACTCGTTCAAGGGGACGATCTCGTCGGCACGTGCGGCGAAGCTGCTCGAGGCTGAGGCCCGCGCCGCGTTCGGCGACGTCGAGTGCCTTGGTCTCGGCGTGGCCGACGGCGGCGAGGGCACGGTCGAGGCGGTCGTTGCGGCAACCGGCGGAAGCCTCGTCTCGGCCGAGGTCGAGGGCCCGCTCGGCGATCCCGTCCGGGCCACGTACGGCCTTCTGCCCGGCAACCGCGCCGTCATCGAGATGGCTGCCGCCTCGGGGATAACCCTCGTGTCGCGCGAGGCGCTCGACCCGCTGCGCGCCAGCACCTACGGCACGGGTCAGCTCGTCCTCGACGCCCTCGACCACGGCGCCACCGACGTCTCGCTCGCCATAGGCGGCTCCGCCACCAACGACGGTGGCATGGGCTTCGCCCGCGCCCTGGGCGCGCGCTTCCTCGACGCCGGGGGCGCGGAGCTCCGCGGCTGGGGCGCCGACCTCGAGCGCGTGGCCTCGATCGACCTCTCCGGGCTCGAGGCGCGCCTGCGCGCCGCCCGCTTCCACGTCATGTGCGACGTCGACAACCCCCTGGTCGGCGAGCGCGGTGCCACCTACGTCTTCGGCCCGCAGAAGGGCGCCTCCCCGGAGGTGCTCGAGCGCCTCGAGACGGGCATGCGCTCCTACGCGACCGTGCTCGAGCGGACCTTCGGCACGCTCGTCGCCCACGAGGGCGGCATGGGCGCGGCCGGAGGCCTCGGTGCGGCCGCCCGCCTGTTCCTCTCCGCCGAGGTCGTCCCCGGCGTCGAGTGGGTGCTCGACCTCGTCGGGCTCGACGACGCCCTCGAGGGCGCCGCGCTGTGCGTGACGGGGGAGGGCCACGCCGACGCGCAGTCCGCCCACGGCAAGGTGGTCAGCGGCGTCGCCGCGCGTTGCCGGGCGGCGGGCGTCCCCTGCGTCGCGATCGTCGGCGGCATGGACGCGAACGCCACTGAGCTTCACGGCTGTGGCGTCGACGCGCTCGTCCCCACCGTCATCGACGCGGCGCCCCTCTCCGACGTGCTCGCGCACGCCGAGGAGAACTTCGTCCTGGCGGCGAGAAGGACCTTCTCGCTGCTGTCGATCGGAAGCCAGTTGGGAGGGGAGCGCTCGTGATCTCGGGCTCCGCGTGCTGGAACCGCGCGCTGCAGCGGGGGATGTCCCCGCGGTCCTTCGGCGGTCGTGCCGTCGTCACCTATGACGACCTTCCCGCCAGCCTCTACCACATGCTGCTCGACACGGCCCGTCGCACCCCCGACGCCACGGCGATCGTGGACGACTGGCACCGCGCCACGAGCTTCTCGGGGCTTCTCGCCCGCGTAGACGAGCTCGCCGCCCACCTCGCCTCCACGGGCATCTCCCGCGGGGACAACGTGGGCCTGCTCATGCACGCCGACCTCGAGTTCGCCGTCACGCTCTACGCGATCTCCAAGCTCGGCGCCGTGTGCGTCCCCATGCCCACCAAGTACCGCGAGCCCGAGGTGCTCTCGCTCGTGCGCGCCGCCGACCTGTCCGCACTCGTGGCGGGCGAGGAGTTCGGGTCCTGGGCCCCCTCGTTCGAGGGTCTGGGCGTCCCCGTGGTGTGGTCGCGCGGCGTCGCGGACGGCTACGGCTTCGCCGGCTTCTCGGGCGAGGGCGTCGACGCCGCGGGCGGGCCCGAGGATCCCGTGATCATGATGTTCACGAGCGGCACCACCTCGGCGGCCAAGGGCGTCGTGTTGCGCAACTACAACGTCTGCCACGCCGCGATGGTCTACGCGCGCCTCATGGGGACCGCGCCCGAGGACCGCTGCCTCATACCGATTCCCATCTACCACGTGACCGGGCTCATCGCGCTTCTCGTCCAGTTCGTCTACGTGGGCGCCACGACCTACCTGCACCGCCTCTTCGACGCCCGCCGCGTGCTCACCTGCGTGCGCGACGACGAGATCACCTACCTGCACGGCTCGCCGACCTCCTTCGCCGAGCTCCTGCCCCTGCGCGACGAGTTCCCCGAGCTGCCGAGCGTCCGCGCGATGCTCTCGGGCTCGAGCTACGAGCCGCTGCCGGCCATGCGGGCCTTCCACGAGTGGATGCCCACGGCCACCTTCCAGGTGGTCTACGGCATGACCGAGACCGCCTCGCCGGCCCTGCTCTTCCCGCTCGACTCGCCCACCTCCGTCTACGCCGGCGCCACGGGCAAGCCCGTGCCGGGCGTCGACGCCAAGATCGTGGACGAGTCCGGTGCCGAGGTCGCGCCCGGCGAGACGGGCGAGCTCATGCTCCGCGGCGCCTGCGTCACCGAGGGCTACTACGGGGGCACCGCGCCCGGCCCGGACGCGGAGGGCTGGCTCGCCACCGGCGACATGGCCCGCGCCAACGCCGAGGGCATGGTCTGGGTCGTCGACCGCAAGAAGGACATGATCAACCGCGGCGGCGAGAAGGTCTGGTGCTCGGCGCTCGAGGAGGTCATCTGCGAGCTGCCGTTCGTCTCGGCCTGCTGCGCCGCCGGTATCCCCGACGAGCTCTACGGCGAGGTCCCCGTGGCCGCCGTGGTGAGCGCCCCCGGGACCGCGCCCACCGAGCGCGAGCTCACCGACGCCCTCCGCGGCCGCATCGCCCACTTCAAGATCCCCGTCCACGTGGTCTTCGTGGACGCGATTCCCACCACGCGCGGGGACAAGCCCGACCGCCGCGCGGTCCGCGCCCTCGTGCTCGACTCGCTCAAGACCCCAACGACAGAGGAGAGGTAGCTCATGGCAGCAAACGCGCTCGCGGCAACCTTCGTCACCCCGGAGGAGGTGGCAGCCTCCATCCCGGACGGAGCGACGATCTGCACGATCGGCATGACGCTCGTCTCGGCCTCCGAGTCCAACCTCAAGGCCATCGAGCAGCGCTTCCTCGAGACCGGCCACCCCTGCGGCCTCACGCTGCTGCACTCGTGCGGCCAGTCCGACCGCGCCCGCGGCATCCAGCACCTCGCCCACGAGGGCCTCGTGACGCGCATCATCGGCAGCCACTGGGGCCTCCAGCCGCGCTGGATGGACATGATCGCCAACAACCAGGTCGAGGCCTACTGCCTGCCGCAGGGCCAGATCGCCCAGCTCTACCGTTCCATGGCGTGCGGCCTGCCGGGCAAGATGAGCAAGGTCGGCCTGGGCACCTTCATCGACCCGCGCGTCGAGGGCGGCAAGATGAACGAGCGCACCAAGGGGCTCCCCGACATCTCCGAGGTCATCGAGCTCCACGGCGAGGAGTACATGTTCTACCACGAGGTCCCCATCGACGTGTGCCTGATCCGCGGCACCGCCTGCGACGAGATGGGCAACCTCACCACCACCGACGAGGCCATGAAGCTCGAGGTCTTCAACGCGGTGCTCGCCACCAAGCGCTACGGTGGCCAGGTCATCGCCCAGGTGCGCGAGGTCGCCCAGACCGGCACGATCAACCCCAAGGACGTGACCGTCCCCGGCGTGTTCATCGACAAGGTCGTGGTCTGCCCCAACCCGGAGGAGGACCACCGCATGACGTCCTCCATCTACTTCGACCCGTCCTACGTGGGTAAGCTCCGTGTGCCCGCCTCCGCGGTGGAGCCCGCGCCCTTCAACGAGCGCAAGTTCATCGCCCGACGCGGCTGCAAGGAGCTCTACCCGGGCTGCGTGGTCAACCTCGGCACCGGCATCCCCAACGACATGGTGGGCCGCGTCGTGGCCGAGGAGGGCCTCTCCGACCAGGTGATGATCACCGTGGAGAGCGGCATCTACGGCGGCGTCCAGCTCGGCGGCATCGACTTCGGCATCGGCCAGAACCTGCTCGCCATGGTGAGCCACCCCGAGCAGTTCGACTACTACGACGGCGCGGGCGTCGACGTGACCTACATGGGCATGGGCGAGCTCGACGGCGAGGGCAACGTCAACTCCACCAAGATGGGCCCGCGCTGCGCCGGCGCCGGCGGCTTCGTCGACATCACGCAGAACGCCAAGACGGTCGTCTTCCTCGGAACCTTCACCGCCAAGGGCGCGCGCTACGACTTCTCGGACGGCAAGCTCACCATCCTTCAGGAGGGCGCCATCAAGAAGATGGTCTCTCATGTGGGCCAGCTCTCCTTCAACGGCCCCGCGGCGCGCAGGAAGGGCCAGCGCGTCGTGGTGGTCACGGAGCGCGCGGTCTTCGAGCTCGTTCCCGAGGGCGTCATGCTCACCGAGATCGCCCCGGGCGTCGACCTCCAGACGCAGGTGCTCGACATGATGGACTTCTCGCCCATCGTCTCGCCCGACCTGCGCGAGATGGACGCCGCGCTCTTCCGCACGGACGGCCCGTGCGGCTTCGCCGAGTCGTTCGGCGCGTAAGGCACACCCCAGAAGCAACTGGTCAAGAAGAGAAAGGGAGCAAGCAATGGAGAACGTCAAGGTAGCGGTCATCGGTTCCGGCCTCATGGGAGGTGGCATCGCCCAGGCGTGCGCGCAGGCGGGGCTCACCGTCGTCAACCTCGACATCGCCCAGGAGCCGCTCGACAAGGCCCAGGCGCTCGTCGCCGGCCTCATGCAGAAGAAGGTCGCCAAGGGCAAGATGACCCAGGAGGAGTGCGACGCCGTGCTCGGTCGCCTCTCCTACTCGACTGACTACGCCCAGCTCGCCGGCGCCAAGTTCGTGATCGAGGCCGTCCCCGAGCGCCTCGACCTCAAGCAGGCCACCTTCAAGCAGGTCGACGCCAACGCCGACGAGGGTGCCGTCCTTCTCACCAACACCTCCGGCATCGACATCGACGAGATCGCCGCCGCCACGAGCCGCCCCGAGTCCGTCCTGGGCATGCACTTCTTCTATCCCGCGCCCGTCATGAAGCTCGTCGAGATCATCCGCGGCGAGAAGACCTCCGACGAGGCCTACGAGGCCACCCGCGAGCTGGCCGAGGCCATCGGCAAGACCGCCGTGTCCGCCCCCAACACCCCCGGCTTCATCGTCAACCGCATCATCAACCCCTACGAGAACATGGGTGCCTGGCTCGTCTCCGAGGGCGTCTCCCCGGCGGACGTGGACACGGCCATGAAGCTGGCCTGCAACCACCCGATGGGCCCCTGCGAGCTCATGGACTTCTCGGGCATCGACGTGGTCTACGCCTCCCTCATGAACCTCTACGAGGGCTACGACCACGACGACCTCTATCGTCCCGCCCCGATCTTCAAGGAGCTGCTCGATGCCGGCAAGCTGGGCCGCAAGTCCGGCCACGGCTTCTACGACTACGAGTAGCGCCCGGCGAGAAGGGCCCCGAACCGCAACCCTCCAGGAAGGAAGAACATGAGCAACCGCACCTTTGACAAGCGCCCCGACGACATCGTCATCGTCTCCGGCGCCCGCACGCCGATCGCCAAGTTCGGCGGCAGCCTCAAGACCGTCTCCGCCATCGACATGGGCGCCCTCGTCGTGGGCGAGGCCGTGAAGCGCGCCGGGATCGACCCGGCGGCCGTGGACGAGTGCATCATCGGCCAGGTGGGCTCCTGGGGCCCCAACGGCTTCGTCGCCCGCGCCATCAGCCTCAAGGCCGGCCTCCCCAACGAGACCTGCGCCTACTCCGTGAACCGCCAGTGCGGCTCGGGCCTCCAGTCCATCGCCGACGGCATCATGGAGATCCAGACCGGTCAGGCCGAGGTCGTGGTGGCCGGCGGCTCCGAGAGCCTCTCGCAGCTCCCGTACTACGTGACCGACGCCCGCTGGGGCGCCCGCATGGGCCACAAGCAGTTCGAGGACGGCGTGATCGACATCCTCACCTGGCCGCTCGACATGTCCCACAACGGCGTCACCGCCGAGAACGTCGCCAAGAAGTTCAACGTGAGCCGCGAGGAGCAGGACGCCTTCGCCGCCCGCAGCCAGCAGCGCGCCTGCAAGGCCGTCGCCGACGGCGTCTTCGCCGAGGAGATCGTCCCCGTCGAGGTCAAGGGCCGCAAGGGCGCCGTCACCGTCTTCGACACCGACGAGGGCCCGCGCGAGGGCGTGACCGCCGAGAGCCTCGCCAAGCTCCGCCCGTGCTTCGTCACCGACGGGACCGGCAGCGTCACGGCCGGCAACTCCTCCTCCCTGAACGACGCCGCGGCCGCCGTGGTCATCATGACCCGCGCCAAGGCCGAGGAGCTCGGCTGCACCCCGATGGTCGCCATCCGCGGCTTCGCCATCGCCGGCTACGACGCGTCGCTCATGGGCTACTCGCCGTACTTCTCGTCCAAGAAGCTGGCCGAGAAGCTCGAGCTCGACCTCACCGCCATCGACTTCTTCGAGATCAACGAGGCCTTCGCGTCCCAGGCCTACGCCGTGGCCCGCGACCTCGGCCTCGACCAGGAGAAGGTCAACATCTACGGCGGCGGCATCTCCCTCGGCCACCCCATCGGCGCCACCGGCACGGTCCTCGCGATCAAGTGCGCCTACGAGCTCGCCCGCCGTCACCCCGAGAAGCGCGACGCCATGGTCTCCATGTGCATCGGCGGAGGCCAGGGCATCTCGATGTACTTCACCGCGGAGTAGGCGACCCTCCGGGCGGGGGCGGGTCATGCCGCTGCGCTCGGACAGTCCTCGCCGCAAAGGGTGCGGCTGCGGAACTCGCGGTCGGCATGACCCGCCCCCGCGGCAGGCGGCATCCCTCCGCGGTTTTCTCGAACCACAGGCTTCCTTACAGAAAGGATCTTGCTGCAATGGTTAATTTTGAGTATCTCGTCCCGACCAAGGTCGTCTTCGGCAAGGACACCGAGTGCGAGACCGGTCGTCTGATCAAGGAGTGCGGCGGCACCAAGGCACTCATCCACTGGGGCGGCGACTACGTCCGCGACACCGGCCTGCTCGACCGCATCGAGAAGAGCATGGACGAGGCCGGCGTGGGCTACGTCGAGTTCGACGGCGTCGTCCCCAACCCGCGCCTGTCGCTCGTGAAGGAGGGCGTCGAGCTCTGCCGTCGCGAGGGCGTCGACTTCGTCCTCGCCATCGGCGGCGGCTCGGCCATCGACTCCTCCAAGGCCATCGCCTACGGCCTGGCCAACGACTTCGAGCTCGAGGACCTCTTCCTCCACAAGGTGACCACCGACAAGATCGCCAAGCTCGGCGCCGTCTCCACGCTCGCCGGCACCGGCTCCGAGACCTCCAACTCCACCGTCATCGACATCGACACGATGGGCGAGAAGGTCCTCAAGCGCTCCTACAACCACGAGTGCGCGCGCCCGCTCTTCGCGATCATGAACCCCGAGCTCACCTACTCGCTGCCCGCCTTCCAGACGGCTGCCCCGGGCGCCGACATCATGATGCACACGATGGAGCGCTACTTCACCCGCGAGAAGGGCACGCAGCTCATCGACGCCATGTCCGAGGGCCTCATGCGCACCGTGCGCGCCGCCGTTCCGGCCGCCCTGGCCGACCCAACGAGCTACGAGGCGCGCGCCAACCTCATGTGGGCCGGCTCGCTCTCGCACTGCGGCCTCACCGGCACCGGCCTGGTGGGCGACTTCGCGTCCCATGCCATCGGCCAGGAGCTCGGTGCCATGTTCGACATGGCCCACGGCGTGAGCCTCACCGCCATCTGGTCCACGTGGGCCAAGTACGTCCTGGACGTGCGCCCGGAGCGCTTCGCCCAGTTCGGCGTCAACGTCTTCGGCGTGGTCAACGACTTCGACGACGTGCGCGCCACGGCGCTGCGCGGCATCGAGGCCTGGGACCAGTGGTGCCACTCGATCGGCATGCCGACCTCGCTCTCCGAGGCGGGCGTGAACCCCACCGACGAGCAGATCCACGAGATGGCCGTCTCGGCCGTGGAGGCCCGCGGCGGCGACCACGCCGGCGCCTTCATGGAGCTGCACGTCGAGGACATCGAGCAGATCCTCAAGAACGCCCGCTAGACTACCGTATCCCACCCCGGGGCGCGCGCCCTCGACCCCGCGCGCCCCACGCAGGCAGGTGCTCCCGGCCCCATCTCGGGAGGGGCCGGGAGCTTTTCTAAGAATCGCTTTGGAGGATGACATGGAAGCTGGTCCGAAGACTGTGGTGCCCGTTGACGTGACGGCTACAGGAAGTGGCAAGCTCGCTCAACCGCATGTACGGTTGACGGGAAAATGCGACCGTTACGTGCTGTCCAACGGCGTGGAGATTCCCTGCCTTGGTTTCGGGACGTACATGGTTCCCAATGACGAACGGGGGGAGCGCGCCATATGCTGTGCGCTCGAGACCGGGTTCCGCCACATTGACACCGCTGCCCAATACGGCAACGAGGACCTGTTGGGGCGCGTCATCGCCGAATCTGGGATACCTCGCGGGGAGCTCTTCCTCACGAGCAAGCTGCGCAACGTCGACCAAGGGTACGAGTCGGCGCTCAAGGCATTCGAGAAGACGTGTCGCGATCTGGGGACGGACTATCTCGACCTCTATCTGATTCATTGGCCCAAGGTCGGAGGTTTCGAGGATGCCTGGCGCGAGCGCGTCTGGGACAGCTGGCGCGCCTTCGAGGAGCTGTATGCCGCCGGCCGCGTGCGTGCCATCGGCGTCTCTAACTTCCTTGTGCACCATCTCGAGGTGCTTCTCGAGCGCGCGAGCGTGGTTCCCCACGTCAACCAGATTGAGCTAAACCCGACCTACCAGCAGCGCGAGACCGTCACATGGTGTCGCGAGCGCGGCATACAGCTCGAGGCGTGGGCCCCGCTCGGGCGAGGGAAGGTCGCGCGTGACCAGCACGTGGTGGAGATGGCCGAGCGTCTGGGCAAGGACGTAGGTCAGATCTGCGTGAGATGGGCTCTCCAGCATGGCTTCGTCACCATGCCCAAGTCGATGCGCGAGGAGCGAATCAGGTCCAACAGCGAGGTCTTTGACTTCGAGCTCTCCGACGAGGACATGACCGCCCTCGACGCCCTCAACACGACGGACAACTACACCTTCCATCCCGATCGCCTGGAGGAGTGGGCGGTTCGCGTCGCTGCCGCGCACGCGGAGTCAGGAGTGTGAGACAGCGCCCATGTCAACGCAGCTTCGTCGTCCTTTAGTGCTGATGGCGGGGGCGCTCCTGCTCCTGCTCCTGGGACTCATCTATGCATACTCGGTCCTTCTCGCCCCGCTCAAGGTCGTCTTTGACTGGGACGTCTCCGGGATGACGCTGATATTTGCGCTCTCCATCATCTCGTTCACCGTGGGATGTCTCGTTTCCGGAGAGCTTGAGCGCCGTGGGCTCGATCGGCCGGGTCTCCTCCTGGGGGCAGCTCTTCTGCTTGCAGGATTTATCGGAACCTCGTTGGCGGGCGGTGCGACGAGCCTGCTCTCAACGGTGGCCTTTTACGGTGTGGTGTCGAGCCTGGGTATCGGCGTCGTCTACAACATCGTGATCCCCACGGTAACCGCCTGGTTCCCCGATCGCCCTGGCATGGCGCAGGGCGTTGCCCTCATGGGCTTTGGATGCGGCGGCTTCGTGCTGGGGCCGGTGATGACGCAGCTGTATTCCATGCTTGACTGGCGCCTGGTTCTCGTTGGCACCGGCGTGCTGTTTGCGGCTGCCGTGATGCTGACGGCTCTTGTCGTGCGTCCTCCCACCGCTCGGGAGGGGGCTGCGCTCTCCGGTTTGGCCCCCGACTCCGACCGCGGGGGAGACGGGTCCGCTGGCGGCAATCGGGATGCCGGGCTTGCGGAGATGCTGCGCGACAGGTCGTTCTATCTGCTCTACGCCTTCCTCTTCTTCATGGGGAGCGTGGGGATGGGGGTGACCGGCATAGGGCGTGAGCTGCCCCTGTCACTTGGCGCGGACGACATGACCGCCGCGTTCGTCATAGGCTTCGTCAACATCGGCAGCGGCATCGGGCGCCTGTGCGGGGGCGCCGCGCTCGACCGGCTGGGGCGCGGTCCCGCAATGTTTGCGATGGCGGTGCTTGGCGTCGCCGGCCCGCTTTCGCTTGTGGCGTCGCTCCTCCTGACCTCGCTTCCGCTGCAGACGGTCGCATGTCTCGTTACGGGGATCGGTTGGGGTGCGGCAGTGGTGTCCATGCCCTTCGTGACGCGCACGGAGTGGGGCCAGAGCAACATGGCAGAAAACATGGCTGTCGTGAACACCTACAGCATCTTCGGGTCAGTTGTGGGGTCATGGGGGTCTGGTCTGCTCTCCACCATGCTGGGCTCCTTCGTGCCCGTTCTCTTTGCCATGTGCATCATGGGCCTGGCGAGCGTGTCCGTGGCGGTCATGCTTCGTGCGGGGGCTGCGACAAATGTGTCGTCACGCACGCGAACGGGGCGCACTACGGTAGAATAAGGCCGCGTATTCAAGCGCCTGGGGCGCATATCCGTGATGGAGGAGATTACATGAGCCAGTTCGTCAGCGAGAAGAGCGTCTTCGTCAACCAGAACCTCGAGTCCCGCGAGGCGCTGCTGCGCTTTGTCTCCGACAAGGCCGCCGAGTTTGGCATCACCGACAACGCCGACGCCGTCTACGACGCCTTCATGGCGCGCGAGGCCATGGGCGAGACCGGTATGACCGACGGCTTTGCCGTGCCGCACGCCAAGTCCGACGACATCAAGGACGCCGCCGTCATCGTCGTCAAGAACGACCACGCCCTCGAGTGGCCGAGCTTTGACGAGAAGCCCGTCGACGTCGCCATTGCCCTGCTCGTCCCTGGCGGCGAGGCCGGCACCACCCACATCAAGCTCCTCTCCAAGACCGCCGTGCTGCTGATGAAGGACGAGTTCAAGAACCTCGTCCACGGCACGGACGACCCGGCCGCCATCGCTGACGCCATCAACGCGGGCATCGACGAGGAGTAGCCGCGCGTCTCGCACTCGGAGCCCCGGGCCCCGTCGGCGCACGCTGGCGGGGCCCTTGTCGTAGGGAGGCATCATGTTCAAGCAGGCAAGCGACGCACGCGTGGCCGTGTTCGTGGCGCCCGGCCTGGAGGAGATCGAGGGTCTCACGGTGGTGGACCTGCTCTACCGTGCCGGCGTGCCGTGCGACACCGTGGCCATCACGCCGGAGCGGACGGTCACGTCCTCGCATGAGGTGACCATCGTCTGCGACCGCTCGATCGCCGACGAGGGCTTCTCGTTCGATGACTATGACATGCTGGTTCTGCCCGGTGGCATCCCCGGGACGCCCAACCTGCGCGCGTGCGAGCCGCTCTGCGAGGCCGTCTGTGCGTTTGCCGCTGCGGGCAGGCCGGTCGCCGCGATCTGCGCAGCCCCGTCGATCCTGGCCGAGCTCGGTCTGCTCGAGGGACGGCGTGCCACCTCCAACCCCGGCTTCCAGCACGTGCTCGCCGAGCACGGTGCCGAGCTTCTCGCCGACGAGCCGGTCGTCGTGGACGACAACCTGATCACCAGCCAGGGCGCGGGAACGGCAATGCTCTTCGGCCTGGAGATCGTGCGCCACTTCCTCGGCGACGAGGCGGTCGAGCGCGTTCGCGCCGGCGTCGTCCTGCGTTAGGGTCCGCGGCCGCGCGTCCTTCTCGCCTGTTGCCTAGAATCCCGAGTTACGCGATGTCGCTGTTGTAAATGTGCTCGCGTAAGTCGGGATTCTTGTCCATATGGACACGTTTTCTGAGTTACGCGATCCGCGGGGCGTCAGGCAGCGTGCGCAGATCGGGTTTTCTGGTAATGCCGGATTGCGCACTGCGGTCAGCCGAGAAGGACGCGCGCCCGGTGCTCGCATGTGACAAGCAGGTGACGGCTCCTTGACGGACGTGGGGCGCGCGTGCCATTGTCGGCGTGTCAACTACGTCTGAGGGGGCAGTCGCATGGAGCGCGTGCGGGCATGTGTGGTGGGGGCCACGGGATACGCCGGGATCGAGGTGTGCCGACTCGTACTCGGCCATCCCGCGCTCGAGCTTACGATGGCAACCGACCGCAAGGAGGCCGGGACGCGCCTGGACGCCGTGTACCCGTCGCTGGCCGGCTGCTGCGACGTGGTGCTCTCGCTGCCCGAGCCGGACGTCATCGCCGCGGCGGCGGACGTGGCGTTTCTCGCCGTGCCGCACACCGCGAGCCTGGCGCTCACGCCGGAGCTGCTCGCGCGCGGCGTCCACGTGATCGACCTCTCAGCCGACTACCGCCTCCATGACCCGGCCGTCTACGAGGCCTGGTACGCCACCCCGCATACGAGCCCCGAGCTCCTCGGCCAGACGGTCTACGGCCTGCCGGAGCTCTTCCGCGCCGGCGTGGCCGCCCTCGGCGAGCGCGCCGCCGCCGGGGAGGCCGTGCTCGTTGCCGTGCCGGGCTGCTACCCCACGGCCACGGCCCTTGCCGCTGCCCCTGCGCTGGCATCCGGCGTCGCGACCGGTGACCTTGTCATCGCCGACGCCATCTCCGGCGTCTCCGGCGCCGGCCGCGGCTGCAACGCGCGCACCCATTTCTGCCACGCCAACGAGTCCGTCGAGGCGTACGGCGTGGCCAAGCACCGCCACACGCCGGAGATCGAGCAGACGCTCTCCGAGGTGGCGGGCCGCGAGATGTCCGTGGTCTTCACGCCGCATCTGGCCCCGCTCACGCGCGGGCTGCTCTCCACGGTCTATCTGGAGGCGGCGCCCGGCGTGAGCGCCGAGGACGTGCAGGCCGCCTACGAGCGCGCCTATTCGAACGAGCCGCTGGTCACGATGCTTCCCGCGGGACAGATGCCCGCCACCGCGTCCGTGGCCGCCACCGCGCGCGCCCAGGTGGGCGTGGCGCTCGACGACCGACGACGACGCACGATTATCGCGTCCTGCGCGATCGACAACCTCGGGAAGGGCGCGGCCGCACAGGCCGTTCAGTGCGCCAACGTCGTGCTGGGGCTTCCCGAGACCACGGGGCTTCTCGCCCCGGCGCCCCTCATCTGAAACACCTGACACGGAGAAGAACCTCATGACAGACCTCTCACCGCTCGCGGTCCCCGTGGCGCCCGACACGCCCGAGGCCTGCGGCTTCGTACCTTGCGAGGGCGGCGTCTGCGCCGCCGCCGGCATCAGCGCATCCGGCGTCTCGGCCGGCTTCCGCAGAAACCCCGAGCGCCTGGACCTTGCGCTCGTCGTGGCCGACGAGCCCTGCGTGGCCGCGGCCACGTTCACGACCAACCGCTTCTGCGCCGCTCCCGTCACGGTGAGCCGCGCCCACGTGGCGGACGGCCGCGCCCGCGCCGTGGTGCTCAACTCCGGCAACGCCAACGCGGCCACCGGCGAGCCGGGCCTGGCCTGCGCCGAGCGCGCCTGCGAGCGTGTGGCCGCCGAGCTGGGCTGCGCTGCCGAGGACGTGCTCGTGTGCTCCACGGGCGTGATCGGCGTGCCGCTGCCGTGGGAGCCCTACGAGACGGGCGTGCCGGCAGCCGTCGCCGCGCTCGCGCCGAGCGCCGCCGGCGCGCATGACGCCGCCCGCGCCATCATGACCACGGACACCGTGCCCAAGGAGGTCTCCATCGCGGGCGAGGTCCCGCAGGTTGACGGTGCTTCCGTGACCGTTCACGTGGGCGGCTTCGTCAAGGGCTCGGGCATGATCCAGCCAAACATGGCCACGATGCTCGCCGTGCTCGCCACGGACGCCCCGCTCACGGCCGATGCCGCGCGCGAGGCCCTGCGCGCCGCCGTGGGACAGAGCTTCAACAAGGTGACCGTTGACTCGGACACCTCCACCAACGACACCTGCATCCTGCTCGCCACGGGCGCGGCCGGCGGCGAGCAGATCGACCTCTCGCACCCCGCGTACCCGGTCGTTGCCGCCGCCGTGCGCGCCGCGTGCGTGGAGCTCGCTCGTAAGATCGCCGCGGACGGGGAGGGCTCCACGAAGCTCGTCACCGTGACCGTCACGGGCGCCGCGAGCGAGGCCGATGCGGATACCGTGGCTCGCGCAATCGCCAACTCGCCGCTCGTGAAGACCGCGATCTTTGGCCACGACGCCAACTGGGGCCGCGTGGCGGCCGCCGCTGGCAAGTGCGGCGTGCCCTTTGACCAGTACGCTGTGGACATTGACTTTCTGGGCGTTCCGGTCTGCCGTGCGGGACTCACCGTTCCCATGGACGAGGAGGACATGCTACGCCGCTTCGAGGCGCCGGAGATCCCCATCACCATCGACCTGCGCATGGGCGAGGTGTCGACCCGTGTCTGGACCTGCGACCTCACCCACGACTACGTCACGATCAACGGCGACTACCGCACCTGATCCCACCGGGGCGGACGAGAAGATCCGGCGCTCAGACAGCTTCGGCGCAAAGAGCGCGCTTGCAGAACTCGCGGCGGACCTTCTCGTCCACCCCTGCACAGAACGGTGCCGCAGGGGCGGGACGGGGAGGTTCCGCCGCGAGTTCTTGGCCCGTTCTTGGCCAAGCTGTCTGAGCGCCGGAGCCTCCCCGTCCCGCACTGGACGACCCGCCCGTTCTTCTCGCCAGCGCATCTAAGGAGCAACCATGAAGCAGCGTGACAAGCAGCAGCGCGACGCCGCGGCCTCGAAGGTCGACGTCCTGAACGAGGCCCTGCCGTGGATACATCGCATGACCGGCAAGACCTTCGTCATCAAGTACGGCGGCTCTGCCATGGAGAACCCCGAGCTCTGCCGCCAGGTGGTGGCGGACATCGAGATGCTCAAGCTGCTGGGCATTCGCATCGTGCTCGTGCACGGCGGCGGCAAGGCCATCAGTGCGCACGTCAAGGCGCTCAACCTGCCCGTCGAGTTCAAGGGCGGCCTGCGCGTGACCGACGACGCCACGATGGAGGCCGTGCGCGAGGTGCTCGTGGGCAAGGTCAACCAGGACCTCGTCTGGGCGCTCAACGAGTACGGGCACAACGCCGTGGGCATCTCCGGCGCGGACGGCAAGACCCTCAAGGCCGAGCAGGTGGACCACGAGCTCGGTCGCGTGGGTCGCATCCGCGAGGTGGACCCGAGCCTCATCGAGACCATCCTCGAGGACGGCTACATCCCCGTGGTGGCCACCGTGGGATGCGCGCCCGACGGCTTCTTCAACATCAACGCCGACGTGGCGGCCGGCAAGATCGCCGAGGCCATGGGTGCCGACAAGCTCATCTACCTCACGGACGTGGACGGCCTCTACGGAGACGTCAACGACGAGAACTCCCTCATCCAGACCCTCACGCGCGCGGAGACCCACATGCTGCTCGAGTCCGGCGAGCTGGACGGCGGCATGCTGCCCAAGATCCGCTCGATCGCGGAGGCCCTCGACGGGGGCGTCTCCGAGGTCGTCATCCTGAACGGCACCTTCCCGCATTCGCTGCTATTGGAGATCTTTACGGACGCCGGCTGCGGTACCATGTTCACCAGAGACTAGCCGCCAGGCGAAGGGAGCCCCCGATGTCCGAGGACGAGAAGAACCCCACTACCGCAGCTGTCGTCGCGGAGGACCGACAGCTTGACGATACCTTTGTGATGCACACCTACGGGCGCCTGCCCGTCGAGTTCGTCTCCGGCCACGGTGCCACGCTCGTGGACGCCGCGGGTCGCGAGTACATCGACCTTCTCGGCGGCATCGGTTGCTCGAGCCTGGGCCACGCGCACCCCGCCGTGGTCGACGCCCTGCGCGAGCAGGCCGGCAAGCTCTGGCAGACGAGCAACTACTTCTACGCCGAGAACCGCGGCGAGCTGGCCGCGTCCCTCTCCGCGCTGCTCTCCACCACTACCGACGAGGGCGGCCACGAGATGGGTTCCACCGGCACGCACTGGAAGACGTTCTTTGCCAACTCCGGCGCCGAGGCAAACGAGGGCGCCATCAAGCTGGCCCGTCGCTGGGGCGAGGTCAAGCTCGGCGGCGCGGACATCATCGTGACCGCGCGCCAGAGCTTCCACGGCCGTACGCTCGCCACGCTGGCGGCGACCGGCCAGGACAAGTTCCACCGCAGCTTCCGCCCGCTGCCCGAGGGCTTTGTCACCGTCTATCTGAACGACATCTACGCCCTGCGCGAGCGCGTGGAGCGCGGCGGCATCTGCGCGATCATGCTCGAGTGCGTGCAGGGCGAGGGCGGTGTCTGGAACGCCAACTACGACTACCTGCGCGACGTGCGCGAGCTCTGCACCGAGAAGGGCATCCTGCTGATCTGCGACGAGGTCCAGACGGGCTTCTATCGCTGCGGCTCGCCCTTCTGCTATCAGCGCTCCGGCATCGAGCCGGACGTGGTGGCCATGGCCAAGGGCATCGCCGACGGCTTCCCGATGGGCGCCGTCGCGGCGCGCGCCGAGGTGGCCGACCTGCTCGTTCCCGGTGACCACGGCTCCACCTTCGGCGGCAACCCGCTCGCGTGCGCGGTGGGCCTGGCCTGCGTGACCACCCTCGTGGACGAGGAGATGGGCGAGCACGTGCTCTCCGTCGGGCGCCACCTGCGCCATCGCCTCACGGCCATGGATCACGTGACCGAGGTGCGCGGCCACGGCCTCATGCGCGGCGTCCAGCTCGACGCCCCGATTGCGGCGCGCGTCGTGGAGGAGGGCCTGGCCGAGGGCCTCGTCCTCAACCACATCGGCGACTTCATCCTGCGCCTCCTGCCGCCGCTGGTCATCACGCGCGAGCAGGTCGACGAGGCCTGCGACCGCCTCGAGGCCCTCATCAAGCGCCTGGCATAGGGCATCGGCCCGTCGTCCTTCTCGCCAGACCGACCATACTTCCCGCGCGGCGCATGGTGCCCGACCACGAATTCCGCGCGGCGCATGCAAAAGGTGAAACCATCGCATGCGCCGTGCGGCTTTTCTGTCCGTTTGGACAATATACCCGACCCACGCGTTCTTCTCGGCATGCGTGGATCGGAATTATTGGTCGGGCTGACGGGAGCGGGAATTGTGTAGGGCATGAGGTCCCGCATGGTCTCGCAAAGGGGCTCGCATGAAAGGCGCCGCGGTTGGCGAGAGCGTCCATGCAGGCGGAGGCGTCGCGGCAGGGTTTCGTGGAGATTGGTGCGACCTAGCGGGCAGCTAGCGTCAGGTTGTGGGAAGGCTCGCCCGCTATCCTCCTCTCATCTGAGGGGAGGGCGCATGAGCGAAAAGAGACTCTGCCTGGCGGGCGAGGACTCGTTGCGGATGCTGAGGTTCGCGCGGAGGAACGAGGACCTCATCCTGGTTCCTGCCGAGAAGGACGTGCTGCGGAGCTGCGACAACGCCGTGGACGCGCAGACGCTGGCGAGCTCCCTGCCGCCCGAGATCTTTGCCCCTTCGCGTCAGCGACCGGTCTGTCTCCGCTTTGACGATGACGCCTCGAGGAGTCAGTCCGCGCTCGTTCATGCGACGTCGGGGCTCGCGCACCTGCCCGACTCGGCATGTCTCGAGGTCCTCACCGCTGTGGGTGACCCGCTCCTGAACTGCGGGAATGATGTTACGCACGTGCTGGTGGAAGGGGCGGGGATGTCGCTTGTGAGTGCCGCCGACGTCATGGGCGGCGTAGAGCGTCGCGGCCTACTGTCGAAGGAGGCCTGCATCATTCGCCTTCTTGGATTTGCGATGGAGCTCGTCGGCCTGTATGCGCGTGACCCTCTCGAGCCACGTACAGGGGAGGTTGCGCACGACCTCGTGCCAATCGCCACGACGTGCGACCTGTACGAATTTCTTGAGAGCGCGACGCGCCTGAGGGGTCTCGAGCGCGCCAGGCTCGTTACCTCCTACGCCAACGACGGCTCCAACTCGACCATGGAGACGCTCTGGTATGCGGCGTTCTGCCTTCCGCCGCGCCTGGGAGGGTGCCATCTCGTGCGACCTCTGCAGAACGTCCCTCTCGTCTGGCCGGACGAGGTTGCGTCGGTCGTGGGCCACGGCACCATGCGACCCGACTTCTATTGGCCCGGCTATGAGACCGCCTGCGAGCATCAGGGAGGCGACCACGCGGACGAGGCCGCGCTCGCCGAGGATAGTGACCGCGCGCGCGACTACGAGCTTTGCCACATCCATTACCTGCCGCTTACGAAGAAGGATGCACGCAGGGAGGAGTCGATGAGGGCGCTGCTCGCGCAGCTGTTCTCCATAATAGCGCCCTACGAGGGCACAGCGTTTCCGCGGAAGGCGCGCAGGATCCTCAACGATCCCGAGGTGCGCGCTGCGCGCAGGGTGCTCATCGGACAGCTGATGCCGCCGGTCGCCAGGTTGGACGCGCCGTGAGGACACGAGGCGCCTGGCATGACCATAAATCCCGACCCACGTATGCTGAGAAGAACGCGCAGCTCCGGAATAATGTCCAAACGGACGTTTTTCTCGTCCGGCGCATGCGGTGGTTGCATTTTTTGAATGCGCGGTTCCGGATTCTTGGCGGCCGGGGGCACCTACCCGTCCCGCTCGTCCAGGCGGGCGACAAGGTCGGGCAGCTCGCGGGCGAGCCGCTCCATGGGGCCGCGCCAGACGGCGTCGCGCGGGCGCGCGTGACCGACGTAGGCCGTGCGCAGCCCGCAGTCGTTGCGCACGATGTCGCGGGAGGCGTCGTTGCCGACCATGAGGCACTCGTCGAGGCGTACGCCGAGCTGGTTGGCAAACTCCTGGTAGTAGCGCACGCTCGGCTTGCAGCGCGTGGAGTTGGAGTAGGTCGAGACAAGCGCGAAGTCGCTCTCGTCCACGCCCGCCCAGCCCATGCGGGCGCGGTCGCACGCGAGGGAGAACGTGGGGTTGGTCGCCAGTGCGCAGATGAGGCCGGCGTCGTGCACCGTCTCGATCGCCTCGCGCGCGCCCGTGACGGGGCGCGCCGCCACGACGCCGCCCGCGAACCCGGGCACGATCTCCGTCTCGTAGTAGGTCATGAGGTCCGCGATCACGGGGTCGTCGAGCGGGATCCCCGTGGTCTCGAGGATGGTCTGGTTGAACAGTCGCTCGTTGGTGAGGGAGTCCTCGCGGTCCTGGGCGTCCATGGCGAGAAACGCGCGCACGTAGGGAACGCCGAGGGAGACGGGGCTCGTGCGCGCGACGCTCGCGAGCAGGCGAGAGGCCCCCGCGACGTAGCGGGCCACGAACGCGGTGAGGTTGAGTCTCAGCAGCGTGTCGTCAAGATCGAAGAGCACCGCCTTGATCACGTGCCGATGCCCCCTTCCTTCTTGCCGCGTCCTTGCGAAAATTAGTAAATACCCACTTCTCGCGCTTGAAAATCATACGCGATTAACGCTACTCTATCGTACGTGTGGGCAACGGGCCCGCACAACCGTATCTGTCGGCCCCCGAGAGCATGTAAGTTTCCACGTAGACGCCGCGATTTGGCACTGCAGGCAGCGACCATGACGACCGGGGCCCCGAAGTTCGAAAGGGGTCCACTTTTGAGTGAGATTCAGAACTCGTCCATCTTTGCGCTGGACGACATCTCCGACGAGGAGATGAGCAACCTCATCGACGGCACCGTGACCGACTTCGACGAGGGTGGTCTGGTTACCGGCACCGTCGTGAAGATCGAGCGCGACGAGGTTCTGCTTGACATCGGCTACAAGTCCGAGGGCGTCATTCCGTCCCGCGAGCTCTCCATTCGCAAGGACGTCAACCCTGCCGACGTGGTCGCCATGGGCGAGGAGATCGAGGCTCTCGTCCTTCAGAAGGAGGACAAGGAGGGCCGTCTGGTCCTGTCCAAGAAGCGCGCCGAGTACGAGCGTGCCTGGAACGCCGTCGAGGAGAAGTTCAACTCCGGCGAGACCGTCGAGGGCGAGGTCATCGAGGTCGTCAAGGGCGGCCTGATCCTCGACATCGGCCTGCGCGGCTTCCTGCCCGCCTCCCTCGTCGACCTTCGTCGCGTCAAGGACCTCAACGCCTACCTCGGCACCCGCATCGAGGCCCGCGTCATCGAGATGGACCGCAACCGCAACAACGTCGTCCTCTCCCGCCGCGTCGTCCTCGAGGAGGCCCGCAAGGCCGAGCGCCAGGAGATCCTCTCCAAGCTCCAGGTCGGCATGCGCCTCAAGGGCACCGTCTCCTCGATCGTCGACTTCGGCGCCTTCGTCGACCTCGGCGGCATCGACGGCCTCGTGCACATCTCCGAGCTCTCCTGGAACCACGTCAACCACCCCTCCGAGGTCGTCAAGGTCGGCCAGGAGGTCGAGGTCCAGGTGCTCGACGTCGATCTCAACCGCGAGCGCATCTCCCTCGGTCTCAAGCAGACCACCGAGGACCCCTGGCGCTCCCTGGTCAAGAAGTACCCGGTCGACGCCATCGTTGAGGGCACCGTCACCAAGCTCGTCACCTTTGGCGCGTTCGTCGACCTCGGCGAGGGCGTGGAGGGTCTCGTGCACATCTCCGAGATGGCCAAGCAGCACGTCGACCAGCCGTCCCAGGTCTGCACCGTGGGCGACACCGTCCAGGTGAAGGTCATGGAGATCGACCTCGATCGTCGTCGCATCTCCCTCTCCATGAAGGCCGCCGCCGAGACCCTCGGCACCGAGGTCGAGGTCAAGCCGCTCCCCGAGAGCGACAAGCCGGCCGAGGAGGCTGAGGCTGAGGTCGAGACCGAGGCCGAGGAGACCGTCGAGGAGTAGTCCTTCTCGCCAAGCGCTCTGTGGGCGGGGTCACCTGATGGTGGCCCCGCTTTTTTCGTCTGCGGTTTGGGCGATTTCCGCGATTTGGCCGATATGGCAAGAAAACCCCTGCCAAGTTGGCGATTATGAGGAGTGGGCGAGAAGAACCCCCAGCTCGCGAGTTTTCCGGCCTGCCAAGTTGTGCATTTTCAGGAAAGGACTCGACAGGTTGACCGAGAGGCGGAGAACGGGTATCAGAGACAAGGTGACCAACGAGAGAGGAACGACATGGCATCCGGGGACTGGCAGCGCAAGGTGGCGGAGTGGCTTCGCGGAAGGCAGGGGCCAGATGACCTTGCGGTCTTCTGCGTGAACCTGGCCATCGTGGTCGTCCTGGTCAATGTCTTCGCACGGACGAGCTGGCTCGGGTGGGTCGGTCTCGTCCTGGTGGCGTACGCCATGTTCCGCATCCAGTCCAAGAACCTCGGGGCCCGCGCCCGTGAGAACGAGGCGTTCCTCAAGGCGCTCGGCCCCGCACGCCCCTGGATCCAGAACCCGCGGGCGGCCTGGACGGAGCTGCGCTCCTACAAGCATGTCCGCTGCAGCTCGTGCAAGCAGCGCGTCCGCGTCCCCCGCGGCAAGGGCCGCCTGCGCGTGACGTGCCCCCGCTGCAAGAACAAGTTCGAGGTGCGCTCCTAGCCCCGCTCGGCGGGGAGCGCGCGGCCAGCGGGGAGGCGCGACCTCTTAGTGCTATCGTCTTCATCGCATATCGACGATAGGGAGGCTCGCCATGAGAGTTGACAGAAGGACGTTCCTGAAGATCGCCGGCGCCGGCTCGGCGTCGCTCGCGCTCGCCGCCTGCGGCACGACCGCCCAGGAGCCGGCCGCCGATGAGGAGCCCGCGGCAGACGCGGAGCCCGTCGCCGTGCGCACCGCCGCCCTCAAGGGCCCGACCGCCATGGGCCTCGTGCGCTTCATGAGCGAGGTCGACGCCGGAAACCTCGCGGACAACGACTACACCTTCGACATCTACGCCGCCCCGGACGAGATCACCCCGCTCATCGCCAAGGAGGCCGTCGACATCGCCGCCGTGCCCGCCAACCTCGCGGCCACGCTCTACAACAAGACCGAGGGCGGCGTCCGCGTCATCGCGATCAACACGCTCGGCGTCCTCTACATCTGCGAGCTGGGCGATACCGTCCAGAGCGTCGAGGACCTGCGCGGCAAGACGATCTATGCCTCCGGCAAGGGCTCCACGCCCGAGTACGGCCTCCAGTACGTCCTCGAGAAGAACGGTCTTACCGTGGGCGAGGACGTGACCATCGAGTGGAAGAGCGAGCACGCCGAGTGCGTCCAGGCGCTCGCGACCGCCGAGGGCGAGGCCGTGGCGATGCTGCCGCAGCCCTTCGTGACCACCGCTCAGGCGCAAAACGACAAGATCCGCGTGGCGCTCGACCTCACCGAGGAGTGGGACCGCGTCCAGACCGGTGACGAGACGAGCTCCATGATCACCGGCGTCGCCATCGTCCGCTCCGCCTTCGCCGACGAGAACCCCGCTGCCGTGGATGCGTTCCTAGAGCACTACGCCGAGTCCGTCGACTTCGTGAACGAGAACGTGGCGGACGCCGCGCAGCTCGTGGGCGACTACGATATCGTGCCGGCCCAGGTGGCAGAGAAGGCCCTGCCCGAGTGCAACATCGTCTGCGTGACCGGCGAGGACATGAAGGAGCGTCTCTCCGGCTACCTCGCGGTTCTCGCCGACCAGAACCCCGAGGCCGTGGGCGGTGCCGTCCCCGGTGACGACTTCTACTACGGCGCATAGGCTTGGCGCGCACGGGCGAGAGAGGCACCGAGAAGGACGGGCGGCTCCGGAAGTGGGCCGTCCGCCTCGCCTGCGTCGCCTTCTGGCTCGTGGTCTGGGAGCTCGGCGCGCGGGCGATCGACGCGCGCATCATCCTCGTGGGGCCGCTCGAGGTGCTGGCACGTCTCGTTGAGCTGGCGGCGACGGGTGAGTTCTGGGCCTCGGTGGGCGTGTCGCTCGGGCGGATCGGCGTCGGGTTTCTCGCGGCGGTCGTCGCGGGGACGGCCCTCGCGGCGCTCGCGAGTCGCCTGCGCGTGATCCGCGAGCTTCTCGCCCCGCTCATGGGGGCCATGAAAGCCGTGCCGGTGGCGTCGTTTGTGATCCTCGTGCTGCTGTGGGTCTCGTCGAGTTACCTCTCGGTCGTGATCGCGCTCGTCATGGCGCTGCCCGTCGTCTACACCAACGTGCTCGAGGGCATCCGTCAGACCGACCCATACCTGCTCGAGATGTGCGACGTCTTTGGCGTGCGTGGCTGGGACCGCGTGCGCCTGGTCTACGCCTCCCAGGTGCTGCCGTACTTTCGCGCCGCGGTGACGCTGGCGCTCGGCCTCTCCTGGAAGGCGGGCATCGCCGCCGAGGTGATCGGCCTTCCGGACTTCACGATCGGCGAGCATCTCTACGACGCCAAGGTCTATCTGGACACGCCCGACCTCTTCGCCTGGACCATGGCGATCGTGGTGGTGTCCATCGTGCTCGAGACGGTGTTCCGCCACCTGCTCGACCAGGTCGTTGCGCGATGGGAGGCGAGGCCATGAGCTGCGGGCTTGCCATCGAGCGCGTCGAGAAGCGCTACGGGGAGATCGCGGTGCTCTCGGGTGCGACCGCCAGCTTCGAGAGCGGGCGCGTCCACGTGCTGACGGGGCCCTCCGGTGCCGGCAAGACCACGCTGCTGCGTCTGCTCGCGGGTCTGGAGGCGCCCGACGCGGGGAGGGTGGAGCGTGCGGGTGTCGCGCGGCTTGCCATGACGTTCCAGGAGGACCGCCTCTGCGACAACCTCACGGTCACGGCGAACGTCCGGCTTCCGCACGCGCGTCTGCGCGGCGCGGAGCGCGCGGCGTTTCTCGAGCTGGAGCGCGAGGCGTGCGCGGCCGTGGGGCTGCCCTGCGACGCGCGGCCGGTCCGCGAGCTCTCTGGCGGCCAGCGCCGGCGCGTGGCGATGCTGCGCTGCGTGCTTGCCGATGCCGACGCGTTCCTGTTCGACGA
This sequence comes from uncultured Atopobiaceae bacterium, assembly GCA_963928085.1. Taxonomy (GTDB): domain Bacteria; phylum Actinomycetota; class Coriobacteriia; order Coriobacteriales; family Atopobiaceae; genus Thermophilibacter. The sequence continues at coordinate 443,865 of CAWVDR010000001.1, forward strand.
GCCGCTCAAGGGCATGGACGAGAAGACCGTGGACGCCGTCATGGGCTACGTCGTCCCCCGTCTTGCCGGACGCACCGTCCTCTGGGTCACCCACGACGAGCGCGAGCTCTCTCGTTTCGACGACCCCGTCCTCTGGCGCGTCGAGGGTGGTCGCGTCATCGCCTGCTAGGCCGAAAAACCCGGCCCCTGTCCGTTTGAGATCCAGGAATCGCCGTTCTTGTCGCGACGCCTTCTAGGAATTGGCGCGCCTGTTCGGACTCGATCTACGATAAGCCACCCTTGTCCTGAGGCGTTCTTAAAAGCGTGGACCTTGTCCGGGCTTCTGCCGTTTCAACCGGACAAGGGTGGCTTTTCCTAGAACGCCTCAGGACACGGGCGGGGATTCTTAGAGCGGGCCGTGACAAGGGCGAGGATTCCTAGAAGGCGCCGCGACAAGGGCGGCATATTCTGGACGTCCCGCCGCACCGCCGCATGTGCGATGATGGGTTGAGAATCAGCGAGGGGAGCCTGGGTTGTACACGGTGTTTCTGGCAGGGGGAACGGCGTCGGGAAAGTCGACGGTCGCGCGGGAGCTGGAGCAGCTCGGGGCGTGGCGCATCGACCTCGACGTGCTCTCGCGTGCGGTGCTCGCACCCGGAGAGCCCTGCGTCGCGGAGGTGTGCGCGGCGTTTGGCGACGACCTCGTTGACCCAAAGACCGGTGAGCTCGACCGTGCCCTTCTCGCCCGGCGCGCCTTTGCGGACCCCACCTCCGCCGAGCTGCTCGAGAAGGTCGAGCTCCCGCACATCCGCGCCATGCTCGTCCGCATGCTCACCTCGGGGATCTGCGGCCAGCGCGAGCCGGTGTGCTGCGTGGTGGAGGTCCCGCTGCTCGACCGCGTGGAGTCCATGATGGACCTCGCCGACGAGATCGTGGTGGTGACGTGCCCGATCGGGGTGCGCCGCGAGCGGGCACGGGGCCGGGGCATGGATCCCGGGGACTTTGACCGGCGGGTGGCCCGTCAGCCCTCGGAGGACTACCTGCGTGCCCACGCAACGACCGTGCTCGACAATACGGGGGCCGAGAAGGACCTGGTCGCGCGAGTCCATGCCTGGTGGAGCGGTCATGGCTGGGCGTAGGCCGACCCCACGGCGGGACGCGCGGCGGGCGGTGTCCCGCGGCGCCGGCGGGCATGAGCGCCTCGTGCGCTGGTATCGCGTGCTGCCCGTCGCCCTTCTCGCCATTACGCTGGTCGTTGTCGTTGCCGTTGCGACCAACCCGACGAGCCTCGGTCGCTACGTCCATCCCGTGCACCATGCCGAGACCATCGAGGACGCCTGCGAGCGCCACGGCGTGGACCCGCTGCTCGCGTGCGCGGTCATACAGTGCGAGTCCGGGTGGGACGAGGACGTCGTCTCCTCCGCGGGGGCGGTCGGGCTCATGCAGGTCATGCCGATAGCCGCCGAGACCATGGTGCTGCAGGGTATCGTGGACCCGGAGCGCTGGGACCCCGACGCGCTCGCCGACCCGGAGGTCAACATCGAGTACGGCTGCGCGACGCTGGGCTACCTGCAGGACCAGCTCTCGAGTCTCGACGAGACGATCGCGGCCTACAACGCCGGCCTCGGTGCCGTGCAGGGCTGGATCGACGAGGGCGGCTCGATTCCCGAGGACATCGAGTACGCCGAGACGCGCGCCTACGTGGAGCGCGTGCGCGAGGCCTACGAGGGGTACCGGCAGAGCTATCCTGATGGAATCACCAAGGGCTGAGAGGAGAGCGATGGCAGACGAGAGCGTGGTCCGTGAGCCGGAGCGCGTGGGCGGCGAGCTGGTGCGCTTTGGGCGCGAGGGCGCGGGCGAGCCGCTCCGCGTGGTCTCCCCCTACGAGCCCGCGGGCGACCAGCCACAGGCCATCGAGAAGCTCGCCGACGGCGTCGAGCGCGGCCTGCGCTACCAGACGCTCATGGGCGTCACGGGCTCGGGCAAGACCTACACGATGGCCAAGACCATCGAGCGCCTCAACCGCCCGACGCTCATCATGGAGCCCAACAAGACGCTCGCCGCCCAGGTGGCGAGCGAGATGCGCGAGCTCTTTCCCAACAACGCCGTGGTCTACTTCGTGAGCTACTACGACTACTACCAGCCCGAGGCCTACGTTCCTCAGACCGACACCTACATCGAGAAGGACGCCTCGATCAACGAGGAGGTCGAGAAGCTCCGCCACCAGGCAACCTCGAGCCTGCTCTCGCGGCGCGACGTCATCGTGGTGGCGTCCGTGAGCTGCATCTACGGCATCGGTAGCCCCCAGGACTACGCGGGGCTCGCGCCCAACGTGAGCAAGGACGAGCCGCTCGAGCGAGACGAGCTCATCCACAGCCTCATCGACATCCAATACGACCGCAACGACTACGACCTCTCCCGCGGCACCTTCCGCGTGCGCGGGGACACCGTGGACGTGTTCCCGCCCTACGCCGAGAACCCGCTGCGCATCTCCTTCTTTGGTGACGAGGTCGAGCTCATCGCCGAGGTGGACAACGTCACCGGCGAGCTGGTGCGCGAGTTCGACGCCATCCCGATCTGGCCCGCCTCGCACTACGTGACCGAGCGACCCAAGGTCACGCACGCCCTCGAGACCATCAACGAGGAGCTCGAGCAGCGCGTGGCCGAGCTCAAGGCCAACGACCGGCTGCTCGAGGCCCAGCGCCTCGCGCAGCGCACGAGCTACGACCTCGAGATGCTCGAGACCATGGGCTACTGCAACGGCATCGAGAACTACTCACGCCACCTCGACGGCCGCAAGGCGGGCGAGCCACCCTACACCCTCATCGACTACTTCCCCAAGGACATGGTCTGCATCATCGACGAGTCCCACGTCACGGTGCCCCAGATCCGCGGCATGTACGAGGGCGACCGCTCGCGCAAGGTGACGCTCGTGGACCACGGCTTCCGTCTGCCCTCCGCGCTCGACAACCGGCCCTTACGCTTCGACGAGTTCGAGGCGCGCGTGCCCCAGTTCATCTACGTCTCCGCCACGCCCGGCGACTACGAGGAGTCGGTCGCCCAGCAGCAGGTGGAGCAGATCATCCGCCCCACGGGACTTCTCGACCCCAAGGTCGACGTTCGCCCGGTGAACGGGCAGATCGACGACCTTATCTCAGAGATCAAGGAGCGCGTGGCCAAGAAGGAGCGCGTGCTCGTGACCACGCTCACCAAGCGCATGGCCGAGGACCTCACCGACCACCTGCTCGACGAGGGTGTGCGCGTGAACTACATGCACTCGGACACCGCCACGCTCGACCGCGTGGACATCATCCGCGACCTGCGCGTGGGCAAGATCGACGTGCTCGTGGGCATCAACCTCTTGCGCGAGGGCCTGGACATCCCCGAGGTCTCGCTCGTGGCGATCCTGGACGCGGACAAGGAGGGGTTCCTGCGCAACCGGCGCTCGCTGATCCAGACCATGGGTCGCGCGGCGAGAAACGCCCAGGGCGAGGTCATCATGTACGCGGACACGATCACCGATTCCATGCGCGTGGCGATAGGGGAGACCAACCGCCGCCGCGCCCTGCAGGAGGCCTTCAACGAGGAGCACGGCATCGTCCCGCGCACGGTCAAGAAGTCGATCACCGACGTCTCGTCGTTCATCTCGGAGGCGGAGGCCACGCTCGAGGGCAAGACGCGCGACCGGCACGGCACGGGCAGCCACGGCGCCTTCGAGAGCCTCTCGGCGCACGAGGAGAGCGAGCAGACGGCTCGCTCGGTTGCCGCGGAGCTCGCGGGCCTCTCCAAGGAGGAGCTCGCCGACGTGCTCGACGCCCTCGAGGAGGAGATGGCCGCGGCCTCCGAGGCCATGGACTTCGAGGCCGCAGCGCGCATCCGCGACCAGATCGTCGAGATTCGCACGCGCGTGGAGGGCGGCAGCGCCGACGAGGTGATCGAGCGCCTCAAGGCGGGCGCGCGCAAGGGCAGCGCCCACGCCACGCGCCGTCGCTACCGCCCGCGCAGAAAGTAGGGACGCCATGGGAGCCAGCTCAGGACGGGACGAGAAGAACCTCTTCGGGTACCTCGCGCGCGAGTTCGAGACCCTCTCCGAGCGCCCGCTCGGCGAGGTGGACAGCCTCGTGCTGGCCTGCCTCTCGTACTATCGCTGGCCGGGCGAGGAGGCGCGTGGCCCCGAGGGGCTCCCCGTGCGCGAGCTCTTCCGCGCGGAGTGCTTCGACGAGATGACCCGCGGCCTCTGGGACCCCGAGGGGCTCGTGCGACTGCTCGCGGCCGTCGCGGCGAGCCCGCGCTTCCGCGACGTGCGCGTCTGCGCGTACGTCGACGACTTCGACGAGTCCGCCGAGAAGCAGTTCTCGGCCTGCACGCTGCTGCTCCCCTCCGGGGGTGCCTATCTCTCCTTCCGCGGCACGGACAACACGGTCGTGGGCTGGAAGGAGGACTTCAACATGGCGTTCGAGACGGGCGTGCCCTCGCAGTTCGCGGCCATCTCCTACCTCGAGCGCGTGGCGCCCCTGGTGGAGGGCCCGCTCTACCTGGGAGGTCACTCCAAGGGCGGCAACCTGGCCGTCTGTGCCACCGCGCGCTGCTCGGCGCATGTGGCATCGCGCGTGGCGAGGACCTTCTCGCACGACGGCCCCGGCTTCACCGAGGAGGCCCTCTCGGACGCCGGCTGGCTGGATCGCGCGCATCTCGTGTCAAAGACGGTCCCGCGCTCGTCGGTGATCGGCATGCTCTTCGAGCGGCAGGAGGACTATGCCGTCGTGGAGTCCTCCACGAGCGGCCTCATGCAGCACAACCCGTTCTCCTGGATCGTCGAGGGCGTTGACTTCTCCTACGCGCAGGAGATCGGTCGCGGCGCGAGCTTCGTCGACAAGACGCTCAACGAGTGGATCGCGAGCATGTCGCGCGAGGAGCGAGAGGGCTTTGTCGACACGCTCTTCTCCGTCATCGGGGCCGGTGGGGCGGACACCTTTGGGGAGCTGGGGAAGAACTGGCAGACGACGGTTCCCGCGATGCTGCGCGAGCTGGGCGGCCTCGCCCCCGAGGAGCGCGACAAGATCACGCGCGCCCTGGCCCTGCTGGTGCGGACCGTCATGCCGGACTTCGAGCTCCCGCAGCTCCCTGAGTTCGAGCTGCCGGACTTCGCGGCGCTCGAGCAGGGGAGGATGACCTCGCTCGGGGAGCGGATGGCACAGCTCACCAACGCCGCGAGCCCGTCGCCGGAGAGTTAGAGGCTCGCCAGGATCTTCTCGGCCGCCAGGATGCCGTCGGTGGCTGCGCTCATGATGCCGCCTGCGTAGCCCGCACCCTCGCCCACGGGCCAGAGGCCGCGCACGGAGAGGCTCTGCCCGTCGTCCCCGCGCGTCACGCGCACCGGGGAGCTCGAGCGCGTCTCCACGCCCGTGAGCACGGCGTCCGCCACGTCGAAGCCGCGGAGCCTGCGGCCGAGCAGGGGGATGGCAGAGCGGAGCGTCTCCGCCACGTAGGTCGGCAGGCAGGGGGAGACGTCGCCCCAGGCGACCCCGCGCGGGTAGGTGGGGACGACGCGCCCGCCTGCGCTTGAGGGCGCGCTGGAGAGGAAGTCGCCGACGAGCTGCGCCGGGGCCACGTACGCCCCTCCGCCCGCCGCAAAGGCCGCCCGCTCGCAGGAGCGCTGAAGCTCCACCCCGGCGAGCACGTCGTCGCCGGGCAGGTCGTCGGGGAAGACGTTGGCGAGAAGCCCGGAGTTCGCGTTGGTTCCCGCACGGTCCGAGAGGCTCATGCCGTTAGTGCAGACGCCGCCCGTCTCGCTCGCGGCGGAGACCACGTAGCCGCCGGGGCACATGCAGAACGAGAACGCGCTGCGCCCGGAGGGGAGATGGCAGGAGAGGCTGTAGGGCGCGGCACCGAGCGCGGGGTGTCCAGCCGCGCTGCCGTAGAGCGCCCGGTCGACGTCCGCCTGGAGATGCTCGATGCGGACGCCCATCGCGAAGGTCTTGCGCTCCATGGTCACGCCGCGCTCGCGCAGCAGCTCGAAGACGTCACGTGCGGAGTGGCCGCAGGCGAGGACCACGCAGTCCGCGCTGACGCGCTCCTCCCGCTCCGACCCGTCCGGATAGGTGGTGACGAGCGTGACGCCGCGCACGCGACCGTCCGTGACGTCGAGGTCGCTCATGCGGCAGCGGGTGCGGACCTCGCCGCCCGCCCCCTCGATCTGTCGGACGATGTCGGTGACCACGCGGGGGAGCACGTCGCTTCCGATGTGGGGCTTGGCGTCCCAGAGGATCTGTCGCTGCGCCCCGGCCTCGGCGAAGGTCTCGAGGATGAGACGGTGCGCAGGGCTCTTGGTCCCGGTCTGGAGCTTGCCGTCGGAGAAGGTGCCCGCGCCGCCGACGCCAAACTGGATGTTGCTCTCGGGGTCGAGCTCGCCGGTCTCGTCATGCCGTCGCACGGCGTCGGCACGTCGGGAGGCGTCGTCGCCGCGCTCCACGAGCAGGGGTTCGAGGCCGGCGCGCGCCAGGGAGAGCGCGCAGAAGAGGCCCGCACAGCCGGCGCCCACGACGACGGGGCGTCCCGCCCGATGGGCCATTGGCGTGGGAAAGCGGAAGGGGGTCTCGTCGACCGTGCGCACGTTCTTGTCGAGACGCGGGCGCGCGCCCGGGGCGAGCTCGGCGCGCAGCGTGAACGTGAGCTGCACGTTGTCCCGCTTGCGGGCGTCTATCGAGCGGCGACGACGCTCGACGTGCACGACGTCCTTCTCGCTCACGCGCAGGCGTCGCGCGAGGGCGTGCTGACACGCCCGAATCTCCTGCGCGTCCGTGCCATCCAGCTTCGAGAGCGGTATGCGTATGCCTGAGACCTCGAGCATTGCGTCCTTTCGATGCGCCGGGTTTGCCCCGGGTCAGGGGATGAGCGTAGCAGACATCAACGCATCGCGTCACGACCTCACGACGATCGCTCTCCCATAGTCCTGGCTCGTCTGCCGCGACTCGCCCGTGAGGCCCAGGAGGTGGGCGAGGAGAAGGAAGAACAGCAGCGTGATGACGAGATAGATGATGGAGCGGACGCTCTTGCCGACTATCGGCGTCGTCGGTGTCCTGACGGCGCGGCGCTCTGCGGCATAGCCGACGGGCGCACCGTCGCGAGGCGTCGCGCACTCGGGAAATGGCGCCCCGCAGCCCGGGCAGGAGGTGGCCCCGTCATCAAGCTTCACACCGCATTTGGGACAGAACATATCTGAGCCCCCTCGCGTCAGGTTTGCTTTCCCTAAGGCTAGCGCGCCCTCTCGGCCCGCGCCTCGGGTTTTCCGGCAACGGCGTGCCGAGAAGAACCGCTCACCGCATAACTTCATGCAGAAGAGGGCACCCTTCCGTCCCGCGCCACTCCCTCAGGATAGAATCTGGGGTGTCGAACGAGCGCCGGGCACCTGGCCCCGACGCGCTGACGGAGGTGGTTGTCCTCATGTTCTGTCCGAAGTGTGGGGCGAAGAACCCCGACGGTTCGAAGTTCTGTTTCAGCTGCGGGGAAAAGCTCCGCGAGATGCCTCAGAAGACCAATCCTTCCCAGGCTCAGTCCGCCGCAGCGCCCGCGCCGACGCCCGCATCCGCTCCGACGCCTGCGCCGACGCCCGTCTCTGGCTCCCAGAACGTCGAGGCCGAGAGGGAGCGCAGGCCCGCCAAGTCGTCGCATGACAGCGCATACCGCTTCAAGTGCATTCTCTTTGGCGGCATCTACGTCGCGCTCGGCATCGCGATGATATCGAGCGGGTCTGGGGACGAGATCCGCAACGTCGGCATATTCATCCTCGTCTATGCGGCGTGGCTGCTCAGCGGCCTGCTCACGGGCGGGTGGAGAATCTTCGTCTACTAGCGCCATGTCGGTTCTCGGCGGTGGCGCCCTCACGCTGTTCTGGAGCGCCTATGCGGGCGTCTACGATCTCATCTGGGACTCTGTCCTAACCGAGAGCATCAACGAGCATCTCGTCGCAGAGGGGGCTCTTCCCGTTCTCCCGGGACGAGCGGTTGACCTTGGCTGTGGGACGGGTCTCGCCGCCCGCCGTCTCGCCGCGCTCGGGTACGACGTGGTCGGCGTCGACCTCTCGGCGGCGATGCTCCTGCGCGCCGGGCAACGCGGCCGGCTCGCCCGGGAACGGTGCCTGTGCGCGGATGCGGCGAACACGGGCTTGCCCGGCGCGACCTTCGACGTCGCCCTCGCCAGCAACGTGCTCCATCTGCACCCAGACCCGGGGAAGGTTCTCGATGAGGCGGCGCGGCTCGTCCGTCCGGGTGGGACCTTGATTCTTGCCTGGCCCGCTGAGGGTCTCTCGCTCACCGGCATGCTAGTCGATGACCTGAGCTCGGGCAGGGGCCTGGCGCGCTCGATCGCCGCCGCCGTCCTGCGCCTTGTCGTCGGAGTGCCGGGCGCCCTTGTCGGGGCGCGATGCTGGAGGGGTTCCGAGGTCAGGGCGACGGTGGGGGCATGGGCGCTCGATCGAGGCATGACCGTCCTCGACCAAGGGACGGCGGAGGGTGTCACGGAGTTCGCGACCCTACGCGTGCCCGACCGCCCCTGAACCGGCAACGAGCCCGCTCTTCCAGGCCCAGGCGAGGTTGAACCCGCCGCAGGCGCCGTCGACGTCGAGCGCCTCCCCGCAGGCAAAGAGGCCGGGCAGCTCGCGCGCCTCAAGCGTTGTGGGGTCAAACTGTGCTGTGAGCAGGCCGCCCCGCGTGACCTGGGCGCGCTGCGGCTCCGCGGGACCTAAGACAACGAGGCTCAGGTCACGGGCAATGTCGAGTGAGCCCTTGAGCTCGGCGGAGATTACGGGGTCGAGCAGCCCCGAGCACCCGCCCGCAGCCTCGACGAGCCGTCGGGCGCGTGCCTCGCTGAGCCCGCACGTGAGGTCGAGCGTGATGACGTCGTCGGGGCGAGCCCATCGGGAGAGGTCAAAGACCGCGATGCCCGAGAGCCCGTAGTCGCGGAAGAGCACCTCGCCCGTCTCGCGGGCAACCTCCGCACCCTTACGCAGGAGTCGCGCCAGCACGTGAGCGCGTCGCCCGTCGAGCGCGGACAGGGAGACGCCCTCCGGCGCCTCGCAAGCGAGCGAACAGAGGACCGGCTCGAAGGGTCGCGACTCGAGCCCCAGCGAGCGGGCGAGCCCCTCGCCCCCGCCCACCGAGAGCACCACGGAGCGCGCGACGACGCAGCCCGAGCTCACGCCCTCGTACGTGACGCGCCAGCCGTCACCCTCGCGCTCGATGTCCGTGGCCTCGCGCGCCGGCGCCAGCGCTACGCCTGCCCTCTGGGCGCGGGCGAGAAGGACCTCGCGCACGGAGGCCGCCTGCCGAGAGAGGGGGTAGAGCCTCCCGCCCTCCTCCTCGACCCAGGCGAGGCCGCATTCCTCGAAGAAGGCGAGCACGTCCTCGCCAAAGCCCGGCCCACAGACCGCCTCGACGAAGCCCGGGTCGTTGTAGCGCCCCCAGTCGAGCCTTGCGTTCGAGAAGTTGCAGCGCCCGTTGCCGGTGGCAAGAATTGTCCGCCCACATTCGGGTGCGCGCTCGAGCACCGTCACTGACGCCCCCGCTTCGGCAGCGCTGATCGCGGCCGTAAGGCCGGACGCCCCGCCGCCGATCACGCACACGTCGCAGCGCCCGGGTACGCGCACGGCCGCCGCTGCGGCGAGCGCCTCCTCGCGCGCCTGCGACCTGGAGGTTCTTCTCGCCTTGCGCGCCAAGCTACTCGCCCTGACCGCGCAGCGCGTCCATGAACTCCGCCGTGCGCACGACGGCCTCGACGGCGTCCGGCAAGAGGCCCTCGGGGAGCTTGCCCTCGAAGGTTCCCTCGTCGCAGGCGGTGGCCAGGGCGGCGTCCATCGGCAGCTGGCCGAGCGCCTCCACGTCGAAGGCCTTGGCGGTCTGATCCAGGCGGCTCGGCCCGTAGGGGTAGATCCTCTCGCCGCAGTGCGGGCACTCGACGTAGGCCATGTTCTCCACGAGGCCGAGCACCGGCACGTTCATCACGTTGGCCATGTTCACGGCCTTGCCGACGACCATCTGAACGAGGTCCTGCGGCGAGCTCACGATCACCACGCCGTCCACCGGCAGGGACTGGAACACGGTGAGCGCGACGTCGCTCGTTCCCGGGGGCATGTCAACGAGCAGGTAGTCCAGCTCGCCCCAGGCGCAGTCCTCCCAGAACTGCTTGATCGCGCCGGCGATGACCGGGCCGCGCCACAGCACCGGGTCGGTCTCGTTCTCGAGCACGAGGTTGGCACTCATGACCTCGATGCCGCCGTGCGTGAGCACGGGGACGATGAGCTCGTCCACGCCGCGGGCGCGCGCCCCGGCAAGGCCCATCATGCGGGGGATCGAGGGGCCGGTGATGTCCGCGTCGAGGATGCCCACACGGGCGCCGCGACGCGCCAGCTCCACGGCGAGGATGCCGCACACGAGCGACTTGCCCACGCCTCCCTTGCCCGACATCACGCCGATGACATGGTGGATGTTGGAGTAGTCGTTCTGCGCAAAGCCCGTGGGCTCCTGGGGCTGCTTCTGGCCGTGCAGCACCTCGTCGACCTCCTGGCGGAGCTTCTCCTGCTCGTTCTGGTCCATGCTCTTCCTCTCGACGCGCCCGGCGGGCGGAGTTTGGCAACCGTGTTGATTCTACCCCGAGCGGCATTTGGATGGTTCATACTGGCGAGAAGAACGGTGATGCTGGGAAGGGGGCCGCACATGGACGGCGACGCTCGCGACGCGGACTGGGGCCAGGGATGCGGCGAGAACTGCTTCACGCTCGACGGCGACGGCTTCACCTGCAGCCGAGTGCTCGATGAGCCCGAGGTCTGGCGTGTGAAGCTGCTGATGCACGATACCTTCCTGCCCTCGGTGAACGCCTTCGTGGTGCGCGACGGCGGCGACACGCTCGTGGTGGACGCGGGCACCTCGGACGACTTCAACGACACGCGCCTCATGCGAGCGCTGCTCGGCCTGGGCGTGGAACCCGAGCGGACCACGCTCTTCTGCACGCACGCCCACATGGATCACGCCGGCCTGGCGCGCGAGCTGGTGGAGGCCGGTGCCCACGCGGTCATCCCCGAGGGAGTGCTTTCCGACATGCGCCGGCTCGCCGTGCCCGCGTGGCGCGACGAGATGGTTGCCCGCATGCAAGCGGAGGGCGTGGGCGGGGCGGAGGCCGCCGAGCTCGCCGACGTGATCTGGGACCATGCCGTCAACTTCGAGACGGAGAAGATCGCGTTCTCTACGGTCGCCGCCGGTGAGACGCTGCGCTGCGGCCGCTGGGCGCTCGAGGTCGTCCCCACGCCCGGACACACGCCGGGGCACTGTGCGCTCTGGGAGCCGCGCACCCGCACGGCGTTTCTCGGCGACGCGGTCCTCTTTCTGTGCTCGACCTGCATCGGCTTCTGGGGCGAGGGTGAGGACGCAATCGGGGCACAGCTTGCCACGTTGCGACACCTCTCCGAGATGGGCGTCGAGCGCGCGCTTCTGGGCCACGGGCTGCAGGAGGGGAGCGTGGCCGAGCGTTGTCTCGCCAACATTGCGCACCACGAGCGCCGCAGCTCCCGCGCGCTCGCGGCGATTCGCGAGGCGCCGGGCAGCACGGGCTACGAGCTGGTGCCGGCGATGGGCTGGCGCGCCCCGTTCGACCACTGGGCGGAGACGCCCGCGCTCACGCGCTGGTTCCTCGTCTCCGAAAGCATCGCGCACCTCGATCACCTCGTGGCGACGGGCGCCGTCCGCCGCGAGCCCGATGCCGCCGGCGTGAGCCGCTACTTCGCTGCGGAGTAGGCCTTCCGGGGGCCCGCCGATGTTCCTTCAGGAAGTGTGCTGCGCAGAACTTCCTTGCGGAACATCGGCAGGCCCGAGCAACTCTTCTGTCGCAGCGAGCGGCGATGACGGGGGCGTCGGGCTCACGGCGGACGGCGCGCCACCTCGATGTCGCGGTTTACCTAAAGGGTGGGGCTCAGCGGGCCGGGGGCATTCTGTAGGGAGGTTCTGCGCAGCACACCTCCCGGAGGAATGCCCCCGGCCCCCACGGGCTACAATCAAAAGGTTGGTCCGGCCAGCACTTTCGAGGAGGGTCCCATGGCCCACGATTCCATCGTCATCCGCGGCGCGCGCGAGCACAACCTTGCCGACGTCGACGTCGACATACCCCGCGACAAGCTCGTCGTCATCACGGGCCTTTCCGGCTCGGGCAAGTCGAGCCTCGCCTTCGACACCATCTACGCCGAGGGCCAGCGCCGCTACGTGGAGTCCCTCTCCAGCTACGCGCGCCAGTTCCTCGGCCAGATGGACAAGCCGGACCTGGACTCCATCGACGGCCTCTCGCCCGCGGTCTCGATCGACCAGAAGACCACGAGCAGGAACCCCCGCTCCACCGTGGGCACCGTGACGGAGATCTACGACTACCTGCGTCTGCTCTTCGCCCGCGTGGGCACGCCCCACTGCCCGGAGTGTGGCCGCGTGATCGAGCGCCAGACCACAGACCAGGTGGCCGACAAGGTCCTCGAGCGCGCGCAGGGTCGCCGCGCCCTGGTGCTGGCCCCCGTGGTCCTCGACCGCAAGGGCGAGTACACCAAGCTCTTCGAGGACCTGCGCCGCGAGGGCTTCTCCCGCGTGCGCATCGACGGCGAGGTGCGCGAGCTCGGGGACGAGGAGATTCGCCTCGAGAAGAAGAATCGCCACAACGTGGAGGTCGTCGTCGACCGCATCGTGGTGCGCGAGAACTCGCTCGGCCGCATCGCCGAGGCCGTGGAGCAGGCGACCAAGCTCGCCGCCGGCCGCGTGGGCTTCTACCTCCTGCCCGACCGCGACGACCCGGAGCGCCTGCCCGGCGAGCTCATCAGCTACTCGCTCGCCCTGGCCTGCCCCGAGCACGGTCACTCGATGGACGACCTCCAGCCGCGCGACTTCTCGTTCAACGCTCCCTATGGCGCCTGCCCCGACTGCGACGGCCTGGGCTTTCGCAAGGTCGTGGACGCCGAGGCCCTGATCGAGGACCCCTCGCTCTCCGTCGCGGGCGGCGTCTTTGGCAGCCTCTTCGGCCACTCCAACTACTACCCGCAAGTGCTCGCCGCCGTCTGCCGCCACCTCGGCGTCTCGGAGGAGACCCCGTGGAAGGACCTGCCCAAGAAGGTGCAGTCCGCCCTTCTCGACGGCCTGGGCACCACCAAGGTCCGCGTTGACTACCTCACGCGCGACGGCCGCAACACGCACTGGTTCACCACCTTCTCCGGCGTGCGCAAGATCCTCTTCGAGAAGTACCAGGAGACCACCTCGGAGACCATGCGCACGCACCTGGAGAAGTACATCCGCGAGGTTCCGTGCTCCACCTGCAACGGAGCCCGCCTCAAGCCGGAGATCCTCGCTGTCACGGTGGGCGATAAGAACATCTGGGAGGTCTGCGAGCTTTCCTGTCGCGAGGCGCTTGCCTTCTTCGAGGCACTCGAGCTCACCGACCGCCAGCGCTTCATCGCGGGCGCCGTGGTGAAGGAGATCCTCGCGCGCCTGCGCTTCCTCGTGAACGTGGGCCTGGACTACCTCACGCTCAGCCGCGCGGCCGCCACGCTCTCCGGCGGCGAGGCCCAGCGCATCCGCCTGGCAACCCAGATTGGCGCCGGCCTCATGGGCGTGCTCTATATCCTGGACGAGCCCTCGATCGGCCTGCACCAGCGCGATAACAACCGCCTGATCGAGACGCTCAAGCGCCTGCGCGACCAGGGCAACACCGTCATCGTGGTCGAGCACGACGAGGACACCATCCGCGCCGCGGACTACGTCATCGACATGGGTCCCGGCGCAGGCGAGCTGGGCGGTAAGGTCGTTGCCGCCGGCACCCCGGATCAGATCGCCGCCTGCCCGGACTCGATCACGGGTGACTACCTCACCGGGCGCCGCCAGATCCGCCTGCCGGAGAAGCGCCGCAACCCGCGCAAGGGCCAGATCAAGGTCACCGGGGCCTCTGCCAACAACCTCAAGAACGTGACGGCCAAGGTGGAGCTTGGCACGCTCACGGTGGTCACGGGCGTCTCTGGCTCGGGCAAGAGCTCGCTCGTCACGGACACGCTCGCGCCGGCGCTGACCAACGCGGTGCACCGCTCCAAGCGCGTCGTGGGGCCGTACAAGAAGCTCGAGGGCGTGGACCAGATCGACAAGGTCATCGACATCGACCAGTCGCCGATCGGCCGCACCCCGCGCTCCAACCCCGCGACCTACATCGGGCTCTGGGACGACCTGCGCGCGCTCTTCGCGTCCCTGCCGGACAGCCGCGCGCGCGGCTACAGCCCGGGGCGCTTCTCGTTCAACGTTCCCGGCGGCCGCTGCGAGGCCTGCAAGGGCGACGGCCAGATCAAGATAGAGATGAACTTCCTACCGGACGTCTACGTGCCCTGCGAGGTCTGCCACGGCAAGCGCTACAACCGCGAGACGCTCGAGGTGCTCTACCACGGCAAGTCCATCTCGGACGTGCTGGACATGACGGTCCACGAGGCGCTGGCCTTCTTCGCCAACATCCCGCGCATCAAGAACAAGCTCCAGACCCTCTATGACGTGGGCCTGGGCTACATCCACCTCGGTCAGCCCGCGACCACGCTCTCCGGCGGCGAGGCGCAGCGCGTCAAGCTCGCCAAGGAGCTCCACCGCCAGCAGACCGGCAAGACCTTCTACATCCTCGACGAGCCCACCACGGGCCTGCACTTCGAGGACGTTCGCCAGCTCGTGGACGTGCTCGAGAAGCTCGTGGACGCCGGCAACACGGTGCTGGTGATCGAGCACAACCTCGACGTCATCAAGATGGCGGACCGCGTGCTCGACATGGGCCCCGAGGGCGGCGACGGCGGCGGCACGGTGGTGGCCTACGGCACGCCCGAGAAGGTCGCGGAGGTCCCGGAGAGCTATACCGGTCAGTTTCTGCGCGAGATTCTCGCGCGCGACCGAGCCCGTCAGGCGAAGGCGTAGACGCCCATGGCGCGCAGGGAGAAGTTCCAGAAGACCAACGCCATGCGCGAGCTCGAGACCGCGGGCGTGCCCTTCTCGTACGAGACCTACGAGGTCGACGAGACGGACACCTCGAGCGAGCTCGGCCTGCACATCGCCCAGATGCTTGGTGAGGACCCCGCGGCGAGCTTCAAGACGCTCGTCTGCGTGACGCCGGGCGGCGGTCACGTGGTCTGCTGCATTCCCGTGGCCGACGAGCTCGATCTCAAGAAGGCGGCTGCCGCGGCGGGCGAGAAGAGCCTCTCCCTGATGCACGTGCGCGACCTCGAGCCCACCACCGGCTATGTCCGCGGCGGCTGCTCGCCGGTGGGCATGAAGAAGCGCTTCCCCACGCTGATCGACGAGACGGCCCAGCTCTTCGATGAGATCCACGTCTCGGGCGGGCGGCGCGGCCTCAGCCTCGTCCTTGCCCCGGATGACCTCGTGCGCTTCTGTGACGCCACCCTCGCCGACATCGTTCGGGACTAGGCGTCGCGGCTACGCGACCGGCTTGCTCAGCTCGTAGAGCTCATGGGGGGCGATGTCCTGCCCATGGGGCCACTCGATGCCCGTCCCTCCGTCAGATAGGCGCACGCGCCCGAAGTATGCGGCGTCGGCGAGCTCCTCGTACCAGGGCCCGTTCGCGTAGGGGGCCACGTCAAACTCGCGGGTGTCTCCGTTCTCGTAGACGAGCAGAAGGCGAAGCTCGCCGAGGGGCTTCACGGAGATCAGGTGGGGCTGCAGCATGGGTGGCGTCCTGTCCTACGAGAGGGGGTCGATGCGAAAGAACTGCTCGCCCCGCTCGAGGAGCGACCAGTTCGCCTCCAGCTCGTCGTGATGAATCTCCATCCAAGCAAGAAGCAGCCTCATTTTATTACGCGGGAGAGAGCCTTCAAGAACCGTTCCGTCGAGCGCGACGACCACCTCGTCTCCCGAGAACTCCGCGTGAATATGCGGTAGGTTATGACGACCTCCGATTTCACGGTACATACGAACAATGATTCCAAAGAACATGCTGAGTACCGGCATGGCAGTCTCCTGTCTACCAGTTGGAGCCGCGGCGGGCGGCGAGTCGCCGCCCGCCCGCCGCGGGGCGTCAGTTGTGCACCACGAGCTCCTCGACGTGGCTGATGAAGATCCTCACGCCGCCGCCGGGCTCGCCGCCCAGCCACAGGCCCCGTTCGGTGATCGGCGGGTACGCGTCGTCCCAGTCCCTGTTGCCTACGCCCTCCTCGTCCTCGTGCTCTCTGAGGCTCTCGAGGAGCGACTGCTCGGCCTGCCTCGCCTCCTCGTCGTCGCTGCCCAGCTCCTCCTGGACGGGCTCGGGCATCGACAGCCCAAGCTCGTAGACGTCGTTCAGGATCTTTCGCCGCCGCTCGATGGTCCGGTCGAGCACGAGGTTGCGCACCGACTCGATCGTCTCGGGCTCGTCCACCTCCTCCGGCCTGAGCGCGATGACGATCGCGTCGTCCGGGGCCTCCTCGAGCGTCCGCGGGTCGCCGCAGGTCACGATCACGCCCGCCTCTTCCCAACGCAGTGCCATGTCCGTCTCCCTTCTCTCGGCTGTGGGGGTGTCGAGCATAGCGGGGGAGGTGTCGGCGCTGCCTTCCCCTTACCTGACACGGCTCTGACACGCCAGCTCAGGCGGGCCAGCACGGACCTATGGTTGCGAAACGTATCGACGGGAGGGCTCTTCTCGTCCGCGGGCGGCCTCCCACCCGCCGGCGCCGCCCCGGCGGTGTCCCGCCGCGCCCCACCCCTTGCGTCGGCACTTTAGTGTGCTAAAGTATTCGAGGCACCACCACGGACAACCATCGCTCGAAGGGAGCGCTCGTGATAGCTAGGACCCCGCGAGGATTTCGCGACATTCTCCCGAGGGAGGCGCTCGCCCGCGAGCGCATCTCCGACACCGTGCGTGAGTGCTTCTCGGCGCACGGGTACCTGCCCGTCGAGACGCCGCTCCTCGAGGACCGCTCCGCCCTCGAGCGCGGTGGTCGCATAAAGGATTCCGCGTTCCAGCTCTTTGACACCGATCAGACCCTGCTCATGCTTCGCCCCGACCTCACGCTGCCCGTGGCGCGCCTCGTCGCCGGCCGCGTGGCGGCGGACGCGCTGCCCGCCCGCCTGCGCTACAGCGCCCCGGTGGTCCGCGAGGAGCCGAGCCTGCGCGGGCAGCCTCGTCAGTTCACGCAGCTTGGCGTGGAGCTCGTGGCCGAGGAGGGAACCGCCTCCGAGGCCGAGGTCGTGCGACTGCTCGCCGAGACGCTCTCCACGCTGGGCGTCCCCGCGTGGCGCATCGTCTTTGGCTCGCCGGTGCCCGTCACGGCGCTGCTCGACGCCTGCTCGCCGAGCCCTGCGTTCTCCGAGCGCGTGCGCTCGCTCGTCCACGACTCCGACCTCGTCACGCTCGACGAGGTCATAGCCGCCGAGAAGGACCTCGCGCCATCGGCCGCCCGCGCCCTCTCCGAGGTCTGTCGCATGGGCGGCGGGGTCGAGGTGATTGCGCGACTGGACGCCCTTCTCGCCGACGCGGGCGTGCCGGCCGAGCGTCGCGGCACCGCGGAGCTCTCGACCCTCGCGGGCGAGCTCTCAGACCTCTTCGAGGCCGGGCGCGTCTCCTTTGACTTCTCGATCATCAACTCGTTCGACTACTACACCGGCATCATCTTCAAGGGCTACGCGGAGGGAATCGCGGCGAGTCTCGCCTCGGGCGGCCGCTACGACGCGGTCCTTGCCAACCTCGGTAGGCCGGGCCTCATCGCCTGCGGCTTTGCCCTCTCGCTCGAGCGCCTGCAGGAGGTGCTCGGCGAGCCGGGGGAGTCGGGCGTGGTGACGCCGGGAGTGCGCCTCGCGGAGCGCCCGCTGCGCGTGGCGGTGCCCAAGGGCTCGCTCTTCAAGGACACGGTGCGCATGCTCGCGGCGGCGGGGCTCCCGACCGCCGAGCTGGAGAACCCGGGGCGCCGCCTCGTGGTGCGCGAGGGCGACGTGGAGTACGTGATCGTGCGCGCCCAGGACGCACCGGCCTTTGTGGGCCATGGCGGGGCGGACTGCGGCTTCTGCGGCACGGACTCGCTCGTCGAGGCCGACCTCGACCTGCTCCAGCTCGTGGACATGGGCTACGGGGCATGCCGCTTCGTCGTGGCGGAGCCGGCGGACCGCGCGGGCGAGGCCGAGCGCAACTACGCCTGGCGCGGCACGGTGCGCGTGGCCACCAAGTACCCGCGCATCACGCAGCGCTACTACGAGTCGCTCGGCCAGCAGGTGGACATCGTCACGCTGCACGGTAACATCGAACTGGGCCCGATCGTGGGCATGACCGACCGCATCGTGGACATCACGGCCACCGGCACCACGCTCGCCGAGAACGACCTCGTGATTGTGGACGAGGTGATGGAGTGCTCGGCGCGCTTCTTCGCGGGGCCGGCGGCGTACCGCTGCGATCACAGGATTCGCGACCTCGCGGCTCGTCTCGCCGAGGTCAGGAAGGGGAGTGCGTCATGAGGACGGTAACGCTCGAGGGCGGCGCGCGCCTCACGCAGGCCGACCTCAACCGCTCGGGGGTCCTCCCCGCCGAGGTCATGGCCGCTGCCGAGAAGATCGTGGACGACGTGCGCGAGCGCGGTGACGCCGCGGTGCGCGAGTTGTGCCTGCGCTTTGACGGCGCGTGCCCGCAGGACTTCCGCGTGCCGGACGAGCTGGTCGCCGGCGCGCTCGACCTCGTGCCGCCCGAGTTTCTTGCCGCGCTCACCCAGGCGCGCGACCAGATTCGCGACTTCCACGAGCGCGAGCGCGAGCAGTCCTGGTTCACCACCCGCGCGGACGGCACGATGCTTGGCGTGAAGGTGACGCCCGTGGCCTCCGCCGCGGTCTACGTGCCCGGCGGCCGCGCCCAGTACCCCTCCACCGTCCTCATGGACACCATCCCGGCCAAGGTCGCCGGCGTGGAGCGCGTGGTCATGGTCACCCCTCCGCAGGCGGACGGCACGCTTTCCGCCTACACGCTCGCCGCTGCGGCCCTCGCGGGCGTGGACGAGGTCTACGCCGTGGGCGGCGCGCAGGCGATTGCTGCCGTGGCCTACGGCACCGAGTCCATCCCGGCGGTCGAGAAGATCGTGGGGCCGGGCAACGCCTACGTTGCCGCCGCCAAGCGCTACGTCTCCGGCGACGTGGGCATCGACATGGTGGCCGGCCCCTCCGAGGTCTGCGTGCTCGCGGATACCGAGGCGGCGCCCGAGGTGGTCGCTGCCGACCTCATGGCCCAGGCCGAGCACGACCCGATGGCGAGCTGCTACCTCGTGACCTGCGACGCCCGTGTCGCCGAGCGCGTCCTGGCAGCCATAGAGCTGCTCGTCTCCCAGAGCCCGCGCGAGGAGATCACCCGCGCGAGCCTCACCGACCGCGGCGTGGTCGTGGTCTGTGACACGCTCGACACCGCCGTGGACGCTATCAACGTGATCGCGCCCGAGCACCTGGAGCTCCACTGCGCGGATGCGCTCGGGCTGCTCGGCCGCGTTCGCAACGCGGGCGCGATCTTCGTGGGCCCCTGGAGCTCCGAGCCCCTGGGCGACTACGTGGCCGGCCCCAACCACACACTGCCCACGGGCGGCACCGCGCGCTGGGCCAACCCGCTCGGCGTCTACGACTTCCAGAAGCGCTCGAGCGTGATCTGCTACACGCCCGAGGGCCTGCTCGCGGACGCCCCCGCCACGCAGACCATCGCCCAGGCCGAGGGCCTCTGGGCCCATGCCCTCTCCGTCGGTCTGCGCCGTCGCGCCGCGGAGGGCGCCGAGACCGACGCCCGCGACGTGGCGCGCGTTGCCTGGCCGGAGGCGCTGCCCGCGCCGGCGGGCGTCCCGCTGCCCGGCTTCGAGCGGAGGGACTAGCCATGGCAAAGAAGTGCCTCGACGTGATGGCGCGCCTGCGTCCCGCGCTGCGTGCCTTCGAGCCCTACGACCCGCGCTTCTCGCCCGTGCGCGTGAACCTCTCCGCGAACGAGAACACGCACCTGCTGCCGGCAGAGCTTGTCGAGGCCACGTTCGAGGCCGTGCGGGCAACGCCGCTCAACCGCTACCCCGACCCCATGGCAAACGCGCTGCGCGACGCGCTGGCCGCGCGCCACGGCACGGACCGCGCCCACGTGATCGTGGGCAACGGCGGCGACGAGCTGCTCTTCAACCTGCTCTTTGCCTTCGGCGGCCCCAACCGCGCGGTCGTGACCTGCCCGCCGGACTTTGCCGAGTACGCCAACTTCGCCGCGATGTGCGAGACGCCCGTCGTTGCCGTCCCGCGCGACGCGGAGGACTTCTCCGTGGACGCCGAGGCCCTTCTCGCCGCCGCGGCAGACGCGGCCCTCGTGATCCTCACCTCTCCCAACAACCCCACGGGCGGCCTCGTCGACCGCGCGCTCGTGGAGCGGCTGCTCGCCGAGACCGAGGCGCTCGTGCTCGTGGACGAGGCGTACGTGGAGTTTGCCGGCGAGGACAAGAGCCTCGCGCCGCTCGTTCCGGGCAACCCGCGTCTCATCGTGCTGCGCACGCTCTCCAAGGCCTTCGCCCTCGCCGGCCTGCGCGTGGGGTATCTCGTGGCGGACCCCAAGGTCGTGGATGCCCTCGGTGCCGTGCGCCAGATATACTCGGTAGACGTGCTCGCCCAGGCGGTCGCGCTCTCCTTCGTGGGGCGCCGCGCGCTTCTCGCCCCCGTCGTGACCGACGTCGTGGCGGAGCGGGAGCGTCTGGCCGCAGGACTCTCCACGCTGCCCGGCGTGCGGGTGTGGCCCTCTGCCGCAAACTTCGTGCTGGTACGCGTCCCGAACGCCCACCGCACGTGGGAGCGGCTGCGCGACGAGCACTCGATCCTGGTGCGCGACTTCAGCTCCACGCCGGGGCTCGACGACTGTCTCAGGCTCACCGTGGGCACGCGCGAGGAGAACGACGCTCTTCTCGACGCGCTCTCGGTGCTCACAAGGGAGGAATCATGACAAGGACCGCCAAGGTCGTCCGCGCCACCGCAGAGACGGACATCGGCCTCTCCGTGGACCTCGACGGCACGGGCGCGGCCGACGTGGAGACGGGCGTGGGCTTCTTCGACCACATGCTCTGTGCGCTCGCGCGCCACTCGCTCATCGACCTCACGGTGCGCGTCAAGGGCGACGTCGAGGTGGACGACCACCACACCGTCGAGGACACGGGCATCGTGCTCGGCCAGGCGCTGCGCGAGGCGCTCGGCGACAAGCGCGGCATCCGCCGCTTTGGCTCGGTGCTGGTGCCGCTCGACGAGGCGCTCGTCATGGCCGCCGTGGACGTCTCCGGTCGCGGCGAGCTCTACTGGGACGTGCCGATCGGCCCCGCCAAGGTGGGGACCTTCGACACCGAGCTCGCGCACGAGTTCTTCGCGGGACTCGCCCGTGACGCCGGCATCACGCTGCACCTGCGCCTCGTCACCGGCGAGAACGCCCACCACATCATCGAGGCCACGTTCAAGGCGGCGGCGCGCGCCCTGCGCGAGGCCGTCGAGAGCGACCCGCGCGTCGACGGCGTGCCCTCCACGAAGGGGTCCCTCTGATGGCGCGCCCCATCGTCATCGTCGACTACCACAAGGGCAACCTGCGCTCCGTCGAGCGAGGCCTTGTCGAGGCGGGCGGCACGGCGCTCGTAACCGACGACCCCGCCGCAATCGCCGCCGCGGACGCCCTGGTGCTGCCCGGCGTGGGCAGCTTCGGGGACGCGATGGCGTACCTGCGCGAGAGCGGGCAGGCCGAGGCGGTTCTCGCCGCCCTCGGCAGGGGCGTGCCGTTCCTGGGCATCTGTCTGGGCCTCCAGCTGCTCTTCGAGCGCGGGAGCGAGACGGACGACGGCTCGTGGGCGCAGGGCCTGGGCGTGATGGCGGGCTCCGCCACGCGCCTGGAGTCCTCGCGGCTCAAGGTGCCGCACGTGGGCTGGGACCAGCTCGACCTCACGCCGCTCGGCCGCACGTGCCCGCTCTTCGAGGGCATCGCCGAGGGGGCGCACGTCTACTTCACGCACTCGTATGCGCTCGCGGACGACGTGCCGGCGGAGCTCGTGACCGCACGGACGCACTACGCGCGTAGCTTTGCCTCCGCGGCCTGGGACGGCGCCAACACCTACGGCGTGCAGTTCCACCCCGAGAAGAGCTCGGCGGTGGGCCTTCAGATCCTGCGCAACTTCGTGCGTCTGGCGGGAGGTGCCGCATGATCCTCTTTCCCGCGATTGACCTGGTGGGCGGTCGCGTGGTGCGGCTCGCGAACGGCGAGCGCTCCCGCATGGACGTCTACTCGGACGACCCGGCGGCAGTGGCCGAGTCCTTCCGCGACGCCGGCGCGAGCTGGGTTCACGTGGTGGACCTCTCCGCCACGCTCGAGGAGGACGAGGCCGCTCGTGCGGCCAACGACGCCGCGATCCGCGCGATCTGCGCCGTGGACGGCATCTCGGTCGACGCGGGGGGCGGCGTGCGCTCGATGGCCGCGGTGGAGCGCCTGGCGGGCCTGGGTGTGCGACGCATCGCCATCGGCACGGCGCTCGTGCGCGACCCCGCCTTCGCGGAGGCCGCGGCTCGCGAGTTTGGCGAGCTCGTCGTCGCCGACGTGGCCGCGCGCGGCGGGGAGGTGCGCGTGAACGGCTGGCGCGAGGGCGCGGCGCTCTCTGCCGACGAGCTCGTCGCCCGTCTCGCCGAACTGGGCTATCGCCACCTCGTCTTCACCGACGTCGCGCGCGACGGCATGCGCTGCGGCATCGACGCCGAGTCCTACCGTCACGTCGCGGAGGTGGCGGGCTTTCCCGTGGTCGCCTCGGGCGGCATCGCGAGCCTGGACGACCTGCGCTCGCTCGCGGCGCTCGGGCCGTCCGTCATCGAGGGCGCCATCACCGGCCGTGCCCTCTACGAGGGGTCCTTCTCGCTCGAGGATGCCCTTGCGGCGTGCCGCTGACGTTTTCCTCGATTCTGCCAATCTGGCACGGCGATAAAAACACGAGCTGGGGTTCTTCTCGCCGGTTTCTTCAAATTGGCCGACTTGGCAGGGAGCTTTGTGCCAAGTTGCCATTTTCCAGGATCCACCCTCGCTCCAGGTCTGGACCTGAGCCAAATCGGGCGAGAAGGACGTTGCGGGCGCGAACGACAGGAGCATCCCATGCAGTACCGCGTGAACCCAAGAAACGGTGACCGCATCTCGGCGCTCGGCCTCGGTTGCATGCGCTTTCCCGGGGCGCTCGGCCGTCCCGACCCGCGTCAGGCGCGCCAGATCATCTCCCGCGCCGTCGAGCGGGGCATCAACTATCTTGATACCGCCTACCTCTACCCAGGCAACGAGGCCTGCGTGGGGGAGGCGCTCGAGGAGCTGGGCCTGCGCGAGCGCGTGCTCATTGCGACCAAGCTTCCGCACGGCTCCGTTCGAGACGCGGCCGACCTGGACCGCATCTTCGACGAGCAGCTGCGCCGCTTGCGCACGGACCACATCGACTACTACCTTATCCACAACGTCACGAGCCCCGCGCAGTGGGAGCGCCTCCGCGACCTGGGCATCGAGGCATGGATCGCGCGCCAGCGCGAGGCGGGGCGCATCCGGCAGATCGGCTTCTCCTACCACGGCAGCGAGGGCGACTTCCCCGTGGTCCTGGACGCCTACGACTGGGACTTCTGCCAGATCCAGTACAACTACGTGGGCGAGAAGTACCAGGCCGGCACCGCGGGCCTCCGTGCGGCCGCCGCACGCGGTCTCGCCGTGTTCATCATGGAGCCGCTGCTGGGCGGTCGTCTGGCCGGCAGGCTGCCCGACCGCGCCCGCCGCGTCCTCGACGATGCGGCGACCCCCGAGCTGTCGACGCCCGCGGCCTGGGGCCTCTCGTGGGTCTGGGACCATCCGGAGGTCACGATGCTGCTCTCCGGCATGGCGGCGCCCGATCAGGTCGACGAGAACGCCGCCATCGCCGAGTGCGCAATTCCCGGCTCGCTCACGCCCGCGCAGCACGAGGTGATCGCCCGGGTGGTGGCGGAGTTCCAGCGCGCCAACCGCATTGGCTGCACCGGGTGCAACTACTGCATGCCGTGCCCGCATGGCGTGAACATACCCGGGTCCTTCTCGGCCTACAACGCGAGCTACGCGCACGGCTGGTTCACGGGCGCATGGCAGTACTACGCCGCGAGCGCGGTGCGCACGAGCGAGCCCAAGCTCGTGAGCAACTGCGTGCGCTGCGGCGCCTGCGCGCGCAAGTGCCCCCAGCACATCGACATACCCGCGCGTCTGGCCGATGTTGGCCGGCGCTTCCAGCCCGGCCCGGTCGGCTGGGTCCTCAAGGCCTGGTCGCGGCGCTCCGGATAGGCTCTGCCGCCAGAAAAAGCAGGGTTTTGAGTTTTTGGCCCCCGCGCGTTCGGCGGAAGGCCGATTCCGAGGGGTTCCCCTCTTGTTTTGGGCAACAAGATTTATATGACGCGACTCGAGAAGAGCGTTTTTCTCGCCAATTTGCCATGCAATGCAAGGATTTGTAATCAAGCCCCAAACCATCTCCGGGCTGAGCATCAAACATGTTGCCCAAAACCTCCGTGCCAGGCAACGGGCAGCAAAGTCGCCGCATGTTACGACCAAGCTGCAACCCACGCGCCCCGCCCCAACCTTCGGTAAGCTTGCCAGTAGGGACCTCCTGTGCGGCAGGGGCCTCGCCGTTCTTCTCGGCAGGGCGAGTCGCGCAGCGAGCGAACGCAGTGAGCGCCGAGCCTTGCGAGAAGCACGGCGAGGCCCCGGACGGACCTGAGAGGAAGCCATGCTGACCAAGCGCGTCATTCCGTGCCTCGACGTCAAGGACGGCCGTGTGGTGAAGGGCGTCAACTTCGTGGACCTGCGCGACGCGGGCGACCCCGTGGAGCTGGCGCGCAAGTACGACCACGAGGGTGCCGACGAGGTCGTGTTCCTGGACATCACCGCCACCTCGGACGACCGTGCCACCACGATCGACCTGGCGTCGCGCGCATCGGCGGAACTCCGCATCCCGTATACGGTTGGCGGCGGCTTCCGCGACGTGGCGGGCTGTCGCACGATGATCGCCGCCGGCGCCGACAAGGTCTCCGTCAACTCCGCCGCCGTGCGCGATCCGAGCCTCATCACCGCCGCTGCCACGGCCTTTGGCTCTCAGGCCGTGATCTGCGCGATCGACGCCAAGCGCGTTGGTCGCGAGGACCGCTGGGAGGTCTACCTTGCGGGCGGCCGCCAGGCCACGGGCATCGACGCGGTCACCTGGGCGGAGGAGGCGGCCCGGCGCGGCGCCGGGGAGATCCTGCTCACGAGCATGGACCGCGACGGCACCAAGGACGGCTTTGACCTCGCGCTCACCCGTGCGGTGGCGCGCGCCGTCCCCATCCCCGTCATCGCGTCGGGTGGCGTGGGCACGCTCGAGCACTTTGCCGAGGGCATCCTCGAGGGCGAGGCGGATGCCGTGCTCGCCGCGAGCGTCTTCCACTTTGGCACGTTCACGATCCGCCAGGTCAAGGAGTACCTGGCGAGCCAGGGCATACCGGTGCGCCTGGACTTCTGAGGACCGTGGGGAGGGGATGACCATGGAGTACGCGGGCGAGAAGGTCGAGCTGCTGACGGCGGACGAGGTGGGCGTGCGCTTTGACGAGCGGGGCCTCGTGCCGGCCGTCGTGCAGCAGGAGGGGACCGGCGAGGTCCTCATGGTGGCATGGATGAGCGCGGAGTCGCTGCGCCTGACGCTCGAGACGGGGACCACGTGGTTCTGGAGCCGCAGTCGCCGGGAGCTCTGGAACAAGGGCGCCACGAGCGGGAACATGCAGCGGGTTCGCCGCGTCCTGGTGGACTGCGACGCGGATACGCTGCTCGTCATGGTGGACTCGCCGGGCCCGGCCTGTCACACGGGCCACCGGAGCTGCTTCTTCCGGGAGCTCGACCGGTCCTAGGCGCGGTAGAGCTTGCCGGAGCGCTCGATCGCCTCGCGCACGAGGACGTCCATCGCGTCGAGGCAGACGTCGGGCGCACCCTGCCGCCGGCGCGCGACGGAGAGCTCGGTGCACGCAAGGATGATCGCGTCACACCCGCGCCTCACGAGCTCGTCCACCACGAGGGAGAACTTCCCCATATCGGCGGGATGGCCCGCCTTGACGTTCTCGTAGATGATCGACATCACGTCCGCCTGGCGCTCGGG
The DNA here is from genome assembly GCA_963928085.1 of uncultured Atopobiaceae bacterium. Taxonomy (GTDB): domain Bacteria; phylum Actinomycetota; class Coriobacteriia; order Coriobacteriales; family Atopobiaceae; genus Thermophilibacter. The sequence goes on from CAWVDR010000001.1 coordinate 469,981, forward strand.
GGAGGGCACCATGCACTCGACGCCCAGAGCCTCGCACTCGCGCGCGTACACGCCCGAGCGCACGGTCCCGTCCGTGCCCATGATGCCGATGCGCCGCGCCCTGCGCGCCTGCGCAGCCTCGCGCACCGCCTCGCGCGGCATGTGGACGATCGGGACGCTCGTGAACGACTGGATCTTGTCGTAGAAGTAGTGAGAGGTGTTGCAGGGGATGGCAATGCAGGTGCACCCGAGCGTCTCGAGCGCCTGCGCGTCCTCGCGCATGACCTGGAGCAGACGCGCGTCGTCGCCCGTGAGGATCGCGTGGGTGCGGTCGGGCATGGACGCCTGGCTGATGATGACCATGTCGAGGTGCTCCTGGTCACGACTCGCGTCCGTGTGCTTGATGACCTCTTCGTAGAAGAAGGCGGTGGCCTCGGGCCCCATGCCGCCTATGACGCCGAGCTTTCCCATGCTTGCCTCCCATCCGTCATGCAGACACTATACCGGGTGGGTGTAGTGACGTTGTGGACCGTCGTGCGCCACGGCTGTGCTAGGGTCTAGGAGACAGTGCGGCCCGCGGCGAGCGAGATGGGGGAGCGATGGGAGAGCGCACGGAGAACGTGAGGGACGGACGCATCGGGGAGACCATGGAGGGGCTCGCCCGGGTCATCTCGTCTCGACGGGGGGCCTCTCCCGAGGAGTCCTATACCGCCCGTCTGCTCTATGGACCCGAGGACAGCCTGCTCAAGAAGCTCACCGAGGAGGCGACGGAAGTGGTCATGGCCTGCAAGGACGATGACCACGACCACATCCGCTACGAGGCGGCCGACCTCGTCTACCATCTGCTCGTCACCCTCGAGCGCTATGGGGTCTCGGTCGCCGAGCTGGCGGGGGAGCTCGACGCGCGGCACCGGTAGCGACTCATCGGCTCTCTGCTTCTACGAGAAGGGCGCCTGCGACGAACCCGTCGCAGGCGCCCGCTTTGTCAGACGGAGATGAGGCCGACCCTAGATGGGGGAGCCGCCACCGCAGAAGCCACTGCAGTACGTGACGGAGCGCACAGTGACGCCCCAGCCGTAGCCCTCGGCGTGGACGACCTGGCCGCCGCCGATGTACATGGCAACGTGATAGCAGGTGTAGCCACCGTCACGAGAGTAGAAGACGAGGTCGCCGGGCTGCAGCTGGGAGGTGGAGGTGACCCAGCGGCCGCTGCTCTTCATCCACTGGAACTGCCCGTAGGCGTAGGTGCCCGAGGAGGCGGGGATGCTCACCCCGGCCTGTGCCCACGCCCAGTGGGTGAGGCCGTTGCAGTCCCACTCGTAGCCGTTGTTGGCGTGACCGTAGGGCTTGCCCACCTGGGAGAGCGCGGCGTTCACGGCAATCTCGCGCTGGCTCGACGTTGCCGAGCTGCTGCCGCCGCTCGGCGGGGTGACAGTGCTGCCGCCGTTGCTGCCCGTGCCCCCGTTCGTAGTGGAGCCGCCGTTGTCGTTGCCGCCACCGTTGTTGTTCGTCTCTTCCTGCTCCTGCTGCTGTTGCTGCTGGGCAGCCTCCTCCTGCTGTCGGCGCTCCTCCTCGAGGCGTGCCTGCTCGGCGCGCTTGCGGGACTCCTCCGCCTCGCGCTCGCGCTCCTCGGCGAGCGCCTGCTGCACCTCGTCGGAGAGCTGGTTGACGTAGGACTCCTGCTCGGCGACGGCGGCCGCGGCCGCGGCCTGCTCGGTCTCCTGGGACGACAGCAGCTTCTCCTGCTCCGCCTCCTGCTCCTCGAGCTCGGCCTGGTCGCTGCGGAGCGACTCCTGCAGCGTGACGACGGTCTGGATGCTCTCCTGCTGCGCCGAGGAGAGCTTGTCGGCGTAGTAGACGCGCGAGACGAGCTCGTCGAAGCTCTCGGCGCTCAGGACCATCTCGAGGAGGCCGGCGTTGCCGCCCTGCTTGTAGTTGGAGGACATGAGCTCGGAGAGCTCGCCGCGGGCCTCACCGAGCTGGACCTCGCTCTCGTCGATCTGGTCCTGAAGCTCCGCAATCTGGGTGCGGGTCTGGTCGAGCTCGTAGTTGGTGCGGCCGAGCGTGGCGGTGGCGTCGTCAACGGCCGTCTGGAGGTCGTCGAGGTCGGCGAGCGCCGCGTCGAGCTGGGACTGCAGCTCGTCGGAGGTGACCGCGCGCGCGGCGACGGGACCGCTCAGCGCGAGCCCCAGGCCGAGCGAGCCGCACAGGGCGAACGCGGCGACTGCACGTCCGGAGAGGTGGGTGCGAATATGCTTCATGAGACGTCTCCTATCAACGTCCGGGGTCATTCGTGCTCACAGGGTCCTGTCCGGTTGGTCGGACCCATGATTCATCGGAGCTATGATAGCGCTTCGTCGCCTGGGTCGAGAAATCCACATGGATTATGTGCGTTCCCAAAACCCGGGTTTGACGCCGCGCGTCCCCCTTGTGGTCCGCATGCGCCCGAGATACAGAATCGGTGGATACGCGGCGGGGCGCGCAGCGCGAACGTCGCGCGAGCATAAACTAAGAGATTGGTCTGAACGCGAGGGCGACGTGCGGGCGCCCGGTTCGTGGCAGGAGGTTCGAACGTGGCATCAACTGGCCAGAGGCCGCGGGGCGCCCACTTTGCCTCCGAGGACTCCGGTTCCGAGCTCGTCAAGGAGCGTGCGAACAAGTCCTCGAACATGGTGAGCGTCCTGGTGATCATCAGCAGGATCACGGGCTTCCTTCGCACGTCGGTGCAGGCGTGGGCCCTCGGCGCGAGCGGTCTTGCGAGCGCCTACACGGTGGCCAACCAGCTTCCGAACCTGCTCTACGAGCTGGTCGTCGGGGGCATGCTCATAACCTCGTTCCTCCCGGTCTACCTTTCGGTGAAGCGGCGCCTGGGCAGGTCGGGCGCGAGCGACTACGCCTCCAACCTGCTCTCCGTCGTGGTGCTGCTCATGGCGGCCGTGATGGTCGCGAGCTTCGTCTTTGCCGAGCCGATCATCTGGACGCAGTCCGCCGGCGCCACCGAGGGCTTCGACTCCGACCTTGCTGTCTGGTTCTTCCGGTGGTTCTGCTGCTCGGTCATCCTCTATGCCCTCTCGTCGATCGTCTCGGGCATACTCAACGCCGAGCGTGACTATCTGTGGAGCAACCTCGCCCCCGTCTTCAACAACATCATCACCATCGCCTCGTTCACCCTCTACGCCGTGCTCACGCAGCAGGGGATGCCCTGGAACGAGGCCGTCATCGTGCTCGCGATCGGCAACCCGCTGGGCGTGGCGGTGCAGGTCTTCTGCCAGGTCCCGGCGCTGATGCGCCGCGGGGTCCGCCTGCGCCCGCGCATCGACCTGCACGACCCCGCCTTCAAGGACACGCTCTCCATCGGCGTTCCCACGCTCGTGTGCACCTTCGCCTCGTTCCCCACGACGGCGGTCATGTCGAGCTGCGCGCTCTCGGTCACCGCGGCGGGCGCCTCGGTCTCCTACTATGCGCGCGTCTGGTACGTCCTCCCGTACTCGATCTTCGCCATCCCCATCTCCGTCACCATGTTCACGGAGCTCTCGAGCAGCTGGCTCGCGCACGACACGGACCGCTTCAGGGACTTCCTCGCCGACGGCGTGAGGAAGACGCTCTTCACGCTCGTTCCCTGTGCGATGTTCCTCGTCGTGTTTGCCCCCACGCTCATCGCCGTCTTTGCCTCGGGCCAGTTCACGGCGGAGGCGGCGGCTCAGACGGCGGGCTACCTCCAGGCGCTCGCGCTCTCGCTGCCCCTCTACGCGCTCTCCACCTACCTGCAGAAGGTGTGCTCCTCGATGATCCGCATGCGCGTCTATGCGGTCGCCACCGTCGTGGCCTCGGCGGTGCAGGTGGTCGTGTGCCTCGCGCTCACGCCCGTGGGCGGCCTCTACGTGGTCCCGCTTTCGTCGGTGTTCTTCTACGGCGTCATCGACCTCGTCACCCTCGCCAGCATCCGGGGCTCGCTCGGCCGCATGGGCCTCGGGAGCGTCCTTCCCTCCCTCGCTCGCGCCTGCGCCCTCGGTCTGGCCGGCTCGCTCGTGGGTTGGCTGGTGCTCACCGCCCTCACCGCCCTTCTCGGTCCCTGCCAGGGCGCCCTTCGATCGATCGTCTACGCCCTCGTCGCTGGCGTGCCGGCGATCGTCGTGACGTTTGGCACCGCGACGGCGCTCGGCATCTCGGACGCCCCCTTCTTCGACAGCCTCTTCTCGCGTCTCCTTCCGAGGAGGCGGTCGTAGGGGGTGCCCCGCTGCGCGCCCCTCGGGCGTTCGCAGGTCTATACTGTGCCCGGAAGACAAGGCCCCACGGGGCGGCAAGGAGACAGACACATGAAGCCACAGGCATCGCGCGCCGACATCATGCCCGTCATCCTGGGCGGTGACATGTCCGCCTACCCCATGGCCCGAGAGTTCCACGAGGCCTATGGGGTCAGGACCACCTGCGTCATCCCCGACCCCATCCGAATCATCAGGACGTCGTCCTTCATCGACACGTGCGCCATCGCAGAGCAGAGCGACGAGCTCATCGTCGACGCCGTGTGCCGCCTCGCCCGGGAGAACCCGGGGAAGCGCCTGCTCGTGATGGCGAACCAGGACGCCTCCGTGGCGCGCCTCGAACGCATCCGCGACGCCTTCCCGGCAAACGTTATCAGCCCGCTGCCCCCGCATGACGCCATGGTGCGCGCCTCGAACAAGATCGAGTTCGCCCGCATGTGCGCCAGCTACGGCCTTGACGCCCCGCGCTCCGAGGTGGTCCATCTCGCGGGCGCCGACCCCATCCCTCCGACCTCGATCGACTTCCCGCTCATCGCCAAGCCGGCGGAGTCGAGCGCGGAGTACGTGGCGCTCTACTGGAAGGGCTTCAAGAAGATCTACTTCATCCAGAGCCAGGCCGAGCTCGACCAGCTCTGGCACGACCTCCGGGCGGAGGGCTTCTCCCGGGACTTCCTCGTTCAGGAGCTCATCGGCGGCGACGACACCTACGTGGACATGCTCACCGCCTACGTGGACCAGAACGGGAAGCCGACGATGTTCGCCTCCGCGCAGGTGCTGCTCGAGGACCATGACCCCAAGCTCTTTGGCAACCCGGTCGCCATGATCACCCGTCCGATGCCCGAGCTCTGGGAGAAGGTCGGTCGCATGCTCGTCGACCTCGGATGGCGCGGCTTCGCCAACTTTGACATGAAGCGCGACCCCAAGACCGGTCGCGTGCTGTTCATGGACTTCAACCCCCGTCTGGGCTGCAACTCCTACTATGCGTGCGCCGGCGGCATCAACCCCATGCGCGCGCTCGTGAACGACCACGTTGACGGAATCGGCGAGGTCCAGCGCCTGGGTCGCAAGGCGCTCTACTCCCGGGCACCCGCATCGCTCGTCCGGCGCTACATCGCCGACGAGGCGCTGCTCGCCGAGTTCGACCAGATCGTGCGCGACGGGCTCGTCTTCGACCCCATGCGCTACCGGGCGGACTCACTGAGCTCGCGCCTCATGGGATGGGCCATGGAGAAGAACTACATCCGCAAGTTCGCGCAGCACTACCCCGAGCGGACCGACACCGCGTTCTAGGGGGCGGGTGCTAGCGCCCCAGAATCTTGTGGGCGAGGCGCTTTGCGGCGAGGACCGCGGGGCGCACCGGCATGGTGAACGAGCCCAGGAGCTCCTCGATGTAGCCGTTGAAGCTCTGCTTGAACTCAATGAGACCGTAGCCCGGGCTCGTCGGGTCGAAGATGCCGTCGATGCCATAGAAGTTGTAGCGGCTGCAGCCGCGCTCGACGCACTCGCACATGATCTTGTGCTGCACGAGCGTGGGGGCGCAGAACGCCGCGAGCGACTGGTCGCTACCGGAGAAGAGGTAGACGCACTCACGCTCGTGCCAGACGAAGAGCGCCGCGGCAGCCGGGATGCGCCCCGTTCCCCCGTGCGCGTCCAGCGCGGCGCGAGCGTCGTCGATGCGCCTGAGCGAGGACTCGTACTTCTCCCGCGCGTCCGCTATCTGTCGGCTGACCTTCTTCGTGGAGCGGTACTGTCCCTGCCCGGACTGGTTGGCGGACTCGATTTCGGCGATCGCGGCCTCGTAGCGCTCGATGTCGGCGAGAAGCGCGTCGCGCTTCTGCTCCCACGAGGAGAGGTAGGCGGGCACGTCGAGGTAGGCCACGAAGAACTCCGCCGCATCGCCCAACGTGTCGAAGAGCTGCTCGAAGTAGGCGAGGGGTCGGTTCTCGAACCCCTGCTTCTCGCAGCTGAGCTCGCAGATGTGGTGGTAGGTGGGCAGCTCGTCGCGCCCGATGCGCTCCACGCTCACAAAGCTCGCCCGCGCGGTGCGCACGTCGCGCTTCGCCTTCTTGTTGTAGGACGCGATCAGGGCGTCCTCGTCCTCGATTCCGGTGAGATCCTTGACGTAGCGCCAGCGGGGAACGGCGCTGTAGCCGCGATCGAAGCCCTCGTGCACGAGGCCGGCGGCCTTGAGATTCTCGAGGCTCTCGTCGTCGGGCCCACGTCGCGAGCCGGCGGGCACCTCGGCGGGAAGCGGGGCGTCGGGGTCCTCGGGCAGGACGTCCCCGGCCGAGGTGCGGATGCGATAGGGCACCTCGGGCGTGACCTCAACCTGTGCCGCGCCCGCCGCGCGCGCCCGCTCGCGGATTGCGTCGAAGAGGTAGGCCGTGAGCTCGCGGTCATGGAGGTCGCACAGCGGGCCGTCGTGGATCTCGGCGAACGTGGAGAGCCGGCTTCGGTGGAGCTCGAGCTGCGTGGCGGCGACCAGCCTGCCGTCCTCGAACACCCCGAGATAGCTGACGTCGACGCCGTTCTTCTCGCGCACGGCGCCCATCAGGGACGTCTGCTGGAAGTTGCCGAGCGGGTGTGCTGAGCTGAACGCATCGAACTCGCTCGGGGTGAGCGTGACGCAGGAGAACGATCGCATGTGACGGGGCCGCCCCTCTTTTGACTCGTCCTGGCAGAGGTGTACCCCATTCTATCCAATACGGGTTGCGTTATTCGGACGGAATCCCGCGCGCCGGCGAGGCCGGGCCCTCTCATGGGCTACGATGTGGGGGAGAAGAACCGGGCACGGCAGGAACGGAGTGCTGAGCTATGCAGGTCAACGAGCTTTCTCGCGAGGAGTACGAGCGCGCCCTCGCCGGCGTCACGCCCAACCCTCCCATCGAGCAGCTGGGCGTGTGGCAGGACTTCGAGGCCGGCATACCCGGCCGCTCCCTGTGGGGGTACGTCTCCCTCACGGACGGGAACAGGACCGTGGCCGTGGCGGCCTTCCAGCAGTACGAGACGCACGGCTACCGCTACCTGCGCGGCCATCATGCGCCCGTGTGGGCGGAGGAGCCGAGCGAGGAGCTGGAGTCCGCCGCCCTCGGGGCGCTCGCGGACTTTGTTCGCGCGCGGGACAAGGGCATTGTCTTCGTACGTCTCGCCGTGGCGCACGAGCTGCCCGAGACGCGCCCCTGCCTCTCCACGGTCCCCTATGACACGACCGTCGTCGTCGACCTCACGGGCGGGGACGACGAGATCCTCTCCCGCATGAAGCCGCGCGGGCGCCGCGACGTCCGCAAGGCGCTGCGCGAGAGCCCCGTGCTCTGTGCCGACGAGACCGAGCGGGCCACCGCGTCGTTCGACGAGTACTACGAGGTCATGGTCGAGACCGCCGAGCGCGACGGCTTTGCCCCGGCACCGAAGGAGACCTACCAGGACATGATTTCTGTCCTCGGTCCCGACCACTGTCGCGTCTTTGCCGCCCGGGACTCCGAGGGAGCGCTCGTGAGCTGGGCGATCTCGACGATCTCCGGCGAGCGGGCCGTCTACTACTACGCCGCCTCGAGCGCGCGCAGCCGCGAGCTGCTCGCTACGGACCGACTCTTCTACTTCGAGTGCTGCGAGCTCGCCCGACTGGGGTGCACGAGCTACGACCTCATGGGCATCGGCTCCGACTTCTCGCCGAGCCTGCTCGGGCTCAACACGTTCAAGACGAAGTTCGCCAAGGACGGCGAGCGCCCCGTCGCGCCGGACCGCGACCTCCCCGTCAGGCGGGCCTTCTACCGCACGCTCGTGGGCGTGCGCGACGTGCGCGACCGCCTGCGCGGATCCTCGGAGGAGTAGGTGCCCGGCGAGCCCTCCCTCGCCGAGCGCGTCTCCCGGGTGCCCACCGACCCGGGCTGCTATCTCTGGAAGGACAGCAAGGGCGAGGTCGTCTACGTCGGCAAGGCCAAGAACCTGCGCGCCCGCATGCGCCAGTATGTGACGCTGCAGGACGACCGCGAGAAGATCCCACTCATGATGCAGGTGGTGCGCGACTTCGACTACGTGGTCGTGGGCTCCGAGCACGAGGCGCTCGTGCTGGAGCGCAACCTCATCGCGCAGTACCATCCCTACTTCAACGTCGACTACAAGGACGACAAGAGCTACCCCTTCATCGCCATCACGGAGTCCGACGTCTTCCCGGCGATCAAGTACACGCGCGAGAAGCATCGCAAGGGCACGCGCTACTTTGGCCCCTACACCGACGCCCGCGCCGCTCGCGAGACGATCGACACGCTGCGCAAGGTCGTGCCCATCTGCCTGGCGACCTGCGCCGAGTGGAAGCGTGCCAAGCGCATCCTGGACCGCGACCCCTCCCAGGCAGCCGTGGCGAACATGGTGCTCGCCCAGCGCTGCCGACCCTGCTTTGACTACCACGTGGGGAGGGGTCCCGGCGTGTGCGCCGGCATGATCGACACCGTGGAGTACGCGCGCCACGTGCGCCAGGTCGAGAGCTTCCTCGCCGGCAACCGACGCGAGATCGTCGGCGAGCTGATCGACCAGATGCACGAGGCGGCGGCAAACCTCGACTTCGAGCGCGCGGGACGGCTCAAGGCCCGCCTGGACGGACTCGACGCACTCGACGACCGCCAGCAGGTCGTCTTCTCGTCCGACGTGAGCGCGGACCTCATTGGCGTCTACCGCGAGGAGACCATCAGCTGCGCCTGCGTCTTCGTGGTGCGCGAGGGGCGCACGGTGCGCTCCGTGGAGTTCATCCTCGACAAGGGCCTCGACGTGGGGGAGGAGGAGCTCGTCGGCGGCTTCGTGAAGCGCTACTACGACGAGACCGCGGACGTTCCCGCCGAGGTCGACCTCGACTGCGAGCTCTCTGACGCCGAGGTCATCGAGGGCTGGCTCGCCGAGAAGCGCGGAACCCGCGTGCACCTCCATCGCCCGCGCCGCGGGGAGAAGCGCCACCTGCTCGACATGGCGACGGCCAACGCCCGTCACGCCCTGATGCGCCACATGGTCAAGACCGGCTACGCCGACGAGCGCACCAACCAGGCGCTGCTTCAGCTGGAGAGCGCGCTGGCGCTCGACGCACCACCCCTGCGCATCGAGTGCTTCGACATCTCGACCCTGCACGGCCACTTCACGGTGGCGTCGATGGTGGTCTTCACCAACGGCCGGCCCGACAAGTCCCAGTACCGCCGCTTCAAGATTCAGACGCCGCTCACCGAGGCGAACGACTTCGTGAGCATGTCCGAGGTGCTGGGACGGCGCTACGCGCCGGAGCGCATGGCCGACGAGCGCTTTGGGTCTCGCCCCGACCTTCTCGTCGTGGATGGCGGCAAGCCGCAGCTCACGGCCGCCGTGGCCCAGCTCGAGGAGTTGGGCCTGGACATCCCGGTCTGCGGTCTCGCCAAGTCGGACGAGGAGATCTTCGTGCCCTGGGACGAAACTCCCGTCGTGCTGCCGAGCGGTTCCCCCTCGCTCTACCTCATCAAGCAGGTGCGTGACGAGTCCCACCGCTTTGCGATCACCTTCCACCGCGAGCTGCGCGACAAGGCGATGACGCGCTCTGCGATCGACGACGTGCCGGGCGTGGGACCCAAGCGCCGCCGGGCCCTCATGAAGCGATTTGGCTCCATGAAGCGGCTGCGCGCCGCGAGCGAGGAGGAGATCGCCGCGACCCCGGGCGTGCCGGCCGAGGTGGCACATGCCGTGTGGCAGGCCCTGCGCGCCGCCGAGGAGCTTGCGGGGGAGTGACGCGGGCACGTTCTTCTCGCCCGGGAGTTTGCTCATCATGCAGGCCTTTGCTCATTTTTCTGCGCAATACTGCGTGATATTGCGCAGAAATGACCGTTTATCCCGGATTGACAACCGCTGACCGGAGTAATGCGCAAACTTGCGCAAATCTGAATGAATTTGCGTAAAAATGAGAATCACAGACTCACCCTGTTTTTGTGAGTCTGCGAGAAGGACGGACGCCTGTCGTCCCAAGCTTGAGGAGGCGGACATGCTGGCCGAGGAGCGCCTTTCGCGCATCGTCGAGATCGTTGCCAGGAAGGGGACCGCAACGGTCTCCGACCTTGCGGTCGCCCTGGACATCTCGGAGTCGACCATCCGACGTGACCTTGACAAGCTCGACCAGGCGCATCGCCTGGTGAAGGTCCACGGAGGGGCCACCACCCTCGAGTCCGCCCATCTCACGCGCGACCTCACGCTCGAGGAGCGCCACGGCCTTCACGCGGAGGAGAAGCGGGCGATCTGCTCCTATGCCGCCACGCTGGTGGGCCCCGACGACCTCGTCTACCTTGATGCCGGCTCCACTGTCGAGGAGCTCATCAATCACCTGAGCGAGCGCGGCGCCCGTTACGTGACCGACTCCGTGTCCCATGCCATGAAGCTCGCCGCCCGGGGATTCCAGGTAACGGTTCTTGGCGGGGAGCTCAAGAGTGCCACGGAGTCGCTCATCGGCCCCGACACCATTGCCGCGCTCTCGCGCTATCACTTCACCATCGGCTTCTGGGGCGTCAACGGCATCACGCCCGAAAGCGGCCTCACCTCGCCGGAGAGCAACGAGGCCCTGATCAAGCAGCTCACCATGGAGCGCACGGCACGACGTTACGTGCTTGCGGACGCCAGCAAGTTCGACAACACGAGTCTTGTCGAGTTCGGCGCGTTTGACTCCGCCACGATCGTCACGTGCGGAGACGTGCCCGAGAAGTACCGTCAGTTCGCAAACGTTGTGGAGGTTGCCCGATGATCTGCACCGTCACGTTCAATCCCTCGCTCGACTATATCGTCCGTGTGGACGACATGCGCCTGGGCGTCATCAACCGTACCAGCTACGAGAAGATCCTGCCCGGGGGCAAGGGCGTGAACGTCTCCATCGTCCTTGGCAACCTCGGTCACGAGAGTCGCGCGCTGGGCTTTGTGGCCGGCTTCACGGGTGACGAGCTCTGCCGCCTGTGCACGGAGGCGGGCGTCACCGCCGACTTCATCCACGTCGCCGAGGGCATGACGCGCATCAACGCCAAGGTCAAGAGCAACGAGGAGACCGAGCTCAACGGCCAGGGACCGAAGATCACCGAGGAAGACGTCGAGGAGCTCTTTGGCAGGCTCGATCGTCTCGGGGACGGCGACACGCTCGTCATATCGGGTTCGGTGCCCGCCACGCTCCCGCACGACATGTACGAGCGCATCATGTCCCATCTGGACGGCCGCGACATTCGCATCGTCGTGGACGCCGAGCGGGACCTGCTCACGCGCGTCCTGCCGTACCACCCCTTCCTCGTGAAGCCCAACAATCACGAGCTCGGGGACATCTTCGGGGTCACCCTGCGCACTCGTGACGAGGTCGTGCCGTATGCGCGCAAGCTCCAGGAGATGGGCGCCGTCAACGTGCTCGTCTCGATGGCGGGAGAGGGCGGCGTGCTCGTCTCCGAGACGGGCGAGGTCTTCCAGAGCCCGGCTGCCAAGGGCACCGTGGTCAACTCCGTCGGCGCGGGAGACTCCTCCGTCGCGGGCTTCCTTGCGGGCCTGATGGAGACCGGCAGCTACGAGGCCGCCTTCCGCATGGCGCTTGCCACGGGATCTGCAAGCGCGTTCTCGGACCACCTGGCCACGAGGCCGGAGGTGGAGGCGTTGCTCGCGGCGTCGTGATCGTCCGCCGTCTGGCGCGGGGCGATAACGCCCGGCGCTCGGACAGCTTCGCCGCACAGGGTGCGGCTGCAGAACTCGCGGCGGGTCCTATCGCCCCGCGCCAGACGGCTACCAACCAAGTACAGCGTTCTTCTCGCAACTCCAAGGCCTCGGGGCCTGGGGTCGGGGGAGTCGTGTGCAAGGCATCGGCAATGGGCGGCGGTGGCTGCCTTGTGGGAGAAAGGGAGAGACATGAGAATCACGGATCTGCTCAAGCCTGAGTCAATTGGGATCGGGGGTGCGCCCAAGAGCAAGGACGAGGCGATCGACCAGCTCGTCGACCTCATGGACAAGGGTGGCAACGTCGCCGACAAGGCCGGCTATGCCGCTGCCGTCCGTGAGCGCGAGGCGCAGTTCTCCACGGGCCTCGGTGACGGCATCGCCATCCCGCACGCCAAGACGGCCGCCGTCTCCGCGCCCGGCCTTGCGGCCATGACGGTGCCCGCCGGCGTGGACTACGACTCCGCCGACGGCGAGCCGGCCACGCTGCTCTTTCTGATCGCGGCGCCCGAGGGCGAGGCCAACACGCACCTCGAGGTGCTGAGCCGCCTCTCCACGCTGCTCCTGGATGCCGACTTCTGCGCCGCGCTCCGTGCGGCCAAGACGCCGGAGGAGTTCCTCTCCCTCGTGGATGCCGAGGAGGACGTCCACCGTGCCGAGGAGGAGGCCAAGGCCGCCGGCGCCGCCGCGCGTGACGCCGCAGGCTACGACGTGCTTGCCATCACGGCCTGCCCCACGGGCATCGCCCACACCTACATGGCCGCCGAGGCGCTCGAGAAGAAGGCGGCCGAGATGGGCGTGCGCATCAAGGTCGAGACCCAGGGTTCCGGCGGTGCCAAGAACGTCATCACCGCCCAGGACGTCGAGGGGGCGAAGGGCGTGATCGTGGCCGCCGACAAGAACATCGACCTCGCGCGCTTCGACGGCATGCCCGTCTACAGCTGCTCGGTCACCCGCGGCATCAACGAGCCCGAGGCTCTGATCAGCGTCATCATGGACGGCAAGGCGGGCGTCTATCACCACGCCGGAGGGTCGAGCGCCCCTGTCGCCGCCGGCGCCGAGGGCGAGGGCCTTGGCCGCAAGATCTACAAGGACCTCATGAACGGCGTCTCTCACATGCTGCCGTTCGTCATCGGAGGCGGCATCCTCACCGCCATCGCGTTCCTGATTGACCAGCCCGGCCTCGGAACCGCCGCCTACGGCTCGTCCATCCCCGCCGCGGCGCTCTTCAAGACCATCGGCAACGAGGCCTTCGGCTTCATGCTGCCGATCCTCTCCGGCTTCATCGCCATGTCCATCGCGGACAGGCCCGGCCTTGCGCCCGGCTTCGTCGGCGGAATATTCGCGAAGGCGGGCTATGACTTCGCCTACCTCGTCTCGCTCGACGCCTCGGGCCTCGTCTCCGGCGGCTTCATCGCGGCGCTCTTCGCGGGCTTTGCGGCAGGCTACATGACGCTCGGCATCGAGCGCCTCAGCGACCGTCTGCCCGAGTCCCTCGAGGGCATCAAGCCGATGCTCATCTATCCAATTCTCGGCATCCTGGCCACTGGCGTCGTGATGCTCGCCCTGAACCCGCTCTTTGCCCTCATCAACACCGCCCTCAACGACTTCCTGCGCGGACTTGGCACGAGCAACATCGTCCTTCTCGGCCTGGTGCTCGGCGGCATGATGTCCGTTGACATGGGCGGCCCCTTCAACAAGGCTGCCTACGTCTTTGGCACCGCGGCCCTCGATCCCGCGAGCGGTCTTGGTACCACCGGCCAGATCATGATGGCCTCCGTCATGGTGGGCGGCATGGTCCCGCCCCTGGCGATCGCCCTCTCCACCACCTTCTTCAAGAACCGCTGGACCAAGAACGACCGTAACGCCGGCGTCGTGAACTACATCATGGGCCTCTCCTTCATCACCGAGGGCGCCATCCCGTTCGCGGCGGCCGACCCCGGCCACGTGCTCCCGTCCTGCATCGTGGGCGCCGCCGTGGCAGGCGGACTCTCCGCCCTCTTTGGCTGCACCAGCCCCGCCCCGCACGGAGGCGCCTGGGTCACCCCGGTCATTGGCAACGGCCTCATGTGGCTGCTCGCGGCACTGATCGGAGCCATCGTGGCCTGCCTGATCCTCTCCTTCTGGAAGAAGCCGCTTTCCCCGGAGGAATCCGGCCTCGCCAAGTAGGACGCCCGTTGGGCTCGTGGCCGGCGTCGGGACGATTCTGGACCCGGTGCCGGCCGCGACCCAATGGCTATCATGGACACCGCCCGATTCGTGAGAAGGGAACCCCATGCCCGATGCCGCAACCGCCGCCGCTGCCGCCTACGAAGCCGTCAAGAACCGTCCGTTCCCGGACGACATCTTCACCGCCCCGCAGCTCACCTGGGCCGTCATCGGCTGCGGCGTGATTGCCAACCAGATGGCGGAGTCGCTCGAGCTGGCAGGGCGGCACCTCCACGGGGTCGCCAACCGCACGCGCGAGAAGGCCGTCGCCTTTGCCGAGCGTCATGGCGTCGAGCGCGTCTACGACACGGTCGAGGAGCTCTACGCCGACCCCGAGATAGATGCCGTCTACATCACGACGCCGCACAACACCCACATCCGCTACCTGCGCGGCGCCCTGGCCGCGGGCAAGCACGTGCTCTGCGAGAAGTCCATCACGCTCAACTCCGCCGAGCTCGACGAGGCCCGCGCGCTTGCCGAGAAGAGCGGCGCGGTCCTCATGGACGCCACGACGATCCTGCACATGCCGCTCTACCGGGAGCTGCTGCGCCGCGTCCGCGCCGGCGAGTTTGGCCGCATGAACCTGGCGCAGGTGAACTTTGGCTCGTACAAGGAGTACGGCGACCTCACCAACCGCTTCTACAACATCGACCTCGCCGGCGGCGCGATGCTCGACATCGGTGTCTACGCGCTCAGCATCATGCGCCTGTTCATGGAGAGCCAGCCCACCGAGGTCGTCTCGCTCGGCAACCTCGCCGCGACGGGCGTGGACGAGGCGGGCGGGATCGTCTGTCGCAACCCGGAGGGGCAGATCGGCGTGGTCTCGCTCACGCTGCACTCCAAGCAGCCCAAGCGCGCCGTGCTCTCCTTCGACCGCTGCTATGTGGAGGTCACGGAGTACCCGCGCGCGGACGAGGCGACCATCGTCTGGACCGAGGACGGCCGCCGGGAGAGCGTGTCGTGCGGCGAGGAGGCGTACGCGCTCTGCTACGAGGCGGCCGACCTCGAGGCCGCGGTGGCGGGGGATGCCGAGAAGCGCGTCCTTCTCGACTATGCCTCCGACGTCATGGAGCTCATGACGCGCCTGCGCGCCGACTGGGGTGTCGTCTACCCCGAGGAGCGCTAGGCTGCCGGCTGTCACGTATCGCATGCTTTTGGGGAAACGGCGTTCGCGTGCTCGCGCGGACGCCGTTTTCGTGGCTTCACCCCATGTTTTGGGCAACACATTTTATATCGCTGCCATGATTTCAGGGGTTTTGTAGCTCAGCTGCCAGGATTGACGGGGTTTTGCACGGTTTGGACGCGCTTTGCATCAAAGTTGTTGCCCAAAACAGGGGAGGGCGGTGGGGCGGTCAAGGCCGCCACGGCCAAAGTCGTGTTCGCCGCCGAGAAGAACACGGCGCAGGCCCGCAGGTTATACTGGACCTCGGCTGAGAGGAGGTCCCATGTCAGGAGACGGCCAGCAGATGCGCGCCGCGGAGGGTGCCGCCCGCGTACCCGACGTCGTGGTGATCACGGGTATGAGCGGCTCGGGCCGCACGCAGGCGCTCCACGTCTTCGAGGACATGGGCTACTACTGCATCGACAACCTCCCCCCGCGCCTGCTGCTGCAGCTTGCCGAGCTCGTGGGCATCAACTCCGGCGTGGGGCGCCATCTTGCCGTGACGTGCGACCTGCGCAGCCAGGGGCTCTTCGACGAGTTCGCCGACTCGGTGACGCAGCTGCGCGACCATGAGATCTCCTGCTCCGTGGTGTTTCTCGACACCTCGGACGAGGTCCTTATGCGCCGCTACGACGAGAACCGCCGCCGTCACCCGCTCGCGGCACCGGGCGAGACCATCGACCACGCCATCGCACGGGAGCGCTCCCAGCTTGCCGTCGTGCGCGATGCGGCGGACCTGGTGATCGACACGAGCCGCCTGCGTACGAGGGAGCTCCAGAGCCGTCTGCGCCGCGCCTTCTCCGAGCTCACCGACCAGCAGCTCATGGAGGTCTCGGTCTTCTCCTTTGGCTTCAAGCACGGCATGCCGGTCGAGGCAGACCTGATGATCGACGTGCGCTTCCTGCCCAACCCCTTCTACGACCCCGTCATGCGCACGCTTACCGGCAAGGACCAGCTCGTATCCGACTTCGTGCTCAAGAACCCCACGACCGAGAAGTTCATGGACGCATGGGAGCGTCTGCTCGACGTGGCCATGCCCGGCTACGTTACCGAGGGAAAGAGCCATCTCTCGATTGCGGTGGGCTGCACGGGTGGCCAGCACCGCAGCGTCGCCATCGCCGAGGCTACGGCCGCCTATCTCGAGAAGGGCGGCTATCACGTGAGCATCTCGCACCGCGACCTCGCCCTCGCTAACGTCCGGACGAGCTAGGGGCACCATGTCGTTCACCGCCGAGGTCAAAGACGAGCTCTCCCGCGTGGAGGCGCCGTCGCGCGCCGCCGAGCTCGCGCAGCTCTCCGCGCTCGTGCGCATCTGCGGGACGCTCTCGTTTCACGGGTCGGGGCGCTACTCCATTCGCGTCGCCACCGAGACGGGCGCCGTCGCGCGCACGGTGATCAAGCTCACGCACAAGCTCTTCGACCTGGAGACCTCGCTCACCGTGCGACGCTCGGTGCTGCACAAGACGCGCAACTACCTGATCGAGATGCCCGAGCAGGAGGGTCTTGACGTCGACCTGGTTCGCATGGGCATCCTCACCCCCGGGCGGGGCCTGACCTCCGGGATACCCGCCGTCCTCGTCGCCACGCCCGAGGCGCGTGCCGCCTACGTGCGCGGCGCCTTCATGGCGGGGGGCTTCGTCGCAGACCCGCGCGGCGAGTTCCACCTGGAGATCGCCGTGACGGGGGAGGACTACGCCTCTGGGCTCGTGCGCCTGGTCGCCGAGATGGGCGCGTCCGCGCGCCTCAATCGTCGCCGGGGAGCCTTCGCCATCTACCTCAAGAGCTACGACGACGTGAGCGCGCTCCTGCGTGGCATGGGCGCGCTCAGGACGGCGCGCTTCGTGGACGTGACGCGCGCCAAGAAGTCCGTGAAGAACGATGTCAACCGACGCGTGAACGCGGAGATGGCCAATCAGGCGCGCTCCACCGGCGCCGCCGCCGATCAGCTCGAGCTGATCGAGCGCGCTGAGCATGCCCCGGGATTGGCCGGGCTGCCGCCTGCGCTCCGCGAGTTCTGCCGCGTCCGGCGCGCCCATCCCGAGCTCAGCCTCGCGGCGCTCGGGGAGATGCTCGACCCGCCCGCCTCGAAGTCCGCCATGTATCACCGCGTCCTGCGGCTCCAGGCCCTCGTGGGGGAGGCCGAGAAGAACGAGCAGCCCTGACGTTCTTCTCGCCTGCGGGAACATTCTCACGTCGACGGGCCAAATCTAAGCGCCCGCGGCCTAAATTGCGCCGTCGTTCAGTTTTAGGGATACGCGCCGTCGCGCGTGGGGTACACTATCGTCTGGCAAGGGCGTTGTGCCCATGTTGGTGCTTAGGTCCGCCGGGGAGGAGCCCCGACGGCCCCGTGAAAGGAGAAAGCATGGCAGTAAAGGTTGCTATCAACGGCTTTGGTCGCATCGGCCGTCTGGCGTTCCGTCAGATGTTCGGTCACGAGGGCTCCGAGATCGTCGCCATCAACGACCTCACCTCCCCGGACATGCTCGCGTACCTCCTGAAGTACGACTCCACGCAGGGCAACTACGGCCGCGATCACGAGGTCACCTCCACTGAGGATGCCATCGTCGTCGACGGCAAGGAGATCAAGATCTACAAGGAGGCCAACGCCGCCGACCTGCCCTGGGGCGAGCTCGACGTCGACGTCGTCCTCGAGTGCACCGGCTTCTACACCTCCAAGGCCAAGGCCCAGGCTCACATCGACGCCGGCGCCAAGAAGGTCGTCATCTCCGCTCCCGCGGGCAACGACCTCCCCACGATCGTCTACAACGTCAACCACGAGACGCTGACCGCCGATGACAACATCATCTCCGCGGCCTCCTGCACCACCAACTGCCTCGCCCCGATGGCCAAGGGTCTCAACGACTTCGCCCCCATCGTCTCCGGCATCATGACCACCATCCACGCCTTCACCGGCGACCAGATGACCCTCGACGGCCCGCAGCGCAAGGGTGACAAGCGTCGCTCCCGTGCGGCCTCCGAGAACATCGTCCCCAACTCCACCGGCGCCGCCAAGGCCATCGGCCTGGTTCTCCCGGAGCTCAACGGCAAGCTGATCGGTGCCGCCCAGCGCGTCCCGACGCCCACCGGCTCCCTCACCAACCTCTACGCCGTGGTTGACAAGGTCGTCACCAAGGACGAGGTCAACGCTGCCATGAAGGCCTACGCCGAGACCATCCCCGACACCTTCGGCTACGTCACCGACGAGATCGTCTCCCGCGACATCATCGGCGAGACCCACGGCTCGATCTTCGACGCCACCCAGACCATGTGCTCTGACCTCGGCAACGGCCAGACGCTCGTCCAGGTTGTCTCCTGGTACGACAACGAGAACTCCTACACCTCTCAGATGGTCCGCACCATCAAGTACTTCGAGAAGTTCGTCGCGTAGTTCTCGCTTCGCATCAGCTTCGCAGAGGGGTGCGGTCGCAGCTCACGGGGCCGCGGCCGCACCCCCTTTTCGTAAGGAACACGTCAAAGGAGCTAACCATGGCCTTCACCAAGAAGACCGTCCGTGACGCCGACGTCGCGGGCAAGCGCGTTCTCATGCGCGTCGACTTCAACGTTCCCCTGAAGGACGGCGTCGTCACCGACGACACCCGCGTCCGCGCCGCCATCCCCACCATCGAGTACCTCAAGGACAAGGGCGCCAAGATCATCCTCATGAGCCACCTCGGCCGCCCCAAGGGCGACGGCCCCGAGCCCCAGTTCTCCCTCAAGCCGGCCGCCGACAAGCTTGCCGAGATCACCGGCTATGACGTGAAGTTCGTCGACGACACCTACGGCGAGAAGGCCAAGGCTGCCGTGGACGCGCTGCAGGACGGCGACATCCTCGTCCTCGAGAACGTCCGCTTCGACAAGCGCGAGAAGAAGAACGACCCCGAGATCGCCAAGACGCTCGCCTCCTACGGTGACATCTTCGTGCTCGACGCCTTCGGCACCGCGCACCGCGCCCAGGGCTCTGTCGTGGGCCCCGCCGCGTATCTCCCCGCCTACGCCGGCTTCCTGCTCGAGAAGGAGGTCGATACCCTGACCTCGATCTTCGCCGAGCCTGAGCGTCCCTTCGTCGCCATCGTCGGCGGCTCCAAGGTGTCCTCCAAGATCGGCGTCCTCGATCACCTGATCGACTCCGCCGACACCCTCATCATCGGTGGCGGCATGGCCTATACCTTCTTCCTCGCCCAGGGCCTGTCCGTCGGCATGTCCCTCAAGGAGGAGGACTGGGTCGAGCGCGCCGGCGAGATGCTGAAGAAGGCCGAGGAGAAGGGCGTCAAGATCCTCCTCCCGATCGACAACCGCGTCGCCGACCACTTTGGCGAGGACGCCGTGCCGGAGGTCGTCGCCTCCGACGCCATCCCTGACGACCGTGAGGGCATGGACATCGGCCCCGAGACCGAGAAGCTCTACGCCGACGCCGTCAAGGCCGCCAAGACCGTCTTCTGGAACGGCCCGATGGGCGTCTTCGAGTTCGACAACTTCGCCCACGGCACCGAGGCCGTCGCCCGCGCCATCGCGGACTCCGACTGCACCTCGATCATCGGCGGCGGCGACTCCGTCGCGGCCATCAACAAGTTCGGCCTGGCCGACAAGATGAGCTGGATCTCCACCGGCGGTGGCGCCTCCATGGAGCTCGTCGAGGGCAAGGCCCTTCCCGGAGTGGAGGCGCTTCTCGATGCGTAAGAGGATGATCGCTGGCAACTGGAAGATGAACAAGACCTACAGCGAGGGCGTCGTCCTCGCCCAGGGTCTTGCCGACGAGCTCAAGGACGGCACCGGCGACGTCGACGTCGTCGTCTGCCCGCCCGCCGTCGACCTCAAGGGCGTCTCCGAGGTCATCGAGCAGACGAGCGCCCCGTTCGCGCTCGGCGCCCAGAACGTCTACTGGGAGGAGTCCGGCGCCTACACCGGCGAGACCGCTCCCGACATGCTCGAGGCCGTGGGCGCCACCCACTGCATCATCGGCCACTCCGAGCGCCGCGACTACTTCGGCGAGACGGACGAGGACGTGAACAAGAAGGCCAAGGCCCTCATGGCTCACGGCATCGTGCCGATCTCCTGCTGCGGCGAGTCCCTCGAGGTCCGCGAGGCCGGAAAGCACGTCGAGTTTGTCGTCGACCAGATCAAGAAGGACACCGAGGGCCTCGAGATCACCGACCCCTCCAAGTACGTGATCGCCTACGAGCCCATCTGGGCCATCGGCACCGGCAAGACCGCCACGGCCGACGACGCCCAGGAGGTCTGCGGCGCCATCCGCGCGACCCTCGTCGAGGTCTTCGGCGAGGAGATTGCCTCCGGCATCCGCGTCCTCTACGGTGGCTCCGCCAAGCCCGAGAACATCGCCGGCTTCCTCGAGAAGGAGGACGTTGACGGCGCGCTCGTCGGCGGCGCCTCCCTCAAGGCCGACAGCTTTGCGGCCATGGTCAAGAGCGCCATGGCGTAAGGCCGCTTCGGAAACGGTAGCATCGGGGCCCGG
Organism: uncultured Atopobiaceae bacterium; assembly: GCA_963928085.1. Lineage (GTDB taxonomy): Bacteria > Actinomycetota > Coriobacteriia > Coriobacteriales > Atopobiaceae > Thermophilibacter. Next base: position 490,739 of record CAWVDR010000001.1, read on the forward strand.
ACACGCGTCCGGGCCCTTTTTTCATGCGCTCACAACCCTCTCTTTGACGGTTTGGGTTCATCGGAGATGTCAGATGCGCGATACGAAGAAAGAAACCGCAGGATTCCGGTTGCGAAAGCACCTGGAGGTGCGCCGCAGTGAACCCAAACCGATTTCCGGTTTGGGTTCACTTCTCCGGGAGAGCGCCGTGCCACGCGAGAGAAAGCGCAGGATTCGCGTCCGAGGGAAGACGTTCGTGACGTTGTGGCGAACCCAAACCGCTAAACGGGATGGGGGGCGCATTGTGCTACCATTACAGATTGCTATGAAGCTTGACCTATAAAGGAGCCTCAGTGAACCCGCTCAACGTCATCCTCACCATCCTGCTGTTCCTCTCCGGTGCGCTCACCGTGATTTTGGTGCTCATGCACTCCGGAAAGGGCACCGGCGTCTCCGAGATGATCGCGTCCTCGCTCTACAACTCAGGCACCGGCTCGGGCGTCCTCGAGAAGAACCTCAACCGCCTCACGGTGATCACGACTGCGGTGTTCATCCTCTGCGTCGTCGTCATGGCGCTCACGTTCCCCACCGGTACGCTGGGCTAGAGCGTACCCTGCCTCAATCCTGACACAAGTTGTTGTGCCCCCAGATGCCTGCTCATCGGCATCTGGGGGCATAAACGTTTCGGTTAGGTGTCAGACTCCGGGAGTTGTGCTTTTTTCCGCTAAAGTAATCTGCCGTCACACTAGGGAGCGAAAGAATCCCTAGCAAGATCGAGGGACGGGGCAAAGAGTTTGCCCGCCTCGTTTACAGGAGGAGGAAACAGTATGGCTCAGGAGAAGATGGGCGGTGTCACTCGCCGCAACTTCGTGAAGGGCGGCATCGCCGCGAGTGCGCTCGCCGTGCTCGCTGGCTGCGGCCAGAAGGGCGGCGGGGAGGCTGCCACCGACGGTGAGACCACTGCGGCCACCGGCGGCACCCTTCGCTACTACATCAACAACCCGGTCTGCATCGACCCGTTCAACCTGCAGGAGGACCAGGGCACCCAGGTCGGCTTCCAGCTCTTTGACTCGCTGACGCAGTATGACTTCGAGGCCGGCGAGCTCAAGTGCCTTGCCTGCGAGAACTACGAGGTCAACGACGACGCCACCGAGTTCACCTTCCACCTCAAGGCTGCCAAGTTCCACGACGGCACCGACGTCAAGGCTGCCAACTGGAAGTACGGCTGGGAGCGCATCGTCAACCCCGCCACCAACCCCGAGAGCCCCTCGGTTATCGGTTACCACCTCGCCATGATTGAGGGCTATGACGCCCTCGCCGCCGGCGAGGCCGAGGAGATGACGGGCATCACCTGCCCCGACGACAACACCCTCGTCGTCAAGCTCTCCTACAGCTACGCCGACTTCCCCTACGTCGCCTCTCACCCGGCCCTGGCGCCCATCCCTGACTGCGCCAAGGAGATGGATCAGGTCGAGTTCGGCCTCGCTCCCGTGGGCAACGGCCCCTTCAAGATGGACGGCGAGTGGGTCGACGGCCAGTACATCAACATCGTCCGCTTCGACGACTACTACGGTGACAAGGCCATCCTCGACGGCGTCAACTTCATCATCCAGAAGGACGTTGAGACCGCCTACAAGGAGTTCCAGGCCGGCAACCTCGACGTCTCCGACGTCCCCGTGGCCTCCCTCGCCTCTGCCGCCGAGACCTACGGCGAGTCCGAGGACGGCTACACCATCACCCCTGGCCACCAGTTCCTCAACGGCACCGAGCCCTCCACGTACTACCTGACCTGCAACGTCGTTGACGGCCCCTTCGCCGACGTGAACCTGCGTCACGCCGTGTCCATGGCCATCAACCGCGAGGCCATCTGCGAGACCCTCTTCAACGGTTCCCGTACGCCGGCCGACAACATCGTCCCGCCCGGAATCGACGGCTATGAGGAGGGCGCGTGGGAGTACTCCCGCTACGACGTTGAGGCCGCCAAGGCGATCCTCGACGAGTACTACCCGGCCGACGCCGATGGCAACCGCGGCCTCGAGCTCGAGATCACCTCGAACCAGGACGGCGGCCACAAGGAGGTCATGGACTCCATCATCTCCGACCTTGCTGCCGTGGGCATCACCTGCGTCGCCAACACGCCCGACTGGGCCACGGTCCTCGACCTCTACCAGAAGCTCGACTACCAGTTCGGCCGTCTGGGCTGGGTCGCCGACTACCCGATCATGGACAACTTCCTGTACCCGCTGTTCTACACCGGCAACGGCGACAACCGCGCCGGCTACAGCAACCCGGACGTCGACGAGAAGCTCATGGCCGCCCGCTCCACCGTTGACGACGCCGAGCGCAAGGCTGCGCTCCAGGCCGTCAACAAGGAGATCGGCGAGGACATGCCGGTCATCCCGCTCATGTTCTACACGCACACCTGCGTCGGCGGTGCCAACGTTGCCACGATGTACCTCGACCCGCAGAAGAAGGCCGACCTCTCCAAGGCCCAGCTCGTCAGCGCTGAGTAACTTTGGTGGAGAAGAGCTTCTAAAGATATAATTTCGATTATGTCTGTGTAGGGCGCCCGTCCTCGTGGATGGGCGCCCTCTCTTTTGATGGAATAGGCAGCAGGGAGAACTCTATGGGGAAGTACATATTGAAGCGCGTGCTTCAATTCATCCCTGTCTTCATCGGCGTGACGATCATTCTGTTCGCCATGAAGGCAATCGTGCCCGGTGATCCGATCTCGATGATCACCGGCGGTCGTGCTGTGCCCGAGCAGACGCGTCTTCAGCTCGAGGTGCAGAACAACATGATCTACGGCGACGAGAACGGTCAGCCGATCTACGACGAGAACGGTGAGACCATTCCCGTCCCGATCTGGGAGCAGTACATCCGCTACATGGACGACCTTCTCCACGGTGACCTCGGCACCTCTTACTCCAAGAAGCGTCCGGTCACGGACATCTTTGCCGAGAAGTACCCGTACACGATTCGCCTTGCTGCCTGCGCCATTTGCCTCGAGGCAATCATGGGCATCGGCGCTGGTCTCATCTCGGCCGTGAAGCGCTACTCGTTCTGGGACGTCCTCGTGACGCTCGTGACCTCGGTGCTCGTCGCCGTCCCGGCGTTCTGGCTCGGCATGATCTTGCAGCTGATATTTGGTATCTGGCTCAAGAACGTGACGGGCGGCGCCTTCTCCATGCCCATCTCCGGTGCGGGCGGCCCGACCTCCCCGTACCAGGACTTCATGCACTACATCCTGCCGGCGTTCACCCTCGCGGCGGTCTCCACGGCCTACACCGCGCGCATCATGCGCTCGCAGCTGCTTGACGTCCTCAACCAGGACTACATCCGCACGGCCAAGGCCAAGGGCCTCTCCAACCGTGCGGTCATTCTCCACCACGCACTCAAGAACGCCCTCATCCCCGTCGTCACCTACATCGGCATCGACTTCGGTGCGATGATGGCGGGCGCCATCCTCACCGAGACGGTCTTCAACTGGCCGGGCGTCGGCTACGAAATCTACCGCGCGATCTCCGCGCGCGACTGGCCGCTCGTCATGGGCGGCGTGACGATCATCATCGTGGTCGTCATGGTCATCAACCTGATCGTCGACATCAGCTATGCCTTCCTTGATCCTCGCATCAGGCTGGGTAGCAGCAAGAGCGAAGACTAGGAGGGGAGAGCATGCTGTATCCGAGTCCCACCCAGCGGCTGGGAATGGAGGCCACGGCGACCGCCGCGGCTCAGGAGCACGACAAGGGCAGCGGTGCCTCGCGCACGCTCTGGGGTGACGCCTGGAGGCGTCTGCGCCAGAACAAGCTCGCCATTATCGCTGCCATCTGGATCATCTTCGTCGCCCTCGTCGCCATCACGGCCGACCTCTGGGCACCCCAGATCCTTGGCTCGCCCACGGCGGCCGACACCACGCAGATGGCTGCGTCGTCTCTGCAGCCGCCCTCGCTCGAGCATCCGTTCGGCACCGACGTCACCGGTCGTGACATCCTCGTCCGCGTCATCTACGGCGCGCGCATCTCGCTGACCATCGGCCTTCTCGCCACCGCGATCTCCACGGCGATCGGCCTCGTGATGGGCGCCCTGGCCGCTTACTACGGCGGCATCTGGGACACCATCATCATGCGCGCCGCCGACATCTTCCTGGCCTTCCCGTACGTGCTCTTCGTCCTGTGCCTGATCGCGGCCCTGGGACAGAGCATCACGAACGTGTTCGTGGCCATCGGCATCCTCGGCTGGCCGAGCATCGCGCGCGTCTTCCGCTCCGCGATTCTCTCGGTCAAGGAGAACGATTACGTCGATGCGGCTCGCGCGATGGGCGCCTCCGACGCGCGCATCATCGCCCGCCACATCTTCCCCAACTCCGTGGCGTCCATCGTCGTCTACGCGACGATGAACATCGGCTCCGCCATCCTGTCCGAGGCGGCCATCTCCTTCCTCGGCATGGGTGTCCAGCCGCCCAACCCCTCCTGGGGCATCATGATTCAGGACGGTCAGGCCTACCTCATGACGGCTCCCTGGCTCATGATCATGCCGGGCCTCGCCATCCTCTCCACCGTTCTTGCGTTCACGCTGCTCGGTGACGGTCTACGCGACGCCCTCGACGTCAAGATGAAGGATGCATGATGGCAAAGAAGAAGAACGACTACGTCGATCTCAAGGACCAGCCCATCCCCGAGGGGCAGCACCTGCTCGAGGTCGACAACCTCAAGATGTTTTTCCACACCGAGGACGGCGTGGTCAAGGCTGTCAACGGCGTCTCCTACACGCTCGACCGCGGTGAGACCCTCGGTGTCGTGGGCGAGTCCGGCTCCGGCAAGTCCGTGACGCACATGACCATCATGGGCCTCATCGACATGCCTCCGGGAAAGATCGAGGACGGTGACGTCCGCTATCGCGGCCGCTCGCTGCTCGAGATGAGCGAGCAGGAGATGCAGCACATCCGCGGCAACGACATCGCCATGATCTTCCAGGACCCCATGACCTCCCTGAACCCGGTCTACAAGATCGGCCGTCAGGTGGGCGAGGGCCTGCGCCTGCACCGCGGCTACTCCAAGAAGGAGGCCCTCGAGCGCGCGACCGAGCTGCTGCGCCTCGTGGGCATCCCGTCCCCGGAGAAGCGCGTCAACGAGTACCCGCACCAGTTCTCGGGCGGCATGCGCCAGCGCGTCATGATCGCCATGGCGCTTGCCTGCGACCCGGACATCCTCATCGCCGACGAGCCCACCACGGCCCTGGACGTCACCATCCAGGCCCAGATCATCGAGCTCATGAAGGAGATGCAGGAGAAGAACGGCAACGCCATCATCATGATCACCCACGACCTGGGCGTCGTCGCCGACATGGCCGACAAGATCATGGTCATGTACGCCGGCCGCCCGGTGGAGTTTGGCACCGCCGACGAGATCTTCTACGAGAGCCGCCACCCCTACACCTGGGGCCTCATCCGCTCGATCCCCGAGCAGGCGATCGACGAGAAGAAGCCGCTCACGCCGATCCACGGCAACCCGCCGTCGCTCGTGAACCTGCCCTCCGGCTGCCCGTTCGCGCCGAGGTGCCCCTACGCGGTGGACATCTGCCACCAGAAGGAGCCCGAGCACATCGTCACCGAGACGGGCCACTACTCGGCCTGCCACTTCGCGGACGACCCCGAGTTCCTCAAGTTCGCCCCCGACACCTCGCGCTCCCGCGGGAAGATCGCCACGGGCATGCCCGATACGCTCGACGTCGACCCGAAGGGAGGCGAGGCCTAAATGACCGACACCACCAAGGAGCCTCTGCTCAAGGTCGAGCACCTCTCCAAGGAGTTCCCCGCCGAGTCCGGCATGATTGCCGGCCGCTTCTCCAAGCGCGTCGTCTCGGCCGTCAAGGACATCTCGTTCGAGATCTACCCCGGCGAGACCTTTGGCCTGGTCGGCGAGTCCGGCTGCGGCAAGTCCACCACCGGCCGCTCGATCATGCGCCTCACCAACCCCACCGCGGGCCATGTGTACTTCGAGGGCAAGGACGTTGCCCAGATGAACAACAAGGAACTCAAGGCCATGCGCCGCGAGATGCAGTTCGTCTTCCAGGACCCGCAGGCGTCGCTGAACCCCCGCATGACGATCGGCGAGATCGTCTCCGAGCCGATGGTCATCCACGGCGTCGGCACCAAGGAGGAGCGCACCGAGCGCGTTCGCGAGCTCCTCGACGTCGTCGGCCTGAACCCGGAGCACATCAACCGCTACCCGCATGAGTTCTCCGGCGGCCAGCGTCAGCGCATCGGCATCGCGCGCGCCTTTGCCCTGCGCCCGAAGCTCATCATCTGCGACGAGCCCGTCTCGGCGCTCGACGTCTCCATCCAGGCGCAGGTCCTGAACCTCCTCAAGGACCTCCAGGACCACTTTGGGACCGCGTACCTCTTCATCGCGCACGACCTCTCCGTGGTCCAGCACATCTCCGACCGCGTGGCCGTGATGTACCTCGGCAAGATCGTGGAGATCTCCGACTGGAAGACGCTCTACACCGAGCCGCACCATCCCTACACGCAGTCGCTGCTCTCGGCCGTCCCGGTGCCCGACCCGGACGTCCAGAAGACGCGCAAGCGCATCATCCTGCCGGGTGACCCGCCCTCGCCGATCGACCCGCCGACCGGCTGCCGCTTCCACACGCGCTGCCCGATCGCCCAGGCCATCTGCTCCGAGGAGCAGCCCGAGCTCAAGGAGGTCGCTCCCGGCCACTTCTGCGCCTGCCACTGCGCGGCCGTGAACCCCATCAAGGAGACCTCGATCGAGCTGTAGGCGCACAATTCCAAGCACGTCATTGGGCGGGGCCGAGACGCTTCTCGACCCCGCCTTCGTATGACGGGATGAGATTTCTCAAAATTGGGGCTTGCGCGTGGTGGGGGACTGGTGCATACTATCCCTTGCGCGAAAGCGCAGTGACAAGTCGGAGTGGCGGAATTGGCAGACGCGCTAGCTTGAGGTGCTAGTGACTGACTAAAAGGTCGTGCGGGTTCAAGTCCCGCCTCCGACACCACGAAAGCAGACGGACCCCGAGAGGGGTCCGTTTTCGTATGCAGCTGCTTGTCCGGGAATCCTCGTCCTTGTCTCAAGCTGTTCTAGAAATCGCCGCGCTTGTTTGGCGAGAAGGACCTCGGGCCGGACAAGCCCTTGGATTCCCAGAGTTATTCTCGCCAAGGTCCCTCATTTCTAGACACGCGGGGGACAAGGCCGGGATTTCCCGGAGCTCCTGGCGACAAGGGCGACGATATTTAGAGCACCTCATGACAAGTGCGGCGATTCTCAGAGGGTCGCCCCAACGACGCTCCCCCACGAGACCGTGGTACGCTAAACGAGAAGGACCGCAGGAAGGGGGCGGACATGGCACAGCGCGGGCTGAGCAGGCGCGTCGAGGGCATCGGCGAGGGTAGCGTCGTCGGCACGCTCTCAAAGCTGCTGCAGCTCACCTGCGAGGCCGTGCTCGTCTTTGACGGCTCCGGGCGCGTGCTGCTCGCCAACGAGGAGGCATCGGAGCTCTTCAGCGCCCCCGCGGGACTCGTCGATACCGACGTCCGCCTGCTCTTTCCTTCCGCAGAGACGGACGCCGCCCTCGGGCCCTTCTCGCCCGAGGCCCTGCCCTTCCCGGTGGACGGGACGGCGGCTAAGACGACCTGCGCCTCTGCTGCGGGCCGACCCGTCGCGATGCGCGTACGCTGCGACACCGTGCGCGCACCGGGCGAGACGTACCTCCTGCTGGCGCTCCCCATGGAGGCCACCGAGCTCGCGGACCGCGAGACCGAGCGGATGCTCGAGGACCTGCGGCGGGCCAACCACCGGCTCTCGGGCACGCTGAACATCGTCCTGGACACCATCGACGCGGACGACCTGCAGGCGCTCTTTGGCCGCGTGCTCGAGGAGATCACGGAGACCATGGAGGCAGACGGCACTCTCGTCTATCTCTCCGAGTCGGACGGCTTCAGGCTGCGCGGCGTCTCGAGCTCGGTCCTGGACGACCGGCCGGCGCGCTTCATGCCGTTCGGCCGCAGCATCGAGCGCGTCGCGGTGCGTGACGGCAGGACCGTGCGCCTGCGCGTGGTGGCGCCGGATGCGGGGTCGCTGCGCCAGGGGCGCCTCACGACGCGCGACGTCGTGAACGAGGAGACCCACGAGATGCTCCGCGTGAGGTCCTCCATGCTGCCGCCCTTCACGAGCTTCATGGTGGTGCCCGTGTGGTTTGGCGGCCACGTCATCGCGATCATCGAGGTGGGATGGCGGCGGCTGCACCCGCTGCCCAAGGAGGACGCCCGCCTGCTCGACTCGGTTGCCCACTATCTCTCCGTCCAGCTGGCGAGCGCCTTCACCGCGCTCAGGTCCCAGCGTGCCGACCAGCTCGCCTCGTTTGAGACCGAGCTGCGCGAGGAGCTGCTCGACGCCGCGACCGCCGGCGTGGAGGAGGGGACCCTGGAGCACCTGGACGACGTCCTGCGCGAGGTTGCAGACGAGCTCGACGCCGCGCTCGTCAGCGTGGGCGAGGGGGGCGACGAGGGCCTCATCGTCGCGGACCTGCCCCTGAACGGCCCCCGCGAGCTCCCGGTGTGCCTGGGCGCGCTCACGAGGCCCCACCAGATCGACGGCGTCGCCGTGGTTCCGATACCGCCTGAGTCCGAGCTCTCCGTCATGCTGCGCGAGCTGGGGGAGCCGTGCGTCGGCGCCCTTCTCGACCTGGGCGAGCCCGTGGGCGCGCGACGCTTTGCGATGCTGCTGCGCCCGGACGGTGCCGAGCCCCTCGACGAGCTCGAGGCGGAGTTCCTTGCGGACCTTGCCGTGGACGTGCGTGACATCGTCCGTGGAGAGGAGGCGCGCGAGCAGGACAAGCGCATCGCGCAGGCGCTGCAGACCGGCATGAGAAACGAGCTGCAGGACGTCGACGGCATCACCGCCGAGGCGGTCTACTCCTCGGCCACGGCCACGGCGTCGGTCGGCGGCGACTTCTACGACCTGATCCGCCTGCCGGGGCGCCGCGCCTGCGTCATCATGGGCGACGTCTCGGGCAAGGGGGTCGAGGCGGCCTCGGTCTCTGCCGCCGTGAAGACGGCGCTCGGCGCCTACGCCTGGGAGGGCCTCGCGCCGGCCCGGATGGTGCGCTCGCTCAACGAGTTCCTGCTCGGGTTCTCGCGGCTCGAGACCTTCGCGACGCTCTTCGTGGGGCTGATCGACCTCGCCGAGGGTACGATCCGCTACTGCTCGGCGGGTCACCCGCCCGCCCTGATGGTGAGCGCGGACGCCCGGCAGATCTCTGCCCTCGACGTGCAGTCCGGCGTGGTGGGCGCCTTCCACGACATCGCGTACCAGGATGGTCTCGCCCAGCTTGCCGAGGGGGATGTCCTGCTGCTCTACACCGACGGCACGACGGAGGCGCGCGACGAGCACGGGGCCTTCTTCGGGGAGGACGGCCTGCGCGAGGCGGTGATGCGGGAGTCCGCGGACGGAAAGACCTTCGAGGGCTTTGTGGGCCGCCTGCTGGGCACGCTCGACGACTTCACCGGCAACCGGCTCGAGGACGACGTCGCCATGGTCGCCCTGCGCTTCGACGAGATTGGCGGGACGGCCGCCGAGAAGGACGGTGCGGGGCGTTAGGCGTGCGGTCGCGCGGGGAATAAGGACCACATGTCCGCAAACGTCAACATAGCGATGGTCCCCGTCGAGGGCGACCTCGACGTCACGACGGTCTCCGCCGTGAGACGGCGCATCGAGCGGCTCGTCTCGGCGGGCTGTCGGCGCATCTTCGTGAACATGGCGGACGTGGGCTACGTGGACTCGGCGGGCCTGGGCCTCATCCTCACGGAGCTCCGCCACATGCGCGACCGCGGGGGGCTGCTCTCGCTCATCAACGTGTCCGATCAGGTCTACCTCGCGCTGCGGCGCATGCGCATGCTCGACTACATGCCCGTTCGCCGCGCGCAGGCGCGCCCGCGCGTCACGAGCCTCGACCCGTCGGTGCTCCCGCTGCGGCGCATGACGCTGCGGGTCGACGCCGCCGCGCTCTCGGAGGCCCGCGAGCGTGTGGGGGAGCTCCTGTCCACGCTGCCCTTCTCCGCCGACGAGATCTTCGACATGACGCTCGCCTGTGGTGAGGCCCTCGGCAACGCCGTGGACCACACGTGCGAGGGCGGCGTGCTCGTCACCGTGGCGGCCTACCCCGACCGGGTCGTCGTGGAGGTCTCCGACTGCGGCTGCGGCTTTGAGGTCGCGGACGACGAGGAGCTGCCCGAGATGGGCGCCTTTGCCGAGCGCGGCCGCGGCATCCGCCTCATGCGGCTGCTCGTGGACTCCGTGAGCATCTCGCTCAAGCGGACGGGCGAGGGCACGGTGGTTCGTCTCGTCAAGTTGGTGCGCCCCGAGACGCAGGGCGTGGCGTGAGGCGGACGCTGCGCCTTCACGATTTCTTCATCTGTGTGCGGAATGAGGCTTGCGCCGCCGTGGCGCGGCCCGTATAGTATTCTCTGCTTTTGCGGGCTTAGCGCAGTTGGTAGCGCGCAACCTTGCCAAGGTTGAGGTCGCGGGTTCGAACCCCGTAGCCCGCTCCATGAAGCTCCGGGCCGAGCCTCTCGGCCTTTTTCATACGGCGAAGTGGCCAAGTGGTAAGGCACGGGCCTGCAAAGCCCTGACCCCCGGTTCGAATCCGGGCTTCGCCTCCAGACCATGACGGGCGCCCTCCGGGGCGCCCTTTTTGTGTGCGTGTTTCTCGGTTGCGCCATACGTCTAGATCCATACGCTTGCCCCCCCACGCACAGACTGTCGGTTTTGACGCCTTATCGGCCGGATTTCCTGGTTGCGGACGGTAATAAGCGACAGTTTGCGGTGAGGGGTGCTGGAGGGGGCGGGGCGGAGACGGGCGGGCGAGAAGAACGTGGCGCCGTGACTCAAATTCTCGCTTGCGCTCGGGCGACACTTCCCGTATAGTTACTCCTTGCGTCGCGGGCTTAGCGCAGTTGGTAGCGCGCAACCTTGCCAAGGTTGAGGTCGCGGGTTCGAACCCCGTAGCCCGCTCCAGAAACTCTCGAGGGCCGGTCTTTTGACCGGCCCTTTTGCTATGCTTGTCGAGCGTTCTTGTCATCTTCCAAGGAGTCGCTGAGCACATGTTCCTCTCCCTCATCTTCGTGGCGTTCCTCTTTGCCGTGATACAGGGGTTCGTGCGCGTGGTCGTCTTCTTCTGGGAGTGGCTCTCGCGCGGCGACCGTCTGGGCGAGGAGCAGGTCGAGCTCGCCGAGAGCGCGCTGGAGGAGTCGGAGGACGTCCTCGAGCGCGAGCTGGCCCGAGCGGAGCGCGAGCGCGGCCTGGGCCGCCTCTTCGCGCGCTGGCATGCCTCGAACGAGGCGATCGACGAGTACCTCGACCACCTTCGCCTTGGCTGGTACCAGGCGGTCATCATCTTCTTCCTCGGCTCGATGGCGGGGCTTCTCATCGAGGAGGTCTGGATGCTCGTGAGCGCGGGTCTCACCGAGAGCCGCGTCGGGCTCGTGTGGGGGCCCTTCTCGCCCCTCTACGGCCTGGGGGCGGTCCTGCTCACCTGGCTGAGCTTCTTCCTCCGCTCGCGCGGGGCCGCCGGCTGGCAGGTGTTTCTCGTCTCCGCGGTCGTGGGCGGGGTGCTCGAGCAGATCGCGGGCTGGTCCATGTCCACGTTCTTCGACGCCGAGTCATGGACCTATCTGCACCTGCCCGATCACATCACGCAGTGGGTCGCCTGGCGCTTCCTGGCGGCCTGGGGCGTGCTGGGCCTGGTGTGGTGCCGTGCCGTCATGCCGCGCCTGCTCTATCAGATCGGCATGCCCACCACGCGGCGCCAGGCGGTCTTCGTGACGCTCGTGGCGGTGTATCTGGTGGCCGACGTGGCCATGACGCTCGCGTGCTTTGACCGCAAGGCGGAGCGCGACGCCGGCGAGCCGCCCTCCAACGCCTTCGAGCAGTGGGTGGACACCAACTACAACGACGAGTTCATCTCGAGCCGCTTCGAGAACCTCAAGATCGGTGGGGAGCGGGACCTGGTGGACGCGGACGGCAACGTCGTCCTGGACGAGAGCGGCAGGGCCGTGACCAGAGGAGGCGAGGGAGCGTGACCCAGCGCGAGGTCTATCTGGACTACGCCGCGGCGACGCCGGTTGACCCGGAGGTCGCCGAGGCGATGCTGCCGTACCTCACGGAGCGCTTCTGGAACCCGTCTGCGCCCTACGCGCACGCCCGCGAGGTGCGCGACGACGTGGAGCGCGCCCGTGGCACCGTGGCGCGCCTCATCGGGGCCCGTCCCGACTGCCTCACGTTCACCGCAGGCGCGACCGAGGCAAACAACCTCGCCTTCGCGGCGGTGGAGGGCCATGTGGTGGTTGATGCCATCGAGCACGAGAGCGTGCTCGCCTGCGCCGGCACGCACGCGCGCCGTACGGTGCGCGTGGGGTCTGACGGCCTGGTGGACCCGGCGGTGGTGGCGCGTGCGATCCGGCCGGACACGGAGCTCGTCTCCGTCGAGCTCGCCAACGGGGAGATCGGCTGCGTGCAGCCCGTGCGCGAGATTGCCCGCGTGGTGGCGACGGAGCGGGCGCGCCGGCTCGAGGCGGGGGAGGACACCCCCATCTTCCTGCACTCGGATGCCTCACAGGCGGCCGGAGTGCTCTCCGTGAACGTGGCGACGCTCGGCGTGGACCTGCTCACGCTGTCCGCCGCAAAGATCTACGGACCCAAGCAGGTGGGCGTGCTCTGGGCCTCCGAGGACGTGCGGCTGCGTCCGCTCGTCTACGGCGGCGGCCAGGAGGGCGGCGTGCGCTCGGGCACGGAGAACGTGGCGGGCATCGTGGGCCTTGCGCGGGCGCTCGAGCTCGCCTGCGAGCGACGGGGTGACCAGAGCCGCAGGCTCGCGGCTCTGCGCGAGCGGCTACGCGAGGGAATTCTCGCCCGCGTGCTGTCCGCCGTAGTCTCCGGGCCCAGAAACCCCAAGCGGCGGCTGCCGGGGCTCCTGCACGTCTCCTTCGCCGGCGTGGAGGCGCGCCGCCTGGTGATTGCGCTCGAGCGTGCGGGCGTCTCGGTGGGCACGGGCTCCGCCTGTGCGGCCAGTCGCATGCGCGTGAGCCACGTGCTGGAGGCGATCGGCATGCCGCATGCCCTCGCGGAGGGGAGCCTGCGCCTTACCCTGGGGCGCGGCACCACCGAGGAGGACGTGGACTACGCCGCGGGTGCCATCGCGGAGGCCGTGCGTGCGGAGATGGGTCGCACGGGCCTGGACGACGCGGGCATGGCGGAGCTCGCCGGGGGCTGGCGCTGATGGCGCGGGTCTACTGCGGTCTCTCCGGTGGCGTGGACTCCGCGCTGGCGACGGCGCTGCTCGTGGAGGCCGGGCATGACGTCACGGCCGTCTACATGCGCAACTGGTCGCGCGATCTGCCGGGCTTCAAGTGCCCGTGGGCACGTGAGCTCGCGGACGCGGAGCGCGTGGCGGTGACGCTGGGAATCGACCTCGAGGTCTGGGACTGCGAGGCCGAGTACAAGGCCACCGTGGTGGACTATCTGGTGGACGCCTACGCGCACGGCTACACGCCCAACCCGGACGTCATGTGCAACCAGACCGTGAAGTTCGGGACGTTCCTGGAGCGGGCGCTCGCGGCGGGGGCGGACTACGTGGCCACGGGCCACTACGGGCGCGTGGCGCGCGGCGATGACGGACACGTCCGCCTGCTGCGCGCGCTCGACGAGCATAAGGACCAGACGTACTTTCTCTGGCGCGTGGGGGAGGAGGCCCTCGCGCACACGCTCCTTCCCGTGGGCGAGATACGCGACAAGGCCGAGGTGCGCCGCATGTGCGCGGAGCGCGGCCTGGGCGTGGAGAACAAGCCGGATTCCGACGGCATCTGCTTCGTGGGCCCGGTGGGCATCCGGACGTTCCTGCTCGATACGCTGGAGCGCCGCGCGGGCGACGTGGTGGAGTGGGAGACCGGTCGCGTGCTCGGCCGCCACGACGGGGCGTTCCTCTTCACGGTGGGGCAGCGGCGCGGTCTGGATCTGGGCGGTGGCCCGGCCCGCTACGTCGTGGACACGGACGTCGAGAAGAACGTGGTGTACGTGACGGCCGACCACGACAGCCCGGCGCTCTTCTGCCGCGAGGTGGCGCTCGACGACGTGCGCTGGATCTCCGGGGAGGCGCCTGCGGCAGGCCGCTACCTCGTGCGCACGCGCCACACGGGCGAGCTGCGCGAGGCGGAGCTTGACGGCGCCGTGTTGCGCTTCGAAGAACCGGTGCGCCGCGTGGCGCCCGGCCAGTCCGCGGTGCTCTACGATGGGGTCCGCTGCCTTGGCGGCGGCATCGTGCGAAAGTGAGACAAAGGGGACAGGTTCATTTGTCTCATTAAAAATCCAATGAGACAAATGAACCTGTCCCCTTTGTCTCACGCGGGGGAGGAACCATGTCGATAGAGAGAGCCCGCGCTCATCTGGCGCAGTTCGGCGTCGAGGGGCGCATTCGCGAGTTCGAGGAGTCGAGCGCCACGGTGGAGCTCGCGGCTGCCGCCGTGGGCACGGAGCCCGCGCGCATTGCCAAGACGCTCAGCTTCATGGTGGGGGAGACGCCCACGCTCATCCTGTTCGCCGGCGACGCCCGCGTCAACAACCAGGCGTTCAAGGCGACGTTCCACACCAAGCCCAAGATGCTCTCCGCGGACCAGGCGGAGCAGCTCATCGGCCATGCCGTGGGCGGCGTCTGCCCGTTTGGCGTTGAACCTGGGGTGGAGGTGTTTCTCGACGAGTCGCTGCGCCGCTTCGAGACGGTGTGGCCTGCCGCGGGCAGCTCCAACTCGGCCATCGAGCTCACCCTTGATGAGCTGGAGCGCTTCTCCGGCGCTCGTGGCTGGGTGGACGTCGCCAAGGGCTGGAGAGACGAAGAATTGTCGTAGTCTTGCCGTTGGCGAGCGCCAAGCGGGCGTTATTCTCGCCGTCGCGTTACACTTAACTGACTGTACCGATGACGCACGCGACGGGAGCGCACGTGGCAGCAGACGAGAAGAGCCCCAAGAAGGCCAACGCGGCGGCCAAGACCAAGAAGGTCCCGCTGAAGGTCTCTGCCGTGCGCACGGTCTCGCCCGAGGACAGCGCCGCTGACAAGAAGTCCCTGGGACAGGTGCGCAAGACCTTCATCTTCCTTGGCTTCGTTGCTATAGCCTATGCGGCCTACCTGGTCTTCTCCGGGCAGGTTGACGAGTTCGTGACGTCGCTTGCGGGCGTGGACCTCGCCTGGATTGTGGCCGGCGTGGTCTGCTTCCTGTTCTACTACGTCTTCGGCGTGCTTGCCTACGCCCTCTCGATCATCGCCGACCCCGACAATCCCGTCGGCATCCGCGACCTCATGAGCGTCGAGGCGTCCGGAGTCTTCTTCATGCGCCTGACGCCCAACAGCGCCGGCGCCCCGCCCGCCCAGATCTACCGCCTCACGCGAGCCGGTCTCTCGGTTGGCGAGGCGAGCGCCCTCAACTTCACGCGCACGGTGCTCTACGAGGCCGGCGAGGGCGTCTTTGCCGCCATCATGCTCGTCTTCTGCGGCGGCTACTTCTACGAGACCTTCGGCGACGTCACGCTGATCGGCCTCTTCCTCTTTGGCTTCAAGGTGGTGCAGGTGGGCGCGATGCTCTTCCTGTGCCTGTTCCCCAAGCCGGTGGTGGCGATCGGCAACTGGGCGCTGCGCTTTGCCAACCGCCGCGGCTGGCTCAAGGACGAGAAGTACGAGCAGTGGTATGAGATGGTCAACACGCAGGTGGTCAAGTTCTCGGCCGCCTTCAAGCGCTCCGCCAAGAACGTCCGCGAGATGCTCATGACGATGGCGGTGACGCTGCTGCAGCTCGGCTGCATGTACGCGCTCCCGTGGTTCGTGCTGCGCTCCTTTGGCGAGTCGGCGGACTTCCTGATCTGCCTGGCCTCGGGCTCCATGCTCGAGCTGCTGATCAACGCGGTCCCGCTGCCGGGCGGCGCGGGTGGCGCCGAGGTCGGCTTTGCGATCCTCTTCCAGGGCATGTACGGCGTCCACACCACGGCGGGCTTTGTCATCTGGCGTGCGGTGGAGTACCTGCTGCCGGTCCTTATCGCCGCCCCGTGCATGGGCATGCGCTCCAAGGGCGGGGAGAGTCTCAACAGGCGCTGGAAGCGCGTCCGCAAGCGCATCAAGGGATTCGTCACCGGTCGAGGCTCCGGCAAGCGTGCGGCCGCGCGCGGTGGCGTCACCGTGAAGCCCAAGGCCAGGAAGGTCGTCGTGTCCGGCTCCGGCGCAAGGGCGGTCGAGTCCGACGTCCAGGCGCGCATCGCCGCCGGCAAGGCAGCCGCTGCCGCCAAGAAGGAGGCAGCCGAGAAGGACGACGCGGGCCAGAAGTAGGGATTCTCGAAAAAGTGCGGCAATCTCAAAATTGTGCTTGCGCTCCAGATGGGTTCCTTGCTACTATATCCCTCGCGCTGCGGTCCCCAGCAGTGCATCACATAAGGGCGTTTAGCTCAGGGGGAGAGCGCTTCCCTGACACGGAAGAGGTCACAAGTTCAAATCTTGTAACGCCCACCAACTCTTCGCAGCTCAGAGCAAACAGGCTCTGAGCTGTTTTCGTATCTGTCCAAATGATGTCCAAACAGCTGTCCAAATTCGGCAGGATTCACCGGACGATATGGAATGTCAAGTTATGCATGGACTTGAGTATCGGTACCTTGAGGTGCCGATATAGTGCCACCAATATTCCATAATCATCTAACCATTATTCGGCTCATGTGATTCGGGAGCCGGACTCTTCAGTTTCTGGTCGTAGGGTAGAATTGCTTGCATGATGGATGATGCTAAGAAGCTAACAGCTTGGGGTATGGATGACGGCGTGCATGACGCGCTACCTCTCAAGCCCATAACGACTCCTGAGCAGCAGATTGAGTTGCTCAGGGGCAAGGGCGTCACGTTTGAGCGCTGTGCGGAGGAGCACGCGCTCGAGATTCTTTCGAGTGTCGAGACCTACCTGCACCTCTCCGCCTACCGGGTGCTTTTCCAGCGTCATGAGGACGGCCCCGACGCCGGGAAGTTCGTGAGCCTCGACTTCGGGGACCTCTTGGACGTGAGCTCTCTCGATGACGTTCTTCGCGAGACGTTTCGCCTCATGGCGAAGGATGTCGAGCGCGCGGTCAGGGCATGGCTCGTGTCCGAGGCCGCTGGACGCGGGGAGGACGGCTATGGGATTGTCGCCGATTTCGTGTTCTCCCTTCCGCGTGGCTTCCGCGAGGGGTTGAGACGCGACCTCGTATCGCGTTCCCAGGCGGACGAGTACGCGGGGTCGCTGATCGACCATTACCGGGATGCCATGCCTGTATGGGTTCTGCTGGAAGTGGTACCGTTCGGGACGCTGCTCGCCTTTTACCTCTTTTGCGTTGAGCGCTGGGAGGAGGTGGGGAGGCGGGAGATTCATTACGCTCTTAAGGATGTGAAGGCCGTTCGTAACTGTGCGAGCCATGCGGGCTGCCTGTGCAACGGCTTCGTGCCCGAGCGCGAGACGAGGCACGCAACCTCGGGGGTCGCGCTCGAGTGGCTGAACGCCCACGGCATCCGCAACAGCAAGGGCCGTCGAGCCAGATTGCGCAACCGTCGCACGCAACAGCTCGTGACCACCGCGGCACTGCATGACATGCTTGCGGGCGAATATGCCTCCCCGGCGGCGCTTGACGCGGTCGCTGGCCTCCGTCCCCTGATGGACGACGCGATTGCGCGCTATGGGACCCAGAACCCTCTCGTGTCTCATCTTGCGTTTCTTGCAAGGGTTCTTGACGTGGCACGAGGCTGATGCCATGATGTACGCAGATGCAAAAACCTTCGAGGTTTTGTAAGGGCCGGTCCTCTCGGGGACTGGCTCTAGTTGTTTATGGGGCCCTAATTGATGCTGGATGCCATGCGGTGACTTGAAGAACGATCGGCGGGTGATGTGATGAACGGCGAGGAGCTCAGCGGTATAGTCGCGTCGGTCAGGAAACTCTCCCATTCAGACCTTCCTGCACTGCTCTCCCTCTGCCTCGGCAACCCACAATACTACGCATTCCTCGGCGAGGAGCCGACGATGGACGCGCTTGCTGCCGAAATGACCGAACTGCCCTCAGGATGCTCCCCGAACCAAAAGTCTTATCTCGGATTCTTCGATGCCGGCGGGGATCTCATTGCCGTGCTCGACCTCGTCCGGGGATATCCGGCTGAGAGGTGCGCCTTCATCGGATTCTTCATGGTCGGTGTCTCTCGGCAGAGGGCGGGTGTCGGGAGCTCGCTCATAACGCGGCTTCTGGACCGCCTCCGCGGCGAGGGCGTTTCTCGCGTGCGCCTCGCCTACGTCGAGGGGAACGAGCAGTCACGCCACTTCTGGAGGAAGTGCGGTTTCGTCGAGGCTGGCGCACCGATTGACCAAGGCGAATACAAGGTCGTCCCCATGGAGCGTTCGTTGGCACAGACCATTTCTGTTCCGCCGCCATGCATCTGACAACGACAAGCTCAAGAACCAGCACAACGTTGCGCCGCTTGCCGAGAAATCCCTGCCTCCTGCCGAAAGACAACCGGCTAGTCGAGCATTCCTCAGGGGGGGTAAACTCGCCGGTAGCGGCATCAATCAAATCCGCATGAAAGGAACGCTCATGACTGCGCAATCAAAGCGGAAACTCAGCGTTGTCGGCGTTATCGCATTGTTCGCCTGCGTCATCGCCATCGCGTTGATATTCCTAATCCAAACCTGCGGGTTCAGCAACGGGACTTTCTATTTCCGACATTCCGACAACGGCATGTACGATGACGCCACCGCAATCACGGCACAGGCGGCGAAGAGCTCCCATGGCTTCCTATCCTTTACCGCCGATCCGGAAAAAGCCTGTGCCGGCACAATCGAATGCCTCGGTTTCGGAGGACGAGACAACCTGGCCACAATCGATAGCCCTCAACCGAACCAAACCGCTGCCGTCTCTATCAACCTCTCCTGTACGCGAGGCAATGCAAAAGTCGTGCTCTACCAAATAGAGAGCGGCGACTACATCACCCTCGCCGAGGGGACAGCGACATTCAACGAGGTCGTGTCGCTACCAGAAGGAGCAAGCATTATCGCCCTGATCGGAGATAAGGCAGACGTCGTTTGCGATTTCGAGATCGCTGTGAATGAGGGAGCCTCTGCCGTCCTCGCAATGACCGACAGATAGTGCGCTTCCCCCTCGCATCGCAACCCGGACAGGACGTACATCTAGCAAGCTACACCCATGAATTAAGCAGCCCTCCCATTAATGAGGGCCCCTCAGTAATCCAATCTCTGCATCTCGCAATTTGAGTATCCTAGCCATCGCGCACCTTTTGGCTGGGATACTTTGTTGCCGACTAAGGTGTTAGATTGCCTGTACCCCCACTCATTCGCCGTGCCCGCCTTCTCCATCGGCCTCAAGATGGCCTCTGGGGGAGCGTGGGACCCATGCACGTCCGCCATCTCGTGGGTGTCCTGCGGCAGGGCGGGGACGGCCGGGCCGCAGGCCGCACCTGCGCTCTAGCTCGGCCACGAGGGCGTCGTTGTCGGTCACCGAGACGATGGCGTCGCCGTCATAGGGCGCCTCGATGTAGACGCGGTCGAGCGAGTTGGCCGTCCCCGCCCAGAGGCTCCTGGTGCGCCGGACGCCCCTCACGTGGGCGTAGGGGATCGACGGGCGCATCCCGGCGTACACGACGACGAGGCGGTCTTCGTAGAGTTCGACGCGGTTGCTGCGGACGGGCAGGACTGCCAGGGCCGCGAGGGCCGGGACGGGCAGGAGCGCGAGCCAGCCCCACGGGGACGAGGGGCCCGCGCTTGCAAAGCACGCGATGCACCCGGCGGAGAGACCGCCCGCGACGACCGTCATGACCACTATGAACCACGGGTCGCTCCGGCCGGGGAACACCCGCTCCGGCCGCTCGTTCCTCTCGCCCATAGTGGCCTCCCTTCCGACGCCCTCCCTCGCGCCCCTCTTCAGACTGTCCAATCTAGTGCAGCCAATCCATCCAGGGCGCGCGGATGCCGAAGGTGTAGTTGGGCTTGACGCGCGGCAGGTAGTTGCCGAGCGCGATCATGAGGGCGGCCAGGGCGAAGAACAGGACGGTGGTCACGAGCGAGCCGCCTTCGGGGATGAGGCCAAAGGCGGTGAGCGACGTCATCCACGCGACGGCGACCATGAACAGGGTGAGCGCGGCGCTCATGCCCAGGTAGACGCCGCGGAAGCGCTCGAAGTTGCGCCCCTTGGGGTCGAGGTGCGGCACGGCGAGCATGACGAGCGCGACGACGAGCGGCGTGGCCACCATGAAGAGCGTGCCCGCCTTGTCGCCCCAACCGTCGACCACGCCGTCGGCTCCCCAGTGCATGGGCGCCGTCTGGGGCAGGGTGGGGTAGGCCAGCAGTGCGTACGCAAGCAGGTGCGTCACCACAACTGTGAACAGGACGATCCAGAAGGCACGCTCCCCGCACCAAAGCTCAACCTTCATCCGTTGCCTCCGTTTCCGTGAGCCCGAGGAACCATGAGATGAGGCCCTGCAGGACGGTGGTGTCCAGCCGGTAGAGGACGTTCCTGCCCCGGCGCTCCGCCTCCACGAGGCCCGCCTCGCGCAGGACCTCGAGGTGGTGCGCGAGCGTCGCCTTGTTCTGGGGGAAGTGCTCGCCGATCTCGCCTGCCGTCATGTTCCGCTCGCCGAGGAGCTCGAGGATGCAGCGGCGCGTGGGGTCGGAGAGCACCTTGAACCCGTCGCCGACCATCTCGTCACCCCCCCGCTGCAGGCCTCTTTCGGCTAAGTATGCCCCAAACCGTTCGACATTCATCGAACAGTTTGGCCGACGCTTTTACCAGCGCGTTGGGACCATGCCCCTTATACGCTATCATCGTCCGGGGAGGTTCTCCACAGACAGGATGCAGCAGGAGCGGCTCGCAGTACCCATGTCTACGGTGGCGCGGCTACGGATGATCTGAGATGTGGCTCACGAACAGTCCGGAAAGCGAAGGCCACTCTGAAACGCTGAAGAGGATGTTGGCAGGGCCGTTGCCGACTTGAAGCGATTTACTGACGATGCTGACGGGGACGCCGCGGGCGTTGTGCGTCTAGGCGCGGCGCAGGGTGGGCTCGGGCTGCCGGGTGTGGCGGAGCTCTTTCTCGCGGCGTCGCTCTCCCGCTGAACGCGCCGGGATGCTGCGTGGAGGTGCGACGTCCGAGCTCAATTGGTGCAACATTCACCATGTTTGAGTACTGCACGTAGTTAGTACCGCCGTTCTACGAAAACGGTACCGCCTCTGGACGAGAGGCGGTACCGCTGTTCTACAAAGCAGTACCGGTGACTTAGTCCCAGTATCCCTTCTCCCTCTCCGCCTTCAGCCTTGCGGTGTACTCGCGCATGTTGGGGCCCTTGATGTCCAAGAACCTGGCGTGCTCCACGACCCTGTTCAGGATGGAGTCCGCGCACAGGTCGGAGTTGATCCTCAGGTACCACTGGTCGGGCTCGAGCTGGGTCGCGATCAGGGTGGATCCCCTGCCCTCCCGTGCCTCCAGTATCTCGAAGAGGTCCACCGCGTTTGCCGGGTTCTCCACCGGCGTGGTGAAGAAGTCGTCGATGATGAGCAGGCTCGGCTTCGAGAACTCGTCGAGGGCGTCGTAGAGCCTGCCCTCGGTCCTTGCGACGTTGATCTCGCGGAACATGTCGTTGAGGCGGACGTAGCGCACGGAGAGGAGCCTGCGGCACGCGGCGACGCCCAGGGCCTGGGCCAGATAGCTCTTGCCCCCGCCGCTCTCGGAGACGATGACGAGGTTCTCCCTGGCGTCGACCCACGCGCACGTCGCGAGCCTCGCGACGCGGTCGCGGGTGAGGCTGCGCTCGGGAAGGTAGTAGACCTCCTCGACGCAGGCGTCCCTTATCTTGAACCTGGCCTGCCTCACCGCCTTCTCGATCTTCCTGCTCTCGCGAGCCTCCAGCTCGGCCTCCACGCACAGCTCGATCTTCTCCTCGAAGCTCAGGGCGTCGCAGGCCTCGTCCTCGCAGACCTCCCTGAGCCTCCTGCCGAAGGCGCCCACGCGCCACTTCGTGAAGAGCGCGAACATCTCGTCGCTAAGCATCGCGGCCACCCCGATCCCTCCGGTAGTACTCCGCCCCGCGCACCCTTCCGACGTGGGCGGCGCGGTCGGGCTGCGGGGCTGCGGCCGGCGCGGCGGGCGCCGGCCGCGCCCGCCCCTCGGCCCTGATGGCCGACATGGTGTTCTTCACGCGCGTGTAGCTGGCGGCGCCGCCCGAGGCGTTGACGCGCGCGCAGGCCACCTCGAGCTCCGCCGCGCGCCCGCGCCCGGACAGGGACAGGACGTTTGCGCATGCGACGTAGCCCTGTGCTTCGATGGCGCGGGAGTCGAGCATCCCGGTCAGCAGCCGCTTCGTCTCTGGGCCGATTTCCCCTGCCCTCCGCTCGAACCAGGCGCGCGTCCAGAGCGACTGCGCCTCGAGGTGCTCGGTCGGCATGTGGGCGGCATCGGTCGAGTACTGTCCCTTGCGCCCGCGAAGCCGCGGGTGCTCTGCCACGACCTCGCCACCGTCCAGCACCGTCACGCGCGACGCGGTGAGCCTGACGTCCACGTTGCGGCCGACCAGGCGGTGGGGAACCGAGTAGCGCATGCTTTCGCACTGGACGTGGTAGTCGGGGGCAACCTTGCAGCGCCGCCATTCGCACCACTCGTAGCGCGCGGGCGGCAGCGGGTTGAGCGCCGCTCGCTCCTCCCCGAAGAAGGCGTCGTCCCTGCAGCCCTCCCTGCGGGAGAACGGTCGGGCGTTGAGGAGGCCGACGAGCCTTCTCACCTCGGAGTTGAGCTCTGAGAGCGCGGAGAATCGCTCGTCTTGTTGATGTGCAATAGGAAGTGGTCCGAATGAGCACCGGCTTCTGAGCGCCGCGTGCATCTGAAAATGAGCAGTTTCAGCACGAGGGCCGCCCCCCCTGGGACCAGGGGCGCGGCCCTCGCCGTAGGGTTGTCCCGGGCGGGCACTTTGGCGAGGCCGCCCGGGAAGGATGGAGGAGATGACCGTGCCCCTGGACACAAGGAATGATATACGGTCGATGGACGCGGAGGGGCTGCCGAGGGCCGAGATCGCCCGCAGGCTCCACCTCAGCCGCGGCACCGTCGCCAAGTACGCCGACATGGAGGACCTGTCGCCCGCGCCGCCGGTCCCGGAGCCGAGGCCTCACCCCGCGCTCGAAGGGCACGCGGGATGGGTCGACGCAGTCCTGGAGGCCGACCTCGGAGCGCCGCGCAAGCAGCGTCACACCGCCAAGAGAATATACGACCGGCTCGTCTCGGAGAGGGGCTACAGGGGCTCCTACTCGACCGTCCAGCGCCACGTGCGCGAGTGGAGGCTCGCCCGCGGCGCGGGCGCCGGGGGCGGCTACCTCGAGCTCGAGTGGGCGCCCGGCACCGCGCAGGTCGACTACGGCAACTTCGAGGCCGAAGTGGCCGGCGAGAGGCTGCGCCTGAAGCTGCTCGTCGTCTGCCTGCCGCACTCGGGCGCGCGCTACGCCGTGGCGGGCAGGTCGCAGCGAGCGGAGTGCATGTGCGCGGGGCTCGCCTCCATCTTCGGCTGGGTCGGCCGGGCACCGCGCGAGCTCGTCCTCGACAACGCCACCGAGGCGGGGCGCCGGGTCCGCGGGGAGGTGACCGAGTCGCACCTGTTCTCGCTGTTCCGCGCCCACTACCGCGCGGGGAGCCGCTACTGCAACCCCTACTCCGGCAACGAGAAGGGCGCCGTGGAGAACGCGGTGGGGTTCCTCCGGCGCAACCTCCTCGTGCCCGTGCCCAGGGTCGGCTCGCTCGCCGAGCTGAACGCGCTGCTGCGCGAGGGCTGCGACCGGCTGAACGCCTCCTCTCGCGCCCGCGACGGCCGCCCCACCCCCGAGGCGCTCTCCGAGGACCTCGCCTCGATGCTCGCGCTGCCCTCGGCCCCCTTCGACGCCGTCCGCTGGGTGAGGTGCCGCGCCGACAAGCGCGGCGTGGTGACGGTCGACGGCCGGGGCTACCTGGCCGGGCCGGCCTGGCACTCCAGGGAGCTCCTCGTCGGCGTGCGGGCGGAGACGGTCGAGGTCCTCGCCGACCGCGGCCGGAGGGTCGCGCTGCTGCCTCGGGCGTTCGGCGACGGGCCGGCGGTGCGCAACCCGCTCTCGCTCGTGCCGGCGCTGGTGGCCCGGCCGCGCGCGTTCGGCGAGTCGGTGATCAGGCGCGACATGCCCGAGGGGCTCGTGCGCGCCATCGACTCCCTCGACGCCCGGGGGCGCCGGCGCGTGCTCAGGGCCATCGGCCGGGCGGCCGCGGCGAGCGGCTTCGACGCGGCCTGCGCGGCGGCGCAGGGGGTTCTCGACGGCGGCCGGGTCCCCGACGACGCGACCGTCGACGTGCTCGCCAGGAGGATCGCCTCCGGCGCCCTGGGCGAGGCGGGCGGCGCCGACCTCTCCGTGTATGACGGCTTCCTGAGAGGGGGCGGGGACCGTGCCTGCTAGCGAGGAGCTCTCGAGGAGGGTGGTGGAGGCCGGCAGGAGATGCTCGCTCACGACCTCCGTGTTGGAGGAGTGGTCGCGCCTGGGCACTCCGAAGCAGGTAGAGTACCTGGCGGGGTACCTCGAGGCCGAGCGGGACAGCCGCGACGCCTCGAAGCGCGCGTCGCTGCTCCGGCGCTGCGGGCTGCCGGCGCCGAAGACCTTCGACGGCTACGACTGGTCGGCGGTGTCGTGGCCGGAGGGGCTCGGGCGCGAGGACCTGCTCTCGCTCTCGTTCCTCGACCGCCGCGAGGACCTGGTGCTGATGGGCGACGTCGGCACGGGGAAGACCCACATGGCGAGCGCGCTGTGCCAGCTCGCGTGCGACGGGCGGCTCGAGGCCCGCTTCTTCACCGCCTCGTCGCTCGTGATGCGCCTGAGGCGGGCGCGCGAGGAGGGCAGGCTCGACCGCGAGATGTCCCAGCTCTCCCGCGCCCGCCTGCTCGTGATCGACGAGCTCGGCTTCCTGCCGCTCGACGCCGACGGGGCCCGCCTGGTGTTCCAGGTGTTCGCCGACGCCTACGAGCGGCAGAGCGTGGTCATCACCACCAACCTCGAGTTCAGCCGCTGGGGCTCGGTGTTCGGCGACGACCAGATGGCGGCCGCCGTCATCGACCGCGTCGTCCACCACGGGCGGCTGGTCCAGTTCCGGGGCGAGTCCTACCGAGTGAGGCACGCCCTCATGCAGGAGGGGTAGCGCTCAAAAAGCCTGTGCACGCATCGTGCGCAGGCTGCTCAATTTCCGATGCTCATTCCGCTCAAAAAAGCTTGACGAAACACATCGTCTGCCAGAGGGGCCAGCACCCACGTCTCGCAGAGGTCGACCGCCTTCTCGGCCGCGGCCTTGTCCCTGGGCCTTCTGACGCGCGCCGGCACCACGGCGCAGCCGTAGTGCTCGGCCATCTCCAGATAGGCGTCGTTCACCTTCACCGGCTCCCCCTTGCGCCTGCGGTCCGTTGCGGTGGCGCAGTTGTCGGGGACGAGGATGTCGGGCACGCCGCCGGCGGCCTCGAGGGCGTGGACGTGGGCGGAGATCCAGGAGCGGCTGCGCATGTCCGTGAAGCACTCGGCGAAGATCCATCCCGACCAGGGGAAGCAGGCCACGAACAGGTACGCCGGCGTCCTTCTGCCGCTCACCGGGTCAAAGAGCGTTGCCGTGAGGCCGGCCCAGTCGACCAGCATCGTCCTGCCGGGCTCGTGGACGATTCGCGCGACGAGGTCGTGTTCGCGGGCGTACTCGCCGACCCTCCTGCAGAACCCGGAGTATCCGTAGAGCCTCCTGCCGCCCGGGTTACAATCGCAGTAGCGCGCCCACTGGAGCGCCAGCGTCATCTTCGGGATCTTCGCGAGCTGGTCGCAGACGCGCGCGTAGTCGGGCTCGAGGTACTCTTCGCCGCGCTTCCCACGGCCGTCGGCGAAGAGGCCCGAGACCTCCGGCTCGGTCATCGACTCGAGCCTCTCGGAGTCGATGCGCCGCTCGCGCATCGCCGCGGCGCACCTCGCCACGGTCGACTTGCTGCAGCCCAGCGCCGAGGCGACCTCGTTCCAGCTCACCCCCTTCAGGAGCTGGCGCATTATCTCTTTTTTGCTTGTCATGGATGCCCCTTTCCAACGAGTGGGGCGCCCCTTTGACGCCCCCGTCAGAAAGGCTATTCGATTGGAGTTTGCCGGTATCGTGTTTGTGGAATGCCGGTACCGTTTTCGTAGAACGGCGGTACTAACTACGTGCAGTACTCACCATGTTCAGTGCTCTATATTTGCCCTTTCTTGTGCGCTGCACGAGTTCTCAGGAGGGCGGCCATTCACAGGCTAGGCTGCTCGTTCGAAGTCCCTTGGGAAAACTGTTTTGCCGCCCGCCTTTGAAATGCGCCTCGATTTGAAATTAGCCACGCTGTGTTGTTCCCTTAAGTCGAGGCGCTAACGAGGAGTTGAGGCGACTGCCATATTCCTATCATCGACGTAATCTCCCTGACTGGGGATATCTGCTCTGGCTGCGCATCATTACGATGCATCTGACACCTTCTAAGGGCGCGTGGGTGCACCTTGTGCCGTTCAGCTGATTCATACCCCATCCTTGATTATCAATTGAGATAGTTTAGTAGAGATGTTGATTCCAAGTTTGTGGGAGATGGTAATGGGGGTTTCCTGAAGGAGCGTTATTTGCAGAGTGGTCGAATTGTGCATAGGACGAATAGTCAAGACTGTTTTATCGTGAGGCAGGATTAGGCGCCGGGCCGTAGATGTTTAGGAGCTTTGCACTATGCCGAGAGAGAATGAGCGTATTTGTACACGGGGTAAGATTTGGGAGCTCCATATCCACTCCAATCAGTGCTTTTCGGCAGACAAGGAGCTGAAGAAGCTAAGCATTCCCGAGTACGTAACGGCGATTCAAGCGGTTCTTGAGGAATATGGGGATCTCGAGATGATCTCCTTTACCGACCACAATCAGATATGCTTCGACTTGTATAAGGAGTTTATTAATAGGGGGAGTAGATTTACCCTGCTGCCCGGTATCGAGATCGACACATCTCTGGTTCCTGACGGCGAGAAGAAGGACAGTAAGCACATAGTTGTCTATTTCGACGCCGCCGACAACCTAGACCGACTTGAGATGATAGCTCGAGTGATTAACCAGCTCATGGTTTCGAAAAACGTTGGGGTACAGAGCGGCCAGCGCCCGATTTACATTCATGAATTGCTCGATAGGCTGGCGACCCTGGAAGTGCAGTTCATCCTTAGCCCGCATGCGATGAAGCAGCAGAAAAGGGACATTGACGCAGACTGGCATAGTATGGAGGATGCGGAACGTGCGGGCACTATGAAAAAGTACCTCGACCAGTTCTTCTGTTTTTGGGAGGCTAGCGGGACTAGCCAGATTCATCATGCAGCTCAGTTTCTGCGCGACATGGATTGTGGCGAGAGGATTTCGGTAGTCGCGTTTTCCGACTCAAAGGACTTCGATAAGCTTAGAAAGTATCTCGACAAGCCGTGTCAGTACTTTAACGCTCTGCCGAGCTTCGATGGCTTAAAAATGGCCGGAAGCGAGATTACGAGAATTACCCGTGAGCAGTATCACAACGACAGCGCGGAGCTTGGCAGCTACATTGGGACAGTCCTTTTCTGCGGGCAAGAAATTAAACTCTCACCGCGTCTGAATGCCATTATTGGTGGTAGGGGCAGTGGAAAGTCCGTTCTCTTGGATTCGTTGGCCAATGGCCTCGGACTGCCCGGCGGTCGTCTTGAGAAGAAGAGAACAGACTTCATCGGAAAGCTTCCGATATCCCTTTCAAGTATGAGTGGGGTTCCAATTAGCGCCGGGCAGTTCCATTTTGACTACTACAATCAGAGCTACATTTCGAAGCTGTTCGAGAAACAGGGTGACGATTTCAATAAAGAGCTTGAGAGCTACTTTTCTTCCGCATTTGAGCGCATTGAGCCGCTTGAGACCTCCGCAATCAAGCGTAGTAACGAAGAGAACTTCGAGTCGAATTTAGAGTCTTTCCAGAGCCAAGATCACGACAATCTGGAAGGGTTCGTTGAAAAGTACATCGTCGATAATAAAGACACTCTCAGTATCGCTATTCGTGACAAAGATCGAAAAAAGCTAGACGCTAAGCTGGCGTCGTTTTCCTACGAGGATAGTCTCGCCGCTCTTGCCAAGGTGATAAAGCCGAAAATCCCTCCTTTCCTTCGCGAGGATAAAGCTGTTGAGGAAGCGGCAAACAACCTGTATCGCGTTATTTGCGAGCGAGCGTATGCCAAACGGATGCAATACCTTGAGAGCGTCTTTTTCTTCAATGCCATTATCGACACCTTCAAGGCGAAAAAAGCAAGCATAAGTAAGGCTCAGAAGGACCGTTCAGAAGCGAAGACGCTCTTCCGGACCATATTCGAGGAGAAGGGGATTGGCTATCGTAGGCGAGTATCGCTAGTCAACGCCTTTGTGAGGGCGTGCGATGGATTCCAAACTCACTACGAGAACTCGCTCCATGCACGGGGAGAGCGGGAAAGAGCCTTCTTGTTCAAACGAGAGCTCGATATTGAGCACCCTCTGGACTACATGGCGAGACTCTTTTCTGAGCAAATATCCTCTAGGGGATTGGGCGCATGTGAGCACAGCAACTTATGGGCATACATTCAAGCCTTTTGCTTCAATGAGGACTGCTACAAACAAGGATATAACGCTGAGACTCTCTTTGATGCGTTGTCAAAATATGATCTGAGGTATGAGGAACGTCTGTCGATAAGCTATCTGCGCAACGACGGCGGATACGATGACATCTCCACCCTTTCGCCCGGAACGCAGACCAATATCCTTCTCGAATACATTGTCCATCAAGAGACAAAGAAGCCCCTGCTTATCGATCAACCTGAAGATAATGTTGACAACCAAACCATATATAGCGACATCAAGCGCTGGTTTATGAAAATGAAGCACATGCGACAGGTGATTGTCGTGACGCATGACGCGAATATCGTTATCAATGCTGATGCGGACAATGTCATCATTGCATCACGGGATAAGAATGGAAGCTTTACCTATAAGTATGGTGCCTTGGAGTACGACGATACGCTCGAGGACGCCTCATTGATCCTTGATGGGGGCAAGGAGGCCGTGAAGAGGAGGCTTTTGAAATATGGCGAGTAGCGAAGTGAAAGTGACGCTCATGCCCAAGGTTGAGGTTACGCTAGCTACCGATAATCCCAACATTGGAGAGTTGGTCGATACGGCAGTTCTTTACCGGGACTCACTGGATATTAGCGCAATAAGCGTTACGTGCGAAGATGAGACATTTGACGCCCAAAGCTTTACCGAGGTTGTCAAAGACTCAATAAAACAGCTAATTGAGGCAATCGAGCTTGAGAGGGGTGCGTTCGACAAGGCGATCCTTTCTCTTGAGACCAAGGACTCGCAAAAGTGAGTGGTTCCGTTGGATTTGCGATGCAGTTGATGGCACTCGCTTGAGGTGCGAGATAGAGGCAAATGCTAGACTGCCCCTCCGCCTTAGATGGGCGGAGGGGAGCAGGATAAGGCTCTACTACGTTACGCTGGGAAAGGGGACGGCGCAACCCGGCGGGCCGGGTTCGAGGCGCAGGTGGGGGCGTAGCCGACACACCGCCGGCACCGGCAGGGCCGTGTTTACGCCTCCCTACGGTGCGTAAGCGCCGAGGTGCGAATCGGCAGGTCGGGGACGATTACAGGCCGCCTCAGAAGCCCTCGGGGGTGTAACCGACTCGCGCGCCGTCCCTCGGGGCTCGAGTCTCCCCGTCCACGCCCGTCCAGACGGGCGGCGCTGTCTCGTTTCGGATCTCGCGGCGGGACAGCGCTTCCTCCATCATGTGCCTCTCTGCCTCGGACGAGGTCATGCCGAGCATCTCAGCGACGAACGTCTCGGACACGTCTCGGCTCGGCAGCGCGAGCGCGTATCCGTCGTGGATCACGAGTGAGCCGGTCTCGCGTCCCGTCCACCTCATCAGTTCGTCCGGAGTGATGAGAGGGCGGCGCACGGTGCCCTCACTCGTGCCCGTTGATCCGGAGTTGGGTCCCTTGGTGCGGCTGCGGGACTCGGAGAGCGCCGTGTAGGAGCCGAGCGACTCGGAGAGCTTGCGCGCGGTCTCGACGTTCGAGCAGGAGAGCACCACCGTGTCCTTGAGGAGATCGAGGATCGTCTCGGCCTCCTCTCGGCTGTACCCGCTCACGCTCTGGAGCTGGAGGAGGGACTGGCAGAACCACAGGACATGGATGCCCTCCGAGCGCATCTCGCCGAGGTCCTGAATCAGGCGCTCGTTCCTGCCGAGCGACGCCGCCTCGTCGAGCACGAGGACAGCCTCCACGGGGCATCTGCCCGCGTTGCGGGCCGCGCATAGGCGCAGCGCCGAGAGCGCCTGCGCGACGAACGTCTGCACGAGTCGCTTGTAGTTTCCGGTGGCCGAGCTTGACGAGACGAAGAAGACCGTCGGCTCCTCGCCGATCCGGTCGAGGCCGCACTCGTCCCCGTGGAGCATGAGGGCGACGTTGCCGTCCGCGTACTCGGAGAGGTAGGTTGCGAGCGTGGATATCACGCCAGGGGCTCCGCCCGACTCGCCGTTAATGCCGGAGAGGAACGGGAGGGAGGGATGCCCTGGCGGGAGCCCGGAGACGAGGGAGGCGATGCGGTCGAGCGCCGACTCCTGCCCCGAGGGTGAGATTGCCGCCGCGACGGACATGACCGTCTTGCTCTCCTCGGGTACCTCCTCATCCATGATGATGCGGAGGGCGATTCCGACGAACAGGTTGCGGGCGTTGTCGGTGAAGAAGGGCTGGCCCTTGAGCGCCGACGGCACGATGCACCGCGCCAGCTCGCGAAGCTCGCGGGTTGCGCCGCCGTGCCCCTCCTTGCGGTACGCCGCCTTCGCGTGCTCCAAGGGGTCGAACCTCGCCGACGCGGCCGGCGCGTCGAACATCACGTCCACGATGCGATGGGTACCCGCCTCGCGGAAGTAAGGCTCGAGATATGCCCGGAGCTCGCCCTTGATGTCGTTGATTATCAGGCTCCTCCCCGCGAGGAAGTTGGCTAGGGCGGTGGGTAGGGCTATCCTGCGGGACTTGCCCTCTCCGCTCTCCGCCAGGATGCAGGCGTGTACGGAGTCGATCAGCCGGATCTCGCCGCCGAGGACGCCGACGGCGAGCGTGCCGCCCCTCGGCCCTTCTCCCTCGCGCCAGCCGCTCGTGAGCCGTCTCAGCTCTGAGGGTTTGGACACGAGCCGCGCGTCGCCGTGTATCGGCGCGCCCGGAGCCCTTCTGCCTCCCACCCACGTGCCGTCGTGAATCCATCTGGTGCGCGAGATGCGGTTCGCGAGCGCGATGGCTATGCAGAGTGAGTAATCGTCCTTTTCGGTACCGGGTGTAGCGCGAATCGATACCACCTCGCGCTCACGCCGATATTCCCTTTCGATACCACCGGTATTCCGCCTCGGTACCGGCCGCAGATGCCACCGCCCCGCGGCATCGCGCCGGCGCTACGCTCGCGGCGCCATGTGTTCCAGCGAGACAAGGAGGTATCGGGCATGGCGAGAAGGATACCCGTGAGGGAGATACTGAGGCTCAGGGCATCGGGGCTGTCGGCGACCGTGATAGCGCGGACGCAGCCTGTCTCCAAGACGAGCGTGATCGACACGTTCCACGCCGCCGACGAGAGGGGCGTCGCCTGGGAGGACGTCGAGGGGATGCCGGACGCGGAGGCCTATGCGCTGCTGTTCCCCGAGAGGGCTCACGAGGGGCCCGTCTACCGCGACCCCGACTGGGACCGCGTGCACCGCGAGCTCGCCCGGGTCGGCGTCACGCTGAAGCGGCTGCACGAGGAGTACCGCGACGACGCGAGGTCGAAGGGCGAGCCCTTCATGTCCTACGACCGGTTCTGCAAGCGCTACCGGGAGTTCACGGTGAGGAAACAGGTGGTGAGCCGGGTCGGGCACAAGGCCGGCAGGATCCTGGAGGTCGACTGGGCGGGGCCGACGATGCGGCTCGTCGACCCCGCGACGGGCGAGGTCTCCAAGGTCTACCTGTTCGTGGCCTGTCTGCCCTTCAGCCGGATGTCCTACGTCGAGCCGACGCTGGACATGAAGCAGGATACATGGCTCCGCTGCCACGTGCACGCGTTCGCCTACCTCGGCGGCTCGACGCCCTGCATCGTGCCCGACAACCTGAAGGCCGGGGTCGAGAGCCATCCCCGCGAGGGCGAGGTCGTGCTCAACGGCGCGTACCGGGAGATGGCGGCCCACTACGGCTCGGCCGTGATGCCGGCGCGCGTCGCGACCCCTCGCGACAAGCCGAGCGCGGAAAACGAGGTCTGGCAGGCCGCCCTGGAGATCGTCGCGGCCCTGCGCGACACCGTGTTCACCGACTTCAACGAGCTCAAGAGGGCCGTGGCGGAGAGGCTGGAGGAGCACAACGCGCGCCCCTTCGCCAAGCGCGAGGGAACGCGCCGACAGGTCTTCGAGGAGCAGGAGAGGCCGCTGCTCCGCCCGCTCCCCGCCGTCCCCTACGAGGTCTGCGAGTGGATCTACGGGCGCAAGGTCCAACGCAACTGCCACGTCGCCTACAGGCGCAACTACTATTCCGTGAGCCATCTCGCGGTCGGGAAGACGGTCGACCTGAGGGTCACGGACTCGACGGTGGAAGTCTTCCTCGGAGGCGAGCGGCTCGCCACGCACCCGCTGTTCCCGGCCTACGCCCGGAACCGCTACTCGACGCACGCCGGCGACCTGCCCGGGGGGAGGTCGTACTCCGATTGGGACGCCGGGCGCATAAGGAGGTGGGCGGACCGCGTCGGCCCGTCCTGCAGGGAGGTGGTGGACCGCATCTTCCAACGCGTGGACTACGAGGAGCAGGGCTTCAACGCGGCCCTCGCGGCGCTCAGGCTCGAGCACCGCTACACCAGGCCCAGGCTCGAGCGCGCCTGCCAGATGGCGCTGGCCTCGGGCAGGCCGTCTCCCAGGTACAAGCACCTTAAGCCGATACTGGAGACCGGCCAGGACCTGGCCGCCGGGGCGCGCCCCGGCGACGACGGCGGCCCCGGCGACGACGAGGCCGGCTACGTGCGCGGCGCGGACTTCTACGGGGAGGCGTAGGGCGATGGAGCTCTCGATGGAGACCAAGAGGAAGCTGCGCGACATGGGCGCCGCGGACCTGCTGGGCGCGCTCGAGGCCCAGGACGAGGGCATGTGCATGGGGATGACCTGCGCCGAGCGGGTGCAGATGGCCGTGGACGAGGCGCATTCCGTCTTCGTCACCTCCAAGGTCAGGAACCTCACCAAGCGCGCGAACCTGCGCTACCCCGAGGCCGACGTGAGGTCGGTCGACTTCTCGGAGGAGCGCGGCCTCGACCGGCTGCTCATCACCGAGCTCGCCACCTGCGGCTTCGCCGAGCGCGGGCAGAGCGTGGTGCTGCAGGGGCCGACCGGCACCGGCAAGACCTACCTCGCCTGCGCGATCGCCAAGGCCGCGTGCCAGAGGCGGATGCGCGCCTGCTATATACGCTGCCCCGACCTGGAGGAGCTGTGGCGCGAGGCGCGCGAGCGCCCCGGCGGAGAGAGGAAGATCACGAGGAAGTACGCGGCCTTCCAGGTGCTCGTGCTCGACGAGTGGCTGCTCGACAGGCCGGACGAGCTCTTCCGGGGCTTCCTGCTCGAGCTCATGGAGGCTCGTTACGGCACGGCCTCCACGGTCTTCTGCACACAGTTCCGCCAGAAGGACTGGCACGCCAGGCTCGGCGGCGGCGTCCACGCCGATGCCATCATGGACCGCATCGTCCACGGCGCCGCATGGGTCAACATGGGCGAGATGAACATGAGGAGGAAGCTGGGGGCCGGTTTCGAATAGGGCGTGCGCGTCACCGGTATCTATCGAAAACGCCGGCGGTATCGGTTCGCGATACCGCCGGTATCGAATGGCAATAATCGGTGGTATCAAAGGGGGAAAATACTCACAGAGCGCGAGCACGCCCAGCGCCACAAGGAGGAACGCGCTGCGCTGCCCGCCGGAGAGTATTCCGGGGAGCGCGGCAAGCGGGTTCTCCAGGCGCGGGGTGGCCATGGCGCCGGAAGGGGGCGTCGGCGAGGCGGGCGAGAGGGTGCGGAGCACCGCATCGACCACGCCTCCTACGGCCGGCGCGAGCCAGCCCCAGACGGCGGGGAGGATTACGAGATCCGTCGCCGCCCCGGCCAGGAATCCCGCCAGCAAGGCTCTCGGGATTCCCGGCCCCTCGTCATTGAAGCTCTTCGCCCTTCTCATAGGCGGACCTCCCTTTGGACTCGACTGTTAATGCGAACGGCCTCCCTGCCCGCGGCCGCCGCGGTGCGCAGGGCGGCGAGTGCCGCCCGGGTCAGGATGCGCAGCGCGGCCTCACCGGCCTCGTCCGCGACGTCTCGCCGCCGGTCCTGGCTGGCTTCCGCGGCGAGCACGGCGAGAGCGGCGCGGCCTGCAGCGGCGGGTGCGGACTTAAGGGCGCGGCGGTAAGACGGGCACGATCCGAGCGGGCCCTCCGGGACGGGGCGCCGCTCACGGACGGCGCTTGCGGCGGCGTCCAGCTCCCTTCGCGTCGCGCATGCGGCGACCTCGCCCCTCATGCGCCTCTCGGCTGCCCGTCGGATGGCGGGGCCGTCGGTCGGCGCCGCGGAGCGCACGGGCGCGTCGGGCCCAGCCTCCGCGCGGTCGGGCACCAGGGTGCGGAGCAGAGCGTTCGCCCTGCGGGCGTCGAGGTCGTCCATGGCGGCTCGGACGTAGCGGGTGCGCTCGTCGCCGGTAAGCCCCTTGAGCTCCGCGCAGCGATCGACCGCCTCGCGGTAGAGCGACTTCGCCTCGGCCATGCGCGGGTGCAGCTCGTCGGCGCGGCGCAGCGCGTCGAGAAGGTCCGAAGCCGTCTCCGGGTGCCAGCGCCTCAGGTGCGCGTAGGAGATGCGTCCCGTGGGCGGCAGCTCGACGCTCACGCTCTCGGCGGGTATCGCCCGCGCCGCCTCGATCGCTGCGCGGCGCGCCACGTCGCGCTCAGAGAGGGCGACCCTCACGGCGGGCTCGAGCGCGGCGTCCGTCATCATCTCGCGGGCCCGTTCGAGCCGCCCCCTGGACATGACCGACGAGAAGGAGCCATCGGAAGACCAGGCCACCACGTGCACGTGTTTGCTGTTCGGGGCGTTCTCGTGCTCGGCCGCCATCCATCGCACGGACGACTCGGGCACCCCCATCGCGACCGCGAGGGAGGGCGTCAGCTCCCGACGGCACCACCGCTGCCACTCCTCCTTGCAGCCGAGGCGGAGCTCGCCCGCCTCCTCGCGGCGGACGCTGACCACCCACGTCGAGAGCGCCCCGTCGGCTGTGGCGAGGCGTGCCCGCGCCTCGCGCAAGGGCACGGCGCCGTCCTGGTCGAAGAGGGCAGTCGAGCCAGGGCGCTCGGCATAGTAGCCCGCCAGCGCCATGCGCTCGGCCATCTCGGCGCGCCTGAGGTCCCCGGGGGTTGGCGAGGCGTCTGCGCCCGGCCTCGTGGCGATGTAGCCGATGGTGCTCGCCGAGACGGCAGCGCGTCCCCTCGAGCCGGGGAGGTGGACGCGCGCGTTGACGAAAAGGCTACTCCTTCCCACGGCGCACACGCTCCCTCGCCTCCTCCAGTGTGTAGCCCGCCTGGATCAGCCCTGCCTGCTTGTCGTAGGTCGCGTAGATGTCGGCGGCGCTGACGCCGTCGAGCCCCGCGAAGGTGCCCTTCTCGATCTCCACCGCCGCTATCGCGGCGACGATGGAGGCGCGGGTGGCGCGGTGGACCACGCGGGCGATGCGGTCCTCCTGCTCGGCGTTCCTCGCCTCGAGCGTCTCGTCGATCTGGTCGAGGAGCGGGCGCACGACGCCTCGGAGGTACGTGCCCAGCTCGGTCGAGTAGAGCGCGAGGCCGTCGGCGGCGAGGCCGCCCGCGATGAGCTCGCGGGCGGCGGCGCTGTCCGAGAGGCCCTTCGAGACCCCGTAGGCGTGCAGGCGGCGATACGTTTTCTGATCGAGCCTCAGGCTCATGACCTTGGTCTTGTCTCCCATCTTTTCCTCCTAGGGGTTGTCTTGGTAAGGGGCGTCCCGGCGCGCAAGGGCAGAGATGCGGAGGTCGAGATGCTCGAGCTCCCTCTCTATGGCGAGCAGGCGCAGCCTGACCCCACGCTCATCGAGCTCATCGCCCAGCTGGTGGTCGCTCAGAGCCGCGTCGAGCTTGAGCCGCGTGAGGGGGAGGTTGTCCAACACACTCATCGGCTTCCCCCTCCGGTGAAGGAGTGACGGTCCGCAGACGCCCCGGGGAGTGGCGAGACCGCCACTCCGTCACCGCTTGCTACGTCGTGCGCCCTTCCCAGAGAGACGACGGTCCCACGGTTGGTCCGCCGCCACGCGATAGAGATGCCGATTGCGCCGAGGGCGTCCGCGTTGTCGCGGAGCTGCTGCGACAGGGCGCGCTCGGTGATATCGGGCACGCCGATGGTCTCCAGGAGCTCCTTGCAGGTGCCGCTCCAGGAGTCGCAGGGCCCCATGAGGTCGGTGACCCGCTTGACTGCGACGGGTAGCGTCCGCACGGCGCGCTCGCGCACGGTCTTCTCGTCTGCGAGCTCCCAGTTCCCGCCGTTGAACGCGAGGTCGTACTCGCTCTCCTCGAACTCGCGGCCCTTGACCAGGAGCTTGGTCTCCTCGCCGGCGCGGGAGAGGACCATCATCGTGTCTGCCACGCCGGTGATTCCCGACGTCCCGGAGATCCTGTCGTACTCTGTCCCTGCCTCGGCCTTGCGGGTGTGGTGCAAGAGCAGGATGGCGATGCCGTGCTCGTCGGCGTACTCCTTCATCAGGCCGAGGTCCTCGTAGTCGGCGTTGTATCCGACATCGCCCGCGCGGTGACGGACCTTTTGGAGGGTATCGATCACCACGACGCGAATGTCGGGGAACGTCGCCAGCTGGGAGTCGAGCTCGTTGAAGAGCGCCCCGGGCAGGCCGTCTGACGACGTCGCGAAGTGCAGCCGGTCTGTCTTGTCGTACGGGAGAGCCGCGAGGCGGTCCTTGATTCGGTCGAGGGTGTCCTCCAGAGCGAGGACGAGAACGCCGCACTGGACGGGCGGGAGGCCGAGGAAGCTTACCCCGAGCGCCAGGCAGAGACCGAGTTTGATGGACATGAAAGACTTTCCGTCCTTGGGGCGCGATGCCAGGATGGTGAGCCCGACGTAGAGAAGGCCGGGGATGATCGCCCGGCTGACGCTAAACTCCATGTCCATGAGGGCGGCGGCGTCGATGGACTCGCCCGGCGGCAGCAAACGCCTAGATGCGGCCATCGCGCCTCAGCCTCTCCTCGACCTCGGAGCGGCGAGCGCGGACGCAGCCGCCAATGCGGATGGTGTCAAGGCGCTTAAACGCCTCGTAAGCGGTCGATCGCCCGACGTGGTACTCGGCGGCAAGCTGTTTCGCCGTGATCCACTCCTCGCGGGTGTCCGACGGCCCAATTCCCCTCACGCCCCTGCGCTCAGAAGATGCGCCAATGCTGTGCCTCATATACTCCTCCTTGTTCGAATCGTCCCGGTTTTCCCGGCCGTCCCCAATAATTCTCACCTGTTCGCAATTGCGTTACAATATGGATAAGTTATCGAGAACACGCAGGTAAGTGGTGGTATTGATGAAGGCGGAGCAGTATTGGAGTGTTTACGATTGCTCGATCGTCGATTTGGGTGAAGGCGACGTGGGGTATCCGAAGCTCCCTCGAGCGGTCCGCATCGACAGGGACAAGGAGTTCAAGAAGGCGGTCGGCCTCCCGAGAGGCTTCGTCACGAAGGTCCTGCTCGACTACGACTTCTCGGACGACGAGCAGGTACTGTCGTTCTTGAGGGAGTACGGTCCCGTGATGTGCCCTTACGCCGGCGCCATCGACCGCACCTTCGCCGCGATCGAAGACCCCCTTTCGTACCGCCGTCTGCTCCACAGCGTCGTCTCCGAGCGTCAGGCAGAGGACGAGAGACGCGACGGAGGCGCCTTCGCCCGCCTGTTCGGCATCGTGAGAGATATGAGGGACAGGATGGGATCCCGTGACCAGGGGCCCCTCGACCCGTCCGAAAACTTCTCGGGGTGCGACTACGCGTGGGATGCCAAGAGGCTGTTCTACTCCGGGATGACCGCCAGCGCCGAGTCCGACTACCTTCGAGCGGGCTGCCGCGGCTTCGTGCGCTATCTCGAAGACGACGACAAACTCGTCGGCACAGAGCGGCTTCGGGCCGTTGCTTGGAACGAGGCGGCAGGCAGGCATCACGATGTCGGGTTCTGGGAGGCGCCCCCATGCCTCATATCGTTGGAGGAAGCGCGGGCGGTGCTCTATCTGTTGCAGATGGCGTCCGTGGTACTGCAGGGGTTTTCCTACATCGACGACACGGCCAGCGAGCGCCATATCACAGGACTCCAGCGCCATCGCTACGTGAGCGCCCTCAAGCCGGCGTCGCTTGAGGACGTGAGGAAGGGGGAGGCAGAGAAAATCGAGCGCGCGGCCAACCACGTCGGCGGGATGCAGCTGGATATTCGTCGGGTCGAGAGGCTCTTCGATCTGTTCATCAAGGGCCGACCCAACCTCATCAAGGCGTTTTGCGCTGTAAGCTGGGAATACCTCCCCACCTTCGAGGAACCCGACTCAAGGCCGGGCATGCCGGACGGCATCCTGAACGATTCCGAGGCTGAGCGCGTAGACGAAATCGTGCGCAAGGCGTTGGAGTGCAGCGGGGACGACCCCGAGACACTGGCTCTTCTCGAGAGACGTCCGCTGTGGCAGGCGTGGGATGGGCTCCAGGGGGACCTCGCGATATTCCTCGAGGCCTGCCTCACGAACTGCTGGGGGACCTACGGCCACCATCTTGTTTCAAAGGAGTCCCTGCGCGTGGACGGCCTCGAGGATGGAGGGGCGTACTTCGGCGGCTCCGCGGACAGGATGACGCTCCAAAGGGCGATTGCCGAGCAGATCGTCGAGAACCTCGACCTCGCCCGCAAGAAACATCCTGAGACCAGAAGAAAAGGGGCAGGGGACAACCCGGTTTGGCAGGTCTGCTCCGTGTGCGGAAGCCTCTACATGGCGAGGAGCAGGTCGAGGAAGCTCGTCCTCCTCGGAGAGGAGAGGCCGAGTCGATTCAAGATTCCGACGGCGACCACGTGCTCGGAAGCGTGCCGTATGGCCGCGACGCGGGCATAGCGGCAGGATGTCGTACCGATTGAGTGGGGCGCAGCTCAATAGCGGGCTGCGCCCTTTCTTATCCGGCGAGCCCCTCGAGCGCTTCCGCCGCCGACTCCATCCCGGCGGGCGTATTGGACGTATAGACGTTGAGGGTCATTGCCGCATTTGCGTGACCGAGAAGATAGGAGACAGTCTTCACATTCACCCCTTGGGAGATAAGGTGCGTGGCGAACGTGTCGCGGAGGTCGTGGAACGTGGCTCGCTTTCCAGCCGTTCCGATGAGGTTCATCGCCTTGGCGAGCGACGTGAAGTCCTTCGTGATGCGGTCGGGCGTGTAGAACGAGTCTCCGTCTCCGAGGACGTAGCGGTCCTCCCGCGCGCTTGGCCCGAGAGAGCTCCTGAGGGAGCGCAGGGTATCGGCGAGCCCCTTCTCGAGGACGACCTCCCGTTCGCCTGCCTCGGTCTTCGTGCCCTTGAGATAGGGTCTGCCGTTCGACACCCCGACGGCGCGACCGACTCTGATTCTGTTGGCAACGAGGTCAACGTCGCCCCACCTGAGACCAGCGACCTCCTCTCTTCTGAGCCCGGCGAGCAGCCCGAGGCGCGCCGCAACGCTCTGCTTGGTCGTGGGGGACGCGTCCAGGACGGATAAAAGCATCGAACGGCTCCTCTCGTCGAGCGCGTTCGGACGAGGCTTCCGACGCTTCGGCGGCTTGGTCGCCTTGTTGAAGGGGCTGCGATGGATATGGCCCATCTCGCAGGCGCAGTCCATCACCTGTTTGAAGAAGCGATGGTCCTTTGCAACGGTGTCGGCGACGAGGCCGTCCGCGAGCAGAGCTGCCTGCACGTCCATGACGTTCTCCGGCGTTATCTCTTCGATTGAGTAGCCCTCGAGATAGCGCGCGAGATGCTTGATGGAGCTGCGGTAGTTGGTCGCAGTGCTCGCCTCTATCTGCTGGGAGCGCTCGCGCTCGTCAACGTAATCCAACATGTACGCAATGAGCTCGCGACTTGAGGCGCCGTCGCCGTCCTGCTCGATCAGCTCCCTTCTGATGTCCTCCATGATGAGGGTCGCGGCTCGGCGAGAGGTCGCTTCGAACGATCTGGTTACGATGCTCGAGCCGTTTCTATCGGTCCGGCAGAAGCGTGCCTGCCAGTGCCCCTTGCTTCGCTCGCGCAGGCTTCCTTTCGAGTAAGTTGCCATTGAGACCAGCTCCCGAATGTCTGTCCAAATGAATGATGTCTGCTGTCCAAACGCTGTCCAAAATAGGTTTGGACTCACCGTAACGGACGGCCTGTCTGGAATCATAGAGAATCAGAAAAGCCGAGATAGACGGACCAATCGGACGCTCTGGATGCATGAAGTGTGAAGATTGATTCACTGGGAAACGCCTGTTGACGGAGCGGCAGGGCGCTGACACGGAAGAGGTCACAAGTTCAAATCTTGTAACGCCCACCATAAGTGACGCAGGTCAGAGGCTATGGTCTCTGACCTGTTTTCTTGTCTATAGAAGGCCTGTTATCGGTCGCTCTGTTTCTTGTACGTCATCCCGTCACATTCCGTCCCCTCCCGTGTGTACTAGGTGAAGGGGAGGACAGCTGTGAGCCCAAGGTACCCGACAATCCACGAGAGGAGGCTGCCTATGACAGGCTCGAAGAATGCGCCCGACCGCGACCCCGAGCGGCTCGTGCGTGACTACGCCGACCTCGTCCTGCGCGTGTGCTACACCTACCTGCGCTCGACGGCCGACGCCGAGGACGTCTGCCAGGACACGCTCGTGAAGCTCATCTGCCGCGATGAGCCGTTCCGTGACCCCGGCCACGAGCGCGCCTGGGTCATACGCGTGGCGGCCAACGCCTGCAGGAACCTGCTACGGAATCGCGGCGCTCATCCAACGGTGGGGCTCGACGCCGTGCCGGAGCCGGCGGCGACGCAGGCGCCCGGCGAGGACGCGCTCCGGCGGTGCGACCAGCGCGTGCTCGGCGCCGTGATGGCGCTCCCGCTGCCGCAGCGCGAGGCGGTCTACCTGCACTACTACGAGGGCTACCCCACGCGCGAGGTCGCGCGGATCGTGGGCGCCACCGACGACGCGGTGCGCCAGCGCCTGAGCCGCGCCCGCGCGAGCCTCAGAGACGATCTGAAGGGAGACTACGATGACTTCCCCGCTTGATAGCTACACCGCTTCGATGGACGGCCTGCACTTCCCCGACGAAGCAAAGGCCCGCATGGTCGAGACCCTGAGAGAGGCCGAGAAGAACGCTCGGGCTGCAGCCCCCGCGGAGGTCCTGACCATGCCCACCCGTCGCCCTAAGCACCGCTGGGCGCGCGTTGCCGCCGGGCTCGTGCTGGCACTCGCGCTGGGCGGGGGCGGCACCGTCGCCGTGGCGGCAGGCGTGCTGCCCAACCCGGCTGATGTGCTCTCCGACGTCTTCGGTGGCGCCCCGGCTGAGACCGAGCTCCTGAACGACGTTGGCCGGCCGATCGGTGCGAGCGCGACCTCGAACGGCGTCACCGTGACGGCCGAGGCCGTGGTGGGCGACCGCTCCAACTACGCCGTCGCATACTCCATCGAGTTCGAGGATCCCTCCGTGCTCGAGGGAGTCGAGCTTCACGAGGGCAACACCCTGACCTACGTGGGAGACGCGTTCCTGCGCGTGGACGGCGCCATGAGCGGCGGCGGGTTCGCCCGCCTCTACGACGCCGACCCCACGGACAACACGCTGCAGCTCGTAGAGGTCATGGGGGTGCAGACGTGGAACGATGTGGGCGTAGTGGGCCGCACGGCGCGCTTCTCGATGAGCAAGCTCGAGATCTTCACCGATGAGGGGGAGATCGAGACCCTGGCGGCCGGCGACTGGAGCTTCAAGTTCGAGATGAACTACGTGGACACGACCGTCGACCTACCGGCGGGCCAGACAACGACGTGGCAGGGGTCGGATGTCACGATCGACGCCGCGGCGGTGTCCTCCCTCGGCGTCACGGTGGACTACACGATTGACCGGCAGATGGGCGACCTCGGCCCCTCGGGTCAGATGAGCGACGAGGCCCTGGCGGAACAGGCGGCCGTGTTGGGCCTGCCTGTGATCGTGACCTTCGCTGACGGCACGACGTTCGACGCCACGGACGCCAACGGCAGCTCCACGAAGCAGGACGACGGCACGAGCGCCGTCTCCAAGGCGACGACCTACGACCGCATCGTGGCCGCGGGCGACATCGTGAGCGTGACCGTGGGCGATGTGGAGATTCCCGTGAACGCCGCGTAGGGCCAGCCTTGATTGAGTCCGAGATAGCTGTGTTTGTGTCCGGCCCCCTTTCTAGAATGGGTACACCTGTTCTAGTGAAGGGGGTGGATGTGATGACAAGGCTCGGCGGCACCTGTGGCATACCGCGCTACGACCACCGGGTCTACGTCAAGGTCAGCTGTGCGGTGGACTCTGCGGGCGCCGTGAGGCCGGCAGAGATCGACTGGGACGGCACGCGGCGCTTCCCAGTGCTCTCGTGCGGCGCGCAGCAGGAGTGGGGCCGCTGGGAGAACGGCAGCCTCGTCAAGGGGTGGCGTGTCGAGGTGGCGCCGAACGTCTGGCGCACGCTCTGGTGGGAGCGGGGACGCTTCTTCGTGGAGCGCCGGGACGCCAACGGGGAGTAGCCCTACCTCAGCTTGCTCGCAAACTCGAGGTAGGTGATCTGTGCCAGGTCGTCGTAGGTCTGGGGGAGCGCACTCTCGTCATCGGCCGAGACCCACGTACCGTCGGCGAGCTCGGTGCCCAGCAGGCTCACGGCGGGCATCTCCTCGCGAATTGCGAGCTGCGCCTTCTGGAAGTCCGTGAGGGGGGCGCCGATCATCTCGGCAGCCAGGGCACCGAGATAGGCCGGGCTCGAGTCGAGCTCCTGCCCGTCCTGCGCGCATCCCGCAACGTCGTAGTTAGCCCAGATGAGGTAGCTGGAGCGATACGTCTCGAGCGTGGCCTCCGCGTCCCCGGACGCGTCCCCGCCGCCGGTGCCGCCGGCAATCGCGTTCCCGCTCTCGTCGTAGACCTGCTCGCCGTTGAGCGCGGCCTCCAGAATCGTGGAGAGGGCAGGCTGGTGGTCGCCAAAGAAGACCACGACCACGGGGCGGTCGAGCTTCTCGAGCTCGTCCAGGAACTCCTCGAGCGCACGGTCGGACTCGTCGATGCAGGCGAGGTACTCGGAGAGCCGCGCGTTGTCGTAGTCGCTCAGGCCGTCTACGTGGTACTGCTCCACGTCACCCAGGTTGTTCTGGTCGTAGCCGGAGTGGTTCTGCATGGTCACGTCAAAGATGAACTGCGGCTCGTCGCTGTTCTCGAGAAGCTCCAGGCACTTGTCGTAGGTGGCCGCGTCCGAGACGCCGCTGTGGTAGACCTCGTCCCCGGCAAAGTCGTCGATGGAGAGGAACTCGTCAAAGCCCAGCGCCTCATAGACGCGGTCGCGG
Organism: uncultured Atopobiaceae bacterium; assembly: GCA_963928085.1. Classification (GTDB taxonomy): domain Bacteria; phylum Actinomycetota; class Coriobacteriia; order Coriobacteriales; family Atopobiaceae; genus Thermophilibacter. Next base: position 534,425 of record CAWVDR010000001.1, read on the forward strand.
TTCCAGTTGGTCGCGTAGTTGGGGTGCATCGCGGTGGTCTTGTAGCCCAGCTCGGAGAACTGTCGGGCGAGGCTCGGCGCCACAGAGAGGTCGTAGAGGGAGTAGGGGTACTTGCCGTCGCCGACGTAGGCGAGCGACACCCCGGTGAGGAACTCGAACTCCGTGTTGCAGGTGCCGCCTCCGAGCACGGACACGTTGAGGCTGCCCTGCGCGAGCGCATCGTCAGCCGACCCTACGAACGACGGGCCGTCGTAGCCCCAGGAGGCGCCGTCGAGCTCGGAAAGATCCGCGAAGGACTCGTTCATGATGCAGATGACGCTGGGACGCTCCGCGTCGAACTGTTCCTCGGCGGCGGCACGCTCCTCGGAGGCACCCTCTCCCTCGTCATAGTGCTCGACGTAGGAGCCCTCGAGCTCGGAGGCGTCATCCTCGTCGTAGCCCTCGGGCACGTCGATCGGCAGGTCCTGGGCGACGGCGATGAAGGAGGTGATAAAGCCCTGCTTGCGATAGTAGTCAAGGGAGTACCAGTACTTCATCTGGACGCCAAGGGTGTCAAAGTAGCTCGGAACGGTGACCAGGGCGACAAGTGCGGCGAGCAGGGCGGCGGAGCAGCCGAGGTTGGCCGCGACGCGGCGCCCGCGCGATGTCGCGGGGGCCGGCGCGACGAGGGAGCCGACGGCCGCGGCGAGCAGCAGAACTGCGAGGCCCAGCACCACACCGCCACCGATGGCATAGGTGTAGCCGCCGCTCACGGCGGCTGCGGTGCCGAGGACAAAGAGGTCGTTGGGCAGGATGGCGGCGGACTTGAAGCTCGCGATGAAGAACTGGGCGAGACCAATCACAAAGCAGAGGCACACGCCCACGAACATACCTGCGCCTCGGCGCTGGAAGAGGAAGTGGAGAAAGCCGATCGCGAGCAGGATGATGAGCACTTGGAGCAGCGCGTATTGCGGCGCCATCCAGATGATCTCGTAGTTGTACGGGAGCTCGACGGCGAGGTGCCCGAGCACGGCGCCGGCGAGCAGGGCGACGGCCGTGAAGCGCGTGTGCGTCTGCGCCTGCGACCAGCCGTGCTTCTCGCCCCATGCGGTGACGTCGGCGAGAATGCGCTCGCGGCGGAGCACGACCTGCGAGCTGCCAAAGGCGGCGGCGACCAGGACGATCGGCTCGACCGGGCCGCCCTGATAGAGCCCCAGGACGCAGAGGGTCGCAAGGCCGGCGAGCACCAGCAGGGGAACGGCGAGCCAGCAGATCTGGCCCGCGCTCGGGCGTCCGCTTTGACGCGTGAAGCGAAGCGTGGCGACGACGATGCCGGCGACGGCGGCGACCAGCACAAGAGCTATCAGGAGAGCGAGCATCTTTTTCTTTCCATGACAGGGACTTTACGGCCCGCTCATGATACAGGCCCCATGTCAAAAACTTGTGCAGACGCCCCGCTTGAGCTCCTGTGCCGCCTATCGGGCGTCGCGGATATAGACGCCGACCATGAGCTGGTGCCAGGGGCTGCGCGTGGGGTCCGCCTTGAGGACGCGGCACTCGAGGGCGTCCGCGTGACCGTAGAAGGCGAGCGCCGAGATGAGCCCGCTCTCGTCGGCGGGGACATAGCCCAGCTTGACACCCCTCCAGCGGATGGCGACCGCCTCGGGGTCGTGCGGATTGTCCCGCTCGGCGACAAGGTCGAGCTGCATGCCGGATGCAAGCTCCCCGATGACGGTTGCCCCGTCCCAATACTGGAACCCGGCGACGTAGAACGTGGAGACGTGTCGTGACGGCTCGTACATGATGGCCTCCCAGCCCAGATGACGTGGCGACGGTGCTTCCGTCGACTGAGAATAGGTTACGAGGGGGACCGGACAATAATTCGCCGTCACCGCATGCGCCGCTGGCAGCATCGTGTGACAATGGGGGCACCCTAGGATCTTTCACGAGAGGAGCCCACCATGCCCGTCATTCACACCTACTGCTCCGCCCCCATCACGCCCGCCGCGCGCGAGACGCTGAAGGCCGCGTACGGCAGGGCGATCGAGGTCGTGCCCGGCAAGTCCGAGGCATGGCTGATGTGCCTCTTCGAGGGCGAGACCCCCATCTACTTTGCAGGCGACGACTCCGCCCCGTCGGCGCTCGTCGACGTGAGCTCGTTCGCCCGCAGCGAGGTGCCCGACGCCGTGTGGGAGCGCTTCACCAAGGAGGTCACGCCCGTCGTCTGCCGTGAGCTCGGCGTGGATGCGGAACGCCTCTACATCCGCTACGGCACGTCGTCGAGCTTTGGCTGGAACGGGTCTAATCTCTGATGGGCGGACGGGACGACGCAGCGCGCCTGGCCGCCTACGACGCGTTTGCCGCCGGCGTGAGGGGCGAGCTCGAGGCCACGAAGGCCCGCATGGACGAGCTGGCGGCCGCCGGCAAGGTGAAGACCGCCACGTACCGACAGCTCTTCGCCGCGCGCATCACGCTGAGGGAGATTGACTCCCGCCTGCGCGAGCGCGGCCTGTAGCTATTCCGTCGGGGCGAACTGCGCCTCGTAGATGCGCTTGTAGCGACCACCGGCGGCGAGCAGCTCGTCGTGGGTGCCGCGCTCGGCGATTACGCCGTCCGCCATGACGCAGATGAGGTCGGCGTCGCGCACGGTGGAGAGGCGGTGCGCCACCACAAAGCTCGTGCGACCCTCCATGAGGCGTGCCAGCGCGCGCTGGACCAACAGCTCGGTGCGGGTGTCGATGTTCGAGGTCGCCTCGTCGAGGATCAGCATCGCCGGCCGCGCCAGCATGACGCGCGCGATGCACAGCAGCTGTCGCTGGCCCGCAGAGAGCGAGGCGGAGCCGTCGAGCACCGTGTCGTAGCCCTGGGGCAGGCGCATGATGAAGTCATCGGCGTAGGCCTCGCGACAGGCGGCGCGGACCTCGTCGAGCGTGGCGTCCGGACGGCCCATGCTCACGTTCTCGCGCACCGTGGCGCGGCGGACCCAGGTGTCCTGCAGCACCATGCCCCAGCCCGCGCGCAGGCTCTGGCGCGTGAGGTCGCGCACGTCGCTGCCGTCCACGCGAACGGCGCCGGAGTTCACGTCGTAGAAGCGCATGATGAGGTTGATGAGCGTAGTCTTGCCGCAGCCCGTCTCGCCCACGAGGGCGATGCGCTGGCCGGGTGCGACGTCGAGGTCAACGTCGCGCAGCACGAGGCGTCTCGCGTCATAGCCAAACGCCACATGATCCAGGTCGACCTCGCCGCGAGGCTCCGTCAGCACGACGGCGCCCGTCGCGTCCGGCTCCTCTGCCGGCACGTCCAGGAGGGCAAAGAGCCGCTTGGCGCAGGCCACGGAGTTCTGGAGCTCGGTGGCAACGCCGGAGATGTCGTTGAAGGGCTTGGCGTACTGGTCCGCATAGCCCAGGAAGGCCGAGAGCCCGCCCACGGTGATGCCGCCGCCCATGGCCACGAAGGCGCCAAAGATGCCGATCGCGGCGTACACCAGGGCGTTCGCGAAGCGCGTGGTGGGGTTCACCAGGGACGAGAAGAACACCGCCTTGAAGCTCTCCTGCCCGAGCGCCGCGTCCGTCTCGGCAAAGCGCGCGTGGACCGCATCCGCCATGTCGAAGGTCTCGATCGCGGAGATGCCGCCGACCATCTCCTCCACGTAGGCCGTGAGCTCGCCGCGCAGGCGCGTCTGACCGGAGAAGTGCCGCGCGCTGTGCGTGGCGATGAAGCGCGCCGTGAAGATGGAGATCGGCGTGAGCAGGGCCACCACGGCGGCGATGGCCGGGTTGAGCGCGAACATGAAGACGAGCGTGACCACGATCGTGAGCACGCCGACGGGCAGCTGCTGGAAGGCCATGAGCAGGCCGTTGGTGAGCATGTCCGCATCGGTGACGATGCGCGCGGCCAGATCTCCGTGGCCGTGCGAGTCGATGTAGGAGAGCGGGAGCTCCTGCAGGTGGTCGAAGGCGCGCTGACGGAGCGTCAGTGCGGCGCCAAAGGCGAGGCGGTTGGTGACGGCGGTGAGCGCCCACTGGCAGATCGCCGTGACGCCGAGGGTCACGGCGATCCAGGCGAGCGAGCGCGCAAGGCCGGTGAGGTCCACCTGGCCCACGCCCACCACGCAGTCCACGGCGCGTCCCGAGAGCACGGGCAGCGCGAGCGTGCCCACGACCACGGCGACCGTGAGCACCGCAGCCGCCGCGAGCGAACCGCGCCTGTCCGAGAAGAGCGCGAGCACGCGGCGCACGGTGTCGTCCTGGCGTCCGAGGTTCTTCTCGCTCATCGTGCCACCTCCTCTGCGGTGAGCTGGGACTCGCAGATCTCTCGGTAGACGGGGCAGCCCTCGAGCAGCTCCTCGTGGGCTCCCAGTCCCACCTGGCGCCCGCCGTCGAGCACGAGGATCTGGTCTGCATGGCGCACGGCGGTGACGCGCTGGGAGATGGTGATCACGGCCGTTCCCGCGCAGTCGCGCGCGATGGCGCGCCGCAGCGCGGCGTCCGTTGCAAAGTCGAGTGCCGAGGAGGCGTCGTCGAGGATGAGGACGCGCGGGCGGCGCACGAGGGTCCGCGCGATCGTGAGGCGCTGGCGCTGGCCGCCGGAGAAGTTGCGGCCAAACTGCTCGACCTCGGACTCGAGTCCGCCCTCCTTGCCGGCGACCACGCCCGTGGCCTGCGCGGTGGCGATCGCGGCCTCGAGGTCCTGCTCGCTGGCATCCGCGTCTCCCCAGCGCAGGTTGGACGCGATGGTGCCCGAGAAGAGCGTGGCGCCCTGCTCCACGAGCGAGACCTGGCGGCGCAGCGTGTGGCGCGTGAGCGTGCGCACGTCGTTGCCGCCGACCTTGACCTCGCCGTCCGTGACGTCGTAGAAGCGCAGGGCGAGACTCGCGAGCGTGGACTTGCCCGATCCCGTGCCGCCGATCACACCGAGCGTGGCGCCCGGGGCGAGCGAGAAGCTCACGTGGGAGAGCGCGTCGCCGGCGGCGCCGGGGTAGGAGAAGCTCACGTCGTCAAAGGCGAGCGCGGGCGCGTCTGCGGCGGGCTCGGCGTCGAGCGTGCCGTCCGCGAGGGTGGGCGCTGTCTCAAAGACCTCGTTGATGCGCTTGGCGCAGGCGGAGGCCTTGGCGAGCAGCACGATGAGGTTCGTGAGCTTGAGGAGCTCGACGAGCGCCTGGCTGACGTAGCTCACCAGGGCGACGAGCTGGCCCTGCGTGAGGCCGCCGACGTTCACCTGCAGGCCGCCGAACCACAGAAGCGCGATGAGTCCGCAGTTGACGACCAGATAGGTGAGCGGGTTCACGAGGGCGGAGATGTCGCCCGTGGCAACCTGGCGGTCACGTACGGTGGTCGCGGTGGCCGAGAAGGCCTCGCGCTCCGCGTCCTCGCGGCGGAAGGCGCGCAGCACGCGGACGCCCTCAAGGTTCTCCGAGACGCCGAGCTGGACCTCGTCGAGGCCGCGCTGAATGTCACGATAGCGGCTCGCGGTCACGCGCATGAAGCCAAGGACGAGCGCCCCCGCCACGAGGACGGCGACGAGCAGGACCGCGCCCTCGACGCCGTCCACGAGAAAGGCCGCCACGACGGTGCCAAAGGTCACGAACGGGGAGCGCAGGATCAGGCGGAAGAACATGTTGAGGCCGTCCTGGACCTGCTGGGAGTCGTTGGTGAGGCGCGTGACGAGGCTCGCGCGGCCGAGCCGCTCCACGTCCTCTCGCGAGAGGGAGAGCACGTGACGGAAGAGGTCGTCGCGCATCGCGGTACCAAAGGCGGAGGCAAGGCGCGAGCAGAAGAACTGCGCCGTGACGGCCACGACCCACGCGAGGACGCCCATGGCGACGAGCAGCGCCCCGTGCCAGAGCACGTAGCCGCTGTCCCGCGTGGCGATGCCGACGTCGATGACCTGCGCCATCACGAGGGGGACGAGGAGCTGGAGCAGGGCCTCCAGCATCTTGAAGAGCGGTGCCAGCACGCACTCTGCGTAGTGGCCCGCGAGGTAGCGCCTGAGCTTGAACATCTGGCCTCCGTGTGGGGGAGCAGTCAACCTCTCGATTCTAGCGCGCGTGCCGTCAGAGGTTCTTCTCGGCAGGTTGACCCGTTCGAAGCCCTGACATTTGCCGCTGCCCGTCCGCTCCGGCGGCTTGTCTGGTCCCAGGCCGCCCCTCTCGGTTTTGGGGCAAAAGATTGATGTTCTTCTCGCCCGAGGGCCGTTTGGGCCGTGCAAAACCATCCCATACGTGGCTGATTTGTACAAAAGGGCGAGAAAAACGGCGAAGTCCGGTGTGCTATATCAAACGTTTGCCCCAAAACAGAGGAGGGCGACACTCGGATCCAGGCGTTTCGAGAACGCATGTCGCCCTCTGACGCAAAACCGTGGTTTTGCTGGCAGAGGGCGACGGTCAAGGACGGTGGCCGAGAAGGACGCGCGCTCGCGGCTACTCCGCGGCGAGCACCTTGCTCGGTAGGATGGGCAGGTCGCGTACGTAGCGGCCCGTGGCGTGGGCCACGGCGCTCATGACCGCGGGGGAGGGCGTGTTTATGACGACCTCACCGATCGACTTGGCGCCGAAGGGCCCCGTGGGCTCGAAGCTCGGCATGAACTCCACGCGCGGCTCGGGCACGTCCATGCGGGTGGGCAGCTTGTAGGTCATGAAGCTTCCGGTGCGCAGGTTGCCGCGCTCGTCACGGGCCACGTCCTCGGTGAGCGCCATGCCGATGCCCTGGGCGATGCCGCCCTCGGCCTGCACGCGCGCAAGGGCCGGGTTGATGACGGTGCCGCAGTCCACGACGGCCGCGTAGTCGGTGACCGTGACCTTGCCCGTGGCCTTGTCGACCTCGACCTCGGCGATACCGGCCATGTAGGGCGGCGGGGAGGTGGGCTGGGCGTTGGTGCCGTGGCCCTCGAGCATGCCGGGGTGCAGGCCAAAGCCGATGAGCTTGTTGGCGAGCGCGGCCACGGTCATCTCCTGCTCGCCGCAGCGCACGCTCTCGCCGTCGAATTCCACGTCCTGGGCGTCCACGCCAAAGACGCGCGCCGCCTGCTCGCGGATCTGCCGCACGAGGTCCTCGGCTGCGCGCACGACGGCGCCGCCGGTGGTGTAGGTGCCGGAGGACGCGTAGGCACCGGTGTCGAAGGGGGAGGTGTCGGTGTCCACGCCCTTGGTGACGATGCGGTCCACGTCGCAGCCGAGCGCCTCGGCCGCCATCTGGGCGAGGATGGTGTCCGCGCCGGTGCCCACGTCGGTGGCGCCGATGGAGAGCACGTAGAAGCCATCGTCCTCGAGGCGGATGTCAACGTTGGCGATGTCCACCATGGCGATGCCGGAGCCCTGCATCGTGAGGGCCACGCCCAGGCCGCGCACGCGGTCGCCGAGGTCCTCGGAGAGTGGCCGGTCCTTCCAGCCCACCATCTCCATCGCGCGCTCGAGGCACTCGTCGAGGCGGCAGCTGTAGAGGTGCTCGTCGTTCAGCTGCCAGAGGGTCTCGCCGGGACCCACGAGGTTCTTGAGGCGCAGCTCGCACGGGTCCATGCCCAGCTCGTCGGCCAACTCGTTGACGGCGGACTCCACGGCAAAGCAGCCCTGCGTCGCGCCGTAGCCGCGGTAGGCGCCGCCCGGCGTGGTGTTGGTGTAGACCACGTCGTAGCTAAAGCGGCTCGCCGTGGCGTGGTTGTAGATCGGCAGCGCCTTGCCGCCCACGAGCGTGACGGTGGTGGTGCCGTGGTAGCCGTAGGCACCGGCGTTGGAGAGCGCGTAGAGGTCGATGGCCTCGATTGTGCCGTCGCGCCGGGCGCCCATGCGGACCTTGAGGACCATCTCGTGGCGCGTGTTGGAGCAGTTCATGGTCTCCTCGCGCGTGTAGGTGCACACGCACGGGCGGCCGGTCTTCATCGCGGCGAACGCGGCGAAGGGCTCGTTGCAGCCGCTCTGCTTGGCGCCAAATCCGCCGCCCACGCGCGGCTTGATGACGCGCACCTGGCGCTTGGGGATGCCGAGGGCGTTTGCCACCTGGCGGCGGATGTGGAAGGGCACCTGCGTGGAGCTCACCACGGTCACGCGGCCAAAGGCGTCGGTGTAGGCAAAGGAGCGGAACGTCTCCATCATGGACTGCTGCGTGGCCTGCGTGCGGTAGGTGCGCTCGATCACCACGTCGGAGGCGGCAAAGGCGGCATCCAGGTCGCCGTGGACGCGCTCGCCGTGCGCCACGAGGTTGCGCGAGGGGTCTCCGGACTTGTCGCCGCCGGGCGCCCAGTCGTCCTCGTCGTGGATGACGGTGGCGTTGTCGAGCGCCTCCTCCACGTTAACGACGGCGGGGAGCTGCTCGTAGGTGACCTTCACGGCACGCGCGCCCGCGGCGGCCGCGGCCTCGGTCTCGGCCACGACCATGGCCACCTCGTCGCCCACGTAGCGCACGTGGCGGTCGAGAAGGACGGTGTCGTAGGGGCTCGGCTCGAGGAAGGACTGGCCGGCAAGCGTGAAGCGGTTGTGCGGCACGTCGTCCGGGCCAAAGACGGCCACGACGCCGGGGACCTCGAGCGCGCGGCTCTTGTCGACGTCCGTGACGATGGCGTTTGCGTGGCGGCTTCGCACGAGCTTCACCACGAGCGCGCCCTCGGGCGCGAGGTCGGCGGTGTAGACGGGCGCGCCGGCCAGAAGCGCCCCGGAGTCCTTCTTCGCCACGGGGCGCGCGATCTGGGCGTGCTTCTCGCCCGACTCCGTGGTCGGGTCATCCGGCACCTCACGCGGCGGCAGCTCGCCGCCGTTCGCGTGGCGGGCGAGAAAGCGGCGGATTGCGCGCATCTGGCTCGCGTAGCCGGAGCAGCGGCAGAGGTTGCCGGAGAGGTAGCGACGCACGGTCTCGTCATCGGCGCCCGGGTGAGCGGCGTCGAGCGCGAGCACGGCCATCTCAAGTCCTGGCGCGCAGAAGCCGCACTGCTCGGCGCCCTCCTCGGCGAGGCACTGCGCCAGGAGCTCGCGGCGGCCGTCGCGCATGCCCTCGAGCGTGGTGACCTCATGGCCGTCCACGCGCGCCATGAGCACGGAGCACGAGAGCACGGGCTTGCCGTCCAGAAGCACGGTGCAGAGCCCGCAGTTGGAGGTCTCGCAGGCGCACTTGACGGACTTGTAGCCGTGCGCGCGGCAGAAGTCGAAGAGGGTCATGTCCGGGCGGACGTCCTCGGCGAGCTCCGAGCCGTTCAGGGTGAGGGTGATCTGCATGGCGTCTACGCCTCCTTCTCGGAGCGGGGCTTCTCGGCGGCGCGCTCCACGGCGCGACGGACGAGCACGGGGGCCACGGCGCGGCGCCACGCGGCGGTGCCGCGCAGGTCGTCGCCAAAGTCCAGGCTCTCGGCGAGCTCACAGACGGCGTCGAGCTCGGCGGGGGAGAACTCCGCGCGCAGCGGGATGCGCTCGCCGCCGGTCACGAGCGTGGCCTTCTTGGGGCGCGCACCCACGGTGACGTGCCAGGAGCCCTGCCAGCAGGCGGCCGCCGCGTTGAGCGCGGAGAAGTCCGTCGCCGCGTTGCGCACGGACTCGAAGGCGGCGCGGTAGCGGTGCTTGCGCACGACGATGTGCGTGAGGACGTCGTTTCTCGCCCCGCGCTCCACAAAGGGGATGATCGGCATGGTACCCGCGCCCTCGAGCTCGACCTCGGTGTCGAGCGCCAGCAGCGCAGTAACGATGTCGGAGAAGCCCATGCGCGCGTAGAGCGAGCCGCCCACGGTGGCGAGGTTGCGGAACTGCGTGCCCACGATGTCGCGCACCGCCTCGGTGAAGATGCCGCAGGTAGCGGCCTGGAAGCGCTCGTGGTTCTCGAGCTGTCCCAGGGTCACCATCGCGCCGATGCGCCATGCGTCCTCGGTCTCCTCGACTTTGTTTAGCCCGCAGCCGGAGAGGTCGATGCCGAGCGGCGAGGTGCGGTCGGAGAGGCGCAGCCACATCATGCCGCCGATGACCGTGGCCAGGCGGTTCTCCTGCAGGAGCTCGTAGGCCTGCCGCGTGGTCCCGGGGCGGACGTACTTCTCGAAGGTGAGCACGGGTCCTCCTTGCGTTTCTCGGTGATGGGTCAAGGATAGCGCAGGTGAGCGGCCTCGTCGCGCCTGTCGTTATACATTCGGTGCTATAACGCGGGGCAGGGCCGGGTCCAGAAATCGCGGACCTTGTCATGGGGGCGTCTAGAAAACCGAGGGGTTGCGCGCTGGCGGCTCGTCAAAGCCGTGCAAAACCTGTCTTTTAGTGGCCCGGGCAGGACAAAGGCGCAGTTTCCTAGACTCTCTCGGGACAAGCCCTCGGATTCTTAGAAGCTCCCATGACAACGGCGACAATTCCCGGAGCCGCACCGCTGTGCCGATGCGGGTAGAATTGTCGACGCTCCGTCAACTACGTCGAAGGCCGGGGGTGAGTAGGACGGGCGAGAAGATCGTGGAGGCGCGGGGCGTCTCCCATGCATACGCGCCCGGTCGTCCCACGCTGCGCGACGTGACGCTCGACGTGACGCCCGGCGAGTTCGTGGCGGTCGTCGGGGAGAACGGCTCGGGCAAGACCACGCTCGCGCGGCACCTGAACGCGCTCGTCCAGCTCCAGGTCGGAGAGCTCAGGGTCGCCGGCATCGACGCCGCCGACCCCACCCGCGTCTGGGAGCTCCGCCGTGCCTGCGGCATGGTGTTCCAGAACCCGGAGAACCAGTTCGTCTCCTCGGTGGTGGGCGAGGACGTTGCCTTTGGGCCCCTCAACTTTGGCGCGGGCGAGAAGGACGCGCGGCTTGCGGCCGCGCGGGCGCTCGCGAGCGTAGGCCTCTCCGACTTCGAGCGCCGCGACGTCCATGCGCTCTCCGGCGGACAGCAGCAGCGCGTCGCGCTCGCGGGCGTGCTCGCGAGCGAGCCCGACGTCATCGTGCTCGACGAGGCGACCGCCATGATAGACCCCCAGGGGAGAGACGAGCTCGTGCGCGCCGTGCTCGCCGTTCGGGCGGAGCGCGGGGCCACCATCGTCTGGATCACGCATGACATGGAGCTCGCCGCCCGCGCGGACCGCGTCGTGGTCATGCGTGCCGGAAAGATCGCCGCCGCGGGCGCGCCGGCCGAGGTGCTCGCGGACCGCGGCCTGCTCGAGAGCGCCGGCCTGGAGCCTCCGCTGGCAGTGCGCGTCTGGGAGGCGCTCCAGCGCCGCGGCGCGGTCTGCGGCGCCGCGCCGGTTACGGTAGAGGGGCTGGTGAGCGCGCTGTGCGGGTGACGCTGGAACACGTGTGCCTCACGTACGAGGGGTTGTCAGGCGAGAAGAACCCCGCGCTCGTCGACGTCTCGCTCGACCTCGGGGGCGGCGTCACGGGGCTCATGGGCAGAACGGGTTCCGGGAAGACGTCCCTGCTCGAGGTCATCGCTGGGGCGACGCCCCCCGACTCCGGTCGGGTGCGGCCGTGCGGCGACGGGGAGATCGACCTGGTGTTCCAGCTTCCGGAGCGCCAGTTCTTCGAGCCCACGGTCGAGCGGGAGGTGACCTTTGGGCTGCGTGAGCGCGGTCTTTCCATGGCGTGCGCCCGCGAGCGCGCCGCACGCGCGCTCGCGCTCATGGGGCTCGACCTCGCGGAGCTTGCGGGAAGGTCGCCCTTCTCGCTTTCTGGGGGACAGCGGCGTCGGGTGGCGATCGCCTCGGTTCTTGCGCTGCGACCGTCGGTGCTCCTGCTCGACGAGCCCACGGCCGGTCTCGATCCGCGCGCTCGCCGTGCCTGCCTGGATGCCGTGCGCGCCGCGGCCGGCGAGGGAACGACGGTCGTGATGGCCAGCCACGATGCCAACGCCCTTGCCGAGGTCGCCGACCGCCTCGTGGTACTCGAGGAGGGTCGCGTGACGCTCGACGGGGCGGCCCGCACGCTGCTCGCCGACGCGCCTCTGATGCGCGCTCACGGCCTCGAGCCCGCCTGTGCCGCGCGTGCCGCCGCCGCCCTCCGACGCGCCGGGGTTGCCGTCCCGGGGTGCCCGCTCACGGCCAAGGAGCTCGCCGACGCCCTCGCCCGGAGAGGGGGCATCTCGTGAGGTCGACGTTCGGATACGTCTGGTCCGACTCGCCGCTGCATCGCGTGCGTGCCTCGGTCAAGCTTGTCGGCCTTCTCGTCTCGGTTGCGCTCGTCGTGCTGGCGTCCACGCCGCTCGAGCTCGCCGCCGCCTCCCTTGCCGTGGCGGCACTCGCAGTCGTCTCACGCGTCGGCTGGGCCGTCTCCGCTCGTGCGCTGTGGGGGCTCCGTTGGTTTTTGCTCGTCGTCTTTGTCCTGAACGCCCTGCTCTTCTCGACCGTCGACCCACTGTTGTCCCTCGGTCCCGCCTGCCTCACGTGGACGGGAATCGCCCAGGGTGCGCGCGTCGTCGTCCGTACGTCGCTCGTGGTGGTGCTCGGTGTGCTGATCACGGCGACGACGAGTCCCCAGCAGCTCACATCCGGCGTGCGCGACCTGCTCCGGCCGCTTGCGCTCCTCGGGGTGCCGACCGAGGTCGCCGCGCTCGCCGTCGGCGTCACGGTGCAGTTTGTGCCCACGCTTCTGCGCGAGGGTCGCCTGCTCATGCGGGCCCAGGCGCTGCGTTGCGGGAGCGCGCGTCACGGTGGTATTATGCGACGCGCCGTCAGTTACGTGCGGCTGCTCGTTCCTGTCTTCGTGTCCGCGTTCCGCCGTGCCGACGAGCTTTCCGTTGCAATGGAGGCGCGTGGGTACCGCATCGCGGGGCGCTCAGCGCGTCCCGGGGAGGAGAGGCGACCTTGAGCCCTGTGAAGAGCGTCGTCGTTGCCGCGGTGTGCGCCGCGCTCGGAATCGTGCTCCCCATGGCCTTCCATGCCATCCCGGGGGCGGGCAACGCCTGGCTCCCGATGCACATCCCCGTGATGATCTGCGGCCTTGTGGCAGGACCTGCGCCCGGCGTGGCCACGGGGCTTCTCGCCCCCGTGCTCTCGAGCCTGCTCACCGGCATGCCAGCGGCCCCCATCCTGCCGTCAATGACCTGCGAGCTTGCCATCTACGGATTGGTCTCCGGAGTGCTGGGCGCCCACGTGCGTACCGGTCGTCTGCCGCTCGATCTCTACGTCTCGCTCGTCGGCGCCATGCTTGCCGGTCGGCTCGTGGGCGGCGCCCTGCAGGCGCTGATCTTCTCGCCCGGCTCCTACTCGCTGGCGGCCTGGGTCACCGGGTACTTTGTGACGGGCCTGCCGGGCATCGTGCTGCAGCTCGTCGTTGTGGTTCCAATCGTGGTCGCGCTGGAGCGCGCCGGTCTGGTTTCCCCTCGCTACCCCGAGGGCGCGTCCCGGGGCTGACGACGCGCGTCAGCGGGCGCCCGTGGCCGACCCGACGCTCGGCGGCAATCTATAATGGGGCGTTCGCAGACGATGGGAGGTAGTTCCATGACGCGCGTGGCGCTCATCTTTGGTGGCGTCTCCACCGAGCACGACATTTCCTGCAAATCGGCCGACAACGTGGTCGCGGCACTTGGCGACCGCTTTGAGCTGGTTCTCGTTGGCATCACGCGGGAGGGTCGCTGGTTGCACTATACGGGTGACACCGCAGAGCTCACCGCGGGTACGTGGGACGCTCACGACTGCGCGCCCGTCGCGCTCCTGCCCTCCGGCGGTCTCGTCGAGGTGTGCGAGGGGAGCGTACGTCCACTTTTCGTTGACGTTGCCCTGCCCGTCCTGCATGGCCAGGGCGGCGAGGACGGCACGGTCCAGGGCGCGCTCGAGGTCGCGGGCGTCCCGTACGTGGGGTGCGGCGTGATGGCGAGCGCCGTTTGCATGGACAAGGACGCCTCCCACCGTCTGGCTGCCTCTGCCGGTGTTCGCTCGCCGCGCTGCGAGGTGCTCTGGCGCGGCGCCTCCTCCGAGGACCGCGCTGCTGCCGTTGCCGCCTGCGGCGGGTTCCCGGTGTTCGTCAAGCCCGCCCGCGGGGGATCCTCGATCGGGGTCGCCCGCGCTGCGGACGAGCGCGCCTACGCAGACGCCCTTGCCGCCGCCTTCGAGCTCGACGAGAAGGTCGCCGTGGAGGAGGCCATCGTGGGCGTCGAGGTCGGCTGCGCCATCGTGGGCGACGCCGTGCGCGGGACGCGCATGGGCGAGCCCGACGAGATCGTGGTCTCCGGAGACGGGTTCTTCCGCATCCACCTCGAGAAGAACCCGGGCGAGAACACGCAGCTTCGCTGCCCTGCGGAGCTGCCCGGGGACGTGCTCGACCGCGTGCGCGCCGCCGGCGTCGCCGTCTACGAGGCGCTCGGGTGCGAGGGGCTCGCTCGCGTGGACCTCTTCGTCACGCCCGAGGGGGAGGTCGTCTTCAACGAGGTCAACTCGATGCCCGGCCTCACCTACTACTCCCGCTTCCCGCAGATGATGCGCGTGTCCGGCCATGAGCTCGGCGACGTGCTCGCCGACCTCGTCAACGACCGACTCGCCCGCGGCTGACGCTGCCGAAGGGAGAACCATGACCACGAGACACCTCCTGACCCGCCGTCAGGCGCTCGGCTCCGCCGGCGCCCTTCTCGCCCTCGCGCTCGGCGGGTGCTCGGGCGCGCCGAGAGGGACGGGGGGCTCCGACGACGACCGCGCCGCGGTGTCGGACCGTCCGGCGCCGTCGACCGAGGAGGCGCCCTCCGAGGAGCCCGCGGCCGAGGAGGACCCGCTCGACGCCAGGGTCAGTGCCTCGATGGACAAGCTGACGCTTGAGCAGAAGATCTGGCAGCTCTTCGTCGTGCGTCCCGAGGCCGTCACGGGCGTGGGCGTCCAGACCGCCGCCGGCGAGGCGACGCGCGCCGCGCTCGCCGAGCGCCCGGTGGCCGGCATCTGCTACTTCGCCGCCAACCTGCTCGACGCCGACCAGACGCGCGCGATGCTCTCCAACACGATGGAGTACGGCCGCGAGGCCAACGGCCTGCCGATGTTCCTGTGCGTGGACGAGGAGGGCGGCACGGTCTCGCGCGTGGGCGGCAACCCCGGCTTTGGCGTGGACAACGTCGGCAACATGTGCGAGGTGGGCGCGACCGGCGACGCCGCCTACGCCCAGGAGGTCGCCAAGGGCATCGGGACCTACCTCGACTACCTTGGCTTCAACGTGGACTTTGCCCCGGATGCGGACATCGCCAACAACCCGGACGGCACGATGGGCCTGCGCTCCTTTGGCGCCACCGCCGACGTGGTGGCGCCCATGGTGGCGGCTCAGGTGCGCGGCTTCGAAGAAGCGGGCATGCTCTGCGCGGCCAAGCACTTCCCGGGAATCGGCGGCGCGCTCGGCGACAGCCACGACACCTCGATCTACTCCGAGAAGACCCTCGACGAGATTCGCGCAGAGGAGCTGCGGCCCTTCGAGGCGGCGATCGAGGAGGGCGTCCCGTTCGTGATGGTGGGTCACCTCTCGATGCCCAACGTCACGGGTGACGACGACCCCGCCTCCATCTCGAGCGAGATCGTGACCGACCTCCTGCGAAACGAGCTCGGCTACGAGGGCATCATCATCACGGACTCCATGGGCATGGGCGCCGCGACGGAGGCCGTGGGCGTTGACCGCATCGCGGTGGCCGCGCTCTCGGCGGGCGTGGACATCGTGCTTATGCCGGCCGACCTCGGTGCCGCCTACCAGGGCGTGGTTGACGCCGTCGCCTCCGGCGAGCTCACCGAGGAGCGCATCGACGAGTCGGTGCGTCGCGTCATCCGCACCAAGCTGAGCCACCTGGAGGCGTAAGGGAACCCTAGTCCCGCTCGACGCGCATGCAGCGCATGGCGTTCAGGATCGCGATCATGGCCACGCCCACGTCGCCAAAGACCGCGAGCCACATGTTGGCGATGCCAAACGCGGCGAGCACGAGGATGAGGAGCTTCACGCCCAGGGCGAAGACGATGTTCTCCCAGACGATGCGCATGGTCTTTCTCGCCACGCGCATGGCCTGTGCGATCTTGGAGGGCTTGTCGTCCATGAGAACGACGTCGGCGGCCTCGATCGCGGCGTCCGAGCCCATCGCGCCCATGGCGATGCCCACGTCCGCGCGCATGAGCACGGGCGCATCGTTGATGCCGTCGCCCACGAAGGCGAGGCGTGCCCCGTCCTTCTCGCCCTCGAGCAGGCGCTCGACCTCGGTGACCTTGTCCTGGGGCAGGAGCTGCGCGTGGACCTCGTCGATGCCGAGGCGCGTTCCCACGGCCTGCGCCACGTCAGCGCGATCGCCGGTGAGCATGACGCAGCGGCTGACGCCAGCGGCGTGGAGCCCGTCAATCGCGTCCCTGGCGTCGTCCTTCACCACGTCGGCGATCACGATGTGACCAACGTACGCGCCGTCGACGGTGACGTGCAGGATCGTGCCCGTGAGGTCGCAGTCGTGCCAGGCGGCCCCGTGCTCGGCCATGAGCCTGTCGTTGCCCACGAGAACCAGGTGCTCGTTCACGCGCGCGCTGACGCCGTGGCCGGACTCCTCGCGTGCCTCTTCGATCTTCCCGCGGTCAATTTCACCGGAGTAGGCGGCGCGCACAGACACGGCGATGGGGTGATCCGAGAAGGACTCGGCGTGCGCCGCCATGGAGAGCACGTAGTCGGGGTCCACGCCGGCCTCGGGGTGCACGGCGACGACGTTGAAGGTGCCGCTCGTGAGCGTGCCGGTCTTGTCGAATACGACGGTGTCTACGTGAGCGAGCAGCTCGAGGTAGTTAGAGCCCTTGACGAGGATGCCGAGGCGCGACGCCCCGCCGATGCCGCCGAAGAACGAGAGCGGCACGGAGATGACGAGTGCGCAGGGGCAGCTCACCACGAGGAAGGTGAGGCCTCGCAGGATCCAGTCGGACCAGGCGCCCATGCCCGCGAGCGGCGGGACCACGGCGAGAAGGACCGCGGAGATCGTGACGACGGGCGTGTAGACGCGGGCGAAGCGCGTGATGAAGTTCTCGGTGCGGGCCTTCTTCTCGCTGGCGTTCTCCACGAGCTCGAGGATGCGGGCGACCGTGGACTCGCCGTAGGGCTTGGTCGTGCGGACGCGCAGGACGCCCGTCATGTTGACGCAGCCAGACACGACGTCCGCGCCCGGCTCAACGTGGCGCGGGACGGACTCGCCGGTGAGCGCCGCGGTGTCGAGCTGGCTCGTGCCGTCCGTGACCACGCCGTCGATCGGCACGCGCTCGCCGGGCTTGACCACGATCGTCTCGCCCACGGCGACCTCGGCCGGGTCGACCTCCGCGAGCTCGCCGTCCTTCTCGACGTTGGCGTACTCGGGCGCGATGTCCATCATGGCCGCGATGGACTTGCGGCTCTGGCCCACCGCGTAGCTCTGGAAGAGCTCGCCCACCTGGTAGAAGAGCATGACCGCCGCGCCCTCGGCCATGTGGGGCTCCGTCTGGGGGAAAAACACCATCGCGAAGGCGCCGAGGGAGGCCACCGACATGAGGAACGCCTCGTCAAAGGGATCGCCGCGGCGGATGTTGCGCGCGGCCTCGAGCAGGGTCTTGTAGCCCGCGATGAGGTAGGGGACGAGGAAGAGGGCAAAGCTTGCGTAGACGTCGCCCGGGGTGCCAAAGAGCGTGGAAAGAAGACCGCTCTGCTCGACGACGAGCACGGCGAAGAAGATGACGAGGGCGATGACGATGCGGTTGCGCCAGCGGCGCTGCTTCTTGTTCATGGCGGTGACCTCCCGGCGCCTAGCGGACGATCTCGCAGTCGGGCTCGATGCGCGCAGTAAGGGCGACGACTCGGTCGAGAACCTCGTCGAAGCGCTCGTCCGCGGCGGTGAGCGTGAGCTTCTGCGTCATGAAGTTGACGGAGACGGCGTCGACGCCGTCGAGCGTGGCGAGCTCGTCCTGCAGCTTGCGCGCGCAGTTGGCGCAGTCGATCTCGTCGAGCTTGAATGACTTGCGCATGAGGCGCTCCTTTCCGTTTGATGAAAAGGGACAGTCCCTTTTCATCACTCGCAGATGTGGGACATGCCCTGGTTGAGCATCGTGTAGACGTGGTCGTCGGCGAGCGAGTAGACCACGTTGCGCCCGTCGCGCTGAAACTTCACCAGGTGCGACTGCTTGAGGGTACGCAGCTGGTGAGAGACGGCGCTCTGGGTGGTGCCGGTCTCCTCGGCGATGTCCGCCACGCAGAGCTCGCGGCCCATGAGGGCGTAGAGGATCTTGATGCGGGTGGTGTCGCTGAACACCTTGAACAGGTCGGCGAGGTCATAGAGCAGCTCCTCGTCCGGCATCTCGGTGGGGGTGGGCTCCTCGGGCATGCATGCTCCTTCCGTATGAATGTGAGTATGATTATATGAGCATACGTTCATATGTCAACGGAAATCCTCGTCTGCTAGTTGCGCAATACGCGTTTTCCAACGGAATTGGGGCCAAAAACGGAGGAAATCGCGTATTGCCAGATGCGAGTACGCGATTTCCTACGAAATTGAGCTCGGAAATGTTGGTTTTCGCGTATTGCGACGGGGCGAGAAGAACGTCCGCCCGCGGCGCCTACGCGAACTCGATCTCACCAGTCGCGGCGTCCATCGACTTCACGATGGCGAGCGACTCCACCTGGTAGCCGCGACGGCGCAGCTCGTCGCCTCCCGGCTGGAAGCCCTTCTCGATGGCGATGCCGATGCCCTCCACGATGACGCCCGCCTCGTCGCAGATCTGGAGCAGGCCGTTCATCGCGCAGCCCATGGCCATGAAGTCGTCGATGATCAGCACGTGCTCGCCCGCCGTGAGAAAGCGCTTGGCAACGATGACCTGGTACTCGCGGCCCTTGGTGTAGCTCGTGATGTTGGTGCGGTACTGGTCGCCGTCGAGGTTCTTGGACTCGGTCTTGCGCGCAAAGACCACGGGCACGCCGCCAAAGTGCGTGGCCGCAACGCATGCGATGCCGATGCCGGAGGCCTCGATCGTGAGAATCTTGTCGATGCGCTTGCCCGCGAAGAGGCGCGCCCACTCGGCGCCCATGTGGTCGTAGAGGGCCACGTCGCACTGGTGGTTGAGGAAGTTGTCGACCTTGAGGACGTTGCCCTCGCGAACGATGCCGTCCTGGCGGATGCGGTCCTCAAGCTCCTTCATGCGTGGCTCCTCTCAACCCCGTTGGCGTTCCGTCCATTATGCACGCTCGGCGTGTGCTTGGCGCCGTTCGCCTTAAAACTCGTCTGCACTTATCGATAGTCGATAATTAGTGGCATAAGAACGATAAGAACTGCTGGCGAGAAGAACGGGGTGATCGCAATGACCAACGAGACCCTGACGCGCTCCGACGTCGACCGTCGCATCCGGCGCACGGCGACCGTGGCCGCGTGGCTCTGTGCGCTCGTGGCAGCAGGGTCGCTCATCATGGCGGTCGTTTCTCTCGGGCTCGCGGCCGACCTGACGCGCGCGGGCATGGTTGAGGGCGGTCGCGACCTGCTCGCCGCGTTCTTTACCACGCCTGCCGACCTCGGCGGCGTCACGCGCCTTGGCGGCGCGGCGCCCTATCAGGTGGCGAGTGCCGTGGGCGGCGCGCTCACCTTCGTCGCCTACCTCGGTGCCACGCGCGTTTGCCAGCGCGTCGCGGGTACGGGGGAGGTCTTCTCGCTCGACGTGGTGCGCGGGCTCAGGCGCGCCTCCGTCTTCCTCGTCCTGGCGGCCTTTGTGCCGGGCATCCTGCACCTCGTGGGGAGAGCGATCTCCGGAGCGGTGGCGAGCCAGCTCATGGTGGAGGCCGCCTTCATCCCGGCGGGCACGGTGATTGTGGACAACGGTGCGCTCGCGATAGGGGCACTGCTGTTTGCGATCTGCCGCATGTTCGAGTACGGCTGCATCCTGCAGAAGCAGGACGACGAGCTGCTGTGAGGCTGCGATGATCGTGCTTCGACTCGACCGCGTGCTCGCGGACCGCAAGATGCGCTCGAAGGAGCTCGCCGAGAAGATCGGGCTCACCGAGGTCAACCTCTCGCGCATCAAGCGCGGCAAGATCTCCGCCGTGCGCTTCTCCACGCTCGACGCCATCTGTCGCGAGCTGGGCTGCCAGCCCGGAGACATCCTCGAGTACGTTCCGGACGAGCCTGACGCCTGACGTCGGGGCACCGCTCGCCGAAACGTGGCTCCCGTAAGCGTGTTACTGCTAGCTTGCAGGTAACTCCCTACCGAGGATTTACGGCCTGACGTACTTCTCGGCAAAAAATGTCAAATATATCAAGAGTTGTGCCAAATGCATCCGCCACGCCGATGCGTCCCTCGTGTAAGAATGCCCTCCAGGAGGGGAGGTGCCATGAGCGAGAAGGTCGACCGGGAACTGCAGGAGCTGTTCGCGGAGGCGGAGGCGTGCGGTGCCTGCCTGAGGCCGCCCGAGGAGCGCGTCCGGGCGGCGTGCGCCCGTCGCGCGGGCGAGGATGGGGAGCTTGTCTCGCCCGCGCATGGGCTCTACGCGCGCCGTGCGTGGTGGGACGCGCTCGGCTATTCCGCTCAGACGCTCGCCATCATGCGCTCCTTGCAGGCAACCCATCCAGGCTGGGTCTTCTGTGGACCGTCGGCCGCGCTCGCCCTTGGCTGTGACGTCTCCTACTCCCAGCAGCGCCCGCTTCACGTGATGCTCAAGAGCGGGTCGGTCTCCGCCCAGACGGCGCTCGTGACGCATCATCGGCTCGCGCTCAACGCGGACGACGTCAGGGAGAGACCGTTCGAGGTGCGCGGCGTGCGCGTCACGCCACTTCTCCGCACGATTCTCGACAGCCTGCGGTGGATGGGCTTCCGCGAGGGCATGGTGGTCGCGGACTGGGCGATGGGCACGCGCGGCGTCACGTGGCAGGACTTCGTCGAATACGCCTACCACCGGATCGGCTCCTGTCGCGGTGTCAGGTCCGCCCTGTCGACGTTCGTCCGCGCCACCGGGCTCGCCGAGAGCGGCGGCGAGTCGATCGCGCGGGCCGTGATGATCGAGCAGGGCTACCTGCTCCCGGCCCAGCAGGTCGAGGTGCCCGACCCGTTGCACCCGGGACGGACGTTTCGTGTGGACTTCGTCTGGGTGCGCGCCGACGGACGCGTGATCGTGGGCGAGTGCGACGGCCTGCGCAAGCTGCTCGATCCCAAGATGACAGGAGGACGCACGCCACAGCAAGTTCTTCTCGACCAGCGAAAGCGCGAGGGGCTCATCACCGCCTACGACGTCTCGGTCCTGCGCTTCACCTACGAGGAGGCGGCCGGGGTGAGCGAGCTCGTCCGCAAGCTCGACCTCTACGGCGTGCCGCGCCTGGACTCGCCGCTCGCGCCGCCAGGTCCGATGCCGCTTCCGGACTGGGGTGCGCTGCTGCGGCGGTAGGCACGAGCTGTCAATACGCGATTCCCGACGAAATGGGGCCCTGAAACGTTGGAAGTCGCGTACTGCCAATTGGCAATACGCGAAAACCAACAGAATCAGGGCTAGAAACGTTGGAAAACGCGTATTACGTGCGGGCGAGAAGAACGTGCGCTAGCCGCGCTTGCGCCCAAAGAACGACAGGATCGGCAGCCTGCCGCGATACGGGCTCACGAAGTCCTCCTCGCCGATCTGCTCGGCCTTCTCGACCTCGGGCGAGACGCTCTCCACCACGCCATTGGGCACGTCGGCCACGGGCATGTCGGTGATGTCAGGGACCACGGTGGCGACGGGCGTCTCCTCACCGGCGTCCTGTGCCGCCGCCTCGGCCTTCTCGCGGTAGCGCAGCATCATGTCACGCTGCAGCTCCACGACGCTCGGCGGTGCCCAGATGAGCGCGTTCGCGCCGGCGGCGACCGTCGCCGCGGCGGTCTCGTCGTCGCGGCCGCCGGTGGCGATGATGGGCAGCGCGGGGAAGGCGGCGCGCAGCTCGGCGATGACCTCGGGCGTGCGGCGCCCGGCGGCCACATTGATGATGCGCCCGCCCGACTGGATCTTCTCGGCCGCCTCGTTGTCGAAGCGCGTGATCGTGGCGATCACGGGGATGTCCACGGTGGAGGCCACCTGCGCGACCATCTCCGGCGTGGCGGGGGAGTTGAGCACCACGCCCGCGGCGCCCTGCATCTCCGAGACGGCGGCCAGCTCCGCGGCGCGCCGGCCGGTGGTGGTGCCGCCGCCCACGCCCACGAAGAGCGGCGCCTCGGCCACGGTGAGCAGCGCCTGCGTGATGGCGGGCTGCGCCGTGAACGGGTAGACGGCAAAGATCGCGTCCGCGTTGGAGTTGCGGATCGCGGCGACGTCGGTGGAGTAGAGGAGCGTCCTGATGCGCCGGCCAAAGAGCGTGAACCCGCTGCACTCCTCGTAGTTGTCCGGCACGCGCAGCGGCGCCTTGCGCAGGCGTCCTTCGATGGGCGCGGGACCGTCCGCGGCGGGCACCAGCTCGTGCGGGGCGTGGCCCACCTCAAAGATGCCGGAGCGCAGGGCCCCGGAGACGCCCTGCTCGGCGACCTCGTTCTTCTCGACGCTATCCTGCATGAGACCTCCCGGGCTCAGATGAGATTCAGCCATTGACTTGTTCCCCGTTGCGCCCTCGCCTATTCACGCAAAGGAGGGCGAGAAGGACGACGAGCTCGAGGACAAGAAACGCGACGCGGGACGGCTCGGACAGCCCCGAGACTCCCACGAGGAGACAACAGACTACCGCAAGCACGGGCGCCACGCGCCCACGCAGGATGCTCGCCTCGCCCGTGCCGCGCATGCGCCAGGCGGCTGCGAAGTAGGGGAGCATGAGCAGCATCGTGAGGCAGACGCTCACCTCGGAGACGTCGCCATTGGGAATGAGGCCACCGACCTGCACGAACGCATGGACGCCGCTCCAGGCGAGCATGCAAACCGTCGCCGCGAGCGCGCTGTTGACGGGAAAGGGCAGGCTCGGCGCCTCGCGCGCGAGCCAGGGGCCGAGCCGCCCGGAGACGTCCCCGCGCAGACCGAGCGCCTGGGGGAGCCGGTGCAGCGAGAGCACGAGTCCGTTGCCGGTCCCGAGCACCGCGAGCAGCGCGATGAGGTTGGGCCATGCGGCGGCCCGCTCACCGAAGAGCCGCGAGAAGAGGAGCGCGAGGCTGCCGTCGCCCGCCTCCATGACGGTGGAGGGGCCGAGCGTCACGGAGATGCCCACGAAGTAGGCCAGGTAGAGCGCCAGGATGGCAATCGGGGCAACGACGAGGGCTATGGGCAGGTTGCGGCGGGCGTCGCGCAGCTCCGGGGCAATGGAGGTCGCGGCCGGCCAGCCGTCGAAGGAGAAGGCGATCGGGGCAGCGGAGGCGAGCCACGCAAGACCGCCCGTTTCGACGGGGATGTCGGCGGCACCGGGGGCGAGCTGGGCGTGACCCTCGGCCATGGAGACGAGTCCGACGATGCCCACGACCACGAGCGGCGCGACCTTGACCGCCGCAAACGCGTTCTGGGCCCAGCCGGAGACGCGGGGCGCGAGGGCATTGGCGAGAGAGCAGGCGAGCATGAGCGCGAGCCCGATCGCCATCTGGTTCTCGAACGTGCCCGGCAGGCCGAACACCATGCACGCGTAGACGCCCGCGACCCAGAAGATCACCGCCGAGATGGACGGCAGGTAGACAAAGGCGTAGTGCAGCCCGATGAGCCGGGCAAAGCGCGGCGAGACGAACCGCTCCGCGTAGTCGACCAGGCCGCCCGCGCCGTCGGTACGCGCGGCAAAGAGGGAGAGGCAGAGGCCGCCGAAGACGATGTAGGTCGCGGCGAGGCAGAACATGGCCACGCCGGCCCCGATGCTGCCGCCGGTGGCTATGAGCACGTTGTCGGACTTGAAGAAGATGCCCGATCCGATGCAGATGCCCATGATGAGGCAGATGGCGGTCGTCAGCGAGTAGCGGTGTCGCGCGTTCTTCTCGGCCATGGTCTCTCGCCTCCCTTCGTCGCCCGGCGAAACATGGTACCCGCCGGTCGACCCGCGGGGCGAGAAAAGACGATAATCACATCGACAGCAGAGGGAGAGGGGACCGCATGACGCAATCGAGAAGGCCGCATCCGAGGACGAGGGCCGCGCGCACGGCGCGCCCGACCCGCCGCCGCAGGAGCTCGGTCGCACCGCTGGTCGTGGCCGGCGTCGCCGCGGTGTGCGTCGTCGGAGCGCTCGCGTGGGGAGTCGTCTCGCTCGTGGGCTCGCTCGGGACCGGTGGCGCGACGGCGGGGGATGACGAGCGGCCCATCGTCACCGACCGGGTGGCCGAGGGCCCCGGCGATATCGTGATCGGCCTCAACGGCGACGAGGACACCTACGTCCTCGTTGGCGAGGAATACCTCGAGGCCGGCGCGCACGCCACCGAGCCCACCGACGGCGTGCTCAACGACGCGATCGAGGTCTCCGGCAAGGTGGACACCTCGAAGCCCGGCGACTACGAGGTCACCTACCGGGTCTCCGACTCCTCCGGGCACACGGCGGAGGCCGTGCGCACCGTCCACGTGGTCGACGAGATGGAGACCATGCAGGGCGGGGTTCCGATCCTCATGTACCACTACGTCTACTCTGCGGACAACCCGCCCGCTGCCCTCGATGCCAACTACCTGCTCGACACCAAGCTGGAGGAGCAGCTCGCCTATCTTGTGGAGAACGACTTCTACTTCCCGTCGTATCCCGAGGTCAGGGCGTTCCTCGAGGGCGAGCACAGCCTTCCCGCCAGAAGCATCGTGCTCACCTTCGACGACGCCGAGGCGGGCTTCCTCAAAGTGGGCATACCGATCCTGGAGAAGTACGGCGTGCCCGCCACGTCGTTTGTCATCTGCTCCGACGCGGACGCCGCCCAGAAGGTGATCGACCACCGCAGCCCCTACGTATCGTTCCAGTCGCACTCCTACGGCCTGCACCAGGCCGGCGGCACCATCGGGCACGGAGGGCTGATCAGCGCGCTCACCAAGGACCAGATCGTCGAGGACCTGACGCACGCGCAGGAGATCCTGGGCACCACGGAGGCCTTCGCCTACCCCTTTGGCGACGTGACGGCGGACGGGCAGCAGGCCGTGCGCGAGGCGGGCATCCTCTGCGCGTTCACGACGCAGAACTCCTGGGCGCACGTGGGTGACGACGTCACGGCCCTGCCGCGCGTGCGCATCTCGGGCGAGTACGAGCTCACGGGGTTCGTCTCGCTCGTGAGCGGCTAGGGAGGGGGCGCCTCAGTAGAGGCCGAGGGCACTCCCGAGGGCCTCGTCGAGCGACTCCTCGTCGACGGTCCAGGTCCCGTCCGTACGCGCGAGCTCGACGCCGACGAACCCGTCCTCCGGGGATCCGGACCGCTCGCAGGCGTCCTGCCAGAGCGCGGCGACCTCGGCGCGCTGCCCCTCGCTCAGCGGGGCCGGCGTCTCGTCGCCCCGGACGGAGAGGTCGTGCTCGTCGAGGTAGTCGGAGAGCTCCGCGTCCGCCTCGCTGATGATGCCGTAGAGGTTGCGCGCCTCGGTGTCGAAGTAGGCCGAGCCCGTCCCGTCGTCGTAGGCGTAGACGCTGCTGAGCTCGTAGGTGGCGCCCGTGAGCGCCCACGTCGCCCAGGCGTCGGCGTCGATGCCGAGCTCGGCGGCCGTGTATCCCTCCCAGGACTGAAGCTCCTCGTCGAGGTAGGCGGCGGCGCGGTCGTGCAGGGGCCCGGCGGCCGGGTCGGCGAGAAGCCCGTCCAGCCGCTGCTCGACGGCCTCGCCGGCCGCCCGGTCGAGTTCGTCGGCCGTGTCGCGCCAGTCGGCGTCGCCGTCGGAGACGTAGTCGTCGAAGGTGATGCCGTCGTCGTCCAGAAGGGCGTCGATGTCGTCCGAGAGGCTCGGGCCCTCGGTCGCCACCCAGTCCGCGAACGCCCCGCCGAGGGCCACGACGACGAGGACCGCGCTGACGATCAGGACCATGCACCCGCGGCCCCCGCGTCGCCCCGCCGCCGCGGGCCGGGCGCCCCCGTGCGCGGGCGCGTCCTCGGTCGAGGGTGCGTCGTAGTCGCGGCGGCGTGTGGTGGGCGCCTGGTAGTTGTCATCCCTCTTGTGGGGCTCGCCGCCCTGTTCTCCGTGCGGGGCGTAGTCGGGCTCCTCGTGGCCTCGGGCGTCCTCATTGCCCCCGAGGCCCGCGTCCTCGTCGTCCGCCCACGCCGGCTCGTCGCCGGGCATGACGGGGTCGCCCGCGTTGAAGGGGTCGATCTGGCCGTCGGGCGTACTCGAGAACCTGAAGTGAGGCATTCTGACCCCTCCTTACGACCTTTTGTCCGTTCCAGTATATTGCGACGTGGGTCGTATGGGTATGCTAGGAGAACGTAAGCCGTTCTAAGGAGCGCATATGTTTGGAAGCTTCATCGGTGTCCTCGTCCTGCTGGTGGTCGTCTTCGTGATCGTTGGCATCGTCACCGGCAACCTGTTCTACGTGGTCAAGCAGCAGCACGCCGTCATCATCGAGCGCCTGGGCAAGTTCCACCGCATCGTGGGCGCGGGCTTCCACGCCAAGATTCCGTTCGTGGACCGCAAGGCCGCCACGGTCTCCCTGCGCACGATGAAGAACGGCTTCAACATCGACGTCAAGACGCAGGACAACGTCACGATCGGCCTCGAGGTCTCCGCGCAGTACCACGTGAGCTACGAGACCGGCGCCACGCCGCAGCAGTCCGGCGTCTACAAGAGCTACTACATGCTCCAGCAGCCCGTGGCGCAGATGCGCGACTTCATCACCGACGCGCTGCGCTCGTCGATCCCCGTCTACACGCTCGACGAGGTCTTTGCCAAGAAGGACGACATCGCGCGTGACGTCAACGACACCGTGTCCGAGCAGATGACCGCCTACGGCTTCACGCTCGTCTCGACGCTCATCACCAAGATCGCGCTGCCGGCCGAGGTCGAGGACTCGATGAACCAGATCAACGCCGCCCAGCGCACCAAGGCCGCCGCGCAGGACCTGGCCGAGGCCGACCGCATCCGCCGCGTGACCGAGGCGCAGGCCGAGGCCGAGGCCATGGAGAAGTCCGGCGAGGGCATCGCCAACCAGCGCAAGGCCATCGCCGCGGGCATCTCCGACTCGCTGGCCACGATCCAGGAGACGGGCGTCTCGGCCGCCGAGGCCAACCAGCTCTTCATGTTCACGCAGTGGACCGAGATGATGGGCGAGTTCGCCAAGGCGGGCAAGGCCTCCACCGTGGTGCTGCCGAGCGACTTCACGCAGACCGCGGGCATGTTCGAGCAGATGGTCGCCGCCGGCGCCGCCGGGCGCGACGCGACCGTGCCGCCGGAGCAGCCGCGGCAGTAGGGCAGACAACAGGTCTGGACGCGCGGGTCCCGGGCATGCGCCTGGGGCCCGCGTTCTTCTCGCGTGCGTAATACGCGTTTTCCAACGTTTTCGGGTCCGATTCTGTTGGGTTTTAGTCGCGTCACGAAAAGTGGTGTAAGGGCCTCCCCACGGGGGTGAGCCTCCCCGCCGATACTACGCCGCCCTCAGCTTCCTGTCGAACGCCTCGCCCACGAGCCTGAGGACCCTCTCCGCCCCTCCCGGCTCCTCGGGCAGCGGCTCGCGCTCGTAGCCGGGCTCCAGCGACCTGCGGTCGATGAAGTTCGTCGCCGAGAGCCACGCGTCGTTCTGGTCGCAGCACACCGCCCCGACGAGCCTCACCAGCGACTCCCTGGAGGGGAACACCTGCACGACCCTCGTGCGGCGCTTGATCTCGCAGTTCATGCGCTCGCAGACGTTGTTCGTCCTGACCCACACCGCGTGCTCGCGCGGGAATCCCAGGTACGCCAGGGCGGACGGCTCCGCGTCCTCGAGCAGCCCCGCGCCCCGCGCGTCGACCTCGGCGAGCAGCTCGACGGCGCGGCGGTAGCCCGCGCGCACGAGCGCCGGGTCGCGCTCCGACAGGGCGGCCCTGAGCGCCGCGACGGCGGCGTCCCCGACGTCGCGCCTGCGGCAGCGGTCCCGGACGTTGCGCCCGAGGTGGGCGACGCAGCGCTGCCACGCGGCGCCGACGAGCACCTCGCGGACGGCGCGGGCCAGCCCCTCGTGCGCGTCGGAGGTCACGAGGCGCACGCCCGAGAGCCCGCGGCGGCGCAGGCCCAGCAGGAAGTCCCTCCACGACAGGTAGGACTCCGCGTCGACGCACGCGAGGCCGACCACCCTCCTGCGGCCCGAGAGCGAGCAGGCCACGGCGGTGACCAGCGCGGTCGACCGGGCCGCGCCGGCCTCCCGGCAGGGCACGTAGGTCGCGTCGAGCCACAGGTACGGCCAGCTCGTGGAGGACAGGTCGCAGCCCCTGAGCTCGGCGACCTCCTCGTCGAGCCCGGCGCACAGCCTCGACACGCGGCTCCTGCTCATCGACTCGACGCCCATCTCGGCGGCGACCGCCTCGACCTTCCTGGTGGAGACCCCGGCGGCCCACATGTCGCAGATCGCCGAGGCCAGCGCCGTGTCGGTGCGCGACCACCTCTCGACCAGGTCCTCGGGGAAGTAGCTGCCCTCCCTGAGCTTGGGGATCCTGAGCGTCACCGTCCCGACGCAGGTGTCGAGCGAGCGCTCCCGGTAGCCGTTGCGCGCCACCCCCAGCTCCGAGGCCTGCTCGTCCATCGCGGCGTTGAGCAGGCCCTCCAGCAGCGACCTCAGCGCGGCGTTGATGTCTATCGTGCCGTCGGCGCGGGTGCCGGCCGCGGCCAGCGCCTCCTCGTGTACAGTTTCCATTGCGGCCGTCCTTTCTCGCGAATCTGACGTTGTGGTGACTCACGATTCTAGGGGGCGGCCGCGCCCGTGCGGGCGCCGGCCGCCTGGCCGCTTACACCAAGTTTCGGGACGCGTCCTTGGTTTTCGCGTATCGCCAATCGGCAGTACGCGTTTTCCAACGTTTCTGGCCTCGACTTCGTAGGAAATCGCGTATTGGGCTTTTGTCAGGCGAGAAGAACCCCGGCTCGCGAGTCGCGACGAGCCGGGGCTAGGGAGGGGACGTGCGTCCGCTACAGCGCGTCCGCGCGAAGGGCCTCGATCACGTTGGAGGAGTCGCAGCGGCGCAGGGCGTACGCGACGCTCACGAGGATAACGGCGAGAACCACGACGAGCGAGACGCCGATCTGCGGCCAGGGCAGCTGGAACTCATAGGTGGAGTACGAGAGCGCCATTGCCTGATAGAGGCCAACCGAGGCGAGAGCGGCCAGGGCAAAGCCGATCAGGAAGCCGCGCAGGGCATAGCTTGCGCACTCGTAGGCGATCATGCGGCGGAAGGACCGCCCGCCCATGCCAATCGAGCGGAGCACCGCGAACTCGCGGCGTCGCAGGATGAGCGCGTTGGCGAGCGTGTTGAAGACGTTGGCCACCGCGATGAGGCCGGTGATGACGGCGAAGAGGAAGATGAACGTGTTGACCGTCGTGGCCATGAGGCGCGACTGGAGCTTGGCGTCGGCGACGTTGGTGTAGGTGATGTCGAGCTCGGGGTAGTCCGCGGCGATCTTCTCGAGCGCATCCTGCGCCCGGTTGGCGCGCTCCGCGTCGCCGCCGGTGTCGAGGGACATGCTGGCGCGTAGGTACCCGGCGTTCGCTGACAGGTTGATGGCCGAGGTGGGCAGGATGAGCTGGAGCGTGCCCGAGGAGGTGACGCAGTCGGGCGGGTAGTCCGCGAGCGCGCCGACCTCTATGTCCTGCTCGCTCGCGACGGCCTCGTCGTAGGGGAGGTACTGCTCGTCGCCGTTGTCGTCGTAGTAGACCGCGCGCAGGCCGCCGGACGGGTCGTCCTCGATGCTTGAGGCGAAGCGGCCGTCGAGGTCGGCGAACTCGAGTGACTCGATCGTGCCCGTGCCGGTGAAGGGCCGGTAGTTTGCGTAGGTCATTCCGTTGTTGATGTCGTATGAGTTCACGGCTATGGCGCGCGAGTGCGTGGGGTCGCAGAACTCGCTCGGGTCGAGGCCTAGCTCGCCGACGTAGGCCTCCCAGGTGGCGTCGTCGACGAAATCCATGTAGACGCTGCCGTACCAGGAGCCGTCCGCGTGGGGCGTCATGGTGGAGTCGAGGTTCGCTGCGTCGCTGTTGAGCATGCCGGCGGGGACGAGCGCGTCGGCGACGTAGGACGTGGTGTAGCCGTTGGTCTGCGCGCCCTCGACGCCCTGGGCGTCCTCGTAGAAGCGTGCGAGCGCCTTCTGCATGCCGGGACCGTCCACCTTGCCGTCTGCGAGCGCGAGGGTCTGGTCGGCCTCGGCGCCGGTGGCGTCGATGTAGAGCAGGAGGTCTTGGCCCTCCATCGTGTCCATGGCCGTGCTGCTCGCGTAGCTCATGACGTCGGCGATGGCGCCCGAGGTGATGAGCAGCGCGACGGAGACGGCGAGCGCAGCCACGGTCACGCGTCCCTTCGAAGAGCTGCGCGTGAGGTTCTTATGGGCGAGAAGCCCGGGTATGCCGAAGAGGCATCCGGAAATGCCGAGCGAGACGCGCGTGGCGTCTCCGTGCCTTTCGGCGCGCCGCTGGGCGCGCGCGGCGCGGCGGGAGAGACGCACGTCCTGCGTCTGGCGGATGGCGTCGACTGCCGAGACGCGGCTCGCGCGCAGCGCGGGCACCCAGGCGCTCACGAGGACCGTGAGAAGGGCGAGCGCGGCCGAGATTCCGAGTGCGACGGGGCTTACGACAACACGCGCCTGATCGGTGCCAAAGAGCGCGGTGATTCCGTCGCCCACGAGACCGAAGACCACATAGCAGCCGAGAAGCCCGAGCGCGAGGCCCGCGGGGATGCCCACGCCGCCGATGACGAGCGCCTCCACGAGCACGGTGCGGCGGAGCTGCCGTCTGCTCGCGCCGAGCGACGAGAGCAGGCCGAACTGGCGCGTGCGCTCGGCGACCGAGATGGCAAAGCTGTTGTAGACGAGCGACACGCCGGCGACGACCACGACGGCGGCGAGAATGGCCGCGATCTGGTAGAGCGTGTTCCAGATGGCGGTGTCCGGCGTGGCGCCCATCCAGCGGATGAGGCTCGAGTGGACCGTGGAGCCGCCGTCGATGTCGCGCGACCACACGTTGACGATGTCGTCGGCGAGCCGCTCCGCCTCGGCGGGGTTCTCGGTGCGGAAGAGGACGGAGGCCCAGGTGGCGTCCGAGTTGTCGGTCATGACGCGCTTGAGGGCCGAGCCGTCGTCGTAGACGTAGGCGGCGTTGCCCACCATCGCGAGCGTGGCGGAGTAGCCGTAGCTGCGATAGAAGCCCACCACCGTGCCGCCCAGCTGGCCGAGGTCCGCGCTGAAGGACTCGCTCTGCGTGGCGTCGTCGATGTAGTCGCCGCGCAGGCTCGTCATGGTGAAGCTCACGCCGTCGGTGAGGCTCGTGACCGTGCGGGTGCCGAGGTCGAGCGTGACCTTGCTGCCCAGCTTGATGGGCCCTCCGTCCGCGGCGGCGAGGCCGCAGGGCGCGAGCTCGACGTTCTGCAGGTAGTGGGGGAGCACGATCTCCCCGGGCGCCTCCGGGGCATGTCCGGAGACGAGCTCGGGGTCCTGGACGAGGGGCTTCTCGCTGTCCTGCTCGGTGGGCCAGGTCTTGGCGTAGAGGTACTTGCCAAAGAGGTCGCTGTTCTCCTCGCCGAGCGATACGGTCCCGAGGTCGGCGATGCCGGTCCAGTCGACCACGCCGGGCTCGTCCTGCAGGCGGTCGAGGTCGTCGGCCGTGATGCCGGCTGCCTCGGCGTACCACCAGCCCTCGCTCTCGGCGGTGCGCTGGATGAGCGCGTCCGTGAGCGAGACGACGCTCGTCAGCACGGCGGTGATGAGCGCGCAGGAGAGCGCGATGCCGATGACGGAGACGACCGTGCGCACGCGGTTAGCCTTGAGCGAGCGCAGCGTGAAGCGGGTGAAGACGTTGCCGCGGGGCGCGACGGCGGCCGCGAGCGCGTGGTCCTTCTCGCCCTTGAAGTGCTTGGCCATGGCTACCTCGCCCTCGTGTCGGAGGCGATGCGGCCGTCCTCGAGCGCGATCACGCGGTCAGCCGAGAGGGCGATCTCCTCGTCGTGGGTGATCACGACGAGCGTCTGCTTGAGCTCGCGGTTGGATTTGCGCAGAAGCGCCATGATCTCGGCGGAGTTCTTGGAGTCGAGGTTGCCCGTGGGCTCATCGGCCAGGACGACGGCCGGCGCGTTCATGAGGGCGCGCCCGATGGCCACGCGCTGCTGCTGGCCGCCAGAGAGCTGGTTGGGCAGGTGGTGCTCGCGACCGGTGAGGCCGAGCCTGCCCAGCAGCGCCGTGAGGCGGCGCTCGTTCACCTTGCGGCCGTCCATGAGCACGGGCAGGCACATGTTCTCCACCACGTCGAGCACCGGCACGAGGTTGTAGAACTGGTAGACCAGCCCGACCTCGCGGCGACGGAAGACGGCGAGCTGCTCGTCCGAGCGCTCGAAGACATTCTCGCCGTTGAGGTAGACGGTGCCGGACGTGGGCCGGTCCACGCCGCCGATCATGTGCAGCAGCGTCGACTTGCCCGAGCCCGAGCTTCCGATGATGGCCACGAACTCGCCCGCCGCCACGCTGAAGCTCACGTCGTCGAGCGCGCGCACGGCGGTGTCGCCGGTGCCGTAGGTCTTGGTGAGATGGTCGATGCGCAGAATGTCCATGCTGCCTCCCTGGTCTTGTCGACAATTCTATGGTGGGGGAGGCACCCTGCGCGCACGTGACGCGCGAGTGACGGATCTGTCACACGGTGGCCTTGAAGAACACGACGTCGAAGCGGGCGCCGCCGCCGGTGACGTTGCCGGCGCGGATGGAGCCGCCCTGTGCGGTGACGAGGCTCTTGGCCAGCGCGAGGCCAATGCCCACGCCGCCGGGGTCGACCTCGGAGCCGTCCGCGCTCGTCGGTCCGCCGCGGTAGAAGCGCTCGAAGACGTGCGGCAGGTCGTCCGGGGCGATACCGGGCCCGGTGTCCTCCACGCTCAGCCGGAACGCCAGGGCGTCCTCGCTTGCACGCACGCTCACGTGCCCGCCCGCCGGCGTGTGCTCGAGGCAGTTCTTGAGGATGTTCTCGAGGGCCTCCGCCGTCCAGGCGAGGTCTCCCTCAAAACCGGCGCCGGGCTGCACATCACGCACGAGCTCCACGCCTGCGAGCTCGGCGGCGATCTCCAGCGGCTCGGTCGCGCGCGCCACGAGCTCGGCGCCGTCAACGCGCGCCCGCGCAAAGCTCACCACGCCCGCGTCGATGCGCGCGAGCTTGAGCAGGCTCGACACGAGCCACTCCACGCGACCCTCAAGCCGCTCCATCGTGCGCAGGCGCTCGACCTCGCCCGGGTGCGTGCCGTCGGCGACGAGGGCCCCGCGCGTGAGCGACGTCATGAGCGAGAGACTCGTGAGCGGCGTCTTGATCTGGTGCGAGACGTCGGCCAGCGCGTCCGCGAGCGCGCCCTTCTCGCGCAGCAGGTCCTCGTTGGCGAGCTCGAGGCGGCTGCTCATCTTGTCCAGCTCGGATGCCAGGACGGCGAGCTCGCCCTCGCGCATGCGCTCGAAGCTCACGTCGCGCTCGCCGTGGAGCACGGCGTCGACCTGCTCCGCCATGTGTGCGATGCGGCGGTAGCGTCGCCAGGTTGCCACGAGATAGATGGCGAGAAGGGCCGTGACGGTCGCGGCAACAACCACGGCGGCAGCCGAGCCCGCGAGCGCCCAGGCGGTGCCTACGCCCGCGACGCCCACGGCGAGAAAGACGATGACCGTGCGTCTGACCTCTGTGTTTCTGAGCAGCATGCGCCTCTCGCCCGTCCTCGTCTAGCCCTGGGCGCGGTAGCCCATGCGGCGGACGGTGACGATCAGGCGCGGCTCGGCGGGGTCGTCCTCGAGCTTGTCGCGCAGGCGCTTGATGTAGACGGAGAGCGTGTTCTCCTCCACGTAGGCGCCGGCGTCGTTCCAGAGGGCGTCGCGGATCATGTCGCGCGTGACGATTCTGCCCGCATTCTTGGCAAAGAGCAGCAGGAGGCGGTACTCCAGCGCAGAGAGCGGCACCTCCTTGCCGTCCTTCTCGGCGCGGGCGCGGTCGAGGTCGATGGTCACCGGGCCCAGCGAGAGCGTCGAGCGCTCCGGGCGGGCGCGGCGGATGGCGGCCTGCACGCGTGCCACGAGCTCGCGCGGGCGAAAGGGCTTGGCGATGTAGTCGTCCGCGCCCATGCCGAGGCCCGTCACGGTGGAGAGCTCGTCGTCTGCGGCGGTGAGGAAGATCACGGGGACCTCGGGCGCCGCGTGCTTGATCGCGTTGCAGACGGCGAACCCGCTGCCCTCGGCCAGCGTGAGGTCAACGAGCGCGAGCGCGATGTCGGCGTGCGGCGCGCAGGCGATTTCCACGGCGCCGGCCTGGGTGGGGGAGGACAGTACAGCGTAGCCCTCGTTGGCCAGGAGCTCGGAGAGCCCCTCCACGATCAGCGGGTCGTCCTCGGCGAGCAGTATGCGCAGCATGGCCCTCCCTTCGTTTCCTGCATCCGAGTATAGGGGCCGAGAAGGACGCGGTCCCGTGACCCTTTCGTCACGTGACAGGGGGACGGAGGTCCTGTCACCGCTCCGTCCCCCTGTCACGTTCCGTGAACGGTATGTTTCGTGGCGGTTAGCGGTCAGAAACTATGTCGGAACTGTGAAGGGAACTGAGTTGTTGTGCGCGCAACATGTCCGAGGCTCCAACGTACTAGGGAGGGAAACACATGAACGGAATCGTTATCGTGCTCGTTGCGGCCGTGGTCCTGGTCGCCGGGTACCTGCTCTACGGCCGCTGGCTCGCGCGCACGTGGGGCATCGACGCCGAGGCGCTCACGCCCGCGCGTCGCATGGAGGACGGGAAGAACTTCTCGCCCGCCTCGTGCTTTACGGTCTTCTCGCACCAGTTTAGCTCCATCTGCGGCGCCGGCCCCGTCACGGGCACTATCGCCGCGATGATGTTCGGCTGGCTGCCGGTGCTGCTGTGGGTGCTCGTCGGCGGCATCTTCTTTGGTGCCGTGCATGACTTCGGCGCGCTCTACGCTTCCATGCGCAACAACGGCAAGTCGCTCGCGCAGCTCATCGAGAAGTACATTGGGCGCACCGGGCGTCGTCTGTTCCTGCTGTTCAGCTGGCTCTTCACGATCATCGTGATCGCCGCCTTTGTGGACATGGTTGCCGGCACGTTCAAGGCGACCTTCGACGCCGCGGGTGCCGTTGACGCTGCCGCATCCTACGCGGGTGGCGCCGCTGGCACGATCTCGATCCTGTTCACCTTTGTGGCCATTGCCTTCGGCTGGATCAACCGCCGTTTTGGCCTGTCCGGGTGGAAGGAGCTCCTGCTGGCCGTGGTGCTCTTCGTGCTCATGTTCGCCGTGGGCATGCAGGTTCCCGTGTACCTCGACAAGCTCGGCTGGTTCGCCGTCATCACGGTGTACCTGCTCTTTGCCGCTGCCATGCCAATCCAGACGCTCAAGCAGCCGCGCGACTACCTCACCTCGATCATGATGCTCGTCATGATCGTCTGCGCCGTGCTCGGCATCTTTGTCCTTGGCGCGAACGGTCAGGCGGATATGACCGCCCCGATGGTCGCCGACCTCGGCGAGCTCGCGGCCAAGGGCAGCTACGTCTTCCCGCTGCTCTTCGTCTCCGTCGCGTGCGGCGCGCTCTCCGGCTTCCACAGCCTCGTCTCCACCAACACGTCCTCCAAGCAGGTGTCGAACGAGAAGGATGCGCTGCCCGTCGGCTATGGCGCCATGGTGCTCGAGTCCTTTGTGGGCGTGCTGGCGATCGTGTTCGCCGCCATCATGTTCTCGCAGATCAACACCAGTGGCGCCGATGGTGCCGCGGTGGGTACCCCGTTCCAGATCTTCTCTCAGGGCGTGGCGCGCGGCATGATGGCCTTCGGCGTGGACGGGACGCTCGCGACCGTCTTCATGACGATGTGCGTCTCCGCCCTCGCTCTCACCTCCGTCGACGCCGTGGCGCGCATCGGCCGCCTCTCGTTCCAGGAGTTCTTCGCCAAGAGCAACGACGCGGCTGAGGAGGCCGGCGCCGGTGCCACGGGCGCGGCCAAGTTCTTCTCAAACACCTGGGTCGCCACGGTGCTCACGCTGGCACTGGGCCTGGCCCTCGCCTTCGGCGGCTACAACAACATCTGGCCGCTCTTCGGCGCCTCCAACCAGCTGCTCGGCGGCATGACGATGATCATGCTCGCGGTCTTCTGCAAGTGCACCGGGCGCAAGGGCTTCATGCTCTACGTACCCGTGGCGTTCCTGCTGGTGAGCACCTTCACCTCGCTCGTCCAGAGCATCATCGGCTGCGTGAGCGCGCTCTCCGCGAGCGGCGCGGCGGTGATCGCCACCTCGGGCCTGCAGCTCGTCTTTGCGATCCTGCTCGTGGTGCTGGGCCTGATCGTTGCCTACAACTGCCTGAAGGAGCTCTTTGGCAAGGCTGCCGGCTCCATTCCCGACGAGGACCCCGAGTGGTCCGACCTCGGTCGCACGAACTGCGGGCAGTAGACCTCTTCTTGCCTGACGGCAATGGAGTGGGGACGGGACGCGCGAGCCGCGTCCCGTCCCCGTTTTGGTTTTGGTCCGGCAAAATGTCTGAAAAAGTGCCGTTCGTGATGAATCGGGGTGGTTCCGTCTGCAAAACCGTTGCTCGTGATGAACGATTTCGCCGATGTGCGCTTATATGATTCGATCTTCTATCACCTTATATGGGGAAATGTGATCCGTCGTCGGGCGATGGCGGATAATCGCTCATCACGAACGCCGGTTTTGCAGCCGGGAAGCCGGCTTTTCATCACGAGCGGCCGTAGTGCATGAGGGCGGGACGAGCCGGCGGCTCGCCCCGCCCGTTCTCGCTACTGGATCCCCGGGATGCTCGGGATCGTGGCGAAGCCCGCCTTGAGTTCCTCGTCGGTGGGTACGTGGTCGCTCATCTCGCCGCGGTTGTACTTGTCGTAGGCGACCATGTCGAAGTATCCGGTGCCCGTAAGGCCAAAGAGGATGGTCTTGGCCTTGCCGGTCTCGCGGCACTTCTCGGCCTCGCGGATGGCGGCGAGGATGGCGTGGGAGCTCTCGGGAGCCGGCAGGATGGTCTCCAGCTTGGCGAACTTCTCGCCCGCCTCGAAGACGTCGGTCTGGCGCACGGCGATGGCCTCGAGGTAGCCGTCGTGCTTGAGCTTGGAGACGATCGGGCTCATGCCGTGGTAGCGCAGCCCGCCTGCGTGGTCGGCGCTGGGGATGAAGCCGTTGCCGAGCGTGTACATCTTGCACAGCGGGCAGGTCTGGCCGGTGTCGGCGAAGTCGTAGGCGTAGCGGCCGCGCGTGAGCGAGGGGCAGCTTGCGGGCTCCACCGCGATGAAGCGCGTGTCGGGGCGCTCGCCGCGCAGCTTGTCGCGCATGAACGGGGCGATGAGACCGCCGAGGTTGGAGCCGCCGCCCGCGCAGCCGATCACGATGTCCGGGTACTCGCCGAGCTCGCGCAGGGCCTCGTAGCTCTCGAGGCCGATCACGCTCTGGTGCAGCACCACCTGGTTGAGGACGCTGCCGAGCTGGTAGCGGCCGCGGTTCTCGGGCACGTGGAGCGCACGCTCTACGGCCTCGGAGATGGCGGTGCCAAGCGATCCGGTGGAGTCGGGGTGGGCGGCGAGGATCCTGCGACCGGCCTCGGTGGTGTCGCTCGGCGACGGCGTCACTGTGGCGCCGAAGGTCTCCATGATGTTGCGGCGGAACGGCTTCTGCTCGTAGGAGCACTTGACCATAAAGACGTCAAGGTCAAGGCCATAGTGCGCCGCAGCCTCGGCAAGGGCGGTGCCCCACTGGCCGGCGCCCGTCTCGGTGGTGATGTTGGTCAGACCCTGCGCGGCAGCGTAGTAGGCCTGGGCGAGCGCGGAGTTGAGCTTGTGCGAGCCGCTCGTGTTGTTGCCCTCGAACTTGTAGTAGATGCGCGCAGGCGTGTCCAGCGCGCGCTCGAGGTTGTACGCGCGGCACAGCGGGCTCGGCCGATAGACCTTGTACATCTCGCGCACCGGCTCGGGAATCTCGAAGTAAGGGGTGTCGTCGTCGAGCTCCTGGTCGATGAGGGCGTCGGCAAAGACGGGAGCGAGGTCCGCGTGCGTGGCCACAGCGCCGTTGGGCAGCCGCATGGGCTCGGGCTTCTCGGGCATGTCGGCGCGCAGGTTATACCAGGCGGTCGGAATCTGCTGCTCGCTGAGGTAGGTACGGTAGGGGGTGGTGCCGGTCATGACGCGCTCCTTTCGCAGTCGGTTCTTCGCGCACAAGAAAAGGGCCCCCGGAACTGAGTCCGAGGGCCCTTATGTATGCGTGAGTGGCCTCGTCAGTCCGAGAGGGGAGTCGTCCTTGTCCACCACCACGCGCGAGCGCCAGCGAGCTGCTGGGCACCGAGAAGATCGATGTGCGCGAAGCGGGACATTGACGTCCTTCCTTTCGGAGACGATTGGGGGCAGCTTACCCAGAGTTTGTTTCGTCGGCGTTAACGATTGGGGACGAATCGGCGGCTACGTCGCGCGCGGGGCGCCGAAGCAGGGCACGGGCGACTCGTTCGTCTGGGTACGCGCGGGCGAGAAGGGCATGGAACCGTTCGCTATGGCTCGGCTCCAGGAGGTGCGTGAGCTCGTGGGCCACAACGTAGTCCAGGCAGGTGGGCGGGTAGGCGGCCAGGCGCACGTTGACGCGGATGCGCGCGGTGCGCGGCGTGCACGAGCCCCAGCGCGTGGACATGGCGCGCAGCTGCCAGCCGGCGGCGCGCACGCCAAGCACGGGCTCCATGCGCGCGACGACCTCGGGCAGCCGTGCGGCCAGCTCGGTGCGGTAGAGCTCGTCGGCGGCGGTCCCGGCGGGCAGCGGCACGAGCGCGCCCCAGAGCGGGACGAGGCCATCATCGGGTGCCGTGGCGCGTGCCTCCCGGCGCCGGATGTGGTTGCGCAGCCAGACCTCGTGCGCGTCCAGGAAGCGCTGCGCCTCCGCGAGCGAGCAGCGCGCGGGAACGGACAGATGTGCCGAACCGTCCGCGCGCACCCGCAGGTTGAGCCGACGCACGCGCTTGCGCTCCACCTCGACGGGGATGCCGTCCGTGCCGCCCGCGAGCAGTATCCACGTTGTGGCTCTTCTCGTCATGCGCGCATTGTAGCGCTGCTGCGCCCCGGGTCTCAGAAGAACACGTCCAGCAGTGCGTCCACGAGGAGGAAGACCACGACGACGCCGATGAACCCGAGCACACGGTGGCCCCTGGGTCGCTCGTCGCCTGTGGGCAGCTCTCCGCTCTCGACGAAGTGCGCCACCTCGCGGGTTACGCGCAGGTCGTAGTCGCGCTCCACCCGCCATGCACGCCAGGCGAGCGGGGTGCACACGACGAGCAGCGCGCACCAGACCCACAGGAGGTTCGTACCGCTCATGCGCTCGGTGAGGTCGAGCGCGATGGCGGGGATCCAGAGCAGGGCCAGCACGACGTAGATGATCTTGAGCTCGCGCCGTGCGGCCTCGGTGCCCTGCCGGGCCGCCCGCATCTGCTCCTCGCCGAGGAGCTCCGACAGCGGGCATCCCGCCTCGGCCGCCAGAGCCGCCAGGCTTTGCACGTCCACGAGCGTCTTGCCACGCTCCCAGTTGCTGACGGTCTGCCTCGAGACGTGCAGGCGCTCGGCCAGCTCCTCCTGGCTCCAGCCGCGCGCATCGCGCAGCTCGGCGATCCGCCGCCCGATGGCTTCCTTGTCCAGCCCCGTCATGGCGCCGCCCTCTCTCTGCCCTCAGCATGCCACGGCAGCGCCCGTTTGTCTGCCAAAAGGCTTTTGCACCGGTGCCAGACCCCGGCCAGACTGTCGGTTTCTGCGCATCATGGGGATGATTTTGGGCCAACAATCCTCCAAAAGCGACAGTCTGTGGATGGCACGCGCCGCAACGTCGCAACGATGCAAATGCCGAGAAGAACCCCTAGTCGAGCAGGCCCTCCCAGCCGTCGATCCACAGGTCCGCCGTGCGCCGCAGCTCGGTGGAGGGCTGGCGCGGGTCGCTGCTGGCCACGGCGACCGTGGTCATGCCGGCACGCGCCGCCGAGAGCGTTCCGGGCAGGATGTCCTCGAAGACGACGCAGCCCGCAGGCTCCGTCCCCAGGCGCCGGGCCGCCTCGAGGTAGATGTCGGGGTGATCCTTGCCGTGCGCCACCTCGCGCCCGCAGACCACTGCGTCGAAGAGTGCATACACGTCCACGTGGCGCATCGCGCCGAGCACGTGCGGGTCGTTGGTGGTGGCCAGCCCCACGCGCACCCCGCGAGAGCGCAGCGCGCGCACGTACACCTCGGCGCCGGGGCGCAGGCGGACCTCGTTCTCGTAGAGCGCGGCGCCCAGGTGGTTCCACTCGTCCACGATGTCGGCAACCTCGTCGCGCAGCCGGTAGCGCTCGACGCACCACTGTGCGCCCGCGGCAAAGCCGAGCGTTGCCAGCGTGGTCGAG
Source organism: uncultured Atopobiaceae bacterium (assembly GCA_963928085.1). GTDB lineage: Bacteria > Actinomycetota > Coriobacteriia > Coriobacteriales > Atopobiaceae > Thermophilibacter. The sequence continues at coordinate 574,636 of CAWVDR010000001.1, forward strand.
GCGTCCTCATCAAAGGGGAGCCCGCGTGTGGCAAAGAAGATCTCGTCGACCCGGCGCCAGAGCGGCCAGGTCTCGGCGAGCGTGCCGTCAAAGTCAAAGATTGCTGCCGAGAAGGACGGCGGCCAGAGGCTCGCCCGCAGCGAAGCCGTCATCGGTCGGGCTCGTCCTCGAGCGAGCGGTACACGCCAAAGAGGATGTCGTCGCGCAGGACGGAGCAGAGCGAGCGCACCACGTCACGGCCCACGCCAAAGAGCTCGGTGTCCACGGCGGCGCGACTCGCCTCCATGAGGACGGTCCCCACCTCCTCGGTGGGGGCGAGCGGGATGTCCTCGGCGCGCAGCGCGCGCTCTACCTGCTCGGGCGTGAGGGTGGCGTCCGAGGCGCCCCCCACGTGGCCGATGAGCGCCACCACGGCGAGGCCGGCCACGAGCACGGGCGCGCCGAGACGCGAGCATGCGAGCTGATAGCAGGCCTGCGCGGCGAGCACGTGGCCCTCCTGCCACTGAAGCTGCGCCATGCGCAGGTAGCCAAGGCCAATGGCCTCGGGGTCGTGCGCGAGCGAGAGCAGCCGGCGCAGCTCGTCGGCCGCGCCGCGCGGCTCCCCGGCGGCCTCGAGGCACTGCGCGAGGTGAAGGCTCGCCTGCGAGGAGAGGGGCGCCACTTCGCATGCGAGCCGCGCATGGGCGAGGGCCTCGCCGGTGTCGCCGCGCGCGAGGGCGCAGGCGGAGACGATCAGGTGGCCCTCGAGATAAGCGTCAGGGGCGAGCCGGCACGTCTCGCCCGGAGGGGCGACGAGCCGGTTGTAGAGGACACGGTCCGCATAGGTGCCAAAGGAGCGCCACGCGAATCCGTCACCGTCGGCGTAGAATCCGGCCCCATCGGGCGTGGAGAGGCCCTCGCGGGCTCGCTGTTCGGCGGCCTCGACGTCACGCGCATAGAAGGACTCGCGAGCGCGCCGCACACCCTGGTCGAGCGGGTCGCCGTTCACGAGAGCCTCCGCAATCGCCAGGGGGTCGTCCTCGAGGGTCCCGTCGATGAGGGCGCCCACGCAGCGCAGCGCGGCCTCGCGGACGTCCTCGGGCGCGCCCTCGGCCGCGGCGAGCAGCGCGCGCACGTTCTGCTCGGTCGACGTCCCAAGGCTCCGCGCGAGCTCGTCGGCCGCGCGCCGCCGCGCCGCAGCCTCGTCGATCCCGAGGTCACGCACGTTCGTGGCACCCAGCTCGTGAGCGGATCCCGGCGAGAGCGTCCTCTCGGTGAGCTCGGTCACGTCCCAGCGCCTCGCGGGGCAGAGGGCCTCGTCGTCGAGGGAGAAGCCCTGTCGCACGGGAGCCAGCGTGAGGTTCTGCTCGTCCAGCGTCGCTCCTGCCGTGCGCATGAGCGCCCAGACGTCCAGCGGCGCCTCGAGGTCGACTCCCTCGAGCTGCGAGCGCGTGAAGCGTACGGAGTAGTAGCAGTCGTGGCGAACGGGCCCGTCGACGACGCCCGCCACCCAGACCTCCTCGAGCTGGGGCGCCACGAGCAGGGCATAGCCGGCGAGAAGGATGCCCAGACGCAGGTTGTAGTCGCTCGCCGCACGTCGGCGCATCTCGGTCGTGGATGCGACGACGCCCAGCCCGTCCACGTAGGCCGTGGCAGACCAGATGCGCGGTGGCACCAGGTCGATCTCGAAGGCGGCGCGCCGACCGAGCGCGTTGACGCGGAAGCGGGCGGTGAGGCGGTAGGGGACGCGCGCGGACTCGATCGCCTCGGAGAGCGCCTGGCGCACGTCCCACTCGCCGCGAGCCGGTCCCTCGCGGCGGCGGGCAAGCTCGGTCGCCTGGGCGACAATCGAGCGCGCGCAACGGGCCTCGAGGCGGACGAGGTCCTCGCAGCTTGCGGCCTCCGGGTCCTCGAGCGCTTGTGTGGCGAGCAGCGCCCCGTTGAGCGCCGCCTCGATGCGCAGGACGCGAAGCTTTGCGGTGTAGCTGAGCTTGTCCTCGTCTATGCGCAGATAGAAGAGGCCCGAGGTGCGTGGACGGACCACCCTGACCGTGGGTGTCTCGCGAGGGTCCGACTCCAAGAGCCCGGCCTCCTGGAGGCGCTCGGCGAGATGGGTCTCGAGCGCGCTCGGTGCGTCGCCGGCCTCGGCGCTCGTGGCACGCGCGCGCACGTCGTCGACGAGTCGCCGAAGGACGAGAAAGGGGTCCGTCGAGTTGGCGAGCTTCTGTGCGAGCGCGTCGAGGTCGAGGCGAGAGGCAGCGGCGGGTTCTGCCTCGTCCGTGCGCCGCCCGTCCTCGCCGGCGGCAGGGACGTCCGTCTCGGTGCCCACGAGCGCGGCGAAGAGCCTGCCGAGCCTGCCGTGGCGCTCGCTCCTCTCGTCCTCGCTCATGACACCTCCTCTCTGGCGTTCTTCTCGTCCCTTACTTATTCCCCTCTATCGCGTGTCGCGTGCCGTCGATGATGACCTCGCGATGGTTGACGCGGCGGATGAAGAGACCGCTCAGGAGCTTGGGCGCGAACCACGTGGATTTGGGGGGCATGGTGAGTCCGGCGTCGGCGACGGACATGACCTGGGCGGCGGAGGTGGGGTAGAGCGCAAACGCCACGCCCTTCTCGCCCGCCCGTCGTTCGAGCTCACCCGCGTCCGGGTCGCCGATGAACGAGACGCGCGGGTCGCGCGTGGGGTCCTCCACGCCGAGCACGGGGCCGAGCACGCGCTCCTGGAGGAGCGCGGCGTCGAGCGCCGCGGCGGGGTCGTTTGGCAGCGGCTCCGGGAACGTGAGCTCGCGCCACGCTCCGAAGGCCCGCATGCCGGCGCGGCCGGGTCCCGATGGTACGACGGGGGACTCGGCTCGGGGCCCGACGGAGACGCCCTGAGCCACGAGCGCGCGCACGAGCTCGTCCTCGGAGAGGCCGTTCGCGTCCGCGACGACACGGTCGTACGCGCGCACGGAGAGCTGGCTTGCGGGGAAGAGGACGCCGAGGACGTAGTTGTACGCCTCGGTGCCGCTGCAGCGTTCGCCCTCGGCTGTGCGCATCTGGTAACAGACCTGCTCGGCGGCCGCGATCCTGTGGTGGCCGTCGGCGATGTAGGCGCGGTCGACGTATTCGAGCATGAGTCGCAGGGACTCCACGGCCGCCGGTCGCGCCACGCGCCAGATGGTGTGCTCCACCCCGGCGTAGTCCGTGAGCTCGTAGAGCGCATCGGCGGCCTTCGCCGCCTCGACGAGCGCCTCGAGCACGGGGTTGTCGCGATAGGCGAGCAGCGCCGGCCCCGTCTGGCAGCAGGTGGCCATGATGTGGCGGGCACGGTCCTCGACCTTGGCCGGTCTCGTGAGCTCGTGACGGCGGATGATGCCGTTGCTGTAGTCGTCGATCGAGAACGCGGCGACGATGCCGGTCTGCTCGTGCCCGTCCGCGCGCAGGCGCCAGAGGTAGAAGCACGGCGTGCCGTCGCGCAGGAGCGTGCCGTCGCCCGCGCGCTCGACGAGCAGGTCGTGGGCGCGTGCGTAGACGTCGTCCGCGTACATGTCGTGATCCGCGGGAAACGCCGTCTCCGGACGGTCCACGGCGAGGAAGGAGGTGGGGTGCTCGGCGACGTAGGCGCCGGCCCCGGCGCGATCGAAGGCGTCGTAGGGCGGCGCGGCGAACTCGGCGGCGCGCTCGGGGCGCGGGCGGTAGCAGGTTATGGGCTCGACGTGCATGGGGCCTCCGTTCGGTTGCGTGGAACACATCATACCCCGCAACGCGGGCGCTCCGGACGCTTTGGGCTCACGCGCCCGGGCAAGCGGACCCAAACCTCACTCCGGTTTGGGTTCATCTTGCGGCGCTCCGCCAAGTTGCGCGGAGCGTTGTCGCAGGAAACGGGCTTGGAGGGCTCGGGCCGCAAACCCAAACCGGGAGGGGCGGCGCGAAGCTTCCAATGGTTTGGGCTCGCCTCCATGCTACCCTGAGGTGAGACAAAGAGGGAGGGGCCATGGCACTTTCGGATGCAGACGTCACGGGCAGAAAGCTCGTGATCTTCGACTTTGACGGGACGCTGGCAAACACCGTGCCGAGCATCGTGAGCACCGCTCGCACGGTCCTCGCGCGCCACGGGCTCACCGAGGAGTCGATGGGCGACCTCAAGCGCCTCGTGGGTCCCCCCTTCCCGCAGGCCTACGAGTGGGTCTACGGGTTCTCGCCCGAGGAGGCGGCCCAGATCACGACGGAGTATCGTGCCCTCTACAACACGATCGGCGCGTCGGCATGGCCGCTGTTCCCCGGCGTCCGCGAGATGCTCTCGTCGGTGCGGGACGCCGGCCGGCTCACGGCGGTGGCGTCGTCAAAGCAGATGCGCCTGATCTCCCGCGCGCTCGACGACAACGACATCCGAGACCTCTTCGATGTTGCCCTCGGCAAGTCGAGCGACGCAGAGGGCGATAAGATCTCGCTCATCGGGCGCGTGATGAGCGAGTTGGGGGTGGGACCCGACGAGACCGTCATGGTCGGCGACCGCCATCACGACGTGGAGGCGGCCGCGGCGTGCGGCGTGCCCTGCGTGGGCGTCACCTATGGCGGCGCGACGCCTCCCGGCGAGCTGGAGGCGGCGGGCGCCTGCATCGTGGTGGACACGGTGGAGGAGCTGCTCCGCGCCCTTCTCGGTCGCCGCGCGCCCGCCGCGCCGTTCACCGCGCCCGTCGAGTAGTCGCTCCCCAACCGGGGTAGAAGAGTGAGCATGGAGGGGGCGCCGTGCGCCCAAAGCGGACGAAGGGAGCGGACATGGCTGACTTTGACCTGACCGAGGGCCTGCGCAAGATGTTCCTGGCCGGCGTGGGCGCCGTTGCCACGGGTGCCGAGAAGACCCAGGAGGTCGTCGAGGAGCTCGTGAAGAAGGGCGAGCTGACGGTCGAGCAGGGCAAGACGCTCAATCAGGAGCTTACGCACAAGGTCAAGGAGGTCGTCGAGAACACCTCCGACAACGCGCTCCGCGCCCGGCTCTCGTCGATGACCGCGGAGGAGCGCGCCGCCTTTGCCGAGAAGGTTGCCGCCATGTCCGCCGAGATTGACGCCGAGACCGTCAAGGTGGACGTCGAGGACGGCGCCGAGGACGCGGCGGACGCCGAGTAGGTACGAGGCGTGGCGCACGACAAGGACGAGAAGCTGGAGCTGGACGGCTCGCCCGAGGACGAGGCGGTGCCGCACGACGAGGATGCCGTTCCGGAGGGCGAACCTACGCCCGAGGAACTCACCGCTCGTGCGGCGCGCTCTGCCCAGGAGCTGCTCGACGCATGGTACGAGCAGGTGAGCCGCGAGTCGATGGTGGGGGACCGCCAGACGATCGGCCTCTTTGGGGGACGCAGCGACGACGAGTTCGCGCTCACGCGCGGCTCTCGGCTCGCGCGCATCGGCGAGATGCTCCAGATCGTGCGCCGCTATGACATCTTCCACGGGCTCACGCCCAAGAGCCTGCGCCGCATGCTCGAGGAGCTGGGGCCGACCTTCGTCAAGGCCGGCCAGATTCTCTCCATGCGCTCCGAGATCCTGCCCGAGAGCTTCACGCGCGAGCTCTCGCGCCTGCGCACCGACGTGGAGCCCATGGATCGCGACACCGTGCTCGCGGCGCTGCGCGCCGAGTATGACCGCCCGATCGAGGACATCTTTGACGCCATCGACGACCGTCCCCTGGGGTCGGCCTCCGTCGCGCAGGTCCACAAGGCGCGTCTCGTCACCGGCGAGCTCGTGGCCGTGAAGATCCAGCGCCCCCACGTGCAGGAGATCATGGCGCAGGACATCTCGATCATGCGCTCGCTCGCGCGCCACGCGATGCGCTTCATGGGCGACGACCAGTTCCTCGACCTGCAGTCGGTCGTGGACGAGCTCTGGCAGAGCTTCCGTGAGGAGACGGACTTCCTCGTGGAGGCGCGCAGTCTCGAGGAGTTCCGTCGCAACAACGCGAGCTGCGCCTTCGTCGACTGCCCCAAGCCCTACCCGTCCCTGTGCACCCGGCACGTCGTGGTCATGGACTACGTCGAGGGCATCCCGATCAACGACTCGGCGCGGCTTCTCGCCGCCGGATACGACCTCTCCGAGATCGGCATCAAGCTTGCGGACAACTACACGAGCCAGATGCTCGACGACGGGTTCTTCCACGCCGACCCGCACCCCGGCAACCTCGTGGTCGTGGGGGGCAAGATCGTCTATCTCGACCTCGGCATCATGGGCAGGCTTTCTAGCCACGACCGCTCCGCGATGCGTGACATGGTGACGGCCGTTGCTGCCTGCGACTCTCCCGGACTCGCCGAGGGGCTCAAGCGATTCTCGGTCTCCGATACCTCCGATGTGGAGCAGGCGCACCTCCTGGCCGACCTCGACGCCATCGTCGCCGACTACGGTCTCTCCGACCTCTCCGACCTCGACGTGGGCTCGTTCCTCAACGCGCTGATCTCCATGGCGCAGAAGGATGGCATCGAGCTGCCCAGCTCGGTGACGATGCTCGCCCGCTCGCTCGTCACGCTCGAGGGTACGGTGCACGACCTGCTTCCGGAAACCTCAATCGTCGAGATCATCCATGCGCACCTTCGCGCCCACGGCAGCGTTTCCGACCTCGTCCGCCGCGAGACGGACCGCCTTGCCCGTGAGTCCGTGGCGGCCACCCATGGCCTGCTCAGCGCCGCGGGGGACGCCGGTCTCGCCATGCGCATGCTCACGCGCGGCCAGCTCCGTGTGAACCTCGACCTCGCCGGAACGGCGGACCCGCTCGAGGACCTGTCGCGCATCGCAAACCGCCTCACGATGAGCGTCATCGTGGCGGGCCTCTTCATCGGCTCGTCCGTGGTCTACTACGCACGCATCCAGCCGGTCATCTTTGGCATTCCCATCATCGGCTTTTTGGGGTACCTCGCCGCGTTCGTGCTCGGCGTGTGGGTGGCGATCGACATCATTCGCGAGAACCATCGTCGCAGAAGGCGCTAGGTCGCTCCTCTCTCAGGGCGCCGGCAGCGATGTGACGGGCCTGTGATGGTTTCCCCACTTCCACGGGGTCCGGTTCGTTCCGGGCACTTTGGGCAGAAGAGAAGTATCAGCCGGTCCGGAACCGTCCGGGCCGTTTTTCTTTGGAGGGAACCTCAATGGAGCGATACAACTCTGACTTCGATCATGTCGGCGACTTCGTCGAGCGTTGGAACGCCGGCGTGCGCCACGCGCGGATCTGGACCATCGTGATCGGGGCCCTTCTCGTCCTCGCGGGCATTGCGAGCGCGGCGGCGCCCCTCAGCATCTACGCGCTCATCCAGGGCATCGTCGCCGCGGCGCTCATCGTGGGAGGCCTCGGGGAGGTGGCGTCGTACGTGCACATGCCCGAGCTCTTCCGCAGCCCCACGATGCTCGTGATGGGCGTGCTCAACGCCCTTCTCGGCATCATGCTGCTGACGCTGCCGGCCTACCTCACGGCCGGAACGGTCGTGTTCCTGCTGGCGTTCCTGTTCATCATCTCGGGCGCGGAGCGCGTCACCTATGCGCGCCGTCTTCGCTACTTCGGCCTGCCGGACTCGGGGCTCACCACGGTAACGGGTGTCCTCAACATCGTCTGCGGCGTGGCGTTCTTGATCATGCCGGCGTTCTCGGGCGTTGTCTTTGGGTACGTGATCGCCGCCTATCTGATCGTGGGTGGTGCGAGCCTGATTGTGGAAGGCATCTCGATGCGAGCGATCGAGCGCTAGCGTTGCGCTTGTCATTCCAGGAATCGCCGCCCTTGTCGCCGGACCCTCTAGAAAAACCTGCCCTTGTCCGGTGCCCGTCCACGAATTGCCGCCCTTGTCTGCCGAACTGCCCTCTGGTTCGTACAAGGGCGGCTTTCTTTAGAACACTGCGGGACAAGGACCGTGATTTCTAGACGGGTCGCTGACAAGGGCTGCGATTCTTAGACCGCGCGCCGACAAGGGCGGCGATTTCCGGGCGGTCCCGTCAACCTATGCGAGTCCGTACGCGTCGAGGGGCACAACCTCGAGCGGCGGCTCATCGGGGATGCTGTCTACCGCCCTCCGCTCCCGATCGCGACCGTTCCAGTGGAGGCCGTCGATGAGCTCGAGCTCATCGTGCAGCCACGCGCGCCGCGCCCGCCGTCGCACCGCCTCGTCGCGGGTGAGATGCGGCGGATTGACGCCGAGGTCGGCCCGTGCCTGCGCAACGATATCGTCCATGTAGTCGAGGTCGTCGTAGAGGCTCTTGGTGAGGACGTAGTTCTTGAAGTCCACCGCGAGCATCTCGTTCTGGCGGCGCGCGTCGCGCTCGAAGGCGTCGGGGGTCCTGTGGATTCCGCCGTTGTAGTCGAACGAGACCCCGGAGAACGGCGCGTGCACGTTCGTGGAGCCAAGAAGGACGTCCGGCTTCCTGGTTCCCGGTCCGAGCGCCGATCCGATACGCATGACCTCGAGCGGGGCATTCATGGAGAGGACTCTCAGGTGATAGCCGCCGAGTGCCGGCTTGAGCCCGAGGCGCATGGAGAGGCGCGTCTCGTAGGGCGATGCGGACCGCTCGCATGCGGAGGAAAGCGCCGAGCGGACCTGCGCCGTGCCGGGGACCGGTCCGAGCGCGTCGAGGTGGGCGAGGACGTGCTCGCGCGTCGTGAGCGGCTGGCGCCGGTTGAACATCCCTTCCTCGTGGTCCGGTGCGATGGCGTAGGTTCCCAGAAGCTCTCCGAGGAGGAAGATGACCTCCAGCCGGGTGAGCGAGGGGGCCATCTGGACGACGAGGTGCTCGGGGGAGGAGCAGTAGATATCGTCGGAGAGCCTGATTGCGGAGCCGGCGGGAAGTGCCACGCGCGAGCGATGCACGCATGCGAGCTGCGGCGAGACGGCGTGCCCCCTGCGCGCGGCGTTGACATGGAGCGGCAGGGAGAGCTGCGGGAACCGTCCGAGGACGGCCATGAGCTCGGGCTTGCCGGGAGACTTCTCCGGCAACGGGATGGTCGCTCGCTCGCCGTGCTCGAGTCGGCGCTTCAGCGCCATGCTCCTCAGGGCCTCGAGTGCGGTGGTATGTGAGAGCAGGATCGACATGGCTACACCGTATCGCATGCTCCGTGAGATTCCCGCTCATCGGAAAAATGTGATTCCTCAACTTGCGGCAGGCTGTTCGCTGGCTTGCACGGCGGGACGTTTTCCCAGCTCCAGGTCTTGCTCTTACGGGCATGGGATGCCGTGTCGCCGCGGTGGCGCCCACGCTCGGCCGGCAAAGCGCCCCCGGTCGCCGGATGGGCGGAAAACAGGGTGTCCTGCGCCGTCGCATGAGGGACCGTCCGGAAAAACCCGCCCTTGTCCGGCGGGCGTCTAAGAAATCGCGCCCTTGTCGCCCACTCTTCTAGAAAATCGCGACCTTGTCCCAGGGATGCCAGCAAAAGTATGGTTTTGAGGGCGAGAAACCCGGCGCAGTCGGACAACCCCGCGAGGTCCTAGATCGAGTGTGGACAAGTGCCAGGATTTCCGGAGCGCCTGCGGACAAGGACTCCATTTTCCGGAACGTCGGGCGACAAGGGCCGGGATTCCCGGAACGCTGACGGATAAGCCCGACGTTTCTTAGAACGACGGGCGACAAGGACGTCCCCTCGGTAACAGCCCCGGCACAAACGAGGGCCGCCCGCGGGCTTTCCGGAGGGAGGTTCTCGCGAAGCGCACCTCCCGGAGGAAAGCCCGCGGGCGGCTACCCGCGCGATTTGTGACGACAGCTACTCGAGCTCGAAGGCGCCCGTGTAGAGCTGATAGTACGTGCCCTTCTTTGCGATGAGCTCGTCGTGGGTGCCGCGCTCGATGATGCGGCCGTGGTCGAGCACGATGATGACGTCGGAGTTGCGGACCGTGCTCAGACGGTGCGCGATCACGAACGTGGTGCGCCCGGTCATGAGCGCGTCCATGCCGCGCTGGACGATCGCCTCGGTGCGCGTGTCGATCGAGGACGTGGCCTCGTCCAGCACCATGACCGGCGGGTCGGCAACCGCCGCGCGCGCGATCGAGAGCAGCTGACGCTGTCCCTGCGACAGGTTGGAGCCGTTGTCCGTGAGCATCGTGTCGTAGCCGTCGGGGAGGCGGCGCACGAAGTCATCGGCGCCGGCCAGGCGCGCCGCGGCGATGCACTCGTCATCCGTGGCGTCGAGGCGCCCGTAGCGGATGTTGTCCATGACGGTGCCCGTGAACAGGTTCACGTCCTGCAGGACGACGCCCAGGGACCGCCTCAGGTCCGGCTTCTTGATCTTGTTGATGTTGATGCCGTCGTAGCGGATCTTGCCGTCCTCTATGTCATAGAAGCGGTTCAGCAGGTTGGTGATTGTGGTCTTGCCCGCGCCCGTGGCGCCCACGAAGGCGACCTTCTGGCCTGGCTTGGCGTAGAGCGAGACGTTGTGGAGCACGGTGTGTCCCGGTTCGTAGGCAAAGTCCACGTCGAAGAGGCGCACGTCGCCGGCGAGTGGGGTGTAGGTGACGCTGCCATCGGCCTGGTGCGGGTGGCGCCAGGCCCACTGCCCCGCCCAATCGTGGGCGCGACGGTCGCACTCGGTGACCTTACCGTCGCGGTCGATCGTGCAGGCCACGAGCTCGACGTAGCCCTCGTCCTCCTCGATGGGCTCGTCCAGCAGCTCGAAGATGCGCTCGGCGCCGGCGAGGCCCATGACGACGGAGTTCACCTGGTTGGAGATCTGGCCGATTTGGTTGGCGAACTGCTTGGTCATGTTGAGGAAGGGCACGGCCACGGCGATCGTGAGCGGCAGGCCCGAGATCGAGGGGTTGGGGATGCCCGTGACGAGAAAGACGCCGCTTGCCACGGCAACGATGACGTAGAGCAGGTTGCCGGCGTTCATGAGGATCGGCATCAGCGTGTTGGCGTAGGAGTTGGCGGCGCGCGCCGCGGCCTCGAGCTCGTCGTTCAGCACGTCGAAGGCCGCCTCGGTCTGACGCTCGTGGCAGAAGACCTTGACGACCTTCTCGCCGTTCATGATCTCCTCGACGTGGCCCTCGACGGTCGCCACTGCGCGCTGGGTGCGCAGGAAGTTCCTCGCGGAGCGCCCGGCCAGCGTCTTGGCGAGAAGTGCCATCACCACGGCACCGCCCACCACGACGAGCGTCAGCGGCAGGCTGTAGTAGATCATGATGCAGCTCACGGAGATCAGCATGAGCGTCGTGAGGAAGAGCTGCGGCAGCGACTGCGCGATCATCTGGCGCAGGGCGTCGACGTCGTTGGTGTAGTAGCTCATGATGTCGCCGTGCGGGTGCGTGTCAAAGTAGCGGATCGGCAGGTCCTGCATGTGGTCGAACATGAGGCAGCGGAACTTCTTGAGCGCTCCCTGCGTGAGAATCGCCATGAGCTGCTGCCATACGGCGTTGCAGATCAGGCTCAGGAAGTACATGACGGCGAGAATCGCAGCGTTCTTGAAGACCTCGGGCTGGGCGGCCGCCCAGTCGCCGCTCTCCCAGAACTCGCCCACGACGGTGAGGCAGCGCTCCATGAAGACGTTGGGCGTGGCCTGGACCACGCACTGCACGAGGATGCAGACGGCCACGGTCGGCAGCATCACGGGGTAGAACTTCCGCAGCATCTTGAGGACGCGCAGTGCCGTGCGTCCGATCGACTTGGGCGCGCGTCCGCGCGCGGCGGCGGGCTTATCGGCCATTCTCGCTCACCTCCAGCTCGTCGAGGTTCTTCTCGTCATGGCTCTGCTTGTTCTGCGAGAGGTAGACCTCGCGATAGATCGCGTTGCGGCGCAGCAGCTCCTCGTGAGTGCCCACGTCGTTGATGCGGCCCGAGTCCATGACCACGATGCGGTCCGCGTCCTCCACGCTCGAGGTGCGCTGCGCGATGATGATCTTGGTGGTCTCGGGGAGGTAGTTCTTGAACCCCTCGCGGATGAGCTTGTCGGTCTTGGTGTCGACGGCGCTCGTGGAGTCGTCGAGGATGAGGATCTTGGGGTGCTTGAGCAGGGCGCGCGCGATGCACAGGCGCTGCTTCTGGCCGCCGGAGACGTTGGTGCCGCCCTGTTCGATGTGCGTGTCGTACTTGTCGGGGAAGGTCTGGACGAACTCGTCTGCCTGCGCCAGGCGCGCCGCCTCGAGGATCTCCTCGTCGGTGGCGTCCTGCTTGCCCCAGCGAAGGTTGTCCTTGATCGTGCCCGAGAAGAGCACGTTCTTCTGGAGCACCATGGCCACGGCGTTGCGCAGCGTGTCAAGGTCGTAGTCGCGCACGTCGACGCCGCCCACGCGCACGGTGCCCTCGGTGACGTCGTAGAGGCGCGGGATGAGCTGGACGAGCGTGGACTTGGCCGAACCCGTGGAGCCGATCACGCCGATGACCTCGCCGCTCTTGATGTGCAGGTCGACCTCGCGCAGGGACTCGTGGTTCTTGTCGCCCTTGTAGGAGAAGCCCACGTGGTCGAAGTCGATCGAGCCGTCGGCCACCTCGTAGACGGGGTCCTCCGGCTGCTCGATCGTGGTCTTGGCGTCGAGCACCTCAAAGATGCGGCGTGCGTTCTCCTCGGACATGACGACCATGGCAAAGATCATGGAGAGCATCATGAGGCTCATGAGCATCATGAAGCCGTAGGTGATGAGCGACGAGAACTGGCCCACGTCCAGAAGCTCGCCGCGGGTGGAGACGATGGCGTAGGAGCCCACGTAGATCACGAACACCATGACGGTGTAGACGCAGAAGTTCATGATCGGCGCGTTGAGGGCGAGGATGCGCTCGGCGTGCGTGAAGTCGCGCTGGACCTCGCTCGCCGCGGCGTCGTACTTCTGCTTCTCGTAGTCCTCGCGAACGTAGGACTTGACCACGCGGATGCCGGAGAGGTTCTCCTCGGCGCGCTCGTTCAGGGCGTCGTACTTGCGGAAGATGCGGCGGAAGATCGGCGTGACCTTGCGCACCACGGCGAGAAGGGCCACGGCCAGCACGGGGATGACCACCACAAAGACGACGGCCAGCCATCCCGCCATCGTGTAGGCGGCGATGAAGGCGCCGATGAGCATGAACGGGGAGCGGATGGCGGTGCGGATGAGCATCATGTAGGCCATCTGCACGTTCATGACGTCAGTGGTGAGGCGCGTTACGAGCGACGAGCTGGAGAAGCGGTCGATCACCGCGAAGGAGAACGTCTGGATGTTGTAGAACATGTCCTTGCGGAGGTTCTTGGCAAAGCCGACGGATGCCTTCGCGCAGGTGAGGCCCGCTGCGGCGCCAAAGGCGAGCGAGATGAGCGCCATGAGGGCAAGAAGCCCGCCGGTGGAGAGGATCTCCGAGAGGTCCGCGCCGGCCTTGATCGCGTCGATGAGGTCGGCGGTGAGCAGCGGGATCAGCACCTCAAAGACGACCTCGCCGAGCACCAGCAGGGGAGTGGCTATGGCGGCGCCCTTGTACTGCCGGATGCTCCCCATGAGACGACGCATGATCTGGGGGTAGGTCATGTGCGCGGCGGTCTTTTCGAACTGCTGCTCGGCGACTAGCTCCTGCTGCATGCGGCCTCCTCTCGCTTCTCGGCCTCGATCTCCTCCCAGCGCTCGGCCACGCGGTCGAGCGTCTCGAGCAGACGGTCCCTCTCGGCGGGCGTCAGGCAGTCGAAGGCAAGGCCCTCGAACTCCCGGCGGCTCTCGATGAAGTCTCGCGCGCGGCGCCGGCCCTCGTCGGTGAGCGTGAGGGTGAGCTGCCGACGGTCGGTCTCGGAGCGCTCGCGGGAGAGCAGGCCCTCCGTCTCGAGCTTGGTCACGACCTCGGAGAGCGAGGCGGACGTGATGCACGACGCCTCCTGGAGCTCGCGCTGGGTCATGCAGCCGTCGTGGGCGAGCAGGTCCACGAGGATGTGCTGCTTGCCGTTGCGGCCGCCCCAGTGCGTGTGAAGGTAGTAGCCAAAGTAGCCGAGCCTACGAAGGATCTGCAGCTCGGTGCTTGGCTGTGCGGCTGTTTCGCACATGGCGCTTCCTTTCGCGGTTGACGATACGCGCACAACTCTGCGACGCTGCACGTAAGATGTCAAGGTACCATGCGATATTTCCATGGTACCTAGCAAAGGCGGGCGAGAAGAACGTTCTTCTCGCCCGCCTGTCTAGGAATTCGCACCCTTGTCGCGGGTGCTTCTAAGAATCGCCGCCCTTGTCCGGCGGGCGTCTCAGAAATCGCACCCTTGTCGCCGGGCATTCTAAGAATCGCCGCCCTTGTCGCCCACTCTTCTAGAAAATCGCGACCTTGTTCCAGGGATGCCCGCAAAAGAATGGTCTTGAGGGCGAGAAACCCGGCGCAGTCGGACAACCCCGCGAGGCCCTAGATTGAGTGCGGACAAGGGCCGGGATTCGTAGAAGGGTAGCGGACAAGGGCGGGGATTCCCGGAACGCCGGGCGACAAGGGCGGGGATTCACGGATCGCACGACATGAGAGGGCGCTCCGTCCGCGGGGTGCGGGCGGGGCGCCAGAGGAGGACGCGGGTTCTTGTCGCTCGCTACTCGAGCTCGAAGGCGCCGGTGTAGAGCTGGTAGTACGTGCCCCTCTTGGCGATCAGCTCGTCGTGGGTGCCGCGCTCGATGATGCGGCCGTGGTCCAGGACGATGATCGCGTCGGAGTTGCGTACGGTGGAGAGGCGGTGCGCGATGACGAACGTGGTGCGACCGGTCATGAGCGCGTCCATGCCGCGCTGGACGATCTCCTCGGTGTGGGTGTCGATCGAGGACGTGGCCTCGTCGAGAATCATCACCGGCGGGTCCGCGACGGCGCAGCGCGCGATTGAGAGCAGCTGGCGCTGGCCCTGCGACAGGTTGGAGCCGTTGTCCGTGAGCATGGTGTTGTAGCCCTCGGGCAGGCGCTTGATGAAGCCGTCGGCACCCACCAGGCGCGCCGCCGCCATGCACTCCTCGTCGGAGGCGTCGAGACGGCCAAAGCGGATGTTGTCCATGACGGTGCCCGTGAACAGGTTCACGTCCTGGAGCACCACGCCGAGAGAGCGGCGCAGGTCCGGCTTCTTGATCTTGTTGATGTTGATGCCGTCGTAGCGGATCTTGCCGTCGGCGATGTCGTAGAAGCGGTTGATGAGGTTGGTGATCGTGGTCTTTCCCGCGCCAGTGGCGCCCACGAAGGCGACCTTCTGACCGGGCTTGGCCCAGACGCTCACGTCGTGCAGGACGGTGTGGCCCGGGCGGTAGGCAAAGTCCACGTCGAAGAGGCGCACGTCGCCGGCGAGCGGGGTGTAGGTGAGCGAGCCGTCGCCGTGCGGGTGGCGCCACGCCCACTGGCCGGCCCAGTCGCCGGAGCGGCGGTCGCACTCGCGTACGTTGCCGTCGCGGTCGATCGTGCAGGCCACGAGCTCGACGTAGCCCTCGTCGTGCTCCACCGGCTCGTCCATGAGCTCGAAGATGCGCTCGGCGCCCGCGAGGCCCATGACGACGGAGTTGATCTGCTGGGAGATCTGGCCGATCTGTCCGGCGAACTGCTTGGTCATGTTGAGGAACGGCACCGTGACGGCGATCGAGAAGGGCAGGCCCGAGATGGAGAGGTTGGGCACGCCGGTCTCGATGAACACGCCGCCCGCGAGCGCCACGATGACGTAGATCAGGTTGCCGAGGTTCATGAGGATCGGGCCCAGCGTGTTGGTGTACATGTTCGCGGCGCGGCTCGCCTCGAAGAGGCGACGGTTGCGGACGTCGAAGTCCTCCTGTGCGGCCTCCTCGTGGCAGAAGACCTTGACCACGCGCTGGCCGTTCATGACCTCCTCGACGTGACCCTCGACGATGCCGATTTCCTTCTGCTGTGCCACGAAGTTGCGCGCGGAGCGGCCGCCGAGCTGCTTGGTCATGTAGGCCATGAAGAGCACGCCGGCAACGACGACGAGGCACATCCACACGCTGTAGTAGACCATGACGGTGATGACCGAGACGCAGGTGACAAACGTCAGCGTGATGTTGGGCAGCGACTGGCCGATCATCTGGCGCAGGGCGTCGATGTCGTTGGTGTAGTGGCTCATGATGTCGCCGCGCTGGTGCTGGTCAAAGTAGCTGATCGGCAGGTCCTGCATGTGGCCAAAGAGCTGCTCGCGGAACTTCTCGAGCGAGCCCTGCGTGATGATCGCCATCGCGCGGGTCCAGGTGAAGTTGAGGACGAGCGAGACCACGTAGATGCCCACGAGCGTGAGCACGAGCGAGCCCACCTGGCCGGCGACGGACCCCCAGTCGCCGCCCTCCCAGTTGGCGGTCACAATTTCGAGCGTGCGCTGCATGAACGTGGCGGGCAGGGCCGAGAGCACGGCCGAGACCACGATGCAGAGGATCACGAGCGGCAGCATCTTGGGATAGAACGAGAAGAGCGTCTTGATGAGGCGTCCGAGCGTCTTGCCCCGTCCGCCGCGACGCTGCGGGGCCGCGACCTGGCGGCCGGCGACGTTCTGGCGCTCGGGCTCGCGCTCGGGCTCGGTCGGCTGGTTGGAGCCGGTGACGTTCTTGAGGATGCTCTCTGCGGAGTTGTTCCTAGCGGCCATCGGCCTCACCTCCCTCCACGGGCGCGACGTCCGCGACGGCGTCGTCGTCCTTCTCGGCCTCCTGGCTCGTGCGGCTCTGCGCGAGGTAGGTGTCGCGGTAGAACGGGCAGGTCTCGAGGAGCTCCTCGTGGGTGCCGAGCCCGGCGATGTGGCCGTTGTCCAGCACGAGGATGCGGTCGGCGTCCTGCACCGAGCTCACGCGCTGGGCGATGATGATCTTGGTTGCCTCGGGCAGGTAGGTCTTGAGGCCCTCGCGGATCAGCGCGTCGGTCTTGGTGTCCACGGCGGAGGTGGAGTCGTCCAGGATCAGGACCTTGGGGTGCTTGAGCAGCGCGCGGGCGATGCACAGGCGCTGCTTCTGGCCGCCGGAGACGTTGGTTCCGCCCTGCTCGATGTAGTAGTCGTACTGCTTGGGCAGGCCCTGGATGAACTCGTCTGCCTGGGCGAGCTTGCAGACCTCCACGAGCTCGTCGTAGGTTGCGTTAGGGTTGCCCCAGCGCAGGTTCTCCTTGATGGTGCCCGAGAAGAGCACGTTCTTCTGCAGCACCACCGCGACGTTGTTGCGCAGGAACTCGAGGTCGTAGTCGCGCACGTCCACGCCGCCGACCTTAACGGAGCCCTCGGTGACGTCGTAGAGGCGGCTGATGAGGTTCACGAGCGAGGTCTTGGCGGAACCGGTGCCGCCCATGATGCCGATCGTCTCGCCGCTCTTGATGTGCAGGTCGATCTCGGCGAGGGCGCGGTGCTCGGCCTTCTCGGAGTACTTGAACGTGACGTTGTCGAAGTCGATCGAACCGTCTGCCATCTCGGTCTCGGGGTGGGCGGGGTTCTTGATCGTGGGCTCGGTCGTGAGGACCTCGCAGATGCGCTCGGCGCTCTCCTGGGCCATCGTGATCATGGCGAAGACCATCGAGACCATCATGAGCGCCATGAGGATCATGAAGCCGTAGGTGGTGAGCGCCGAGAGCTGGCCCACGTTGAGCAGCGTGCCCTGGCTGGAGATGATGAGGTAGCTGCCAAACTGCAGGGTCACGGCAAAGACCGTGTAGACCGCGAAGTTCATCATCGGCGTGTTGAGCGCGAGGATCTTCTCGGCACGGGTGAAGTCGGCGCAGACGTCCTGGGCGGCGCGGCCGAACTTCTCCTTCTCATAGTCCTGGCGGACGTAGCTCTTGACGTCGCGCATACCGGTGACGTTCTCCTCGATGGACTCGTTGAGGGCGTCGTACTTGTGGAAGACCGAGCGGAAGATCGGGTGCACGGTGCGCACGACCTTGTAGAGGCCAAAGCCCAGGATCGGCACGATGATCACAAAGACGAGCGCCAGGGGTCCGGCCATGATGAAGGCCATGACGATGCCCGCGAGCAGCAAAAACGGACAGCGGATGGCAGTGCGGATGACCATCATGTAGGCGAGCTGCACGTTGGTGATGTCCGTGGTGAGGCGCGTCACGAGCGAGCTCGACGAGAACTGGTCGATGTTGGCGAAGCTGAAGCGCTGGACCGCGGCGAAGACGTCGTGGCGCAGGTTCATGGCAAGGCCGCAGCTCGCTTGGCTGCAGGTGATGCCGGCGCCGATGCCAAAGGCGAGCGACGCGAGCGCCATGAGCACGAGCTGCAGCGCGTAGGGGAGCATGTCGGCGAGCGTGGCGCCGGCCTGGATGGCATTGATCAGCTGGGCGGTGACGAAGGGGATCGCCACCTCCATGACCACCTCTCCCGAGACGATGATCGGCGTGGCGATCGAGGCTCCCTTGAACTCGCGGATGCTGCCGCCGATGGTGCGGACGACCTCGCGGCCCGTGAGCCCCTTCTTCTCCTCTTCCTTCTTCTTCATGTGACTCCTTTCGACAAGGGGTCATTGTGAGACGGGTTGGGGGAGATTTCAAGGTACCTTGCGATATTTGCTCGGTGCCTGACAAACCATCCACAAACGGAGGGCGCGGGAGGCGAGAAGGACCTTTGTAAGGGTCCGCCGAACGGTAGAACCCGCAGGTGAGAAGAGTCGGCGAACGGAAGCTTACAATTCGGCGCCGTTTGTAAGGCGCCCTGTAAGCCAATTGTAAGGGACAGTCAGGCTGCCGTAATGCATCGGAAATACGGCCGAAAAGGGCGCGACGCGTGCCTAGCATTCTCGCTGAACCGGTCGGGACCCCGCGGGGCGCCGGCCACATCCACGGGAAAGGATTGTTCATGTCCAAGCTTGATCTCACGCGTCGTCAGTTCATGGGCGTCTTCGGCGCCACCGCCGCCATCGCCGGCCTCGCCGCCTGCGGCGGCAACACCGCCTCCGACACCACCGCCGAGGGCGACGAGGGCTCCGCCGACGCCGAGCTCTCCGGCTCCATCTCCTGCTCCGGCGCCACCTCCTTCCAGCCGCTCGTCGAGAAGGCCGCCGACGCCTTCATGGACGCCAACCAGAACGTCTCCATCGCCATCTCCGCCGGCGGCTCCGGCCAGGGCCTCTCGCAGGTCGCCGAGGGCTCCGTCCAGATCGGCCGCTCCGACGTCTTCGCCGAGGAGAAGCTCGAAGGCGACCAGCTCGAGAACCTCGTCGACAACCAGGTCTGCATCGTGGGCATGGGCCCGATCGTGAACGCCAACGTCGACATCGACGACATCACGACCGACCAGCTCAAGGGCATCTTCCTCGGCGAGATCACCGACTGGTCCGAGGTCGGCGGCACCGCGGGCGCCATCCAGGTCATCCAGCGCGAGGCCGGCTCGGGCACCCGCGCCACCTTCGAGAACGCCGTCCTCGCCGGCGAGACCGCCCCGGACAGCTTCCGTCCGGTCGCCGAGGTCGACTCCTCGGGCACCGTCGTCGAGCAGGTCGCCGCGACCGAGGGCTCCATCTCCTACGTCGCCTTCAACTACATGGAGAGCGACGGCATCAAGGCCCTCTCCGTCGACGGCATCGACCCGACCCAGGAGAACGTCGAGTCCGGCGACTTCAACATCTGGGCCTACGAGCACATGTACACCCGCTCCGACGAGGACGAGTCCACCGCGCCCGTGACCAAGGCCTTCATCGAGTTCATGCTCTCCGAGGACTTTGCCTCCACCGTCGTGGAGGAGGGCTTCATCCCCATGGGCGACATGAAGGTCCAGAAGGACGCCGAGGGCAACGTCACCCCGGTCGCCTAACCCAGACCTCATTCCCTGCTGGCGGCGTCCCTCGCACGGGGGGCGCCGCCGCCCCCTGACGAGAAAGGCTCTCCCACATGGCAAACCTCATGCCCAAGCGGAGGCTCGAGAACATAGGACTGGGCATCACCGGCTTCTGCGTTGCGCTCGTCGCCCTTGTCGTCGTCACGCTGATCTTCATGGTGGCCCAGCAGGGCCTCTCCACCTTCTTCGTCGACGGCATGGACCCGATCGCGTTCTTCACCGGCCAGAACTGGATCCCCGAGCAGGAGCGCTACGGCGCGCTGCCCATGATCGTGGGCTCCTTCGCCGTGACGCTGCTCTCGACCCTCTTCGCCCTGCCCATCGCCATCGGATCGGCGATCTTTGTCGTGGAGGTCGCCCCGGGCTTTGGCCGGCGCGTCTTCCAGCCGGTCATCGAGCTTCTGGTGGGCATCCCCTCGGTCGTCTACGGCGTGCTCGGCCTCTACGTGATCAACTCCCTCATCAAGGCCATCTTCGGCGACGCCGCGGCCACCGGTGCGGGCATCCTCTCGGGCTCGATCGTGCTCGCCATCATGATTCTGCCGACGATTACCACGCTCTCGATGGACGCCCTGCGCGCGGTCCCCAACCAGTACCGCGAGGGCTCCTACGCGCTCGGGTGCACGCGCTGGCAGACCACCTGGAACGTGGTCCTCAAGAGCGCAACGCCCTCGCTCATGACCGCGGTCATCCTCGGCATGACGCGCGCCTTCGGCGAGACGCTCGCCGTCCAGATGGTCATCGGCGGCGTCGAGCGCTCCATGCCCACCGGTCTTCTCGACCCGGCGTCCACACTCACGGCCGCGCTCACGGCCGGCCTCTCCAACGCGGTCTCCGGCTCCGAGTACTACCACGCCCTGTGGACCCTCGGCCTGCTCCTGCTCGTCATGTCGCTCGTCTTCATCATGATCATCCACCTCATCGGCAGGAAGGGGGCGAAGGCGAATGGCTAACCGCTCCCTCGACGCCCACGTCGCGCGCATCGACCGTCAGGACAAGATCGCAACAGGCGTGCTCACCGTGATCGTGGGCCTGGTCATCCTGCTCGTCGTCGCGATCATCGCCTACATCATCGTCCGCGGCGCCGGTCGCGCGCTCACGCCGGGGTTCCTCACCAACCCCTACAACGACGAGGTCCTCCCCGGCATCCTCTACCAGCTGTGGGACTCCTTCTACCTGCTCCTGGTGACGCTCGTCATCTCGGTCCCCATCTCGCTCGGCGCCGCCATCTTCCTCGTGGAGTACGCGCCGGACAACTGGGTCACCTCCGCCGCCAAGACGGCGATCGAGACCCTCTCGAGCCTCCCCTCGATCGTCGTCGGCATGTTCGGCTCGCTCTTCTTCGTGGTGACGCTCGGCTGGGGCATCTCGATCATCGCCGGCGCCTGCGCGCTCACGATGTTCAACATCCCCATCCTCGTCCGCACCATCCAGCAGGCGCTCGAGGACGTGCCGCGCAGCCAGCGCGACGCCGCCCTCGCGATGGGCCTCACGCGCTGGGAGACCACGCTCAACGTGCTTCTGCCCGCCGCCATGCCTGCGATCGTCACCGGCATTGTGCTCTCCGCGGGCCGCGTGTTCGGCGAGGCCGCCGCGCTGATCTTCACCGCCGGCTCCGCGCCCGCGCGCCTGAACTTTGGCTCGCTCAACCTGCTGAGCCCCACCAACCCCTTCAACATCTTCCGCCCGGCCTGCTCGCTCGCCGTCTACATCTGGCGACTCACCTCCGAGCCCACGGCCGGCTCCACGGAGATCGTCTGGGGAACCGCTACGATCCTTCTCGTCTGCGTGCTCCTGTTCAACGTGCTTGCCCGCCTGCTCGGCAAGTTCCTCTCGAGGAGGCTGACCGCCGAATGACAGACACCACCACCATCCAGGACCAGGCTGCGGGCGAGAAGAACCTCCCGCTGCTGCGCACCAAGGACGTGACGGTCACCTACGACCTCACGCACGAGGCGCTGCACAAGACGAGCCTCGACTTCGAGGGCGGCCAGGTCACGGCGCTCATCGGCCCGTCCGGCTGCGGCAAGTCCACGTTCCTGCGCTGCCTGAACCTCATGAACCGCGAGATCCCCAGGTGCTCCGTGGGCGGGGAGATCCACTATCACGGGCATGACATCAACACGCCCAAGGAGAACCTCTTCGAGCTGCGCAAGTCCATCGGCATGGTCTTCCAGCAGCCCACGCCCTTCCGCAAGTCCATCCGCGAGAACATCCTCTTCGCGCCCAAGAAGCACGGCCGCGTGAAGACCAAGGCGGAGGAGGACGAGCTCGTGGAGACGTCGCTTCGGCAGGCGGCGCTCTGGGACGAGGTGAAGGACAAGCTCAAGCAGTCCGCCCACGCCCTCTCCGGCGGCCAGCAGCAGCGCCTGTGCATCGCCCGCACGCTGGCCATGAAGCCCGACGTGGTGCTCTTCGACGAGCCCTGCTCGGCGCTCGACCCCATCTCCACGTTCGCGATCGAGGAGACGATCCGCGACATCGCCGCGAGCGGCATCTGCGAGATCATCGTCACGCACAACATGGAGCAGGCCACGCGCGTCTCGGACCGCACGGCGTTCTTCTACGTGGGGGACATGATCGAGACGGGCACGACGCAGCAGATCTTCTCGGACCCGCACGACCAGCGCCTCGTCGACTACCTGACGGGCCGCTTTGGCTAGGGGGAGGAACATGGACACAGAGCTTAACGAGAGCGTCTATCGCTCCGTGGACGCGGCCGAGACCGCCATCAGGGTCAGCGACTTCGACCTGTGGTACGGGGACTTCCGGGCGCTCAAGGGCATCAACCTCAAGATCCCGCGCAACCGGGCCACGGCCTTCATCGGCCCCTCGGGCTGCGGCAAGTCCACGCTGCTGCGCACCTTCAACCGCATGTGCGACTTCGTTGAGAGCGTGCGCACCGAGGGCACGATCGAGTTCGACGGGCAGGACATCTTCTCGATGGACGCCAATGCCCTGCGCGTCTACGTGGGCATGGTCTTCCAGCACCCCAACCCGTTCCCGATGAGCATCCGCGAGAACATCCTCTACGGCCCCAAGCGCATGAGGCGCCTGTCCAAGGCCGAGGGCGACGAGATCTGCGAGCGCTGCCTCACGCGCGCCGCGCTCTGGGACGAGGTCAAGGACGACCTGGACAAGAGCGGCCTCGGCCTCTCCGGCGGCCAGCAGCAGCGCCTCTGCATCGCGCGCGCCCTCGCCACCGACCCCGAGATCCTGCTCATGGACGAGCCGACCTCCGCGCTCGACCCCATCTCCACGAGCATGGTCGAGGAGCTCATGACGGAGCTCTCCGAGGACCACACCGTGGTCGTCGTGACCCACAACATGCAGCAGGCCGCCCGTGTGGCCGACAAGACCGTCTTCTTCTATCTCGGCGAGCTCATCGAGGAGGCACCCACCCGAGAGTTCTTCGCCAACCCGCGCGAGCAGCGCACGCAGGAATACCTATCAGGGAGGTTCAGCTAATGTCCGCAGCAGCAACCCGCTCGAAGTTCACCAAGCAGCTCGACGACATCGAGGAGTACCTGAGGCGCCTCACCGAGAAGTGCGCCTCCGACGTGCGCGCCGCGGGACTCGCGGCCACCGGTGACAAGGGCGCCGCCGAGGGCGTCATGGCCGGCCGCAAGAACGAGGACCGCCTCCGCAACGCCATCGAGGAGAACTGCCTCGACGTGATGCTGCTCCAGCAGCCGCTCATCGGCGAGGACCTGCGCTTCGTCTCGGGGTCCTTCCGCATCGTCTCCGACCTCACGCACATCGACGGCATGACCCGCGACATCGCCTTCCTGGTGGAGGAGATCCCGGCCAAGGCGGCCAAGAAGCTCGCTGGCGAGTTCACCGAGATGTCCGAGTGCGCCGCCGCGATGGTCGAGCAGGCCGGCGCCGCCTTCGCCGCGGCGGACGTGGAGGGCGCCCAGCGCGTCGTCGAGGAGGACAACCGCGTCAACGAGCTCTATGATGAGGTGGAGGGCAAGCTGGTGGAGCTCATCCGCGCCGGCAAGTCCTCCGCGCAGTACCTGCCCGAGCTGCTCATGGTGGCCAAGTACTTCGAGCGCATCGGCGACCTCGCCAAGCGCGTCGCTGCCTGGGCGATCTTCCGCGTCACCGGCGAGCACGTGGTGGCGGAGAAGGCAAGCCAGCAGCGCCCCGCCGAGGACTAGCGGGGCCAACGGGAGACGGCACAGGAACGGGAGAAGAGCGTTGGTCTACTACGTCGAGGACGACAAGAACATTCGCGAGCTTACGGTCTACGCGCTCGGCCAGGGTGGCATCGAGGCCCGTGGCTGCGCCGATGACGCCGAGTTCCGCCGGGCCTGTGCCGAGCGCACCCCCGACGCCGTCCTTCTCGACATCATGCTGCCCGACGCCGACGGGCTGGAGATCCTGGCCCGTCTGCGTCGGACCCCCGGCCTCAAGAACGTGCCGGTCATGATGCTCACGGCCAAGGACACCGAGCTCGACACCGTGCGCGCGCTCGACGGCGGCGCCGACGACTACCTCTCCAAGCCCTTCGGCATGATGGAGGTCGTGAGCCGTACGCGGGCCCTGTTGCGCCGTGCCGGGCGCGAGGCCGCGGTGGCCGAGAAGCCCGTCTCGCTGACCTGCGGCGACGTGACCCTCTGGCCCGACCGCCGCGAGGTCAGCGTGGGCGGCCGCGAGGTGCAGCTCACGATGCGCGAGTTCGACCTGCTGGAGTTCCTCATGCGCTCCCCGGGCGTGGTCTTCTCGCGCGAGACGCTGCTCCAGCGCGTCTGGGGCTGGGACTTCGACGGGGGGTCGCGCACGGTCGACGTGCACGTGCAGCAGGTTCGCGCCAAGCTCGACGGCTCCTCCGACCTGATCGAGACCGTGCGCGGCGTGGGGTATCGCGTCCGCGGCTAGGAAAGGGGCAGCGTGGTCAGACAGCCGGGGGCAAAGGGATCGCTCTCGCATCGCATGTTCGTCGCGCTCGTCGTGGCGTGCACGAGCGTGGCCGTGGTCGTGACCGTGGTCGCCTCCCTCATATACCAGAGCGCCTTTCTCGCCGACGAGCACGAGCAGCTCGCCGGCGAGTGCCGTACCATTGCTTCTCTGCTCAACCTCGCCGACGACGACCCGGCCGTGCTCTCCGAGCTCGAGCTTGGGGACATTCGCGCCACGCTGATCGGCCCCGACGGCACCGTCACCTACGACAGCCTGGCGCCCGCCGGCGAGCTGCCCAACCACGGCGACCGACCCGAGGTGGTCTCGGCGTTCGCCGAGGGGTCCGGCTCCTCGGAGCGCTCGAGCGACACGGCGGGCTACATGAGCCTCTACGAGGCGGAGCGGCTCGATTCGGGACAGGTCGTGCGCCTCTCGGTTGACCGTGCCGGGGTCGTGGCGTTCCTGTTCCAGGACCTGATGCTCCTCGCCCTGTTCGCCGTGGTGCTGGTGGGGGCGAGTTGGCTCGTCTCGCGCAGGCTGTCTCGCCGCTTCGTCCAGCCCATCCTGGAGATCGACCCGTCGTCGGGTGACGGCGTGGCACCCTACGAGGAGCTCGACCCGCTGGTGAGTCGCCTGAACGAGCAGCACGGCCAGCTCATGCACCGTATGGAGCAGATCCAGGACGCCGCCGACCTGCGCCGCGAGTTCACCGCCAACGTGACGCACGAGCTCAAGACGCCCATCGCCTCGATCTCCGGCGCCGCCGAGCTCATCCGGGACGGCATCGCCAGGCCCGAGGACGTCCCCGGCTTCGCGGGGCGCATCTACGACGACGCGCGCCGGCTCTCGAGCCTGGTGAGCGACATCCTCACCCTCTCCAAGCTCGACGAGTCCGAGCGCGCGGGCTCCCAGGAGCTCTTTGGGCCGTCGGAGAGCGTGAACCTGCTCGCCGTGGCGCGCGACGTGGCCGACCGCCTGGCGCCCAAGGCCAGGAAGGCGGGGGTCGACGTCTCCGTCGAGGGCGTCTCGATGATGGTGCGCGGCAACGCGCGCCTGCTCGACGAGCTCGTGAGCAACCTCTGCGACAACGCGATCCGCTACAACCGACCGGGCGGCAAGGTCTTCGTGTGGGTGCTTCCGGCCGACGGCGGCGGCGCGCGCCTGCGCGTCTCCGACACCGGCATCGGCATCCCCGAGGCGTCGCAGGACAAGGTCTTCGAGCGCTTCTATCGCGTGGACAAGGGGCGCAGCCGCGACATGGGCGGCACCGGCCTGGGCCTTGCGATCGTCAAGCACGCGGCCGCCTACCACGGCGCCCAGATCGCGCTGGAGAGCAAGGTTGACAAGGGCACCACGATCACCGTGACGTTCCCGCGCGCGTAGCGGGTGCGAGGTTCTTCTCGCCTGCGGTCCTTTCCAGTCATCGTGCGCCGACGCACCCCCTTCCTAAGGTTTTGGGCAAAAACTTTGATGCTCAGGCGAGAAGAACATCAACGTTGTTGCCCACAACGCAGAGAAGCGTGGCGATCTGGCCGTTTCTTGGCCCCTTTTGCACTCCCGACATAAAATGTGTTGCCCACAATCAGGCAAGACGCCTTCAAATCGACCTCGTTTCGAGCGCGAGACAGCCCGGTTTACAAAACCTCTCTTTAGCTGGCAGGGAGAATTTCCTGTCAGATTTGGCCTCCTCCTGCGTATCGTAGGTAGAGGCGAGAAGGACGGGGGTGTGCGATGCGCGAGAGAAGACGGGCCGAACGCCTGGTCAACGCCTATGCGGACCTGATCCTGCGCGTCGCCTACACCTATCTGGGATCGCGCGCCGACGCCGAGGACGTGTGCCAAGAGGTGCTGCTGCGGCTGCTGCGTCACAAAGAGCCCTTCGAGAGCGCGGAGCACGAGCGGGCCTGGGTGGTTCATGTGACCGCCAACCTCTGCCGTGACCTGCTGCGCCGCCGCTCCGCGCGGCCCATGCTCGCTTTGGAGGAGGTTGCGGAGCCGGTGGCGCCCGAGCCGGGGCGCGACCTTGCGACGACGGTGCGCGTCCTGCGCGCCGTGATGCGCCTGCCGCTCGCGTACCGCGAGGCGATCTTCCTCCACTACTACGAGAACTACTCGATCAGGGATATCGCTCGGGCCTGCGACTGCAGCGAGGACGCTGCCGCCGCCCGTCTGAGCCGCGGCCGCGCGAAGCTGAGGGAGCTCTTGAAGGGGGATGATCTCGATGAGAGGGACGTTTGACGAGTATCGCAGGGAGCTCGATGACATGGCCTTCTCGCCGGGCGAGAAGAACGAGCTGGTGGGAAGGCTCTCCCGCGCGGCCGCGCCGCACCGCGTCCACTTCCCGCGCGCCGCCGTCGTGGCCGGGGTCGCAATCGCGCTCGGCGCGGGCGTGGTGACGGCGTACGCGACCGGTGCGCTTGGGGCGGCCGCCGAGTTTCTGCTCGACGTCTTTGGTGAGGACGCGGCGCAGACCGAGACCATCGGGGGCGCCGTGCAGCCTGCGGGGGCGAGCGCCACAGCGGGCGGGCTGACCGTCTCCGCTGATGCCGTGCTGGGTGACGACACGCACTACGTGGTCGTCTACAGCCTGACTCCCGATGACCCGACGCTCTTCGAGGATGTGGCGCGCAGCGACGAGGGGACGGTCCTTCTCGGCTTCTCCAACATCGCGATTCCGGAGAACGAGGGGGCGACCGGCGGCGGCATGGGGGCGTACTTCTACGACGCCGACCCGGACGACGCTAGCGTGCAGTACGTCCAGCAGTGCTGGGCGGAGAGCGAGGACGGCCTTGCGGGCACGAGCGCGTACGTGAAGTTCGTCGACCTGTGCGCACTCGACCCGGAGACGCTGGAGCCCGTGGGCGAGCCGCTCGCGACGGGCACGTGGGAGCTCGAGGTCCCGCTCGACTACGAGAGCGCCGCGGTCGCGCTGCCCGTGGGACAGACGGTCGACTACGAGGGCGCCACGGTCACGGTGACGGAGCTTTCCGTCTCGCCTCTCGGCGTCATGATCTCCTACGACCTTGCGGGCACGCCGGATACCAGCCAGGAGTTCCCGCAGCTGAACCTGCCCGTATTCGTGAACTTTGCCGATGGGACGAGCTTCGACGCCACCTGGGTCGGAGGCTTTGGCGACGAGACCCACATCACCAAGGGTGCGTCCTTCGACCGGATCGTGGACGTTGAGGACATCGTGAGCATGACGGTGAGTGATGTCACGATCGAGGTCCCGCACGCGTAGCGACTCCGCGTGCCCCGTTCCTGGCGCCGGCCTCCCTGCGGGGGTCGGCGCCTTTACTTTTGCGGGGCGTCGAGCCTGAGCTCCCAGAGGTTGGTCCAGCCGGGCATGGGCAGCTCGGGGTAGGGGAGCCAGATCGGGCGGTGGCGGGTGAAGCCGCAGCGCGTGTACATGGCGTTGGCCTCGATGCCCTGGACCGAGGTGTTGAGGCGCACCGTGCGGGCCCCCTCGGCGCGCGCCTCGCGCGCCACGGCGTCGAGCAGGGCGACGGAGGCGTGGCGCCCGCGCGCGGCGGGGTCGACGGCGAGCAGGTGGAGCCCCCGCACCTCGCGGGCGGGAAGGTCCTCCCAGCCGGGGCCGCCCGTGCCGGATCCGTGTCCGGGGGCGGTGCCGTCGCCCATGTTCGCGTCGAGGTCCATGGCAACGGCTCCGAGAAGGACGGCGTCCTCGCGGGGCGTGCCGTCGTGGACCGCCGCGGCGTCGAAGGCGCCCCAGTAGGAGCCGGCTGCGAGCAGGCGGCGGGCCATGCCGGCCGGCGGCCAGACCTCGGGAACCCAGCCGCAGGTGCCACCGGCCGCGCTCACGTGGGCGTACAGCGCGTCGAGCTTCTCGGCCCAGAGACCCGAGACGGGCAGGCGCACAACGGTCACGTCGGCAGGGACGTGCGCGCGGCCTTCGTGGCGAACGTCGTTGCGGGCTATCGTGGCGAGAAGCTCGCGCGCCACGGCGGCGGGCGCCATCTTGGGGAGGTTGTGGTCGATGCCGGGCTCCACGACCTTGATGGCTCCGGGGATGGCGGCGACGATGCGGTCGGTCTCCTCGGGGAGAATCTCGTCGAACTCGCCGACCATGACGGTCACGGGGCGGGAGATGCACGCCAGCGAGGCGGCGTCGATCTGCGGCTGCTCGACCATGAGCTGCAGGAGCTCGGCGATGCGGGCGGACTCGGCGGGGGAGGGCACCGGCGTGCCGTCCTCCAGCGTGACGCCCTCCTCGCCCTCCTCGGCCCAGCGGCGGTTCTCCGCTGCGGCGAAGGCCATCCAGTCCGTGTCCTCCTTGGGGAGGCCCTCAGGCGTGAGGTTTGCCCCGAGCGCGGTCACGGAGAGCACGTGCTCGCCCCAGTCGCGGGCGAGGAGCAGGCCCAGGATGCCACCGTCGGAGAAGCCGAGCACGTGGACCTGCGGCACGCCGAGGCGTGAGCAGACCTCGCGGGCGTCGCCGGCCATGAGCTCGTAGGAGAGCGGCGCAGTGCCGCGGGAGGAAGCGCCCTGAGCACGTGAGTCCACGGCGATGACGGAACGCCCGCTCGCACAGACGGCATCGATGACCGGACCGAAGATGCCGTGCTCCTCGCCGTTGCCGTGCAGCATGAGGACCGGTGGGACAGCGAGGCCAAGACCATAGGGCGTCCCCGGCTCGTCGACGACGCCGGTGGGTGCATATGTCCACGCCACGATCGTCGCGCCGTCGGCCGTCGGCACCTCCACGCGCGCCGCGAGCGCGGTCTGCGGCAGCGCATACGGACGCGGAACGTGCACCGGCGGCGGCGTGACGGTCATGTGAATCCCTTCGCCTAAGGTCAATCGGACGGGCTCGCGGGGCGGGAAGGTCCGGCGCTCAGACAGCTTGCCGCAGAGGGCGCGGCAAGAACTCGCGGCGGACCTTCCCGCCCCGCGAGCCCTGACCGGAGGTTCTTCTCGGCCGGCTATTTCTTGAGCTGCGACGGGTGCTTCTCGAAGAAGTCGTAACGCGGGGGCAGCAGGACGATGGCGTGGCTCTCGGGGGTCTCGCCGCAGGCGGCGGCCAGCTCGACGGGGCCGTCGAAGGCATGGTCCCAGGAGAAGAAGAGCTCGGGCGAGAAGCCCATGTGCTCGCAGATCTTCTCGCAGCCGAAGGGCACGGCCGGGTGCATGAGCAGGGCCGCCGTGCGCAGTGCGACGAAGGCGTCGGCAAGGGCGGACTCGTAGGCGGCGTCGTCGCCCTTGGCGGCCTTGGAGGCGTCGTCCCAGCGCTTGTTGGCCGCGCGGGTGAACTCCTCGGCGACCGTCAGCGCGCCGTGGGCGTCGAACTCGTAGGCGCGGCGCTCGAAGGCCAGCGTTGCCTCGCGCGCGGCGGAGACGGCCTCCTCGCTCGGGGCCACGGTGGGCAGGTGCGCATCGCAGACGTTGGCGGCGCCGTAGAAGCAGCTGCGGGCCAGACGGTTGAAGATGTTGGTGAGGAAGGCGCTCTCCTTGAGGGCGGGGTCCACGACGCGCGGGTCGTCGCGGACGAGCACGTCCTCGCCCGTGGTCTTGTCCTTGTGGGAGACCGAGGTGTCGAAGGCCTTGGGGTTGAAGGAGACGGCCTTCTGGTCAAGGCCGAGCGAGAGCCAGTGGGCGCGCAGCTGCTCGGGCGTGTAGGCGTCCAGCAGCTCGGCGGCCATCGGGGGTGCGATCTTGCCGGAGCTCGAGGCCTTCTTGTTCATGAACAGGATGTGGTAGTTGGCCACGGGGATGTCCTGCGTGAGGCCCCAGTCGAGCGCCTCCCACATGGCCGGCTGAGCCACGCAGTAGAAGTAGATGTTGTCCTGACCGATGAACTGGTAGACGCGCGCGTCCTCGCTGCACCACCAGTCGTGCCAGTCGCGGCTGGAGTAGCGGCCCTCCTCGGCGAGCTCCAGCGTCGTCTGCGTGAACGAGATCGGCGCCCACAGGCTCTCGGGCCAGCACCAGACCGTGAGGCCGCTCGTGCCCTCGAGCTCGGGCGCGGCCACGCCCCAGTCGATGTTGCCGGTGATGCGGAACGGCAGCAGGCACTTGCCGGTGCGGAAGCGCACGCCCGCGGCGTCGAGCTTCTCGCGCGCCTCGTCGCGCTCCTCCCAGCCGGCGAAGGTGAGCGAGAAGGACTGCTGACCCTGGGCGGCCTCCGCGAGCGTGTGGGCGGGGAGCTTCGCGGCGACGGCGTCGTAGGCCTCGCGGAACTTGGTCTGGATGTAGATCACCGGGTCGACGAGGCTCTCGCGCACGGTCTTGGTGACGATCGCGCGGACCTGCGGGTCCATGTCCCACTCGTCCATGAGGCGCTCGAGCTCCTCGCGGAAGGCGGGCAGGTCGAAGTACCAGTTGTCAACCGGGCGCAGCTCGGGCGTGGTGCCGCTGACCTGCGAGACGGGGGCAATCAGCTCCTCCGGGTCAAACTGGTGGCCGAGGTCGCACTCGTCGGCATAGGCCTTCTCGGACTTGCAGCCGCGCACGGGGCAGCGGCCCTGGACCTGGCGTCCGTTGAGGAAGGTGCCCGCCTCGACGTCGTAGAACTGGCGCGTAGAGCGCTTCTTGAGGTAGCCGCGCTCGTGGAGGCGGCGGATCAGCTCGTCGGTCACACGGGCGTGGACGTCGCGCGCCGGGGCGAGGCCGGAGCCGGCGAAGAGGTCGAGCGAGATACCGTAGGCGTCGAGGGCGGCCTTCTGGCTCTCGTGGTTCACGCGGACGTAGTCCTCGATCGTGCCCGTGTAGCCCTCGTTCTCGACCTTCTTGCGGTAGCCCTCGGCGATGGGCGACCCGTAGCAGTCCGTGCCGGAGACAAAGATCACGTTCTCGGCGCCTATGCGGTCGCGCAGGAAGCGCGCGAAGAAGTCGGCCGGGACAAAGACGCCGCCGATGTGGCCGAAGTGCAGGTTCTTGTTGCCGTAGGGCATGCCGCCGGTGATGACCGCGCGGCGGGGGAAGCTCGGGCGAGAGGAGGTCTCGGGCATGGGTGCTCCTTCGTGATTGGGTACAGCCCTCCCATTCTCGCACTTCTCGGCCCTTTGCGGGGTCGGCGCGCTAAGATGGGCT
This sequence comes from uncultured Atopobiaceae bacterium, assembly GCA_963928085.1. Classification (GTDB taxonomy): domain Bacteria; phylum Actinomycetota; class Coriobacteriia; order Coriobacteriales; family Atopobiaceae; genus Thermophilibacter. The sequence continues at coordinate 606,209 of CAWVDR010000001.1, forward strand.
CATGCGAACGATCGCCGACATAGACATCCTTGGAGATGAGACGCTCCAGGCTCGCGTGGCATGGCTGTCGCTTGCGATTGTCGTGGTCACGGTTCTCGCCGCCGGCTCTCTTGGCTTTGCGATGGGTGGCGAGAGGGTCGACGTGTGGTGGTGGGTCGCGCTGGCGGCGGGGAGCTTTGTCGCGCTGCCCGTCCACGAGCTCGTGCACGCCGCGGCGTTCAAGCTGCTCAGCCGAGGCTGCAAGGTGTCCTTTGGCTTTCAGAACGCCTTTCTCTACACCAAGACAGATGGGGTCGTGCTGCGCCGCGCCCGCATGGTCTGCGTGCTGCTGGCACCCTCGTTGCTGGTGACGGCCGTGCTTGCCGCCCTGGCGTTCGCTGCTGGGCTCCCGGTGCTCGCCGTCCTTCTCGCCGGCTTGCATCTCTCCGGGTGCGCCGGTGATATCCTCATGACCGCGGCGTGTCTGCGAGAGCCGGCCTGCACCCACGTGCGCGACACCGAAACCGGCATAACCCTGCTCTCCGACCACGAGGAGGACGCATGAACGAGACCATCGACCAGCTCAGCGACCGCCGGTCCGTGCGCGCCTACACCGACGAGCCCGTGAGCGCCGCCGACGAGCGCGCCATCCTCGAGGCGGCGTGCCAGGCCCCTACGGCCGGCAATCAGCAGCTCTACTCCATTATCGTGGTGCGCGACCAGGCGGAGAAGGACGAGCTTGCCGTCACCTGCGACAACCAGCCCTTCATTGCCAAGGCGCCCCTCGTCCTGGTGTTCTGCGTGGACGTGCGCCGCTGGCACCGGGCTTTTGTCGCTGCCGGCGCGGAGCCGCGCGAGCCGGGCGTGGGCGACTTCCTCCTTGCGCTCGAGGACACCGCCATCGCGGCGCAGAACGCCGTGGTGGCGGCTCACAGCCTGGGGCTCGGCTCCTGCTACATCGGCGACATCCTCGAACGCCGCGAGGAGCAGGCCCGCATCCTGGGATGCCCGCGCCATGTGGTGCCCGCGGTGATGCTCGTGATCGGACACCCGACCCCGGGGCAGCTCAAGCGCGTGAAGCCGACGCGTCTGCCGCTCGAGGACATCGTCTTCGAGAACCGCTATCGCGAGCAGGACGACGCCGGCTGTCTGCGCGCCCTCGACCCCAAGCGCACGGGAACGGGCACGCTCGAGGACTGGGCGCGCGCGTTCTGCGAGCGCAAGTGGAACTCGGGATTCTCGCGCGAGATGACGCGCTCCGCCGCCGCGATCCTCGCCGACTTTGCGACGGACGTGTCCTAAGCTAGATGCTCACTCATTGTCTGGGTACTTTTTCTGGCGAGCGCTAAGTATCACCTTTTCAGTAGCATTTTCTGACCTGCGAGTTTGTGATCGATGGCAAGGCATATACTTCGCATTGTCGAGAAAAAGTACCCAGACAACGCATCGGCGCCAAAAGGAGGCCTTATGACGCCGCTTCTGCTCCACGCTTGCTGCGGGCCGTGCTCACTCGAGCCGGTGAGACTGCTTCGCGCCGAGGGCTTCGAGCCGACGATCTGCTGGACCAATCCCAACATCCAGCCCGTCTCCGAGTGGCAGCGACGCCTGGACACGCTGCGCGCCTGGGCGGACGAGGTGGCTCACGTCGACGTGATCGTTGCCGGGGACGACCGCGACGCGTGGGAGGCCGCTGCCGCTCCGGCAGGCTTCGACCGCGAGCGGCGCTGTCGAGCTTGCTACGCGCTGCGCCTTGCCGAGGCCTGCCGCGTGGCGCGCGAGCGGGGCTTCGAGTTCGTGTCCACGACGCTCGTGGTCTCGCCGTACCAGCTCTTTGACGCCTGCGGGGAGATCCTCGCCGCGGTCGCGCCGCGCTATGGCCTCACGCCCGTGTGGCGCGACTTCCGCCCGTACTATCCCGAGGCAACGCGCGAGTCCCGCGAGCTGGGCATGTATCGCCAGAACTACTGCGGGTGCCGCTTCTCCGCAGCCGAGGCGGCCATCGAGCGCCACGAGGCCCGCGACGCGCGCAAGGTCGCAAAGGCAGCGGCGCGTTCAGCCGCCCTTCAGGTGTAAGGGTTTTGGCAAGACCGTCGATCTTCCTGCCCGCCCATGCCCGGCCTGCTCTATCGTGATGGGCGGTCCACCCAAGACGAGAAGGACGGTGAGAACATGATTCAGTGCCTGTTGACCAGCGAGAACGGAACCATCGAGAAGGTCCCCGAGCCCTGTAGCGGGTGCTGGGTCAGCGTCGTGGCCCCTACCGTCGAGGAGCGCGCCTGGCTCGAGAACGAGCTCGGCGTGCTGCCGGAGTTCGTGAGCTCCGCCCTCGACGACGAGGAGACCTCCCGCATCGACTACGACGAGGACGCGCATCAGATCTTCGTCATCGTGGACTACCCGGTCGTGGGGGAGGACGGCGCGGGGGTGCGTCCCCAGAGCCCGCTGCAGTACGACACCATGCCGCTGTCCATGGTCTTCCTGCCCGAGCGGGGCCTCTTCGTCACCATCAGCATCCTCGAGAACGAGGTCGTGGCGGACATGGCCGGCGGGCGCGTCCGCAACGTGGACACGCGCTACCGGACGCGCTTCCTGTTGCAGATGCTTCTGCACATCTCGCAGCTCTACCTTGTCTACCTGCGACGCATTGATCGCCTTTCGTCCAACACCGAGGCTCGCCTCCATGCGTCCGTGCGCAACGAGGAGCTCATCCAGATGCTCAACCTCGAGAAGTCACTCGTGTACTTCTCCACCTCGCTCAAGTCTGACGAGGTGACGCTCAACAAGATCGCCCAGGGTCGCATCATCCCGCTCTACGAGGACGACCAGGACCTGCTCGAGGATGTGCTCGTCGAGGTGCACCAGGCCATCGAGATGGCAAACATCTACTCCGGCACCCTCTCCGGCACGATGGACGCCTTCGCGAGCATCATCTCCAACAACCTCAACATCGTGATGAAGGTGCTCTCGGTCATCACGATCGTCATGGCGATTCCCAACATCGTCTTTGGCTTCTACGGCATGAACGTCGGGTTGCCCTTCGAGGGCGTGCCGCTGCTTGACAACTGGGCGTTCCCGCTGCTGCTCGCCGTGGCGTGCTGCCTGGTGGCGGCCTGGGCCTTCAAGCGCAAGGGCCTCTGGCACTAGGGCGCCGAGAAGCGCTATCGTAGTGCGCTGGAAAACCCGAGGAGGAACCATGCGCACCGACGACTTTGACTATCCGCTGCCCGACGAGCTCATCGCCCAGGCCCCGGCCGAGCCGCGCGACTCCTGTCGCCTGCTCGTGCTGCACCGGGAGGACGGCTCCGTCGAGCACCGGCGCTTCTCGGACATCATCGAGTACCTCGAGCCCGGCGACCTGCTCGTTGCCAACCAGACCCGTGTCATGCCGGCGCGCCTCGTCGGCCGCAAGCGGGGAACCGGGGGCGTGTGCGAGACGCTGCTGCTCAAACGCCGCGAGGACGTCGACCCGCTCGGCTGCGTCTGGGAGTGCCTGGTCAACCCCGGCAAGAGGCTGCGTCAGCCGGGCATCGTGATCGAGTACCGCGCCGGCGGCCTTCATGCGCCCGAGTCGGCGCCGGTGGTGCTGACCGGGGAGATCGTGGACTTCGTGGAGGGCAGCAGGGGCGGCCGCCTCGTGCGCTTCTCGCCGGCGGGCGAGAAGGACGACGGCACGCCGCGCACCCTGGACGAGGCCATCCATGCCGCCGGCCACGTGCCACTGCCGCCCTACATCACCCAGTACGAGGGCGACCCCGAGAAGTACCAGACGGTCTACGCGATGAGCGAGGAGCACTCCGCCGCCGCGCCGACGGCCGGCCTCCACTTCACGCCCGAGCTCATCGAGCGCCTGCGCGAGAAGGGCGTGGGCTGGGCGACCGTGGAGCTCGAGGTGGGAATCGACACCTTCCGCCTGGTCACCGAGGACGACCCCACCCAGCACGTCATGCATACCGAGCGCTACCACGTTCCCCGGGAGGTCGTCGACGCCGTGCACGCCACCAAGGCGGCGGGGCATCGCGTGATCGCCGTGGGCACCACCTCGGTGCGCTCGCTCGAGAGCGCCTGGGATCCGGTCGCCGCGCCGAGCGCGCCGCCCGTGGTCGCGCGACGCTTCGAGGGGGCGGCGGGCACGGGCGACATCGTCGTCCGCGAGAACGCCACGACCAACCTCTACCTCATGCCGGGGTCAAAGTTCCACGTGGTTGACGCGATGATCACGAACTTCCACGTGCCGCGCTCGACGCTCATGATGCTCGTCTCGGCCTTTGCCACGCGCGACCAGATCATGGCGGCGTACCACGAGGCCATAGAGGAGCGCTATCGCTTCCTCAGCTTTGGCGACGCGATGCTGATCGAGTAGGGCGGGCTCTCGCTATCCGGCGGTGACCACCAGGGCGATGACGATCGCCAGGAGCAAGACGACGCCCACCACCGCCGCGAGAAGCGCGAGTCGTGCGCCGCGGGTCCGCGTGCGCAGGCTGCGTTCGCCCTCGGCGAGAGAGTCGACCTCCGCCTGCTGTCGCGCAACGTCGGAGCGCTGCTGCTCGATGCTCCGGCGCAGGCGAACGGTCTCCTCGGGCGTGGCGTGGACGGATTCCGCCTCGTCAAGCAGGGCCTGTGCGGCGTCGTGGCGCTCAGCCGCCTCGTCGTGCGCCGCCTTTGCGTCGTTGGCGCTGTTGCGGAGCGACTCGATGCGCTCCTCGAGCGCCTTCTCCTCTTCCTGCTCGCGTGCGAGGAGCTCGTCATGCTCGCGCTTGCGCTCGTCGTACTCGCCCTTTGCCTCGTCCGCCTCGCGCTGCGCCTCCTCGAGCGACTGCTTCTGCGTCCAGAGGTGCGTCTGCGCCGCGTCGACGCTGGCCTGGGCGTCGCGCGTGACGACGCCCACCTCCTCGCGCGCGGACTCGACGTGCGCGAGCTCGGTGGTCACCTCGTCGTGGAGCTGTCGCAGGGCCGAGGGGTCGGAGTTCGCTCCCTGCGCCCGCTTGAGCTCCTCCTGGACCTTGCGCAGGCGGGCCTGCGAGGAGTCGACCGCTCGGTTGGCGGATGATATGGACTGCTCGCGCCGCTCGGTGGCGTCCTTGACCTGCCCCTCGGCACCTCGTACGGCGCGCTTTGCCTCTCCCACCGCGCGGTTGGCCTCCTCGGAGCGCCCGCGCGCGGTCTCAAGGAGCTTCTTGTACGGGCGCAGCTCACGCTCGTGCTCGGTACGCATCTGCGCGAGCTGCTGATCGAGCGAGCTCGCCTCGGACTCGAGGCGCTCGACGGCGTCCTCCTGGCGGGCGATCTCCTCGGCGGTCTCGGCGACGATGGCGCTCTGCTCGGCGACGATGCCCTCGTAGCCCGCCTCGACCTCCTCGCGTCGGGCCAGCGTGGCCTCGTCCGCCTCGAGCGCCTCGGTGAGCTGCTTAAGGCGCCCGCGGGCGGAGGAGTGTCGCTTCGCTGCCGCGCGGACGTCCCGCACGGCTGATATGCCGCTTTTGATCGTCTTTGCGGCATCCGAGGCGGCCCCGCGCGCCGCGCCGAGAACGTCCGCGCCGCGGTCGTCGTCGACCTCGGCCTGCTCCGGCTTCATCAGGTCCTTCTCGTCCGACATCGCGGCTCCTCTCGACAACCTCTGGCACACCCCACCATTGTGCAGCAAGCGCACGCTCATCCCGTCGTTAATTCCGCTCAGCCCCTCACTCTGCATCCTCGGCGGCATCTTCATCACCGAGAACCCATATGTTTGTTAGGATATACTGCGTTTACGGGGAGACCTGTACGTCTCCCGGTTGTTGGGATTCTGGAAAGGAAGTCTACGCATGGTTTCTAAGCAGACGAGCATCATCAACGCCACCGGTCTTCACGCCCGTCCCGCGTCCGTCTTCGTGACCGAGGCCAAGAAGTACCAGTGCAACGTCACCATCAAGAACGTCGACAAGGACTCTGCTCCCGTCAACGCCAAGTCCATCATGATGATTCTGGCTGCTGGCCTCGGCACGGGCACCAAGGTTGAGATCGCGTGCGACGGCGAGGACGAGCAGGCCGCCCTCGACGCCCTCATCGCCCTCATCGACTCTGGTTTCGGCGAGTAAGTCGCATCAAAACCGACTCGGTACGGCCCGGCACCCTGCGGTGTCGGGCCGTTTTGTGTCTCGGCTGCGTCGTCCTTCTCGCCATCTAGCGAGTCGCGCCTTGCCCTGCCCCCGGGCCCCTACCCAGGTTTTGGGCAACAAGTTTGATGCGTGGACGAGAAAAACTTCGGCTTGTTATGCAAAACCAAAGAATGCCTGGCAGTTTGGCGCTTTTCTCGGCCCTTGGGGTTCAAATCAAATGGGACGGCATAAAATCATTTGCCCACAACCATGGGTTTCCCCTTGGATTCGCCTCGCTGGGACGCACTCGAGCGCCGTTTCCCCAAAACCAGACTTTTTCTGGCGCGCCCGCGCAACGTCGCGAAGTTAGCTAGGATGGGGTGCCGTGCCTACGATTGCGCAGACTGGCGAGAGGCCCCGCGGGGTCCGCCGCGAGTTCTTGCCGCGCCCCTTGCGGCAAGCTGTCCGAGCGCCGGACCCCGCGGGGCCTCTCGCCAGCCGATTCCACGAGCGGAGACAGCATGGACCAGAGCCTCTTTACCTACGACATCGTTGCCGAGGACCCCGCCACCCACGCGCGTGCGGGCGTCCTGCACACCCCTCACGGCGACGTGCCCACGCCGATCTTCATGCCGGTGGGCACCAAGGCGACGGTCAAGGGGCTCATGCCCTCCACCCTCCACGAGCTGGGCACCAAGATCCTGCTTGCCAACACCTACCACCTCTCCATGCGTCCCGGGGCGGACCTCGTGGCCGAGATGGGCGGCCTGCACGGCTTCATGCGCTGGGACGGGCCCATCCTCACCGACTCCGGCGGCTTCCAGGTCTTCTCGCACGAGGAGTTCTGCAAGCTTTCCGACGACGGCGTGCGCTTCCGCGCCGTCGACTACGACGGGAAGTGGGTCTCCTGGACGCCCGAGGACAACATGGACATCGCCCAGAAGCTGGGCGCCGACATCGTGATGCAGCTCGACCAGTGCGTGGGATATCCCGCTCCGCGCCGCAAGGTCGAGCGCTCCGTCGAGCTCTCGAGCCGCTGGGCCGAGCGCTGCTATGCGGCGCATCGGCGCCCGGATCAGGCGCTCTTTGGCATCGTCCAGGGTGGCATGCATCTTGACCTGCGTCTTCGCAGCCTTCGTCACCTCGAGGAGATCGGTGACTTCCCGGGGTACGGGATCGGTGGCTACTCGGTGGGGGAGGACCACGAGACGATGTTCGAGACCCTCGCCCCCCTCGTCTCCGAGCACATGCCCCACAACAAGCCCCGCTACCTCATGGGCGTGGGCAACCCGACCACGCTCGTGCGCGCCGTCGCCTGCGGTGTCGACATGTTCGACTGCGTGCTGCCCACCCGCGCCGCCCGCACCGGCTCCGCCTTCTCGAGCGAGGGGCGCCTCAACTTCCGCCATGCCCGGTTCACCCACGACCCGCGGCCGATCGACGAGGCGTGCGACTGCCCGGTCTGCCGCCAGGGCTTCTCGCGCGCGTACCTCCATCACCTCGTGCGGCAGAAGGAGATGCTCGCCGGCATCCTCATCTCCCAGCACAACATCTACTACCTGCTCGACCTCATGCGTCGCGCGCGCGAGGCCGTGATCGCCGGGACCTACGCGGACTTCCTGGCCGACTGGATGGCGTCTCCGGCGGCGCGGGACTGGTAGCACCGCTTCGTTGACGTCCGGTGCCTCTGGTACAATCGAGGGCGATCAACAGCCGAGGCGCCTGGCGCCCACCCGCACGAGAGCACAGAGATGACAAACGAGAAGAACTTGGTCCCGGCACGCAGTGCCGGGCGATGGCCCGTTCGCACCATGGCTCGGGAGGTTCGCTGACATGGGCGGCCTGGCACAGAGCCGCCGATGGACGGTGCTGCCCCCCGACGAGCGCTCGGAGCGCGCCCTTGCATCCGAGCTGGGGATCGCCCCGCTCCTTGCCCGCGTCCTCGTGGCCCGAGGGCATGCGGACCCTGATGACGCGCGGGCCTTCCTCGAGCCCTCCCTCGACGCCTCCTGGGAGGACCCCCTGCTCATCCCCGGCATGGAGGATGCCGCCGACCGTCTCAAGCGGGCGCTCGACGCGGGCGAGACCATTGCCGTCTTTGGAGACTTCGACGTCGACGGCATGACGTCGGCCTGCCTGCTCACGCTCGCCCTGCGCGAGCTCGGGGGCGCTGTCTACCCGTTCATTCCGCATCGTTTTGGCGAGGGGTACGGCCTCTCGCGCGAGGCGCTCGCGCGCGTCGCGGAGTCATGCGACCCCGACCTCCTGGTCACCGTCGACAACGGCATCGCGGCTGCGAACGAGGTTGCGTGGTTGGTCGAGAGCGGCGTGGACGTTGTCGTGACCGACCATCACGAGCCTGCGGACCTCGTTCCCGTGGGCGTGCCGGTCGTCGACCCCAAGCTCTCGTGCGAGTGCCCCTCGCGCGAGCTCGCCGGTGCGGGAGTCGCCCTCAAGCTCGTCTGCGAGCTCGGGCGACGCAGGGGCCGTCCGGAGCTCTGGCGCTCCTACGTTGATGTTGCGGCGCTCGGCACCCTCTCTGACATGATGCTGCTCGCGGGCGAGAACCGCGCGCTTGTCGCCGAGGGCGTCTCCCGCATGCGGCGCTCCACGCGCCCGGGGCTCGTGGCCCTTGCGGCCACCGCGGGGTGCGACCTGGCTTCGGTGCGCCCGGACGACCTCCCGTTCTCGATCATCCCGCGCCTCAACGCCGCGGGGCGCATGGGGTCGACCGACGTGGCCCTCGAGCTCCTGCTCACCAACGACCCCTCGGAGGCCGCTGTGCTCGCGGCCCGGCTGGAGTCCGTCAACGCCGAGCGCCGCGAGGTCGAGTCCGCGCTCGCCGACGCGGCCCTGGACGAGGCGGCGCGCACCTTTGACGGCGGTCGTGTCGTCGTGGTCGGGGGAGAGGGATGGCACGAGGGCGTGAAGGGCATCGTGGCGTCTCGTCTCGTGAACCGCTATCACGTCCCCTCGATCGTCTTCTCGATTTCTGACGGGATCGCACGCGGGTCAGGCCGCTCGGTCGGCTCGGTCGACCTCTTCCATGCCGTCGAGCAGTGCTCCGACATGCTCGTGCGCTTCGGCGGGCACGCGGGCGCGGTGGGCGTCACCTGCGAGGCAGGGCGCCTGGACGAGTTCCGCTCCCGTCTGTCCGCGGAGCTTGCCAAGCTTCCCGCGGAGCAGTTCGAGGACGTCGGCGAGGTCACGGCCACAGTCGCGCTCTCCGAGCTCACCGTGGAGACGATCGACGCGCTGGAGCGGCTCCAGCCCTTTGGGCAGGGGAACAAGCGCCCGATGCTCGCCGCGTGCGGTGTCACCACGCGCAATCGTGCCTGCGTCGGGGCCGACCTCTCCCACCTGCGCTTCGTTGCCACCGACGGTGTCAGCTCGGTCCCGGCCATCTACTTCCGCGCCCCAAACGCGGAGCGTGCCTGCGCCTGGGACGGCGTCGTGGACATCGTCTTCGAGGCGGTGAACGAGACCTGGCAGGGTCGGACCAAGCCCAAGCTCATGGTCAAGGACCTGCTACTCCGTGACGGCAGCGACTCCGGCGCCCCCATGGTGGACGACGACGCCCCGCTCGCGGGGGACGACCCCGTCACGTCCGGGGGTCATGACACGCCGGCCCCCGACCGTCGCTCCGCGCTCGCGCGGTTGGGCGCCGACGAGCTGACGGACGTGCTGCGGCGCCAGCTCATCGGCGATCGCGCCCTGCTCCCCGCCCAGGAGCGCGCCCTCGAGACGCTCTCGGCGGGCCGCTCGTGCCTCGCCGTCATGGCTACGGGTCGCGGGAAGTCGCTCATCTTCCAGCTTAACGCCGCTCGCGAGGCCGTCTCGCGCGGTCGTGCGAGCGTGTTCGTCTACCCTCTGCGCGCGCTTGTCGCCGACCAGGCGTTCCACCTGCGCGAGCAGCTCGCCGACATGGGCGTGGCAACCGAGGTCATCACCGGCGAGACGCCCGGGCCCGAGCGTGTCCGCGTCTTTGGCGCGCTCGCGGGCGGTGCCGCGGACATCGTCCTCACCACGCCCGAGTTTCTCGCCATCCATCGAGCCGACTTCGCCCGGTCGGGGCGCGTCGGGTTTCTCGTCATCGACGAGGCGCATCACGCCGGGCTCGCTGCGCCCGGGAGCCGCGAGGCCTACCTCGAGCTCCCCGCCATTCGTGCCGACCTCGGCAACCCGGTGACGCTCGCCGTCACGGCGACCGCCGCGCCCGACGTGGCGGCGCGCATCTGCGCGCTGGCGGGCATTGCGCGCGAGGACGTGGTGCTGGACCTGTCGTGTCGCGAGAACCTCCTGGTCGACGACGGCCGCGAGCTGCGCGACCGCGAGGCCGCCCTCGTGAGCATCGTTGCGCGGGGCGAGAAGTGCGTGGTGTACGTGCCGTCTCGCGACCAGGCCGTCTCCCTCGTGCGCACGCTGCGCCACAGAATCCCCGAGCTCGCCGCGCGCACGGCGTTCTATCATGCCGGGCTCCCTCGCCCGACGCGCGCCCGCGTCGAGCGGGCCTTCCGTGGCGGCGACCTCTCCTGCGTCGTCTCCACGAGCGCCTTTGGCGAGGGGGTGAACCTTCCCGGCATCCGTCACGTCGCGCTCTTTGGCCTGCCGTTCGGCCGCGTCGAGTTCAACCAGATGAGCGGTCGTGCCGGGCGAGACGGTGACGAGGCCACGGTCCACCTGCTCTTTGGCGCTCGTGACGTGGCGCTCGGCCAGCGCATCCTCTCCTCTGCCGCGCCGTCGCGCGACGACCTCGTTCTGGTCTACCGCACGCTCATGCGGCTCGCGCGCTCCGGCGGACCCGTCTCCCTCGACGACGTCGCGATTGCGGAGGAGGCCACCAGGCGCGCCTCGATCTCGCCGATCGACGCCCGTGAGGTCGCCTCTGCGCTCTCGATTTTCTCGGAGCTGGGCTTTTGCTCCGTCTCCGGCTGGGGAGATGACCGTACGGTGAGCATGGCCCCCTCTCCCTCGCACATGGAGCTCACGCAGTCCGCGTGCTATCTCGAGGGCCTTCGCACGCGCGAGGCCTTCGAGGACTTCAGCGCCTGGGCGCTGCACGCCTCCGCTGACGAGCTTCTCGCCGGTATCCGACACCCCATCTCGCCGGACTTCGGTATCATCGTCTGATGGGGGAAGGGGGAGTGAGATGAGTATGAGCGAGAACGAGGTCAGGGCGCCGCAGCCCGCCTCGATGCATGCCGGCGCGCCACAGGTCGAGGCGCCGCAGCCTCTCTCCGAGGCAAAGCGGGCAAAGCGGAGCGCGCCCGACGCCGCGAACTTCCGTCTCCTCCAGTCCGCCTGCTCCGCCTATCTCGACGAGGAGGGGTGCGAGAAGGTCGACCGCGCGTACCGCTTTGCCGCGGAATACCACCGCGACCAGCGCCGTCGCTCCGGTGAGCCCTACATCAACCACCCCGTCGAGGTCGCACTCATCCTGGCGCACGACCTGCGCATGGACGAGGACACGATCTGCGCTGCGCTGCTGCACGACACCGTTGAGGACACCCCCGCGACCAAGGACCAGATCGCGGAGCTCTTCGGGGAGACCGTCGCCGACCTCGTGGACGGCGTGACCAAGCTCACCTCGATTCAGGTCTCCTCGATGGACGCCAAGCAGGCCTGGAACCTCCGCAAGATGTTCCTTGCCATGAGCCGCGACATCCGCGTCGTCATCATCAAGCTCGCCGACCGCCTGCACAACATGCGCACGCTCGCGGCGCTGCCGCCCGACCGTCGCCTCTTCAAGGCGCGCGAGACGATGGACGTCTACGCGCCGCTCGCCGACCGCCTGGGCATCTCGTCGGTCAAGTGGGAGCTGGAGGACCTCGCGTTCTTCTGGCTCGAGCCCGAGGAGTACCAGCGCGTCGCCCGCATGGTCCAGGACTCGCGCGCGCAGCGCGAGGAGGATACCGAGTCCGCCATCAAGACGCTCGACGACGAGCTCAAGGCCGCCGGGCTCACCGGCTACCAGATCACGGGCCGCCCCAAGCACCTCTGGAGCATCTACCAGAAGATGACGCGCAAGGGGCGCGAGTTCGCGGACATCTACGACCTTATCGCCCTGCGCGTGATCACGCAGTCGGTGGGGGACTGCTACTCGGCGCTCGGTGCGGTCCACTCGCTGTGGAACCCGCTGCCGGGCCGCTTCAAGGACTACATCGCCACACCCAAGGCGAACCTCTACCAGAGCCTGCACACCACGGTCGTCGGACCCGACGGCAAGCCGATAGAGATCCAGATCCGCACGGCCGAGATGCACGAGGCATCCGAGTACGGCATCGCCGCGCACTGGCTCTACAAGAAGGAGGGCAACTCCCGCGGCCGCATGAGCGCCGAGGACCGGGCGATCGACTCCACGATCAACTGGATTCGCAAGACCCTCGACTGGGCGACCGAGGACGACATCGACGACCCCCACGAGTTCCTCGACAACCTGCGCGTGGACCTCTTCGAGCACGAGATTTTCGTCTTCACGCCCAAGGGCGAGGTCATGAGCCTGAGGCGCGACGCCACGCCGCTCGACTTTGCCTACGCCGTCCACACCGAGGTGGGCAACCACTGCGTAGGGGCCAAGGTCAACGGCTCGGTCGTCCCGCTCTCCTACAAGCTCCAGATGGGCGACCGCGTCGAGGTCCTCACCAACAAGAACGCCAAGCCGAGCCGCGACTGGATGGCGCTCGTCGCCATGCCCTCGAGCCGGGCAAAGATTCGCAAGTACTTCTCCACGCAGACCAAGAACGACGACGCCGAGCAGGGTCGCACCGAGCTCGCGCACGAGCTGCGCAAGCGCGGCTACGGCATCTCCACGCGCCGCACGGTCAAGGCGATCGAGCGCGTGTGCGAGCAGTTCGAGCTGCGCAGCTCGGACGACCTCTTTGCCAACGTCCACAACGGGAAGATCTCCGTCAAGCAGGCGGCAAACCGCATCGAGGAGATCCTCGAGGAGGGCTCGCCCGAGCAGCTCGCGGCGCAGGCGGCCCAGGCGCAGCGGCAGGCCGCGCACGACCAGGCAATGGCCAGCGGCGCCCCCGTCATGCAGCCCTATGCGCTCACCCAGGCGGCCAAGGGACGGCGTAAGCGCAGCAACTGCGGCGTGGTCGTCAAGGGCGACCCCGACCTTCTCGTCCATCTCGCGCACTGCTGCAACCCGGTTGCCGGCGACGAGATCGTGGGCTTTGTCACGCGCGGGCGCGGGGTCTCGGTGCACCGGGCCAACTGTCCCAACGTCTCCGACCTCATGCGCAACCCGGACCGCATGATCGAGGTCGCCTGGGACACCTCGGGCGCCACGGAGTTCCGCGTGGAGATCGTCGTCGAGGCAACCGACCGCATGGGCCTGCTCAAGGACATCACCGTCGCCATCGGCGATGCGGGGGCCAACATCCTCTCCGCCGCGACGCAGACCTCGGCCCAGGGCGTCGCACGCCTTCGCTTCCTCGTGGCCATCTCGGACGCGAGCCTGCTCGACGTGCTGCTCTCTGCCGTGAGCCGCGTCCCCTCGGTCTTCGACGCGCGCCGCATCATGCCCGGCGAGGGCGCCAACCAGATGAAGCAGCGGGTGAAGTGATACGAAGGGACAGTCCCTTCGTATCATTTTGCTGAGGGGGGGATGGCTAAGATGGGCGAGAAGAACGACGAGCTGCGGCGCTACGTGGTGACGCCGCTCCAGACCAACTGCCTTGCCTACGTGAGCGACGGGGAGTGCCTCGTCGTGGACCCGGGCGGCTCGGGGGACCAGCTGGCGACCGTCCTCGATGACGTGCGCGTCACGTGCGTCGCGGCCACGCACGGTCACGGCGACCACGTGGGCGGCGTGGCGGCCCTCGTGCGCGAGACGGGCGCCCCCTTTGCGATCCACGCGGCCGACGCCGAGCTCGCGCGCCACGCCGGCGAGATGAGCGAGGTCGGCCGCAGCTACGACGAGAACGCGCCCGAGCCCGACCGCACGCTCGCCGAGGGCGATGTGCTGCGCGTTGGCACGGCAACCTTCACCGTGATGGAGACGCCGGGTCACACGCCGGGCGGCATCGTGCTCGTGGGCGGCGGCAGCGCCGAGGGCGTGGCCTTCGTGGGGGACACGCTCTTTCCCGGCAGCCACGGGCGCACCGACCTTAGGGGCGGGGACGAGGCCACGATCATGACCTCCCTCGCGCGCATGGCGGCCCAGATCGCCCCCGAGACGACGCTGCTCTGCGGCCACGGGCCGGCCACCACGATGGCTCGCGAGCTCGCCGCGAACCCCTTCCTCCGCTAGGCGGCCCTCCCTCACCGAGGTTTGGGTTCACCGTCGCGGGCAAGGGCGTCTTTCGTTCTGAAAAACCGCAGGTAGTAGGTTAGATAAGTTAATTATGGAGGTCCTTCTCGCCCAACGATGAACCCAAACCGCAGAATGGTTTGGGTTCGAGGACGGGAGCGTAGGAGAAGTGGTGCCCGAGGCGGGGCTCGAACCCGCACGAGTTTCCCCAACGGTTTTTGAGACCGTCGCGTCTGCCAATTCCGCCACTCGGGCCTGAGGGCGCTTCGCGCTCGGCGCGTGAGAAGAACTATAGCAGACGAAGGGTTTCTGTCTCCTACGGGGTATATAGTTAGCGTGTTCGAACAACCATCCGAGAGAAGGGACCACCCATGGCGCTTTCCAACGAGGTCACCACCGTCCTCAACGAGCAGATCAACAAGGAGATGTACTCGGCCTACCTCTACCTCACCTTCGCCGACTACTACGACGATCGCGGCCTCAAGGGCTTTGCCAACTGGTATGAGATCCAGGCCAAGGAGGAGATGGACCACGCGCTGGCCATCCGTCGCTACCTCCTCGACAACGACTTCAAGCCCACGATGGAGGCCATCGCCAAGCCCGACAAGACCTTCGACAATGACCTCGCGCCCCTCGAGGCCGGCCTCGAGCATGAGGAGTACGTCACGAGCCTCATCCACCACTGCTACGAGGTCGCCCACGAGCAGCATGACGTCCGCACGATGAAGTTCCTCGACTGGTTCGTGGAGGAGCAGGGCGAGGAGGAGACCAACGCCCGCGACATGATCACCAACATGAAGCTCTTCGGCTGCGATCCCAAGGGTCTCTATGACCTGGACCGCGAGTACCAGGCCCGCACCTACGTGCAGTCCGCCTCGCTCAACCTCTAGCGGGCGGGCGTTCTTCTCGGCCTGTGAAGAAGTTCTGAATCGCACGCGCGTCGGGTCCCCTTGGCAAATCCCCCTTGCCCGGGCCCGGCGCGCGTGCTATTGTTCTCGAGTGTGCGTTTTGCGAAGCGGGGCGAGAGCCCCCACCTACACGGCGCCTGATGGCAGCTGTCTGGTCAGACAACGTAACCTTGCGCCCTCGCACGGGGCGAGCGATGTCTCCTGGATGCTGCATGGCACCGGGAGCTTTTTTATGCGGCTGCGCCGCGACGAGAGGAAGGTGTGAACGATAGCCAGAAACGACGGTCCTCGCATCAATGAGGAGATCACATCCCGCACGTGTCGCCTGATCGGCGTCGACGGCTCCCAGATGGGCCTGTTCGGCGTGCGCGACGCCCTGCGCATCGCGGGCGACCAGGGTCTCGACCTCGTGGAGATTGCGCCCAACGCAGATCCTCCCGTCTGCAAGATGCTCGACTACAAGAAGTTCAAGTACGAGCAGGACCGCAAGGCCAAGGCCGCGCGCAAGAACCAGTCCAAGGTCGAGATCAAGGAGATGAAGTTCCGTCCCAAGATTGACGTGGGCGACTACGAGACCAAGAAGGGTCACGTCATCCGCTTCCTCAAGAAGGGTGCGCGCGTCAAGATCACGATCATGTTCCGCGGTCGTGAGATGGCCCACCCGGAGCAGGGCCGCCTCGTGCTCGATCGTCTGGCCGAGGACCTCAAGGACGTCGCGACCGTAGAGCAGAAGCCGCTCATGGAAGGCCGCAACATGCACATGACCATCGTCCCGATCAAGGGTGCCTTCGACAAGAAGGACGAGAAGGACGACGAGGCAGTCACGGAGAAGGAGAACTAGCATGCCCAAGATGAAGACCCACAAGGGTACGGCGAAGCGCTTCCGCCGCACCGGCTCTGGCAAGATCATGCGCGCCAAGGCGTTCAAGAGCCACATCCTCACCAAGAAGTCGCCCAAGCGCATCCGCGGCTTCCGTCAGGAGACCGTCATCGCCGACGCCGACGTCAAGACCGTCTCCCAGCGCATGGGCTCCAAGTAGTCCCGCCGTTCGAGTGAAGTTTCCAACGAGGAGTTGATCAGATATGGCACGAGTCAAGCGCGCCGTCGCCGGCCGTAAGAAGCGTCAGACGCTCGTCGAGCGCACCAAGGGCTACTACGGAGTCCGTTCCCGCACCTTCCGCGGCATGAAGGAGCAGGCGCAGCACTCCGGTCAGTACGCCTACCGTGACCGCCGCAACAAGAAGCGCGACTTCCGCGCCCTGTGGATCCAGCGCATCAACGCGGCCGCCCGCATGAACGGCCTGTCCTACAGCAAGCTCATGCACGGCCTCAAGCTCGCCGGCGTCGAGCTCGACCGCAAGGTCCTCGCCGAGATCGCCTACAGCGACGAGGCCACCTTCGCCGACATCGCCGAGGTCGCCAAGAAGGCCCTCGCCGACGCCGAGTAGCGCTCGCACACAACGCAGGCCACGCGCCCCGGGCACCGCGCCTGGGGCGTTTTTTGTCGAGAAGAACCGTGTCACGGGCACTCGTATAGCGTCCGCGACGTGACGAATCTGCCCGCGGCGGCTACGATGCCCCCAACACGTCACGAACGGGAGGCGACATGGACGCGAGGATGAAGGCGATTGCGCGCGGGGCCGCGTGGGCGGCAGGGGGAGTCGTCCTGCTGCTGGCGCCGGGCGTGGCTCGGACGATGGGGGAGGGCAGAGGCCTCCCGTTCGAGTACTACCTCTGGACGTCGGCAATCCCACTCGCGTTCGTGGCGGCGGCGTTTGCCTGGGCGCTGCGTGGCAGCCTGAGACGCTGGCGCCGCGCGTTGGGTGTCTCGGCGCTCGTGGCGCTTCTCGTCTATCTGGCGGTGCTCTGGGCGAGCTGCTCGGGAAGTATGAGGCTTGGCTTTGCCCTGCGCTGGCCGGAGTGGGCGCTGCGGTACGTCGCCTGGGTGCTCTGGGGAGCTGCGCTTGCCGTCTGCGTGCCTTCCTCGGACGACGAACGACCCCGCTGCTTGTGGCAACGTCCGGGGATGGAGGCGCTCACGGAGCGTGAGCGGGAGGTCGTCGAGGCGCTCGTCACGGGCAGCACGCAGGCTCAGGTCGCGGAGGCGCTGGCGATAAGCCCCTCGACGGTTGCCACCTATCGTGCGAGGGCGTGCGAGAAGCTCGGCGTGGCCTCGCTCGACGAGATCGCACCGCGCGAGGTCGGTGCGGCCGTTGTCCCGCCCGCGATGGGCGTCACGTCCTCTGGGGCGCTGCCGCTCATGGTGATGGTCCTCTGCGCCGGGCTCACGCTGCGCCTGCTGACGCGCGTGGTCGTGACGCGCGCGGATGCGCTTTCGCAGGCCCTGAGCATCCTTGCCGTTCTGGCGGCGCTCCTCGTGCCGTGGTTCGTCCTTCTGGGGTATGCACGCCTGCGGGATATGTACGTGAGGCCCCGCCGTCTCACGACGGGGCTCTCCGTCGTGCTGCTCGCCCTGCTCGTTGCCGGCACGCTCGTGGGCGGCGGTCGGTATGGGCTCGAGGTGGTCTTTGACTATTCGACGCTGACCGTCAACGCGTTCGCGCCGATTGTCTACGCGGTCGCTCTCGTAGTGCTGGCCCCGCATCTCCTGTGGCCCAAGACGCGGGAGTCGATGCGGCTCGACGAGGAGCGCTGCGTGTTCTACCTGCGCGGCCGCGGCGCCGGGGAGCTGCAGGCGCACGTTCTTGTCAAGATCGCGCTCGGGCTCAGCACGCCCGAGGTCTGCGAGGTGCTGCACGTGGCGCCTGGCACCGTGAACGCCTACCGCGCGCAGGGCTACGACCTCTTGGGCGTACACACGAGTCGCCAGCTTGCCGACCTTCTCGCCCGCGACGTGGGGTTTGTGCCGTCTGCCGGCAAAAACAAACCGCTTGCGGACGACTTCGATACGAGCGTGTAAACCCTGCTTGCGCGGGAACAAGGTGAGTAAGCAAGGGCAGCGTCGCTACCAACCCAGCGACCGTCAGAAGGAGGCGAGTCCAATGAACAGCGAAGAGAACGTGCAGTTTGGGCCCGCCGACCGTGCGACCGAGGTCCTATAACATCTGGGGCGAGCGCACTCGCCAACGTTCTCCGAAACGTATTTCGGAACGGACTGATGACAGGAACACTCGAAGCGGGCCCAGGTTGAATACCCAGTTGTCCAGTATTGATTCGCAGAGACACGGGTGATTCCAAAGTACAGACGAGGCGGGGCGGCGCAATGGGGCGCCGCCCCTTTTTCGTGGGAGAGCCGCAACTTTTGGGCTTATAGGACAAAATGTGGCTTATAGGACAAAATGTGTGTCCGCTTCAGGGGCATCGACGCAGGTCGATGCCCCTTTTTCTCGGCCTTAAATCCGTGCGGAGCTTTTAACCACTCGGACAGAAAGTGTGTCCGCCCGCGCCCCGTCTCCGCAGGTCGATGGCGGAAAATCCGACCGTTAAACCCGACGGAATCGAGGTTCGCGGATGAAGGCGGTCAGGCGCCCCTCCTGCGGGGCGGCGACGAAGAGGAACGGGAGGGCGAGCGCGGGCTCGCAGAGGTGGAGGTGCGGCTCCTGCGGCGCCTCCACGACGCTCTCCTTCGACGACACGGCGGCGAGGCTCGACGAGTTCCTGGCGTGGCTGACCTCGAAGGACGCCCAGCTCTCGATGCCCGGGCGGGGAAGGGCGTTCAGGAGGGGGACGGCCGAGCTCCGGCGGGTGTGGCCCGTGCCCGTGCCGACCGGGGAGGTCCACAGGGCGCTCTTCGCGGACGGGATCTGGCCCGCGCGCGAGCTCGTGGTCCTGATCGCGCACGACGGCGAGCACGTCGTCTCGTGGTACATGGCGCAGGCGGAGACCTTGGGGGCCTGGGAGGCGCTGACGGCGCCGATCCCGGCCCCGGACGTGGTGGTGTGCGACGGCGGCGCGGGCTTCGAGAGGGCGAGGCGCCGGGCATGGCCGCGCACGAGGGTGCAGAGGTGCCTCTCCCGCGCGTTCTGCCAGGTGAGGCGCTACACCACCTCGCGCCCGAGGCTCCAGGCGGGCAGGGAGCTCTACGCGCTCGCGCCCGAGCTGATGCACCTCGAGACCCTCCGCCAGGCGGACTGGTGGGTCGAGCGCTACCTGCAGTGGCGCGAGTTCTGGGCCGACTTCCTCGAGGACGTCTCCTACGTCGACGGGAGGCGCCAGTTCACCCACGAGAGGCTCAGGAAGGCCCGCTCGTCGCTCTCGCGGCTCGTCTCGCGGGGGACCCCCTTCACCTGCCCGGACCCCGCGCTGACGGCGGAGGGGCCGCTGCCGCGCACCAACGACGCGATCGGGGGCGGCGTCGACGCCCAGCTCCGGGACATGCTCAGGAACCGTCGCGGCATGTCGGCCATGCGGCGCGTGAAGGCGGTCTTCTGGTTGTGCTGCCTGCACACGGAGCCACCGGGGCCCGCGCGCGGCGCCCTCTCGTCCATGCCGACCGACGACGACATCGACCTGCTCTACAGGACCTACTCGGCGGGCCCCAAGCGCGACGACGGGGGCCCGGAGTGGGGCGACCGGGTCGTGTGGGAGGAGCTCCACCACAAGGACCCGTACCCCTTCTGGCTGGACTAGGACAGGCGTTCTGCCGAGACACACATTTTGTCCTATAACCCAGAAATGCGCTTTAATGGGCTGTGACGTAACCCGTGTCGGAGGAGGGCGAATGGCGGCGTCACCAAAGGCCGAGCGCATTCACGCGCTCGACGGTCTGCGCGGTGTGGCATGCGTCGCCGTTCTGCTCCTGCATGCCGCCACCATGCTCGAGCTCTGGGGTGAGAGCGGACCGTACCCGCTCATTCCGGGCACGCCGGCCGTCGTCGTCTTCTTTGTTCTCTCGGGCGTGGTCCTCTCGATTGCTCCGCTCGCGCGTCTGCGGGAGGGGCGCCCCTACGACTGGCTTGGCTACTATCCGCGCCGCGTCGTGCGCCTGGGACTGCCGCTCGTGGCGGCGGTCGCGCTCGGCGTCGTGGCGGGCCTCGTCGCCTGGACCCTGGGCTCGGCGGGGCGCTCTGCGACCGCAATTGACTTCGACGGCACCGCTTCTCAGGTCATCCATGACGTGCTCATGCAGTTTGACGTGCTCTTCTTTGTCTCTGACGACACGGTCACGCTTTTCGGTGATCCGCTCGTGCGGGTGAACTCGCCGGTGTGGTCCATGGGCTGGGAGCTGTGGTTTTCGCTCACGCTGCCGCTCGCCGTCGCGCTTCTCGCCCGCGTCCGTCGGGACGTGCCCGCTTCCCTGCTGATCTTTGCCGGTATCTTCCTCTCGTACTGGAGTGGGTACTTTCCCCTGCGCCTGT
This sequence comes from uncultured Atopobiaceae bacterium, assembly GCA_963928085.1. Taxonomy (GTDB): domain Bacteria; phylum Actinomycetota; class Coriobacteriia; order Coriobacteriales; family Atopobiaceae; genus Thermophilibacter. Next base: position 626,746 of record CAWVDR010000001.1, read on the forward strand.
GCCTGACTTTTTGGCTGGGCGTTCTGCTCGCCAAGCACCTCGGCGAGCTGTCGCGCGTTCGGCTGACGGCGCCGATTGAGCTGCTTGCGCTCGTCCTTCTCCTCGGTGTTGTCGAGCTTGTCCAGGCCGCCTCCGCTGGCATGCTCGGATCGGCGGGGCCGCTTCTCGCCGCTGCGCTTCCGACGCTCATGGTCGCGGCATGCATGGGGATCGTGGCCCTCGCCATGACCAACGGCCTTGTGAGACGCGCCCTCTCTGCGCGGCCGGTCCGCTTCCTCGGAGCCGTGTCCTTCTCGCTCTACCTCACGCATGCCGTGACCATTGGGGCACTCGAAGCACTGCTGCCGCGCCTGGGCGTGGTTGAGCCGCTTGTGCAGGCGGCGCTGGCGGCCGCGTTGAGCCTTGCTGTGGCGGTCGTCTTCTGGCACGTGGTCGAGAAGCCGGGCATTGCCCTCTCGCGACGCGTTGGCGACGCTTTCGGAACGCGCGCAAGCCAGCCGTCCGAGGAGTAGGGGAGAGGGGCCGACGAGGCCGCATTGCTTAGAAAAACGAGGCAGTTGCACCTTTGGGCCGCCATCGTGCTTAGGTATGCGAGGTCGTTGCACCCTCTCGTCATTACGGCGCCGATAAACGCGCGCAAATCTCATGCCGAGAAGGGCCTCTCGCCGAGAAACCCCAGTTGAAGCGCGCTGGTCGAATCGTTTTGAGAGGCAGGGCACCGCACCTCCCGCGTTTTTCTAAGCCGGGTCATCGCGTTGGGACGCACTACCTCCTCGTTCTTAAGCAGATGGACGGACGATAGGTTTCTCTGGCGCCCACCACGCTTGGAACCCTTTCCAGTTTTGGTCGTTGTTTCGTGAGCGGTAGCAAAATGCCGTCAGCCGGTTTCTAAAAAACTACCAGTTGAATGTCACTCTTCAGCGTGCTCTAATGCAACCAACGGAAATGAAACGTTTCCAAATTTAGCCCTCAGAACGGGATGGAACGTTTCGAAGAAACGGTAGGAGGGAGCACGTCATGTTGATGAAGAGGCGTCAGTTCGTGCAGGCGGGTCTCGGCCTCATGGCTGGTGCGGGCGCAGTCGCGCTCGCCGGCTGCGGCGGCGAGCAGAGCAGCGGTGGCGGCGACAAGCAGGCTGCCGGCAAGGTCTACTACCTGAACTTCAAGCCCGAGCAGGATGCGCAGTGGCAGGAGCTTGCCGAGCTCTACACCGAGGAGACCGGCGTGCCTGTGACGGTCATGACTGCCGCTTCCGGTCAGTATGAGACCACGCTCAAGTCCGAGATGGCCAAGACCGACGCGCCCACGCTCTTCCAGGTCAACGGCCCCGTTGGCCTCGCCTCTTGGAAGGACTACTGCTACGACCTCGACGACACCGAGATTATGGGTCAGCTGACCAACGACGCCTATGCTCTCAAGGGTGATGACGACAAGACCAAGGGCATCGCCTACGTCATCGAGTCCTACGGCATCATCTGCAACAAGTCGCTGCTGGAGAAGGCAGGCTACAGTACCGACGACATCACCAACTTCGACAGCCTCAAGTCCGTTGCTGAGGACATCACCGCTCGCAAGGATGAGCTCGGCTTCTCCGCCTTCGGTTCGGCCGGCATGGACGGCTCCTCCGACTGGCGCTTCAAGACGCACCTCGCGAACCTCCCGATCTACTACGAGTACAAGGACGAGGGTATCGACAACACCGACGCCATCAAGGGCACCTACCTGCCCAACTACCGCCAGATCTGGGACCTCTACATCAACAACGCCACCTGCGACCCCACCCAGCTCTCCACCAAGACCGCCGATGACGCCACGGCAGAGTTCGTGACCGGTCAGTGCGTGTTCTATCAGAACGGCACGTGGGAGTACGCCAACGTCGCCGAGGTGGGCGACGAGAACCTCGCTCTGATCCCGATCTACATCGGCGTTGACGGCGAGGAGGACCAGGGCATCTGCACCGGCTCCGAGAACTACTGGTGCGTGAACAAGAACGCGCCGGAGGAGGACATCCAGGCCACGCTCGACTTCATCAACTGGTGCGTCACCTCCGAGACCGGCGTCAACGCTATGTGCGGCTCCGAGGGCGCCATGCCCTCCGGCGAGGCCGGCATGGGCTTCGTGATCCCGTTCGAGGCCAACCTCGAGTCCACGAACGTCCTCAACAACCTCGCGGACGAGATCAACGCCGAGAAGACCCCGGTCTCTTGGAACTTCTCGACCATGCCCTCCGAGGAGTGGAAGAACGGCGTGGGCTCCGCCCTCACCACCTACGCGGCAGACCAGACCGACGGCAACTGGGACGGCGTCGTGACCGCCTTCGTCGACGGCTGGGCAACCGAGGCTGCCGCCTCCAAGGCGTAAAGGCGCAGCCGCCAGCGTTCACGTCCTGTTCGGGCGGTGGGTGCTCCCCTCACCCACCGCCCCTTCCATAGGGAAGGAGGTCACATGGAGAAAGCAATCAAGAAGTATCTCCCCATCTTCGTCCTGCCGACGTTTCTGGCGTTCCTCATCGGCTTCGTGGCGCCGTTCATTCTGGGCCTGTGGCTGTCACTGTGCGACTTCACTACGGTCACCGACGCCACGTTCGTGGGCTTCTCGAACTTCGTCCTGGCGGTCCAGGACACCGTCTTCCAGCACTCGTTCTGGTACACGGCGCTCTTCACCGTCGTCTCCGTGATCGTCATCAACGTCATCGCCTTCGCGATAGCCCTCGCGCTCACGAGGAAGCTGCGCGGAACCAACCTGTTCCGCACGGTGTTCTTCATGCCCAATCTCATCGGTGGCATCGTTTTGGGCTACATCTGGCAGCTCATCTTCAACGGCATCCTCGCCCAGTACTCCCAGGCGCTGAACCTCAACGAGTGGTACGGGTTCGCCGGCCTCGTCATCCTCGTGGCGTGGCAGCAGATCGGCTACATGATGATTATCTACATCGCCGGTCTGCAGTCGATCCCGGGCGACGTGCTGGAGGCGGCCGCCATCGACGGGGCGAGCGCCTGGCGCCAGCTCATCGACGTCACGATCCCGATGATGATGTCGTCGATCACGATCTGCATGTTCCTCTCACTCACCAACGGGTTCAAGCTCTTCGACCAGAACCTGTCGCTCACGGCGGGCGAGCCGTCCAAGATGTCCGAGATGCTCGCCCTGAACATCTACAACACGTTCTACGGACGTGTCGGCTGGGAGGGCGTCGGCCAGGCCAAGGCTGTCATCTTCTGCCTAATCGTGGTCGGCATCGGCCTCATCCAGCTGCGCGCTACGCGCTCCAGGGAGGTGCAGCAGTGATGGCTACCAAGAAGGAGCGACGCGCCCTCGGCTGGGCGGGGTCCGGCCTCATGGCGTTCCTGTGCGTCGTGTGGCTGCTGCCCGTCGTGGTGGTGCTGTTTAACTCGTTCAAGAACAAGCTGTTCATCAACCTCGAGCCGTTCTCCCTGCCCACCGAGCAGACGTTCATCGGCCTCGAGAACTACGAGACGGCGATCGACAAGTACGGCTTCCTCGACTCCGTGGGCTGGACCGTCTTCATCACGGTGGGCTCGGTCGCGGTTATCCTCATCTGCACGTCCATGTGCGCGTGGTACATTACCCGCGTCCAGAACCGCTTCACCAAGGCGGTCTACTACCTATGCGTGTTCTCGATGGTCGTCCCGTTCCAGATGGTCATGTTCACCCTCTCGCTCATCGCCGACCGTCTCGGGCTGAGCACACCCTGGGGAATCATCGTGATCTACCTCGGGTTTGGCGCGGGGCTCGCGGTGTTCATGTTCTGCGGCTTCGTGAAGACCATCCCCATAGAGATCGAGGAGGCGGCGCTGATTGATGGCGCGGGGCCAATAAGGACGTTCTTCACGGTGGTCATCCCCATCATGAAGCCCACGTTCATCTCCGTCGGCATCCTTCAGACCATGTGGATCTGGAACGACTTCCTGCTGCCGTACCTCGTGCTTGACACGACGAAGTACAAGACCATCTCGATTGTGATTCAGTTCATGAAGGGCTCCTACGGTCGCGTCGACATGGGCGCCATCATGGCCGCCCTCATCATGGCCGTCATTCCGGTCGTGGTGTTCTACCTGTCGTGCCAGAAGTACATCATCAAGGGCGTCGCCGCGGGTGCGGTCAAAGGTTAGGCGAGAGGGGGCGTCGTGGACATTAGGGACATCGCACGGCTCTCCGGCTATAGCGTGGGCACCGTCTCCCGTGTGCTCAACGACCACCCCGGCGTCAGCGACCGTGCGCGCGAGCGCGTCATCGCGGTCGTCAGGGAGGTGGGCTACGAGCCCAACACCAACGCCCGCCATCTCAAGACGAGGAGCAGGGCCTCGTTCGCCATCATGGTCAAAGGTATGCAGAACCTGCTCTTCAACGACATCATCGAGAAGGCCGAGGGGCTCTTCGCCGAGGCTGACGAGGAGGTGCGCGTCCACTTCGTCGACGAGGATTCCGATGAGGTGGCGCGCGCCGTCCACCTCGATAGGATCAGGCACCCCAAGGGGTTCCTCTTCCTGGGTGGCGACCCAAATAACTTCAAGGAGAGCTTCGCTCAGATCGAGGCCCCGTGTGTGCTGCTCACCAACACCGCTGAGGACTGGGGGCTCAAGGGCCTCTCGAGCTTCTCGACCGACGACGTGGAGGCGGCGGGAAGCGTCATCGACCACCTCTGGGAGTGCGGCCACCGGCGCATCGGCGTGTTGGGCGGCAACCGCACGGTGAGCGAGGTGTCTGAGCATCGACTGGCCGGCGTCGTCCGGGCGTTCGAGTCGCATGGCGCGCACTTCGACGTCGATCGTTGGTACGAGCCCTGCCGCTTCTCCATGGGAGGAGGCTACGAGGCGGCCATGCGCCTGCTCGGGCGTGCGGACGACCTCACCGCGATCTTCGCCTTCGGCGACGTGATTGCCCTCGGCGCGCTGCGCGCGGCAACCGACCGCGGCCTCCGCGTCCCCCTCGACATCTCGCTCGTCGGCTTTGACGGGGTGGACGTCTCGCAGTACAGCGTGCCGCGCCTCACGACGGTGCGTCAGGACGCGGGGCTTCTCGCCCGCAGAGGGGTGGAGGCCCTTATCGCCGCCGCCCGCGGCGATAAGGCCGCCGCCGTTCACGAGTCCGTTCCGTTCAGGCTGCTGCGCAGGGAGAGCGTGCTCTCCCTCGCGCCCGCCTCGGCCACGGCCAACGTCTGCGCGAAGGGGGAGAGGTCATGAGACGCGCTGGAGTGCTCATGCCCGTCACGTCGCTGCCGTCCCCGTGGGGCGTCGGCACGATGGGTGCCGCCGCACGCGAGTTCGTCGACTTCCTCGCCGAGTCGGGTCAGACGGTTTGGCAGATCCTCCCGATCGGCCCCACGGGGTTCGGCGACTCGCCCTATCAGGTCTTCTCGACGTACGCGGGCAACCCGTACCTGATCGACCTCGACGAGCTCGCCGATGAGGGGCTGCTCGAACGCTCGGAGTACAAGGGGGTCAGCTGGGGCGACGACCCGCTCTCCGTGGACTACGGGGCGCTCTTCCGCGGGCGGCTCCCGGTCCTGGAGCGCACCTGCGCCCGACTTCGGGAGTCTCGCGCCGCCGAGCTCGCGTCGTTCTGCGCGCGTGAGTCGGCGTGGCTCGAGGACTACGCTCTCTTCATGGCGATCAAGGACTCTCGCGGCGGCGCCCCCTGGACCTCCTGGGACGACGGGCTACGTCGGCGTGAGCCCGCAGCCCTGGACGAGGCGCGCCGGCGCCTTGCCGAGAGGATCGACTTCTGGAAGGCGGTCCAGTGCCTGTTCTTCCGGCAGTGGGACCGTCTCAGGGAGTACGCGGCGAGCGCCGGCATCCTGCTCATGGGGGACATCCCCATCTACGTCGCCCCTGACAGCGCGGACGTGTGGGCAAGCCCCGAGCAGTTCCAGCTCGACGAGCGCCTCCTTCCCACCGAGGTCGCGGGATGCCCGCCCGACGGCTTCGCGGCCGGGGGCCAGCTTTGGGGAAACCCGCTCTACGACTGGGAGCGCATGGCCGAGGACGGCTTCTCGTGGTGGGTCGAGCGCATCACGTACCAGCTGAGGCTGTACGACATCCTGCGCATCGACCACTTCAGGGGGTTCGACTCGTACTACTCGATTCCCTTCGGCGCCCCGGACGCGCGCGAGGGACGCTGGCGGGAGGGCCCGGGAATGGCGCTCTTCGAGCGGCTGCGCGAGACCTGTGGGACCGAGCACCTGGTCGCCGAGGACCTGGGCTACCTCACGGACTCCGTCGCGCGCCTGCGCGAGGAGACGGGCCTGCCGGGGATGCGGGTCCTCGAGTTCGCCTTCGACAGCGTCGACGGGTCGGGGAGCGTCTACCTGCCGCACTCCTACCCGCGCGACTGCGTGGCGTATGTGGGAACGCATGACAACGACACGGCGCTCGGGTGGCTCTCTGCGGCAAGCCCCGACGATGCGGCCCGAGCGCGTGACTATCTCGGGCTCAACGAGCGCGAGGGCGAGGGCTGGGGCATGATGCGGGGCATCTGGTCCTCCGTCGCCGACACCGCGATCGTTCAGATGCAGGACATCCTCCGCCTGGGGGGAGAGGCTCGGATGAACGTGCCCTCCACGGTGGGTCAGAACTGGAAGTGGCGAGCACCGGCGCACTACGCGACGCCCGAGCTCGCGCAGAGGCTGCGCCGACAGATGGAGCTCTGCGACAGGGCCCCGGCAGCCGGAAATCGATAGGGAGGGAGCGCACATGGCGCAGGTATCCATCAAGCACGTCGAGAAGGTCTATCCCGCCGCGGGCGGCGGGAGGCACAAGGCCAAGAAGGGCAACGCCAACCTCAAGGTGACCGAGGAGGGCGTGCTCGCGGTCGAGGACTTCAACCTTGAGATCGCGGACGGGGAGTTCATCGTCCTCGTCGGCCCCTCCGGCTGTGGCAAGTCCACCATGCTGCGCATGGTGGCCGGCCTCGAGGAGATCACGCGCGGCGAGATCTACATCGACGACAGGCTCGTCAACGACGTCATGCCGCGTGACCGCGACATCGCGATGGTGTTCCAGAACTACGCCCTCTACCCGCACAAGACGGTTCGCGGCAACATGGAGTACCCGCTGAAGCTCCGTAAGGTGCCCAAGGACGAGATGAACCGACGCGTGGAGGAGGCGGCGCAGATCCTGGGCATCACGGCCCTTCTCGACCGCAAGCCCAAGGCGCTCTCGGGCGGTCAGCGCCAGCGCGTGGCCATCGGGCGCGCCATCGTCCGTGAGCCCAAGGTGCTGCTCATGGACGAGCCGCTCTCCAACCTTGACGCAAAGCTGCGCAACCAGATGCGCTCCGAGATCATCAAGCTGCGCCAGCGCATCGACACGACCTTCATCTACGTCACGCACGACCAGACCGAGGCCATGACGCTCGGAGACCGCATCGTGGTCATGAAGGACGGCATGGTGCAGCAGATCGGCACTCCGCAGGAGGTCTACGACTCCCCGGCCAACGTCTTCGTGGCCGGCTTCATCGGCGTGCCGCAGATGAACTTCTACGACGCTCGGCTCGTGCGCGACGGCGAGACGTACCGCGTGGAGCTCGACGGCATCTCCGTTCCCGTGTCTCCCGAGAAGTGCGCGCGCCTCGCTGCTCGCGGCGTCGACACCCAGGACATCACCCTCGGCGTGCGACCCGAGAACATCGAGCTCGCAGAGGCGGGCGACACCTCGCTCACCGGCACGGTCGAGACCATCGAGATGATGGGGTCCTCCGTCTACCTGCACGTGAGCGTCGACGGCAAGGACAGCATCATCATCCTCCAGAACGTCGAGGAGAGCGGGCGTCGCCCCTCTGACATCCAGGTGGGCAGCACGCTCTCCTTCACGTTCTCCGGGGGCTCCATGCACCTCTTCGGCCGCGAGAGCGCTCTGAACCTCGAGTACTAGCGGGCATCACGTCGCGCCTTGCCCCCTCGCGACGCGACTGGAAATGGGGCCCGACGCCGTGGCGCCGGGCCCCATTTTTCGTGCCGAGAAGGACGTTCTTCTCGCTAGTCCTTCTTGATCCAGGAGAACATGGAGCGGATCTTCTCGCCGGTCTTCTCGATCGGGTGGGAGTTGATCTCCTCGCGCTTCTCGAGCAGCCACTTGTGGTTGTTGTTGCAGTCGTCCACGAACTCCCGCGCGAAGCTGCCGTCCTGGATGCGGGCCAGGATGCGCTTCATGGCCTCACGGGACTCGGCGTTGATGACCTGCGGGCCGGCGTAGTACTCGCCGTACTCGGCGGTGTTGGAGATCGAGTAGTTCATGAAGTGGATGCCGGACTCGTACATGAGGTCGACGATCATCTTCATCTCGTGGTAGACCTCGAAGTAGGCCAGCTCCTCGGGGTAGCCCGCCTCGGTCAGGGTCTCGAAGCCGGCCTTCACGAGCTCGACGAGGCCGCCGCAGAGCACGGCCTGCTCACCAAAGAGGTCCTCCTCGGTCTCCTCCTTGAAGGTGGCCTTGATGATGCCGGAGCGGGCGCCGCCGACGCCCCAGCAGTAGGAGAGGACGATGTCCCAGGCGTCGCCGGTGGCGTCCTGGTAGACGCAGGCGAGGTCGGGCACGCCGGAGCCCTCGGTGTACTGGCGGCGCACGATGTGGCCCGGGCCCTTGGGCGCGCACATGATGACGTTGACGTCCTCAGGGGCCTTGATGTAGCCGTAGTGGATGTTGAAGCCGTGGGCAAAGGCGAGGGTGTCACCTGGCTTCAGGTGGTCCTTGATGTGCTCCTCGTAGACCTTGGGCTGGGTCTCGTCGGGGACGAGCATCATGATGACGTCGGCCTCCTCCGCCGCGTCGTCCATGCTCATGACCTTGAGGCCGGCCTCCTGGGCGGCCTGGGCGGACTTGGAGCCCTCGCGCAGGCCAACGCGGACGTCAACGCCGGAGTCCAGGAGGTTCAGCGCGTGGGCGTGGCCCTGGGAGCCGTAGCCAATGATGGCGACCTTCTTGCCCTGGATGACGCTCGGGTCCACGTCCTTCTCGTAATAGATGTCGACGGCCATGTTCTTCTCCTTTGCTTGTTGGGCCGTATGTGCCTAGGATGATACGAAGGGACTGTCCCTTTGTATCATTGTGCGCCGCGCGACATCGCGATCTTGCCGGTGCGCGTGAGCTGCTTGATGCCGTAGCTGCGGAAGAGGTCCTCCATCGCGTCGAGCTTGCTCGCGGTGCCGGTGGCCTCGATCGTGAGGGTGTTCCTGCCCACGTCGACGACCTTGGCGCGGAAGACGTTGGCGATCTCGATGACCTCGTGGCGGCGCTCCGGGGAGGACTGCACCTTGAAGAGCACGAGCTCGCGCTCGACGGCCTCCTCGTAGGTGAGGTCGGAGATCTTGTAGACCGAGACGAGCTTGTGCAGCTGCTTGGTGATCTGCTCGAAGCCGACCTCGTCGGCCTCAACGATGATGGTCATGCGCGAGAGGCTCGCGTCCTCGGTGGGGGCGACGGTGAGCGACTCGATGTTGAAGCCGCGACGGCTGATGAGGCCCGTGACGCGGCTGAGCACGCCCGGCTTGTTCTCGACGAGAACCGAGAGCAGGTAGTTCATCACTCATCAACTCCTTCGTGGGACGGCTTCACGCGCGGGCGCCCGGCCTCGCCGAAGCCCTTCTCGGTGACGCGGACGCCGCCGAGCGTGACGTCGAGGGCGCCGATGATGTCGTCGATCGGGGCGCCGGGGGCGACCATCGGGTAGACGGTCTGCTGCGCGGGGATCATGACGTCGAGGAGGTAGGGCTCCTCCGAGGCGAGCATCTCGTCGAGGGCGGCGTCGACCTCCTCGGGCTTGGTAATGCGCCGCGCGCGCCAGCCGTAGGCGTCGGCGAGCTTGACGAAGTCGGGGTTGTCCGCGAGCTCGGTGAACGAGTAGCGGTCGTGGTAGAAGAGGTGCTGCCACTGGTGGACCATGCCGAGGGCGCGGTTGTCGATGATGAGGACCTTGACCGACACGTCGTTGATCTTGGCGGTGGCCATCTCCTGGCTGTTCATCTGGAAGGAGCCGTCGCCGGCGATGCAGACGACCTGCTCGTCCGGGCAGCCGATCTTGGCGCCGATGGCGGCGGGGAAGCCAAAGCCCATGGTCCCGAGGCCGCCGGAGGAGATGAAGGTGCGGGCGTGCTCGCGGTGGATGTTCTGGAGGGCCCACATCTGGTGCTGGCCGACCTCGGTGGTCACGATGGACGCGTGCGGGTCGAGCTTGTCGGAGAGCGTCTCGAGAAGGACCTCGGGCGCGATCTTGCCCTCGTAGTCCGCGAAGTCGGGGGTGTAGAACGGCCAGCGCTCGCGCCAGCTGAAGACCTCGTCGCGCCAGGCCTCGCACGTCGAGCGGGCGTCCATCTTGGCCAGGCGCTCGTTCACGGCGGCGAGGATGACCTTGGCGTCGCCGACGATCGGCACGTCCGGGTTGACGATCTTGCCGATCTCCGCCGGGTCGATGTCGATGTGGATGATCTTGGCGTGCGGGGCGAACTCGTCGACCTTGCCGGTCACGCGGTCCGAGAAGCGCGCGCCGACGGCGATGATGAGGTCGGACTCGGTGACCGCCATGTTGGCGTACTTGGAGCCGTGCATGCCCACGGGGCCGAGGTTGAGCGGGTTGGAGCAGGGGATGGCGGCCTTGCCCATGAGGGTCGTGACCACGGGGATCTGCATGCGCTCGGTGAGCTCGACGAGCTCGGGGCAGGCGTGTGACGCCACGATGCCGCCGCCGGCCATGATCAGCGGGCGCTCCGCCCGGCAGATGAGCTCCGCGGCCTGCTTGACCTGCTTCGCGTTGCCCTTGTAGGTGGGGCGGTAGCTCGGGACGCTCACGCTGTCCGGATAGTGGAAGACCATCTCGGAGCCGGAGAGGTCGCTCGGTATGTCGATGAGGACGGGGCCCGGGCGGCCGGTCGATGCGATGTAGAAGGCCTCACGGAAGGTCTTGGTGAGGTCGTCGGTCGACTGCAGCAGGAAGCTGTGCTTGACGATGGGCATCGTGATGCCCACGATGTCGGACTCCTGGAAGGCGTCGGTGCCGATGACGCCGCGCGTGACCTGGCCCGTGATGACGACGAGGGGCACGGAGTCCATGTAGGCCGTGGCGATTCCGGTCACGGTGTTGGTGGCGCCGGGGCCGGAGGTGACGAGCACCACGCCCACTTTGCCCGTGGCGCGGGCGTAGCCGTCGGCCATGTGCGTGGCACCCTGCTCGTGGCGTGCGAGCACGTGGTGGATCTTCTTGGAGTCATAGAGGGCGTCGTAGATCTTGATGGCCTGGCCTCCGGGATAGCCGAAGATGGTGTCCACGCCCTCGGCCTCGAGGCTGGCGATGATGGCTTGCGCCCCGGTCATGGTCTTGCCCTCGTGCTCGGTGTGGCTGCCCGGGCCAAACGGACGCCCCTCGATGGCGCGCTGGCGCCGGGCAATCTTCTCCTCGACGGTGATCATGAGAGATGGGCCCCCTTGTCTGCGCTCGTGACCAGCTTTGCGTAGCGGGAGAGGACTCCCGTGGTGTACTTGGGCGCCGGCGGCTCCCATGCGGCGCGACGCGCGGCGAGGACCTCGTCGGGGACGCGCAGCTCGAGCGTGCCGGCCTGGATGTCGATGTCGATGATGTCGCCCTCCTCGACGAGCGCGATCGGGCCGCCGGCGGCCGCCTCGGGCGAGACGTGGCCGATGCACGGGCCCTTGGAGGCGCCGGAGAAGCGACCGTCGGTGATGAGCGCCACCGAGCTCGCGAGCCCCATGCCGCAGATGGCGGAGGTGGGGGTGAGCATCTCGCGCATGCCAGGGCCGCCCGAGGGCCCCTCGTAGCGGATGACCACCACGTCGCCCGGGTTTATCGCCCCGCCGAAGATGGCCTTGCAGGCATCCTCCTCGGAGTCGAAGACGCGCGCGGGACCGCTGTGCCGCCACATGCCCGGGTCGACGGCGCTCTTCTTGACCACGCCGCAGTCCGGCGCGAGGGTGCCGCGCATGACCTTGAGGCCGCCGTCGGGGGAGTAGGCGTTGTCCACGCTGCGGACGACCTCTCCGTCGACGGGCGGGCAGGCCGCCACCCACTCGGCCATGGTCCCGTGACAGGTGAGGGCGCTCATGTCGAGGTGCCCGGTGCGTCCGAGCTCGCCGATGATGGCGGAGACGCCGCCCACGTCGTTGAGGTCCTGGATGTGGAGCGGGCCGGCCGGCGCGATGCGCACGATGTTGGGCGTCTCGGCGCTCGCGCGGTCCCAGTCGTCCATTGTGACGGGACAGCCGGCGGCCTGGGCGATGGCCGTGAGGTGCAGCATCGTGTTGGTGGAGCCGCCGAAGGCCATGTCGAGCACCATGCCGTTGTGGATGGAGGCGGGCGAGAGGATCTGTCGGGCCGTGATGTTCTTCTCGACCAGCTCCATGACCTTCATGCCGGCCTGCTTGGCCAGGCGGATGCGCTCCGAGTAGACGGCGGGCACGGTGCCGTTGCCGGGAAGGGCGATACCGAGGGCCTCGGCGAGGCAGCAGATGGAGTTGGCGGTGAACATGCCGGAGCAGGAGCCGCAGGTGGGGCATGCCGTGCCCTCGAGCCAGTGGCACTCCTCCTCGGTCATGGTGCCGGCGGTGACCTGGCCCACGGCGTCAAAGAGGGAGTTGAGGTCGGTCTGGCTGCCGTCGCGTCCGCGGCCGGCGAGCATGGGGCCGCCGGAGACGAGCATCGTGGGGATGTCCAAGCGCGCCGCGGCGATGAGCATGCCGGGGACGATCTTGTCGCAGCTGGGGATGAGGACCATCGCGTCGAACTGGTGGCCCTGGACCGCGCACTCCACGCTGTCCGCGATGACCTCGCGGGAGGTGAGGCTGTAGTGCATGCCCTCGTGGTTCATGGCGATGCCGTCGCACACGCCGATGGTGTTGACCTGCAGCGGGGTGCCGCCCGCCATGCGCACGCCGGCCTTGACGGCGTCGGCAATCTGCTGGAGGTGGAGGTGTCCCGGGATGACCTCGTTCTGGGCGGAGACCACGGCCACGAGCGGGCGGTCGAGCTCCTCGTCAGTGAGGCCGTCGGCCTTGAGCAGGCTCCGGTGCGGCGCGCGCGCCAGGCCTCGCTTGATTGCGTCGCTTCTCAGTTCCACGTTCCCCCTCGCTTTCTCTTGTCGGTGTGAGAAATGCGAGGCGTGGCCTCGAAGCCGTTACGGTGGCCGCCGGCGCGCGGTACTTCTCGGCGCGTTGGCGGGGGTTGCCCGCCGTGCGGCGCGGAGGTTCTCGCGAGCTGCTCGAGGGAGTCTTCGGGGCCGTCCGGCGCGGGTTCTCACGCTGCCCGCTCGCTGTGGGACGGATGCGGCCCGTACTGGCCCTGTCATCGCATTTGCTCAGTGGGGACACTCTACGCGGCCCGTGTTTCCGCCCCGTGACCTCCCGCGAACGGTATCGTTTCCACCCCCGAGCGGTGAGACAAAGGGGACAGGTTCATTTGTCTCATCGTCACGTGTTTATCGTCCCGACGCAATGGGTACCTAGAACGCCACCTTTGGAGGAGGGGTGAGATGCGGGTACCGAGGCAGGCTTCTCGTTCGGGCTACTATCATGTGGTGATCAAGGGGGACGGTGGGCAGGCGATATTCGAGGACGACGCCGACAGGCGGGTGTTCCTTCGCCTCGCCGAGAGATACTTCGCCGAGCTTGGCGTCTCCGTTATCGCGTGGTGCCTCATGGAGAATCACGTGCATCTGGTGCTGAGAGACGACGCCGAAGGACTCAGTGACGCGATGCATCGGCTGGGAACCGCGTACGCACGCCATTACAACGACAGGACGGGGCGCGTGGGCCACCTCTTCCGCGAGCGGTTCATGAGCTCGCCCATAGAGAGCGAGAGCTATCTCCTGGAGGCGGTCCGCTACGTCCACAACAACCCGGAGAAGGCCGGCGTCTGCAGGGCTGAGGAGTATCCCTGGAGCAGCTACTCCAGCTATGTGGCGCCGGGCTCCTCCAGTGAGCTGACCGTAGACACCTCGGCCGTCCTAGACCTGTTGGGTGGCGAGAAGAACTTCGCGGAGTTTGTCGCAGAGCGGGGCAACTGCCTGTATCGACCACCCTCGGGCAAGCGGCTCGATGACACGGAGGCTCGTGATGCCGCCGCACGCGTGCTCGGAGACGTCTCTCCCGTTGAGGTAAAGAAGCTGCCCGTGGAGCGTCGCAACCAGCTTCTTCGCGAGATGCGGGCGGCAGGTCTGTCAGTTCGTCAGGTGGAGCGGTTGACGGGAGTCGGAAGAAACATCGTTGCTCGGGCATAGGCGGGCGGCGAGCGTTTGAGCGTGTCATTAATTCAATAAAATCTCGAATGAGACAAATGAACCTGTCCCCGTTGTCTCACAGCGAGGTCTGGACGAGGGTGGGGGTGAGGCCGGCGGCCTTGAGGGCCTCCACGATCTGGTGCTTGTGATCGGTGCCAAACGCCTCGATCGTGACGCGCAGCTCGACGGCGGCGTTGCGGTTGGTCGAGACGAACTGGTTGTGCTCGAGCTTGATGACGTTGCCGTTCTGCTCCGCGATGGTGGAGGCCACGCGCACGAGCATGCCCGGCCGGTCGGGGAGCAGCACGCTCACGGTGAAGATGCGGTCGCGCATGATGAGGCCGTGCTGCACCACCGAGCTCATCGTGATGACGTCCATGTTGCCGCCGGAGAGGATGGAGACCACGCGCTTGTTCTCGGCCGGCAGGTGCTTGAGCGCCGCCACGGTGAGCAGGCCGGAGTTCTCCACGATCATCTTGTGGTTCTCGACCATGTCGAGGAATGCCACCACGAGCTCGTCATCGGGGACGGTCATGACGTCGTCGAGGTTCTCCTGCAGGTACGGGAAGACCTTGTCGCCCACCTCCAGGACGGCGGTGCCGTCGGCGATGGTGTTGGCGCTCGGCAGCTTCACGGGGTGGCCCGCCTCGAGTGCCGCCGTGAGCGAGGGCGCGCCCTCGGGCTCCACGCCGATGACGCGGATCTTGGGGTTGTAGAGCTTGGCGAAGGTCGCCACGCCGCAGGCCAGGCCGCCGCCGCCCACCGGCACGAGAATCGTGTCCACGAGCGGCAGCTCCTGGACGACCTCCATGGCAATCGTGCCCTGGCCGGTGGAGACGCACGGGTCGTTGAACGGGTGGATGAAGGTGTAGCCCTCGCGCTCCGCGAGCTCGAGGGCGTAATCGCACGCTTCGTCGTAGACGTCGCCGTGGAGCACGACCTCGGCGCCGTAGTGCTTGGTGCGCTCGACCTTGATGAGCGGCGTGGTCTCGGGCATCACGACGACGGAACGTGCCCCGGCGCGCGTGGCCGCAAAGGCGACGCCCTGGGCGTGGTTGCCAGCGCTCGCGGTGATGATGCCGCGCCCCAGCTCCTCGGGCGAGAGGGTGGAGATCTTGTAGTAGGCGCCGCGCACCTTGTAGGCGCCCGTGCGCTGCATGTTCTCGGGCTTGAGCCACACGCGGTTGCCCGTGCTCGCGGAGAAGTGCGGGCTCTCCACGAGCTTGGTCTCGAGCGTGACCTCGCGGACCTTCTCGGAGGCCTCCTCGAACGCCTCGAGCGTGAGCATCTCTGCCATGTGAAACTCCTTTGTGACGGTTGGCCGCGCCGGGGCGCGATTTACCTATAGTAATCCTTGCGGCGCGCGTGAGCGCCGACCGAAGGAGGGAGCCCCATGAGCGACGCGGAGCAGACGACCCCGCTCTTCCAGATTCACGACGCGAGCGTGGTGCGCGGCGGCAAGACCATCCTGCACGTGGGGGACTTCTCCCTCGCCGAGGGCGAGCACGTGGCCCTTCTCGGCCCCAACGGAGCGGGCAAGTCCACGTTCATACAGCTGCTCACCCGCGAGGTCTTCCCCCTCTGGCGCGAGGAGCCGCCGGTGCGCTTCCGCGGCGCGGCGCGCCCGCAGCTCGCCGACATCAAGCGGACGCTCGGCATCGTGAGCTCCACGATGCACGACCAGGTGCGCGTGCACCTTCCCGTCATGGACATCGTGGTGGGAGGCCTCTTTGGCACGCTCGGCGTTCCGCTTCGCGGTGAGGTGGGCGAGAAGGACCGTGCGCTCGCGGCCGACGCGCTCGAGCGGTTGGGCATCGCCGACCTGGCGCCTCGCGACGTGATGACGCTCTCCACGGGGCAGGTGCGCCGCGTGCTCGTGGCGCGTGAGCTCGTGCGCGACCCGCAGGTCCTCATCTTCGACGAGCCCTGCACGGGCCTCGATCCGGAGGGCATGTACCACGTCCGCAAGACCATGGGCACGCTCGCCGCCGAGGGGCGCTCGGTCGTGCTCGTGACGCACTACCCCGAGGACATCATCCCCGCGATCGGGCGCGTGCTGCTCATCAAGGACGCCGAGGTCTTTGCCGACGGACCCAAGGCGGACCTGCTCACGAGCGAGGTCATGAGCGACCTCTTTGACGTTCCGCTCGTGGTGGGGGAGGCGTGCGGCTGGTACTCCCTGCGCGGCGCCTACGCGTGAGCCCGCGCTGACCCTTCCTCGAATGAGGCGACTTGGCAGACGCCAAGAAACGCGACCTGCGGTTTTTCTCGCCGTCTTCCGCAAATTGGCCGACTTGTCAGGCAATTCTCTGCCATATCGACGATTTCTTGGAACCCGCAGAGAAAAAAGGACGGACGCCCGAGAAGGACGTCCGCCCGTGAATTCTATGGTGGAGACGAGGGGATTCGAACCCCCGGCCTCTGCCTTGCGAAGGCAGCGCTCTCCCAGCTGAGCTACGTCCCCGGAAATGGTGCGGTGGCTATTGTGGCGCCTCGCGCGCCGCTTGTCAACGTCGACACAAAAAGTCGCCCCCTGCGGTGCGTCAATGAACCCACCTCTCAGAAGGTGGGTGTCCCCATCGCGCGTTCCGGCTTTCCCAGCAACGGGGAATCTCCGTACTGAACACGAGATATCGGACTCCCAAGTAACGCTTGTCGGTTCACCCAGTTTGCCCGCAGGGGAACGACACCTCAACTATAGGGCCACCATACGGAGAAACCAGTCTTGACTTGCGCGTTCTTCTCGGCAAGAGTTGAGGGTGTACGTGTGCTCCCGCTCTGTTTCTCCACGGCTGTGACAAGGTTCGGACGCTTGCGCTCCGTTTCCGCTATTATGGGCAGGGCCTGTGGACAGTGTGCGTGGAAGGGAGCAAGGTGGTTCCGAGCTGGATACCCTACCTGTGCCTTTTCTGTGCCGCGCTGCTCGCGTCGCTTGCCACGACTCCGCTCGCCCGCCACATTGCCGTGCGCGTCGGCGCCGTTGACTACCCCAGCGCCCGCCGCATCAACAAGAAGCCCATCCCGCGCATGGGCGGCATCGCCATCTTCTGCGGCATCGTTGCCGCGTTCGTGGCCCAGTACGTGGGTACGACCTTCTTCCACTGGCCCGTCGTCCTGGTTCCCTCGCCGCTTCTCGAGGTCAACTATTGGATGCTCGTGCTCTCCTTTCTCGTGATCTTTGTCACGGGGCTCCTGGATGACCGTTACTCGCTGACGCCGCTCCAGAAGCTGGGCGGGCAGGTCCTCGCGGCGGTCATCGCCGTGGCCGGCGGCCTCGTTATTGGCAACATCTCTAACCCGTTTGGCGGCGCGCACATCAGCCTCGGCTGGCTCGCGTACCCCGTCACGGTCGTCTACCTCGTTGCCTACACGAACATCATCAATCTGATCGACGGCCTCGACGGGCTCGCCGCGGGGATCTCCACCCTCGCGAGCCTCACGATGTTCGTGCTCTCCGTCCAGGCCGGGCGCCTCGACGCGGCGGCGCTCTCCATCGCCGTCGCCGGCTCCTCGCTCGGGTTCCTCCGGTACAACTTCCATCCCGCCTCGGTCTTCATGGGTGACTCGGGCGCCCTGACGCTCGGCTTTGCGCTCGGGACGGTCTCGCTGCTCTCCGTGACGAGGTTCGCCGGCCTCACGACGATCATCGTGCCGCTGGTGATCGCCGCCGTGCCCATCATCGACACGTTCTCGGCCATCGTGCGGCGCCTGCGCGGGCACACGGGCATCAGCCACGCCGATCGCGGGCACATCCACCATCGCCTGCTGGCCGAGGGCTTCGACCAGCGCCAGGCGGTCCTGCTCATGTATGCCTGGACCGCGCTTTTGTGCGTGGGGTCGCTGGTGATGACGCAGGTGGACACGGTGCCGCGCATCGTCATCTTTGCCCTGCTTTTGGTTGTGTCGTTTGCCTTTGCGTATCACCTGCGGCTCTTCGAGCCCGTGCTGCTCCATCACTATGACCCCAAGACGGGCGAGGACGAGCTCGTCAGCCCGTCTGACGAGGCCTTCGAGGAGGAGGCCGAGCGGATGCACGAGCGCGGCCTCTCCCGGCGCCGCCGCTCGGGACGGTAGCCTTCCCATGAGCGTCGCGCTCTCGCATGCCGCCTATGAGTCGTGCGCGCTCTGCCCGCGCCGCTGCGGGGCGCGCCGCCTCGCGGGTATGCCCGGTCGCTGCGGGATGAGCGCGGAGCTTCGTGTGGCGAGAAGCGCGCTGCACCTGTGGGAGGAGCCGCCCATCTCCGGTGAGGCGGGCTCCGGGGCCATCTTCTTCTCCGGGTGCCCCCTTCGCTGCGTCTTCTGCCAGAATCACGAGATTTCGAGCGAGGGCTTTGGTCTGCCCGTGACGGCCGCGCGCCTCGCCGAGATGATGCTCGAGCTGCAGGGCCAGGGCGCCCTCAACATCAACCTCGTCACGCCGACGCACTTTGCCCCGCACGTCTGCGAGGCGGTGTCGATGGCCCGCTCGGCCGGGCTTACGCTCCCGATCGTCTGCAACACCTCGGGCTACGAGCTCGTCGAGACCGTGCGCGCCCTCGCGGACGTGGTGGACGTCTGGCTCACCGACTTCAAGTACGCGAGCGGACGGCTCGCCGGGGAGCTCTCCGCCGCACCCGACTACCCCGAGGTCGCGGCCGAGGCGCTCGCCGTCATGGTCGAGTCCCTGCGCGCCGCGGGGGGTCGCTCCTGCGCGGCGCACGGCGCCATGCGCCGCGGGATTATCGTCCGCCATCTCGTGCTGCCCGGCCACGCCGACGACTCGTGCGCCGTCCTCGAGCGCGTGTGGGACATCGCGGGCAACGACGCGGACCTCTCGGTCATGAACCAGTACACCCCCAACGAGGCCTGCCGCCGCGCCGGGGGCGCCCTCTCGCACGGCGTCTCCGAGGAGGAGTACGAGATCGTGCTCTGCCGGGCGGACGACCTCGGCTTCGAGCGGATCTGGTGGCAGGAGGGGGGCACGGTGTCAGAGAGCTTCGTGCCCGCCTTTGACGCCACGGGCGTGAGGGGACCCGAGCTCGCGTGCCCTTCTCGCCCACAAGCGCTATAACTATGCAAACTGCCGACCCGAAAGGCGGAAGAGACATGGCAGAAGATACCGGCCTCACCGACGAGGAGCGCGCCGAGCTCGAGCAGCTGCGTGCCGAGAAGGCTGCGCGCCAGCAGGCCGAGAGGGACGCGGCGGAGCGCGCCGAGCTTGAGCACCTGCGAGCGCAGCGCGCCGCCGACGAGGCCGAGCGCGCCGCGCGGGCCCGCGAGGCGCAGGCGCGAGAGCGCGGCCGCGCGCTCATGGAGCCCGACGAGGACGACCTCAAGATGCCCCTGGGCCAGAAGATCGTCATTCTCGCCATCGTCGGCGTCGCCGCCGTGTGGCTCGCCGTCACCATCCTCGGATAGGAGGGCATATGTCTCTCACCGATCGCACCAAGCCGACCGACGTCTGCCTCAACACCGACCTCTATGAGCTCACCATGGCGCAGGGGTTCTGGGAGGCTGGGCTCATCGACGCGCAGGCCTGCTTCAACGCCTTCTTCCGCGACTGCCCGTTCGACGGCGGCTACGCCGTGTGCTGCGGCACGGGCCAGATCGCCGACCTCGTCGAGAACTTCGTCTTCGAGGATGACGACATCGACTACCTCGCGAGCATCCAGGCGCCCGGCGGCGGGCCCATGTTCAAGGCCGGCTTCCTCGAGTTCCTGCGCAACCATCACCTCGACCTCACGATTCACGCCGTCCCCGAGGGCCAGGTCGTCTTTGGCCGCGAGCCCATGGTGCGCGTCGAGGGCCCGGTCATCGACTGCCAGCTGATCGAGACGGCGCTTCTCAACTTGGTCAACTTCCAGACGCTCGTGGCCACCAAGACCGCTCGCGTCGTGCGCGCCGCGGAGGGCCACCCGGTCTCCGACTTTGGCCTGCGCCGCGCCCAGGGCCCCGACGGCGGTCTTGCCGTCGCGCGCGCGTCCTACATTGCCGGCGCCTCCTCGACGTCCAACGTGCTCGCCGGCAAGATCTACGGTATCCCCGTCTTTGGTACCCACGCGCACTCCTGGGTCATGGCGTTCCCGAGCGAGCTCGAGGCGTTCCGCGCGTTTGCCAAGTCGAGTCCCAGGAACTGCGTGCTGCTGCTTGACACCTACGACGTCCACCAGGGCATCAAGAACGCCATCACCGTCGCCAAGGAGATGGAGGAGGCGGGCGAGCGCCTCTCCGCCGTTCGCCTTGACTCCGGCGACCTCGCGCGCCTCTCCAAGGAGGCCCGCGCCGTATTCGACGAGGCCGGGCTTCCCTATGTGAAGATCTCCGTCTCCAACGACCTCGACGAGTACACGATCCAGTCGCTCTTCGCGCAGGGTGCGCCGATCGACTCGTTTGGCGTGGGCACCAAGCTCGCCACCTGCGACCCGCAGCCCTCGCTCGGCGGCGTCTACAAGCTCTCCGCCGTGCGCCGCGGTGCGGA
Source organism: uncultured Atopobiaceae bacterium (assembly GCA_963928085.1). Taxonomy (GTDB): domain Bacteria; phylum Actinomycetota; class Coriobacteriia; order Coriobacteriales; family Atopobiaceae; genus Thermophilibacter. The sequence goes on from CAWVDR010000001.1 coordinate 647,442, forward strand.
CGAGCCCTGGACCCCCGTCATCAAGCTCTCCGAGCAGTCCTACAAGCGCACCATCCCCGGCGTCCAGCACGTGCTGCGCTACTTCGACCAGGCGGGCCGCCCGACGGCGGACATGCTCGTCGTGGACGAGGTCTCCCGCGACGGGGCGGCGCGCGAGATGGTCGACATCGTGGACCCCTACCTCACGCACCGGCTCTCGGGCGAGCCCGTCGAGCTGCTCGTCAAGATGGTCGAGCACGGTTCGCGCTGCGGGGAGCCGGAGGGCATCGAGGTCGCTCGCGAGCGCTGCCGCGAGGCTCTCATGCGCCTCGACCCCGCCGTGGCGCGCTTCCTCAACCCGCAGACCTATCCCGTGGGCCTTGAGCTTGGCCTCGCGGAGCTCCGCAGCCGCCTCGCCCGCGAGGAGCGCGCCGAGTCCGGCCGCCCCACCACGGAGTAGCGGTCGTCTCGCGGCGGGCCTGGCCCCTTACGTCCTTTCACGGTTTTGGGCAACAAGTTTGATGGACTTCTCGGCAATCCATCAAACTTGTTGCCCACAACGTGGGTAACGTTGGCAAAACAGCCGGGCGAGAAGGACGAGCGTGCCACGCGCATAAATCGTTTGCCCCAAAATCAGGAGAATCGCTCGGGAATCGGGCTCCACGCGTGCGCGCGGGGCGAGAAAACCCAAAACCGTTGTTTTGTTGGCGCGGCGGAGGCATCGCCTCCCGTACCTGCATGACGTGCGCTCTGATACACTGATGCGGTTGCAAACTGCGTGTGAACAGGAGAGAAGATGCCCGAGAAGATCGAGGAGCTCGTACGCGCCGCCATCGCCGCCGCCCAGTCGGCGGGCGATCTGCCGGAGTTTGACGTTGAGGACCTCGGGCTCGAGCGACCTGCCGACCCGGGCAACGGTGACTGGAGCTCCACGGTCGCCATGCGCTCCGCCAAGCTCGCCCGTCGCGCGCCGCGCCAGATCGCCGACGCCATCGTCTCGCATCTCCCCGAGGACCTCTCGATCGAGCGGGTGGAGGTCGCCGGTCCCGGCTTCATCAACTTCTACCTGGCCACCGCCTCCGCAAACGAGGTCTTCCGCACCGTGCGCGAGCAGGGTGCCGACTTCGCCCGTTCGAACATGGGCGGGGGCACCAAGATCCAGGTCGAGTTCGTCTCCGCAAACCCCGTGGGACCGCTCCACATCGGCCACGGCCGCTGGGTCGCCATCGGCGACTCGCTCTGCCGCGTCTTCGAGCACGTGGGGTATGACGTGGAGCGCGAGTACTACGTGAACGACCACGGCTCGCAGATGGATGTCTTCGGACACTCCATCTCGATGCGCTACCAGCAGCTCCTCTCCGTGATGGGGGAGCGCGGCGTTTCCCTTGAGGACGCCCGCGCCGTCCTGCTCGCCGACCGCGAGGCCTTCGTGGCGGACGAGGGCGACGAGCACCCCGAGACGCACCCGCTCACCGACGCCTTCAACGAGGCGCTCGGCGGCAATGCCTACGGCGGAGACTACATCGTCGACATCGCCTGCCGCTTCGTCGAGGAGGACGGCGAGAAGTGGGCCGACGCCTCCGAGGACGAGCGCATGGCGGAGTTCCGCGAGCGCGCCTACCTCTGGATGCTCGACTCCATCCGTGGCACCTGCCACGAGGCCCGCTGTGACTTTGACGTCTGGTTCTCCGAGCGCAGCCTCTACGTGAAGGGCGAGGACGGCACCTCCGCCGTCGACCGTGCGCTCGCGGCCCTGGACGAGATGGGCCACCTCTACCGCGACGAGGCGGGTGCGCTGTGGTTCCGCTCCACCACCTTTGGTGACGACAAGGACCGCGTGCTCATCAAGACCAACGGCGACTACACGTACTTTGCCTCCGACGTCGCCTATCACTGGAACAAGTTCCAGCGCGTCGACCACGTGATCGACATCTGGGGCGCCGACCACCACGGATACATCCAGCGCGTCCAGTCCGCCTGCGAGGCGCTCGGCTACCCCACGCAGTTCGAGGTCCTTCTCGGCCAGCTCGTGAACCTGCTGCGCGACGGCAACCCCGTGCGCATGTCCAAGCGCAAGGGCACGATGGTCACCTTTGACGAGCTCCTTGCCGAGGTGGGTGCCGATGCCACGCGTTACACGCTGATCTCCAAGTCCTCCAACCAGATGATCGACTTCGACATCGAGCGCGTGAAGCGCCAGGACAACACCAACCCGGTCTACTACGTGCAGTACGCGCATGCGCGCATCTGCTCGATCCTGCGCCGCGGCGCCGGCGTCACCGTGGAGGAGGCCGCCGAGCTGGGCATGGACGAGGTCGCGCGACGCGCGGTGGGGGAGAGCTACGACCTCGGGCTGCTCACCGACCCCGCGGAGGCCGCGCTCGCCCGCAAGATCGCCGAGCTCCCGGGCCTGGTGGAGAGCTGCGCGCGCGACCGCGCCCCGTTCCGCCTCACGCACTACGCGGAGGAGCTCGCCGCCGAGTTCCACTCCTTCTACGCTGCCTGCCAGGTGCTTCCCGGCACGGGGCGCCCGCTCGACGAGGGCCTCTCCCACGCGCGCCTTGCCGCGTGCGATGCCACGAGGCGCGTGCTCGCGCTCACGCTCGACCTCGTGGGCGTCTCCGCTCCCCAGAGCATGTAGGGGGCGGCGCGGCCCGTCGGGCGCATGTGTGCGTCTTTTATAAATCACGGTGAGGTCGCGTGGTGGGAACGATTACGTTCGGTATACTCGCGTCCATGACGCGGGGCCTCTGCGTGATGGTTTCGCGTCATGAATGCAATTGGTATCTCGAAGTTCGGAGGGCGAGTCTTGGACCTCAAGGAATACATGTCCGTGCGTAGGGCGTACAACGTCGTTCGCCAGATGGTCGATTGTGAGAATCGCCTCACCTTCGAGGAGTTCGCTATCATCTGTCACCTCTGTGACTGCGACCAGCCGGTCAAGACCTCTTCCATCGCCGAGTACCAGGGCGCCCTGCGCCCCACGATGACGCACAGGACCAACCACCTTGAGGGCCTGGGCCTCATTGACCGCAACGAGGGCGAGCGCGACCGACGCAACGTCGTCTGCGCGGTCTCCGACCACGGTCGCGAGCGCGCCCTGGAGCTCGCCGAGCTCACCTGCGCCCAGATCCCCAACGGCCACGCCCTCTCCCGCACCACCCCTGAGCGCATGCTCAAGTACGTCGATGCGATGGGCTCCTTCTTCTGCAAGGCGGGCGACCTCGTCCTTTTGGGCCTGCGCTCGCTCGAGGGGGAGTCGGCGACCATCATGAAGCTGGTCGACGTCCTGGGCCTTCTCCAGCCCACGGTCTCGATGTCGGTCGCGTCGCTCGCTGACCGAGGCCTCGTTGTGCGCGACCGCTCCGCTGCAGGTGCCCATACGACGAGCGTCAGGCTCACGCACGAGGGTGCGCTCGCGGTCGACGAGCTCGTCGACCAGATCGAGTCCCTCGTCGTCCGGCGCAGGCCGCGCACGTCAGCCTAGGGTTGCCGCATTTCTCCGTCCGCCCTCGAGGTGGACGGATTTTCTTTAACTATCGACGTAGGCGTGCTATACTCTGCTGGTCCTGCCGGCAGGAGCGCCGCAGACAATCACGTTCTTATGCGAGCGATTGCTCGACACATCTCACATGGCAATCTGTTGACTCGTCGACGACGGTATTCTCATGTCGCAAACCTCCCATGTGGGTGCAGCAAACGAGAGGTAGAACCTATGACGGATGACGTGACCCCCGCTTCCACCACGCCGACCGACGCGGCCCCTGACGCGCCGACGCCAAAGCCGAGGCGCAAGCGCCGCACGAAGGCGGAGATGGAGGCGGCCCGCGCCGCCGAGGCCGAGGCACGCGCTGCCGCCGAGGCAGCCGGCGAGCCCTGGCCGCCCAAGCGCCGCCGCGGTCGTCCCCGCAAGAGCGAGCAGACGGCCGACGCCGCGCCCGAGGCGAACGCCGCCGCCCCCGCGCCCGAGCCAGACCAGGCGCCCTCGTCCGAGACCTCCGAGACTCCCAAGCGCCGTCGTGGTCGCCAGCGCAAGGCGGACCAGTCCGTCGACGAGATGACCAAGATGACCGAGAGCGCGACCGTGGCGAGCTCCGAGCCGACCGACGCGCCCGTGCAGACGCTCGACGCCGCCCGCGCCCCCGAGCCCGCTGAGCAGCCCACCCAGACGGCCGAGGGGGGACGCTCCTCGCGACGCCACCGTCGCTCCGGAGGCTCCTCGGGCAATGCCGCCAACGGGGCCTCGGCGGACGGCAAGGCGCAGGGCCGTCGCCAGGGCGGGCAGAACCGCCGCCGCAACCGTCGCCAGGACTTCACGGCCGAGCCCTCCCTCACGCGCGACGAGCTCGCCGCCATGAAGGTCGCCGAGCTCCGCGCGAAGGCGGGCGAGCTGGGCGTCGACTACGCCGGGGTCAAGAAGGGCGAGCTCGTCGAGGCCATCTTCGAGGCCGCCGCGCGTGCGGAGGGGTTCCGTCCCGTCGAGGGCGTCCTCGAGGTCGGCAACGAGGGCTACGGCTGGATTCGCACCGGCAACTACATGGAGGGCGACAACGACGCCTTTGTTCACCAGCAGCTCATTCGCTCGCTCGGCCTGCGCGCGGGTGATCTTGTCGCCGGCACCGTCGGTCCCGGCCGCGCCAACGGGAAGTACCCCCCGCTCCAGAGCGTGATCACCGTCAACGGCCAGGCTCCGGAGAACCTCAAGAGCCGCCCGCGCTTCCGCGACCTCACCCCGGTCTATCCCAACGAGCGCCTCGTCATGGAGTGCGGCAAGGACTCGATCACCGGCCGTGCGATCGACCTCGTGTCCCCGATCGGCAAGGGGCAGCGCGGCCTCATCGTGTCTCCCCCCAAGGCCGGCAAGACCACGGTCCTCAAGAAGATCTGCCAGTCCATTGCCGCCAACAACCCCGAGGTGCACCTCTTCTGCCTGCTCGTGGACGAGCGCCCCGAGGAGGTCACGGACATGGAGCGCTCCATCCGCGGCGAGGTCGTGGCGTCCACCTTCGACATGCCCGCCGAGAACCACACCCGCGTCTCCGAGCTCGTCATCGAGCGTGCCAAGCGCCTCGTCGAGATCGGCGAGGACGTCGTCGTGGTGCTCGACTCGATCACGCGCCTCGCCCGTGCCTACAACCTCGCGCAGCCCGCGAGCGGGCGCATCCTCTCCGGTGGCGTCGACTCCGCGGCGCTCTACCCGCCCAAGAAGTTCCTCGGCGCCGCGCGCAACATCGAGAACGGCGGCTCCCTCACGATCATCGCCTCGGCGCTCGTGGACACCGGGTCCAAGATGGACGAGGTCATCTTCGAGGAGTTCAAGGGCACGGGCAACATGGAGCTCAAGCTCGACCGCGAGCTCGCCGACAAGCGCATCTTCCCGGCGATCGACCCGGTCTCCTCGGGCACGCGCAACGAGGACCTGCTCATCGAGCCCGACTACCAGCCGCTCGTCTGGGGCATCCGTCGCGTGCTCGCCAACATGAACAACGTCGAGCGCGCCGCCCGTGCGCTGGTGAGCGGACTCAAGGGGACCGAGAACAACCGCGAGTTCCTGATCAAGAGCGCCCGCAAGGCGGCGCAGCAGACGGACTACATCGCCTAGCTCGCGTAACATCGCATTTCTCGACGCGGGTCGACGCCTCCGGGCGCCGGCCCGCTCGCGTTTCTCGCCCGACGTTCTTGTCGCCCGCCCTTCTCGCCCGCCCGCAGACCGCCCCCTAGGTTTTGGGCAACAACTTTGATGCTCTTCCGCCCATGCAGCGGTTTTGCATCAAAGCAGTTGCCCACAACCTTGAGAAGCGCGGCGAATCAGGCCCACGTCATAAATCATTTGCCCCAAAACATGAGGAGAGGGCCGCGAGATTCGCAGCCGAGAAGCACGATGGGCGTGAAAAACCCAAAACCGGGCAAAACGTGGCGGCGGGATGCGCCGGAGGAGGGGGGACAATCCGCCCGCACGCGCTTCTCAACTTTGACGGGAAGAGGCTTGCAAAGGCCGCATGAAACCGGATATATTCTTCACAGTCCGGCCCATGGGTCGGCATGTCACGGTACACACACTTGAAACGCAGCCTACGCCGTTGACGCATCGCTTTGGTCCCGGGGGCCAGTCTCTTGGTATGGGCTCGTTTCTCCGCTTCTGGGAGGGCGAGAGGAACATGGTGAAGAGAGTTCACCCGGTCGTCGTTGCCGGCCTCTTCGGAGCCGCGTCTCTGACGCTGCCCGGACAGGCGAGCGCGGCGTCTATCTCCGAGTCGCTCGACCAAGCGCTGGGCTCTCCGGCAATCGGGTTCGCCGTCGGCATGGGAGCCGGCGTCCTGCTCACCGCCGGGGTCACGACCGCCGTCCTTCTCGCCCGGCGCCCCCGTCCCAAGCATGCTCCTCGTCACCTTCGCTCGGGCGACGTGCAGCCCGTCGTGGCGAAGCCCGCCGAGAAGGTCGACAAGGCTCCCAGCCATGCGGCGACCAACTACGAGGACATTGCCGAGAACTACGTCGGGCGCGCCTCGTTCAAGGAGCGCATGGCACGTCGCGCCGAGGGGGTCGCCGCCACCCTGCGCGAGCGCATGGGCTCGAACATGATGGACGGCGTCCCGGTCATCGAGCGCGCCGACGGGTCTGTCGGCGACGTGGGCACCAGCTGGTGGCGTCGTGCCGTGGGGGAGAGCTCCCTTTCCCTCGACGCGGGCTTTGCCACCGACCCAACGGCACCGGCGATCCCCTCGGACTTCTCGAAGTCCGATCGCGACCGCCTCGTCGCCTCCGCCGACCGTCACGGCGCCAGCATCGCCCGCCGCGTGGCGCTCGTGGACGAGGGCGCCTACCCGGAGCGCCGCACGCTTGACGACATCAGCGAGAGCGACGAGTGGGAGCGCGCGCTTCGCTCCCTCGACGAGAAGATCGCCTCGGTCGCGCCCGCGCAGGACCCCATCGAGTTCATCGACGTCGTCGGCGGCATCGAGTCCCTCGACGAGCCGGACAACCTCGAGCCCGACACGGCGTTCATCCCGTTCAAGACGCCCGGCGGTCACCCCGAGGTCGTCGACACCGAGAGCTACGTCGACTATCTGATCGAGGATGAGTTCTCCAAGAACTCCTCCAACGCCGTCCGCAGGAGCTCGAGGCGCTTCCTGCGGCTGCTCGAAGGCGGCACGCAGCCGACCTCGCGCCACCTCGCGGACACCTCGCCCTCCCGTCGCCCCTATGCGGGCAAGCACTTCTCGGTCCCACAGGCCGCGGAGGCGTGATGGCAGGCGACAAGAACGACTCGGCGCGGCGGTCCACGCTCTCACGGTGGGCCGTCGCGTTCTGTTGCTGGACCCTGCTCATATGGGGGCATTCGCTCGTCCAAGGGCCGCAGTCCTCGGCTGAGAGCGGGATGGTCGTCGAGCTCGTGCGCCCGCTCTTCGAGGCGCTTGGCGTGAGTGACGTCGACCTCATGACGCTTGTCGTGCGCAAGGGCGCGCACTTCGCCGAGTACGCCGTGCTCGGCGTGCTCGCGTGGGGGACGCTTCGCGCCCGGCTCCGGGAGCGTGGGCACGCCCCGTTCCCCGCCGCCCTCCTGGTTGCGCTCGTTCCCGTCTGCGACGAGGCTATCCAGCTGCTCGTGCCGGGGCGCTCGGGTCAGCTGGGCGACGTCCTGCTCGACCTCTCGGGCGTCTGCTGTGGCGTTCTTCTCGCCGTACTGCTCTCCGCCTTTGTGCGACGTCGAGTTTAACCATCTGGTTACGAGTTACTTAACACTTTCTCCACATGCGTGACGCGCCGTCGCGTTGGGGCTAGGCTAGTCCGCAATCTCCCCGGCATCGGGGAGCGACGGGAGGAGAAAGCTATGTTTGAGAACGTTTCCAGGCGTCAGTTCGTGACCGGCTCCGCGGCGGCGGCCCTGGCCCTCGGCCTCGCGGGCTGCGGCGGCAACGGCGGCGAGTCCGCCGAGGGCGGCGACGCCTCCGGCGCCATCAAGGTCGGCATCATGGGCCCGCAGTCCGGCAGCGTGTCCAACTACGGCATCGCCTGCGCCAACGGCGCCCAGCTCTACTTCAAGCAGCTCAACGCCGACGGTGGCATCAACGGCAAGCAGGTCGAGTACACCGTCGAGGACGAGAAGGGCGACGCCACGGAGGCGGTCAACGTCTACAACATGCTCGTCGAGAACGGCGTCGTGGGCATCGTCGGTGACGTCACCACCGGCCCGACCGTGGCCGTGGCCAAGGCGTCGGTGGCCGACAACATGCCGTGCGTGACTCCGTCCGCCACGGCGGCCGACGTCGTCACCTATGGCGAGAACTACTTCCGTGCCTGCGTGACCGACCCGGAGCAGGGCCGCGTCATGGCCAACTTCGCGGCCGAGCAGGGCTACAAGACCGTCGCCACCATCTACCTCTCCGGCGACGACTACTCCGAGGGCGTCAACACCGCCTTCTGCGAGGAGGCCGAGGCCAAGGGCATCACCGTCGCCACCCAGGAGGCCTACTCCGACGGCGATGTGGACTTCTCCGGCCAGATCACCAACATCCTGTCCGCGAACGTCGACGCCGTGCTGTGCCCCAACTACTACGAGGACGACGGCATGATTGTCACCCAGGCCCGAAAGGCCGGCTACGACGGCATCTTCCTCGGCGTGGACGGCTGGTCCGGCATCGTGGGCGGCGACCAGGACTACGCCTCCGCCGCGGACCTGCACGACTGCTACTACTGCTGCGCCTTCACCGCGTCCAACGACGACGAGTCCGTCCAGCAGTTCATCTCCGACTACGAGGCCGAGTACGACGAGGCGCCCACCAACTTCTGCGCGCTCGGCTACGACGCCGCCATGGTGCTCGCCAACGGCATCAAGGCCGCCGAGGAGTCCGGCGCCGAGGCCGGCTCCGACGAGTACAAGCAGGCCGTGATCGACGGCATCGCGGACGGCACCGTCGAGGGCGTCACCGGCTCGATCTCCTACGACGGCAGCGGCGACCCGGTCAAGTCCTCGCTGATCATCACCTTCGACGCCGACGGCAAGGAGACGGTCAAGGAGACCCTCGAGGCTGCCGAGTAGCGCCCGGTCGTTCGCCCGTGGGGGCATCGGGAGCCACTCCCGGTGTCCCCGCTTCACGTTCGGCGACCCCGCGCTCGCCGCAACACGTTCGGAAGGGAGTGACGTGACGTGCAAGTTCTGATGCAGGTGCTGAACGGCTTTCAGCTCGGCAGCATCTACGCGCTCGTCGCGCTGGGCTACACGATGGTGTACGGCATCATCCTGCTGCTCAACTTCGCCCACGGTGACATCATCATGGTGGGCGCCTACATCTCGTGGCTCGTCATGGCGCAGCTCGGGATGAACCCCGTGCTCGCCGTGATGCTGTCGATCCTGGGCTGCACGCTGCTCGGCGTGCTCATCGACAAGGTGGCCTACGCGCCGTTGCGCAACGCGCCGCGCCTCTCGATCCTCATCACTGCCATCGGCGTGTCGTATTTCCTCGAGAACGGCGCCCAGCTCGTCTTTGGCGCCGACGCCAAGGTGGTCCCCGCCTACACGGACGTCAGCACCATCGAGGTCGGCGGCGTCTCGCTGCGCTTTGCGGCGGTGGTGACGATCGTCGTGACCATCGTGGCCACGGTCGTGCTCACGCTGCTCGTCCAGAAGAGCAAGCTCGGCAAGGCCATGCGCGCCGTCTCCGAGGACATGGGCGCGGCCCGGCTCATGGGCATCAACGTCAACAACACGATCACGTTCACCTTCGCGGTGGGCTCCGCGCTCGCCGGCATCGGGGCCGTGCTCTACGCGATGGGCTATGGCCAGGCCACGCCGACGATGGGCATGATGCTCGGCACCAAGGCCTTCGTCGCCGCGGTCCTCGGCGGCATCGGGTCGATCCCCGGCGCCGTGGTCGGTGGCCTGCTCGTCGGCTTCGCCGAGGTCATCGTCACGGCGCTCGGTCTCTCGGTCTGGAAGGACGCCGTGGTGTTCCTGCTGCTCATCATCGTGCTCGTCGTGCGCCCGACCGGCATCTTCGGCCGTACGATGAGCGAGAAGGTCTAGGGGGTGCAAGCATGGAAGAGGAACTCATGACCGAGAGGCGCCCCATCATCTCCACGGGCGGGCACGGCGTCCCCGCGGGCGGCGCCAGAAAGCGGCTGCCCATGCCGGCGCGCTACGCGATCAACGCCGCCCTGGTGCTCGTCATCCTGCTCGTGGGCGAGCTCATGATCGACGGGGGAGCGATCACCCGCTATCAGTCCACCGTGCTCGAGCAGGTGGGCATCTACATCATCCTGGCCGTGTCGCTCAACATCGCGACGGGCTACCTCGGCCAGCTCCCGCTCGGTCACGCGGGCTTCATGTCGATGGGTGCCTACGGCTGCTCGATCTTCATCATCCGCATGAGCGAGGCGCTCGGCGTGGGCATGCGTGACTTCACCACGGGCAGCCCGCTCGCGTTCGCCCTCGTGATCGGCGGACTCATCGTGGGCGGGCTCTGCGCCGCCGTTGCCGGCGTCATCATCGGTATCCCGGCGCTGCGCCTCAAGGGCGACTACCTCGCTATCATCACGCTCGCCTTTGCGGAGATCATCCGCGTCGTCATGCTCAACATCGACGACGTCCTGGGCTTCGAGCTCACCGGTGGCGCGGCGGGCCTCACGGGCATCCCGGGCTACTCGAGCTTCCTTCTGGTCTTCGGCTGCGTCGCGGTGGTGTGCTTCCTCATCCACACGATGATGAAGTCCCGTCACGGGCGCGCTATCCTGGCCATCCGCGACAACGAGATCGCGGCCGAGGCCACGGGCGTCAACACCACCTACTACAAGACGCTCGCCTTCGTGGTCTCCGCGTTCTTCGCGGGCGTGGCCGGCGGCCTCTACGCGGGGTGCATCGGCGTGCTGCAGCCGGCCGTCTTCGGCTTCATGAAGTCGATCGAGATCCTGGTCATGGTGGTCCTCGGCGGCATGGGCTCCATGCTCGGCTCCGCCCTCTCCGCCACGGTCCTCACGATCCTGCCCGAGGCGCTGCGCGCCTTCTCCGAGTACCGCATGATCGTCTACGCCGTGGTGCTGATCCTCGTGATGATCTTCCGGCCGCAGGGTCTTCTCGGCTCCTATGACTTCTCGCTCTCCCGCGTCATCGAGCGCGTCATGAACCGGGACTTCCCGTGGAAGAAGAGGGGCGCCGCGCCCGCCGCGGACGTCACGGAGGGAGAGGGGGTGAGCGCCGATGCCGAGCGATAAGAAGAAGCGCCGTCCCGTTCTGGTCCAGGTCGAGACGCCCAACCTCATCCCGGAACGCGACCTGGGCACCATCCCGGTGCTGCAGGCCGAGCACCTGGGCATCGACTTCGGCGGCCTCACCGCCGTGGACGACTTCAACATCGCGATGGGCAAGACGGAGATCTCCGGCCTGATCGGCCCCAACGGCGCCGGCAAGACCACGATCTTCAACCTGCTCACGAACGTCTACAAGCCGACGCGCGGCACCGTGCTCATCGACGGCTATGACACGGCGGGCAAGTCCGTGGCCGAGGTCAACCGCATGGGCATTGCGCGCACGTTCCAGAACATCCGCCTGTTCTCCAAGATGACGGTCGAGGAGAACGTGCTGGTGGGCTTTGGCAACACCATGAGCACGCACCTGATCACGGACATGCTGCGCCTGCCCGGACACTGGAGGCAGGAGGCGGAGTTCCGCGAGCGAGCGCTCGGCCTGCTCGACATCTTCGACATGCGGAAGTACGCCGACACGCTCGCCGGCAACCTTCCGTACGGCGCCCAGCGCCGCCTGGAGATCCTGCGCGCGCTGGCAACGGGGCCCAAGGTGCTGCTGCTCGACGAGCCCGCCGCCGGCATGAACCCGGCGGAGACCGAGGAACTGATGGAGAACATCCAGAAGATTCGCGACGAGCTCCAGATCGCCATCCTGCTCATCGAGCACGACATGTCGCTCGTCATGGGCGTGTGCGAGGTCGTGGGCGTGCTGGACTACGGCAAGATCATCGCCAAGGGCACGCCCGAGCAGATCCAGAACGACCCGCGCGTCATCGAGGCGTATCTCGGCAAGCAGGAGGTGAAGTAGCATGGCGCTTCTCTCCGTCAAGGACCTGCACGTCTCCTATGGCGCCATCAAGGCGGTGCGCGGCATCTCCTTCGACATCAACGAGGGCGAGATCGTGACGCTGATCGGTGCCAACGGCGCCGGCAAGTCCACGACCCTCAACACCGTTGCGGGACTGATCAAGCCCGAGTCCGGCTCCGTGGAGTTCGACGGCGCGTCCGTGGTGGGCGTGCCCGCGCACAAGGTCGTCGGGCGCGGCATGGCGCTCTGTCCCGAGGGGAGGCGCGTCTTCACGCAGATGACCGTTGCCGAGAACCTCGAGATGGGTGGCTACACGCGCTCCGACGCCGAGAACAAGGAGACCCTCGAGAAGGTCTACGCGCACTTCCCGCGCCTGAAGGAGCGTCGCGGCCAGGTGGCCGGCACGCTCTCCGGCGGCGAGCAGCAGATGCTGGCCATGGGGCGCGCCCTCATGAGCCGTCCGCGTCTGCTCATGCTTGACGAGCCGTCCATGGGCCTCGCGCCGATTCTGGTGCAGGAGATCTTCGACATCGTGAAGCAGCTCAACGAGGCCGGGACCACGATTCTGCTGGTCGAGCAGAACGCCAACATGGCGCTCTCGATCGCCGACCGTGCGTACGTGCTTGAGATTGGCACGATCAAGAAGACCGGCACCGGCGCCGAGCTGCTCGTGGACGATGACGTCCGCAAGGCGTACCTCGGCGGGTAGCGCTTCTCGACACATTTGGCGTCAGGCGGCGACGGACCATTCCTCCTCCCAGGTCCGTCGCCGTTTCTTGTGCCGCGGTCCTTCTCGCCCGTCCTTCTCGCCCGCATCTCTCCGCCGCCCGCAGACCGGCCCCTAGGTTTTGGGCAACATCTTTGATGCCCTTCCGCCCTCCTGCGGGTTTTGCATCAAAGCCGTTGCCCACAACCTGGGGAGGCTCGGCAAATCCCCCTGAGGACATAAATCATTTGCCCCAAAACATCGAGAAGAGACTCGGAATCGTTGGCGGATTCACTCGGTGGTTGCACCATCCTCCGTTAACATGCGCGCCAGCTCCTCCGCCGGCGTCCTCCAGCCCAGCGTCTTGCGCGGCCTGCCGTTGAGCAGGTCCTGCGCCCTCGCGACCTCCCCGTCCGACACCCGCGAGAAGTCGGTCCCCTTGGGGAAGAACTGCCTGAGCAGCCCGTTGGTGTTCTCGTTGGTGCCCCGCTGCCAGGGGCTCCTCGGGTCGCAGAAGTAGACCTCGAAGCCCGTCGCGTCGGCGAAGTCCCTCCAGCGCGCCATCTCGACGCCCTGGTCCCACGTGAGCGTGCGCCTGAGCGCCGCCGGCAGCGACGAGACCATGTCGGCGAGCCGCCCGGCCACGGTCTCGGCCGAGTGCTCGGGGAGCCTGGAGGCCAGCAGGAACCTCGACGAGCGCTCCACGAGCGTGACCAGGCAGGTCGCCCCGTCGGTGCCGACGACGAGGTCGCCCTCCCAGTGGCCGGGCACCGAGCGGTCGTCTGCCTCGGGCGGCCTGAGGGCCAGCCCGGCGCCCTCGACCCACGTCCTGCGCCCGCGCGGCTCGGAGGGCAGCCGGCGCGCCCTCCTCGAGCGCCGCCCGCTCCTCAGCACCAGCTCGACGGCGAGCTCCTCCCGGAGCGACCCGCGCCCCTGGACGTAGAGCGCGCGGTATATGGTCTCGTGGCTCACCCGCATCCCCTCCTCCCCGGGGAAGTCGGCCGCGAGGCTCGCCGAGACCTGCGCCGGCGACCACAGCAGCGAGAGCCTGCGCACGACCTCGGCCCTGAGGCGCGGGTCGCGCTCGAGCTTCCCCGCCCGCGGCCTCGCCGCCCTCTCGCGCGCCCGCCTGCCGGCGCGGCCCGCGTCGTAGCGCCCGTCGGGCATGGCGTTTCGCCTGAGCTCGCGCGACACCGTGGAGTGGGAGACGCCCAGCTCGCGGGCTATCTCCCTCACGCCGAGCCCGGCGCGCCTCCTGTCGGCGATCAGCGCCCTGCGCTCGTCGTCGAGCCTCGCCCGGGGCGAGGGCCTCGGCGGCAGCGGTGCGGCCTCGACCACGACCGGCCTCCTCACCGGGCCCCCGTCCCGGCCGCGGCGCAGGCGGAGGCCCGCCAGCCTGCACCAGCCCTCGACGGACGCCCTGCCGCACCCGAGCTCGCGCGCGACCGAGCCCGCGCTGCGGCCGGACGCGACGAGCGCGACGGCGCCCTCCCTGAACTCACGACTGTACACGACCGCCCCTCTCCCGGGGTGGTGCAATCCAATCTTGAATCCGCCGTTCATGCGCCGCGCACGCGTGAGGCGTTTCCCCAAAAGGTCGTATTTCTCGCCAATCTGGAGAGTCGGTGAAGGCGGGATACGGTGTTTCGAAGAGGCCAATGTATCGCATGCAAATATCAAGCAAACATCGCGCTGACATCGCAAAACCCAACATTACATCAGTCTGACACCAGGCTGTCAGCTAACCCCCTCCACTCGAATTGCGCCCAACGAATATGCTGCGGACCCAACAGCGGAGAGGGGAGACGATGGGCGAGAGGCTGCTTTTGGGATTCGAGACCGCGCAGCAGGTGTGGCGGGCGGTTGGTCAGCGCGTGGCGGTAGACAACCCGCCCACGCCGGCGCGTCCCCCGTTGCTTGTACGCCTGCTCTTCGAACAAGGTTCCGGTATCGACCTGGATTCCATGCCCCGGCGAACCCGCATGAGCACGGTCCCGGAAACCCTTGACGGCGAGCGCGCCGCGCGTGCCCGGCTCATGTTCGACAAATGCCCGACCACGCTCGATCTTTGCGTGTCCCAGCAGAGGGGACGTCGCTTCCTGGCGGGCGCTAGGTGCCATCTCATGACGGGGTCCTACCCCGTCGGCTCGTTCTATGAGCTCGAGGAGGGAATCTTGGTGACGTGTCCCGAACTCACCTTCCTGCAGATGTCGCGCGTCCTCAGCGAGGAGCTGCTCATCCTCTACGGTCACGAGCTATGCGGCTACTTTGCCCACGGTATGGGCGAGCACGGCTTTTGCAACTGTCCCGCGCTGACCACGGCGTCGCGCATAGAGGCGTATCTCAACCGCCTTGAGAAGCTTCGAGCTGACCGCGGGGAGGGGATGCCGTGGGGTCTGCGAAGGGCTCGGGCGGCGCTTGCGCATGTTCGTGACGGCGCCGCCTCGCCGGAGGAGGCGGTTCTTTCGATGGTCCTCACGATGCCGCGCCACATGGGAGGCTACGGACTCCCGCCGGCGATGCTGAACGCGTCCGTCCGGCTCGGGGCGGAGGCCGCGGAGCTCTTTGGCATAGAAGAGTTCGTCTGTGACCTGCGGTGGGCTGGGCACGGGCTCGTCGCCGAGTTCCAGGGATCACAGCACAAGATGCGTAGCCGGAGGTCGTATGACCTGCGCAAGGGGAACGTCCTCGGCGCTGACGGCTGGACGGTGATCGAGGTCGACCGCACCATGCTCGAGCGCGCGTCGCTGATGGACGAGGTCGCAAAGTCGGTGTCAAAAGGGCTGGGTCTGCGCTGGCGGCAGCCGGGGGTTCGGATCGCGACGTTTCAGGCCAGGCTGCGAAACCAATTGCTCAAGTATCTTGACGACATGCGTATGCGTGCCGTCGACATGTTGGCAGATTAGTCAACGTTTTGGGGCGGAGTCTCTGCCGTGCGCCGTATGCACGGTTTTCCGAGGTTCTTCTCGATGTTTTGGGGCAAATGATTTATGTCCTCAGGGGGATTTGCCGAGCCTCCCCAGGTTGTGGGCAACGGCTTTGATGCAAAACCCGCAGGAGGGCGGAAGAGCATCAAAGATGTTGCCCAAAACCTAGGGGCCGGTCTGCGGGCGGCGGAGAGATGCGGGCGAGAAGGACGGGCGAGAAGGACCGCGGCTAGTGGACCTCGACGGTGGTGCCGAGTGTGTTGGCGGGCAGCGCGCGGAGCCAGTAGCCGGGGCAGGTCGCGGCGAGCGCGTCAGCAACCCGACCTGCGGCGTCGTCGCCGTCGGCAACGGCGAGCATCGTGGAGCCCGAGCCGGAGATCATGAACGCGCAGGCACCGGCGTCGAGCGCTGCCGTGCGCAGCGCCTCGTAGTCCGGGATGAGCTTCGCGCGGTACGGCTCGTGCAGGCGGTCGTGGCAGGCCTTGCCGAGCAGCTCGGCGTCGCCGAGCTCGAGCGCGCGCACCGTGGCCACGCAGCGGCCCATCTGCCAGACCGCCGTCTCGCGCGAGACCTCCTCGGGAAGCACGCGGCGAGCGTCCGCCGTGCGCACCTCGTAGGGCGGCGCAATGGCAACGAAACGCAGGTTGTCCGCCACGTCCATGCGCGTAGAGGTGGTCTGCCCGTCGGCCACGAAGGAGCTCACGAGCCCACCGAGCAGGGCGGGCGCCACGTTGTCGGGGTGTCCCTCCATGGCGCAGGCGAGCTCGAGCGCCCGCTCGCGGTCAAACCCGTCGCCGGCGAGTGCCATGGCGGCGGCGATGCCGGCGATCACGCAGGCGGAGCTCGACCCCAGGCCGCCCGAGAGCGGGATGGGGGAGAGAATCGTGATGTGAAGCGGCACGGCGGAAACGCCCAGGCGCCCGCAGGCGTCGAGATAGCTTTGCCACACGAGGTTGTCCTCGTTGCGGAAGCGCTCCTCACAGCCCACGATCTCAAGACGCTCGGAGGTCGCCATCAGGAACGTGGCCGTGAGGTCGAGCGCGATTCCCAGACAGTCGAAGCCCACGCCGACGTTGGCGCTCGTCGCGGGGACGCGCACGATGGCGACCGGGCGCTCCCTTCCGTCCGCCCCGATCACAGGAACACCCGGGCGCAGGCGGACTCGACGAAGGCCCCCACGCGCTCGGGGTCGCAGACGTCGTCGTGCAGGACCTCGCCGGCACGCAGGCCGGAGAGCTGCGGCGGCGCAGCGGTGCCCGTGAGCTGCTCGAGCGCGTCCATGCAGGCAAAGCCGTTCATGCCGTCGGTGACCTCGCCCAGCGCCGCCAGGACGTCGGCGCAGAACTTGTAGGGGCTCGCCGTGGAGAGACAGACGCGCTCGGTCCCGTCGGCGGGCATCGCGTCGAGCACGTGCTTTGCCACGGCGGTGTGCGGGTCGATAAGAACGTCGAGCTCGCGCCAGGTGTTGAGGATCGTCTCGCGCGTCGCCGTGTCGTCAGCGCGCCCGCAGGAGAACACGGAGCGGATCTCGTCCATGACGCGCTCGGGCACGGTGTAGACGCCCTTCTCGGCAAGGTCCGCCATGAGGGAGGCCACGAGCTCACAGTCGCCATCGGAGGCAAAGTAGAGCAGGCGCTCGAGGTTGGAGGACACGAGGATGTCCATCGAGGGCGAGATGGTCTTGTGGAAGTCGCGCCTGCGGTCGTAGGTGCCCGTGGTGAGGAAGTCCGTCAGGACGTCGTTGGCGTTGGAGGCCACGACGAGGCGACGGACCGGCAGGCCCATACGCTTGGCGTAGTAGCCGGCGAGCACGTCGCCAAAGTTGCCGGTGGGCACGCAGAAGGTGACCTCGTCGCCGGGGCGGATGGCCTCGCGACGCACGAGCTGCGCATACGCGTCAAAGTAGTAGGTGACCTGGGGCGCGAGGCGGCCGACGTTGATTGAGTTGGCGCTCGAGAGCACCACGCCGTCCTCGGCGAGGCGCTCTGCCAGCTCGCGGTCCGCAAAGACGCGCTTGACCTGGCCCTGGCAGTCATCGAAGGTGCCGTTGACCGCGCACACGGCGACGTTGCCGCCGAGCTGCGTGACCATCTGGAGGCGCTGGATGTCGGAGACCTTGCCAGCGGGGTAGAACACGGTGACGCCCATGCCCTCGACGCCCGCGAAGCCGTCGAGCGCGGCCTTGCCGGTGTCTCCGGAGGTGGCGGTGACGATCATGATCTTCTCGCCGTCCGTGCCGCGCGCAACGCCCATGAGCTGGGGTAGCATCTGCAGCGCCACGTCCTTGAAGGCGCAGGTGGGACCGTGGTAGAGCTCGAGCAGCCAGTCGGTGCCGAGCGGGGTCACGGGGCAGATCCCGGGTGCGTCCCACTGGCTCCCGTAGGCGGCCTCGACGCAGCGCGCGAGCTCGCCTCCCGTGTAGTCGTCCAGCAGCGTGCCGAGCGCGAGGCGCGCGGTGTCGTGGTAGTTCTGGGAGCACACCGTCTCGAGCGAAAGCGTGCGGTCGCCCAGCTCGTCGGAGACGTAGAGGCCTCCGTCGGGGGCGATTCCGGAGAGGATAGCTTGCTTGCTTGTTACGGAATTCGCGGCCGAGCGCGTGCTGTGATAGAACGACATGGTGCTCCTTGCGTTGAGGCGGTAGTGGCCCTGATGCCAGTATCATAGCCGCAGCGCGGAGCGCACGACCCGACCGACACACACTCGAAAGATTGGACGGCCATGAAGATTGCCATCCTCGGCTACGGGACGGTTGGCCGCGGAGTCGACCAGATCATCTCCGAGCACGTGGACGGCGTCGAGGTGACGCGCATCCTCGAGCTGCCCGACCGCCTGAGCGACCCCCGCATGACCTCGAGCTTCGACGAGATTCTCGCGGACGAGAAGATCGAGCTCGTCGTCGAGTGCATGGGCGGCGTCGAGCCGGCGCGCACCTACATCATGGCAGCGCTCCAGTCCGGCCGTCACGTCGTCACCTCCAACAAGGCGGTCGTCGCGGCCCACTTCGCCGAGTTCGCGGCAGCGTCCGTCGCCTCGGGCGCGGGCCTCTTCGTGGAGGCGGCCGTCGGCGGCGGCGTGCCGTGGATCGCGAGCGTCGAGAAGGTCCGGCGGATCGACGAGGTCACGTCCTTCTCGGGCATCATGAACGGAACGACCAACTACATCGTCGACGCCATGCGCAGGCAGGGCGCCGAGTTCGACGCGGTGCTCGCCGAGGCGCAGCGTCTGGGCTTTGCCGAGCGCGACCCCTCCGCGGACATCGACGGCATCGACGTCCTCAACAAGACGATCATCTCGGCCTCCGTGGCCTTTGGCGTGGCATGCGAGAGGGGCCTTCCCGCATCGGGCATCCGCAACCTCACCAAGGCGGACCTCGAGCTCTTTGCCGCGCACGGCCGCACGGTGAAACTGCTCGGCCACGGCCTGACGAGCGACGGGCGCTACGCCGCCGCCGTCGAGCCCGTCGCGGTGGCTGCCGACTCGCTCGAGGCCAACGTGCCCGGTAACTTCAATTTGCTCACGCTCGACGCGACCACGGTCGGCGAGCTCAAGTTCTACGGCCAAGGGGCGGGGAGCCTGCCCACCGGCAACGCGATCGTCCAGGACGTGCTCGACTGCGCGAGCGGCGCGCGTCGTCCCGTCTACGACTTCTCGCGCCCCCTCTCCTACGACCCCACGCTCCTGCGCGCGGACTACGTGCTGCGCACGACGGCGGAGCTCGGCGACACCGAGGAGTTTGGGCCGGGCGCCCTTCTCGTCCGCGACCTCACCGCGGAGGCTGCGCGCGCCCTGCTCGACGAGGCGCTCGCCACCGACCCCACCACGTTCATGGCCGCGCTTCCCGCGGCATAGAAAGGCAAGGTTTCTCAGCATGATTAAGATCGCGAAGTTCGGCGGCTCCTCCGTCGCGTCCGCCGAGCAGTTCCGCAAGGTCAAGTCCATCGTCGAGGCCGACCCCGACCGTCGCTTCGTCGTGGTCTCCGCCGTCGGCAAGCGCGACTCCGCCGACAACAAGATCACCGACCTGCTCCTGCTGGTGAACGCCCACATCCAGTACCACGTGGACTGCACCGCCCTTCTCGCCGACATCGAGCAGCGCTTCCTCGACATTGCCTCCGAGCTCGGCCTCAAGTGGCCCGTGCACGAGAAGTTCGAGCTCTTCGCGAAGAACATCAAGAAGCACTCGCCCGAGTACGTGGTCTCCCGCGGCGAGTGGTTCACCGCGCACCTCATGGCAGAGTACCTGCAGATGCCGTTCGTCGACGCCGCCGACGTGGTGGTCTTCCACCACAACGGCGAGGTGGACATGGAGCGCACCGCCGTGCGTCTGAAGGACGTCATGGTGCGCGAGGGCTCCTTCGTGCTGCCGGGCTTCTACGGCGCCACGGTCGACGGCCAGATCAAACTCTTCCAGCGCGGCGGCGGCGACATCACGGGCGCCATCCTCGCGCGCTGCATCGACGCCGGCCTCTACGAGAACTGGACCGACGTCTCCGGGTTCCTCTCCGCCGACCCGCGAATCGTGGAGCACCCGCGCTCCATCCGCCGCATCACCTTCGACGAGATGCGCGAGCTCTCCTACATGGGCGCCTCCGTCCTGCAGGAGGAGGCCATCTTCCCGGTGCGCGAGGTCAACATCCCGATCCAGATCAAGAACACCAACCGTCCCGAGGACGAGGGCACGATCATCCGCGAGCGCGCCCGCGCCGGCGAGGACGAGCACCTGATCACCGGCATCGCCGGCAAGAAGGACTTCATCTCGGTGCACGTCAAGAAGGCGCACATGTCCAACGAGGTGGGCTTCGTGCGACGCGCGCTTACCATCCTCGAGCGCTACGGCGTCTCCGTCGAGCACATCCCCACGGGCGTGGACTCGTTCTCCGTGGTGGTCAACGGCGCGGACGTGCGCGACTCGATCTACTCGATCGTCGCAGACATCCGCCGCGAGCTGGAGCCGGACGACATCACGATGGTGGACAAGCTCGCGCTGATCTCCGTCGTCGGCCGCAACATGTCCAAGCGCTCCGGCACCTCGGGCAAGATCTTCGGCGCGCTCGGCGAGGCCGGCGTCAACATCCGCATGATCACGCAGAGCTCGCAGGAGATCTCGATCATCCTCGGCGTCAACAACGAGGACTTCGACCGTGCCATCCAGGTCATCTACGACCGCTTCGTCCGCGACGAGATGGTCACCGCCGGATGATACGAAGGGACAGTCCCTTTGTATCATTTCGCCTCACAAGAAAGGAACCGCTATGAGCGAGAAGACCGTTGCCATCCTCGGCGCCACCGGCGTGGTGGGCCAGCAGATGCTCCAGTGCCTTGAGGAGCGTGACTTCCCGGTGGGGCGCCTGGTGCCGCTCGCGTCCGAGCGCTCCGTGGGCAGGCCCGTGAGCTTCCGCGGCGAGGACGTGCCGTGCCAGCTCGCCGAGGCCGACGCCTTCGAGGGCGTGGACATCGTCCTCGGCGCGGCCGACGACGCCACCGCGCGCGCCCTGCTCCCGGAGGCCGTGAAGCGCGGCGCCGTGTGCGTGGACAACTCGCACGCCTTCCGCATGGACGCCGACGTGCCGCTCGTCGTGCCGGAGATCAACGCCGCGGACATCGCGAGCCACCACGGCATTATCGCCAACCCCAACTGCGCCACGATCATCGGCCTCGTGCCCGTGTGGCCGCTTCACCAGCTCGCGGGCGTGACGCGCCTCGTTGTCTCCACGTACCAGGCGGCGTCTGGCGCCGGCAAGCCCGGCCTCGACGAGCTCGTGCGCGAGATCGGCTGCGTGGCGGCCGGCGAGCCGGTGGGGGAGAGTAAGCCCTTCCAGTACCAGCTGGCCGAGAACCTCATCCCGCAGATCGGCGGCTTCAACGAGGAGGGCTACACCTCCGAGGAGATGAAGATGCTCAACGAGGGCCGCAAGATCATGCACCTCCCCGAGCTCCGCGTGAACTGCACCTGCGTGCGCGTGCCCGTGGTGCGCTCGCACTCCGAGTCCATCACGGCCGAGTTCGAGCGGCCCATCTCCGTGGAGGAGGCGCGCGCAGCGCTCGAGGCCGCGCCGGGCGTGAAGGTCGTGGACGACCCCGCCGCGAGCCGCTACCCCATGCCGCTCGAGACCTCCGACCAGGACCTCATCTACGTCGGCCGCATCCGTCGCGACCTCTCCGCGCCCGAGGGCGTGAGCGCGCTCACGTTCTGGTGCTGCGGCGACCAGATCCGCAAGGGCGCCGCCACCAACGCGGTCCAGATCGCGGAGTACCTGGTCTAGTGAGAAGGACGTGGGGGTCGAGGTTCTTCTCGGCCCCCCCTGCTTTTCTCGGCTTACGCGCGGCCCTCTGGTCCTCGCGGCGCTCCTGCTGGGTTTTGGGCAACAAGTTTTATGTCCGAGGCGCGTGTGCAGCCAAACAGGGCCCGTTTGCGGACAAGATCGTGTGCCTGCGTCACGTTTGGCATGGTTTTGCAGCAATACTTCATCTAGTGCATAAAAGAATTGCCCCAAAACCTAGTGATATCTCTCGAATCTGGCCTCGCGAGAAGCGCGGCAGGGGAGAATAACACACAACCATGTAGTTTTTGGCATCAACTGTCGTACTAACAGCAAGCAGGAGGACTCATGGCGCTCCTAACAAGCTACTACCTGCCCGGCCTCGCCGTCGAGGACCACGCGATCGACGTCCCGCTCGACTGGCGGGGCACGTCGCCGGCACGTCTGGCGGGCGTCCAGGGTGCCCCAAGCTCGCCGCTCGCGGAGGCATCTGCCGCCGAGAAGTGCGACCCCGCCTTCGAGGGCCGCTCGCTGCGCCTCTTCTACCGCGTGGTCTGCGCGCCGGAGAACGTGGGACGCGACCTGCCATACCTCGTCTTCCTCCAGGGTGGCCCCGGTGGCGCCGGCCCGCGCCTCACCTCGCCCACAAGCGACGGCTGGGTCACGGAGGCGGTGCGACACTTCCGCGTGATCCTGCCCGACCAGCGCGGCACCGGACGCTCCTCTGTTGATGTGCAATAGGAAGTGGTCCGAATGAGCACCGGCTTCTGAGCGCCGCGTGCATCTGAAAATGAGCAGTTTCAGCACGAGGGCCGCCCCCCCTGGGACCAGGGGCGCGGCCCTCGCCGTAGGGTTGTCCCGGGCGGGCACTTTGGCGAGGCCGCCCGGGAAGGATGGAGGAGATGACCGTGCCCCTGGACACAAGGAATGATATACGGTCGATGGACGCGGAGGGGCTGCCGAGGGCCGAGATCGCCCGCAGGCTCCACCTCAGCCGCGGCACCGTCGCCAAGTACGCCGACATGGAGGACCTGTCGCCCGCGCCGCCGGTCCCGGAGCCGAGGCCTCACCCCGCGCTCGAAGGGCACGCGGGATGGGTCGACGCAGTCCTGGAGGCCGACCTCGGAGCGCCGCGCAAGCAGCGTCACACCGCCAAGAGAATATACGACCGGCTCGTCTCGGAGAGGGGCTACAGGGGCTCCTACTCGACCGTCCAGCGCCACGTGCGCGAGTGGAGGCTCGCCCGCGGCGCGGGCGCCGGGGGCGGCTACCTCGAGCTCGAGTGGGCGCCCGGCACCGCGCAGGTCGACTACGGCAACTTCGAGGCCGAAGTGGCCGGCGAGAGGCTGCGCCTGAAGCTGCTCGTCGTCTGCCTGCCGCACTCGGGCGCGCGCTACGCCGTGGCGGGCAGGTCGCAGCGAGCGGAGTGCATGTGCGCGGGGCTCGCCTCCATCTTCGGCTGGGTCGGCCGGGCACCGCGCGAGCTCGTCCTCGACAACGCCACCGAGGCGGGGCGCCGGGTCCGCGGGGAGGTGACCGAGTCGCACCTGTTCTCGCTGTTCCGCGCCCACTACCGCGCGGGGAGCCGCTACTGCAACCCCTACTCCGGCAACGAGAAGGGCGCCGTGGAGAACGCGGTGGGGTTCCTCCGGCGCAACCTCCTCGTGCCCGTGCCCAGGGTCGGCTCGCTCGCCGAGCTGAACGCGCTGCTGCGCGAGGGCTGCGACCGGCTGAACGCCTCCTCTCGCGCCCGCGACGGCCGCCCCACCCCCGAGGCGCTCTCCGAGGACCTCGCCTCGATGCTCGCGCTGCCCTCGGCCCCCTTCGACGCCGTCCGCTGGGTGAGGTGCCGCGCCGACAAGCGCGGCGTGGTGACGGTCGACGGCCGGGGCTACCTGGCCGGGCCGGCCTGGCACTCCAGGGAGCTCCTCGTCGGCGTGCGGGCGGAGACGGTCGAGGTCCTCGCCGACCGCGGCCGGAGGGTCGCGCTGCTGCCTCGGGCGTTCGGCGACGGGCCGGCGGTGCGCAACCCGCTCTCGCTCGTGCCGGCGCTGGTGGCCCGGCCGCGCGCGTTCGGCGAGTCGGTGATCAGGCGCGACATGCCCGAGGGGCTCGTGCGCGCCATCGACTCCCTCGACGCCCGGGGGCGCCGGCGCGTGCTCAGGGCCATCGGCCGGGCGGCCGCGGCGAGCGGCTTCGACGCGGCCTGCGCGGCGGCGCAGGGGGTTCTCG
The DNA here is from genome assembly GCA_963928085.1 of uncultured Atopobiaceae bacterium. Taxonomy (GTDB): domain Bacteria; phylum Actinomycetota; class Coriobacteriia; order Coriobacteriales; family Atopobiaceae; genus Thermophilibacter. The sequence continues at coordinate 671,595 of CAWVDR010000001.1, forward strand.
ACGGCGGCCGGGTCCCCGACGACGCGACCGTCGACGTGCTCGCCAGGAGGATCGCCTCCGGCGCCCTGGGCGAGGCGGGCGGCGCCGACCTCTCCGTGTATGACGGCTTCCTGAGAGGGGGCGGGGACCGTGCCTGCTAGCGAGGAGCTCTCGAGGAGGGTGGTGGAGGCCGGCAGGAGATGCTCGCTCACGACCTCCGTGTTGGAGGAGTGGTCGCGCCTGGGCACTCCGAAGCAGGTAGAGTACCTGGCGGGGTACCTCGAGGCCGAGCGGGACAGCCGCGACGCCTCGAAGCGCGCGTCGCTGCTCCGGCGCTGCGGGCTGCCGGCGCCGAAGACCTTCGACGGCTACGACTGGTCGGCGGTGTCGTGGCCGGAGGGGCTCGGGCGCGAGGACCTGCTCTCGCTCTCGTTCCTCGACCGCCGCGAGGACCTGGTGCTGATGGGCGACGTCGGCACGGGGAAGACCCACATGGCGAGCGCGCTGTGCCAGCTCGCGTGCGACGGGCGGCTCGAGGCCCGCTTCTTCACCGCCTCGTCGCTCGTGATGCGCCTGAGGCGGGCGCGCGAGGAGGGCAGGCTCGACCGCGAGATGTCCCAGCTCTCCCGCGCCCGCCTGCTCGTGATCGACGAGCTCGGCTTCCTGCCGCTCGACGCCGACGGGGCCCGCCTGGTGTTCCAGGTGTTCGCCGACGCCTACGAGCGGCAGAGCGTGGTCATCACCACCAACCTCGAGTTCAGCCGCTGGGGCTCGGTGTTCGGCGACGACCAGATGGCGGCCGCCGTCATCGACCGCGTCGTCCACCACGGGCGGCTGGTCCAGTTCCGGGGCGAGTCCTACCGAGTGAGGCACGCCCTCATGCAGGAGGGGTAGCGCTCAAAAAGCCTGTGCACGCATCGTGCGCAGGCTGCTCAATTTCCGATGCTCATTCCGCTCAAAAAAGCTTGACGAAACACACTCCTCGCGCGTGGACGGCGCCACGATCGCGCGCGAGGGCGATGCCGCCGCTCAGGCCCGCTTCCTCAAGCGCTTCCTCGCGGACTCGATCGTCCGCGACCTCGAGTACCTGCGCCTCAAGGAGCTCGGCGGCGCCCGCTGGGTCACGCTCGGCCAGAGCTACGGCGGCTTTCTCACGCTCGCGTACCTCTCCACGTTCCCCGGCGCCGCGGCGGCGTGCTTCACCTGCGGCGGCATCCCGCACGTGCCGGCGAGCGCCGAGGAGATCTACGCCCACACGTTCCCGCGCATGGTCGCCAAGACGAGCCTCCTCTACGAGCGCTACCCGGACGACGAGCGCCGCCTTGCGCTTCTTGCCGAGCGCGCCGCCGTCGGAGACGTGCGCCTGCCAGACGGCTCGCCGCTCTCCCCGCGACGCCTGCAGTCGCTGGGCCAGGGACTTGGCATGAAGCCGGGCCACGAGCGCCTGCACAACCTGCTCGACCTTGCCTTTACGGCCGGCGACGGCTCCGCGGACGCGGCCCTCGCCGCAGCGGGCGGGCGCGCCGAGAAGATCGAGCTCTCGCCGGCGTTTCTCGCTGGCGCGTGGTCTGCCACCAACGTCGCCGCGAACCCTCTCTACTGGGTGCTGCAGGAGCTCATCTACGCAGACGGCGAGCTGGACGCGCCGATCGCGTGGGCCGCGGAGCGCGCCTGGCGCGGGCGCCCCGAGTTCGACCCTGCCGCCCGACCGCTCATGCTCACGGGCGAGGCCTGCTTCCCGTGGATGTTCGAGGAGATGCCGGAGCTGCGCCCCTTCGCGGGCGCGATGGAGCGCCTCATGGCGGACACGTCGTTCGGCCGACTCTACGACCAGGCGGCCCTTCTCGCCAACGAGACGCCGTTCCAGGCGGCAGTCTACTTCAATGACCTCTACGTGGACGCCGGCCTGCAGCTGGACACGCTCAGTCACGTGGGCGCGAGCCACGCCTGGGTCACGAGCGAGTTCGAGCACGACGGCCTGCACGGCGACCGCGTGTTCAAGCACCTGCTGGACGAGGCGCGCGACCGCGGTGACCTTGCGGGCCTGCTGTAGCAAGGGTCGTCTTGCCACGAGTGGTTGCGGGCCGGATCGAAGTCGCTGACCGAGTGCGCGCCTATGAAGAATTGGTTGTCCGGCATTGTCAGTGGATTCCACAGGGCGACTGTCATAGACTCTTGCTAGTGGGCATATCTCGGCCCTAACGGAGAAAGTTATAAGCGGGCATATCTCGGCCCTAACAGAGAAAGTTATAAGTGAGCGTTTCGCCGCTCTGAGTGCGACCGTAACAGCGAGGGTGGGCTCTGCCTGCCCTCGATTTGTCTATTTGGGAGGGGTTGAGATGGAAGACATTGGGATCTATGAAGTGAGCGAGCGCTATGTCGACTATCTGGCTCCCCTTGCTCCGCACTTGTTTCATAACAAGCGCCACGGGCAGAAGTTCTCCCGAAAGTATATCGGCGTCGTGCTGACGGTGAACGATATGGATTACTTTGCCCCCTTGTCCTCCTTCAAGGAGAAACATCGAAAGATGAAAGAGGGCCTCGACCTCATCAAGCTCAAGGACTACGCCGTCATCAACTTGAACTGCATGTTTCCCGTCCCTGAGAATCAGTGCACCTATGTTGACATTTCCAAGGTAGAGGATCCCTCGTATCGCTCACTGCTCCGGGCGGAGTACCGGGAGATTAGGGCTCTCTCCGGACGTATTAGGAAGAATGCACGGAACCTTTATCAGCACAAGATTAAGAATGGAACGTCGACCCGTCTGGCGGCTCGCTGCAATGACTTTACGGCGCTTGAGACGGCTTGCAAGGAGTTCTTATAAAACGGCCGAGAAGGACGGAGGGCTCGCATGAGTGACGGCATGCCCGGATGGGCCGCGTGGGGGAGTCTCGCCGAGGAGCAGCTCGCGGGCGAGGCGGAGGCGCTGCTGCGCGAGAGCCGTCGCGCTCCGGTGGACCGCCGCCGCTTGGAGGCGCTGCTCGACCTCTACGGGCAGCGCTACGAGACGTTCCCCGGCTACCTAAAGCGCATCGTGGGCGAGATCGAGGTCGAGGACTGACCGTCCGCCCGCGAGCATGTGCCAACGCTTGCGACTCCCGGTATCATGGGAGTGCGGAATTATTGTCCGGTGTCCCCGCTACGATGGGGGCGGTACCGGTCGTAACGGGAGCGAGCACATGAACGCGCCTATGAGCTGCAAAAACCTAACGGGGGGGGGGTTCTCCGAGTAGGAGTGCCCGCCTAGCCCCGCATGCCCTGCCGCGCCGCCCCGAGGGGGTGGCGTAGGTGCTGCACAACCAGCCCTATCGGGGCGCCCTCACGCGCGAGCAGTGGCTCTTCCGCGAGATTCGCATCGTCGCCCGCCTGCGCCTGGACGAGGGCCTCTCGGACGCGGATATCGTCGAGCGCGTGGTCGAGCAGAACCTCTTCCAGTACCCCACCGAGCGCGAGCTCAAGTCCATCGCCCGCGCGCTCTGCCGCAGACTCACGGCCCTCTCGGACGACGAGGGGCGTCGCGCTCAGCTCGCGCACCTCATCGCCCACGGCACCGTCGACCAAGCGCGCCAGACTAACCTCTATGCCATCGCCTGCGACTACCGCGTCATGTGGGAGTTTATGACGGTGGTGGTCGCGTCCAAGCGCCGCCAGCTTGACGCGCACCTCCCCAAGCGCGAGATCGTCTCCTTCCTCGAGGGACTCCGGACGCAGGACGAGAAGGTCGCCGGCTGGAGTGACGCAACGCTCAACAAGATCCGCCAGGTCTTCGTAAAGTGCCTCGAGGAATGCGGGATGTACGACCGCGCATCGGAGCAGCTGACTTCGGTACTTCTCGACTTTGAGCTCGAGGGCCTCATCCGCGCAAACGACGACGCGGCCATCCTTCCCGCCTTTGGCGTCATGGACTAGGGGGCGAGAGGGAATGGTCACCCAGCACGCCCAGAACCTCGAGGAGGACTTCGCCCGCCTGCGGGCCAAGCTCTCGGACCCGATGTTCCTTGCGAACAAGGGCATCGGCAACGAGGTTGGCTTCTTCGTCTTTCCGTACGACGCCGCGCGCGAGGACGAGGTCCGCGCTCGCACGGCCGAGCTCGTGAGCCTCTCAGACGAGGGCAGGCTCCCGTGCCGCATCGTGCATCGCGACCTCTGGGACGTCTTCCTCCAGATCTGCGAGCAGCGCCGCATCCTGGACAAGATCGCCGACCTCGAGCGCCGTCGCGGATCCCGTGCCCTGCTCGACCGTCTGCAGAAGATCGCCACGCCAGAGGCCTTCGTGCAGGCCATGGACTACGAGCCCCACGAGCCAGGCCATGACGTCCTTCTCGTCACCGGCGTGGGCAGGGTCTATCCCATCGTGCGCGCCCACAGCATCCTCGAGAACGCCCAGCACGTCTTTGCCGACGTGCCGGTTGTGCTGCTGTACCCCGGCACGTACGACGGAGCCCAGCTCCACCTCTTCAACAGCATCAGCGACGGAAATTATTACCGGGCCTTCAACCTGCTCTAAGGAGTGACCATGCGCATTCAGGACATGTTCGAGCGCGACATCAACAGGGACATCAATGGCGTGGTCAAGGTCGCGCAGGAGGACGAGACCAGCCTCGAGCAGGAGCTCTCCGAGTACGTGATCACCCGTGAGCTCGCGGGTCACTTCGCCACCTTCTTCGACGCCTACGAGCGCGCGCTCGACGTCCCCACGGACAAGATCGGCGTCTGGATCAGCGGCTTCTTTGGCTCCGGTAAGTCCCACTTCCTCAAGATGCTCTCCTACCTCCTCACCAATCGTGAGGTGGCGGGCAAGACCGCGCTCGACTACTTCCATGGCAAGTTCGAGGACGGCATGGTCGCCGCCAAGGTGGATCGCTGCGCGCACGTCCCCACGGAGTCCATCCTCTTCAACGTGGACAGCAAGGCGGTGGGCGAGAAGGACGCGGATGTCCTCAGGCGCACCTTCGCGCGCGTCTTCTACGATCACCTCGGCTTCTACGGCGAGGACCTCAAGCTCGCGCGCCTTGAGCAGTTCGTGGACTCCCAGGGCAAGACGGACGCCTTCCGCTCCGCCTTCGAGCGCGTGAACGGCGAGCGCTGGCTCGACGCTCGCGCGGAGTACGACTTCTTCAGCGATGACGTCATCGCCGCGCTCGTGGAGGCGGACGTCATGAGCGAGGACGAGGCCCGGCGCTGGTTTGATGGCTCCGATCGAGCCGACTTCTCCATCGAACGTCTCACTGACGAGATTCGCGACTACGCGGAGGCGCGCGCCGCCCAGAGCGGCGGCCAGTTCCGCCTGCTCTTCATGGTGGACGAGATCGGCCAGTTCATCGGCGGAGACACCAACCTCATGCTCAACCTCCAGACCATCGTGGAGGAGCTCGGCTCCAAGTGCTCCGGCCGCGTCTGGGTGATGGTCACGAGCCAGGAGGCCATCGACGAGGTCACGACCGTCGCCGGCAACGACTTCTCCAAGATCCAGGGCCGCTTCAACACGCGCCTCTCGCTCTCCAGCTCGAGCGCCGACGAGGTCATCAAGCGCCGCGTGCTCGCCAAGACGCCGGACGCCACGAGGCTGCTTACCATGCAGTACGGCCAGAGCTCGGCGGTCCTGCGCAACCTCTTCACCTTTGAGGGCGCCGTCTCGGACCTCCATGGCTACGACGGAGCGGAGGACTTCGCCGAGACCTTCCCCTTCGCGGACTACCAGTTCACGCTCATGCAGAAGGTCATGACGGAACTCCGCAAGCACGGCAGCTCCGGCAAGCACCTCTCCAGCGGCGAGCGCTCCATGCTCTCCGGCTTCCAGGAGGCGGCCCAGCGCGTGGAGGAGAGGGACGAGAACGCCCTCGTGCCGTTTTGGATGTTCTACGACACGGTCCAGACCTTCCTCGAGGGCCACATCCGCCGCGTCATCAATCGCGCCGAGGAGGCCGCTGCCGCCCACGAGGGACTGGAGCCGGAGGACGTGCCCGTGCTCAAGCTCCTCTTCCTGCTGCGCTGGGTTGACGACGTCAAGCTCAACGTGGGCAACATTGTCACCCTCATGACCGACGACGTGCGCGCCGACCGCGTGGCGCTGCGTGAGCGCACCCAGGCCTCGCTCGAGCGCCTCGTGCGCGAGAACTACGTGAGCCGCAACGGCGAGACCTACCAGTTCCTCACGGACGACGAGCAGGAGATCGCCCGTCAGATCGCGCGCACGGAGGTGGACTCCGCGCGCATCGTGAAGAAGATCGCGGACGTCTTCTACGACAACGTCTTCCCCGCGCCCAAGCTCGCGGTGGGGGAGAACAACTTCCCCGTCGAGGAGTGGGTGGACGAGACCCGCATCAACCAGGCGGACGGCCTCACGCTGCGCGTCATGACGGCGCTCGCCGAGCGCGGCGCCACCGACCGCTCTGGCCTCATCCTGCGCTCCTCGGGCGGCGAGGCGATCGTCGTGCTCTCCGACGAGATCGGCTACTACGACTGCCTGCTCGAGGCGGCAAAGATCGACCGCTTCGTCTCCACCCAGAACATCGCCAACCTGCCCGAGAACCAGCAGCGCATCATTCGCGAGAAGAACCAGGAGCGTACCGCGCTCGAGCGCCGCGCCAAGGAGCTCATCGAGGAGGCCGTCCGCAGGGGCGCCTTCTACGCGGCGGGCGAGGAGGTCCGTCCCGCCGGCACCACGTCCGCCCGCAAGATGGTGGAGGAGTGCGTCGCCCGCCTCGTGGACGGCACCTATCCCAAGCTCTCCTACATAGACACCTTCTACCACTCGGACGCGGAGATCCGCGCGATCCTGGGCGGCGAGGCCCGTGCGCTCGAGGGACAGCAGCCCAACGCGCGTGCCATCGACGAGGTGGACGCCTACCTCGGCCTCCAGTCCGGCCGCCAGCTCACCACCACCATGGAGGACGTCCAGAAGCGCTTTGGCGAGAAGCCCTATGGCTGGCGCGAGCCGGACATCGCCGCCGTGGTGGCGGAGCTTCTCGTCCAGGGAATGGCCAAGCTCCGCTACGCGGGCGCCGCGCTCGACCTGGGCTCCCCCAAGGCCATCGACTGCCTGCGCAAGAAGAGCGAGGTGAGAAAGGCCACGATCGAGCGACGCGTCTTCGTTTCCGAGGCAACGCGGCTCACCGCACGCGAGGCGGTGATGGACTTCTGCCACGCGAGCGACGTCCCCACGGGCGAGGACGAGCTGACCAAGCGCGCCCACGAGCTGCTCGTTGCCAGAAGGGACGAGCTCAACCGCCTGCTCGACGTCGAGTACCGCGGCCACGAGTACCCTGGCAGGTCCGAGGTGGCAAACGCCATCGAGCTGCTCGACGAGGTCCTCTCCGCCGGCCCCGACCCCACGGACCTGCTCCCGGTCATCGCTCGCAAGGACGACGACCTGGCGGACACCGCTGAGGGCCTTGAGGACGTGGAGAGCTTCTTCAGCAACCAGCGCGAGCTCTTCGACCGTGCGGTGGCGCTCGCGAGGCGCATGGCACCCGAGCACGAGTACCTCGCCAGCAACGAGGAGGCCACGCAGGCGCTTGCCACCATCAAGGACGTGCTCTCCCAGCAGCGCCCCTACCGGCGCATCCGCGAGCTCGCCCCGGCATGCCAGACCGTCGAGGACGCCTACAACGAGCTGCTCTCCGCCAAGAAGACCGACATGCTGGACCAGGTCAAGGATATGTACGAGGACATCAAGTCCTACGCCGAGTCCAAGGACGTCCAGCTCTCCGCGATCGCAGAGACGGAGCTCCGTCGCCGCAACTTCGCTAACACAACCGATTCCCTTACGGCTCTTGAGGCGCTCAAGTCCAATCTCATAACAGACCAAACAACCCTCTACGCCAGCGTCGATCGCGAGGTCGAGCGCAGGAACAGGCCCAAGGCGCCCGCAACAACGACGGCGTCCGTGCCCGAGCCTCCCAAGGTCCGCGTGCGGCGCCTCGGCAGGGAGCGCGTCTGCCCTCCCAAGCGTCTCACCAACGAGGCCGAGGTCAACGCCTACGTCGAGGAGATTCGCAGCCGCCTGCTCGAGGCGCTCGACGGCAATGACGCTATCCAGCTGAGCTAGGGAAGGGGAGAGGACCGTGGACACCAAGACGCTCGAGAAGTTCTGTCCCTGGGCTCGCAATCGCCTCATGGAGGCCGTGGACCTGCGCTGTCGCAGGTACGGCCTCACCGACGATGCCCGTGCTGCCAATCCCGCCGACTCTGACGTGGTGAACGGCACCGTCCTCACCGCTGCCGAGAAGAGCCAGCGTGCGACGCTCTACGCCCGCATAGAGGAGTGCGGCTACACCCACTTCCTTGAGGAGATGGCCTACACCTGGTTCAACCGCTTCGCGGCCATTCGCTACATGGAGCTTCACGACTATCTGCCCAGCCGCGTCCGCATGCTCTCCTGCACGGCGGACGGAAGCTTCCATCCGGACTGCCTTCGCGTGGCCTCCGAGCTCGAGCTTCCCGGCCTCGACAAGTCGCGAGCCCTTGACCTCATGGACGCTGCGGACGACGAGGGTCTCTTCCGCCTCATCCTCCTTGCCCAGTGCAACGAGCTCGCCGACGCCCTCCCCGAGGTCTTTACCTACCTCGGCGCCGCTGACGAGCTCATGCTCCCGGACGGCCTCCTTCGCACGGGCGAGAATGACGTGCTCTACCACCTCGTGATGGACATCCCCGAGGAGACCTGGCAGGACGTCGAGGTCCTCGGCTGGATGTACCAGTTCTACAACTCCGAGCGCAAGGACGACTTCTTCAAGGCAAAGCGCAAGGCCTCGGCCGACGACCTCGCGCCCGCCACACAGCTTTTCACGCCCAAGTGGATCGTCCAGTACCTCGTGGAGAACTCCCTTGGTCGCCTCTGGATGCTCAACAACCCGGACTCGCACCTCAAGGACCAGATGAAGTACTTCATCGCTCCGGACGACGAGCACGAGGACTTCATCCGCATCAGCAGCCCCGAGGACATTACCTTCTGCGACCCCGCCTGCGGATCGGGTCACATCATCTCGTACGCCTTCGAGCTTCTCTACGCCATGTACGAGGAGCGTGGCTACCGTCCTTCCGAGATTCCCGAGCTCATTCTCGAGAAGAACCTTACGGGCTTCGAGATCGACGAACGTGCGGCACAGATTGCCTCCCTTGTGCTTGCCATGCGCGCACGAGAGCACGACCGTCGCTTCCTCAGGCGCGACGTGACGGCAAGAATCCATGTCTTCCAGTCCGTCGACTGCGAGGGTGCAGACCTGCCCAAGTCCGTCTCCGAGCAGCTCGAGCACCTCGGCGAGATTGGCAGCCTCGTAAAGCTCACCGAGAAGGACCTCGACTCCATTCACGCCCTTGCCCAGGAGGCCGGCGCAAGCCTCCTGGACAGCAAGCTCGCCGAATCTCTCAGGGCTATTGAGCCTGCTCTCAATGCAATCTCAAGTCGCTACGACGTCGTAGTGGCCAACCCGCCCTACATGGGCTCCAGCTCCTTCAACCCCTTTATGTCCGGCTGGATCAAGAAGAACTACCCGGACGTCAAGAGTGACCTCTGTACGTGCTTCATCGAGCGAAACGTTTCGCTTGCTAAGGACATGGGATATGCAAGCGTCATCACCTCAGATACCTGCATGTATCTCTCGTCCTTTACTTCAATGCGTGAAAAGATTATCGAGCACTACTCAATCATCACATTGATTGATACTCGTGGCACTAATGCACACCCTGACGTTTTTGACGCTAATGCAGGGTGGGTCATCTCGGTTGGTAAAACGAATGGATTCTTAAGCAGCTTCTATAAGTTGAACCAAAAGATTGGCTCAAAAGACGGAGCACTCGAAACAGCCATCTCCAACCCCACCTGCGGCTGGTTCTACCGTGCCGACGCCTCCACCTTCCACGACATCCCCGGCACCCCCATCGCGTACTGGGTAAGTCAGCATATTATTGACGCATTTTCAAGTGCTGTACCAATGAAGAAGTGTTGTAGACCCACTGCCGGTATTAGGACAGGAAATAATGATCGTTTTTTACGATTGTGGTGGGAGTTACCAATAGACAACTTCTGTTTGGGGGCTGCAAATTCTGATGATGCTCTTAAATCGGGAGCAAAATGGTTTCCATGCACGAAGGGCGGGGAATTTAGGAAATGGTTCGGAAATATTGAATATGCAATTGACTGGAAAAACGACGGAGAGCATCTAAAAATGTTTTCCGGATGTGATAAGGCTGGCATCAAGTATTTCTTCAAAGAAGGAGTCAGCTGGAGCACCATTACATCCTCTGCGCCATCGTTTCGGCTTCTGCCAGTCGGCTGTATTTCTGAGCACTGCGGCTCAGCGTTTTTCTCTAACTCGTATAGGCAATTGCTGTGCTGTATGGGTCTTCAAAATTCTAGCGTCGGAGGAAGATTTCATGAAATTCTCTCTCCTGGCCTGAGTGTCAGAGAGGCTTCTGTTGGAAATGTTCCAATTATCAAAGATATTTGTAATAAATATGTAAGTTCATTAGTAATGAAGTTGATATCAATATCAGAAATTGACTCAAATTCCCATGAAACTTCCTGGGGATTTAAATCAATCCGCATTGTTTCGGAGTCTAAGGACAGTGAGCAAATTGCCTAGTCAAATTCTAGAAATAGTTAATACGATCTTTTCAAACGCTGTCGTAGCTGCATTACTCTCTTCAGCAATCACTTCATTCTTTTCTTATAGGTTTGCAGTTCAAAGGGAACATAAAACCAGAAAAGATGAAAAGGCCTTTGACGCTTACGACGGAGTTCTTTCAGTTCTTTCTGAGTTTCGTGTTCAGCCATCGCTTGCTCTGGATGACGAATTCTATCTAAAACTTATGAGAATAAGTGTAAATTTAAAATTATATGGTAATAAATATATATATTCTGCAACCGAAAATGCATTTAATAATATAAAAAGATATTATACGAATTATTCAGCTTGTATCACCAAAATTGAAGATGAGTATCTGGAGTGGAACGAAGATGAAGATCCAGTGACTGGAGAACCGGTAGATATACCGACGCTGCTCTGTCCAGATTATCTATATGATGATTTATGTAAAAAAGCGAAACAAAATTATACTCCTACTCACAAACAGGCAAAAGAAATCGTCGATACCTTTCTTGACAATATATCAAAATATATCAATTGAAGGTGTATATGAAAGGCTGTGTAAATGGCAACACTCATACGTGACAAGTACGAAGCTGAGAAGGCCGAGGTCAACGCCCGTTTTGATCAGCTCAAGGCCAATGAGGAAGAGCTCAACCGCATCTTTGCGGATATTTACAACATGGTGGGGGAGGTGCCCATCGAGGTCGAGGACAAGTACGTCTCGGTGGCGCGCATTTTCGATACTGCCGAGGAGATTCCTGAGTCCTTCAAGGGCAACAAGTACGTCCGCACCAAGCGTGACGAGATCGTCTCGCTCATAAGCTACGCCGTGGGCTGCATGCTTGGGCGCTACTCGCTCGACGCGGACGGTCTCGTGCTTGCCAACCAAGGTGACACCGTGGAGGACTACCTCGCCAAGATGCCCGATCCCGAGCGCGTGACCTTCATGCCGGACGCCGACAACGTCATCCCCATCACAGACGACGAGTACTTCGAGGACGATGCGGTGGCGCGCTTCGTCGAGTTTGTGCGCGTGGCCTACGGTGACGAGACGCTCGAGGAGAACCTGCAGTTCGTGGCCGACGCGCTCGACCCTGCGGCCAGGGGCACCGCACGTGACGTCATCAGCAGCTACTTCCTCAAGGAGTTCTTCTCTGACCACTGCAAGACGTACAAGAAGCGGCCCATCTACTGGCTCTTTGACTCAGGCAAGAAGAACGGCTTCAAGGCGCTCGTCTACATGCACCGCTACCAACCGGACCTTCTTGCCCGCATCCGTACGGACTACGTGCACCCGCAGCAGGATCGCTATCGCACGAGGCTCGCACATCTTGACGATTCGATAGCGGCCTCAAAGGGGCGTCAGCAGGCTGCCTTCACCAAGGAGCGCAAGAAGGTTGCCGACCAGGCGGCCGAGCTTGCCGCCTACGAGGAGAAGGTGCACCACCTCGCCGACCAGATGATCTCCATCGACCTCGATGACGGCGTGAAGGTCAACTACGCGAAGTTCCAGGACGTGCTGGCAAAGATCAAGTAAGAGACATGTCGAGTCAGGCTTCTACATATCAGAAGGCAATGTGGGCCGGTCTAGCTGAACCTACCCATGGGGCTCATCCTTGTGTCTTCAATAGTGAGGACGACTACCCTATGTTGGCTCTCGTCGACGTGGTAGTAGATTCCATACCTACCGCAGAAGAAGACCCGGCAGGGAACGGGCGGTCTCGCTGCGGGGTAGTACGGGTCGTACTCCTCCCCGTAGAGGGGATGCTCCGCAAGGAAGCCGACAAGCTGCTCGATGCGGGCTCGGACACGTTCGGGGTAGACGTCGGCGAAGGCAAAAGTTGCCTCGTCGGTCAGAAGAATCTCGTACCGTGGAGCCCCTTCGTTAGCTGGCATTGCGCGCCTCGCGGATTCGCTCGGCGTCTGCCTTTGCCTGTGACCATGGACGGACGCGTCCGTTTACCAGGTCGTCGTATCCACGTGCGATTGATCGATGCACGCGCATCTCATATTCGCGCAGATTGGCGGCGGAGGAGAACTGCTCGTCAAATGCCTCAGCGTCCATTACCACGAGAGAGGCATTGCCATTCTTGGTCAGATAGATTGGGCTTCTCGTCTCATGGCATTCTTCTGCAATTGCGCCCAGGTTGCGCTGGAGGTCAGATATGGGCTTCACGGTTGGCATCAGAGTCACCTCGCAGAAGATGCGTTGAATCTTATGAGAATATTACGTCATATCTTCTGCGGGGAAAAGGGATAAAGCGCGGGGCGACGTCAAAACAAAAACGCCGGGGAAAACGTCCCCGGCACTTGGAGGCCGATCCTTTCTGGATGACCAGACCAACTTTATCAGACCTAATCCATGGTGAGGGTAGATGAAGCAGACAGACATACAGACCGAGCTCATGAGACTCTTCGACGAGACGGGGGATGCCGGGCGCGTGGTTGTGTGGCACGACCCGGACGGAGAGTTCGCCGAGAGCGTAGGGGAGCTCGACCTGACCGGAGTTGAGCTGATGCTGGAGCGTGAGAACGAGCTCTTTACGCTCAAGCAAGCTCTGAACGAGGACCTGGCGAGCCGCTGCATCCTGCTCTACCGTCCGCGCGAACGCCGCCTGGAGGGGGACTGGCTTGCGGACGTGGAGGTGCGCTCCACACCCTTCTCGGCGGACTACGCCTCTATTCAGCTGCGTGAGCTTGGCGCCGCGGACACCCCCGAGATGCGCTCCGAGCTCAAGGCGCGCAAGAGGTGGCTCTCCAAGAAGACGAACGTGCGCAGGCTCCTGGCGCTGCGCGACTCCTTTGCGGTGCCGCAGGAGCTCGAGCTGGCAATCATGGCCGTCGAGCTTGGGGTGGATGCCGCGGAGCCCGTGCCGGTGCTTGTTCGCTACCTTATTGCCGCGCGCGAGCGGGGAGGCCTCGAGGCGCTCGCCCCGCTCGAGGCGGCGGGCGTTGCGGAATCCTTCCGCGCGGCCGTCCGCGCGTGGACGGGCTTTACCGCCGAGGTGACCGACGTCACCGCGTTTGCGCAGCATGTGTTGCTTTCCGCATTCTCCCGCACGGCGCCCGCGGGCGTGCTTGCCGGGCTCGAGCGCTGCTATTCGTCGGACCATGCCGATCTCTGTCATGAGGTGTTCCGGACGTGGCTCGCCTCTGAGGACCGCGCCTCGCTGCTCGACGTCTGCGTGGAGGTCGAGGCCGCGTGCGGGCTGGAGGGCCGCCTCGCGGACGCAACGCTTCCCGAGCTTCTCACCATGGACATCTTCCCGTGCGTGGACGCCGTCATTCTCCGCAGGCTCTTCTCGGCCGTGTGCGACCCCTCCTCGAGCGAGGACGTGCTCGCGGCGGTCGGCGCGCGCCGCGGGCTTGCCTGGTACGAGGAGCTCTCCTGCTACTACGAGGGCGCCACTCAGGCGGCTCGCATGTGCCGCTTCTGGCGCGAGCACCCCGAGGGCCTTGCCGCCATGCCCGCCGAGCGCGTCTGGGAGGCCTACGAGCAGGAGTGGTACCAGATGGACACCTGGTACCGGGCATTCCACCAGGCCTTTACCGGCGCCATCAGGTCCGGCGAGTACGAGCTGGACGAGGACTTCCGTGTCGCGCGGGCGGCGATGGAGAACCTCTACAAGGGATGGTTCCTGCGCACGCTCTCCGAGCGCTGGGCGAAGGCGGCGGAGGCGGAGCTCGCGAGCCAGGGCTGCGTTTTCGGCGTGCCGCGCCAGCAGGACTTCTTCATGTCCGAGGTGGAGGGTCTCGCGCAGGGCAAGCGTCGCGCGTGGGTGATCGTCTCTGACGCGCTGCGCTACGAGGTGGCGGCAGAGCTCGCGGACGTGCTCGAGCGCGAGACCAAGGGCTCGGCTGAGCTGGCCTCTGTGCAGGCCACGCTGCCCTCGATCACCAAGTGCGGCATGCCGGCGCTGCTGCCGCACGGCTCCTTCTCGCTCGAGCGGGGCCAGGCGGGCGGCAGGCCCGCGCTCTCCGTGCTCGTGGACGGCGTGGAGGCCACGACCTGCGCCAGGCGCCAGGAGGTCATCCGCCGCACGCACCCCTCGGGCGTCGCCGTGACGTACGACGACTTTGTGAACGGCATGGGGCGCGCGGAGCGCAAGGAGCTGGTGGGGGAGGCGGACGTGGTCTACGTCTACCACAACGCCATCGACGCCACCGGCGACAAGGCGGCCACCGAGCGCAAGGTCTTTGACGCCTGCACAGACGCCGTCGAGGAGATCTCTGGCCTCGTGAAGCTCGTCGTCCGCGAGTTCCGCGCCACGGACGTGCTCGTGACGGCCGACCACGGCTTCCTCTACACCGACGAGCCGCTCTCCGCCTCCGACCACGTCTCGCTCAAGGACGTGTCCGGCGAGGTCGTGGAGGCGGGTCGGCGCTACGTGGTCGCGGAGCCGAGCGCGAGCTCCGAGGTCCTTCTCCCCGTGGCGCTGCCCGGCGGCCGCCTCAAGGCCCTCATGCCCCGCGAGTGCGTGCGCATAGCCATGGCTGGCGGCGGCGAGAACTACGTGCACGGAGGCATCTCCCTGCAGGAGATGTGCGTGCCGGTCCTGCGCTTCCGCAACCGTCGCGCGGGGAGCAAGGGCTACGTAGAGTCCGCGCCCGTCTCGCTCTCGCTCGTCTCAACGCTGGACACAATCACCAACTCGCTCTTCTCGCTGGAGCTGCTGCAGGAAGAGCCGGCGGGCGGCAAGGCGCTGCCGGCAGAGTACGAGGTCTTCGTGGGCACCGCCGCGCACGAGCCGGTGACGGATGTGGCGCGCGTGGTGGCGGACCGCGCCTCGGCGGACGCCTCGGAGCGCACCTTTGCCGTGCGCCTCTCGCTGCGCCCGGGCTTCTCGCCAAGCGAGGGCGAGCGGTACCCGCTTCTGGCGCGCAATGTGGGAACGGGGGAGGTCAGCGTGCTGCGCGAGCTTCGCATGCAGGTGGCCTTTGCCCCCTCAATCGACTTTGGATGGTAGCCATGGAAGAGACAAGCGGCATGACGGCGGTCCCCGTCTATCAGAAGGACGCTCTGGACGAGAAGATCGTGGCGGCCTTTCCGGGCAAGATCGTGCGCAAGGACCTTACCGCGCAGATGAAGCAGGGCTTTGGCGTGCCCACCTTTGTGCTGGAGTACCTGCTCGGCATGTACTGCGCCACGGACGACGAGGTCGCCGCGGCGGAGGGCCTGGAGCGGATCCGCAAGATCCTGACGGAGAACTTCGTACGGCCGGACGAGTCCGAGGCCGTGAAGTCGCGCATCCGCGAGCGCGGGCGCCACACGGTAATCGACCGGCTCTCCGCCGTGCTGGACGAGCGCGAGGACATCTACGTGGGCACGCTCGCGAGCCTCAAGATCGACCCCTTTGTGGTGCCGGACAGGTACGTGCGCGAGTACACCAAGATGCTCACGGGCGGCATCTGGTGCATCCTGGGCATAGAGTACGTGCACGGGCTCTCGGACGGCTCACCGCGCAAGGGCGGCAAGCGCAGCCCGCAGGACTCGCCCTTCCAGATCGTGAGCATCACGCCCATCCAGATGCCCAACCTGGACCTCGACGAGCTCATCTCGCATCGGGACGCGTTCACGGACGAGGAGTGGGAGGCGCTCGTCCTGCGCTCGGCGGGCTACGAGTCCTCCGAGCTCACGCCGCGCGAGGGGATGCACTTCCTCGAGCGCATGGTGCCGCTCGTGGAGCGCAACTACAACCTCTGCGAGCTGGGTCCGCGCGGCACGGGCAAGTCCCACCTCTACACGGAGGTCTCGCCGCACGCCTACCTGCTCTCCGGCGGTCAGACCACCACGGCCAAGCTCTTCGCGGACCTGCGCGGGGTTGGCGGCGCCGCCCTGGGGCTGGTGGGCTACTGGGACTGCATCGCCTTCGACGAGGTGGCGGGCATGCGCTTCAAGGCCACGGATGCCATCAACATCATGAAGGGCTACATGGCAAACGGCAGCTTTGGCCGCGGCACCAGCTCCTACACGGCCGAGGCGTCCATGGTCTTTGAGGGCAACATCAACGAGTCGCCGGCAGCCGTGCTCAAGACCACGCACCTCTTTGACCCGTTCCCGCCGGAGTTCAACAACGACAGTGCCTTCTTCGACCGCATTCACTGCTACCTGCCCGGCTGGGAGGTCCCCAAGATGCGGAGCGACCTTCTCACTGGCCGCTACGCGCTCATCACGGACTGCCTCTCCGAGTTCTGCCACGCCATGCGCCGACGCGACTACACGCATCTCTTCGACGAGTGGTTCCGCCTTAACGGAGGCTTCAACGTCCGAGACGAGATCGGCGTGCGCAAGACCTTCTCGGGCCTGGCCAAGCTCATGTACCCCACGGGCAAGCTGGGCAAGGAGCAGGCCCGTGCGCTGCTCGAGTACGCGATCGAGGGACGCCGGCGCGTCAAGGAGCAGCTCAAGATAATGGCCGGCGTTGAGTTCAACGACGTTGACCTTGGCTACTTTGACGTGGACGAGCCGCAGGTCCCGCACATCATGACGGTGCCCGAGCAGTCGAGCAGCCGCCTCGTGGGGGACGTCGCCATGCCCGCGGGGTTTGTGTACGGCATCGGCCGCGCGCTGAGCGGGGAGTGGTCGGTCTACCGCCTGGAGAACAAGGCCGTTGCGGGGTCCATGGCCTTTCAGATGGAGGGCGTGCCGCGCGGCGTGAGGGAGAGCTATCTCGCCGCGTTCTCCCAGTTCCAGGACAACGTGTCCTCCGTGGCGCCCGGCATGCGCGCCGGCGAGAAGGACTACCTGCTGTTCCTTAACGACCTCCAGGGCCACGGACCCTCGGACGAGGTCTCGCTCGCGGAGTTTGTGGGTCTGTGCTCGGCTGCGTGCGGGCGTCCGGTTGCGGCAGGGCTCGCCATTCCCGGCGTGCTGCGCCTGTCCGGCACAATGGACGAGCTCACGGGGCTCACGGACCTCTTCCGCGTGGCCAAGAACGCTGGTGCGCGCCGGATCCTGCTGCCCATGGGCGCCATCCAGGACCTCATGTCCGTTCCCGGCGAGCTGGCGGAGGCCGTGAACCCGGAGTTCTACCCCAACGGGGACTTCGTCGCGGCGGCGAGAAAGGCGCTCGACCTGTAGACGTGCTGCGCGAACCGCAGATTTGCCAACAGCACCGCCCCCTTGCCGAAGCGTCTGCGCCTCTGACGGACGAGGCGGCGCGCACGGCGCCGCCGGGCGCTACAATGCCCCCAACAGGCCGAGGACAGGAGGTGTCCCATGGCAGATTCGCTGAAGCCCCAGTACGACGAGCTCGTCGCCAGGTGGTCCGCGCTCACGCCCGAGCGCCGCGAGCAGCTGCTCGCGGAGTTTGTGCCCGACTACGTCTATAACTCCGAGAAGATCGAGAACTCCGAGCTCGCGTATGCTACCGTGAAGCAGATCGTGGAGACGGGCTCCGTCATCGGCTACACCGGTGACGTCCAGCTGCTCATCGAGACCTACAACCTCAAGATCTCCTGGGACCTCGCGCGCATCAAGCTCGCCGAGGACCCGTGCCTCTCCGAGGAGCTCATCCAGGAGGCGCAGGGCCTCGTGACGATGGGCACCTACGACGAGAAGCGCCTGCTCGCCGGCGAGCGCCCGGGCACCTTCAAGCTGGAGAACTACGTGGGCGGCCCGGCGAGCGTGGGCATCCCCGCGGCCGAGGTCCCGCGAGCGGTGGGTCTTCTCGCCGATGACGTGAACACCTACCTCGAGGAGGGCGAGCGACGCCTCACCATCGCGGCCTACCTCCACGCCAAGCTCTTTGACATCCATCCCTTCGCCGACGGCAACGGGCGCACGGCGCGCCTGCTCATGAACGGCGTCCTGCTCGCGATGGGCATGCCGCCGATCGTGATCCACGCGCAGAACCATGCCGCCTACCACGCCGCGCTGGACGTCTTCCACCTGGAGGGCGACCTCGGGCCGCTCAGGCGCTTCCTGCGCTCCGAGACGATGCTCACCTGGGAGGGCCTGCTCGACTAGCCATGGGCAACCCCTTCGACTTCAACCGAGACGGGCGCTGGTCGACCTCCGAGCGCGCGTTCACGCACTATGGCGTGGACCCGCTCATGCGGGAGGGCGGCGGGGGCTCCGGGTGCGGATGCGGCGGCTGCCTCTCCGTGCTTATCGGTGTGGTCATCTTTCTTTTCGTCTTCCTGATGTGAAGATGGCCTCGTCTCAAAAAAGTCCTTGCATCGCGCCGCGCGGTTTTGCATAATAGTCGAGCTGCTTCTAGAGGTGGCAAGATGGTGGGCGTAGCTCAGTTGGAAGAGCGACGGGTTGTGGTCCCGTAGGTCGAGGGTTCGAGCCCCTTCGCCCACCCCATAACCGCATATCTGGATCGTTAGCTCAGCTGGTAGAGCAGGGGACTCTTAATCCCAAGGTCCAGGGTTCGAACCCCTGACGATCCACCATTTTGGATCGTTAGCTCAGCTGGTAGAGCAGGGGACTCTTAATCCCAAGGTCCAGGGTTCGAACCCCTGACGATCCACCACGATGAAGCGGGGGCCGTCGAGAGACGGCCCCTTTTCCATAATCGGGAGGTTCCGTGGCACGTCAGACACCCAGCCCGTCGAGAAGGACGCTGCCTCGCGGCCCGCTCGCGTTCGTCGCGGCGCTTCTCGTCGCGCTCGCCACCGCCTTTGGATCCGGTGCCGTCACGCTGCCCGCCGGCCAGGGCGTCTCGCTCGACCAGGCGTCGGAGCGCCAGGCCACCTACACCCAGTGGGACGAGGACGAGTATCCCGAGTACTACCGCATCGTGGGCGATGCCGTGGTCGACCTCGAGCTCGAGCCCGAGGAGGTTCACTACGAGGGCCTCGACGGCCTGGGCCGCACCGGGCGCGTGGCTGCCTGCGTGACGCTCGACATGGCGCGCGAGGGAAGCGAGCGCGAGCGCGAGGACATGTCGTGGATCCACCCCTCTGGCTGGGGCCACAACCGTGAGGTCGACATCGTCATGCCCGATGGGGACACCTATCACGGCTCGATCTTCAACCGCAGCCACCTCCTGGCCAAGTCGCTCGGTGGCGAGGAGGTCCCCGAGAACATGGTGACCGGCACCCGTACGCAGAACGTGGGCGACAACCGCGGGCAGGACGGCGGCATGGCCTATGCCGAGGCCATCGCCCGCGACTGGCTGTGGGACCATCGCGACGGCACGGTCTACTATTCCGCCACGCCCGTCTACGAGGGCGACGAGCTCGTCTGTCGCAGCGTCATCGTGGACGTGCGCACCTCCGACGGCAGCATCGACCAGGAGATCGAGGTCTTCAACGCCGTCGGCGGGTTCGAGATCGACTACGAGACCGGAAGGTTCTGGGAGGTCTAGGATGTCCGAGGGACTTGAGGAGATTCGCCGCGCGCTCGAGTGCGACCCGGCGCTCTACGAGGGGGTCGTGCGCACCGACCACGAGTGGGAGGGGAGGATCTTCTCGGTCGAGCACCTGGAGGTCGAGCTCTCCGACGGCACCCACGACTGGCGCGAGGTGGTCCGCCACCACGGCGGCGCGGGGGTGGTGGCCGTGCTCGACGGGCGCGTCTGCCTGGTGAGGCAGTACCGCGTGGCCCTCGGCCGGATGACGCTCGAGATTCCCGCCGGGAAGGTCGACCCGAGCGAGCCGCGCGACGTCTGCGCCGCGCGCGAGCTGACCGAGGAGACGGGGCTCGTCGCCGATCGGCTCGAGCTGCTCACCGAGTCCTATGGCGCCCCCGGGTTCACCAACGAGCACACCTCCGTCTACTTCGCCCACGGGCTCACCCAGGGGGAGGCCTCGCTCGACGAGGGGGAGTTCCTGAACGTGGTGTGGGTCCCGCTCGACGACGCGCTCGCGGCCATCCGCGCCGGGCTCATCGACGACGCCAAGACCGTCTCGGGCATTCTCGCGGCCAAGGCGTACGGGATGCTCTAGAATGTTTCCTCGTGCCGGTTGACGTGCCGGTCGCTGCGCCCTTAGCTCAGCTGGATAGAGCAGGGGACTTCTAATCCCAAGGTCGGGGGTTCGAATCCCTCAGGGCGCGCCAGAGTCTGCTTGGGCCGGACGTCATGCGGGTGGCGTCCGGCCTTTTGCCGCCCTCCTGCGGCGGCAAGCGGCTCGTTTGCGAATTTGTTGCTGGATACGTGGCAGGATGCGGCATACTTAGCA
Organism: uncultured Atopobiaceae bacterium; assembly: GCA_963928085.1. GTDB lineage: Bacteria > Actinomycetota > Coriobacteriia > Coriobacteriales > Atopobiaceae > Thermophilibacter. The sequence continues at coordinate 692,298 of CAWVDR010000001.1, forward strand.
AGTGCGAGTTGCCCGATGGAAGGAGCACGCGTTGATTTACACGATGACGTTGAACCCCGCCCTCGACTACGTCATGCACCCCCTGACGCTCGATATGGGCTTCACCAACCGCTCCTCCTCCGAGGAGCTGCACTGCGGCGGAAACGGAATCAACATCTCCACCCTGCTCAACGAGCTCAACGTCCCCAGCATTGCCATGGGCATCGCCGCCGGCTTCACCGGTGACTACCTGCTCCATCGTCTTCAGGAGAAGGGCGTGGCGCTCAACTTCGTTCTTCTCGACCGCGGGTACACCCGCATCAACATCAAGCTCAACGGCATCGTCATGACCATGGTCAACGGCATGGGACCCAAGATCCCCGAGAAGAAGGTCGACGAGCTGCTCGAGCGCATGGACGTCGTCGGCGCCGATGACACCCTCGTCCTCACGGGGTCCATCCCCAACTCCCTGCCCGAGGACATGTACATGCAGATCATGCGCCGCCTTGGCGGTCGCGGCATCCAGTTCGTGGTTGACGCGCCCGGCCAGCTCCTGATGGAGTCCCTCGAGGCGCACCCCTTCCTGATCAAACCCAACAACCACGAGGTCGGACGCATCTTTGGTGTGGAGATCGAGGAGCCCGAGGAGTGCATGCCCTACGCGCACAAGCTCCAGGACGCCGGTGCGCGCAACGTCATCATCTCCTGCGGCGGCCACGGCTCGCTGCTGCTCGACGAGAACGGCGCGGAGCACGTGGTGCCGACGGCCAAGATCAGGCTCGTCAACGCCACGGGCGCCGGCGACTCCATGGTGGGTGGCTTCCTTGCGCAGGTCACCCGCGGCGCCGACTACGAGACGGCGCTCATCTTTGCCTCTGCCTGCGGCACCGCTACGGCGGCGAGCAAGGGAATCGCCAAGCGCTCCACGATCGACCGCGTTGTGGCAGCTCTCTACAAGAAGATGGGACGCGCCATCCCCGGCACCATCGCCCGTGACATGGAGAACAACCGTGCGCGGGAGGCGGCCGAGGCCGCGGCGTCCGAGAAGTAGCGCCGCGGCGCTCCAGGGGGTCGTTTTCGTCCGCATGGGCGTAAGCGTTACAGGGTTTTGGTCGCATCTGCGACCCGGAAGACGTAGGGGGAGTCAACATGTACGAGGGAGTCAACGCATCTGATGGCATTGGCATCGGCGTGGCGCGCGTCGCCGTCGAGCCCGACCTCAGCTTCACGCCGCACGTCCCGGAGGACGCCGGGGACGAGAAGCAGCGCTACTCTGCCGCCGTGGCCAAGTTCATCGAGCAGACAAAGGCGCAGATCGCGCGCATGACCGAGACCGTCGGCGAGGAGGCCGCCGCCATCATGGGCGCGCACATCGAGTTCGCCGAGGACGAGGGCATCGTCGAGATGGTCAACAGCTCCATCGAGAGCGGCATGTGCGCCGAGCAGGCCGTCTCCGAGGCCTATGACATGTACTACAACATGTTCTCCAACATGGAGGACGAGCTCTTCCGCGAGCGCGCCGCGGACGTCGCCGACGTCAAGACCGGGCTTCTCGCCGACCTTCTGGGCAAGGAGGTCGTGGACCTCTCCACGCTGCCCGAGAACTCCGTCGTCGTGGTGCACGAGCTCACGCCGTCCATGACCGCGGACATCGACAAGGACAACGTCGCCGCCATCGTCACCGAGACCGGCGGCCGCACCTCCCACTCCGCGATCATCGCCCGCGCGCTGGAGATCCCGGCGGTCCTCTCCGTCGCCGACATCACCAAGGTCATCAAGGGCGGCGACATGGTCATCGTCGACGGCTCGCGCGGACGCGTGCTCGTGAACCCGGCCGACAACGACCTCACCCACTACCGCGCCAAGGCCAAGCAGTACGCCGAGGAGAAGCTCGCGCTCGAGGCCTACCGCGGCAAGGAGACCCTGACCGGCGACGGCGAGAAGGTCCTTCTCGTCGCCAACATCGGCAACCCGGACGACGCCAACGTCGCGGCCGAGCACGACTGCGAGGGCGTGGGCCTCTTCCGCTCCGAGTTCCTGTTCATGGACGCCAAGGAGCTCCCGAGCGAGGACGAGCAGTTCGCCGCGTACCAGAAGGTCGCGCTGCGCATGAAGAACCAGCCGGTCATCATCCGCACGCTCGACGTGGGCGGTGACAAGGAGATTCCGTACCTGCACCTCCAGAAGGAGGAGAACCCCTTCATGGGCTACCGTGCGGTGCGCTACTGCCTGGCCAACCCGGACAGCTACAAGGTCCAGCTCACGGCCCTACTGCGCGCCTCCGCCTTTGGCGACATCAAGATCATGGTGCCGCTCGTGACCAACATCGACGAGATCCGTCAGGTCAAGGCCCTCGTCGAGGAGTGCAAGGCCGAGCTTGACGCGCGCGGCGTCGCCTACAACAAGGACATCGAGGTCGGCTCCATGATCGAGACGCCCGCAGCGTCGCTGATCGCCGACGACCTGGCCGCCGAGTGCGACTTCTTCTCCATTGGCACCAACGACCTCATCGGCTACACGATGTGCGCCGACCGCGGCAACGACAAGGTCGCCTACCTTTACGACGTCTACCAGCCCGCCGTCCTGCGCTCCCTCAAGCGCATCATCGGCGAGGGCAACAAGGCCGGCATCATGGTCGGCATGTGCGGCGAGGCCGCGGCCGACCCGCTGCTGATCCCGGTGCTCATCTCCTTCGGCCTGAACGAGTTCTCCGTGAGCGCGCCGTCGATCCTGCGCACGCGCCGCATCATCTCCGAGTGGACCAAGGCCGAGGCCGATGCCCTCACCGAGAAGGTCATGAAGCTCAAGACCGCCACCGAGGTCAAGGCCATGCTCCAGGCTGCCGCCCGATAGATCCTGCCCTAACCCGTTTCTACGTACGGCCCCCTCTCCGGAGGGGGCCGTTCTTGTGTCCCCAGGAGGTTTGGGTTCGTCGTTTCGTCGAAAAGGGATTCACTGATTTTAAAGTCGCAGGTAGATGAACTAGGCTCTTTTTCAAGCTTACGATTGTGCCCCCGGGTGAACCCAAACCAGAAAACGGTTTGGGTTCACCCGGGGGCATCCGTGCGCATGCCAATTAGAAAAAGCGCAGGTAATCGTTTGGAGTAGGTCCTCTCGTTCCGAATCGACGAACCCAAACCTCGAAAGGGGAGGGGCTAGTCGGGGAAGATGACGCTCAGGGCGGAGGGGATGAGGTCGATGGAGAAGCGCTTCCCCTCGAGTCTCTCGCCGTCCACCTGGCAGGGCGGGGCCTCGTCGAACTCGAGCTCGGCGTGTCGGATGTGCAGCGTCTCGATGACGCTCGAGTGGACGTGCCGCCCGGACTTGGCCAGCCCGAAGAGCGCAAGCAGGCGCGGCAGGGCGGGCTTGCGCACGTTGAGGCATACGTCCAAGAGCCCGTCGGAGGGGTCGGCGTCCGGGCAGATCAGGAAGCCGCCGCCGTAGCTCGGGCCAATCTGGAACGCAAAGACGTGAGGGGAGAGGCTGCGGGGCCCTCCGCCGTCAAAGCGCGCCGTGCAGGCAAATCCTCCCTTTGCTCGAGAGAGAATCTTGAGGCCGGACGTGACGAAGAGGGCCTCCCCCTCCTGCGAGGTGTCGGCCGCGCGACGCGCCGTGGTGTCGATGGCTATCGCGGCGTCAAGGCCAAAGGAGAGCGTCTCCGCAAAGTATGTCCCGTTGACGCGACCAACGTCAACGGGACGGGCGGTGCCGCGCACGATCTGGGCGAAGGCGCCCTCGATGTCGTTTTTTGCCATGCCGAGCGTGCGCGCGTAGTCGTTGCCCGAGCCAAGGGGCAGGACGGCGAGGCGCGGGCGTCGCTCATGGGGTAGCGACATGAGGCCGCATACGACCTCGTGGATGACGCCGTCCCCTCCGAGCACGATGAGCGTGTCGTAACCGGTCGCCCGCGCCGCCATGGAGGTCGCCTCGCCGGCCCGGGAGGTGAGGCGCACGTCGTAGCCGTCGGTGGCCGACGAGTACGTGCCGAGGAAGCGATGGGCGAACTCCGCCCCGGCGGCCCCTTTGCCGCTGTGTGCGGCGGGGTTGGCGATGAGGAGCGTGCGTCCGAGCGGGGAGTCTGCCATGCAGGGCCTTTCTCGCTGTCGTTTCGTTCCATCTATTCTACGCTTGCTCGCGGTGCTGAGCTCGCCTATACTTTGACCCTGCGACCGGGGCGTGGCGCAGCTTGGTAGCGCATCTGCTTTGGGAGCAGAGGGTCGCTGGTTCGAATCCAGTCGCCCCGACCAACGCACGCGGGTGTGGTTCAATGGTAGAACCTCAGCCTTCCAAGCTGATGACGCGGGTTCGATTCCCGTCACCCGCTCCATGAAACACAAAAGCCCGGGTCACAAGCCCGGGCTTTTTTCCATTTGACGGCTTGTGGATTGCTCGCGTGTTTCGTGTGTACGGAAGATTTCGCGCGAGGTTCGGTGACGTTACACTTCTCGTCCAGATTATTGCCGCCGCGTCACGTCAACGTATTCTCTCTTCCGGAACTTTTAGCGCGGCCGCGGCCGCTCGAGAAGGGAGAAGAACATGACGTATTCCGAGAGAGTCATCGCCGACCTTGAGGCTCGCTATCCGGAGCAGCTCGAGTTCATCCAGGCCGCCAAGGAGGTCCTCGAGACCCTGCAGCCCGCGCTCGACGCCCACCCCGAGTACGAGGAGGCCGCGCTTCTCGAGCGCATCGTCGAGCCGGAGCGCGTGGTCATGTTCCGCGTGCCGTGGGTCGACGACGAGGGCAAGGTCCAGGTCAACCGCGGCTACCGCGTTGAGTTCAACTCCGCCATCGGCCCCTACAAGGGCGGCCTGCGCTTCAACCCCACGGTCACCGTGGGCATGCTCAAGTTCCTGGGCTTCGAGCAGATCTTCAAGAACGCCCTCACCACGCTCCCCATGGGCGGCGGCAAGGGTGGCTCCGACTTCGACCCCAAGGGCAAGTCCAACCGCGAGGTCATGGCCTTCTGCCAGTCCTTCATGACCGAGCTCTGCCGCCACATCGGCCCCAACACCGACGTCCCCGCCGGCGACCTGGGCGTGGGCGGCCGCGAGGTGGCCTACATGTTCGGCCAGTACAAGCGCATCCGCAACGAGTGGACCGGCGTCCTCACGGGCAAGGGCCTCACCTTCGGCGGCTCGCTCGCCCGCACCGAGGCCACCGGCTACGGCCTGGTCTACTTCGTCGACGAGTACCTCAAGAGCACCGGTGACTCCTTCGAGGGCAAGAAGGTCGTCGTCCACGGCTCCGGCAACGTGGCCATCTACGCCATCCAGAAGGTCGCTCAGCTCGGCGGTACCGTCATTGCCTGCTCCGACACCAAGGGCTGGGTCGAGGACCAGGAGGGCATCGACTACCAGGTGCTCGAGCACATCTACAACAAGAAGCGCTCCGGTCACGACCAGGGCGTGAGCCTCGCGATGTACGTCGACGAGCGCCCGAACGCCGTCTGGCACGAGGGCGACGGCCGCGGCGTCTGGCAGCTCCCGTGCGACATCGCGCTGCCCTGCGCCCGCGAGAACACCCTGCACCTCGAGGACGCCCAGGCGCTCGTGGCAAACGGCTGCAAGGTCGTGGGCGAGGGTGCGAACATGCCCACCACGCCTGACGCCACCACCTACCTCATGGAGAACGGCGTCGCCTTCATGCCCGGCAAGGCGGCCAACGCCGGCGGCGTGCTCGTGTCCGGCCTCGAGATGAGCCAGAACGCCGAGCACCTCTCCTGGACCTTCGAGGAGGTCGACGGCAAGCTCGAGAGCCTCATGCGCGGCATGTTCCACAACGTGGACGACACCGCCCGCGCCTACGGCCACGAGGGCAACTTCGTGATGGGCGCCAACATCGCCGGCTTCACCAAGGTTGCCGAGGCCATGATGGCCCAGGGCGTTTGCTAGTCGCCTGACCTGATACACGGTAGGGGAGGCCCCCGACTTCCACGCAGGACTGCGCTTCGCGGAAGATCCTGCTTAGGAAGTCGGGGGCCTTCCGCGTAGCGGGTCACTCCTGGCGAACGTTATTCGGGGGTGACGACGAGGATGGTCGTGGCGATGAAGGCGATGGCGACAAAGGCAACGAGCCAGAGCTTCCAGTAGGGGATGAACCACCTGAAGAGGGGGTCGCTCGGCAACGGTTCGTCAGCGCCGCGCCCCTCGAGATAGGATGCGGCTCTCGCGGCGTTTTCGAGGTCGTGCTCTCGCATGAACGAGCGCAGGCGCGGCAGGGCGCGGAGGGCAAGCACGACCGCGCAGGCCAGGGCCGCAACATCCAGTGCGATTCGCAGCGCGCCCGCCGCGCCGTCCTGCGGGGCCAGCAGCGAGATCAGGTGCGCCGCAAAGATGAGGCAGATGGCCGCTCCCAAGAGTGCCCCTGCTGTCACGAGCAACCGTACGAGCGCGTGGCGCTCCTCGGCGCTTGACCGTGCCGCCCGAAAGCCCTCCCTGCCAATGAGGTCGTCGACCGTGACTCCAAATACCCGGGCGAGAAGAACGAGGCTCTGCACGTCCGCCAGCGTGCGGCCCGCCTCCCAGTTTCCGACCGTCTGACGCGAGACGTAGACGCGTCGCGCGAGCTCCGCCTGGGAGAGCCCGGCCCGCTCTCGATGCTCGCGGATGCGCGAGCCTATGACCTGTTGGGCGGACGGTTGTCCGTCGTTCATGCTGACCTCCTTGTCGCCAAGTGTAATGACGCGTTGCCGGCGTCTCCGTCGGTCATCCGCGGACGGCATGACAAAGAGCTTTGCCGTGTCGGCAAACGGCTTCGACGTCGCATGCGGCCGCTGGTACCCGGCAATGGGGTAACTTCACGTTGTTGAATCCGGGGAAGGGAGCGCACGTTGTCAATCTCAACATTGCCTTATCTCATCATCGCCCTTGGTGTGCCTGCGTACGTGCTGCCCGTGATCGCGACCGTGCTCTCTCTGCGGCGAGATCGCACGCTCGGCCTCGTTGCCCTGAGCTATCTGTCCATCTCACTCTGTCTGGCGGCGGTCCTCTTGTTCAACACCGTCGCCGACGTGTCGACGCTCATCGATTGCGTGCACGGGTGGTTCCTGGGAGCCGTCGGCCTCATCGTCTGGTCGACGTTCTTCTCGGCCATTGCCGTCGTGCGGGCCCTGCGCCGACGCTAGTCCACGCTCCCTCCCGACATCATTTTGTGCGGATGCGTTATCCCGCAACACGGTGAACGCGTTTCCGGCTATACTGTCCTGTGACCTTTAAGACGGTACGAGAGACCGAAAAGGCGTCCACAACCTAATCGCAGCTGCCTTATTCGGAGTCTCCGCCGCGCGGCGGTAGCTCCGTTTTTTGTAGCTGGGGATTTCCCCTGGGCGCACGACGAAAGGGCGGTGTTGCTGTGAACCTACTGGTCGATGGCGGCAGGCATCCTAAGGCGCTTCTCGCGCTCGAGAACGGGATGTACTTCTTTGGGCGTTCTGCCGGAGCCGAGGGAGAGACCTTCGGCGAGATCGTGTTCAACACCTCGATGGTCGGCTACCAGGAGATTGTCTCCGACCCGTCCTACGCGGGCCAGATCGTCACGCTGACCTATCCGCAGATCGGCAACTACGGCATCAATGAGAAGGACATGCAGGGCGACCCGCTCCACCTGGCGGGTCTCGTGGTCCACGACATGTGCTACACGCCGAGCAACTGGCAGTCCGTGGAGTCCCTGCCCGCCTTCCTCGAGCAGCGCGGCGTCGTTGCCATCGAGGACGTGGACACCCGAGCCCTGACGCTTGCCATCCGCGAGGGCGGCGCCATGAGGGCGGCCATCTCCACCACGGACCTCGACCCCGAGAGCCTCATTGCCCGCGTCAAGGCGTCGCCGGCCATCGCCGACCACAACTACGTGGCCGACGTCTCCACCAAGGACTCCTACGTCGTGCCCGGCCAGGACGCCGACGGCCAGCCGCGCCTGCGCGTCGTGGCCTACGACTGCGGCGAGAAGAAGGGCATCGCCAAGCGCCTCTCCGCCGCCGGCTGCGAGGTCACCGTCGTGCCGTGGGACACGCCTGCCGAGAAGGTCCTCGAGATGAACTCCGACGGCGTGTTCTTCTCCAACGGCCCCGGCGACCCCGTCTCCGTGCCCCCCGTTGTCGACGCCGTGCGCGCGTGCCTGGGAAAGCTGCCGGTCTTTGGCATCTGCCTCGGCAACCAGGTCATCTCCATGGCGGCCGGCGCGCAGATCGAGAAGCTCCCGTACGGTCACCACGGCGGCAACGAGCCCGTGATGAACCTGCTCACCGGCAAGGTAGAGATCACAGCGCAGAACCACAACTACGGCCCGGTCTTCTCGTCCTTTGGCCCGCTCGTGCCCGAGCTCTCCGACGGTGTGACCGAGCACCCCGCCGACGAGGACCTGCGCTTCTGGTCCCGCCGCCACGTGGCGCCCGTCGTCATGACCGAGAAGTACGGTCGCGTGCGCCTCACGCACGTCAACCTCAACGACGGCACGCCCGAGGGCATCCAGTTCCTGGACATCCCCGCCTTCTCCATGCAGTACCACCCCGAGGCCAAGCCCGGCCCCAACGACTCCACGTACGCCTTTGCGGCGTTTGCCAAGCTCATGCGCGGCGAGGACGACTACCTCGCCATTGACGTCCGCGAGGGGAGGCGCTTCTAGATGCCCAAGCGCACCGACATCAAGAAGATCCTTATCATCGGCTCCGGCCCCATCGTCATCGGCCAGGCCTGCGAGTTCGACTACTCCGGCACCCAGGCCTGCAAGGCCCTGCGCTCCGAGGGCTACGAGGTCGTGCTCGTGAACTCCAACCCGGCCACGATCATGACGGACCCAGAGACCGCCGACCGCACCTACATCGAGCCGATCACCGTCGAGTCCGTGACCAAGGTCATCGAGAAGGAGCGCCCGGACGCGCTTCTCCCCAACATGGGCGGCCAGACGGGCCTCAACTGCGCCGTGGCCCTCGGCAAGGCCGGCATCCTCGAGAAGTACGGCGTCGAGGTCATCGGCTGCGACGTCGACTCCATCGAGACCGGCGAGGACCGCGAGCTCTTTGCCAACGCCATGCGCGACATCGGCCTCGAGGTCGCCAAGTCCGGCATCGCGCACACCGTCGAGGAGTGCGAGCAGATCGCAGACGAGCTCGGCTACCCGGTTGTCCTGCGCCCGGCCTTCACGCTCGGCGGCGCCGGTGGCGGCATGGCCTACGACCACGATGACCTCGTGCACATCGCCGAGCAGGGCCTCGCGCTCTCGCCCGAGAGCGAGGTGCTCGTCGAGCAGTCCGTCGAGGGCTGGAAGGAGATCGAGATGGAGGTGATGCGCGACTCCGCGGGCAACGGCGTCGTCATCTGCTCCATCGAGAACCTCGACCCGATGGGCGTCCACACCGGCGACTCCATCACCGTGGCCCCGTGCCAGACCCTGAACGACTTCGAGCTCCAGCGCCTGCGCGACTACTCGCTCGCCATCCTCGAGCGCGTGGGCGTGGCCTGCGGCGGCTCCAACGTGCAGTTTGCCGTGAACCCCAACGACGGCCGCGTCATCGTCATCGAGATGAACCCGCGCGTCTCCCGCTCCTCCGCCCTCGCCTCCAAGGCCACCGGCTTCCCGATCGCCAAGATGGCCGCGCTGCTCTCCGTGGGCTACACCCTCGACGAGATCGAGAACGACATCACGCGCGAGACGCCGGCCTGCTTTGAGCCCTCGATCGACTACTGCGTGGTCAAGGTCCCGCGCTTTGCCTTCGAGAAGTTCAAGGGCACCGACGACACGCTCACCACGCGCATGAAGGCCGTGGGCGAGGTCATGTCCATCGGCGCCACCTTTGAGGAGGCCATGCAGAAGGCCATGCGCTCCCTCGAGCAGGGGCACGCCGGCCTCGGTGCGGACGGCAACGATGACTTCGACGGCCTTTCCGAGGAGGAGTTCGAGCATCGCGTGGCCACGCCCACGCCGGACCGCATCCTCTACGTGACCGAGGCGCTGCGCCGCGGCTGGACCGTCGAGCGCGTCTTCGACCTCACCAAGATCGACCGCTGGTTCCTCAACCGCATCAAGGACATCGTGACCGCCGAGGGTGTCATCGCCGAGAAGGGTCTCGCGGGTCTCGACGCGGACACGATGATGGCGGCCAAGCAGCTGGGCTTCTCGGACGCTCAGCTCGCGCACCTCACCAACCAGCGCGAGGACACGGTGCGCGCCGTGCGCGAGGTCCTCGGCGTGCGCCCGTGCATCAAGACCGTCGACACCTGCGCCGGCGAGTTCGCGGCCCGTACGAGCTACCACTACCTGACCTACGAGAAGGGCGGCGTGACCGAGTTCCACGAGGCCGAGAAGCCCCGCGTGGTCATCCTCTCCGCCGGTCCCAACCGCATCGGCCAGGGCATCGAGTTCGACTACTGCTGCGTGCACGCCGCCTACGCCCTTGCGGCCAAGGGCTACGAGACCGTCATGGTCAACTGCAACCCCGAGACCGTCTCCACGGACTACGACACCTCCGACCGCCTCTACTTCGAGCCGCTCACCTTCGAGGACGTCATGAACGTCATCGAGGTCGAGAAGCCCGTGGGCGTGATCGTCACCCTCGGCGGCCAGACCCCGATCAACCTCGCCAAGCGCCTCAAGGCCGCCGGCGTCCCCATCATGGGCACCCAGCCCGAGGCCATCGACCTCGCCGAGGACCGCGACCGCTTTGCGAGCCTGCTCGACCGCCTCGAGATCGCCTACCCGCCCTCGAGCACGGCCGAGACCGTCGACGAGGCCAAGGCCGTGGCGCGCCGCGTGGGCTACCCGCTGCTCGTTCGCCCCTCCTACGTGCTCGGCGGCCGCGGCATGGGCATCGTCTACGATGACGACGACCTGGTGAGCTACATGGAGGAGGCCACCAAGGTCTCGCCGGACCACCCCGTCTACCTCGACGCCTTCCTCGAGGACGCCATCGAGCTCGACGTGGACGCCCTCTGCGACACCGAGGAGTGCTACGTGGGCGCGGTCCTCGAGCACATCGAGGAGTGCGGCATCCACTCCGGCGACTCCGCCTGCTGCTTCCCGCCCTTCTCGCTCTCCGACCGCCTGGTGGAGAAGGTCCGCGAGACCACGCGTCGCCTGGCGCTCTCCTGCCACATCCAGGGCCTTCTCAACGTGCAGTACGCCGTCCGCGACGAGCAGGTCTTCGTAATCGAGCTCAACCCGCGCGCCTCCCGCACCGTGCCCTTCTCGTCCAAGGCCACCGGCGTGCCGCTGGCCAAGTGCGCCGCGCGCATCATGAGCGGCGAGAAGATCCGTGACCTGGGCCTTCCCGAGGAGGCTCACGAGCGCGGCTACTACGCGGTCAAGGAGGCCGTCATGCCGTGGAGCCGCTTCCCGGGCGCCGACGTCACGCTCGGCCCCGAGATGAAGTCCACCGGCGAGGTCATGGGCCTCGACGTCACCTTCCCCAAGGCGTATGCCAAGACCCGCGAGGCCATCGAGTACGACGTGCCGCAGTCCGGCACCGTCTTCATCTCGGTGTGCGACCGCGACAAGCGCTCGGTTGCCCCGGTCGCGCTGTCGCTGCTCAACCTTGGTTACGACCTGCTCGCCACGCGCGGAACCGCCAAGACGCTGCGCGCCGCGGGCATCCCGTGCGAGGTCGTGAAGCCCATCTCCGAGGGCTCGCCCAACATCCTCGACCTCATGGCGGAGGGGAAGATCTCCTTCCTCATCAACACGCCGAAGGGCCACAGCTCCCGCGGCGACGGCACCAAGATGCGCGGCGAGGCCGTGAGCCGCGGCATCGACATGGCCACCACCATGTCCGGCGCCGTGGCACTGGTGCAGGCCATCGCTGCGCTGCGCCAGGGCTCCCTCGACGTCTACGCGCTCCAGGACCTGTAGGATACGAAGGGACAGTCCCTTCGTATCATTCGGGCCGTCGGGCTTCTCGCCCGGCGGCCCTTCTCGAAGAGGGGGAACGCATGAAGGTGGTCGACTGCCACACGCACACGTGCTTCTCGGACGGCACGGGTACGTTCGAGGAGAACGCGCGGGCCGCGGAGGCGGTCGGCTGCTCCCTGCTTGTCTGCACGGACCATCTCACGCTGCCGTCCTCGATGGACCCGGCGGGGGAGGCCCAGGTGGTCGAGGGCGACCTCCCTGCGCACCGCGCCGCATTCGAGGAGGCTCGCGCCGCCCACCCCGGCCTCGAGATGCTCTACGGCTTTGAGGCGGACTGGTATCCCGGCTGCGAAGACGACGTGCGTCGCTGGAGCGACGGGGCGCAGGTCCTCCTCGGCAGCGTGCACTGGCTGGGCGAGAAGGACGACGGCGCGTGGATCGATGACGTCAGCGACCTCACGATCTGGTTTGAGCTCGGTCCGGATGAGGTGTGGCGGCGCTATGTGGCCGCATGGTGCGCCGCCTGCGAGAGCCCGCTCGCCTTTGACGCGATGGCCCACCCCGACCTGCCCGCCCGCTTCTCTCACGAGGGGTTCGCGCCCTCAATCGACCTCGCGCCGCTCTGGGACGAGATGGCCGCCTGCGCGCACGACACGGGCCGGCGCGTGGAGCTCTCCACGGCCGCGCTGCGCAAGGGGGTGGGGGACTACTATCCCTCGTGCGGGCTCTTGGGGCGGTTCTTTGCCGCAGATGTACCCATCACCGTGGGCTCCGACGCCCACAGGCCGGAAGACATCGCGTACGGCATCGAGGAGGCGTACGGGCACGCGTGGGACATGGGCTATCGCGCAGTCGAGGTGCCCCGTGCGGACGGCTCCTGGATCTCCGTGCCGCTATGATACGAGGGGACAGTCCCTTCGTATCATTTTGGGAGAAGCATGGCGCGGATACTGGTGATTGAGGACGATGCCGCAATCAACGACGTGGTGACCACGCGGCTCGCGCGCGACGGTCATGCGGTGACGCAGGCGTTCTCCGGCTCGGAGGCACGCCTGCTGCTCGGCGAGAATAATGCGGCGTTTGACATCGTTGTCTGTGACCTCATGCTGCCCGGGGCTACCGGAGAAGAGCTCGTTGGGCTCATCCGTGCCCGAGACGCGGGCCTGCCCGTCGTGGTTATCTCTGCCCGCGCGACGGCCGCCGACAGGATAGGCCTTCTCGACCTGGGCGCGGACGACTACCTCGTAAAGCCCTTCGACCTCGACGAGCTGGCGGCGCGCGTCGCCGTGCAGCTACGCCACCGGGGGATGGCTGTCGCCGCGAGCTCGGACGTTCTGCGCTACCGTCAGTGGACCCTGGACACGGAGGCTCGCACGCTCGTCGTTGACGGCGCCGCCGAGGTCCCGCTCACCAAGATCGAGTTCAACATCCTCGAGGCGCTCGTCCGGCGCCCGAACCGCGTGTTCTCCAAGTCGGAGCTCTTCGAGCTGGCGTGGGGCGAGCCCTTTGCGGGCGACGACTCAACCGTTGCCGTGCACGTCTCCAACATCCGAGCCAAGCTGCGCGAGACCGGTACCGATGCCTACCTCAAAACCGTCTGGGGCATGGGCTTCAAGCTTGCGTAGTGGCCGAGCGCTCGTTGAGCGCGTCGGCTGCTGCAGAACTACCGCTCGTGATGAAAGCTCGTTGGTTCGTATGCAAAACCCTCGCTCGTGATGAATGATTTTCGCCCCGTGGTGGAATGCGATTTCATTATCTATATTATCAACTGGGGTTTTGAGAAGTTCCGTTGTCAGGGTCCATTTTTGGGTCGCGATTCTTTCATCACGAGCGGCTGTTTTGAGGGCCGTAACCGGCTTATTCATCACGAACGGTCGTTTTGCAGCGGCATCCTCAAGTTTTCTTTAGATTTGGGTCACGGTTTCTAAAGGTCTGCCCGTCATCATGGTGGGCAGCCTCTAGGAAGGAGCAGACGTGAACGTTATCGAGACACACGGCCTCACCAAGCGCTACCGCCGCAAGCTGGCCGTTGACAACCTGGACATGACCGTCGCGGCCGGTGACATCTACGGCTTTGTGGGCAAGAATGGCTCGGGTAAGTCCACCACGATGAAGATGGTCTGCGGCCTGGCTCGCCCCACGGCGGGTGAGGTCGTCCTCTTCGGCGACCCCGAAAAGGGCGGCGCCACGCCGCAGGGCTTCTCGCGCATCGGCGCGCTCATCGAGAGCCCGGGTGTGCTCGCCAGCCTCACCGCGCGGGACAACCTCGTCGCCAAGGCGCTCGCGCTCGGCATGACGCACACGGGGCAGGTTGCGGACGACCTCCTCGAGCTTGTGGGCCTGGACCCGCTCGACCACCGCCGCGTGAAGGCCTACTCCCTCGGTATGAAGCAGCGCCTTGGGCTCGCGCTCGCCCTCGTGGGCAGTCCCGACCTGCTGCTCCTGGACGAGCCCTTCAACGGCCTCGACCCTGAGGCCACGCGCGCCATGCGCCTCGCTCTCGTGCGCCTCAACCACGAGCATGGCGTCACGATCATGATCTCCAGCCACGTGCTCGACCAGCTCGACCGCGTTGCCACGCGCTTCGGTGTCATCGCGGACGGTCGCCTCACGGCCGAGTTTACCGACGAGGAGCTCCATAAGCGCTGCGGCAGCTCCGTACGCCTGCGCCTGGCCGAGCCGGAGCGCGGCCTCGCCCTGCTCGAGCAGGCGCTCCCGCAGGCGACCTTCCGTGCGGAGCCCGACGGCGCGCTCATGGTCACGGGTGCCGCGCTCGAAGAGCTCAGCGCCGCGTGCTTCCAGGCCGGCGTGGAGGTTCGCGAGCTCGTCCAGCAGGAGCGCGACATCGAGGAGTACTTCGTCGAGCTCATGGGTGATGAAAAGGGACAGTCCCTTTTCATCACCGAGAAGGACGGAGGCGCCCGATGATCGCCCTCCTGCGCTCGGATGCCTATCGCGTCCTGCACGGGCGCTGGATCTGGGTGACCGTTGCCATCGTGACCTTCCTGACGCTCGTACCCGCGCTCCTCATGCGCTGGACCAACATGGGTCCCGTCGCCTTTGACAGCATCACCGGCTCCGCCCTCAGCCTCGGCGGCGTCGAGATTCTCGCTGCCGTCATGGCCGCGATTGTGTGCTGCGACAAGACGGACCTCGGCTTTGGTCGCTCGGTCCTCTCGTCGCTCAGCCGTCGTGGCCGCGTCACGTGGTTCGCCGAGAAGTGCGTCTTCTCGGTGCTCCTTGCCGCGGTCACGCTGCTCCTTGCGCTTGCGCTCGGTCTTCTCGCCCTGCCGGTCACCGGCGTGCCGATCCTTGCGCCCGAGCCCGCCTGGCAGGTCGCCGCCTGGTTTGGGTGCAACTGGCTCGTGAGCTCGACCTACGCCGTGCTCACCGTGCTCGTGGCGCACCTCACGCGCAACGAGACCGTGACCATGGGCTTTGCGGTCCTGGCGTCCACGGGCATCCTCGAGGGCGGCATCGTCATCGGCATCGACGCCCTGTGCTACCTCGCCGGCGGCCGCTTCCTGGACTTCTCCTCGGCTGTCGCCCCGTGGCTGCCCGCGCAGGTCGTGAGCGCCATCGGGGAGAGTGCCGGCGCGCTCCTCACGCCCGACGGCGTCACGGGCCTGGCACCCGCCATCCGCGCGCTCGTCGTCTGCCTGCCGCTTACCGTTGCCGTCACCTCCGTCGACGCACTGCTCGTCTCAAGGAGGGATGCCGCATGATGGCACTGCTCAAGTCTGACCTCTACCGTACCCTGCACGCCCGCTGGCTGTGGGTCGTGCTCGTCCTCGTCGCGCTTGTCACCCTGGGCAGCGCCGTCCTCACGATCTGGTGGCCGCTCGAGCCCGGCATCGTCTACGACGGCCTCACCGGGCGCGCCGGCGCGCTGCGCCTCGCCGGGCGCGGGAGCTCCATCGTGCTCGTCTCGACCATCGCCCCCTTCGTTGCCGCGCACCTCTCCTGCGCGGACTCCGATTCTGGCTTTGACCGCACGCTGCTCGCGTCCCTGCGTGGTCACGTCGCGTACTTTGCCGAGAAGTACCTGCTCACGGTGCTCCTCTCAGGTGCCATCCTGCTTGCCTACCTCGTGTTCAGTGGGATCGGCGTTCTCGTGACCCTGCGCCCCGTGGAAAGCGTCGAGCCGTTCTGGCAGGTTGCGGCTTGGGCGGGCGAGGGCTGGCTCGCAGCGTGCGCCTATGCGCTCGTCGTGCTGCTGGTCGGACAGCTCACACGCAGCCGGGCAATTGCCTTTATCGTCGCGTTCCTGCTGCTCTCGGGCGCCGTGGAACAGGGGTTCTTCACCTTCCTCTTGCTCGTGAGCAACGTGTTCGGCCTCGGGTGGGGCCCTGCGCTCGAGGCCGCCCTTGCCTGGGCGCCCTTTGTTACTACGGCCGCAGTGGGCAACGGTGCCGCGGACATGCTGGCCGTCGACGCCACCGGCTTTGCCCCGGCCGTCCGCGCGCTCGCCGTCTGCGTCCCGCTCTGCCTTGCGTGCGGCACGCTCGGCACCCTCGTGGGCGCGAGGCGTGACCTTGCATGATGCACGAGGCGTTCCTCGAGCGGCTCTACCGCTGGCTGGAGCCTCTGGTGGACTGGCTGCTCGCAAGCTCTAGGATGGAATGGTGGGCCGGCGTCGTGGAGGGGTTTCACATGGCTGATGCGATCATGCTCGCGGCGATGCTTGCGCTGGGCCTTGCGCTCGGGGCGGTCTTCGTCGTTGCCTGCTATGTAACCGAGCTTGGTCGCCAGACGCGCTTCCTGGTGGGTCGGGACCGCGCGAGCAACGCGCGCCTCACGACCGGGAGCCGCCTGCCGGGTATGGTCGGCATGGTCGACGCGATAAACGCCGAGGTCGACGCTGCAGACGCGGAGCGCGTGGATGCCCTGCACGCCGCAGACGAGTTCTCGCGCGGCCTCTCCGCGCTCAGTCACGACGTGCGGACGCCGCTTGCCGGAGCCCGCGGCTACCTGCAGCTGGCTCGCGAGGAGACTGATCCGGCAGGCAGGGACGCCCAGCTCGCTGCCGCGGACGCGCGCCTCGCCGCGATGTCGGGGCTGCTCGACGAGCTCTTCTCCTATGCCCGCGCCGCAGACCCAGACACGCCGTTCGAACTGGTCCCCGTTTCCCTGCACCCGCTGCTCGAGCAGGTGCTTCTCGGCCACTATCCCGAGTTCGAGGCGCGCGGATGGGAGCCCGCGCTGGAGTGCGACGACGTCAGGGTCGAGGCGGACGCCGAGGCTCTCACGCGTATCGTAGAGAATCTCGTTGCCAACGCGCTGCGCCACGGAAGCGGCCCGCTCTCGGTGACGGCTCGTTCGGCGGGCGAGAAGGGCCGTCTCGCCGTGGGGTTTGCAAACCCCGTGGCCGACCCCGGCGCCCTCGACCCCGACCGCCTCTTCGAGCGCTTCTACCAGGCCGACTCCTCGCGTTCGACGGCGGGCTCCGGCCTCGGGCTCTCCGTCGCCGCCAAGCTCGCAGAGGCCCAGGGCATGACGCTCTCTGCCCGCCTCGAGGGCAGCACGCTTGTCATGACGCTCGTCATGAGCGCCGTCTGAAAGGAGATCTCATGATCGTCACCACCACGAACTCCATCGAAGGCCACCAGATCACGGACTATCTCGGCGTCGTCACCGGCGAGGCCGTGAGCGGCATCAACATGTTCCGCGATCTCGGCGCCGGCATTCGCAACGTCTTTGGCGGACGCTCGGCCGGCTACGAGGAGGAGCTCCAGCAGGCGAGAAACGAGGTGCTCGCCGAGATGCAGCAGCGCGCCGAGGCGCTCGGGGCCGATGCCGTCGTGGGCGCGACCATCGGCTACGAGACCTTCGAGGGCATGATCATGACCTGCTGCTCCGGCACGGCGGTGCGCCTGCGGCGCGCGTGACGTCGGAGCGATCGACGACGCGCGCCGCCTCGGTCCTTCTCGCCTGCGTGAAATATCTGCCGAGACGCGGGTAACCTGTAGAAGTTTGGTACACTCATAAGGCTGTGCGAAATGCGGGCGTGGTGGAACTGGTAGACACGCTGGATTTAGGTTCCAGTGGGGGAGACCCCGTGAAGGTTCGAGTCCTTTCGCCCGCACCAGCGAGAAGGAAGTGGCGGGAACCCCGCCATCAGAGACACTGGAGGAACGTTGAAGATCACCGTCACCGCTGCTGAGAAGCCGATCGACGACAAGCTGACCGCCGAGGTCACCGTCGCGGCTGCCGATGTCGACAAGGCCATCGCCAAGACCTACAAGGACATCGCCAAGAAGTACAACTTCCAGGGCTTCCGTCGTGGCCACGCGCCGCGCCCGGTGATCGACGGCATCATCGGCCGCGAGGCCGTGTTCGCCCAGGCCACCAACGACCTCCTCAACGCGGCCGAGCCGCTCATGCTCGAGGAGCTCGACGTCACGCCCGTCGGCCGCGTGAGCTTTGGCCCCGAGGGCGCCGACCCCGAGCTCGCCAAGCAGGGTGCCGACTACGTGGTCACCGCCACCATCGGCGTCCGCCCGGCCTGCGAGCTCGAGAGCTACGACGCCCCGACGATCAACATGCCGCCCGAGGAGGCCACCGAGGCCGAGATCGACTGGCAGATCAACCAGCTCCTCAGCTACCAGGTCACCTACGAGGACATCGACGAGGACCGCGCCGTCGAGCCCGGTGACGTCGTCTCCGTCGACGTCGAGAACGTCGAGGGCGCCGGCCACCTCGCTGGCACCAACCGCATGTTCGCCCTCGACGGCCAGCAGGTGCCCGACCAGCTCCAGGAGGGCATCGTCGGCATGAAGAAGGGCGACGAGAAGGCCATCGAGTGGACCCGCACCCACGAGCACGAGGGCGAGGAGCACTCCCACACCTTCTCCGTCAAGGTGAAGCTCAACGCCATCAAGAAGGCCGTCACCCCCGAGCTCGACGACGAGGTCGCCAAGAAGTACGGCTACGACGACGTCGCCTCCTTCCGTGACGCCGTCAAGGAGGAGATCGAGGGCGACAAGAAGACGACCCTGCCCAACCTCAAGGAGGACCGTCTCGTCGAGGCCCTCGGCAAGCTCCTCAAGCTCGAGACCGTGCCCGAGGCCTACCAGAACGAGATCTTCAACGAGCTCGCCTCCGAGTTCCTCGCCCGTCTCCAGAACCAGGGCGTCTCGCTCGACATGTACCTGCGCGCCCGCGGCGTGAAGTCCGACGACTTCATCGCCGACCTGCGCGTCCAGGCGGAGGAGCGCGCCCGCCAGTCCCTCGCGCTCGACTCCCTTGCCGCCAAGCTCGGCGTTGAGGTCAGCGAGGACGAGGTCCGCGAGGAGTTCGAGAACGCCGGCGTCGAGGACGTCGACGCCGCCATCGAGCAGTGGAGAAGCGAGGGCCGTCTGCCCGCCATCCGCGACTCCATCCGTCGCACCAAGGCCCTCAACTGGCTCGTCGAGAACGCCAACGTCAACATCGTCGACGAGGTCGCCGAGCGCGCCGCCGAGGGCGAGAAGTCCGAGGACGCCGAGTAGCCCCGTCCACGTCTTGGAAACGCCCCGGGCGGCCGCACGCTCGGGGCTTTCGCATACGAAACGGAGAGCACATGCACCAGCCAACCAACATCCCGCTCATCCCCTACGTCGTCGAGCAGACCCCGCGCGGCGAGCGCAGCTACGACATCTACTCCCGCCTGCTCAACGACCGCATCGTGTTTCTCGGCGAGGAGGTCACGCGTGACTCCGCGAACCTCGTGATCGCCCAGCTCCTGCACCTCGAGAGCCAGGACCCCGACAAGGACATCGCCCTCTACATCGACTCGCCGGGCGGCGACGTCTACGCCGGCCTGGGCATCATCGACACGATGAACTTCATCAAGCCCGACGTCTCCACCATCTGCGTGGGCATGGCCGCCTCCATGGGCGCCGCCATCCTCGCCTGCGGTGCCAAGGGCAAGCGCCTGGCGCTTCCCAACTCGATGGTCCTCATCCACCAGCCGAGCTCGGGCGTCCAGGGCCAGCAGACCGACATCCAGATCGTCGCCGACGAGACCCGCTGGATCCGCCAGCGCCTGAACGAGATCCTCGCCGAGGCGACCGGCCAGCCCATCGAGAAGATCAACGCCGACACCGAGCGCGACAACTATATGCGCGCCGCCGAGGCCTGCGAGTACGGCCTCGTCGACAGGGTCATCACCTCCCGTACCGAGCAGAGCCAGGAGTAGCGCATGTCCACTAACGACACCGACTCGTTCGGCAGCGAGATGTGCTGCTCGTTCTGCGGGAAGACCCGCAGCCAGGTGAGCAAGCTCATCGCCGGCCCCGGGGGCGTCTACATCTGCGACGAGTGCGTCCACGCGTGCTCGGACATGATCGACGGCGCCGACCTCGCGGAGCTCGCGGGGGAGGACGCGGCGTCCGCCGACGACGGGCTGCCCATCAAGAACCTTCCCACGCCGCACGAGATCTACGACGAGCTCTCCCAGTACGTCATGGGGCAGGAGCAGGCCAAGCGTGCCATGAGCGTGGCCGTCTACAACCACTACCGTCGCATTCTCTCCGGCAACGACGAGGTCGCGGAGGGCGAGGAGGACGTGGAGATCGCCAAGAGCAACATCCTGCTTTTGGGCCCCACGGGCACGGGCAAGACGCTGCTCGCGCAGACGCTCGCTCGCTTCCTCGAGGTCCCCTTCGCCATCGCCGACGCCACCACCCTCACCGAGGCCGGTTACGTGGGCGAGGACGTGGAGAACATCCTCCTCAAGCTCATCACCGCCGCCGACGGCAACGTCGAGCGCGCCCAGGTGGGCATCGTCTACGTCGACGAGATCGACAAGATCGCCCGCAAGGCGGAGAACCTCTCCATCACGCGCGACGTCTCCGGCGAGGGCGTGCAGCAGGCCCTGCTCAAGATTCTCGAGGGCACTGAGGCGAGCGTGCCCCCGCAGGGCGGCCGCAAGCACCCCCAGCAGGAGCTCATTCGCATCGACACCACGAACATCCTCTTCATCTGCGGCGGAGCGTTCGTCGGCCTGGACAAGATCGTGGCCGACCGCATCGGCAAGAAGGGCATCGGCTTCGCCGCCGAGGTCGGGCACAACGCCGAGAAGGACGAGGACTACCTGATGGAGCAGGTCATGCCCCAGGACCTGCACAAGTTTGGCATGATCCCCGAGTTCCTCGGGCGCATCCCGGTCATCACCGCCACACGCGAGCTCACCGAGGAGGACCTCGTGAGCATTCTCACGCAGCCCAGGAACGCCCTCGTCAAGCAGTATCGCCGCATGTTCGAGCTCGAGGGCGTGGAGCTCGTCTTCGAGGACGACGCGCTCACCGAGATCGCGCACCAGGCGATCGCCCGCGGCACGGGCGCGCGCGGTCTGCGCGCCATCTGCGAGGCCACACTGCAGGACACGATGTTCGACCTGCCGAGCGACCTGGACATCACCAAGGTCGTCGTCACCAAGGAGAGCGTCGGCGGCGGGGCGTCCCCGCGCCTCGTCACGACGGCGCACGGCAAGCACCGCGTCGCCTAGGCGCGTGCGAGAGAGACCTTATGGGCGTCACCCTCCGGGGTGGCGCCCCTTTCTTTAGAGGTTGGAGCCCCCGAGACCCATGTAGGTGCGGATGACGGCCGCGCGCCTGCGCGACCCGGCGGGGCAGATCTTGTCAAAGGCGGGCATGATGCCCTTGTAGATGGCAATGACCTGCAGGCGCTTGGCGAGCCCGGCGGCGGAGGCGCGGGACTCCTCGAGCTGGCCGCGGATCTCGTCGAGATAGGGCGAGCGCATGGCGTAGTGCCAGAAGAGGTCGGCACGGTCGGCGTCCGGGTAGAGCCAGGGGCGGTTGTCCGGACCGGCGAAGTGGATGATCGCGGGGTCGGCGGCGGCCTCCTCGTACTCGGCGCGGACCTCGGCGGGCGCGTTGGCGATGATGTGCGTGCGACGAAGGTGCTGCCAGTCCATCAGGTAGTTCCAGCGCATGTGCACGCGCACGTAGTTGCCGTCCACGACCTTGTTGAGGACGTCCTGGTCGAGCCAGCGCCACATGCGCTGCGTGGAGAGGTCGAGAAACTCCTCCGGGGTGATGGTCGCGCGCAGCTCGGCGAGGTTCATGAGGAGCACGCCCGCCTGGAAGTAGTCGTGCGGGTCGCTCATGCCGAGCTCGTTCTTGAGGTAGGGGCCCACCGTCGTGTCGTAGCCGTCGATCTGGCCGATCGTGTCCGCGTCACGCGTCGCGGCAAGGGGGTAGCCGGTCACGTCGACGTCGAAGAGCTTTGCGACGTCATCGTCGACGATGAGGTCGGAGTCCAGGTAGATGGCCTTGTCGACGTTGGGGAGCAGCTGCGGCGCGAGGAGCCGGAAGTAGGTCTCGGGCCGGAAGTGCCCATGGTGGGGGAGCTCGATGTCGCCGAGCGCGGCGTCAACGTCCAAGAAGCCGATGCCGACGTTGTCCGCCTTGGTCTGGCGCGTGAGGGTGATCATGCTCGTCGGCGAGATGTTGCGCGTGAGCACGACGATGTCGTAGCGCCTCGACGCGCTGGCGTTGTCCACGATCGACTGGATGGCGACTGAGAGGTAGGGGACGAAGTTCTCGCTGCAGGCAAAGACGATGACGACGTCGTCGAGCGGCAGATCGAGGTCTCCCGACGTGCTGGCGAGCATCGTCGAGGAGAGCGGGTTTCTGACGTGGGTGGTCTTGCGCAGCGGCTTCATGTGACCTCGGTTCGTGCGCCTTCAGGGCCTCATAAACTCTACCATGCGCGGCCCCGGCCCTCAAACGTCGAGGAGGGCGGCGGCGTTGATTGCGAAGAGTCTGCGCACTTCCTCGGGACTCGCATCGCGTACGGCCGCAACCGCCGACACGACCCGCTCGAGCGAGGCGAGAACGGTGGACGCCCCGCCGGGCGCGTTTGGCGACTCGGGGAGGTCCGTCTCGGAGAGCAGGCGCTCGGCTGGCAGGATGCGCGCGTACTCCCTGCCGCGGCGCGTCCCGAGCGCGCGCTCTCCCAATGAGAACGAGCACCCCAGCCCCACCGCGCGCCAGAGCTCCTCCGAGCTTCCGGAGAACCAGTGCAGGACGCAGCGACAGCTTTCGGCGGCGCCCGTGCGCTCCAGCACGTCGAGCACCGCGCCGGCGGACCTCACGGCGTGGGCGGAGAGCACCTTTGGCGCGGCGGCGTCGCTCGTCTGGGCACAGGCGGCACAGATGCGCTCGAAGGCAGCGAGCTGTGCGTCCCAGGTGCCCACGTGGCGAGCGGAGGCGTCAAGCCCGATCTCACCGACGAGGCGCGTCTCCGGAAGCAGGCCGATAAGGGCGTCGGCGTCCGCTGCGTCACGGACCCACCAGGGGTGCAGGCCCACTCCCAGCCGGACGTTCTTCTCGGCTTGGAGCAGCCCTGCGACGTTCTGGTACTCCCGTGGGGTCACGGTGACGGCGAGCAGCCCCGCCCCGCGCGCCGCCGCCTCGCGCGCCGTCCGGACGGGATCTTCGAACCATCCGAGGTGGCAATGCATGTCCCAGGAAGAATAGTGCACGGTCCCTCCGACCCGCTGTGGTATGTTCGCTGCGTAGAGTATAGGGGAGGGGTGGAGATGTTCTGTCCCAAGTGCGGCGCTCAGATTCCTGATGACGCGAGGTTCTGCGGTTCGTGCGGGGCTCAGCTCCGTGCCGTCGAGGCGGTCGCCCCATCTCGGCCCGCGCGTCCTGCGCGCCGCCGGCGCGTAGCTCCCCTCGCCATTGCCCTCGGTGTGCTCGTGGTCGTTGCGGCGGCTGGCGCCGTTGCGTGGTTTTCCCTCTTTGCCCCCTACGACATAGACGAGAAGAACTTCCCCGACCCGGCCCTGCGCGCCGCGGTCGCGGCCACCTACGACTCCGACGGGGACGGGAGGCTCTCGCGCGACGAGGGTCGCGCCGTCACGAGCATGAACCTCTCGGGATGCGCACAGCTCTCGGGGCTGGGCCGCTTCTTCCCCAACGTGACGTCCCTCACGGTCACGGGCGGCTCCCTCACGGCGCTCGACGCGAGCGACCTGACCGAGCTCACCGCGCTCGACGTGAGCACCGAGCCGCTTCCCTCGGTTGACGTCGGCGGCAACCGCGCGCTCACGAGCCTGTCCGTCCCCGATGCGACGCAGGTGAGCGGCCTCGATGCGACGGGGCTGCGCGAGGTCTGGGTAACGTCGGACATCGTCGAGACGGCCTACGGCGACACGGTCACCTATCACAGCGAGCGGGACGCAGCCGGTCGCGTTGTCTCCTGGACCTACCAGTACGACACGAGCCACGCCGTCTCGGGAAGCTATACCTATGACGAGCAGGGGCGCGTGACGTCGCTCGCCCTCGAGAACTCGCAGTCAGGCATCACCGAGGAGAGCTACGCCTATGACGAGGCGGGCCGCCTTGCCACTATCGTCTCGAGCGGCGCGTACTCGACGGAGACCGAGACCTACGCCTACGACGACGCCGGCCGCATCTCCCGGATCTCCACCGAGAACGCCTATCGGACCTCCTCCACGTACTCCGTCACGGACTACCTCTACGACGACGCGGGACGCCTCAAGACGGTGACCACGGCCAACGACGCCGGAGGGATGTCCACGAGCTACTGGACCACCTACGCCTACGACGACGCCGGGCGGCTCGTGCGCGAGGAGTTCTGGACCCGCTCCTCATCCGGCGAGGAGGAGCTCTCCTACGCGACGATGTTCACCTACGACGACGCGGGAAACATGGTGCAGACCTCCTATGAGGGTACCTACATCGACTTCCTGGTTCCCCAGAGCTTTGTCTACGACGACCAGGGGCGCGTGGTCTCTGCCTCGACCGGCGAACTCGCCGGGGAGATCAAGGGAAGCTCCTACACGGCCACCTACGCCTACGACGACGCGGGCCGCCTGATCGGTGCGGAGGCGGTCTCCACCTACAACGGGAGGGAGAACGTCGACTCGTACCAGGCGAGCTACACCCGCCGCTTCATTGCCCGGGACGCCGCCGCGCCCGCTGCGGGCTTTAGCCTCATCGTGTACCAGGGGCTTGCCGGCAGCGACACGCTCCCCCTCGTGGGCATCACTCACCCGGCGACCGGCGTGGTCCCCGGCGTCGAGCTCCCGCCCTACAACGAGGACGTCTATCGCGGGTACTAGCGCCCTGCGCGCCGGCCCCGCGTCCTTCTCGCCCGGCACTCCACGTTGCGCGCGTGCTATCCTGTTGGACTGATACGCACGCGACCGGGAGAGGAATGCCCCGTGGAAGAGATGCCCAAGAACTACGATCCCCAGACCGCCGAGCCCGAGCTCATCGAGCGCTGGATGAGCGCCGGCTGCTACCAGCGCTCCAAGGGAGTGGGGGACTGCACCGTCGTCATCCCGCCGCCCAACGTGACGGGCATCCTGCACATGGGCCACGCGATGGACGACTCCATCCAGGACGCCTACGTGCGCTACAGCCGCATGCGCGGGCGCTCCACGCGCTGGATCCTGGGCACGGACCACGCGGGCATCGCCACGCAGACCAAGGTGGACAAGAAGCTTAAAGAAGAGGGCGTGAGCCGCCTGGAGATCGGGCGCGAGAAGTTCCTCGATGCCTGCTGGGACTGGACGCGTGAGTACGGCGGCACGATCGTCTCCCAGATCAAGCGCATGGGCTGCTCGATCGACTTCTCCGACGAGAAATTCACGATGAGCCCCGAGTTCTCCCGCGCGGTGCGCAAGGTCTTCTGCGACTGGTATCACGACGGCCTCATCTATCGCGGCAAGCGCATCGTCAACTGGTGCCCGAGCTGCTGCACCGCCATCTCCGACGACGAGGCCGAGTACCAGGACGAGAAGGGCCACCTCTGGTACCTCCAGTACCCGCTCGTTGAGCCGGTCGACGGCATCGACCACATCACGGTGGCCACCACGCGCCCCGAGACCATGCTCGGCGACACGGGCGTGGCCGTCTCCCCGCAGGACCCCGAGAAGGCCAAGCTCGTGGGCAAGATGGTGCGCCTGCCCATCGTGGACCGCGAGATCCCCATCTTCTCCGACTGGCACGTGGACGCCGGCTTCGGCACGGGCTTCGTGAAGGTCACGCCCGCGCACGACCCCAACGACTATGCGATGGGCCAGGCCCACGACCTCGAGCAGATTAACATCTTCGATGAGCACGCCGTCGTGGTGGACGGCTACGGCGAGTTCTCCGGCATGAACCGCGACGAGTGCCGCGAGGCCGTGGTCGCGTGGTTCGAGGAGCACGGTCTGCTCGAGAAGGTCGAGGAGCTCGACCACTCCGTCATGCACTGCTACCGCTGCAACACCGCGCTCGAGCCCTGGCTCTCCGAGCAGTGGTTCGTTGCCGTGGACAAGCTTAAACAGCGCGCCACGCAGGTCGTGCGCGACGGCGAGGTCAAGTTCCACCCCGAGCGCTGGACCCAGACCTACCTCACCTGGATGGACAACCTCAAGGACTGGTGCATCTCCCGCCAGCTCTGGTGGGGTCACCGCATCCCGGTCTTCTACTGCGAGGACTGTGGCTGGGAGGACGCCCTCATGGAGGACGTCGACGTCTGTCCCAAGTGCGGCGGGCGCCACGTGCACCAGGATGAGGACGTGCTCGACACGTGGTTCTCGAGCCAGCTGTGGACCTTCGCCACGCAGGGCTGGCCTGACGACACCTCCGAGCTCGCCGAGCACCACCCCACCAAGGTCCTCGTGACCGCGCGCGACATCATCGCCCTCTGGGTGGCGCGCATGATCATGAGCTCGCTCTACTTCACCGATGAGGTGCCCTTCCACGACGTCTACATCTACGCCACGATCCTGGCCAAGGACGGCAGCCGCATGTCCAAGTCCAAGGGCAACGGCGTGGACCCGATGGAGCTCATGGAGAAGTACGGCGCGGACGCCATGCGCTACAACCTCCTCACACTCATCACCAACAACCAGGACGTCAAGTTCGACGCCAACATCGACAAGAAGACCCACAAGCTGATCGACAGCCCGCGCACCGAGCAGGCCCGCGGCTTTGTGACCAAGATCTGGAACGCGAGCCGCTTCGTCCAGATGAACCTCGAGGGCTACGAGCCGGGCGCCCCGGCCGCCGTGACGCCCGAGGACGCGTGGATGCTGTCGCGCCTGGCGCGCGCCGTCGCGCACGCCACCGAGCAGCTGGAGACCTACGCCTTTGGCGACTACGCGCGCGAGATTCAGAGCTTCTTCTGGGGCGACGTCTGCGACTGGTACATCGAGCTCTGCAAGAGCCGCCTGCTCGACGGAGCGCCTGAGGAGCGCCTACAGGTCCAGCGCAACCTCGTCTTCGTGCTCGACACCTGCATGAGGCTGCTCCACCCCGTGATGCCGTTCGTGACCGAGAGCGTCTGGGACGCCCTGCCCGCGAGCGGCCTGGACGACCACTCCGCCGAGTTCCTCATGGTGGCCGCCTGGCCGGAGCCGGAGCGCTTCGCCGAGTTCGTGAACGAGAAGGCCGAGAAGGACTTTGAGCTCGCCAAGCGCGTCATCTCCTGCGTGCGCTCCACGCGCGCCCGCTACCGCCTCTCGCCGCGCGCCGAGCTCGACGTGTGCGTGCGCTGCTGCTGCGAGGACGCCGCCGTGCTCGCCGGGCAGGAGGGCTTCGTGAAGAGCGTCGGCCACGTCGGTGAGCTGCGCGAGGGCGAGGCCGTCGAGAAGCCCGAGGGCTGCGTCTCCGTCGCCGACGGCGGGCTGGAGATCTTCGTCCACGTGGGCGACCTCGTGGACCTCGCCGCCGAGTCTGCGCGTCTCAAGAAGGAGCTCGCCAAGGCCGAGAAGGACCTCGCGGGCGTGGAGCGCACGCTTGCCAACGAGGGCTTCGTTGCCAAGGCGGCGCCTGCGGTCATCGAGAAGAAGCGCGCCCAGGCCGCTGAGCTTACGGCTACGATCGAGCAGCTGAAGGCGCAGATTTCGGACTTCGCTTAGGCTTTCGCGTATCTGTGGGCCCCGCCGCCCTCTCGCCGTGCTCAGACAGCTTCGCCGCGCAAAGGGCGCGCGGCTGCAGAACTGCGCGCGGCAAGAGGGCGGCGGGGCCTTTCCGCCTTGGCCCTGGTGATGGGGGAATACATGAGCTCACGGGGATACCGGACTGAGTCGTATACGGACGTGAACGCGCGCGTCGTGGACGCGTGGGTGGCCGATGCCTGGGAGTGGGGAAAGCCCATTTCGCACGAGCGCTACGAGGCGGCGGTTGATGGTGACTGGTCGATGGTACTCACGCCCACGCGCGAGGTCCCGCGCGACTGGTTCTTCGACGACATGCGCGGCAAGCGCGTGCTCGGGCTGGCTTCCGGTGGCGGCCAGCAGATGCCGATCTTCGCGGCGATGGGCTGCGCGTGCACCGTGCTCGACTACTCCGAGGCGCAGATCGCGTCCGAGGTCATGGTCGCCGAGCGCGAGGGCTACGAGATCCGTGCCGTGCGCGCGGACATGACGCGCCCGCTGCCCTTCGAGGACGGCGCGTTCGACCTCATCTTCCACCCGGTCTCCAACTGCTACGTGGAGGAGGTGCTCCCCATCTGGCGCGAGTGCTTCCGCGTGCTGGCGCCGGGAGGGCGCCTGCTCGCCGGGCTGGACAACGGCTTCAACTACGTCATGGACGACGGGGAGGAGCGCGTCGTGCGCGGCCTGCCGTTCAACCCGCTCCGCGATCCCTCGCTCATTCCCGAGAAGGACCTCCCGGAGTGGGGCATGCAGTTCTCGCATACTTTGGACGAGCAGATTCGCGGACAGATTCTGGCAGGTCTGCGGATTCTGGACCTCTACGAGGACACCAACGGCGAGGGACGCCTCCACGAGCTGGGCATCCCCACGTTCTGGGCCACCTGCGCTGAGAAGCCCACGGCCTGATGTGCAACAACTCGACTTTCTTAAGCGGCACTCTACCTGCAGAAACTTAAGAAATGGCAGGTAGATGACCTGTTTCTGGCGCTTAGAAATTCGCGGTCGTTCATCGCCTGCCACGCGTGCGAGGGCCGCTGTCCCTTTGGCGTGAAGGTTGCCGACAAGATGGCCGCGGCGGCGGGGCTCTTCGGGCTCTAGCGAGAGGCGCAACGAGTGCGCGCGGGGAGGGGCTCAGCGAGAGAGAGCCGTGGTAGCACGCGCTCGATGAGCTCAGAGCCCTTGCCCTGTCCGTCCGTGCGATACACAAGATAGAACGTCGCGTGGGCGCTGGCGTCGCTGAGAGGGACCGCGACGCGGGCAACGTTTTCGGTCTGATGCGATGTATACGGCGTTGCCGCCTCGGTGCTAAACGCGAGAGCATCGCTCGTGGAGAGCAGAATCTCAAACATCGAGCGATCCTCCTGCCAGAGGAATGTCGCATGCGGCAGCTCGCGCTCGACGATGCTGCGCCAGAAGCCGATGTTGGTGTATATGAGGAAGGTCTCGCCGTCGATGTCGCAAAAGCGCAGCGTCTGTTTGCTCGCGAGCGGGTGCGTGCGCGGCAGGAGCGCCGAGAGGCTCTCGGTCATGATGGGCTGCGAGATAAAGCCGGGGAGCACGAGCGGGTTGAGCGTGATGGTGGCATCGAGCGTGTCCTCCATAAGTCCGCGGCGCAGATGCTGCTCATCAAGGGATTCCGAAGCGACGATGGTGCCGGGCGTTGTCTCCACCACGAGCTGCGTGACGCGCCAGAGCGGGGCTGGAGCGCAGGTGCCGATCCTCAGCGTGCGTCGGCGCGTCTCGAGCGAGGACAGTTCGTCTCGCATGCGCCGATAAGTGCGGAGCAGGTCGTCCGCGTAGTCTGCCGCGATGCAGCCCGCCTCGGTGAGCGCCGACCTGTTCGCGGTGCGGCGCAACAGGCCGCAGCCAAGCTCGTCCTCAAGCCGCCGGATGGAGCGGCTGAGCGCAGGCTGGGACATATGGAGCTCGGCGGCGGCGCGGGATATGGATCCCGTTCGTGCGACGCAGGCTATGTGCTCGAGCTGCTCAATGGTCATGGGTGTCTCCCGTGTTCTGGTGTGTCCTTCTCAGTATGCACGTTATGCATGCTAACTGCTCGAATGCGTAGGGCGCGGCATTCGCTTTTCGCAGCATGATGGTGGGGTCAAAGGACGGTGCGATTAGGCGAGAAGGGAATCTACCATGGTAAACGTTCAGACCGTGACGCTCAACAACGGTATCGAGATGCCGTGCGAGGGCTTTGGGGTGTTCCAGGTACCCAACCCTGCGGTATGCAAGCAGGCGGTGCTCGACGCCATCGACTGCGGCTATCGCCTCATCGACACGGCGGCGGCCTACATGAACGAGGAGGCGGTGGGCGCCGCCATTCGCGAGAGCGGCGTGCCTCGCGAGGAGCTCTTTGTCACTACCAAGCTCTGGGTGCGGGACGCGAGCTACGAGGGTGCCAAGGCGGCGCTCCAGACCTCGCTTGACAAGCTCGGTCTTGACTACCTGGACCTCTATCTCATCCACCAGCCGTTCGGTGACTACGTGGGGGCCTGGCGCGCCATGGAGGAGGCGTACCGCGCTGGCACCATCCGCGCCATAGGCGTGTGCAACTTCTATCCGGCGCGCTTGGCGGACTTCTGCGAGACCGTCGAGGTGACGCCTGCCGTGAACCAGGTGGAGCTGCACCCGTTCTTCTCGCAGGAGGCGGCGCTTGCCACGATGCGCGAGTACGACGTGGTGCCCGAGGCGTGGGGTCCCTTCGCAGAGGGCAACCACGGCATCTTCACGCACCCCGTCCTCATCGCGATCGGCGAGAAGTACGGCAAGACTGCAGCTCAGGTGGCTCTGCGGTGGAACATCCAGCGCGGTGTGGTGGTTATCCCCAAGTCCGTGCACCGCGACCGCATGGAGCAGAACATCGACGTGTGGGACTTCGAGCTTACCGCAGATGACATGGCGCAGATCGCCGGGCTCACCCTCGACCACAGCGAGATCGTGAACCACGACGATCCGGCGTTTGTGAAGATGCTCCACGGCGTGAGCAGCGTGAGGACTCGTCTTTAGCGACGCAGGCGGACAGGGGACGCTTTGCTGGGAGCATAGATGCTGCCGGCAGAGCGCCCCTTTCCGGAACGTGTGAATCGTATGAGCTACACGCGCACCACGTAGCCTTCCTTGCGCGGGGCGGCAGTGGGCTCGGGGCCGTCGGCGTAGCCGAGCGCGATGGCTCCCACGCCGCGCAGCGTCTCGGGAAGGCCCCACTCCTTGAGGAGCGCCTTGCCCTCCTCGCTGTCGAAGAACTCGCGCTCGCGATGGATCCAGCAGCTGGAGAGGCCCACGGCGTGCGCCGCGAGCATGAGGTTCTCGAGCACGCAGGAGCCGTCCTCCACGAAGGTGCCGCGTCCGCCGTCGGCGAGCACCACCACGATGGCCGGCGCGCCGTAGTACGGGTCGGTTTCCTTGCCCATGACGGCGGCGTTGAGCGCGCGTAGGCGCTCGCGGGTCTCGGGGCTCGTCACGGCCACGATCACCGGCGACTGGTGCCCGCCGCCCGTGGGCGCGTAGGTGCCCGCCTCAAGCACGGCGTCGAGTGGCTCGGCGTGGCGGTGATCCTCGCGGGCGTGTGCCTTGCTCAAGTGCCGTCGCTTTTTGCGCGACATGCCCACAGCGATTAAACTAGTGCGCGGGTACGCTGCATGAAAGGGAGGGCAATGGGTGCCGAAACAACGAAACCCTTCGCGAATTGCGAGGATGTCCTAGCGTGTCCTGTCTGCGGGGAGCCGCTGAGCTTGTCCGGGACATCCTTGCGTTGCGTACGCAACCATTGCTTCGATTTGGGTCGCCAGGGGTACGTTAACCTGCTTGCGCATCACAAGGCGGCGGGACCGTATGATCGGGACTCGTTTCTCAGCCGACGCGCGGTCTTTTCAAGCGGGCTGTACGATGCGCTCGCTGCCGAGCTGTGCGACATCATGGTTTCACTCGACATCGAGGGCGTCGTTGTCGATGCGGGCTGCGGCGAGGGTTTCTTCTCGAGCCGTTTGGCGGAGCGTTTCGTGCCGCCGATTCGGCTCTTCTCGTGTGATATCTCCAAAGATGCCGTTCGCCTCGCCGCAGGTGCGGACCGCGAGGGCTCCGTTGCATGGCTCGTGGCAGACTTAACCGCGATTCCCCTGCGCGACCACTGTGCGAGCTGCGTCCTCAACATCTTCTCGCCGGCAAACTATGGGGAATTCCAGCGTGCGCTCAAGCCCGGCGGCTTTCTCATCAAGGTGGTGCCGACCCCAAACCACTTTCGTGAGATTCGTGAGCGGGTCAGTGACAAGGCGCCTGAGCGAGGAGATTACTCAAACGAGCGGGTGATCCGGCACCTCTCCGATATTTGCGGGATACGGGAGAGGCGCGTGGTAACCTCCACGATCCGCATGACGCAAGAGCAGCTCGTCGCAGCGGTTGAGATGTCACCGATCATGTTTGGGATCGACGGCTCGACTCTCGACTGGACGTCAGTCGATACGCTCACCATGGAGGCGGAGATCCTGGTGGGGACGTTTGATCAAGCCGCCCGCCTCTAGGCGGATGCAGGCTCCGCGAGCACCGTCCCCTCAGGGAACGCGCGGCGGAAGACCCAGCGCGAGAGCGGGCCCGCCACCAGCAGGTTCCACGGCAGCGCGGCGACGAAGTTCCACGGGATGTTCGCGATCCACGTGGGCAGGATCATGGCCGGGTCGCCCACGTGCGTGAACGCCTCGAGCGCGCCGTAGAGCGACATGAAGAGCACCATCGGGAAGACCATCATCGTACTGATGGCCAGCGTGATCGCAAGGCGGCCGCTCTTGCCGGGCGTCACCAGGAAGCGGAACGCAAACCACTTGGCAAACCGGCTGGCGATAAGAACGTCCAGCAGCATCGCCACCACGTAGGCCGGCGGGAAGCCGAGCCATGCGTCGGCCAGCGTTCCGGAGCCGAAGCTCCAGCCATGCACGCGAGCGACGTTGTAGACGGACATCCAGAGCACCATGCAGAAGCACATGATGATCGTAAAGATGAGGCTCTCTCGCTTGTTGGTGGGCATGGGGGCAGACCTTTCTCGACGGGACCCGCGGGGCGGGCGAATGCGAGGAGCTACCCTACCAACTTTTCACGTCGCGCGTAAGCGGTGATTTTGTGGCGGACGCCCCTGCGCGACGGATGTTCCGGAGGGTTCTGTCGCACGCGGCTTGCGTTACGCCCACCCCAGGAGGTCGCGAATCACGCGGCTGGCGAGCATCTGGCCCATGATGGGGGGCAGGTAGCTCATCGTGCCCAGGAGCGACCCCTCGCTCATCCACTGCTCGTCTGAGATGCGCTCCATGCGGACCGGCTTCTCGTCCGAGAAGAGCACGCGGAGGCCGCGGATGCCGCGGCGGCGGCACTCCTTTCGCATGACGCGCGCGAGCGGGCAGTTGACGGTGTCCTCGATGGCGGCGAAGCGCAGGCGGCAGGGGTCGAGCTTGTTGGCGCCGCCCATCGCGGAGAGCTCGGGTATGCCGCGCTCCTGGCACCAGGCGGCGAGCCGCAGCTTCTGGGCGACGGTGTCGATGGCGTCCACCACGTAGTCGAGGCGCCCGAGCGCGTCCATCTGCTCGGGCAGCTCGTCCTTGTCGAGAAACGCGGTGACGGCCGTGACGTCCGCCTCGGGATTGATGTCGAGCGCCATCGCGCGCATGACCTCGGCCTTGGGGCGGCCGATGGTGCTCGTGAACGCGAGCGCCTGGCGGTTGAGGTTGCTCGGCGCCACCACGTCGCGGTCCAGGAGTACGAGGTGTCCCACGCCGCCTCGGACCAGCGCCTCCGCGCAGGAGGATCCCACGCCGCCGAGACCGATCACGGCCACGCGGGCCTCGCCCAGCCGCGCCAGCCCCTCGTCGCCGATGACGAGCCTCAGCCTGTCTGTCGCCGTCTCTGCCACGTCACCCTCCTCTGCAGTTTGGGGACGGGTTTATTCTTGCAGCTTTTCTGGGACAGGTCCAACCAGCGGGACGTCGCGCCGGCTTCAGGCCCGTCCCAAACGAGCAGCGCGTTTGAACCCGTCCCAAAATTGCGTTACCGGTTTGCGACGGGTCGGCCAGAGGCCGCTTTGCTCTGCTAGAGTGCGGCGCAGCGAGGGAGGTCAGCATGCACAGAGAATTCCTGATGGGCAACGAGGCCATGGCCCTGGGCGCGCTCGCTGCGGGCGTGAACGTGGTGGCCGGCTACCCGGGCACGCCGTCGACCGAGGTGCTGGAGACCGTGGCAAAGCGTCGCGGCGAGGGCGTCTACGTTGAGTGGTCCGTCAACGAGAAGGCCGCGCTCGAGGTGGCGGCCGGTGCCGCCTATGCCGGCGCCCGCGCGCTCGTGACCATGAAGCAGGTGGGCCTGAACGTCGCCTCCGACCCGCTCATGAGCCTCTCCTACATCGGCGTCAAGGGCGGTCTGGTGGTCCTCGTGGCCGACGACCCCGGTCCCATCTCGTCCCAGACCGAGCAGGACACGCGCACCTTTGCCGCCTACGCCAAGCTGCCGATCCTCGACCCCTCCAGCCCGAGCGAGGCCTACCAGATGATGGGGGAGGCCTTCGACCTCTCCGAGGAGCTGGGCTGCCCCGTGATCGTGCGGCCCACCACGCGCGTGGACCACGGCTACGAGGACGTCGAGGTTGCCGATCCCGAGGATTGGCGCGTCAACGAGCCCGAGGGCTTCGTCCGCGACCCGAGCCGCTGGGTCATCTTCCCGGCGCTCTCCGTGCGCGCCCACGCGGCCATTGAGCGGCGCGACGCGGAGCTCGCCAAGCGCTTCTCGAGCTACGCGAGAAACACGGTGGCGCAGACGGCCGGTCCGGACGCCGTCCCGCGCCTCGGCATCGCCACCCACGGCATCAGCGCCACCTACGTCGCGGAGAACCTCACCGAGAAGGACGACGTTCGCGTCCTGCGCATCGCGACTCCGTACCCGTTCCCGGAACCCCTTGCCGCCGAGTTCCTCGACGGTCTCGACGAGGTCCTCTGCGTCGAGGAGCTCGACCCCGTGATCGAGCGAGCCCTCATCGCCACCTGCGGCCGCCGTGGCCTCACAGTAAAGATCCGCGGCAAGCTCACCGCCGACATCCAGCCCTCCGGCGAGAACACCGTCGAGAGTGTGGGGGAAGCCCTTGACCGTTTCCTCGGTAGGGGAGAGGCCAACGAGAGCGAGCGGCAGGGTGATTTCCCGCGCGCAGTTCTGCAGGCCGAAGGCCGAAGCTGTTTGAGCACGGGGAATCACCCTGCCGCCCCCACGCTCCCCGTCCGCCCTCCCGTCCTCTGCGCCGGCTGCCCGCATCGCGCGAGCTTCTACGCCGTCAAGCGCGCCATGCGCGGCCGCAAGACGCTCTTCTGCGGCGACATCGGCTGCTACACGCTCGGCAACGCGAAGCCGCTCGACATGGTTGACACGTGTCTGTGCATGGGCGCGGGCATCAACATCGCGCAGGGCGTGACGCACGTGGAGCCGGACACCGCTGCCTTTGCCTTCGTGGGCGACTCAACGTTTTTCGCCTCGGGCATCACCGGCGTGGTCAACGCCTTCTATAACCAGGCCAATATGACGCTCGTCGTGCTCGACAACTCCACCACGGCCATGACCGGGCACCAGCCTCACCCGGGGACGGGTCGCACGATGATGGGTCAGGTCGTGGAGAGGGTCAGCATCGAGCGGGTGCTGCGTGCCATCGGCCTCACCGTCGTGGAAACCGTGGACCCGCTCGACCACGAGGCCGCCGTCGAGACCGTTCGGCGCGTCGCCGACGAGCCGGGCGTCAAGGCGATCATCTTCCGGAGCCCGTGCGTGGTTCTCGCTAGACCCAAGGCGAGAAGCACGGTGGATGCCGAGAAGTGCGTCGGGTGCCAGCGCTGCGTGCGCGAGCTGGGGTGTCCCGCCCTTGTGCCGGACGCCACGACCGGCAAGGTGCGCATCGACGCCGCGCAGTGCACGGGCTGCACGCTCTGCGAGCAGATCTGTCCCACGCGTGCCATCTCGGGAGGTGAGCTCCTGTGAGCACCAACGTCATCCTCGCCGGCGTGGGCGGCCAGGGCGCCGTCCTTGCATCAAAGCTCCTGGCGCGTGCCGCGATGGAGCGCGGCCTCCCCGTCAAGACGGCCGAGACCATCGGCATGGCGCAGCGTGGCGGCTCTGTCTTCAGCCATGTGCGCATGGGGGAGGGCGCCCACTCCCCGCTCATCGGTCGTGGCCGTGCGGACGCCATCGTGGCCTTCGAGCCGGCAGAGGCGGTTCGTCAGCTCTCGTTCCTGCGCCCCGGCGGCATGGTCGTCACGAGCGACGCGCCCGTCGTCCCCGTCTCGGCTGCCACGGGCGGTCCCGCCTACGACCTGCCCGCCATCATGTCCTACCTGCGCGAGTGCGTGGGAGAGAAGAACCTCGTCGTCGTTGACGCCGCCGCGGCGACGGATGCGCTCGGTACCGCGAGGGCGCTGAACGTCGTTTTGCTCGGCGCCGCCGCCCGCGCCGGCGCGCTCGGCCCCGTCACTGTGGAAGACCTCGTCTCCGCGGTCCATACCTCCGTGAAGCCCGCCTTCGTCGACCTCGACGTCGCCGCCCTGATGATACAAAGGGACAGTCCCTTCGTATCATCAAAGTCTGAATGAGACAAAGGGACTGTCCCTTCGTATCAAGGAGCCAAGCATGAAGATAAGCGAGTCCCAGCTCAAGCTCGTCAACAACCAGGTCCAGCGCCTCGTGGCGTCGGGCAACTACTTTGGCCGGCGCCTCCAGGAGGCCGGGGTCACCGAGGTCCTCACCGAGGAGGACTTCCTCGCGCTGCCCTTCTCCGAGAAGGAGGACCTGCGCAACTGCTACCCGCTCGGCGTCTCCGCCGTAGATGAGCGAGAGATCGTGCGCATTCACTCGAGCTCGGGCACCACGGGCACCCCGGTCATCATCCCCTATACCGCCAAGGACGTCGACGACTGGGCGGAGCAGTTCAAGCGCTGCTATGAGCTGGCCGGCATCACCTCCGAGGATCGCATCCAGATCACCCCGGGCTACGGCCTCTGGACCGCGGGCATCGGCTTCCAGGCAGGCGCCGAGAAGCTCGGCGCGATGGTGGTACCCATGGGCCCCGGCAACACCGAGAAGCAGCTGCAGTTCATGGTTGACCTCCAGACAACGGTCATCGGCGCTACCTCGAGCTATGCGCTCCTACTTGCCGAGGAGATCGAGAAGCGCGGCATGAGGGATCAGATCGCCCTGCGCAAGGGCGTCATCGGCTCCGAGCGCTGGGGCAAGAAGATGCGCGACCGCGTGAAGGCGGGCCTCGGCATCGACATCTACGACATCTACGGTCTCACGGAGGTCTATGGCCCCGGCATCGGCATCTCCTGTGACGCCGAGGACGGCATGCACTACTGGGACGATTACCTCTACATCGAGATCGTCGACCCGGCAACGGGGGAGCCGCTCCCGGACGGGGAGTGGGGCGAGATCGTCATCACGACGCTCGTCAAGGAGGGCGCGCCGCTCATCCGCTTCCGCACCCACGACCTCTCCCGCATCATCCCCGGCGAATGCCCCTGCGGCAGCCCCTTCCCGCGCATCGACGCGCTCCAGGGTCGCTCGGACGACATGGTCAAGATCCACGGCGTCAACGTCTTCCCGCGTCAGATCGAGGAGATCCTCCAGACGTTCCCGGCCCTCTCGAGCGAGTACCAGATTCGCCTCTCGCACCTCGAGGGTCGCGACACCATGCGCATCTACGTGGAGACGGACGGCACCCAGGACTTCCTGGACACCGCAGATGCCGTCGCGCACGAGGTCAAGCGTCGCATCGGCTTCACGCCGCTCGTCAAGGTCGTCGAGCTCGGTGTGCTTCCGAGGAGCGAGAAGAAGACCAAGCGCGTCTTCGACGAGAGGTATGAGTAGTCAAGAACCTCTTCCTAAAAGTGAGGTTGTCGCGCGCACCGTTCACGTGACCCATACGACCGGTGGGCGATGAATGACGCCCCACCTGTCGGGGGCGCCGCAACACGGTGTTAACGTACTCACAAGACATGGGCGCGCAATGTCGCGCGTCCGGGGAAACGGGGAAAGGATTACTACCATGGATCTGACTCGTCGCAACTTCGTGAAGGTGTGCGGCCTCGGTCTTGCGGGCGCGGGTACCGTCGCGCTCGTCGGCTGCGGTGGCGACACCGAGCAGCCCGCTGACGACTCCGCAGAGACCGGCGGCGACACCGGCGAGGTTGCCAACAACCAGAAGCCGGTCATCTTCTTCAACCGTCAGCCGTCCAACTCCACCACGGGCGAGCTCGACATGACCACCCTCAGCTTCAACGAGAACACCTACTACGTCGGCTTTGACGCCACGCAGGGCGGCGACCTCCAGGGCGAGATGGTCCTCAACTACATCAAGGCCCACGCCGCCGAGCTCGACCGCAACGGCGACGGCATCATCGGCTACGTCCTCGCCGTCGGTGACATCGGCCACAACGACTCCATCGCCCGTACCCGCGGCACCCGCAAGGCCCTCGGCACGGCGGTCGAGAAGGACGGCAACATCGTCTCCGACCCCGTCGGCACCAACACTGACGGCAGCTCCGACCTCGTCGTCGACGGCAAGGTCACCGCTGATGACGGCAAGGAGTACATCATCCGCGAGCTCGCCTCGCAGGAGATGAAGAACCAGTCCGGCGCCACCTGGGACGCTGCCACGGCCGGCAACGCCCTCCAGTCCTGGTCCTCCTCCTTCGGCGACCAGATCGACGTCGTCGTCTCCAACAACGACGGCATGGGCATGTCGATGTTCAACGCCTGGTCCAAGGACAACAACGTCCCGACCTTCGGCTACGACGCCAACTCCGACGCCGTCGCGGCCATCGCCGAGGGCTACGCGGGCACCATCTCCCAGAACCCCGCCGTCCAGGCCTACCTCACCCTGCGCCTGCTCCGCAACGTCTTTGACGGTGTCGACATCAACACCGGCATCGCCACCGAGGACGACGCGGGCAACGTCATCGCCGAGGAGGACTACGTCTACAACGAGGATCAGCGCTCCTACTACGCGATGAACCTCGCCGTCACCGCTGACAACTACCAGGACTTCACCGACGCCACCACCCTCTACGCCACCGCGCAGAGCCAGCTCGACGAGTCCGCGAGCCCGAACAAGAAGGTCTGGCTCGACATCTACAACGCGGCCGACAACTTCCTGTCCTCCACCTATCAGCCGCTGCTCGAGAAGTACGACGACCTGCTCAACCTCACGGTCGAGTACATCGGCGGCGACGGCCAGACCGAGGCCAACATCACCAACCGTCTCGGCAACCCGAGCGAGTACGACGGCTTCGCGATCAACATGGTGAAGACCGACAACGGCGCCTCCTACACCTCGCTTCTCGCGTAGGTAGGCTCATGAGGTCTTTCCGCTGACACGGAACCAAAGGAGGGAGGAGGTCATGCTCCTCCCTCCTTGTGCGTCTGACGGCTTTGGGTTAGCGGTGTTTCTCTGGAGGCGCCGATGGGCGCCACGACAGATGTAAGGGGTGAAACATATTGGCTGACAAGCAAGACGACATCATCCTGTCGATCCAGGGCATGAGCAAGTCGTTCGGACGCAACCGAGTCCTGAACCACATCAACCTCAACGTCCGGCGCGGCACCGTCATGGGTCTCATGGGTGAGAACGGCGCAGGCAAGTCGACGATGATGAACTGCCTGTTCGGCACCTATCAGAAGGACGAGGGGACCATCAGGCTCAACGGCAAGGAGGTCGCCTTCTCCGGACCCAAGGATGCCCTTGAGAACGGCATCGCGATGGTGCACCAGGAGCTCAACCAGTGCCTCGACCGCAACGTCAAGGACAACCTGTTCCTCGGTCGCTACCCGACGAACGCCCTCGGCGTCATCGACGAGGGCCGCATGCGCAAGGAGGCCGCCGACCTCTTCCGCAAGCTCGGCCTGACGGTCAACCTCAACACGCCGATGCGCAACATGTCGGTCTCGCAGCGCCAGATGTGCGAGATCGCGAAGGCCATCTCCTACAACGCCCAGGTCATCGTCCTGGACGAGCCCACCTCCTCGCTCATGACGCAGGAGGTCGAGAAGCTCTTCGCGATGATGCGCATGCTCAAGGAGCAGGGCATCTCGCTGATCTACATCTCCCACAAGATGGACGAGATCTTCGAGATCTGCGACGACGTTTCGGTCCTGCGCGACGGCGAGCTGGTCATGACCAAGCGCATCGAGGACACGAACATGAACGAGCTGATCGCCGCCATGGTCGGTCGCTCGCTCGACAACCGCTTCCCGCCCGTGGACAACACGCCCGGGGACCCCATCCTCTCCATCCAGCACCTCTCGACGAAGTACGCCCCCAACCTCACCGACATCACGTTCGACGTGCGCAAGGGCGAGATCTTCGGCCTCTACGGCCTTGTCGGCGCCGGCCGCACGGAGCTGCTCGAGACGATCTTCGGCATCCGAACGCGCGCGTCCGGTCGCGTCTACTTCCGCGACAAGCTCATGAACTTCAGCAACGCACAGGAGGCCATGGACTACGGCTTTGCCCTCATCACCGAGGAGCGCAAGGCAAACGGCCTCTTCCTCAAGGGCGACCTGACGTTCAACACCACGATCGCCAACCTGGGCCACTACAAGTCCGGCCTCGCCCTCTCCAAGCCCAAGATGGTCAACGCCACCAACGATGAGATCAAGACCATGCACACCAAGTGCATGGGCCCCGACGACCTGATCTCGTCGCTGTCCGGCGGCAACCAGCAGAAGGTCATCTTCGGCAAGTGGCTCGAGCGCGCCCCTCAGGTCTTCCTGATGGACGAGCCGACCCGTGGCATCGACGTCGGTGCCAAGTATGAGATCTACGAGCTCATCATCAAGATGGCAAAGGAGGGGAAGACCATCATCGTGGTCTCCTCCGAGATGCCCGAGATTCTCGGCATCACCAACCGCATCGGTGTCATGTCCAACGGCAGGCTCTCCGGAATCGTCAACACCAAGGAGACGAACCAGGAAGAGCTCCTGCGCCTCAGCGCCAAGTATCTGTAAGGGGGATAACCTATGGCAAACGCAATTCTCACACCCGAGGAGGAGCTGGCCCTGCGCAAGCCGATCGACGACCACGTCGGCGCCATCCAGGCGAAGATCGACGCGCTGCGCGTTGACGGCACCGACAAGGTCATCGCCCTCGAGGGCTCGATCGATGACGCCAAGCGCGACAAGATCCTCACCAAGGACGAGCGCGACCGCGCCATCGCTTCCTACCAGAAGGACCTCACCAAGGCCAAGTCCGTCGAGAGCCAGAACAAGTCCCAGGTCGACGCCCTCATCAAGGAGGCCGTTGACTACCTCTCCGCGCACTACGACAAGGACTATCTCGACGCGGTGAAGCAGAGCTGCGCCGCCGAGCGCGTCGTGGCCAAGCAGGACTACGACAAGCACCTCGCCCGGCTCGAGAAGGAGCACCAGGCCAACCTGGCCAAGCTCTCCGACAGTGCCGAGATCAAGGACGAGAACTACGTCTACAAGAACCGTCGCTTTGACGCGAAGATCGAGTACGAGAAGGACCTCCAGCGCATCAAGGACCGCGGTCACGAGGCCTTCACCCACCGCTATCACCTGATCGACATGCTCCGCATGTCCAAGTTCACCTTCGCGGAGAACCAGGCGCAGCGCTGGGAGAACTACCAGTACACCTTCGACCGTCGCCAGTTCCTGTTGCGCAACGGCCTCTACATCGCGATCCTCGCCGTCTTCATCGGCCTGTGCATCGCGGCGCCCATCGTCAAGGGCACGCAGCTGCTCACGGTCAACAACGTGCTCAACATCCTGCAGCAGGCTTCGCCGCGCATGTTCCTCGCGCTCGGCGTCGCGGGCCTGATCCTCCAGACGGGCACCGACCTCTCGATCGGCCGCATGGTCGGCATGGGCATGACCGCCTCGACGATCATCATGCACCAGGGCATCAACACCGGCACGGTCTTCGGCGTGCAGTTTGACTTCACGACCGTCCCCGTCGTCGGCCGCATCATCCTCGCCCTTGTCGTCTGCATCGTGCTCTGCACCTTCTTCGCGACGATCGCCGGCTTCTTCACGGCCAAGTTCAAGATGCACTGGTTCATCTCCACGATGGCCAACATGCTGATCATCTTCGGCCTGCTCACCTACGCGACCAAGGGCGTCTCGTTCGGCTCCATCGAGCCCACGATCCCCAACATGATCATCCCGAAGTTCAACGGCTTCCCGACGATCATCCTGTGGGCCGTCGCCGCCATCGCCATCGTCTGGTTCATCTGGAACAAGACCACGTTCGGCAAGAACATGTACGCCGTCGGCGGCAACCAGGAGGCCGCTGCCGTCTCCGGCATCAACGTCTTCTGGGTCATGCTCGGCACGTTCATGCTCGCCGGCGTCCTCTACGGCTTTGGCTCCTGGCTCGAGTGCATGCGCATGACCGGTTCCGGCTCCGCGGCCTACGGCCAGGGCTGGGAGACCGACGCCATCGCGGCCTGCGTGGTCGGCGGCGTCTCCTTCACCGGCGGCATCGGCAAGATCTCGGGCGTCACGATCGGCGTGCTCATCTTCACCGCGCTGACCTACTCGCTCACGATCCTCGGTGTCGACACGAACCTCCAGTTCGTCTTCTCTGGCATCATCATCCTGCTGGCCGTCACGCTCGACTGCCTGAAGTACATTCAGAAGAAGTGACACCTCTCGCCTGAGATGCTCCCCCAAACCCGCCCGAGTCCCTCGCTCGGGCGGGTTCTTTTATGCGCCCCGTGCAGACTGTCGGCTTTGACGGCTTGTGGACCGGATTTCATGGCTGCAGACGGTAAAAGGCGACAGTTTGCTGTGGTGGGGGTGGTGGGGGGATTTTGTTTTCCGATAATCGCCACTCTTGTCGGTAGCGCTTTTCCGGATCAAACGAAAAGGGCCCCGCATGCGAGGCCCTCCACGGGAACAAGATGTCGTGCGACCTAGATCGTCGAGAAACGGTACACGATGGTCTGGTCGTACGGACGGCCGGGCTCGCAGACGGGCTGGTCCCACTCGGGGTGGTGCGGGAAGTCCGGGTAGAACTCCGGCTCGAAGGCGACTCCGTCACGCGGGTGGTAGCTTGCCCCTTCCTTCACGCCCTCGGCGTCGTCGCACCAGTTTCCGGTGTAAAGGTGCGCGCCCGGCATGGTGATGAGGATGTCGAGGGAACGTCCGCTCTCGGGGTCCTCGAGGCGCATCGCGTGTCTGGGCGCGGCGCCGGCCTCGTAGCCGCGTACGCAGAAGCAGTGGTCGTAGCCTCGTGCGCGACGCAGCTGCTCGCAGTCGGCGTCGATGTCCGCTCCGAGCGCCTTGGGCGTCCGGAAGTCGAAGGGCGTGCCGTCGACCGCCTCGGCGAACCCCTCGGAGACGGAGTCCTCCCTCAGGGGGAGGTACGCGTCGGCATCGATGACAGCTTCCTGCCCAAGAACGCTCCCCGCGGCGTGTCCGGCAAGGTTCACGTAGGTGTGGCTCGTCATGTTGACGACGGTCCTCGCGTCGGTCGTGCACCCAAAGCGCAGCGTGAGCTCGGCGACGCCCCCCTCGGGTTCGGCGAGCGTGTAGCTGGCGGTGAACGTGCGGTTTCCGGGCAGGCCGAGCTCTCCATCGGAGAGGGAGCAGCTCAGGACGAGCGTGTTGGTGGGCTCGTCGTAGCTTGCGTCCCACAGACGCTTGTGAAGGCCGTGCTGGAGGTCGGAGTGGAGGTTGTTCTCCTTGTTTGCCCCGTCGTTACCGATCAGATGGTAGATGGCTCCGTCAATGGGGACCTCGGCGCGGTCGGTCCGGTTGGCCATGGGTCCGATGACGCCGCCGTAGCACGAGCCGTTCACCCCGGCGTATCCCCTGACGTCCGCGAAGCCGAGGACGACGTCGGCGAAGGCGCCGTCGCGATCGGGCACCTCCATGCCGAGGATCGTCGCGCCAAAGTCAGAGACGGTCGCACGCGCGTGCGCGGTGGAGAGCGTATAGGCGTGCGCCTCGGCGCCGTCTGGCGTGCTACCGAACGAAGTGACCTCAAGCATGAGCGCTCCCTTCTCTCGCAGACGGGCCGGACGCTGCCGCTCACCGCCTGCGCGTGAACGAACCATATCCTGATGTTAACGTACACATATGCTGCGTTGCGGATGATGCCCATTTTTTCGCCGTTGGTGTCCAAACGGCTTGCGAGCGGTCGGGAGGTGCGAAGATGCCAGGACCTGACGTCAGCGTCCCCGACTCGCGGCCGGTCTCGATGGCAGAGGTCGCCCGCCGAGCCGGCGTCTCCCAGCAGACGGTCTCGCGCGTCGTCAACGGTCACTCCAACGTGAGCGAGGCGACGCGGGAGCGCGTCCTCGCCGCAATTCGCGAGCTCGGCTTTCGCCCTAACTTCGCCGGTAAGTCGCTTCGGAGCGGCCGATACAACTCGCTCGGCCTGTGCCTCTACAACGTCGACCAGTTCGGCAACCTCGCCACGGTGAAGGGCATCCTCTCGGCGGCGGGGGAGGTGGGCTACGCCGTGACGACGCTCGAGATGGACGACCGCGTCCCGCTCTCGCTTTCCGAAGCGACAAGAAGGATGATGGCCCTTCCCATCGACGCCCTGATCATCAGCATGAGCA
This sequence comes from uncultured Atopobiaceae bacterium, assembly GCA_963928085.1. Taxonomy (GTDB): domain Bacteria; phylum Actinomycetota; class Coriobacteriia; order Coriobacteriales; family Atopobiaceae; genus Thermophilibacter. The sequence goes on from CAWVDR010000001.1 coordinate 736,624, forward strand.
TCAAGGCGAGCGACTTCGAGCGGTTCCGGCCCCAGCCGGGTCTTTCCACCGTGCTCCTCTCCATGTACGAGCACCCACTGTGCACGACCGTCGACTCGGATCAGTACGCGTGCTCGCATCTCGTCATGGACCACCTCTTCTCCCACGGCCATCGGGAGATTCGCTTTGTGAGCGGCCCCACCTACTCGGTCGATTCCGTCTTCCGCGAGAAGGGCTGGCGAGACGAGCTCTCCGCGCGTGGCCTCTACATCAACGAGCCGCTGCGGGGCGACTGGACGGCCGGCAGCGGATACGAGCTGGGCAGGCAGATAGCGCGCGACGAACGGGCTACTGCGGTCTACGTCGCCAACGACCAGATGGCGGTCGGCGTATGGATGGCGCTCGAGGCGGCGGGCCGTCGCGTTCCCGAGGACGTGAGCGTCGTCGGCGTGGACGACTCCCTCGAGCGCTCGATTCCCAACGTGCGCCTTACTACGGTGAGCTTCGACCTCTTCGCCCGCGGGCGCGTCGCCGTGGAGCATGCCCTGCTCGGCTCGGCTCCGGGCTATCGCCCCACCTCCATCAGGATCGCCCCGACCCTCGTCGTGCGCGACAGCGTGGCCGACGCGCGCTGAGGCGCTGTGGGCGCGTTTGCCCTCGCAGCGCTATAGTAGAGGTTCCTACCGCGCCGTTCGAGGGGAAGCGACTATGGCGGATTACAAGTCTGACATCGAGATCGCCCAGGAAGCGGAGATGCTTCCGATCTCTGAGGTTGCCAAGAGGGCGGGCCTCACCGAGGAGATGATCGAGCCCTATGGTCGCACCAAGGCCAAGGTCGACATTCACTCGCTCGCTGACGTCCCCCAACGGGGCAAGCTCGTGCTCGTGACGGCCATCAACCCCACACCGGCGGGCGAGGGCAAGACTACCACCTCGATCGGCCTCGCCGACGCCATGAACCAGCTCGGTCACCAGACCATGCTCGCACTGCGCGAGCCCTCGCTCGGCCCGGTCTTTGGCGTCAAGGGCGGGGCGGCCGGCGGCGGCTACGCTCAGGTCGTCCCCATGGAGGACATCAACCTCCACTTCACGGGCGACTTCCACGCCATCGGCGCCGCCAACAACCTCTGCGCCGCGATGCTCGACAACCACATCAAGCAGGGCAACGCCCTCGGCATCGATCCGCGCCGCGTCGTCTGGAAGCGCTGCGTCGACATGAACGACCGCCAGCTCCGCAACGTCGTGGACGGCCTCGGCGGCATCGCCGACGGCATGCCGCGCCAGGACGGCTTCGACATCACCGTGGCCTCCGAGGTCATGGCGGTCTTCTGCCTCGCCACCGACCTCATGGACCTTAAACGCCGCCTCGCCCGCATGGTCATCGCCTACACCTACGACCGCAAGCCCGTGACCGTTGCCGACATTCACGCCGAGGGTGCCATGACGGCCCTGCTCAAGGACGCCATCAAGCCCAACCTGGTCCAGACGCTCGAGGGCAACCCGGCCTTCGTTCACGGCGGCCCCTTCGCCAACATCGCCCACGGCTGCAACTCCGTCGAGGCCACGACCACGGCGCTCAAGCTCGCCGACTACGTCGTCACCGAGGCGGGCTTCGGCGCGGACCTCGGTGCCGAGAAGTTCCTCGACATCAAGTGCCGCTACGCCGGCATTCGCCCCAACGCCGTGGTTCTTGTCGCCACCGTGCGCGCGCTCAAGTACAACGGCGGCGTCGCCAAGGCAGACCTCGGGGCCGAGAACCTCGAGGCGCTCGAGGCGGGCATGCCCAACCTGCTGCAGCACGTCTCCAACATCCGTGACGTCTGGGGGCTGCCCGTCGTCGTGGCGATCAACGCCTTCCCCACGGACACCGCCGCCGAGCTCGCGCTCGTTGAGCGCAAGTGCAACGAGCTTGGCGTTAACGTCGCCCTCTCCGAGGTGTGGGCGAAGGGCGGCGAGGGCGGCCGCACGCTCGCTGAGGAGGTCGTGCGCCTCTGCGAGCAGCCGAGCGACTTCCGCTTTGCCTACGACGTCGAGGACTCAATCGAGGACAAGTTGAACGCCATTGCGACGAAGATCTACCACGCCGATGGCGTCGACTTCACGAGCGCGGCCGCCAAGCAGCTGAAGCAGCTCGAGGAGCAGGGCTTTGGAGACCTGCCCATCTGCGTGGCAAAGACGCAGTACTCCTTCACCGACGATCAGACCAAGCTGGGCGCGCCGCGCGGCTTCCGCATCACGGTGCGCAACCTCAAGGTGTCCGCGGGTGCCGGCTTCATCGTCGCGCTCACGGGCGACATCATGACGATGCCGGGCCTTCCCAAGGTTCCTGCCGCCGAGAAGATCGACGTCACGCCGGACGGCAAGATCGTCGGCCTGTTCTAGGCCGCTCGAGGAGGTTTCCGTGAACGAGAGGCTGACGGAGCTGAGCTGCGAGGAGTTTGTCGATCGGCTTGCGTCGGAGGAGGGCGTTCCCGGGGGCGGCGGTGCGGCCGCGCTCGTGGGCTCCCTGGCTGCGGCGCTCTGCTCGATGGCGGGGGCGCTCACCGTGGGCAAGCCTCGCTACGCTGCGGTGGAGCCCGAGGTGACCGCGATTCTGGAGGACGCGGAGGACGTGAGGTTTCGTCTGCTCGAGCTCGTCGACGACGATGCCGCCGGCTTCTCGCCGCTGCTGGAGGCCTACGCGCTGCCCAAGGACGATCCGAGGCGCGCCGCGGCCGTCGAGTCGGCGACCCGGGGTGCCTGCATGGCTCCCCTGGCGATGATGGGGGAGTGCTGCCGGGCTATCGTCCTGCTCGAGGAGATGACTGGCAGGTGCTCCCGCCTGCTCGCCTCCGACGTTGCCTGCGGTGCGCTGCTCGCCTCTGCCGCTCTGCAGGCGGCCAGTGTCAACGTGTTCGTCAACACCGCGTCCCTGCCGTCCGACGAAACGACCTCGAGCATTGAGCTGGCCTGCTCCGAGATGCTCGACGAGTTTGTGCCGCGCGCCCGCGCCCTCGCGCGGCGGCTCGCGGAGAGGTCGGTCCGCTGATGGCGCTTTTGCTGCGGGGCGCACCCGTCGCCAACGAGCTCTCGGAGGCGGCGTCCGTTCGTGCGGCGGCGCTCGTCTCACGCGGTGTCACCCCGACGCTTGCCATCGTGCGTGTTGGCGAGCGCGCCGACGATCTTGCCTACGAGCGCGGCGCGCTCAAGCGCTGCGAGCGGGTCGGTGTGTCGGTGAGAAGGCTCGTGTTCCCCGAGGACGTGCGCCAGGAGGTTCTTCTCGACGCGCTCGGGCGGATAAGCGCCGATGACTCGGTCCATGGGTGCCTGGTCTTTCGCCCGCTTCCGGACCACCTCGACGAGGAGGCGGTCTGCGCGGCGATTGATCCGGCGAAGGACGTCGATGGCGTAACCGAGGGGTCCCTGTACGGCGTCTTTGCTGGTCGGGAGCAGGGGTTCCCGCCGTGCACGGCACGGGCGGTCCTCGCCCTTCTCGACCATTACGGGTATGCTCTTGAGGGCGCGCGCGTGGCCGTCGTCGGACGCTCGCTCGTCATTGGGCGCCCCGTCGCGCTGATGCTCCTTGCGAGAAACGCGACCGTCACGCTGTGCCACACGCGCACCGTCGACCTCGATGCCGAGCTCAGACGTGCCGACATCGTGGTTGCTGCGGCCGGACGCCCGGGAGTCGTGGGGAAGGGCTCTCTGCGCACGGGCCAGGTTGTCGTTGACGTGGGCATCAACTGGGACGATGTCAGTTCCTCGCTGGTGGGGGACGTCGACTTTGGCGCCGCGGAGGGAATCGTCGACGCCATCACGCCCGTTCCGGGAGGAGTTGGATCTGTGACCACGGCGGTTCTCGCGCTGCAGGTGGTCGAGGCCGCCGAAAGGAGCTGCCGATGAGGGTTACCGAGAAGCCGTCCTCGTCCTACAGCGGGGCGATGACGCCGGCGTCGATGGAGCTCAAGAACGAGCGCGTCGCCGAGACGAAGGCAGGGACCGACGTCGTGAGCGCGCTTGTGCTCTCCGTCCTGGCTGGTGTCTTCATCTCCATGGGCGCGACGTTCATGCTCGTCGTCAAGTCGGATGCCTCGCTGCCCTTTGCGGCGACCCAGCTTCTGGGGGGCTTCTCCTTCGCCCTTGGCCTCTTTCTGATTCTCGCCGCCGGCGCCGAGCTCTTCACGGGGAACTGCCTCATGGTGATGGGTCCGCTCGCGGGCAGGTTCTCCTGGGGGAGGCTGCTGGCGAGCTGGTTCGTGGTGCTTCTTGGCAACCTGTTGGGAAGCATCCTTGCCGCCGCGCTGGTGCTTGCGGCGGACGTCGCCTCGGCCAACGGTGGCGCGCTCGGCGAGGCCGCTATAGCGGTTGCGGAGGGCAAGGTCGCGCTCGGGTGGGGCGTCGCGTTCTTCCGGGCTATTCTGTGCAACCTGCTCGTCTGCCTTGCGGTCTGGGTGGGCCACTCCGCCAACTCGGTCACCGACAAGTTCTTCTCGGCGCTCCTTCCCGTCATGGCCTTCATGGCGGCGGGCTTTGAGCACTGCGTCGCGAACATGTTCTTCCTGCCGTATGCCCTCATGCTCCAGGCAACGGGGGCGGCCTCCGGGACGGTCGACCTCCCCGGTGTGCTGCACAACCTGAGCGCGGCGACGCTGGGCAACCTGGTTGGCGGCGTCGTGCTCGTCGGAGTCTCGTACTGGTTCGTCTACGGGCGCTCGCGCGCTGAGAGGGGGAAGCGTGACTGACGGCAGCCGCGGCCCCATGGCGGGGGCCAACAACCAGGGATTTCGCCCCATCGACAAGCCGCGTGTCGAGGCGGCCATCCGTGAGCTGCTGCTCGCGGTCGGTGAGGACCCGGACCGCGAGGGGCTGCTCGGCACGCCCGACCGCGTGGCCCGGGCCTGCGAGGAGATTCTCGGCGGGATGCAGGAGGACCCCGGCGTCCACCTGAGGAAGCAGTTCCACGAGCCCGGCAACCAGGAGATGGTGATCGTCAAGGACATCCCGTTCTCGTCGCTGTGCGAGCACCACATCCTGCCCTTCACCGGCCGGGCCCACGTGTGCTACATCCCGCGCGACGGGCGCATCACGGGGCTCTCCAAGATCGCGCGGTGCGTGAGCGGCTACGCGCGGCGCCTGCAGGTCCAGGAGCGCCTCACCTCGCAGATCGCGGATGCCATGGTGCGGGAGCTCGACCCGCTCGGCGTGCTCGTGGTCCTCGAGGCCGAGCACACCTGCATGACCATGCGCGGCATCCGCGCGGCCGGTGCGCTCACCACGACCTCCGCCGTCCGCGGCTGCCTGCGCGACCTCAAGACCCGCGAGGAGGCCCTGCGCCTGCTCGGGCTGTAGGTCCTTTCCGCGAGCGCCCGAGCGGGGAACGTCCGGCGCTCGGACAGCTTGCCGAGAAGGACGCTCGGCAAGAACTCGCGGCGGACGTTCCCCGCTCGGGCGCTCGCCGCACGTCATACGAGCTCGTCGACCTTGCGTCGGGGTCTGTGGGCATGCCCCGCCGCGAGTTCTTTGTCGGACCGAAGGCACGGCAAAGCTGTCTGAGCGCCGGGACATGCCCACAGACCCCGCCGAACGAGTGACAAGGGAGATAGTTGTGTACAAGCTGCCGTTCGATGTGCCGGAGATGACGTATGCGGGGGCGCTCGCGCATGTGCGCGGGGCGCTTCGGTTTGGCATCTGCCCGCTGCTGGAGACCGTGGAGGACATGCTGACGGAGCTCGGCGATCCCGACCTCGCGTTCGAGTGCGTGCAGATCGCCGGGACCAACGGAAAGACGTCCACGGCGCGCTACACCGCCGCCATCCTGGCGGGCGAGGGGCTCGACGTTGCCCTCTATACCTCGCCGGAGCTCGTGAGCTATACGGAGCGCATGGAGGTCGCCGGGCGTCCCGTCTCGCAGGAGGCGTTCGCCCACGGCGTCTCCGCCGCGAAGGTTGCCGGGGAGCGCGTGAACGCCCGGCGCGCGGCGGCGGGGGAGCGACCCTACGACATCACCGAGTTCGATACGCTCACCGTTGCGGCGATGGTCGTGTTCGCGGAGGCGGGCGTGGACGTGGCGGTGCTCGAGAGCGGCATGGGCGGCCGCTGGGACGCTACCTCGGCCGCAAAGTCCATCCGCTCGGTGGCCGTGACCGGCATCGGCCTCGACCACATGCGCGTTCTGGGAAACACGCTCGAGGAGATCGCGGGCGAGAAGGCCGCCATCATCAAGTCCGGCCGTACCTGCGTGCTCGGTGCGGGTACCGCTGAGCCGAAGAGCGTCAATGAGGTGTTCCTTGCTCGGTGCGCCGAGGTGGGCGTGACGCCCGTGAGGCCCAGCTTTCAGGTCACCAAGCGCCCGCATCGCTTGGGCGCGCCGCTCGAGCTCGATGTGGTCACGCCGTGCGCGACCTATGCTGAGCTTGCGGCGCTCAAGCCGGCCTATCAGGCTCAGAACATCGCCTGCGCCGTCGCGCTTTGCGAGGCGTACCTCGGGCGCACGCTCGATGCCGATGCGCTCTTCACGTCCGTCGTGCAGTGCCCCACGCCGGGGCGCTTCCAGCTGCTGCGGCCCGAGCCGCCCGTGCTGATCGACGCCTGTCACAACCCCCAGTCCGTCGAGGCGTTTCTCTCGGCGCTCGACGACGTCGCGCCGGGGCGTGACGAGCGGCCCGTCCTTCTCGCCGCGGTCCTTGCGGACAAGGACGTGGCCGGGATCGTCGATCTTCTCGTTGCCGCCTTTCCCCGCGTTGCGGTTACGCAGACGTCGAGCCCGCGCGCCCTTCCTGCCACGGAGCTCGCCGACCGCTTTGCCGACGCGGGTGCCGAGGTGGTCGGGACGTATCCGACGGTTGAGTCCGCGGCGTCGGCATTGTGTGGAGAATCGTACGTCGCATGCGGCTCCATCACCCTCGCAGGGGAGTTGGCCGGCCTTTTCCGGTAGCTTTTGCTACAATCGGATTGTATGTGGCGGCGCCGTGACGCGCCCGAAGTCCTAAGGAGTCCCCGACATGCAAGAACTTCTCGACCAGCTCATCACCCCCGAGGTCCGCATGGTCCTCTATCTGATGGTCGTGTGCGTCGTCATGCTCTACATCCTCTCCATCGTCTACGTCATTCGTGACGCGCAGCGTCGCGGTGCCGAGCCCTGGTGGATGTGGGCCATCATCTCGGTCATCCCGATCGTGGGCCTGCTCGCCTACGTTATCCTGCGCCCCAGCTCCTACCTTATCGACCGCGAGGAGCAGGACCTGGACATCGCCCTGCGCGAGCACCAGCTCTCTCACTACGGCATCTGCCCCAAGTGCGGCGCCCCGATTGACCGCGACTTTGTGGTCTGCCCGATCTGCAACACGCAGGTCCGCAACGTCTGCCCTACCTGCCATCGCCCGCTCAACGCGGACTGGAAGGTGTGCCCCTACTGCCGTACGCGCATCCAGCAGTAAGCGCCCCGCATTTCTTTGCTCTTGGAGGGACCCGTCCTGTGCGGGTCCCTTTCTTTTTGGCCCTATTTGAGGTTTGGGTTCACTGTTTTGCTCACGCGGAAGTATGACTTTGCAAAGACGCAGGTAAACATAGGTGCAGAATTCTTGAGTTGCGGCTGATGAACCCAAACCGTTTTTCGGTTTGGGTTCACCGGTGCGGCGAAAGGGCCCCGACAGTGCACAAAAGCCCAGTTGAGCTTCTCGTATGAGGCTCATTTCCTGTGACCGATGAACCCAAACCTCTGTGGGGCGGTGGTTCATCGGGATAATCGCGAGCTCCCCGCGCATACCGCGGCCCCACTTGTGGTAAACCTAGTGTGTAACCAAGACGAAGGGCTCCGATGTTCCGCATCGCCTCACAGAGCGCTCGAACGCAGACTATCTAGGCGTCTGTCCATCCCGGCCGGCAGGCCCCGGGCAGGCGCCGCATATCGCTCGACACCGCGCCTTGCGGTGTGCGGGCGTTTTTCATGTTCGCAGGCCATCCAGAGAGAGGTTTCCCATGAAGGTCCTGTACAACGACGGTCACATCGACGAGTGCCCGGCAGACGAGGTCACCCACGTCGTCCGCCACAGCGCGGCGCACATCATGGCCCAGGCCATTAAGCGCCTCTATCCCGAGGCCGACTTCGCCTACGGTCCCGCCACCGACAACGGCTTCTACTACGACATCGACCTCCCCGAGGGCCAGAAGATCTCCGAGGAGGACTTCCCGGCCATCGAGGCGGAGATGAAGAAGATCGTGAAGGAGAACCTCAAGTTCACCGTCTTCGAGCTCCCGCGCGCCGAGGCCATCGCCCTCATGGAGGAGCGCGGCGAGAAGTACAAGGTCGAGCACATCGGCGACCTTGCCGAAGACGCGCGCATCACCTTCTACCAGCAGGGCGAGTACATCGACATGTGCGTGGGCCCGCACCTCACCTACACCAAGGCGCTCAAGGCCTTCAAGCTCACGGGTGTCTCGGGCGCCTACTGGAAGGGCGACAAGGACAACAAGATGCTCATCCGCGTCAACGGCACCGCCTTTGCCACGAAGGAGGAGCTCGACGAGCACCTGCGCCTGCTCGAGGAGGCCAAGAAGCGCGACCACCGCAAGATCGGCCGCGAGATGGACATCTTCATGATGCGCGACGAGGCCCCCGGCTTCCCGTTCTTCCTGCCCAACGGCATGACGCTCAAGAACGAGCTGCTTGCCTACTGGCGCGAGATCCACCGCGCTGCGGGCTACGTGGAGATCTCCACGCCCATGATCATGAGCAAGGAGCTCTGGAAGACCTCGGGCCACTGGGACCACTACAAGGACAACATGTACTCCACGATCATCGACGACGAGGAGTACTGCGTGAAGCCCATGAACTGCCCGGGCGGTGTGCTCGTGTACTCCTCCAAGCCGCACAGCTACCGCGAGCTGCCCATCCGCGCCGGCGAGATCGGCTTGGTCCACCGTCACGAGATGCGCGGCGCCCTGCACGGCCTCTTCCGCGTGCGCTGCTTCAACCAGGACGACGCCCACCTCTTCGTGCGCCCCGATCAGCTCACCGACGAGATTATCGGTGTGGTGAACCTCATCGACTCGGTCTACGAGAAGTTCGGCTTCACCTATCACCTCGAGCTGTCCACCCGTCCCGAGGACTCCATGGGCTCCGACGAGGACTGGGAGCGCGCCGAGGAGGCCCTGCGCGTGGCCCTCGAGAAGCTCGGCAAGGACTACGTGGTCAACGAGGGCGACGGCGCCTTCTACGGCCCCAAGATCGACTTCCACCTGGAGGACTCGCTCGGCCGTACCTGGCAGTGCGGCACCGTCCAGCTGGACTTCCAGATGCCGATCAACTTCGACCTGGAGTACACGGACGCAGACGGCTCCAAGAAGCGCCCGATCATGCTGCATCGCGTGTGCTTCGGCTCCATCGAGCGCTTCATCGGCATCCTGATCGAGCACTTCGCTGGCAAGTTCCCCACCTGGCTCGCGCCCTGCCAGGTGAAGGTCCTGCCCGTCTCCGAGAAGAGCCGCGACTATGCGCGCTCGGTGACGGAGAGGCTCGAGGCCGCCGGCATCCGTGCGGTCCTCGACGAGCGTGACGAGAAGATCGGCTACAAGATCCGCGAGGCGCGCAACATCGACCGCCCGCCCTACATGCTCATCATCGGCGAGAAGGAGGTCGAGGCCGGCACCATCTCCGTCCGCGACCGCTCCAACGAGACCGTCTCCCGAGAGCTCGACGAGTTCATCGCCGACGTCACGGCAGAGATCGCCGAGCGCCGCTAGGTGGGCGAGAAGGACCTCGACATAGACACGCTCTCGGCGCTCTCGTCCCAGCTGGGGCGGGAGCGCTGGCGCGCTCTGTCGGACGCGGCCCAGGTTGTGGCCAACTACCTCGCGTGCCACCCGCGCGTGGAGGCCGTGCGCTATCCCGGCCTCAAGACGGACCCGGACTTTCCCCGCGCCGCGAACGAGCTCGTCGGCGGCTTCGGGCCGCGCGTCGCGTATCGCGCGGCAGGGGAGTGGCATCTCTGGGAGGCTGACGAGCGCGACACCCGCGAGCAGGTCATGGAGCTGGAGCGCGCCCTCGGGTGAGACAAAGGGGACAGGTTCATTTGTCTCATTTGAAAATGAGTGAGACAAATGAACCTGTCCCCTTTGTCTCACTACAGGACGGCGACCTCGGCCTCCTCGCAGTACTTCTTGAAGTGCTCGGTGAGGTTGCCGTCCGAGACCACGTAGTTGACGTCGGAGAGCCCGCAGATCTTGAAGGTGCTCTTCCTCCCCAGCTTGGAGGAGTCCATGAGCACCGCGGTCCGCTCCGCACGCGAGATGAGCGCGCGCTTGAGGGCCGCCTCGTCATCGGAGCCGCAGGCAAAGCCGGAGGACGACTGGAACGACGTCACGCCGAGGAGCAGCAGGTCAAAGCTCAGCGCGTTCACGTCCTCAACGCTCTTCGAGCCATTGAGGCTCAGGCTGTAGCGGTTGAGGGTGCCCCCGATCATGATGGTGCGGGCGCGCTCGAGCCGCGCGAGCTCCGCCGCGCAGGTGAGGCTGTTCGTGAACACGATCATGCGCATGTCGTCCAGCTCTCGGGCGAGCGCCGTGGTGGTCGACCCCGAGTCGAGGAAGATCGTGCTGTCCGGTCGCAGCAGCTCCTTGGCCTTGCGCGCGATGATGGCCTTGCTCTCCACGTTGCGCGTGTTGCGGTTCAGGAGGAGGTCGTCGGTCCCGACCACATACTCGACCGAGCGCGCCCCGCCGTGCGTGCGGACGATGCGCCGGCTCTCGTCGAGCGCCTTGAGGTCCGTCCTGAGCGTCATCTCCGAGACGTCGGGAAACGCCTTCTTGATCTGACCGAACGTGACGCTGCCCTCAGAGGTGACGAGCTGGGCGATTGCCTCGCGTCGCTCGACCATTGCGCTGCTCATGCTGACCTCGCTTTCCCTGACTGAGAGCATCTTAGACGAAAGCCCCCGCCCGTGCTCGCGGGCGGGGGCGCGCAGGACCCGGCCTGGTTGCTACTGCTGCTTCCAGTGCTCGAGCAGATAGCGCTCCGCCTCGGGGCACCAGAGCCCGCGGTTGGCCTCGACGATGTCGGCGAGACCGGCGTAGCGCTCGTCCTCGGCGGCCTTGGCGCGCAGGTCCTCGAGCGCCGTCAGCGGCATGTTGATGTGCGTGTAGATGAGCTTCTTGCCGCCCGGGATCTTGGGCAGGTTGAGCGTGGTCTCTGCCGCTGCGTCCAGGCCGCCCACGTGGGTGACCATGACGGAGGGGTCAACGCGCTTGGCGGCGGTGAGCTCGAGCGACTCGATCATGTCGTCGGTGTTGCCGCCCGTGGTGCCCATCACGTGGTGGGACCCGTAGTGGACCTCGTAGAAGTTCATCGTGGCCGAGAAGTTCTTGTCGGTCGGGCCGGCAAAGAAGTTGAGGCAGCCGTCGCGTCCGAGGATGGCGTCGGAGAGCGTGACCACGGGGGCGACGGGCGCGTAGCAGAGCACGTCATCAAATCCTGTGCCGCCGGACACCTCACGCAGCGTCGCCACCTGGTCGTCGTAGACACCGTTGTTGATGAAGACGAGGTCGATGCCCGTCTCCGCCTTGACCTCCTCGGGATCGAAGAGCTCCGCTGCTCGGTCGAGGCGGGCCTGGTCGATGTCGGCGACCATCACGAGGGACGGGCGACGGTCGCAGTGCAAGGCGTAGGTGAGCGCGCCCAGGCCCATGGGGCCGGCTCCCGCCACGATGGCGAGCTTGCCGCCCTCGCGGATGCCCATGTCGTGGGTGTAGACGCCCATCTGGGTGTGGTACGCGGCATGGAACGCGCCGATCGAGCAGCTCATGGGCTCGGCAAGCGACGCCTGGTAGTAGGCCTCGCCCGTGTACTCGAGCAGGCAGTCGCACTCCATGACCTCGGCGGGCAGGATGCAGTAGGTGGCGTCGCCGCCGCAGAACTCGTAGGAGTAGCCCGGGCTCCACATCGTGCCCTTGTAGTTGAGGGCGGGCTGGATCGTGAACTTCATGCCCGGCTTGAAGCGGTCTGCCCACTTGGCGCCAACCTCGACGATGTCGCCGGCGAACTCGTGGCCCATGATCGCGGGGTGCTCGGCCACGTCCTCGTGGACGCGCTTGTGCTCCACGCCCAGGGTGGCGCACTTGTAGGTGGACATGCAGATGCTGTCTGAGACGACCTTCACCAGCACCTCGTCGTCCTTGATCGGGGGGAGCTCGAACTCGTCGACGCGCAGATCGTTTGCGGCGTGCAGACGTACGGCCTTTGCCTTCATGCTTGTGTCCTTTCTAGAGATTCTGAAGTTCGACCTTGTCGAGAAGCGCGTCCACCTGGGAGCGCTCCGCGGCCTGGGTTCCTGACTGCATGACGTTCGCGGCTCCCGTCGCCATGGCGAGACGTGCCGTCTCGTCGAGGGGGAGCCCCTGCTCGCATGCATAGGCAAACGCGGCGACGACGGAGTCTCCGGCGCCGACCGTCGAGCCGACCCGCACCTTCGGCGAGCGCGCATGGATCGTTCGCTCGGGGGTGGCGATGACGGCCCCCGCGCCGCCCATCGAGACCACGACCATCCCAACGCCGCTCTCGACGAGCCTGCGCGCCTCCTGCGCGACGGACGCGACGTCCTCGAGGGAACGGCCGCAGAGGCGGGAGAGCTCCGCATCGTTTGGCTTTGCGAGGTAGGGGAGAGCCCTTAGTCCGCGCGCGAGGGGATCGCCGTCCGCATCGAGGAAGACCCGCGCCCCGGCCTTCGTGCAGGCACCGACCCATTTCTCGTAGGTCGAGACCGGTGCGCCGGCAGGGAGGCTGCCCGAGAGGACGACGAGGTCGTCCTCGGTGAGCGCCCCCACGAGCTCGTCAAGTGCCCGGTCGAGACGCTCGGGGCTCGTCTGGGGCCCGGGCTCGTTGATGTCGGTGTTCGTTCCGAGCACGGGGTCGACGACCTTGAGGTTTGTCCTCGTCTCCCCGTGTGCCTCGAACCTCCAGACGTCTATGCCCTCGTTGCCGAGAAGTGCCTCGATCTTCGCGCCGGTCGTCCCCCCGAGCAGGGCAAGGGCCCTGCTGCTCCCCTCGAGCTTTGCGATGACCTTGGACACGTTGATGCCCTTGCCGCCCGGGTCCTCTCGAAGACCTGAGACGCGGTTGACCTCGTCGACCGTGAAGCCGGGGACGGTGACGGTCTTGTCGAGCGCCGGGTTGAGCGTGACGGTATAGATCATCTGAGCCTCCTCTCCTGATTGATTTGACAAGCAAAGCTGTTGAAACAAAAGTCAATAGCTATCGTAATAACAAGAATCATGTTGTCAAACCAAAAGTGAAATTTGGCAAGAAATAACCGTATACCGCCAAAAACATGCCGTTCGTCGGCCAAGCCTGCTGTCAATTCAAGACTATTGAAACAAAAGAGTAGTATTCGAATCGTTGAAACAAAAGTCACGGCGCAAGCCACTCTGTTCAACGCGTCGGCCCGTTGCGACGGGCCTCAAGGGAAGGAGGGGCCAATGTCTGTGCGCGAGGGTCTCTCTAGGTTCGGCAAGTTCCTCAGCGGAATGGTCATGCCCAACATCGGTGCCTTTATCGCCTGGGGCTTTCTGACCGCACTGTTCATCGAGACGGGCTGGTTGCCCAACGAGGGGTTCGCGAGCATCACCGGCCCCATGCTCAGCTATCTCATCCCGGTCCTCATCGCCGCTCAGGGCGGCTATCTCACGGGAGGGGACCGCGGGCGCATCGCCGGCGCCATCGCGGTCATCGGCTGCATCGCCGGCGCCCCCGACACGACGATGCTCATGGGCGCCATGGTCATGGGTCCGTTCGCCGGATGGGTCATAAAGACCTTCGACCGCCTCATGGAGGGTCACACGCCCGCGGGCTTTGAGATGCTGATCGACAACTTCTCCGTCGGCATCCTCGGCATGCTGCTCTCCATGCTCGGCTACCTGGCCATCGGTCCGATCATGACGACCATCCTCGCGGTCCTCATGGGCGGCGTCCAGATTCTCATGCAGTACGCGCTGATGCCGCTGCTGGCCGTCTTCATCGAGCCGGCCAAGGTGCTCTTCCTCAACAACGCGATCAACCACGGCATCTTCACGCCCATCGGCATCGCGCAGGCGGAGGAGACCGGGCGCTCGATCATGTACATGCTCGAGGCCAACCCCGGCCCCGGCGTGGGCGTCCTTCTCGCGTACTGCTTCTTCTGCAGGGACAAGAAGACCCGCCAGTCGGCGCCGGGCGCCGTGATCATCCACTTCTTTGGCGGCATCCACGAGATCTACTTCCCGTACGTGCTCATGAACCCCAAGGTCATCATTGCGCCCATCGTGGGCAACATGTGCGCCATCGCCTGGTACAGCCTCATGGGCGCCGGGCTCACCTCCGCGGCCTCACCGGGTTCGATCATCGCGTTCCTCTCCATGTCTCCCTCCGACTGCATCGTCACCAACCTCATCGGCGTCGTCATCGCCGCGGGCGTCTCGTTTGCCATCGCCGTCCCGCTCGTGCGCTCCATGGAGGTCGCCGACCTCGACCAGGCGAGCGAGCAGCTGCGCGAGATGAAGGGCACCGCCGAGGCGGCCGTCATATCCGACACCGAGGGCGGCAAGATTGTCTTTGCCTGCGACGCCGGCATGGGCTCGTCCGCCATGGGCGCCACGCGCTTCCGCAACCGCATCAGGGCCGAGCGCCCCGACCTCACCGTCGAGCACTCCAGCGTGGACAGCGTCCCCGCTGACGCCAGCATCGTCGTGTGCCAGCGCGTGCTCTCCGAGCGCGCCCGCAAGAGCGCGCCCGCGGCACAGATCGTCACGATCGACAACTTCCTCGACGACCCCGCGCTCGACTCCCTCTACAAGGCGCTCACGCAGCTCAGCCACGCCTCTGAGCTCATGGAGACCACGCCTGCCCCCGCGCCCGAGCCGATCGAGGAGGATCGTCCGAGCCTCAGGATCGAGACGGCCGACATCCGGCTCGGCCTTGCCCCCGTCAGCCGCGAGCAGTGCATCCGTGACTCCGGGGGCTTCCTCGTGGAGCGCGGATGCGTGAGCGAGCCCTACGTGGACGCCATGGTGGAGCGCGACCGTCTCACCAGCGTCTACATCGGCATGGGCATCGCGATTCCGCACCGGACCAACGAGGCCAAGGAGGCTGTCGAGAAGACCGGTGTGGTTCTGCAGCAGTACCCCGAGGGTGTCGACTTCGACGGCGAGAAGGCCCAGCTCGTCTTTGGCATCGCGGGCAAGGGTGAGGAGCACCTCGAGGTTCTCGCCAACATCTGCCGCATCCTCGAGGACGAGGCGGTCCTCGAGAAGATGAAGACGACCGATGACGTGGACTGGGTGCAGCGCGTGCTCACCGGCGCTCACTAGGCAATTCAGCGCGCTCGGCATGCCGAGGTCGGGCGCGCGCCGCGTCATGCTATACTCAACCAAGTATGCGAGATGTGCGCATACAGGTCCGAACCAACGCGCTTTACCTTGTCCTTTGTACGACCGCGCCGTGATGCGTCACCGCACGGTCCGAGAAATAGGAGGAACGCATGGCAGACATCGTCAGGACCCCGATCGACAGCGTCGAGGCGCTGCAGGAGCGCATCAAGGAGATGCGCGTCGCGCAGGCCGAGTTCGCAACGTTCACCCAGGAGCAGGTGGACAAGATCTTCTATGAGGCCGCCATGGCCGCCAACAAGGCCCGCATCCCGCTGGCCAAGATGGCCGTCGAGGAGACCGGCTACGGCGTCATGGAGGACAAGGTCATCAAGAACCACTACGCCTCCGAGTACATCTACAACAAGTACAAGGACATGAAGACGTGCGACGTCATCTCCGACGACCCCGCCTTTGGCTACAAGCAGATCGCCGAGCCGCTCGGCATCGTCGCCGCCGTCATCCCGACGACCAACCCCACCTCCACCGCGATCTTCAAGACGCTCATCTCCCTGAAGACCCGCAACGCCATCCTCATCTCCCCGCACCCGCGCGCCGGCAAGTGCACCGCCGAGGCCGCCCGCATCGTGCGCGAGGCCGCCGAGGCCGCCGGTGCCCCCAAGGGCATCATCGACTGGGTCGACGTGCCGTCCCTTGACATGACCTCCGAGCTCATGCGCTCCGCCGACATCATCCTGGCCACCGGTGGCCCGGGCATGGTGAACGCCGCCTACTCCTCCGGCAAGCCCGCCCTCGGCGTCGGCCCGGGCAACAACCCGGCGATCATCGACGACACCGCCGACATCGAGCTCTCCGTCAACTCGATCATCCACTCCAAGACCTTCGACTACGGCATGATCTGCGCGACCGAGCAGAACGTCATCGTCCTCGACAAGGTCTACAACAAGGTCAAGGCCGAGTTCCAGAAGCGCGGCTGCTACTTCCTCCAGGGCGACGAGATCGCCAAGGTCGGCAACACCGTCATCGTCAACGGCGGCGTCAACGCCAAGATGGTCGGCCAGCCTGCCCCCAAGATCGCCGAGGCCGCCGGCGTCACCGTCCCGGCCAGCACCAAGGTCCTCATCGGCGAGGTCGAGTCCGTCGAGCCCTCCGAGCCGTGGGCGCACGAGAAGCTCACCACCATCCTCGGCATGTATCGTGCCAAGAACTGGGAGGACGCCCTCTCCAAGGCGGAGCGCCTCATCGCCGACGGCGGCTACGGCCACACGAGCTCGCTCTTCATCGACACCCGCGAGACGGAGAAGATGGCCGAGCACGCCAAGCGCATGAAGACCTGCCGCATCCTCATCAACACCCCGGCCGCCCAGGGCGGCATCGGCGACATCTACAACTTCAAGATGCCGCCGTCGCTGACGCTCGGCTGCGGCTCCTGGGGCGGCAACTCCGTCTCGGGCAACGTCGGCCCCCAGCACCTGCTCAACATCAAGTCCGTTGCAGAGAGGCGTGAGAACATGCTGTGGTTCCGTGTTCCCGAGAAGGTCTTCTTCAAGAAGGGCTGCATGCCCGTGGCGCTGCGCGAGCTCTCCGAGGTCTACGGCAAGAAGCGCGCCTTCATCGTCACCGACTCCTTCCTCTACAAGAGCGGCTTCACCAAGAAGATCGAGGCCTCCCTTGACGAGCAGGGCATCGTCTACTCCAGCTTCTGGTCCATCTCGCCTGACCCCAAGCTCCAGGACTGTGAGCGTGGCCTCGAGCAGGTCAAGGCCTTCGAGCCCGACTGCATCATCGCCATCGGCGGCGGCTCCGCCATGGACGCCGGCAAGATCATGTGGATGATGTACGAGCACCCCGAGGCCAAGTTCGAGGACATGGCCATGGACTTCATGGACATCCGCAAGCGCGTCTACACGTTCCCGCAGATGGGTGAGAAGGCCTTCTTCGTGGCCATCCCCACCTCCTCCGGCACCGGCTCCGAGGTGACGCCCTTCTCGATCATCACCGACGCCAACACCGGCACCAAGTGGCCGATCGCCGACTACCAGCTCCTGCCCAACATGGCCATCGTCGACACCGACAACATGATGACCCAGCCCAAGGGCCTGACTGCCGCCTCCGGCGTCGACGTCCTCACGCACGCCCTCGAGGCCTACGTCTCCATCATGGCGTCCGACTACACCGACGGCCTCGCCCTGCGCGCCATGAAGCTCGTCCTCACCTACCTCGAGCGCGCCTATGACGACGGCACCGACGTCGAGGCCCGCGACCACATGGCCAACGCGTCCTGCCTCGCCGGCATGGCCTTCGCCAACGCCTTCCTCGGCGTGAACCACTCCATGGCTCACAAGCTCGGCGCCTACCACCACATCGCCCACGGCCTGGCCAACGCCGTCATCCTCACCCGCGTCATGCGCTACAACGCCGCCGAGCGCCCGGTGAAGATGGGCACCTTCCCGCAGTACGACCACCCCAAGACCCTGGCGCGCTACGCCGAGGCCGGTCGCTTCTGCGGCATCAAGGGCCGCACCGACCAGGAGGTCTTCGAGAACTTCATCGCCCGCATCGAGGAGCTCAAGGCTCACGTGGGCGTGCCCGAGACCATCGCCGGCTTTGGTGTCACCGAGGAGGACTTCCTCGCCACGCTCGACGAGATGTCCGAGAACGCGTTCAACGACCAGTGCACCGGCGCCAACCCGCGCTACCCGCTCATCTCCGAGATCAAGGAGCTCTACCTCGACGCCTTCTACGGCCGCGAGCCCAGCTCCTACGAGGACTAGTCCGCACACGTTCTTCTCGTTGCCCAGAAGGAGGCAGCAATGGAACTTTCTGACAGCAAGCAGGTCATCGTCGAGCGCCACAACAAGGTCGTCTACGTTGACGGCGGTCGCATCGTCAAGGTCTTCAAGGCCACCAAGCCCGCGTCCGACGTCTTCAACGAGGCCCTGAACATCGCCCGCGTTATCGAGGCCGGCGTTCGCGTGCCCAAGGTCCTCGAGGTCTCCCAGGTCGCCGATGGCTCCTGGGCCCTCTCCACGGAGTACGTCGAGGGAGTCACCATGCGCTCGCTGATGGACGCCGCCGAGGGCACCCCCGAGTACGACAAGCTGCTCGAGCAGTTCGTCGACTTCCAGATCGAGATCCAGAGCATCAACGGCTCCGAGCTCATGAAGGACCAGAAGACCAAGATCGCCGGCATGGTGGGCAAGGCCCCCGAGCTTGATCCGTCCGTGCGCTACGACCTCCAGATGAGGGCCGACCGCATGGCGCCGGGCCGCAGCATCTGCCACTGCGACTTCAACCCGTCCAACGTGATCGTCGCCGAGGACGGCACGCTCTACGCCTGCGACTGGACCCACGTCACCCGTGGCCTGCCCGAGGCCGACGCCGCGATGACCTACATCCTCTTTAAGATGTATCACCCCGGCCACGCCGAGGCCTACCTCGACCTCTTCTCCAAGAAGGCCGACATCGCCAAGCAGAAGGTGCACTACTGGGTGCCCGTCATGGCCGCCGCCGAGCTCTCCCGCGGCCGCAAGGACGCCGAGGAGTTCCTCCGCAGCCAGGTCGACGCCGCGGTCGACACCGACTAGCGTCCGTCACATAGCGTGACTTCGGGCCCGTCAGCCTCGCGGCTGGCGGGCCCTTCTGGGTTGAGGGAAGCATCACGGCCATAAATCCGGGCTTACGCGCGCGGCGGTGCCTTTGGTGACCACGAATCCGGGCTTGCGCGCTTGTGTTTGTGCCTTTTGGACAAAAAACTCGAGCTGCGCGTCCTTCTCGACGCGCGCAATTCAAGATTCGTGGTTACAATGCGTGCGCTACTTGGAATTTATGGTCATGCTCCACGCGCTGACCGGGATTGGCAACCAAGGAGCCGGCGAGAAGAACGGCGTGCTATCGGCGCTCGTAGGTCACGAAGTCGAAGGCGATGCCCTCGGGGGTGACGCCGCCGTCGCGAACCTCGGTGAGCGCCCAGTCGGGGAGCGCGTCGAGGTTGGGGAAGAAGGTGTCGCTCTCTCGCGCGCAGTGGTTGCGCGTCACGACGGCGCGGTCGCAGTGGGGGAGGAGCAGCTCGTAGACCTGACCCCCGCCGATGACCCACGCCTCGTCCTCGTCCGCGACCGCGGCGAGCGCCTCCTCGACGGAGTGCACCACGTCCACGCCCTCGGGCGAGAAGGACGCGTCACGCGTGAGCACCACGTTGCGGCGGTTCTTGAGCGGACGCCCTCCCGGGAAGCTCCCGAGCGTCTTTCTCCCCATGATGACCGGGTGACCCGTCGTGCAGGACACGAAGTGCCGCATGTCCTCACGGTTCTCGACGACCATCCCGCCGTCGAGCCCAATGCCCCAGTCGTCGCACACCGCCACGATCGCACTCAGCTTGCAGCTCATCATTCATACCTTTCTGTGGGTCATGGCCCGGCACATTGCCCCGTGCTCAGACAGCTTCGGCGCAAAGGGCGCGCCTGCAGAACTGCGCGCGGGACAATGTGCCGGGCCACGGGCTCGAGAAACGCAGGCGAGAAGGGTGGGGGGCTTTGTCCCGCCGCGAGTTCTTGCCGAGCGTTCTTCTCGGCAAGCTGTCTGAGCGCCGGGGCAATGCCCCTCTCGCCCTTCTCGCCGGACGATCAGACGGCGATCGGGATGTCCTTGACCTGCGGGCCGTGCTCGTAGTTCTCGACGATCAGGTCGTCGGTTGTGAATTCGTAGAAGTTCATGACCTCGGGGTTCAGGCGGACGGTGGGCGCCGGGTACGTGGGGCGCGAGATGAGCTCGCGCACGACGTCGACGTGGCGGTCGTAGATGTGGGCGTCGGCGATCATGTGGACGAGCTCGCCGGCGTTCATGTTCGAGGCCTGCGCCACCATCATGAGCAGGATCGCGTACTGGCACACGTTCCAGTTGTTGGCCGCAAGCACGTCCTGGCTGCGCTGGACGAGCACCATGTTGAGCGTGGGACGGTCCTCGCCGCTCTCCTGCGTCACGTTGTAGATCGCGTTGTAGGCGCAGGGGTAGAGGTTCATCTCGGAGAGGTCGGCAAAGGTGTAGAGGTTCGTCATGATGCGGCGGGAGTAGGGGTTCTCGCGCAGGTCCTTGAGGACGCGGTCCATCTGGTCGTAGTCACCGTCGGGGTAGTGCGACTTCACGCCCACCTGATACCCGTACGCCTTGCCGATCGAGCCCGTCTCGTCCGCCCACTCGTCCCAGATGTGGGGCTTGAGGTCGTGGATGTTGTTGGACTTGCGCTGGTAGATCCAGAGCACCTCGTCCATCGCGGACTTGAGGGCGGTCCGACGAAGCGTCAGCGCCGGGAACTCCTCGCGCAGGTCGTAGCGGTTGCACACGCCAAAGCGCTTGATGGTGTAGGCGGGTGTGCCGTCCTCCCAGCGCGGGCGGACCTTCTGGCCCTCGGTGGTGGTACCGTGCTCGATGATGTCGGAGCACATCGAGATGAACAGGTCGTCTGCCTTGCTCACGTGATTCCCCTCTCGTCAGGCTCGAGACGTCGGCTCGCTCGGGCCCTCGAGGCCGCCGAAGAAGTCCTCGTCGTCAAAGTCGTTCTCGAGGTCATCCCACATCTCGTCCCACTCGTCATCCCATTCGTCGTGCGTGTCGTGGGTCACCGAGGACGAGACTCCCTCAGGGTGGTTCGCGACGAGCGTGCCGAGCGCGTCGACGCAGCTCGTCAGGCTCATCAGCATGAGGGCGAGGACACCTATGGCAAGCCCGAAGATCACGTAGGCAACCGGTCCGGAGTTTGCGTTATCGGGATCGGTGGTTGCGCTCGGGCCCTCGACCACGCGCGGCTTCTCGATGCTCGTCGACGGGACGTCTTCCTCGGGCATATGGGCTCCTCTCTCTCGAGTCAATCATACCAAGCGGAGCTAGAGGAGCTGGTCCGCAAAGGCCTCGTCCCAGTAGTAGGAGAGCGAGCGCATCAGCGTGACGTCCGCGGGAAGCCACTCGACGTCGAACAGCTCGTCTCGTGAGAGCCAGCGCAGCTCGGAGTGGACGTCCTGGTGGGGCGAGGGTTCCGCGCCGGCGGGAAGCTGGCAGACAAAGCAGTCCATGGCAAGGTGGAAGTCGGGGTAGTCGTGCTCCACGGTGTCGTAGAGCCATGCGGGTCCCAGCTCGCACCCAAGCTCCTCGCGAACCTCGCGGCGCAGCGCCTCGACGGGCTTCTCGCCCTCCTCGATCTTGCCGCCCGGAAGCTCCCACTTCCCGTCCTGTCCGCCGTCGGCCCTTCTGGCCGCGAGCAGGCGTCCTTCTCGGTAGATGAGCGCGGCTGCGACGTGAACGATCATGCTTCCTCCTGTCGAGCGTCAAAGCGAACGAGCGCGTAGGTGGCACCCTCTCCGTCGGTGAGGTCAACGTCCCATCCGCCCTCGCGCTGGTACACGATCGGCGCTATGACGTCGCCGAGCAGTGCCATCTTGCGATAGAGCACAGAGACGCAGCCCAGGCGCTGCGAGCAGCCGAGCTCCTCCAGGGCGTCGTGGGCGAGAAGAACGTATTGGGCGTTGTTCATGTGGTTGTTGGTGTCAAGGTGGTGAGAGCGGACCAGGAAGGGAGCGCACGGGCTGCCCTCTCCCTCCGTTCTCATGCGACGATTCAGCGGGGCCATGTCGGCACGCGGGCAATCGGAAAGATAGACGCGCTGATCATCTGGTACGCGGGAGACATGACCCGCCCTCGTGTCGAAGACGAACCACTGCGAGTCCGCGCGCACGACGTCGACGCCGTCCTCGTTGGTGATGGCGAAGCAGCGCAGGGCATGGGAGCGCGTCATCTCGTAGCACCAGGTCGAGATGGAGATCTTCTCGCCGAGCCGGGGCAGCTCGCCGAACTCGATGCGCCAGTTGGCGAGAATCCAGGCGATGCCGTGCTCGCGCAGGCTCGCAAAGCCGCACTCGAGCTCCTCGGACTGAAACGTCGAGCTGTCCTGGAGGTAGTTGACCATCGAGACGAGCGAGAGGCGCCCCGTCTGGTCGCACTCGCTGTAACGCACCCGGCTTTCGAAAGCGTACCTGTCCACCCCTGCCCCTTTCCGCATCCTGTACACCATAGCAGCCTTCCGGGGAGGAGCACGGGAAAAGCACGGTGCTAGAATCGACGGAGAGGCGAAGGGAGCCAGCATGGGCGTGATCAGGTTTGCGACGATTGGCACGAGCGGGATCTGCGAGCGCTTTCTCGAGGCGCTCGAAGAGGTCGAGGGGGCGGAGTGCGTCGCCACGTACTCGAGGTCGCTCGACCGTGCGCGGAGCTTTGGGGAGCGCCATGGGGCCCGTCTGTTCTTCGACGATCTGGGGGAGCTCGCGCGGTGCGCCGACGTCGACGCCGTGTACATCGCGAGCCCCAATGGCCTCCATGCCGACCAGGCGCTCGCCATGATCTCCGGCGGCAAGCACGTGCTCGTCGAGAAGTCCCTTGCCGCCTGCGAGGCGCAGGCACGTGAGGTGTTCGACGCCGCGCGCGGGCGCGGGGTCGTTGTGATGGAGGCCATGCGCAACCTGCACGTGCCATCCTTTGACGCAATCGAGCGCATCACCCGGTCGGAGCTAGGTCCCGTCCGCCTGGCGGCCTTCCGCTTCTCAAAGGTCACCTCGCGCATGGCCCGCTTCCGGGCGGGCGAGCGCCTCAACATCTTTGACCCCGTGCTCGCCGGCGGTGCGCTCATGGACATTGGCGTCTACTGCGTCGAGCCCGCCGTCGCGCTGTTTGGCCGGCCCGACACGATTCGCGCGCTCGCCGTCACGGACGCTGTTCCGGGCTGTGCCGCGGACGACCCCTGTGACACGATCGACCTCGCCGGCGAGGCGATCCTCGGCTATGGGGACAAGGTCGTGAGCCTCTCCTACGGCAAGGTGAGTGACGACCTTCTGCCCTCGCAGGTTGCGGGCGAGCGGGGGACGCTCGTTTGGGACCAGACCTCCTGTCCCGTCAACCTGCGCATCCACGCCCACGAGGACAAGGGCATGCTCTTCCGCATGGAGGGTATGGACGCCCGGCCCGTTCCCGTCGACGTACCGGACCGGGACATGGCCTGCGAGGTCGAGGACTTTGTCGCCGCCATCAACGGGACGGGGGAGGCGCTCGCCCTCCGGGACCGCCTCGAGCGCGTGACGCTCGACTCCCTTGCCGTCATGGACGAGATCCGTCGGCAGACGGGCGTGCGCTTCCCCGTCGATGACAGGCGCTAGCATGCCCACGCGCGCAGACCTCTCGGCAGCCCTGCGGGCCGCCCTCCCGGTCATGCTCGGGTACGTGACGATCGGAATACCCTGCGGCGTCATGGCCGCCGAGGTGGGACTGGGCCCGGCGGCGGCGTTTCTCTTCTCGGCAACGTTCTATTCCGGGGCCGGGCAGTTCATGATGGCGTCGCTTGCGCTCGCCGGCACCCCGCTCGCGTCCATGATCGCGAGCGTCGCCCTCGTGAGCACCAGACAGCTTCTCTATTCGGCGGCCCTCTCGCCGTATCTGGCCTCCGCCCCCCGGCCGCTCGCGACCCTGTTTGCCGCCACGGTCACTGACGAGAGCTTTGGCGTGAACCTCGACCGCTTTGCTGCCGACGAGGCGTGGGGCCCCGAGCGTGCGACCGCCGTCAACCTCATGAGCATGTTCTCGTGGGCGTTCGCGAACGCCCTCGGCGCGGCCGTGGGGCCGGCGCTCGCCATCCCCACGACGGTCATGTCGTTCGCCATGACGTCGATCTTCGTGTGCCTGCTCGTGTCTCGCAGCTGGACGGTCGTCACGGCCGTCGTCGTCTCCGTCTCCGTCGCCGCGGTCCTGCTGCTGAAGGCTCTGGGTGTCGGGTCGGTCTCCGTGCTCGTGGGGGCGCTCGCGGGGATTGCGGCGGGGCTCGCGTGCGGGTCGTTCGAGCGCGAGGGGAGGGGGAGTCGGCGATGAGCGACACCGACTTCCTTGTGTTCTATCTCTGCGTCCTTGTGGTGATCCTGGCGTGTCGCTGCGTGCCCCTGCTCGCGCTCAAGGGGCGTGAGCTCTCCCCACGCGTGAGCGAGGCGCTCTCGCTCATCCCGCCGGCGGCCTTCGCCGCGCTTGTCGCCAACGACCTCTTTGACCCTACCGTCGGGCTTTCGTGGCAACCGATAGCCGCTGCCGCCCTGGTGGTCGTCGTGGCGAGAAGGACGGGCTCGCTGATCTGGTGCGCGCTCGTGGGAATGGGCGCCTACGCGCTGCTCGCGCTCGTCCCGTAAGGGGCCTAGTCGGGATAGGCAATGACGTCGGAGCTGCCGAAGCGCGAGGAGCCGTCGTCCGCGGTGCCGTACGGGCTCATGGGGTCGACGATGACGCGCGCCGCCTTGGGCAGGACGCGTGCAGAGTAGGAGGACACGAGCCCCGGGGCGACGTCGCCGTCCACCTCGAGCGGAACGGGGACGGAGGACTCGATGACGATCTCCCTGCCCTTGAACGACTCGATGTGCGGCCTTCCGGCCGAGCGACCGCTGTGGTCGAGGAGGCCGAAGGCGAGGGGCTTCAGGAGCTGGGCGGTGTCAGAGGTCTCCACGACGATGACGTCGAGCAGGCCGTCGTCCATGCGGCAATCGGGGATGATCTCAATGTCGCCCTGGATCATCGCGGCGTTGGCGACCAGGCAGGCGATGCCGTCGCGCTCGTACGTGGTGCCGTCGACGCTAATCCGGAACCGGGAGACGGTGGGTCGCGGGTTGGCGAGGGCTGCGGCGAAGTAGGCTGCCTGGCCCATGATGGGCTTGTTGGGGAGGGCGGCCTGCATGATCTGGGCGTCAAAGCCGGTGCCGGACATGAGTGCGAACCCGTGCGTCGCGCGCGTGCCGTCCTCGCGCTCCCAGGAGATCTCGCCGAGGTCGAGGTCGGCCGTCTTTCCGATGCGGCAGGCGCGGGCGAGTGCCGCCGGCTCGAGCGCATTTCCGATGTTGGCGTAGAGCAGATTCGCCGTACCGGAGGGAAAGACGCAGACCGGAACGGTGCGGTCGCGAAGTGCGTAGAGCAAAGACGAGATGGTGCCGTCTCCACCCGAGAGCACGACGACGTCAAACTCGTCTGCGTCCTCGCAGGCATGATGGGCCTCGAAGTCGTCTCTGAGCATGCGCATGACGCACTCGTCACCGCCACGCATCAAGGCGCGCTCGAACTGGAACACGGCGTCCGAACCAAAGCCGGAGCGCGGGTTATGGATGACGAGCGTACGCACTGAACTCCTCCCGTGGAACCCAAGCCGTTTGGCTATCATATGATAGGTTTCCGTAAGAAGCGCATCAACTCAGTGTAGCCAACCCCCTATGAAGGGGAGAATCGAGCGACTTGTACCTCTCCACCAAGAACGAGCTTGAGCAGTTCTGCCAGCAAGCGAGCGCGGCGAAGGTCATTGCCGTGGACACCGAGTTCCTCCGAGAGAGGACTTACTTTCCCAAGCTGTGCCTGGTCCAGGTCGCGGCCGGTGACAACATTGCCGCGATCGACCCCATACTGATCGACGACCTCACGCCCCTCGCGGAGCTCTTCGAGGACCCATCCGTGACGAAGGTGTTCCATGCGTGCGGTCAGGACCTCGAGGTCCTTCTCGACGGCATGGGCGTCACGTGCGCGCCCGTGTTCGACACGCAGCTCGCCGCTGCGTTTCTTGGCCTTCGCCAGCAGGTGAGCTATGCCTCCCTCGTGGAGTCCTACTGCGGCGTGCGACTGCCCAAGGCGGAGTCGCTCACCGACTGGTCCAGGAGGCCCCTCGACCCCGAGCAGCTGACGTACGCCGAGGACGACGTGCGCTATCTCCCCGGAATCTACGACCGCATGATGGCGGAGCTTATCGAGCGCGACCGACTCTCGTGGGTCGCGCCGGAGATGGAGGCGCTCTGCGACCCCGCTCGCATCAAGCGCGACCCGCGCGAGGCGTACCGGCGCCTCCGGCGCGCCGGCTCGCTCACGCGCCGTCAGCTCGCCGTCGCGCGCGAGGCCTGCGCGTGGAGGGAGGAGACGGCGGCGCGCCGCGACCTCCCGCGGAAGTGGGTCGCGTCGGACGAGGTCATCGTCGAGGTGTGCAAGCGGACGCCCACCACGCTCGACCGGCTGAGGCGCATCCGCGGCACCGACCAGATCGGGGAGGGGGACGCGCGCTCACTGCTTGCCGCCGTCGCCCGGGGCGCGGCCTGCCCCGCGGACGAGTGCCCGAAGATGGAGCGTCATGCCCGCCCCTCCGCCGACACCGAGAGCGTGATCGACCTCATGTACGCCGTCCTGAGGCTCATCTCCGAGCGCAGCGGCGTGGCGACCCAGCTCATTGCCACGCGCGACGACCTTCTTGAGTTCGTGCAGGATCGCGGCAGCTCCTCGCTCGCCAGCGGCTGGCGCCACGAGCTCGCCGGCTCCACGCTGGAGCGCCTCCTTGCCGGCGAGGTGGGGCTCACGGTGAGGGACGGGCGGATCGAGCTCCTCTAGACGTCCCGACGATTCTCGTCCGGTCAGGCGGGTAGAATGGTCCACGTACCCGATGATTGGAGACAGGATGCCCTTCTACTTTGGTTACGGCGTGGACACGGGATACCTCGTCGTCGTTCTCGTCGCGCTTGTCCTGGGCACCGCCGCGCAGGCCTACATCAAGAGCACCTATCGCAAGTGGTCGCAGGTGGACGCTGGCATTCCCGGCACCGGGGCAGAGGTCGCCAGCGTCATGCTGGCCGACGGGGGAGCCACCGGCGTGGGCATCACCCGCGTTGCGGGGACGCTCACCGACCACTACGACCCCCGTGACAACAAGCTTCATCTCTCCGACGACAACTACCGCGGCGCCTCGGTCGCCTCTCTTGCCGTCGCCTGTCACGAGGCAGGTCACGCCATCCAGGCAGCCCAGGGATTCTTCCCGTATCGCATCAGGACCATGCTCGTGCCGGCGGTCGGCATAGCGGAGAACTCCTGGATACTCGTCCTGCTGGCGGGCGTCCTGCTCAACCTCGGGGGCCTCGTGCAGCTCGCGATCGTCCTGTTCGCGGTCGCCGTCGTCTTCCAGCTTGTCACGCTCCCCGTAGAGATCGACGCCTCCCGCCGGGCCGTGGCGTTTCTCTCCTCCCGGGGCTCCGGCGTGGACGAGAAGGGCGCCCGCGCGGTGCTCACCGCCGCCGCGCTCACCTACGTCGCCGCCGCGCTGACCTCCATCATGCAGCTCGTCTACCTGCTCGGGCGCTACGGTGGCAGGAGCAACGACTGATGTCCGACTCCTCTCAGCCCCTCTCCGTCTCAGATGCCGTGGCGCTCGCCAAGGGCGCCGTGTCCGCCTGGCCCACGCTCGTCGTCAACGGCGAGGTCTCCGGCTTCAGGGGCCCCAACGCCCGCTCCGGCCACTGCTACTTCGACGTCAAGGACGACGGCGCCTCGATGAGCGTCATCGTCTGGCGCGGCACGGCCCAGAAGATGGGGTTCGAGCTCCGTGACGGCCTCTCGGTGCAGCTCACCGGCAAGTTCGACGTGTACAAGGCGTCCGGGAGGCTCTCCTTCGTCGCGAGCAGGGTCGAGGCCGCCGGCGAGGGCCTCCTCCGCCAGCAGGTTGCGGAGCTTGCCCGCGCGCTCGAGCGCGAGGGTCTGATGGACCCGTCGCGCAAGCGGCGCGTTCCGGCGTTCTGCTCGCGCGTCTGCGTCGTCACGTCGCTTTCCGGTAGTGTCATCGAGGACGTCAAGCGTACGCTCGCCCGCCGCAACCCGCTCGTCGAGATCGACGTCGTGGGCTGCTCGGTGCAGGGCGCAGACGCCCCCGCCACCATCGTGCGTGCGCTCTCCACCGCCGCCGCCTCCCGGCCCGACGCCGTCCTTCTCGTCCGCGGGGGCGGCTCGTTCGAGGACCTCATGTGCTTCAACGATGAGGGTCTCGCACGTGCGATCGCTGCTTGTCCCGTCCCCGTGGTGACCGGCATCGGACACGAGCCGGATACCACGATCGCCGACATGGTGGCGGACCGCCGCGCCTCCACGCCCACCGCCGCCGCCGAGTCCGTCGCGCCCGCCATCGACGAGGTCGAGCGCCAGATGCTCCAGCGCCAGGTTCGCCTGGGCCGCGCGATGTCCGCCGCCATCGAGTTCCGTCGCCAGCGCACGGAGTCCGCCGCCCGCCTCATGGCGGGGAGCGCCGAGGCGGACCTCTCCCGCCGCCGAGTCGCGCTGGAGGCGCTCGGGGGCAGGAGCTGCCTCGTCGACCCGCTCTCGTCGCTGCGCGCCCGCGGGGCGGACCTCCTGCAGACTGAGCAGCGTCTCCATGACGCCATACCGCGTGCGCTCGCCCTCCGAGGCGAGCGGCTCTCCCAGGCGACCGGGCGCCTCGCGGATGCCGGCGGCAGGCTCCTGCGCCCTGCCGAGACGACGCTCGCCCGGCTTGCCGCCTCGCTCGACGCGCTCTCGCCGCTCTCGGTCCTCGCGCGCGGCTATGCGATCGCGAGGAACTCCTCGGGGCACGTGATCAAGGACGCCGCGGGGCTCGCGCCTGGTGACGAGGTGTGCGTCCTTCTCGGCAGAGGGTCCTTCGAGGCGCGCGTGAACGTCGTACACGAAGATCGGGCGTGAGCCCGGAAGGGGGTTTCCATGGCAGACCAGCAGAGAAAGATCGAGGACATGACCTTCAAGGAGGCCTCCATCGAGCTCGAGCAGATCGTCCGGTCTCTCGAGTCCGGGGACCTCGAGCTCGAGGAGTCTCTCGAGCGCTACAGCCGCGGCGTCGAGCTCCTTCGGAGCCTGCGCGAGCGGCTTGCCAACGCCGAGCAGAAGGTCCGCGTCCTTCTCGATGCCACGGACGAGAACGCCGCGACTACCGACACGTCGTCGGCGCCGAGCACTGCCTATCTTGACGAGTAGCACCTAGGAGAGGGGACGACCCATGTCAGACTGCATCTTCTGCAAGATCGCCAACGGAGAGATCCCGAGCGAGTTCCTCTACGAGGACGAGAGCGTCGTCGCGTTCAACGACCTCAACCCGCAGGCGCCGGTCCACGTCCTCGTGGTGCCCAAGGCGCACCATGAGAACTTCGTCGACGACGTCCCCGCCGAGACCCTCGCCTCCATGGAGCGCGCCGTCAAGGCGGTCGCCGAGAAGACCGGCGTCGTCGCGTCCGGATTCCGCTGCATCATGAACACGGGCGCAGCGGCCGGCCAGACCGTCATGCACCTCCACATGCACGTCCTCGGCGGCAAGCCCCTCGGCGAGGGCCTCATCCCCTAACCCCTCAGACGTAGCTGACCGGCGCCAGGGTCTTTCTCCGGGAAGTGTGCTCCGCAGAACTTCCCTCCGAAAGACCCTAGCGCCTACCGTTGCCTAGGGCTGGTTGGGCTTCTCGCAGAGAAGTTCCGCGCAGCGCACTTCTCGGAGAGAAGCCCAACCAGCCCGTTCATCGACGTGAGGGCGACGAAGGCTGTTCGTCGGGCGTATGATATGAGTGTTGTGTTTCAACGCTGAGTGGGGGAGACCCCGCGAGAGGAGAGTCATGAACGTACTCGTTATCAACGCTGGCAGCTCGTCGCTCAAGTACCAGCTCCTTGACGTCGACACCCGCGAGGTCTATGCCAAGGGCAACTGCGAGCGCATTGGCATCGACGGCTCCTTCGTCGGTCACGAGGAGATGGGTGGCGAGAAGCAGAAGCTCGAGGTCGCGCTCCCGGACCACAAGACCGCCATCAAGTACGTCTTTGACATCCTCAAGACCGTCGACAAGCCCATCGGCGGCATCGGCCACCGCGTGGTCCAGGGCGGCTGGTACTTCCCCGAGTCCGCCGTCGTCACGGACGAGACGCTCGCCCAGGTCCGCGAGGTCGCGCCGCTCGCCCCGCTGCACAACTACGCCGAGGCTGACGTCATCGAGATTTGCCGCGACATGTTCCCTGAGCTCGGCAATGTTATCGTCCCGGACACTTCCTTCCACTATCACATGCCCGAGCACGCCTGGCGCTACGCCATCCCGCGCGACGTGGTGGACAAGTACCACGTCCGCAAGTACGGTGCCCACGGCACGAGCCACCGCTTCATCTGGCGCACCGTGCACGAGATGATGGGCGACAAGACCCACAAGCTCGTGAGCTGCCATCTTGGCTCCGGCGCCTCCCTGTGCGCCATCCAGGACGGCAAGTGCATGGACACCACGATGGGCCTCACCCCGCTCGACGGCCTGATCATGGGCACCCGCTGTGGCACGCTCGATCCGGCGACGGTCTTCTACCTCAGCCGCGAGGCGCACATGAGCGTCGACGAGATCGACACGATGATGAACAAGAAGTCCGGTCTTCTCGCCGTCTCCGAGGTCTCCTCCGACTCCCGCGACATCGAGGCCGGCGCTGCCAACGGCGACGAGAAGTGCCAGATGGCCCTCGATATGTTCAACTACCGCGTCTCTCAGCTCTTTGCCGAGATGGCCGCCTCCATGCAGGGCGTGGACACGATGGTCTTCACCGCGGGCATCGGCGAGAATGCGCCCGAGATCCGCGCCGACATCTGCAAGCTGCTCGGCTGGATGGGCGTCAAGATCGACGCCGAGAAGAACGCTCCGCGCTCTGACGAGCCGCGCGTGATTTCCGCGCCCGACTCCGCGATCACCGTCATGGTGGTTCCTACCAACGAGGAGTACATGATCGCGCTCGACGTCGAGGAGCTGCTCGGGTAGCGCCACGGGCGTCTCCCTCCACGCGTCCGTTCGAGAGGCCCGGCTCCTGAGGAGTCGGGCCTCTCTCTGACAAAGGGCGCTAATACGCGACTCCCAACGTTTTTGGCGCTCAAAACGATGGAAATCGCGTATTGGCTTACTGAAATACGCAACTTCCAACGTTTTGCGGTCATGGCACGATTGGGGCGCGTAGCCCCAGGGGAGGTTACGGGGAGGTGACGGATGGGCGATTGACGGGGTTTAATTCCTAGTTGGTTGGGTACAATTTGGAAACGTGAACGGAGACCCCATCGAAAGGAAGTCCCCATGTCCCTCAACGATCTCATGCTCAACCGTCGTCAGGCCCTTGGCCTTGGCGTTGCCACCCTTGCCTCCCTCGGTCTCGTCGCGTGCGGTGACGCGGAGGCCCCTGCGCCCGCGACCGACGAGGAGGCCTCCGAGGAGACCAAGCTCGACTCGGCCGCCTATGACGAGCTCATCGCCTCGGGCGCCGTCGCCACCGACGACGTCATTGCCGCGAGCGCTTGGGCGTCGGCTGTCAAGGAGGCCGGCAAGCTGCGCGTTGGCGGCGTCCAGACCTCGCTGCTCTTCTCGTCCCTGAACGAGCAGGACGGCAAGACCCGCGGCTTTGACGCCGGTCTCTCGCAGCTCCTCACGCGCTACATCCTGGGTGACGAGTCCAAGCAGGAGATCACGCAGGTCACGTCCGACACGCGCGAGTCCGTTCTGCAGAACGACCAGGTCGACGTCGTCTTTGCCACCTACTCGATCAACGACGACCGCAAGAAGGTCATCTCCTTTGCCGGGCCCTACTACACCACGCAGCAGTCCATCCTCGTGATGGCCGACAACTCCGACATCAACTCCGTCGATGACCTCGCGGGCAGGAACGTGGCCGCCCAGTCCGGCTCCACCGGCCCGGCAATCCTGGAGGAGTATGCCCCCGACGCCAACGTCCAGGAGTTCAAGACTGATGAGGAGGCCCGCACGGCGCTCTCCCAGGGTCGCGTCGACGCCTATGTGATCGACACGGCCATGCAGATGGGCTCGATGACGCGCAACCCCGGTCGCTACCGCCTCGCCGGCGAGGAGTTCGGCCCCGTCGACGCCTACGGCATCGGCCTGCCGCTCGACTCGGACGGCGTCGCCTTCGTGAACGCCTGGCTCCAGCAGATTGAGGACGAGGGCGTCTGGGAGGAGCTCTGGCAGCTCTGCATCGGCGACCGCGCCGGCATTGACGCCGCTCCCGAGCCGCCCGCCATCGGCGCGTAGGCGCGCGGGAGAGTCGCATGGGCCTCGCTGAGCTGCTTGGGACATACGGACAGAACTACCTGGACGGTCTTCTCGCCACGTGGTCGATGACGGCGGTCTCGTTCGTCTTCGTCATGGTGCTCGCCGTGCTCGTGACGGTCGCGCGGGTGAGCCCCGTCGCGCCGCTGCGCGGACTCGGCGAGCTCTACGTCCAGGTGTTCCGCAACATTCCCGGCGTGGCCCTGCTCATTCTCATCGCCTACGCCCTGCCGCAGCTGCGAGTGGTCCTCGACTGGCGGACCTGCGTCATCGTGACCGTGGTGCTGCTCGGATCCGCCTTTGGCTCCGAGAACTTCATGAGCGGTATCAACACGATCGGCGTCGGTCAGATCGAGGCGGCTCGCTCCGTCGGGCTCACCTTCACGCAGATCCTGCGACACATCGTGATTCCGCAGGCACTTCGCACCACGGTGCTGCCCATGACGAACCTCCTCATTGCCGTCATGCTCACGACGGCGCTCGGTTCCCAGGTCCCGCTCTCTCCCCAGGAGCTCACCGGTGTTGTCTCCTACGTCAACACGCGCGCCACGGGCGGCATCCTCGCCTTCCTGATCTCTGCGCTCGGATACGTGCTCACGGCATTCGTGATCTCGTTTGTCGGAAACCGGCTCGACAAGAGGGTGAGGATACTCCGATGAGCACGCGTACCCAGACTGCGCCGAGCGTGCGCACCGCGCTTTACGAGGCTCCCGGACCGCGCGCCAAGCGTCGCATCGCGATCGGAACGGCAATCTCTGCCGTCCTTCTCGCCCTGCTCGCGGCTCTCGTGGTCCGCCAGTTCTACGTGACCGGCCAGCTTGCGCCGCGCTACTGGTCGTTCCTGCTCGAGTGGCCCACCTGGCGCTTCCTGCTGCAGGGCTTTGTGGGCACGGTCGAGGTCGCGCTCACGGCGGGTGCCATCGCCCTCGTGCTGGGCCTCGCGCTCATGCTGGGGCGCACCAGCGGCATCGCCCCGCTCGCAGCCCTCTGTCGCGTGGTCACGGACTTCTTCCGCGGCGTGCCGAGCCTGCTTCTGATCTACTTCTTCTTCCTTGTAGTCCCGCAGTACGGCATCCAGATGCCCGCCTTCTGGATGCTCACGCTCCCGGTGGCGCTCGCCGCCTCGGGCGTGCTCGCCGAGGTCTTTCGAGCTGGTGTGAACGCCGTGCCCAGGGGTCAGGTCGAGGCAGCCCTCTCGATCGGGCTCAGCCCGGCCAAGACCATGTGGAGAATCGTGCTGCCCCAGGCGATTCGCTTCGTCATCCCCTCGCTTATCGCCCAGCTCGTCGTCGTGGTCAAGGACACGACGGTCGCCTACGTGGTGAGCTATCCCGACCTCATGCAGAACGCGCGCGTGCTCATCACCAACTACGACGCGCTGCTCTCCATGTACCTCGTCGTCGCCGTTATCTATGTCCTCATCAACTTTGCCATCAACAAGGCATCCGTGTACGTTGCGCACCGCACGGGTGTCAAGATCATTCGCTAGGAGCGGGAGCAATGGCCCAGGAAAGCACAGCCGAGAAGAACGTGCCGGTGATAGAGCTTCGCCACGTGGACAAGCATTATGGCGACCTCCACGTCCTGAGCGATGTGAACCTGACCGTAAGGCGGGGAGAGGTGCTCGTCGTGATCGGGCCCTCCGGTTCCGGCAAGTCCACGATGTGCCGCACCATCAACCGCCTCGAGACGATCGACTCCGGCGAGATTCTCATCGAGGGAGAGCCGCTCCCGCAGGAGGGGCGTGAACTCGCGCGCATGCGTGCTGAGCTCGGCATGGTGTTCCAGCAGTTCAACCTCTTTGCCCACATGACGATTCTTGACAACGTGACGCTCGGACCGCGTGAGGTCCTGGGTCAGGGCAAGGAGGAGGCCGAGAAGTACGCGATGGAGCTCCTCGAGCGCGTCGGCGTCGGCGAGCAGGCCCACAAGGTCCCCGCCCAGCTCTCCGGCGGTCAGCAGCAGCGCGCCGCGATCGCACGCTCGCTCGCTATGCGACCCAAGGCGATGATGTTCGACGAGCCCACGAGCGCGCTCGACCCCGAGATGATCAACGAGGTGCTCGACGTCATGGTCGAGCTCGCCCGCGGCGGCATGACGATGGTCGTGGTCACGCACGAGATGGGCTTCGCGCGCCGCGTGGCTGACCGCGTGGTCTTCATGGCGGACGGCCAGATCGTGGAGGAGGGCTCGCCCGACGAGTTCTTCGACCATCCCAAGACCCAGCGTGCCCGTGACTTCCTCGATTCGATCAAGGGGCACTAGGCATGGCGAGAAGACCGGTCGTTCTTGTCGCCCCGCGCTGGGAGGCTCCCGTCGTGGAGGGATCGGAGACGATTGCTCCCCAGGAGGCCATCGCCGACTGCTTCGTGGACGCGATTCTCGCCGCCGGCGGCCTCCCGCTCATGATGGCGCTCACCGAGGACGAGGACGTCATCGCCGGGTACGTGGAACGCGCCGACGGCATTGCCGTGCCGGGAGGCCCCGACGTCAACCCCGCGCTCTGGGGCGACGAGCGCCCCTACGACCCGGCGCTGCTCTGCCCGCAGCGCGACGCCTTCGAGCTGCCGCTCCTGCGCGCCGCCGTTGCCGCGGACAAGCCGCTGCTCACAACCTGCCGCGGCACGCAGCTCCTGAACGTCGCGCTTGGCGGTACGCTCTGCATGGACGTCCCGAGCCTTGGTGCTCGTGAGGGCATGGTCCAGTGGCGCCACACCGGCATCCTGAACACCGTCTGCCACCCGGTGGAGGTCGAGGAGGGCTCGCTTCTTTGCCGCGCGCTCGGTGGCGCGACGCTCGTCCAGACCAACTCCGCCCACCACTGCTGCGTCGACCGTCTCGGCGAGGGCGTGAGACTCGTTGCGCGCGCGACCGACGGCGTCCCCGAGGGCATCGAGGTCTCCGGCAGGCGTTTCTGCGTGGGTGTCCAGTGGCACCCCGAGTACACGTGGCGCGTGGTGGAGACCGACTTCACCCTCTGGAAGAGCTTCGTCGACGCGTGCCGCTGACCGCGGGCCCTCGGCCTGTTTCACAGGCTCAGCGCTCGCTTCGCTCGCTCGCTGCGCGAAATCGCCTGTCGAAACAGGCCGAGGGCCCGCGGTCAGCGGACGTAGTGGTACGCGATCCGCGGGGTGCCGTCCTCGACCCAGATCGTGCCGCGGCAGACGAAGCCGCACTTCTCGAGCGTGCGCTGCATCGGGACGTTGTCGGCGTGGGTGTCGGCGCGGACGTTGTCGTGGCGCTCGGTCAGCCAGGTGAGCATGCGCGTGCCTGCGCCGTGGCCGCTCTCGGCGACGGCGAGGCGGTGCATGACCCAGTAGGGGTCGTCGTTGAGCCAGGGATCGCCCTCGATGACGGCATAGGTGGGGTCCGGGCCGGGCAGGACGCTCATGACGGCGATGGGGCACGAACCCTCGTCGAGCACCCAGAGGGCGCCGTCCTCGAGGTCCTTCTCGGCGTCCATGAGGCCGGGGTAGTCGCCCGGCCACTGCGTCGGGTTGCCGTGCGCCTGCATGAAGGAGCGCGCCGCAGCGTAGATGGCGCAGACGATCTCGAGGTCGTCTGCGGTCGCAAGGCGAATCTGGCCCATGGCTAGAAGGGGCGCATCGAGAAGGACCGCTCGCAGGACTCGCCCGGGGAGAGCGTGATCGTGCCGCGCTTCTCCTCGAAGACGTCGGACTCGTCGTAGGCCGTGGCGCAGCCGACCCAGGGCTCGATTGCGACGAAGGGCGCATCCGAGGTGGCCGTCCAGACGCCGAGGTAGGTGAATCCATCGAAGTCGAGCTCTACGCCATGGCCGGCGGGACCGACGAGCTTGACCGACCTACCGGGAACGTCGACGAAGACGACGGTCAGCAGACGGTCGATGAGCTCGTGAGTGAGCTGCAGGCGCTCGCTGTCGCGGAAGAGCTCGTTCATGTGGGCAAAGTCGTGGAGTCCCTGCTCGTCGATCGTGGGGACCTCTGCGGTCCACGCCTCGGGGAAGACGAGCTGGTAGTCCGAGAAGGACGCGCCCTCCTCGCCGGGCACGGGAACGTTGAAGGCGGGGTGGCCGCCGAGCGTGAAGGGGAGGTCCGCGTCGCCGGCGTTGGTGACCTTGAAGGTCTGGGTGAGGCGCCCCTCGTCGAGGGCGTAGGTCATGTTGAGACGGAAGTCGAAGGGGTAGGCGGCGCGCGTCTCGTCGCTGGAGCGGAGCTCGTAGGTCACGCTTACAGGCGTCTGCTCGACGACGACGTGCTCGTAGAGGCGCGCGATGCCGTGGCGCTTGAGGGAGACGTCTCCCTGCGCGGAGACGGCGTGGTCGTTGCGCAGGCAGCCGACGATGGGGAAGAGCACCGGCGCTCGCCGAGCCCAGTAGCGCTCGTCGCCCTGCCAGAGGTACTCGCCCTCGCCCAGCCGGAGGTTCATGAGCTGCGCCCCCTGGGCGTCGATCGTCGCGGACAGGGTGCCGTCGGTGATTGTCGTCAGCGTGGCCATGCGCGCCCCTTTCATCGTCCCTATCTCTCAAAACTCTATGCCTTACGTGTTCTTCTCGCTCACTTGGTTAGCTGAATGGGGCGTATGGAGCCGCGAGCGGGGAGTTGTGTCATAATATCCAACCGGTGCCCTCGGAATTCGGGGGACTTCGATGCGTCTTAAGTCGGCGGACATCCGCCTGCCATAAGGAGGCACACATGATCATCGAGGAACTTCAGCGCTACGGCATCGCCCACACGGAGGAGAAGACCGTCATCGACGCGTCCCCGGCCGTGCTGATCGAGACTGCCGTCGAGCGTGGCGAGGGCGAGCTCACGAGCACCGGCTCCCTCTCCGTCATCACCGGTCAGTACACCGGCCGCTCGCCCAAGGACCGCTTCATCGTCGACACGCCCGACGTGCACGACAAGATTGCCTGGGGCAGCGTCAACGTCCCGTTCTCCGAGGAGAACTACCAGAAGGTCAAGAACGAGGTCATCGGCCACCTCTCCGAGCGCCGCCTCTTTGTCGTGCATGGTCTCGCCGGTGCCGAGCGTCGCTACTCCCGCAAGATCTGCGCCATCTGCGAGCTTGCCAGCCAGGCGCTCTTCGTTCACCAGATGCTCGTTCGTCCGACCGAAGAGGAACTCCGCGACTTTGGCGAGGCCGACTTCGTCGTCATGGCCGCCCCCACGCTCAAGCTCGACCCCGAGATCTACGGCACGCACTCCGAGGCTGCCGTCCTCATCAACTTCCAGGAGCGCATGATCCTCGTCGTGGGCACCCAGTACTCCGGCGAGATCAAGAAGTCGATCTTCTCGGTGATGAACTACCTCCTGCCCGTCGAGGATAACGTGCTCACCATGCACTGCTCCTGCAACATGAACCCGCGCTCCCACGGCACCACGGTCTTCTTTGGCCTCTCCGGCACCGGCAAGACCACGCTCTCCGCCGCCGAGGATCGCCTCCTCATCGGCGACGACGAGCACGGCTGGGCCGAGGACCGCGTCTTTAACATCGAGGGCGGCTGCTACGCCAAGACCATCGACATCACGCCCGAGACCGAGCCGCAGATCTGGAACGCGATCCGCTTTGGTTCCATGTGCGAGAACGTCGTGATCGACGACGAGACGCGCGTGGCGGACTACTTCGACAC
Source organism: uncultured Atopobiaceae bacterium (assembly GCA_963928085.1). Classification (GTDB taxonomy): domain Bacteria; phylum Actinomycetota; class Coriobacteriia; order Coriobacteriales; family Atopobiaceae; genus Thermophilibacter. Next base: position 774,457 of record CAWVDR010000001.1, read on the forward strand.
CTCGCTCACCGAGAACGGCCGCGTGGCCTACCCGGTCGAGTTCGTCCCGGGTGCGGTGGCCAAGGGCCGCGCCAAGCGCACCCCCGACGTCGTGATCTTCCTCACGGCCGACGCCTTTGGCGTCCTGCCCCCGATCGCCAAGCTCGACCGCGACGCCGCCATGTATCACTTCATGACCGGCTTCACCTCCAAGGTCGCCGGCACCGAGCGCGGCATCAAGGAGCCCCAGCCCACGTTCTCCTCGCTCTTTGGCGAGCCGTTCATGCCGCTCGACCCCAACGTCTACGCGCAGATGCTCGGCGAGAAGATCGACAAGGGCCGCGTGCGCGTTTACCTCATCAACACCGGCTGGACCGGTGGCCCCTACGGCGTGGGCAAGCGCATGAAGCTCGCCTACACCCGTAAGATGGTCGAGGCCGCGCAGTCCGGCATCATCGACGACTCCGAGTACGTCCACGACGAGCGCTTCAACCTCGACGTGCCCACGTCCTGCCCCGGCGTGCCCAGCGAGCTGCTCAACGCCCGCAACACCTGGGAGGATCGTGCCGCCTACGACGAGATGGCCGAGAAGCTCGCCCAGATGTTCGTTGACAACGCCGAGAAGCGCCTCACCACGATGTCGCCCGAGGTCCGCGCCGCCGGCCCCAAGCCTATCGGCCGCTAGGCGTCCCCTCTGCGGTTTGGGTTCGCGCTTTGAGCCCGCCGTTCCTCTCGATGTACAAAGCCCCAGGTCACAGGCCTGGGGCTTTTTCTTTTCACGCGGTATCGCAGGAAAATGAACCCAAACCTGTTTGGGGCTTGGGTTCACGGGAGACTCGCGACAAGAAAACGGCCCGGCAACCGTAGGGCTGCCGGGCCGCTGAGTCTGTGTTCCTCTCGCTCGACTAGTGCATCTCGGCCATCTGGGCCTGAACGGCGGTGATGGCGACGACGCCAACAATGTCATCGGCGACGCAGCCACGGGAGAGGTCGTTCACCGGCTTGGCGATGCCCTGCAGGATGGGGCCGTAGGCCTCGGCGTTGCCGAAGCGCTGGACCAGCTTGTAGCCGATGTTGCCGGTCTCGAGGTTGGGGAAGACGAGGACGTTGGCGTGGCCGGCCACCTTGCTGTCGGGCGCCTTGAGCGCCGCGACCTCGGGCACGATGGCGGCGTCGAGCTGCAGGTCGCCGTCGATGGCGAGCTCGGGGGCCTTTTCCTTGGCAAAGGCCGTTGCCTCCTGGACCTTCTTGGCCGTGTCGCCGCCGGCCGAGCCCATCGTGGAGTAGGAGAGCATCGCCACGCGCGGCTCCACGTCGTCCATGAAGGTGGCGAAGGAGTTCGCGGAGGCGATGGCGATCTCGGAGAGCTCGTCGGACGTGGGGTCGATGTTGAGGCCGCAGTCGGCAAAGACGAGCGTGCCGTCGGCGCCAAACTGCGGAGTCTTGGTGCACATGACCATGAAGGCGGAGACGAGCTTGGTACCCGGGGCGGTCTTCAGGATCTGCAGCGCCGGACGCAGGGTGTTGGCAGTGGAGTGGCAGGCGCCGGAGACCAGGCCGTCGGCGTCACCCATCTTGACCATCATCGTGCCGTAGTAGGTGGCGTCCATCATCTGCGCGCGCGCCTGCTCGATGGTGACGCCCTTCTTGGCGCGAAGCTCGGCGAACTTCTGCGCGTAGGCCTCGTGCTTGGGGGCGGTGGGGGAGGTCGGGTCGATCACCGTGACGCCCTCGACGTCGATCTGGGCGGGGTCGCCCAGGATGACGAGGTTGGCGAGGTCCTCCTCGACGATCTTGCGCGCCGCCTCGATGGTGCGCGGGTCCTCGCCCTCGGGGAGGACGATCGTCTTCTTGTAGGCCTTGGCCGCGGCCTTCATGCGGGCGAGAAAATCGCTCATCAAAGCTCCTTCACTGACGAACCCAACCTTGGGCGCCCCCGGATTGTGTGTCTCTGCCGGGCGTTCGCGCCGCTCGGGTCCATTATAGGTTCGAGGTGATAGAATCAGGCGGACGAATGGGCGAGCGCGCATCCGCACGACGCCGCGCGCTCGCACTCACATGGAGAGAGGATTTTCATGAGCATCGAGAAGGGCCTTCCCGCCGGCTTCAACCCTGACGCGTATGACGCCCTCGTCGTCGGAGCGGGCTACGCTGGTGCGACCTGCGCCCGTCGCCTTGCCGAGTCCTGCGGCTTCAAGGTCTGCGTGCTCGAGCGCCGCGACCACATCGCCGGCAACGCCTACGACTACGTCGACGAGGCGGGCATCCTCATCCACAAGTACGGCCCGCACATCTACCACACCGTGAACGACCGTGTGAACGACTTCCTCTCGCGCTTCACCGATTGGACCGACTACCAGCACAAGGTCCTTGCGAACATCCACGGCACGCTCATGCCGGTCCCCTTCAACCACCGCTCCCTCAAGCTCGCCTTTGGCGAGGAGAAGGGCGAGCGCCTCTACCAGAAGCTCGTGGACACCTTCGGCGAGAACAAGAAGGTGCCGATCATGGAGCTTCGCGAGAAGAACGACCCCGAGCTCGTCGAGGTCGCCGACTACGTCTACGAGAACGTCTTCCTGTACTACACCATGAAGCAGTGGGGCCAGACGCCCGACCAGATCGACCCCTCGATCACCGGCCGCGTGCCCGTCTTCGTCGGCGACGACGACCGCTACTTCCCGCAGGCCCCGCACCAGGGCATGCCCGCCGAGGGCTACACCGCCCTCTTCGAGCACATGTTCGCCCATGACTGCATCGACGTCTTCCTCGACGTCGACGCGCGCGACCTGCTCAGGGTCTCCGAGACCGGCGTCACCGTCTGCGACCGCCCCTATGGCGGCGAGATCATCTACACCGGTCCGCTGGACGAGCTCTTTGGCCTTGACCTCGGCGCGCTCCCGTATCGCACGCTCGACATGGAGTTCGAGACGCTGGACCAGGACCAGTTCCAGCCCGTCGGCACCGTCAACTACACCACGAGCGAGGACTTCACCCGCATTACCGAGTTCAAGAACATGACCGGCCAGGTGGTGCCGGGCAAGACCACGATCATGCGTGAGTACTCCAAGGCCTATACCCCCGGCAGCGGCGAGACGCCCTACTACGCGATCCTCGAGGACGAGAACCTCGAGCTCTATCGTCGCTACCGCGCCCGCGTGGAGGACCTCGTGAACTTCCACTGCGTCGGTCGTCTCGCCGAGTACCGCTACTACGACATGGACGGCGTGGTGGCCTCCGCGCTCGATCTCTCCGACGAGATCATCGCCCAGCACAGCTAGCCAAGTCCGTTCGGGTGGCGTGCCCCGAGGCAGGAAGGACCGCATGAAGAAGATCATCACCTTCGGCATTCCGTGCTACAACTCCGCCGAGTACATGGACCATTGCATTGAGTCCATCCTCGAGGGCACGGGCTATGCCGAGGACGTCGAGATTGTCATCGTCGACGACGGCTCGACCAAGGACGACACCCCGGCCAAGGCGGACGCCTGGGCTGAGCGGCATCCCACGATCATCAAGGCGGTCCACCAGGAGAACGGCGGTCACGGTGCGGCGGTCATGCAGGCGGTGCGCAACGCCACCGGCGTCTACTTCAAGAACGTCGACTCGGACGACTGGGTCGACGCTTCCGCGGTGAGCGCGCTTCTCGCCCAGCTGAGGCGCTTCGACGAGCTTGGCGAGCACGTGGACCTCGTCATTACCAACTACGTCTACGAGCACGTCGAGGACGACACGCGCAACGTCGTCGACTACCGTCACGTGCTCCCGGTCGGTCGCATCTTCACCTGGAACGACATGGGCCACTTCATGATGTGGCAGTACCTGCTCATGCACGCGCTCACCTATCGCGTGGACGTGCTGCGCGAGGTTGGTCTGGAGATGCCGCCGCACACCTTCTACGTTGACAACATCTACGCGTACGTGCCGTTCCCCGCGTGCCGTAGCATCTACTACCTCGACGAGGACGTTTACCGCTACTTCATCGGGCGCGAGGACCAGTCGGTGAACGACAAGGTCCTCACGAGTCGCGTGGACCACTACTGGCGCGTGGCGCGCGTCATGATGCACGCCTATCACGTCTACGACGACATCTCCTCGGCCAAGCTGCGCAGCTACATGATGAACTACTTTACGATCATCATGGCCATCTGCTCGGTCTTCTCCAAGAAGAGCGATCGTCCTGATGCGATTGACGAGCTGCAGAAGCTTTGGGACGAGCTCAAGGCCTACGACAAGCGCATGTACCGTCGCGCACGCCACGGCATCGTCGGCATGGCCACCAACCTTCCGGGTACGGTGGGCCGAGCCCTCACGCTGGCTGGCTATCGCGCCGCCCAGAAGCTCGTGAAGTTCAACTAGGCGACGCCGCGGTCGAGAGGTTCTTCTCGCCGTCAGGCTGTTCTCATGTTTTGGGCAAAAGACTTGATGCACAACCACGGTTGGCATCAAGTCTTTTGCCCAATATCTAGGTGATTTGGGAAAGCTGACGATTACAGCCTGGTTGTGGGCAACGAGTTTGATATCGATATCAATCCTTTGCCCCAAAACCAAGGGCAAGAGCCGCGAGAAGGGCCAGCGAGATGCGCGCGGGCGCTCCCGTGTGCAAAACCATGCAATTTATGGCCGAGAAGAACCTCTGGGCGGGCCTACAGGTCGCGCGCGGCAACGTAGCCGTAGGCGCTGGTCGCGCTTCGGGCGCCGTCGGCGATGGCCCGGCCGAGCGCACGCGTGGCGAGCGAGCCCACCACGTCGACGGGTGCGTCCACCTCGCCCGTCGCCATGACAAAGACGGTGTCCCCGTCGTTGGTCGTGTGCGTCGGCGTGATCGCATGGGCGTAGGCGTCGGCGGCCATCTGCGCGACCTTGGTGGCCTGCGCCTTGCTGAGCCGTGCGTTGGTGACGACGCACGAGATCGTGGTGTTGGTGCGCGCAAGGGGCATACGGGCAAACCCGCCGAGAAGAACCTCGACGGTGTTTGCGAGCGAACCGTCCTGAGCGCGGACCCCGGCGATCTTCTCGCCCGTGTCCGGGTCGCGAACGTCACCGCAGGCGTTGACGGCGGCGAGGGCGCCGCAGAGGAGCTCTCCGGCCTGCTCGACATCCTCCCCGAGGCCAGACTTCATCGCGCGCTCGGGCCCTGCCAGCTTGCCGACGGTGCAGCCGCAGCCCGCACCGACGTTGCCACGCTCGAGCGGAGCCCCGCTCGAGTCGAGGGCCGCGGCGCAGGCGGTGCGACCATCCTCCTGGGTCGGGCGTAGGTGAGCGTCGCCGCAGGCAAGGTCAAAAAGGCACGCCCCGGAGACGATTGGGACCCGGGCGACGCCCACGTCAAGCCCGAAGCCTCTCCGCTCGAGCTCCTCGGCGACGCCGCATGAGGCGGCGAGACCGAAGGCGCTTCCCCCGGAAAGCACGACGGCATGGAGCACCTCGACGGTCTCCTCGGGGCGCAGCAGGTCGGTCTCGCGCGTCGCGGGAGCGCCGCCACGCACGTCGACGCCGCCCGTCGCACCGTTCGGGCAGACGATCACAGTGCATCCGGTTCCCGCCCCGGCGTTGGTCGCATGGGCCGCGTAGATTCCCGGAATCTGGGTGACGCTCTCGATCTTCCTGGGGCTAGGCATGGGGTCCTCCGATCCTGATGGCGCGGGCGATGAGGTCGTTCTGGTCGCAGAGCGCTGCGAGCTCGCGGACGAGGCGGGAGACGGGCAGGCCGACCACGTTTGCGTAGTCGCCGGAAATCTCCCGTACGAGCAGACGCCCGGCCCCCTGGATGCCGTAGGCGCCCGCCTTGTCGAGCGGCTCACCCGTCTCGACGTAGGCAACGATTTCCGCGCCGCTCAGCTCCCAGAACGTGACGTTCGTGGTCTCCACGAACGACGTGGTCGCGATGGAGGAGGCGTCCGCTCCGAGCCTCATGGCGCACACGCCGGTCGATACGTGGTGCGTACGACCCGAGAGCTCGCGAAGCATTCGCACGGCGTCGGCGGGATCTGCGGGCTTGCCGAGCGCCTCGTCACCCATCCATACGATCGTGTCCGCCGCCACGAGAAGCCCGTCAGCGGGCCCATGACCCAGCGAGCCTCGCACGGACTCGGCTTTCTCCGTCGCAAGGCGGGCTACGAGCTCGACGGGTGTCTCGGCTTCCCGACGGTTCTCATCTATGTTCGCCGGGACGATCTTAAGATCAAAGCCGGCATCGGAAAGCAGTTCGCGACGACGGGGCGACTGTGAGGCGAGAATCACGATGGACCTCCATACGAAAAGCGGGGACCGACGTGCGGCCCCCGCAGGACGTCAAAGTGACGTGTCGAGTTACTCGACGACGATGGCGGAGACGGGGCAGTTGTCAGCAGCCTCCTGAGCGGCGTCCTCGGCGTCCTCGGGAACGTCCTCCTCGATGGCAACGGCGACGCCGTCGTCGGAGATGGAGAAGACGTCAGGGCAGGTGCCCTCGCACAGACCGCAGCCGATGCACTCCTCGTTGACAGTAGCCTTCATGGTGGGATCCTCTCTCTTGCCTGGGCCCCCTGCCCAGGTTCCTCACTTTTTTACACGTTTCTTCGCAGCTGCGCAACCGTCTCCGGCGTATCGTCCAAATTCCCGGTCAACGGTCATGAGCTGCTGGTTTATTCCTACCGTTGAGGTGGAGTTTAAACGCGCGACCAAACGTCCATCGCGAGTGGGTCGCGGAGCTCTCTAAGCATCGTCGCCCATGTCGCGGCCGCTTCTAGAAAGTATCCGACAAGGACGGTGATTCTTAGTAGGTTTGCCGACAAGGGCGGCGAATTTCGGATTCGTCAGCTCCGCTCGAGCAGGGTGACCGTCTCGACGTGATAGGTCTGCGGGAAGAGGTCGACGGGCGTCACGCGCTTGGGGGCGAACATCCCCGCCTCCTCGAATCGCCCAAGGTCACGGGCAAGCGTTGCGGGGTCGCAGCTCACGTAGGCGATGGCGCGCGCCGGCTGCTCCGAGAGGCGGCTCACCACGTCGGCGGCAAGCCCGGAGCGAGGCGGGTCCACGACGATGACGTCGGCATCGGTGTCAGGGAACTCCCGACCGGCATCGCCGCCGATGGGATCAACGTTGTCGAGACCGGCCGTCTCGAGGTTGCGCCTGAGGTCACGAACCGCGGGGCCATACGACTCCACGGCGGAGACGAAGCCCGCTCGGCGCGCCAGGGGCAGCGTGAACGTTCCCGCACCGCAGTAGAGGTCCATCGCCTCCTCGTCCTCGGTCGGCCGGAGCGCGTCCATCACGAGCTCCACGAGCTTCTCGGCTCCCTTGGTGTTGACCTGGAAGAACGACGGGGCAGAGACGCGCATGCGCTCGTTGCCGACGATCTCGCTCCACGACCCGGCACCCGAGAGACACTCCACTCCGGCGATGCGCCGTGCCTTGGCCGGACCCTTCTGCATGACGCGGACGACCGAGGTGGGATGGAGGGCGTCTGCGAGAACCTTGGCAGCCTGGGCGCGCGGGAACGCGCCGGGACGATCCCAGAGCGCGACCTCGACGTCGCCCGTGCGGCGCGAGACGCGAATCCCCACGCGCTCGAGCTCGAAGGGATGCCTACCGGCAAGATAGGAGAGGGCCCCGGCAACGGATTTGACCGCACCGGCATGTCCCTTGTCGAGCAGCCGGCAGCTCTTGACGCGAATCACCCCGGCGTTGCCGGCGGCGTGCATGCCGAGCGTCGTCCGACCGCCCTCGCTGGCCACGGCAAGCTCGACCTTGTTGCGGTATCCCCAGGGCTCGCTCGGTGAGACGAGGGGTGCCACGAGGGACTCGGCTCGCTCGTTGCCCATGCGGCCGATCCGTGCGAGCGCGTCGACGACGCCCGAGCGCTTTGCGTGCGCCTGGGACTCGTAGGCGAGCGCTGCCCAGGGACAGCCGCCGCAGGCCCCGACGTAGGGGCAGGCGGGCGTCACACGGTCGGGAGACGCCTCGAGCAGCTCAGACGCACGGGCGTGCGCCCAACGCTCCTCCTCGCGGTCGACGACGGCACGAACCTTGTCGCCCGCCACGGCGCCGGAGACGAAGACGGTCCTTCCCTCCGCGTCATGCGCTACGGCGTCCGGGCCATAGCTCATGCGCTCGCAGGTCAGCTCGAGCTCGCGTGCCTCGCTCACTCGTCACCTCCACCGAACAGCGTGCCGAAGGCCTGGCCGAAGAGGGACAGGGCCCGGCTCACGCGCCCACGCTTCTGGGAGGGTGCGGCGGGGGTCGGGAGGGGCTGGGAGCTTGTGGCGGCCGCGTCGGAGACGACGGAGGCGACCTCGACGTAGTCGGTCTCGTTGGTCTCGACAGACGGGTCGACGGTGGCGAGCGCGGGCGCCGCCGAAGCCTCGGGCTCTATGCGCGCGGCCTTCTGGGCGGCGGCGCGGGCGTCCACGGCCTCCTTGGCGTGCTGGTAGGCCTCCTTCAGGAGGACCTCCTGGCAGACGACGCGCGGGGCGTCCTCGTCGATCTCGATGCGTGCCCAGGTCCCCTCGGCGGTGAGCTGACGGGCCTTGACGTTGTCAGCAAGCTGGAGCTCGATGAAGTGGCGGACGATCTGCGTGCATGCGGGGTCGCGCACGGGGTAGGCGATCTCCACGCGGCGCTCGGTGTTTCTCGTCATCATGTCCGCGCTCGAGAGGTAGATCGTGTCCATGTCCTCGCCAAAGGCGTAGATGCGGGCGTGCTCGAGGAAGCGGCCCGCGATCTGGCGGATCACGAGGCCGTCGGTCTTCCCCGGCACGCCGGCCTTGATGCAGCAGATGCCGCGGACGATCATGACGACGCGGACACCTGCCTCGCACGCCTCGGAGATCTTGTCGATCACGTCGCGATCGGTGAGCGAGTTCATCTTGAGGAAGACCTTGGCCGGCTCACCGGCGCGGGCGCGGGAGATCTCACGGTCGAGACCACGCATGACGAGCGGCTTGAGGCCGACCGGCGCAACGCCGAGGTGCTTGTAGGAGCCGCGGAGGTTGCCGAGCGAGAGGTTGCGGAAGAAGGTGTTGCCGTCCGCGCCGATGCCCTCGTCGGCGGTGAGGTACATGAAATCGGAGTAGAGCGTCGCGGTCTTCTCGTTGAAGTTGCCCGTTCCGAGGCAGGTGATCCGGCTGATGCCCTCGCGGTCATGGTAGGTGATCTGGCAGATCTTGGAGTGGCACTTGAAGCCCTCCGAGCCGTAGATCACCGTGCAGCCGGCGTCCTCGAGGCGCTCCGCCCAGGCGATGTTGTTGGCCTCGTCGAAGCGGGCGCGCAGCTCCATGAGGACCGTGACGTCCTTGCCCGCCTCCGCGGCGCTGATGAGGCTCTCGCAGAGGTGGCTGGACTTTGCGACGCGATAGAGCGTGATCTTGATGGAGATGCAGGCATCGTCGGCGGACGCCTCGCGGACCAGGCGCAGGAGCGGCGTCATGGACTCGTAGGGGTAGGTGAGCAGGACGTCGTGGTCCTCGACCTGACCGCGCATGGGGAGGGACAGGTCGACCATCGGTGAGATCTGCGGCTCGAACTTGCGGTAGACGCAGGCGGCGTGCTCGTGGTCGGGGATGTGGGACTCGAGCCCGTAGACATAGCCCAGGTCGATGGGTCGGTCCATGTGGAAGACGCGACGCGCCTCGAGCGAGAGCTCGGCGGCAATGAGGTCCTCGAGCTTCTTGCCGAGCTTGCCACGGATCTCAAGGCGGACCGGCTGGAGGCGCTGGCGGAGCTTCAGCACCTTCTTCATGTGCTGGCGATAGTCCTCTTCCTCCTCGACGCCCTCGCCGTCCGGGTCGATGTCTGCGTTGCGGGTGACGCGCAGGACCGCGGAGCGCTTGGGGGCGTAGTCGCCAAAGCACTGGTCGAGGCAGGTCTCGAGGACGTCCTCGAGCAAGGTGTAGCGGTACGCCTTCGCAGAGGCGGGAAGGGCCACGACGCGCGCCTCGGTGCGAGGGACCTCGATGATGCCGAGAAGCCCCGACTCGTCGGCGCCGTCAAGGGAGCAGGCGACGAAGAGGCGGCCGTTGCGCAGGTTGGGGAAGGGGTGGCGCGGATCGACGATGAGCGGGGAGATGATGGGCGCGAGCCTTCGCTCGAAGTGGCGTTCGACGGCCGCACGGTCCGCCTCGGTGTAGTCGGCGGGGGAGACGCGCACGAGGCCCTTCTCGGCAAGGGCGGCCTCTACCTCGGCGAGGCCGCGCTCGTGGCGCTCGACGAGCGGGGGAAGCGCCTCGAAGATGGCGTCGAGCTGCTCGCCCGGCGTCATGTTGGACTTGTTGTCCTTGGGCTGGTTCTTGAGGGAGGCAAGGTCGGAGAGGCCGCCGACGCGGATCATGAACCATTCGTCGAGGTTGGACTCGACGATCTCGCAGAACTTGAGTCGCTCGAAGGACGGAACGGTCTCATCGTATGCCTCGTCGAGGATGCGGTCGTCGAAGCGCAGCCAGCTGATCTCGCGGTTCTGCGTGTACGAGAAGTCGCGCTCGGACGGCTTGTCTCCCTTGGCGGCCTTCTCTGCCTTCTCGGCCTTCTCGCTCTTCTCGGCGGCAGCCTTTGCCATTGTATTTCCCTTCCACGAGGCCCCATACGGAGCCGTTCTTGACCGTGTACCATGATAGCTCAGGCAAGGCATGACCTTTATGCCTTGGGCACGTAAACGTTGTGCAAAGAGTTGCCCGATTCGCGCGGTGCTCTCTGAAGGGAGACATGCCATGACATCCAGCCTCTCCGGCCGCAACTTCCTCAAGCTCCTCGACTTCACGCCCGAGGAGATTCGCTCGCTGCTCGACCTCTCCGCGGAGCTCAAGGCAAAGAAGCATGCCGGTGAGCCGCATCGCTACCTCGAGGGGAAGAACGTGGCGCTGATCTTCGAGAAGACCTCGACGCGCACGCGCTGCGCCTTCGAGGTGGGGGCGGCCGACCTCGGCATGCACGCGGTCTACCTGGATCCGAGCGCCAGCCAGATCGGCAAGAAGGAATCCATCGCCGACACCGCGCGCGTGCTCGGCCGCATGTTCGACGGCATCGAGTATCGCGGTTTTGGCCAGGAGCGCGTGGAGGAGCTTGCCGCGTACGCGGGCGTTCCCGTCTGGAACGGGCTCACCACGGAGTTTCACCCCACGCAGATGATCGCCGACGTCCTCACGATGGAGGAGGAGTTCGGCCGTGACGGCATGCGCGGGCGCAAGGTGACCTTCATGGGCGACGCCGGCAACAACGTGGGCAACTCGCTCATGGTCGTCTGTGCCAAGCTGGGCATCGACTTCTGTGCGTGCGGCCCCACCGAGCAGATGCCGGCCGCCGATCTTGTGGAGACGTGCCGCGAGGTTGCGGCGGAGACCGGCTCCACGATCACGCTCACGGAGGACGTCGACGAGGGCGCGCGCGGAGCGAGCGTCATCTATACGGACATCTGGGTCTCCATGGGGGAGAGCTCCGACCTCTGGGGCGAGCGCATCCGCCTGCTCTCTCCGTATCAGGTGAACGCCGAGCTCATGGCCAAGGCCGCTCCCGACGCGATCTTCATGCACTGCCTGCCGAGCTTCCACGACCGCAAGACCACGATCGGCGAGGAGGTCTACCAGAAGTTCGGCCTGGCGGAGCTCGAGGTTACCGACGAGGTCTTCGAGGGACCGCGCAGCCACGTCTTTGACGAGGCCGAGAACCGTCTCCACAGCATTAAGGCCGTGATGCTGGCGACGCTGCGCTAGTCAAACCGCACCCTCAGAGGTTTGGGTTCACGTATTTGACGAATGAACCCCAGTTCAAATCCGTGACCTGCGTTTTCTTGATTCAGGACACTGTTTTGCGAACACCGGTGAACCCAAACCGTTTTTCGGTTTGGGTTCATTTTTGGGAGCGGTGGACGCAACAGCAAAATCCCCACGTCTCTGAGCTGGGGCTCTCTGAGACGTGGGGATATCGGCGCGATGGGAGTGAACCCAAACCTCGCGAAAGCGGGTCGAGGGTGGCGCTAGTACACCATGCCCATGGCCTCGCGGACCTCGTCGAGGGTGGCGGCCGCTATCTCGCGGGCGCGGCGGTTGCCCTCGTGCAGGACGTCGGCGACGTAGTCCATGTCCTTGGCAATCTCCACGCGGCGCTCTCGGATGGGAGCGAAGTAGCCGTTCACGGCCTCGGTGACCACGCGCTTGAGCTGGCCCGCGCCGCCCATGCCGATCTCCTCGGCAATCTCGCGCGGGTCGCGACCGGTGCAGATGCCGGCGGTGGTGAGGAGGCCAGAGATCTCCGGGCGGTTCTCGGGGTCGAACGTGATGTTGCGCTCGGAGTCGCTCTTGGACTTCTTGATGAGCTTGGCCGTCTCCTCGGCGGTCATGGAGATGGAGATCGCGTTGCCGTAGGACTTGCTCATCTTGCGGCCGTCGAGGCCGGGGAGCAGCGGCGTTGAGGTGAGAAGGCCCGTCACCTCCGGGAATACGTGACCGTAGCGCTCGTTGAAGCGGCGAGCGATCTTCGAGGTGATCTCGATGTGGGGGAGCTGGTCGCGACCGACCGGCACGATGTTGCCCTTGCAGAAGAGAATGTCGCACGCCTGATGCACGGGGTAGGTGAGCAGAAGCCCCGTGAGCGCGTGTCCCGAGGCCTCCTGCTCGGCCTTGACGGTGGGGTTGCGCTCCATCTCGGCCTCGGTCACGAGGCTGAGGAACGGCAGCATGAGCTGGTTGAGCTCGGGCACCGCGGAGTGCGTGAAGATCATCGTCTTGGCCGGGTCGAGGCCACACGCCAGGTAGTCGATGACCATGTTGTAGACGTTGTCGCGGATGTGCTCGGTGGTGTCGCGGTCGGTGATGACCTGGTAGTCCGCGATGATGACGTTGGTGCGCACGCCCATGTCCTGCAGGCGCACGCGGTCCACGAGCGTGCCAAAGTAGTGGCCCAGGTGAAGGCGCCCCGTCGGACGATCGCCCGTGAGCATCGTGTACTTCTCGGGATGGACGAGAAGATCGGCGTGGACCTCGTCGCTCTTGCGCTTGGCTGCCTCGTAGCTTCCCTCGTTGGGCATGTGGATCCCCCTTCGTCGCGCTTTCGCGCGCGTGTCTTCAACGGCCCCCTATGGTACGGCAAAACGAGTTGAATTGCCCGTCGCGAGCTCGGACCGCAAGGGATTCACTGCTAGAATGGACACACTGCGTCTGCGAGAGGAGAGGACATGGCGAGCTCATACGGTACGGATGCCGACAAGAGCTCTCTTAGGAGCAACTATCTCTCCGCTCGCCGTGGACTGCCCGAAAGAACGCGCTACGAGAGTGACTCCTCCATCTCGAGCGCCCTCATGGCGTTTCCCCTCTTTGCCGCTGCCCCGCTCGTTCTCACCTACGTCTCTCGCTCCGAGGAAGTGGGCACGCGCGCGCTTATCGAGCGCCTCCTCGTGTCCGGTCGTCGCGTCGCCGTCCCTCGCACGGACCTTGCGTCGGGCACCATGACGTTTCACGAGATCTCGTCTCTCGACGATCTCGCGCCGAGGACGATGGGCATCCTCGAGCCCCCCGAGGAGGCTCCCGCCCTTACCAACCCGGCGCAGCTCGTTGGCTCCGTCTGCCTGGTTCCCGGCCTCGTCTTTGACGGAGCCGGACATCGCATCGGCTACGGTGGCGGCTTCTACGATCGCTTCCTCGCCTTCTATCCGGGGGAGAAGATCGGGCTCGCGCGCACGACCATGCTCTCGTCCAACCCACTCCCGACCGACGGGCATGACGTTCCCGTCGACTTTATCGCGACCGAGGGTTCGGTCTGGAGCTGTCGCTCCTATTAGAGCAGGTGGGCGGGGCGGTCGATCCGACGGCGTGAGCGCCCTCACAGCCCGATGTGGTCTGCCAGGTCGATGATCGCCTTGCGGTAGCCCTCGATGCCCATGCCCGTGACCGTCTCAAAGCAGGCGGCGCGAATGTAGGAGACCTGACGGAACTCCTCGCGCTCGTCAAGCTTGGAGATATGAACCTCCACCATCGGCAGGTCCACCGCCTTCGCCGCGTCAAGAATCGCGATGGAGGTGTGGGTGTAGGCCCCCGGGTTGATGACGATGCCCGCGTAGCTGCCGTAGGAGTCCTGGATGGCGTCGATGAGGTCTCCCTCGTGGTTCGACTGGAAGCAGGTGCACTCGGCGAAGCCCGCCTCCTCGGCGGCGTCGTGGCAGAGCTGCAGCATTCCCCGATAGGTATCGTGCCCGTAGATGTCGGGCTCACGAATGCCGAGCATGTTGATGTTGGGGCCGTTGATCACGAGGAGGCGCGCAGGAGATTCCTGCGATGCGTGCTCAGCCTCGACGAGCGTCTCGGCTGACTCCTCGGACACGTCCTCGTCATCGGCTGCTGGCTCGATTGCGCCCAGGAGGCTCACGAGGTCGGCGACAGGGTCCTCGGGTGCGGGGGACGCTGCCTCGTCGACCTCGTTCTGCACGATGGCAGCATCGCGCAGGGGGTTCTGCGAGATATGGACGTGGAGCGCGGCAGGGGAGGCATCGGCACCGCCCGCGAACGGCTCGTTGTCACCCTCGATGCCCGTGAGCTTGACGATGGCCTCGTGGACGGCCTCGACCTTGCCGGGGCCAAAGACGACCTCAATGCCGTTCTGCCCGCGCTGGACAAATCCGAGCACGCCCCGGGCGGCGGAAAGCTGGTCCGTGTTCACGCGCGAAGGGTCCTGCGTGAGAATCCTCAAGCGGGTCATGCAGATGTCGTTCGCAGTGACGTTGTCCTTGCCACCAACGGCGGCGAGAACCTCCTCTGCAATCTGCTGTCTGTCCACGTCGCGACCCTTTCGTCGTCGAATCGCGAGCGGGAGCCCCGTCTCCTCACTCAGCACTGGTCGGTTTGTTCGGCTGAGAGTATACGGGCGGTCTGCAAAACAAACGCTCATTCCGCCGAGCGGTGTCGCAGACGGCGGAAAATGCGATGGAGTTGTGTTGTTTTGGGGCCTTCTGCTAGAGCCCCAGGGCGCTGCGAGCCGCCTCGGCGTCTCCTAAGGGCGACCCCGTGCAGCGAAGGGTCACGTCCGCCCACGACCGATAGAGTCCCATGCGCTCCGCTGCGAGCTGCTCGATGCCCCGGGACCGCGAGACCGGCCTCCCGTCCGTGCTGAGCTCACCGAGCGGTCGGTCCAAAAAGACGATCCTGCCGTTCTGTCGCAGCAGGTCGCGATTCTCCGCCTGCGTGACAATGCCTCCGCCGCAGGCAATGACCAGACCAGAACGCGACCCGTAGCTCCGTGCGACCGCAGTCTCTACTGCGCGAAACGCGCGCTCTCCGTCCTCCTCGATGATCTGCGCGGCGCCTCGCCCGGTCTCGAGCGCGAGGGCGTCGTCCAGGTCGACGAAGGGCCGGCCAAGAAGGCGAGCGAGCTCACGTCCGCAGCTGGTCTTTCCCGCGCCGGGCATGCCGATCAGGGCAACGTTCTCCGTCTGTGAGAGGATCTCGTGCTCGATGGACTCGACGAGCGCATCGTCAAGCGTCGCGCCCTGGAAGAGCTCGCTTGCATAGAGCGCCTGGGCGACGAGCATCGCAAGGCCGGACTCCGCAGGTATGCCAAGACGCTCGGCGAGAAGGACGAGGCCGGTCCTAACGGGGTTGTAGACAACGTCGAGCACCCCTGCAAGGTTGGGGAGGGATGTCAGGGTGCCCTCGTCGAGGGGCGAGCCGGGGCAGTTCGGATACATCCCGATGGGCGTCGTGTTGACGATGAGGGCTGCGCCCGGATGGCGGGATGCCAGCCCCTCGTACCCGTCTGGGCCACCACGAGATATGACGCTGACCTGGGCTCCGGCGAAGGTCTCCAGCGCGTAGCGCACGGCACGTCCCGCCCCGCCGCTCCCGAGCACGAGAGCGTCCCGGCCCTCGAGCGCCTCGCGCGGCGATCGGTCCAGGCGCTCGCGGCAGAAGCGCGTCAGCATCCAAGAGAAGCCGAGAACGTCGGTGTTCTCGGCGACGATCGAACCGTCGTCGGTGCGGACGAGGGTGTTTGCCGCACCGAGCGCCCTCACCGCGTCGGAGCAAGCGTCGGCTATGCGGGCGGCGTCCAGCTTATAGGGAATGGTTACGTTAAGGCCGCGCCAGGCTCCACCGCGAAGGAACGGCTCCACCTCCTCGGGCTCGAGCTCGAGGAGGGCATAGGGGCGCGACCCCAGGCGCTCGTGAATCCGTGGCGACCAGCTGTGGCCGAGCCTGCGGCCGATGAGCCCGTACGGCGCGCCGCCAAGGCTCTTCTCGCGCGCCTCCACCTAGAGCACCTCCGCATAGCTGCCAAGGTAGCGGCACTCTTGGCAGAGGCCGCCGATGCTTGCCATGAGCGAGGTGAACTCCGGAGCGGCGACCGGGCACTCCAGTTCGAAGTAGAACATGAACTCGAAGTCCCGTTCGGGGATGGGACGGCTCTCGAGCTTGAGCAGGTTGATGTCCAGTGCGTAGAACTTGGCGAGCAGCTTGTAGAGCGATCCCGGCTCGTGCGGAAGCACGATCATGAGGGAGGTACGGTCGGCGCCGGGGTAGATCTGGAGGTCCTTCGAGATGCAGGCGAAGCGGGTGTAGTTGTTGTCTCGGTCTTGGACGCTCGAGGAAAGGACGTCGAGGCCATAGAGGCTCGCGCACGGCAGCGACGAGAGCGCCGCCGCGTCGGTGCGCCCGGACTCGGCGACCCGTTCCGCGGCGACGGCGGTGTTCTCACAGACGTGGACGCGCACGTCAGGCAGGCCGGAGAGGAACTCGGCGCACTGGCCGATCGCCTGCTCGTGACTGTAGATGTCACGGATGCCCCCCAGGGTCGCCCCGGGATTCGCGAGCAGGTTGTGGTCGACCTTGACGCGGGTCGTGCGCACGATGTGGAACGAGTGCTCCATCATGAGGTCGAAGACCTGCCGCACCGACCCTGCGGTGGAGTTCTCGAACGGAATCACGCCGTAGCGGGCGAGTCCTTGCTCGACCGCGCGAAAGACACCGTCAAAGGTCGGTGCGTAGGAGATGGTCGGGCGCCGGAAGATCTTCTCCGCCGCGATCTGGGAGTAGGCGCCCTCGACGCCCTGGCAGGATATGCGGGCCGAGGGCGGGAAGAGCTCGGGCGTGCGCCGGCGCGCGTCGGCTATGGCGCGCAGGGTCGCGTCGTCACCCGCGTCATCGAGAAGCTCGTGCTGCCGGGCGCGTGACGCCTCCATGAGGAGCTCCATCATGACCTGCGCGTAGGTGGCCAGGTCCTCGGGCACGCGCTCAGACGCATCGGCGACCTTGGCGCGCTCGCGCACGGGATCGAAGATCCTCATCCCACTCTCACGCTTGTAGGCCGCCACCTCCTCCGCGACCTTCGTCCGCTCCGCAAAGAGCTCGAAGATCCGGGAGTCTATCTCGTCGATGCGCCGTCTGAGGTCAGAGAGCTCTGCCATGTGCTGCCTTTCGTTCGTGGTTTGACTCGCGCGCCGGACCTTAGCCCCCGGCCGCTCCGGCTGGCTACTCCGCGGGCCAGGCGAGAAGGACGTCGGCGATACCGAGCGCGCAGACCGCCTCGACGACGGGAACCGCGCGCAGGACGGCGGTGGTGTCGTGGCGCCCATGGACGCGCAGCGTCGCGGGCTCCATCGTCGTGAGGTCGACGGAGTCCTGGTCGACCATCACGCTCGAGATGGGCTTGAAGGCACAGCGGACGAGCAGCGGCGCCCCGGTGGTGATGCCGCCGAGGATGCCGCCGGCGTTGTTGGTCCGCGGCACGCACGCGCCGTCGCGGACCTCGTAGGGGTCGTTGTTCTGGGTGCCGCGCATCCGCGCCGCCTCGAAGCCGCGGCCGAACTCGACGCCCTTGACAGAGGGGATGCCAAAGAGGGCTCGGGCGAGCACGTTCTCCACGCCGTCGAACATCGGCGACCCGGCACCGGCGGGAAGTCCCGTCGCAACACACTCGACGATGCCCCCTACGGTGTCGCGCTCCGCGCGCGCGGCGAGCACCGCCTCGACCATGCGTGCCCCGGCGTCCGCGTCTATGGTGGGCACGCGCCGTCCGTCTGCGAGGGCCGCCATCTGTGCGGAGAGCCCCTCGGCGGCAGAGGGCGAGTTGTCCAGGGCCGAGAAGGGCGTGTCCTCGATGCCCGCCAGCTCCGAGACGTGCGCGCGGACGGAGACGCCCTGTTGCTCGAGCCACTGGAGCGCGATGCCTCCCGCCACGCACAGCGGAGCGGTGAGACGACCCGAGAAGTGACCGCCGCCCGGGACGTCCTGCGCCCCGTGCCACTTTGCCCAGGCGGCAAAGTCGGCGTGCCCCGGGCGCGGGACGGCGAGGATGTTGTCGTAGTCTCCCGAGCGGGTGTTCGTGTTCTCGATTATCGCCGTGAGCGGCGCGCCGCAGGTCTCGCCCCGCGGGTTGAGGCCGGAGACGATCCGGGGCGCGTCCGGCTCCTTGCGCGGGGTGCCCCAGGGGTCAGACCCGGGGGCCCGGCGGGCGACAAAAGCGGAGAGCGCGTCAAGGTCAACGGACATGCCAGAGGGCAGCCCCTCGACGACGCAGCCGACGGCGGGGGAGTGGGACTGTCCGAAGACGGTGACGCGCAGCGCGGTTCCAAGCGTGGACGGCATCATGCCTCCCTTTCGATCCTGCCCCCGAGGGAGGACAGATCCTCGAAGAAGCGCGGATAGGACTTCTCGACGCACTCGGCGCCGAGGATGGTTGTCGGGGTTTCGCAGCGCGTGGCGAGGATTGCGGCCATCATCGCGATGCGATGGTCGTTCGCGGCGTCGACGACTCCTCCGCGAAGCCGGTCGCACCCAGTGATGACGAGACCGTCATCGAGCGTCTCGACGGTGCCGCCGAGCGCGCGCAGCGCGGACGAGACGGTCTCGAGACGGTCGGACTCCTTGAGGCGGAGGCGCGCGGCGCCGGTTATGCGCGTGGTTCCGCGCGCAACGGCGGCAACGGCGGCGAGCGGCGGCACGAGGTCGGGGCAGTCGCTGACGTCGAGCGTCGTGCCTCGAAGCTCCCCTGGACGCACGGCAGCGCCCTCGGGCGCGCGCAGGACGTGCGCACCGAGTAGCGAGAGCGCGGCGAGTATGGCGCGGTCCCCCTGCGCGCTCGTGGCGTCGAGGCCGCGAACGACGACGCCACGCTCGCCGACGGCACCCGCCGCGAACCAGAAGGCGGCGTTCGACCAGTCCCCGCCCACGACGAACTCGCCCGGAGAGGTCAGGCCGTCTGATGATGCGACGTCATAGACCAGGGCGGGCTCACCCGCTTCGGTGGTCCCCCTCGAGCGCCAGACCTCGACGCCAAAGGACTTGAGCACCGAGGCAGTGAGGTCGATGTAGGGACGCGACTCCACGGGCTCGGAGACGACGAGCTCCATGGGAGCGCGCAGCAGGGGTGCTGCGAGCAGCAGGCCGCTCACGTACTGGGAAGAGACGGCACCAGGAAGTTCGTATCGGCCCGCGCGAATGCGGCCGCTCGCCGTGAGCGGGCTCATGCCCTGCGGCGAGAGGACGGCGCCGTGCTCGACAAGCCGCTCGTAGAGAGGCGAGAGGGGGCGCTCGGGAAGGCGCCCGTGGCCGACGAACGCGGCACCGCTCCCGAGGGCACACACCACGGGGAGCATGAAGCGAAGCGTGGAGCCGGACTCGCCGCAGTCAAGCGTTGCGTCGCGGTTCGGGGCAGGGAGGTTGTCGGAGGCGGACGAGCCGGGGACGGGCCTCACGCGAAAGCCGGTCCTCGTGCGTGACACACGCGCCCCGAGCGCCTCGAGGCAGGAGATGGTCGCGTCGATATCCGCGGAGGTTGACGAGCAGGCGAGGTCAGTGACGCCGGGGGCAAACGCCGCGCAGATGAGGGCGCGATGGGCCTCGGACTTGGACGAGGGTGCGATGACCTCACCGGTTAGAGGTCCGGGATGTACGGTGACGTTCAAGGGCGCTCCAAGTTGTACGGACAACAGTCGCCCCACTCTATCGCACAAACCTTTCGAATGCGTTTCGGCGATCGTGGCGGCGCGTGCGCGTCATGTCTGGACGAACCTCCATGAAGAAGGTCATCGCCCAAGGTCGATTAGGCGACGGAGCTCATCGAGACTGACCGCACGAACTTCGCAGCGTCCAACTTCGAGCGGTACAACAATGTTGACCGAGTCCCCGTGCCTCTTTTTGTCATGCGCAACATACCTCATGAGCGTCTCGGTGGGGAGGTCGGTACTGGTTGGTAGGCCGTGGGCTTCAGCGCAGCGCTCAATTCGCTCGGCTGTGTCCGCGGAGCACCACCCGCAACGGGATGCCGCGCGTGCGATCATGCAGAGCCCTGCGGCAACGCACGAACCGTGCCCCAGGGAGAAGTCACCGGCCGCTTCGATGGCATGACCTATGGTGTGGCCGAGGTTGAGGGTCTGCCTCAGCCCACGCTCCCGCTCATCTGCGGACACGACATCGCGCTTTATGGAGACGTTGCGTGCGACAACGGAGGCGAGGCTATCGACGTCAGCAGCGGTGAGGGGGTTCCGTTCGAGCTCGGCAAGTAGCGCGGGGTCCGCAAGGACTGCGTGCTTGACCACCTCTCCGCACGAGTCGCGGAACAGGTCCTCGGGAATTGTCGAGAGGGTCGATACGTCGGCCACCACAAGGCTCGGCTGCCAAAATGCACCGACGAGATTCTTTCCCGCCATAAGGTCGACGGCCGTCTTTCCCCCAACCGAAGAGTCAACCATCGCGAGAAGCGAGGTGGGTACCTGCACGACGCGGATCCCGCGAAGGTAGAGGGCAGCGGCGAGGCCGCCCATGTCGCCCGTCACGCCCCCGCCAAGCGCGATCACAACGTCGTCTCTGGTGAGCTCCCGCTCTGCCAGGCCCTCGAGCAGCATGCCCAAGGTGGCAAGCGTCTTTGATGGCTCACCGGCGGTGAACGTCAGACGAGGGGCAACGTCCAAGCCGGAGGCAAGAAGGGCGCCTTCCGCCGCATCGGCGTAGAGCGGTCCTACGGTCGACTCGGTGATGACGCAGCAACGTGAGCACCCCGTCGAATTACGAACGAATTCGCCCAAACGATCGAGAAGCCCCGTTCCTACGATGACCTCGTATGAGCGCGAGGCAGCGCCGACCTTGATCGTCTCCACGTTACCTTCCCTCGATCTCTCGCTTGATGCGGTCTCCCTCGGCGAGAAGCCCCTCGAGGCGCTCGGCGTCGCGCTCGGCGAGCGCGTCGCGATAGGCAGAGAGGTTCTCGATGATGACGTCGAGCTCGCGGCCGAGATGGTCCGCGTTGTCTAGGAAGAGCTCGGTCCACATGGGGGCGTTCAGGCGCGCGACACGCGTGAGGTCTCGATAGCTGCCGGCGGAAAAGCCCCGGTGGTCGCGAGCCGTGGGGCTCTTGACGTAGGCGTTGGACACCACGTGCGCGAGCTGCGAGGTGAAGGCGATGTTTCGGTCATGCTGGTCTGCGGTCGACAGCGTGAAGCTGCCAAACTGACAGGGGGAGAGGAGCGACTTCAGCCGCTCGAGTACCGTCGCCCGCTCGAGGTCGTCCATCGCGGGCGGCACCACGACCATCGGTGCGCCCTTGAACATGGTGGCCCGGGCGCGGGCAAATCCGGAGTACTGCGTACCCGCCATGGGGTGACATCCCACGAAGGTGAAGGGGTAGGGCGCACAAATCTCCTCGCAGCGCTCGCAGATGACGCGCTTGACGCCCACGGTGTCGATGACGATGGCCCCGGGCGAGACGAGCGGGGCGTAGCGCTCCAGCCACTCGACGGTCGAGGCAGGGTAGCCCGCCAGAATGATGAGCTCGCACGTCGGGATCGTCTCCTCGTCGAGCTCGCCCGTCACCGTCTCGATCATGGCGAGCTCGAGCGTCGAGCGGGTGCGGTTCCAGGCATAGACCTCAGCGCCTGCCGCGGCGAACGCCTTGGCGAAGGAGCCGCCCATGAGTCCGAGGCTCACGACGCCATAGCGTCCCGGAACGTACGTCGCTGCCCCTACGCGGTTCTCGTCAGTCACGCGTGCCCTCCTCGACGGGTGCCGTCACGGCCTCGCGGATGAGCGAGATGCGACGCATGGAATCGGCGAACTGCTCGGGAGTGAGGGCCTGGGCGCCGTCGGACCACGCCTGGGCGGGGCAGTCGTGCACCTCGATCTCCAATGCATCCGCCCCGGCTGCGACGGCCGCGTAGGCAGCACTGCGCACGTAGCGCGTGTAGCCGGTGGCGTGGCTCGGGTCGCCCACGACGGGAAGGTGCGTGAGATGGTGGAGAACCGGGATGGCGTTGAGGTCGAAGGTGTTGCGGGTGCGCGTCTCGAAGGTCCGGATGCCGCGCTCGCAGAGCATGACGTTGGGGTTCCCCTCGCTCATGACGTACTCGGCGCCCATGAGAAGCTCGTCGATCGTCTCGGACATGCCGCGCTTGAGCAGCACCGGGATGCCCGAGCGGCCGACCTCGCGCAGCAGCGGGAAGTTCTGGGCGTTACGGGCACCGACCTGCAGGACGTTCACGCCCTTCTCGACGAACAGGGCAACGTCCCTGGGGTCCATGACCTCGCTCACGACGGGCATGCCCAGCTCGGACCCGGCCTCCATGAGCAGGTCGAGGCCCCGCTCGCCCATGCCCTGGGAGGTGTAGGGGGAGGTGCGCGGCTTGAAGGCGCCGCCACGCAGCATCGTGGCGCCCGCCCGCTTCACCTCGCGGGCGATCGTGATCAGGTTGTCGCCCTCGACGGAGCACGGGCCGGCGATGACCTGGAAGTTGCCCCCGCCGACGAGCACGCCGTGACCGCAGTCGACGACCGTGTCCTCCGGGTGAAACTTGCGGTTGGCCAGCTTGTAGGGCTCCGAGACGCGCTGGACGCGCTCGACGATGTCCATGCTCTCGAGTATGAACGGGTCGATGCGAGTGGTATCACCGATGATGCCAATTATGGTCTCGTTGTCTCCCTGGGAGACGTTGGTCCTGAAGCCGCGGTCCTCGATCCAACTGACGAGATGGTCGAGTTGATCTGCGGTGGCGGTCTCTTTGACGACTGCGATCATGGATGGTCTCCTCTATGGTCGTCTGACGTGCGGCGCGATAATACCACGGGGATGTTACCGGCTCGTTGCGCGCGGCGCCTCCCAATCGGCTATACTGTCCCTCGCAAGCGCCCATAGCTCAGTGGATGAGAGCGTCTGCCTCCGGAGCAGAAGGTCGTGGGTTCGAATCCCCCTGGGCGCACCACGTGGACCCCGGGTCCGGCCAGGTACGGCCGGGCCCGCTTTTTGTCTCGTGGAGCGATTCTCTCTTTTTCGTAAGGTTTGCGCCTCCGCCGCGGGCACATGTCACAATGGACGCCGCAACGAGAGGGGAGAGATGACGCTGGACGAGAAACGCCTCGAGCTCAGGGGGCTCACGGACGACGAGGTCGCCGAGCGCGCCTCACGGGGGCTCATCAACGCGAACACGGACGTCAAGACCAAGTCTGTCCGCCAGATCGTGGCGGAGCATGCGCTGACGCTCTTCAATGCCGTCAACCTCGCGCTCGCCGTCCTGGTGCTCTTCACCGGGCAGTATCGCAACATGCTCTTCATGTGCGTCGTGGGCGCCAACCTCCTGATCGGCGTCACTCAGGAGATTCGCGCCAAGCGCATGGTGGACAAGCTGACCATCCTCACGCAGAAGGAGGTCACGGTCATACGGGCCTCGGGCGAGCGCGCCATCCCTCCCTCTCAGCTCGTGTCTGACGACCTCATGAGGCTCGCCCATGGTGACCAGGTCCCTGCCGACGCCGTAATCGTCGAGGGGTTTGTCTCGATGAACGAGAGCCTGCTCACGGGCGAGGCCAAGCCCGTCTCCAAGGGACCTGGCGACGAGCTGCTCTCGGGCAGCTTCGTCGATGCCGGCAGCCTCGTCGCCCGGGTCACGCGCGTGGGCGCCGAGGGGTATGCCGCGCGCATCAACGCTGAGGCAAAGTACGTCAAGGCCGTGCGCTCGGAGATCCAGGACACGCTCAGGGCGATCATCCGCCTGGGGACCGTGGTCCTCGTCCCGCTGGGCTTCGGGCTCTTCCTGCGCTCCTACCTGATGGACGGCGGCAGCCTGAACGACGCGATCCTCACCTCGGTCGCCGCCGTCATCGGGATGATCCCGCAGGGGCTCGTGCTGCTCACCTCCTCGGTCCTCGCGATCGCGACGTTTCGCCTGGGACGGCGCATGGTCCTCGTCCAGCAGGCCTACTGCGTCGAGACGCTCGCGCGCGTCGACACGCTCTGCCTCGACAAGACCGGCACGATAACGACGGGTGAGATGGAGGTCGCGAGCGTCGTGGGCGCCTCGGGCGTTCGTGGGCCAGAGGTTGCTGCTGCGCTCGCCACGATCACGGTCGCCAACGAGGCTGACGCCAACGAGACCGCCCGTGCGATCCTCCGATACGCTGACGAGAAGGACCTGCAGGCCGAGAGCGTCGTCCGCAGCGTGCCCTTCTCCTCCGCCCGCAAGTACTCCGGCTGCGTCACCGCAGACGGCCGTGCGCTCGTCATGGGGGCCGCCGCCTTCGTGCTCGGCCCCGAGCGCGCCCGCGAGGCCGACGCCCTCGCGACGGCATTCGACGCCACGGAGCGGGTGCTCGTGGTTGGCGAGTGCGCGTCCTTCTCGGCAGACGACGCCATCGAGGGGGAGGTGTGTCTGCTCGGCTGCGTTGCCATCCGGGACGAGATCAGACCGACGGCCGGCGAGACCATGCGGTTCTTCCTCGAGCAGGGGGTCGAGCTGCGGGTCATCTCCGGTGACGACCCGCGTACGGTGTCCGCCATCGCCGCTCGTGCCGGCGTGCCGCTCGCCGAGCACTACGTCGACGCCTCGACGCTCGACACCCCGGAGCGCCTCGACGCCGCCGTCGACGAGGCGCGCGTCTTTGGGCGCGTCACCCCGCAGCAGAAGCGCGAGCTCGTACGGGCCCTGCACAGGCGCGGGCGCACGGTCGCCATGACGGGGGACGGGGTGAACGACGTCCTCGCGTTGCGGGAGGCGGACTGCTCGGTCGCCATGGCCTCGGGGTCCGCCGCTGCACGCAACGTCTCGGAGATCGTTCTTGCCGACAACGACTTCTCGCACATGCCCGAGGTCGTGGCCGAGGGACGGCGCTCGATCAACAACCTGCAGCGATCCGCGTCGCTCTTCCTGGTCAAGACCGTGTTCACCGCCGTCCTCGCGCTCATTTGCATCGTGATGCCTCCCTACCCGTTCATCCCGATCCAGATGTCGCTGCTCTCGACGGCGGTTATCGGCATCCCCTCGTTCGTTTTGGCGCTCGAGCCCAACCATGAGCTGGTGCGCGGCAACTTCCTCGCCAACGTGCTCGCGCGCTCGCTGCCGGCGTCCGTCGCGATCGTGTGTGCGCTGTTTGCCGAGCTCTTGTGCGGGCGCGCGCTCGGGCACTCCTTCGGGGAGATCTCTTCGGTCTGCACGGTGCTCGTCGCCTGCGTGGGCATCGCGCTCATATGGAGAATCTCGCAGCCCCTGACGCCGCTGCGGGTGGCTCTCCTTGTCGTCATCATCGCCATTGTTGCGCTTGGGTGTACGGTTGCCGCGCCCTTCTTCGAGATCGTCTCGTTTACGGGTAGCATGGGTCTCGTGATCGCCGCGGCCGGCATCATTGCCATGGCGTTCTTCAACTGGATGTACAACCGATCGCTCGAGGGCCTCGATACCAACGAGCGCTTCCTCGCGATCGTGAGAAAGGTGGAGGGAAGACATGACAGCCACTAGCGCCCTTGCCGAGGCGGTCGCCGCCGCCCGCCGTCCCGAAGTCCTCGAAGTCGGCGACGTCCGTCGCCGTGCGCACATCGTCTCCGGCATCCCCGGGGCCGAGAGGCTCCCGCGTGCGCTCGTCGTGCTTCTTGAGAATGTTGTTCGACGCGCCGCCACCGACGAGGACGCCGTTCGTATGGCCTCCGCGATTATCGACGCCGGCCTCTCCGGCGCGCCCGGCGACGAGATCGAGTTCATGCCCGCGCGCGTGCTCTTCCAGGACTTCACCGGGGTTCCCGTGTTCGTCGACTTCGCCGCCATGCGCGACGCGATGGTCGAGCGCGGCGGAGACCCCCAGCGCGTCAATCCCCAGATACCGTGCACCCTCATCGTGGACCACTCGGTCATTGCCGACGAGTCCGAGTGCGCGTGCGCGGCCGAGAAGAACCAGGAGATCGAGGCCACGCGCAACCGTGAGCGCTTCTCCTTCCTCAAGTGGGCGAGCCGCTCGTTCCAGAACGTCGAGATCGTCCCGCCCGGCGTAGGCATCTGCCACCAGCTGAACATCGAGCGCTTCTGCAACGTTGTGACCACCGATGCCCTCGCCGCGGGCGAGGGGGAGACCGCGTGCTTTGACACGCTCGTTGGCACCGACTCCCACACCACGACGGCAAATGGCGTCGGTGTCCTGGGGTGGGGTGTCGGCGGCATCGAGGCCGAGGCCGCCGCGCTCGGACAGCCCATCTCGATGCTCGTGCCGCCGGTCGTCGAGCTGAGGCTCACCGGCGCTCTTCGTGCGGGCGCGTCCGGCATGGACGTCGCCCTGACCGTCGCACAGCTCCTTCGCTCCGCCGGCGTCGTCGGGTCGATTGTCGAGGTGACGGGCGAGGGCGCCGCATCCCTCACGGCGACCCAGCGTGCCTGCGTCTCCAACATGACCCCCGAGTACGGTGCCACCGCGACGCTGTTCCCCGTCGACGACGTCACGCTCGACTATCTTGCGCTCGCGGGTCGCGAGCCGTCCGACGTCGCCTTCTCTCGTGCCTATCTTGAGGCACAGGGCGTCTTTGGGTCGGGGTCGGGGCGCGTCTACGCGCGCACCGTCGAGCTCGACCTCTCGTCCGTGGAGCCCTCGCTCGCCGGGCCCTCCCGCCCGCACGACCGCGTGAGCGTCTCTGGCCTCAAGGAGCGCTTCGAGGACGCCGCTCGTGACGCCGGGCGAGACCTTGCCGAGACGTTCGAGGTCGAGGGTGCCGGACGACTCGGCCATGGCGCCATCGCCATCGCCGCCATCACCAGCTGCACCACGGCGACCGATCCGGCCATGATGGTCGCCGCCGGCCTGCTCGCCCGCCATGCCGCCGAGAGCGGCCTTGCGCCCAAGCCCTGGGTCAAGAAGGTGCTCGCCCCGGGCAGCCATGCAACCGAGCTTTTGCTCGAGCGCTGTGGGCTCGTCGAGCCGCTTCGGTCCCTTGGCTTCTTCACGTGCGGCTTTGGGTGCATGAGCTGCATCGGCAACTCCGGCGAGATCAAGCCCTGCCTCAAGGCGCGTGCCTCGGAGATGGAG
Source organism: uncultured Atopobiaceae bacterium (assembly GCA_963928085.1). Classification (GTDB taxonomy): domain Bacteria; phylum Actinomycetota; class Coriobacteriia; order Coriobacteriales; family Atopobiaceae; genus Thermophilibacter. The sequence continues at coordinate 801,651 of CAWVDR010000001.1, forward strand.
CTCACGAGCGTGCTCTCGGGCAACCGCAACTTCGAGGGCCGCATCTCGCCAGACGTCAGCCAGAACTACCTCTGTGCACCGGCGCTGGTCGTCGCCTACTCGCTCGTCGGCACGATGGACGTCGACCTCACGACCGAGCCCGTGGGCGTCGGCGCGGACGGTGCGCCGGTCATGCTCGCCGATATCATGCCGAGCGACGATGAGGTGTCCGCGGCGCTGGCCGCCCACCTCGACCCGTCGGTCTTCGAGGAGGGCGCGCGCGGGCTCTTCGAGGGGTCGTCCGCCTGGCGCTCGATCGAGTCTTCGGAGTCCGCCACCTTCCCTTGGGACGACGCGTCGACCTACGTGCGTCGAGCCCCGTACTTCGACATAGCCCGCGAGCAGCGCGTCGTCGAGGTTCGCGGCGCTCGTGCGCTCGCGCTTCTCGGTGACTTCGTCACGACCGATCACATTTCGCCCGCGGGCTCGATCGCGAAGGACTCTCCCGCGGCTCGCTACCTCACCGAGCGCGGCGTTGCCGCCCGCGACTTCAACACCTATGGTGCCCGCCGAGGCAACCACGAGGTGATGGCGCGCGGCACGTTCGCCAACGTCAAGCTGAAGAACGCGCTTGCCGGCGGTCGCGTGGGCGGCTGGACCAAGAACCTGCTCACCGGTGACGTCGAGCAGATCTTCGATGCCGCCGAGGCCTACCGCGCCTCCGGTGTTCCGCTCGTGGTGGTCGCCGGCAAGCTCTACGGCTCTGGCTCGAGCCGCGACTGGGCGGGCAAGGGACCGCTGCTCCTGGGCGTCCGTGCCGTCATCGCAGAGAGCTTCGAGCGCATCCACCGCTCCAACCTCGTGCAGATGGGCGTGCTTCCGCTCCAGTTCGAGGACGGGCAGAGCGCCGAGGCGCTCGGTCTCAACGGTTCCGAGGTGTTTGACGTCGAGCCCGTCGACCTCTCGAGCGGTCTGCCTCAGCCGCGCGTGGCGACGGTTCGCGCCACGCGCGAGGACGGGAGCGTCGTGACGTTCCGCTGCGTCGTGCGCGTGGACACGCCTATGGAAGGCGCCTTCCTTGCCCGCGGCGGCATCCTCCCGTTTGTCCTTGATGCGCTGTGCGACGGGGGAGACTGACGTGTCGCAGGTCTGCCCCAACTGCGGAAGGAGCGTACCGGACGGCACGGTCGTCTGCCCGTATTGTCACGCCACGACCGAGGTCACGCAGAAGATCTCTCTGGGTGACCTCACCTGGTGTCCCGCGTGCGGCGCCCTCGTCCCCCCCGAGGAGGTCGCCTGCCCAAAGTGTGGACGGATCGTGAGGGAACAGGAGCCCCCGCGACCGGTCAGGGAGCTCGACCTTCCGGAGATCGGTGAGACCGAGGAGGACGCGGCGAGGACCGGGGTCATGACGCGCATCGAGAGCGCCATCCCTCCCGTCGTCGACGAGTCCTCGCCCTCCGCCAGACGCGACAGGATGCCCCGTCCGCGCGCGTTTGCCTTTGCCGCCCTCTTCGCCGTTGCCATCGTCGGGGGAGCCGCGCTGCTCATCACGCATCCATGGGATCCCATGGCCTCGATCACACGTGCGTCGGAGCCGGCCGACACCTCCATGTCCGGCTTCCCGGGACTCGTCGAGTCCCTGACCGGACAGGACCGTGAGACGGGGGAGACGGATGAGCAGGCCTCGCCCTCCTCTGAGGAGTCCCTCGCCCAGCTTCATGAGACGCTGGGCAGCCTCGCGGACAAGGTCGACGAGAGCGAGGACGCGCTCCGAAATGCCTGCGTGGGTGGTGACGGCTCGTCTCTGGACGGGGGACTGGAGGATGCCCGGTCGACGTCCATCGCCGTCTCCAATGCCATTGCCACGATCGGCCAGATCGATGATGCCGACGGTGAGAGGGCGGAGACGATCGACCATCTCCTGACGCTCGGGAACTGGCTTCGCAACCGATGTGACGCCCTGACCGACGCATGGGACATCGCCGAGAACGCGAGCGACCTGTCCGCCGCGTCCGGACAGGTTATCTCGCGGCTCGACTCCGCGACAGACTACCGGATGCTGTTCGAGCAGAACTACGACGCCTGGGCACCAGAGGCCGAATAGGGCTTCTTTTCGTGTTCCGCTGCGGCGGCGGGACCTTTCGTCTGCCGAATATGTGAAACCTATCGCATCCTGATAGAATTATGGAGTTGAATGTTGTTGACGCGCCGTCGGCGCTCTTGCATCGGGAGGCGACATGGGCTTCATACAGGATCCGCTCTATACGCCCGAGTACGCTGTCGTCGGCGACGAGGTCGCCGTGCTGGTCACCTCAAAGGGGACCATTCGCGTCCGGCTCGATGGTGACGGCGCCCCCGTGCACGTCGCCAACTTCTGCGAGCTCGCTTCGAGCGGGTTCTACGATGACCTCAAGTTCCATCGCTACGTTCCGGGATTTGTCATTCAGGGCGGATGCCCCAACACGCGCGAAATGACGCCGGAGCAGGTCGCCCGAGGCGAGGTCGGCCCCTTCGGTCATCCCGGCACGGGCGGCCCGGGGTATCGGATTCGCCAGGAGTTCACCACCAACCCCCGCAACTCGCACGAGGACGGCGCGCTCGCCATGGCGCGCTCGTCCGACCCCGACTCGGCCGGCTCCCAGTTCTATTTCTGCCTGGGTCCGCAGCACGGCCTTGACTCTGGCTATACCGTCTTCGGAAGGACGGTTGAGGGAATGGACGTCATCGGCGCGCTGAGGGCCGGCGATGTCATAGACTCGATTCGCATCGAGCACGTTGGTGCCTAGGCGCCGCGAGCCATTCAGGAGGACAAACGTGAATCAGCAGGCATTTGAATCTGGAAAGCGCGCATACCAGGAGGCTGACTGGCTTCGTGCGGTCACGCTGCTCGACGGCGCCAAGCAGCCCGGCGAGGTTGCGGGCGAGGCCGACCACCTTCGCGGCAATGCGTACATGAAGCTCGGCCAGTTCGACGCCGCGGCGGCCGCCTACGAGTCCGCGCTCGCCGACACCTCGTACGGGAAGAAGGGCGCGCTCTGCTGCAACCGAGGCCGTGCCCTTCTCGCCGCCGGCCGCGCCCAGGATGCCGTCGTCGCCCTCACCGAGGCGGTCGGCGACCCGTCCTACGCCACCCCCTACAAGGCATACACCGCGCTCGGCTCCGCCTATGAGCAGCTCGGTGACATCCGCAACGCCGGCATCGCCTATCGCAGCGCCGCGATCGACGAGTCCAACCCCGCTCCCGCACTTGCGCTCAGCGACCTGGGCAGCTGCTTCATGCGCCTGGGCCGTGCCGTGGACGCCGTCGAGGCCTATCGCACCGCGCTCGACTTCACCACTCCGCTCGAGGACCAGAACAGGATCTGGTGCGACCTCGCGCTCGCCTATGTCGCCGCCAACCGCATGAACGAGGCGGTCGACGCCTTCGCGCATGCAACCGCGGACGGCACCTACCAGCTCTCTCCCGAGGCCCAGGCCTCCTATGACGCCGCCCGCAAGGCGGTCGCCTCCATCAGCGGCCGCCAGCCCTCCGAGACTGATGCGTTCCTCGCCGCGGCTGGCTACAGCGCCTCCTCTGCCTACGATCCGCTCGACCCCATGGGCGCCTCGGGCGAGCTGATGCCGTCCCCCGAGGACACCGGCTTCTTCTCCGTCAGCGAGGAGGACCTCGTCCAGCAGGACCGCATCGACCGCAAGGTCAGGCGCAAGCACCGCCACACGGGTCTGAAGATCTTCATCGTCCTCGTCATCCTGCTCGCCCTCGTTGGCGGCGCGGGAGTCTTCGCGTACCTCAACGGGTACGGCTGGCCCACGCAGCAGGCGGTGGCCGAGCAGCTCTTTGACGCCAAGACCCAGGGCTCCGATCTTGCGCCGTATGTCGTCAGCGAGATGTCCACGGCCCAGATCCAGGAGATCTCCGACATCCTCCCCGCCGGCGCCGAGGTGAGCGTAACCGGCGTCGACCGCTCCGCGCAGGAGTCGACGGTCTACCTCACCGCCTCTCTCTCCGGCGGCAGCGAGCAGGACTACACCATCGACATGAACCGTGACGGCATCGGCTGGAAGGTGAGCGACGTCACCCCCGTCTATCTCTCCCAGAGCGATCAGGACGCCGAGCAGGGCGCCTCTGACGATGCGACCTCCTCGGACGAGAGCGTCACCACCTCCGGGGAGCCCACGGATTCCACTGGCTACGACGCAGCAAGCGAGTAGGACGCAACCTATGTCAATCATTGACTCTCTGTTTGGTGAGTACGGTGGCGACCTCGCCATCGACCTCGGCACCGCGAACACGCTCGTCGCCGTGCGCGGTCAGGGCATCGTCATCAACGAGCCCTCGGTCGTCGCCATCGACAAGAGCGAGAGCCGGGTTCTTGCCGTTGGCGCGGACGCCAAGCGCATGATTGGCCGTACGCCCGGCTCGATCATTGCCGAGCGTCCCCTCAAGGACGGCGTCATCGCCGACTTCGACGTGACCGAGGTCATGCTCCGCTACTTCATCGAGAAGGCGCGCGAGCGTCGCTATCCCTGGTCGCCGCGTCCGCGCGTCGTGGTGTGCGTCCCCTCGGGCGTCACCTCGGTCGAGAAGCGCGCGGTCTTCGAGGCGACGATTCAGGCCGGCGCGCGCCAGGCCTATCTCATCGAGGAGCCCATGGCGGCCGCCATCGGCGCCGACCTGCCGATCGAGGACCCCACGGGGTCCATGGTCGTCGACATCGGCGGCGGCACCACCGAGGTCGCCGTCATCTCGATGGGCGGCATCGTCGTCTCCCAGTCGATCCGCACGGCCGGAGACGAGTTCGACCAGACGATCCTCCAGCACGTCCGTGACGCCTACAACCTCTCCATCGGCGAGCGCACGGCCGAGGACATCAAGATCAAGGTCGGCTCCGCGGCTCCGCTCGCGGAGGAGCTCGACGTTGAGGTCAACGGCCGCGACGTCATGAGCGGTCTTCCCAAGACCGTGCGAATCGAGAGCGAGGAGATTCGCCGTGCGCTCGACCGTCCGCTCGACGAGGTCACCAAGGCCGTCAAGGATGCCCTTGACGTGACCCCACCCGACCTTGCCTCGGACCTCATGTACTATGGCATCCTGCTCACGGGTGGTGGCGGCCTGCTTCGCGGTCTCGACCAGCGACTCCGTGAGGAGACGGGCGTTCCCGTGAACGTGAGCCCCACGGCTCTCGAGAACGTCGTCAACGGATGCGCAAAGGTTCTCGAGGCAAACGCGCTCTCGGGCGGCTTCGTCCAGAGCACGGGGCAGTAGGGTGCCGCTCTCCTCGAGGGGTCGCTCCATGACTCCGACGCTCGGGACAAAACGGTCTTCTGCGGGCGGGCGCGAGTTCGTCGCCTGTCTCGTCGTCTCCATCGCCCTCTTCACGCTGAGCTGCCAGTCTGGCGACTCCGGGCCGCTCGAGACGGTGCGCGGCGCCTTCCAGACCGTCACCTCGCCCGTCCGAACGCTCGGCGCGACGGTGATGGCCCCCGTGAGGGGCCTCGGCAACGTGTTCGCCAACCTCACCGCCGACCAGGCGACCCTCTCGGAGCTGCAGGACGAGGTGGACGAGCTGAGGGCGAGAAACGCCGAGCTCGAGGAGGACGCCTCCTCCGCGCAGCGCCTCCAGGACCTTCTTGACCTTCGTGACACCAACGACCTGCAGTCCATTGCCGCGCGCATCATCTCCGGCTCGACCGACTCCTGGAGCTCGACGGTGACGCTCGACAAGGGCGCCTCGTCCGGTCTCACGCCGGGCATGCCCGTGACCACCTCCAGCGGCGTCATCGGGCAGATCGTCTCCTGCAGCGCGACGACCTCCACGGTGCGCCTGCTCTCGGACGAGAGCTCGTCCATCTCCGCCATGATCCAGTCGAGCCGCGCCCAGGGAATGCTGTCCGGCTCGGCCTCCGGCGAGGTTCGCCTCGAGCTCGTCTCCACTGACCAGGAGGTCACGACGGGCGACGTCGTCGTGACGAGTGGTCTGGGCGGGGTGTTCCCCAAGGGCCTCCCGCTCGGGGAGGTCGTCAGCGTCACCAGCAACCCCGGCGATCTCTATCTCGACATCATCGTCGACCTCTACGCCGACACGACGAGGTCCGAGGAGGTCCTCGTCATCACCTCGATTACCGAGGAGCAGCGCGCCACGGCGGACGACATCGCCGAGGCTGACGCGCAGGAGCGCACGAACTCCGAGGGCGACCAGGGCACCCAGCAGGATGGCGCCACACAGGACGAGGGTACGCAGGACGACGAGGGACAGAGCGAGTAGGGAGGGGGAGAGATGCGAGTTGCCGACAGGAACCGGGACGTGCGCACCACGGTGATTCTCGCCGTGCTCTGCCTCGTGCTCCAGCTCGCGCTTGCGCCGAACATCGGGCTCGGCAACGGGCGAGCCAACTTCGCGCTCGTCTTCACCGTCTGCCTCTCGCTCTTGGCGGGAGGCAGGGCCGCCGTGATCGCCGGCTTTGTCTCGGGGCTCCTCTTTGACCTTTCGACGACCGCCCCCATAGGGCTGATGGCGTTCTGTCTGACCGTGGTTGGCTTTGCGCTTGGTTCCAGCGTGCGGGAGCGCGTGGCGGGAGACCTGGGAACATCCGTCGCCTATGCCGCTATGGCCTCGCTCGCGGTCTCCATCGTCTATCACATTGCCATGCTCCTCGTGGGAAGGACCGACTCGATCATCGACGCGCTCTTCCTCCGCGCCCTTCCCACGGCCCTGCTCACGCTCGTCGCCTTCCTCCCGTTTGCGTATTACTTCTCCCGCGTTCGCACGCACGGGTCCGCCCTGGGGCGCGGCCGTCACTCGGGCGGCGGGCTCAACCGCCGCGGACTCTAGGGGTCGTTCATGGACCTCTCGCTCATCATCGTTATCGTGTGCGTGGTCCTTGCGGTCGCGCTCATCGTCGTGTTCGTTCTCTTCGGCCGCTCCGAGGGCAACTTCACCTTCGACATCGGGGGCGCCGCCCCCCGCGCGTCGGGAGGGTCGGACTCCTCTGCCGAGAAGACCGCCTCCTCGCGTCTGGTGGGGCTCGCCGTGGGCGTGGGGGCCGTGTTCAGCGTCCTGCTCGCGCGCCTCTGGTCGATGCAGCTCGTCTCCTCCGAGGACTATGCCGAGCAGGCCGAGCGAAACCGTCGGAGCGTGATCTACACCCAGGCGCCGCGCGGGCGCATCCTCGACAGGAACGGTCGCGAGATCGTGGGCAACCGTTCGAGCCTGACCGTGGTCGCCGAGGGTGACGTCATCGACGACCAGGTCGAGGTGCAGCTGCTCGCCAATCTCATCGGCATGCCCGCGCAGGCGGTGCGGCGCAAGCTTCAGGACACGACCGAGGGCTACCAGAGTCCGCGCACCGTCTCCGTCGACGTCTCGAGGCGCGTCGTCGCGTTCATCGGGGAGCATCCCGAGGCCTTCCCCGGCGTCACGGTCCAGCAGCGCACGCAGCGCTCCTACCCCCACGGTTCGCTCGCGGCCCATGTGGTCGGCTATGTGGGCACCGTGACCGAGGACCAGCTCAAGGCTGGCGAGGAGAACGAGGACGGGACGATCACCTATCGATCCGGCGACGTCGTGGGCCAGTCGGGCGTCGAGCTCACGTACGAGAACGTCCTCGCGGGCAACCGCGGCGAGCAGATCGTCTTCGTCGATGCGGAGGGGAGCGTCCTCGGGTACTCGACCAGCATCGAGCCCGAGCCCGGCTCGGACGTCGTCCTCACGATCGACCTCGACATCCAGAAGGCCGCGGAGGAGTCCCTGGAGAAGATCGTCACCACCCAGCGCGAGGCGGGGCAGCGCTGCTACAGCGGAAGCGTCGTGGCGCTCGACTGCACCACGGGCGAGGTGATCGCGATGGCGAGCTACCCGACCTTCTCGCCCAACGTGTTCACCGGCGGCATCTCGCAGGCGGACTGGGACGCGCTCTCGGATGAGGGCTCCCACTACCCGCTCCTCAACCGGGCCATTGCGGGACAGTACCCCTCGGGCTCCGTCATCAAGCCGCTCACTGCGTTCGCCGCGCTCAACTACGGCGTTGCCACGACCGACTCCTCCTGGTACTGCTCCGGCTGGTGGTCGTGGTCGGGTAGCCGTGAGGACGGCACCATCATGAAGTGCTGGCAGGAGTCCGGACACGGCGCCGTCAACCTCACGTCGGGCATCACCTATTCGTGCGACGTCGTGTTCTACGAGATCGGCAAGGGGTTCTACTACGCCGAGTCGCCGGAGGGCATGCAGGAGACCTTCCGCAGCTACGGACTCGGGGCGGCCTCCGGCATCGACCTCAACGGCGAGGCGGCCGGCCGCGTGCCGGACGCCGAGTGGAAGCAGAGCTACTTCAAGGAGCTCGGCTACTCCGACGAGGACAGCAGCTGGAAGGGTGGCGACAACTGCAACATCGCCATCGGCCAGGGCGACATGCTCGTCACCTGCCTCCAGATGGCCGACGCCTACTGCAGCATCGCCAATCGCGGCCCCATCTGGCGCCCCCACGTGCTGAGGGGCGTCCGCTCCAAGGTGGGGGAGGGCTTTGTCTCCGAGTACCGCGTCGAGCAGCTCGCCAACGTCGAGGAGGAGCAGTCCTACCGCGACGTCGTCGAGCGCGGCATGTGGGGGGTCATCTACGAGGAGTCCCCGTCGCAGACCGACCACTGGACCAACATGAGCATCCAGGTCGCGGGAAAGACGGGAACGGCCGAGCAGACCGCCTCCGACACCAACGTCTGCTGGTTCGGCTGCTACGCGCCGTCCGACGACCCCAAGTACGTCGTCGTCGCCAACGTCGACGGTGGCGACTGGGGGTCGACGACCGCCATGCTCGTCGCGCGTGACACCCTCGGTGCGATCTATGGGGAGCCGGACACTTCGACGGCCGTCTACGCGGCCGGGGACTAGGGGGGAGCCATGCCACTCGAAGCCATGAGACCCCTTGCGGGCGGAGGCACCCCGGGCGGGGCGCGCCACGCGCGGAATAGCGTTGGCGGTAGGCGCGGGAAGCTCGACAACCTCTATCTCTCTCAGCTCATACCGGCCCTCCTCATCGTCATCGCGGGCGTCATCACGATCTGGTCCGCCTCGCTCTCCATCCCGGAGGCAAACTTCGTGAGCCATCTCGCCGGCATCGTCATCGGCCTGGTCGCGGCCGTCTTCGTCTGGCGCTACGACTGTCGATCCCTCTCAAACATGACCACGGCGCTCTTCGTGCTCGCCTGCGTCCTCATGGTGCTGCCGCGCGTTCCCGGCCTCGGATACGAGGGCGGACTCGGCATGGTCGGATGGGTGCGGATCGGCCCGCTTCGCTTCCAGCCCTCGGAGCCGGGAAAGATCGTCACGATCTTCCTCATGGCGTCCGCCTGTGCCCAGTACAACGGCAAGATCGAGACGTTTCGTGACTACGCCAAGCTCTGCGGCACGCTGCTTGTGCCGCTGCTGTTGATTCTCTCGCTCGACCTCGGCACGGGCCTGATCATCTTCTTCATCGGGGCCACGATCATCATCGTGAGCGGTGCGCCACGAACGTGGGTGCTGCTCACCATCGCGCTCATCGTCGGCGTCGCCGCGCTCGTGGTGGTCACGTCCATGATCGACGGCCTGCCCCACATCCTCAAGGACTATCAGCTCAAGCGACTCATCGTGTTCGTCGACCCGAGCGTGGACCCTACCGGCGACGGCTACAACCTCCAGCAGGCGATGATCGCCGTCGGCTCGGGCGGCCTTTTCGGCAAGGGTTTCGGCAACGCCACGCAGGCACTCAACGGATTCGTCCCCGAGGCGCAGACGGACTTCGTCTTCTCGCTGTTCGCCGAGCAGTTCGGCTTCGTGGGCTCGGTCATCCTGCTCGGCCTCTACGCCTGGATGATCTTCTCGACCATCCTCCTGGCGATGAAGACCGAGTCGTTCTTCTCCCGGCTCGTCCTGATCGGGTGCGTGGCCATGTGGACGTTCCAGGTTCTTGAGAACGTGGGCATGTGCCTTGGGATCATGCCCATCACGGGCATCCCCCTGCCGTTCGTGACGTACGGGTCCTCGTCCATGGTTGTTCAGCTCGTCTCGGTTGGCGTCGTCCAGTCGGTCTGGAGACATCGTCAGAAGGCGGCCTAGCGCCCGCCGAGAAGTTCGATTGGAGTAGATGGTGGCTGCGAAAGGCTGGTCGGTCGGAAGAACCGCCGAGGTGGTCGGATTTGCCCGCACTGCCGTGCGCGCGCGCGACGAGCGCGTGCTCGTTCACGTTCTTGTCGACCCCTCCTGCCCGCGCGAGCTCGCGCTCGCCGTGAAGGACGCGCTCGTGCCGACACGCTCGGGCGGTCAGGTCAGGGTCCTGCCGCTCGCGGGGCCCCTCCCCTCGACGGAGGTTCCCGACGCCGCGCTCGCACTGGTGGGTCCGGGGTCGGACGTCGCCCCAGCACTCGCCTATGCCCGTCGGGGGGTCCCTGTCGCCCTGGTGGTGGAGGGTGCGCTCGACGTCGCGCTGCCCGAGACCGAGGACGAGCTCGCCACGCGCGTGGGGGTGGTCGCCGCGTCGAGCCCCGAGGTTCTTGCCGACAAGCTCGCGCTCTGGCTCGCCTCCTCCGTGGAGAAGGAGATCGCCCTGGCGGCCAACTTCCCGTTCTGCCGTCGCGCCGTCACGCATCGACTCATCTCTCGCTGCGCCCTTCAGAACGCCGCGGTCGGCGCGGTCCACCTGATCCCAGGCTCCGACCTCCCGGTCATGACGGCAAATCAGGTGAAGCTCGCCCTCGACATTGCCGCGGCGTACGGTCGCCCCCTCGAGCCCTCGCGCGCCGCCGAGCTCGCCGGGGTCGTCTGCTCGGGCCTTGCCTGGCGCACCATTGCCCGCACCCTGCTCGGCGCCGTCCCCGGCATCGGCCTGCTCGTGCGCACTGGCGTCGCATACGGTGGGACGCTCGCGACCGGGTCCGCGCTGAGGGCCCGCTTTGACGTCGAGTCTCCCCGAAAAGCTGACGCATCTAGCGGCAACCGACCGAAGGCGGGCGAGGCGCTCCCGCTTGCCTCCCCTCAGGTGGACGAGGGGTATGTGACCATCGAGGGGGGTCGCGCATGAGGGCAGAGCGCAGGAACCTCTTTCACCTCATCGAGCCGCTCCTGCCCCTGGTCGAGCACCCGGCCCGCTATCTCGACCACGAGTGGGGCGCCTGCGAGGAGCAGGACGGACCCTTCCATCTCTGCATGGTCTACGCCGACGTCTACAAGGTGGGCCAGCCCAACCTGGGCGTCGCCATACTCTACAACCAGGTCAACGCGCAGGAGGGCATGAGCTGCGAGCGCTGCTACCTCCCCTGGAAGGACCTCTCCGAGCTCATGAGGGAGCGCGGCGTGCCCCTGCTCTCGCTCGAGGGCTCCGCGCCGCTCGCCTCGTTCGACGCCATCGGTTTCACGCTCGCACACGAGCTCATCGCCACGAACGTCCTCGAGACGCTCGACCTCGCCGGCATCGCCCTCACCTCGTCCGCGCGCGACGAGGACGACCCCATAATCCTTGCCGGCGGTCCCTCCGCCTGGAACTGCGAGCCGCTCGCGGAGGTTTTCGACGCCGTCCTGCTCGGTGATGGCGAGGAGTCCATCGTCGAGGTCTGTGCGTGCATCAGGGACGCGCGTGCCGAGGGCGTCTCGAGGGAGGAGCTGCTTCGGCGCCTCGCCCTCGTCCCCGGGACCTACGTCCCGTCCCTCTACGATCTTTGCATCGACGAGACGTCGACGCGTTGGGGCTACGCGGTCCCCCGGGAGGGGGAGGGCGCTCCGGCCGTCGTCCGCAAGCGCTGCGTCCAGGACTTTGCCGCCACGCCGGCCGTTGCCCAGCGCATCGTCCCGTATACCGGCATCGTCCAGGACCGCCTCTCCCTCGAGGTGCTGCGCGGCTGCGCGCGCGGGTGCAGGTTCTGCCAGGCGGGGATGACGTACCGACCGGTCAGGGAGCGTCCGGCCGACCAGGTCGTCGAGTGCGGCGTGCGCGGCCTTCTGGAGAGCGGTCACAACGAGATCTCGCTCTCGTCGCTCTCGACGACTGACCACTCCCAGTGCGAGCAGATTCTGAACGGATTCAACGACGCGCTGGCCGGGAACGGCGTTCGCGTTTCCATCCCCTCCCAGCGCCTCGACTCCTTTGGCGTTGACATGGCCGCGGCGGTGGCCGGTGGGCGCAGGGGAGGGCTCACCTTCGCCCCCGAGGCGGGCAGCCAGCGTCTGCGCGACGTCATCAACAAGAACGTGACCGAGGATGACCTCGAGAGCGCCGCACGAAACGCCTTCGAGGCCGGATGGCGGAGGATGAAGCTCTACTTCATGATGGGGCTGCCGACCGAGACGGACGAGGACATCGTGGGGATTGCCCGTATGGCAGAGCGCGTGCTCGAGATTGGACGCGAGGTCGTCGGGCGCGGGCCCAAGAGCGGCGTCTCCGTCTCCATTTCTGTGGCCGTGCTTGTCCCGAAGGCGTTCACCCCCTTCCAGTGGTGCGGTCAGCTCGACCCCGACGAGGTGCGTCGCCGCCAGCAGCTGCTGCTCCACGAGGTGCGCGACCGTGCGATTCGCGTCTCGTACCACGACGCGGACGTCTCCCTCGTCGAGGGCGCGCTCTCCAAGATGGGTCGCGCCGGGTTCCCGCTCGTCCGTCGCGCCTGGGAGCTCGGGTGTCGCTTTGATGCCTGGACGAGCGAGTTCAGGTTCGACCTGTGGGAGGAGGCGGCACGCGACTGCGGGCTCGATCTCGTCGACCTCGCGTGCGAGGAGTTCCCGCTCTCCGCGCGGCTGCCCTGGGAGCACACGTCTCCAGGCGTCGACAAGGGCTTCCTGCAGCGCGAGTGGCTTCGCGCCACGCGTGGCGTGACCACGTCAGACTGCACCCGTTCGAGCTGCGTCGGTTGCGGCGTGTGCCCGACCCTCGGCGTCAGCAACGTCATACAGGGGGTGAGGGCATGAGCGGTCGCCAGCAGTCTCAGCCCGTCTCCGCACGTCCCCAGGATCTTCCCGTCAAGGCGGACCTCGCGCGTCTGCGCGTGCGCTACCACAAGGACAGCCGACTCGCGTTTCTCGGGCACCTCGACCTGATCTCCACCGTCGAGCGCTGCGTGAGGCGCTCGGGGCTCCCGTTCTCCATCGGCAACGGCTTCGCGCGGCGCATGCGCATCCAGTTCTCGAGCGCGCTGCCGACCGGGACGAGCTCCGCCTGCGAGTACTTTGACGTCCGGCTCCTCGAGGCCGTCGATCCTGCGGAGGCTCTCGAGCGGCTCCGCGCGGCGACCCCGCCTGCGCTCGCGCCCTGCGAGGCAGGCTACGTGCCCGGCAGGCTCCCGGCACTCGAGGCGTGGCTCGACCATGCCGCGTGGGAGGCCACGCTGCTCGGGGAGGGGCTTGATCCCGAGGCGCTTCTGGAGGGCATCGGGCGCGTGCGTGCGGACGGTGTCATCACCTACCTGCGCGGGGAGAAGGAGAAGACCGTCGACGTCGCCGCCGCGCTCGCGGGCGTCTCGGCGCTCGGCAGGGAGGCCGGGTCTGTCACCCTGCGCATTGAGACCCGCTCCGTCGCCTCGGCGTCGCTCAGGCCCCAGGTGCTGCTCGATGCCGCGCTCACGCGTGCCGACCTGCCCCGCCCGCGGCTCGTGCGCATACGACGAGTCGGCCAGTGGCACGTGGAAGATGGTCGTCTTGTGGAGCCTCTCGGACCCTTTGGCGCAAACGCGCCCGCACCATTATCCTGAGCAAGGTCGCATCGTCTGGACGCGATTCTCGGCACCGTCTTTTCCCTTACGGTATCCGCAGGTCACGCCAACTCCTTTGTTGACGAGTCGAGACGCTGCTAGTAATATAAGCAACTGTTGCATTCAGCCAGCAATGAAGGGTTTCGCACATGTACGCAATCGTAGCAACTGGTGGCAAGCAGTATAAGGTTGCCGAGGGTGACGTCATCGACGTCGAGAAGCTCGACGCGCAGCCTGGCGACAAGGTCGAGCTCCCCGTTCTTCTCGTGAACGACGGCACCAAGACCATCGTTGGCTCTGCTCCCCTTGAGGGCAAGAAGGTCACCGCCGAGGTCGTCGAGCAGTTCAAGGGCGAGAAGGTCCTCGTCTTCAAGCTCAAGAAGCGCAAGCGCTATCACCGCGCCAACGGCCACCGTCAGAACCTGACGAAGATCAAGGTCGTTGAGATCCCCGCGTAACTCTCGTCCCTCGCTCTAGAGAAGGCAGGTCATACCATGGCTCACAAGAAAGGCCTCGGCTCGTCCCGTAACGGCCGTGATTCCAACGCCCAGCGTCTTGGCACCAAGCGCTACGGCGGCCAGACCGTGAAGGCCGGCGAGATTCTCGTCCGCCAGCGCGGCACGCACATCCACCCCGGTGACAACGTCGGCATCGGCAAGGACGACACCCTGTTCGCCCTCACCGCCGGCACCGTCGAGTTCACCAAGGGCGTCAAGCATCGCGTCCACGTCCGCGAGGCGTAGCGCGACCAGACATTCGCACCTGAGCGGCCCCGGTCCTTGGACCGGGGCCGCTTCTTGTAACTCGGCGCTTGGGGCGGATTGGACGCGTTGTCGCAGTTGCCGTACCATGGAAGCCGGACAAAGGAGACCTTCGTGGAGAACACGTTCACCGATCTTTCCCACATCAACGTCAAGGGCGGCGACGGCGGAGCCGGCTGCATGTCCTTCCGTCGTGAGGCGTTCGTTCCGAAGGGCGGCCCCGACGGTGGGGACGGCGGGCGCGGCGGCGCCGTCATCGTGGAGGCGGACCCCCAGCTCTCCTCCCTGATCGACTACCGCTACAAGCATCACTTCCGCGCCGAGCGCGGCACGCACGGCCAGGGGGCGCGCCGGCACGGACGCGACGGCGTGGACCTCGTCCTGCGCGTTCCCGTTGGCACCGTCGTGCGAGAGCTCGACCCGGCCACACAGACGCCCCTCTACGACATCGCAGACCTCACCCAGCCCGGGGAGCGCGTCGTCGTCGCGCCCGGCGGTGCGGGGGGTCGCGGCAACATCCACTTCGTGACCTCGGTGCGACGTGCGCCGGCCTTCGCCGAGAAGGGCGAGCCTGCGCGCGAGCACTGGATCGAGCTCGAGATGAAGCTCATGGCCGATGCCGCCCTCGTCGGCATGCCGTCGGTGGGGAAGAGCTCGATCATCGCCCGCATCAGTGCGGCGCGTCCCAAGATCGCGGACTACCCGTTCACCACGCTCGTTCCCAATCTCGGGGTCGCGCGCGCCGCGAACGGCCAGTCCTTCGTCGCCGCCGACGTCCCGGGCCTCATCGAGGGCGCGAGCGAAGGAAAGGGGCTCGGCCATCAGTTCCTGCGTCACATCGAGAGGACGGCCCTCATCCTTCACGTCGTTGACGTGACGGGTGGTTACGAGGGACGAGACGCCGTCGAGGACTATCGGACCATCAACTCCGAGCTCGAAGCGTACGCGAGAGAGCTCTCGAGTCGCCCGCAGATCGTCGTCGCGAACAAGTGCGACCTCCCGGGGACCGAGGAGGCCGTCGAGCGGCTGCGCCAGGAGGCGGAGCGAGACGGCAGGGAGTTCTTCGCCGTGTCCGCCGCGACGGGTGCCGGGCTCGACGCGCTCGTGAGCCGGTGCGCGGCAGAGGTCGCGCGCCTCAGGGCCGAGGCTGCCTCCTGCGCGCCTGTCGTCGACCTCTCCGAGCGCTGGGAGCGCGAGCGCGAGCGCCGGGAGCGCCGCATCTCCGTCACGCGCGAGGAGCGCCATGCCTGGAGGGTCACCGGCCAGCAGGTCGAGCGCATGGTCATCCAGACGGATTGGGAGAACGAGGAGGCCGTTGCCTACCTGCAGCACCGCTTCGACCGGTGCGGGCTCGACGACGCGCTCGCCAAGGCCGGCGCTGTCAACGGCGACGAGGTCCGCATCCTCGAGCTCGCCTTCACCTTCGAGGGCGGCGACGACGCGCCGGACTACGACGAGCTGCATGAGGACGATGCCGACCTTGCGGTCGAGGCCGAGCAGGTGGCGCAATGAGCCTCGTCGTCGTCAAGATCGGCTCGTCGACCCTCGTCGACTCGAACGGGGCGCTCGACCGCGACTTCATCCGCTCCCTCTGCGAGCAGGTGACCACCCTCGTCGCCCGGGGGACGCGCGTCGTCGTCGTCTCGTCGGGTGCCGCCGCGGCAGGTCGTGACGTCCTGGGCTTCTCGGAGCGCCCCTCTGACATGGCCACGCTGCAGGCCTGCGCCTCTGCGGGTCAGGCCCGTCTCACGCAGGCCTATGCTGACGTCCTCGCCGAGCGCGGCATTCCCTGCGGCCAGGTTCTGCTCACCAGGCGTGACGTCATGGACCGCGACGGTTTCCTCAACGCCCGCACCACGCTCCTTCGCCTGCTGGAGCTTGGCGCCGTCCCGGTCGTGAACGAGAACGACACCGTCTCCACAGCCGAGTTCGCCTTCGGCGACAACGACATGCTCGGTGCTCTTGTCTCCGCGCTCGTGGGCGCCGATCTCTACGTCATCTGCTCGGACGTCGACGGACTCTATACCGCCAACCCCCAGGAGGACCCCACGGCTACGCTCATCGAGCGCGTCGAGGAGGTCGACCATCGGCTCAGCGAGATGGCCGGGGGTGCCGGGACCTCGTTCGGGACGGGCGGCATGTCCTCGAAGCTCAGGGCCGCGCGAGCGATGCTCGCCGCGGGCATCCCGACGGTGATCTGCCGTGGGCGGCGGCCGGGCGTTCTGGTCGACGTCGCCTCGGGGGAGAGCATCGGAACCCGCTTCGAATCTCCGGCAGGTACCCCTCACGAGGGTGGCAGAAAGCTCTGGATCGGGCTCGCCGAGGTTCCCAAGGGCACGATCACGCTCGACGAGGGGGCGACCAGGGCCGTGCTCGAGCGCGGTGCCTCCATCCTGCCGGTTGGCATCGTCGGCTCGATGGGGTCGTACGAGGCGGGTGACGTCGTCAACGTCCGTGCCTCCTCTGGCGACGTCATCGGCCGGGGCGTGGCGCGCTACTCCTCCGACGACATGACGCGCGTCAGGGGGATCAAGCTTGACGTGATCGGCCGCTTCCTGGGACAGGACCGCGCCCAGCCGGCCGTGCACCGAGACGACCTTCTCGTCTTCTAGGAAGGAGTTCACCATGTCCGAGGCAAGGGAAAAGGCGTGGCTTGCCAAGAAGGCGGCACGGGAGCTCGCGGGCGCCTCGCGGGCGGCGCGCGAGCGCGCGCTCGTCTGTGCGGCGCGTCGCATTCGAGAGGACGCCGACGTCATCATCGCGGCCAACGCACGCGATCTGGTGCGCGCGCGCGAGACGGGCATGAGCCTGCCCCTCCAGGACCGTCTCATGCTCGATGCCGGGAGGATCTCCTCGATCGCCGACTCGCTCGACGACATCGCTCGGCAGCCGGACCCGCTCGGGCGCGTCGTCGGCGGCTCCACTCTCGAGAATGGCCTGCGCATCGAGCAGGTGAGCGTCCCCCTCGGTGTGGTGGCGATGATCTACGAGGCGCGCCCCAACGTGACGGCCGACGCCTTTGGCCTCTGCCTTCGCTCGGGAAACGCGTGCGTGCTCAAGGGTGGCTCCGCGGCTCGAGAGTCGTGCCTCGCCCTCGTCGACTCCTGCCGTGCGGCGCTCGTCGAGGCGGGGCTACCCGCCGACGCCCTGCAGTACGTCGACGATGACGCGCAGCACACCCAGACCGCCGAGCTCCTCGGCGCCACGGGGCTCGTCGACGTGCTCATCCCGCGCGGAGGCGCGGCGCTCATCCGCGCCTGTGTGGAGGGTGCCAAGGTCCCCGTCATCGAGACGGGCACGGGCAACTGCCACGTCTACGTCCACGAGGCCGCGGACTTTTCCAAGGCGCGTGCCATCCTCATGAACGCCAAGACGCAGCGGGTCGGCGTCTGCAACGCGGCCGAGTCGCTCCTTGTCGACCGCGCGATTGCGCGTGAGTTCCTCCCGGGCGCCCTTCGTGACCTCGTGGGCGCGGGTGTGGTGCCCCATGTCGACGCGCAGACGCGCTCTCTGATGGAGTCGCTGGAAGACGACGACCGCGACGCCCTGCTCAAGGGGCTCGTGGACGCCACGGAGGAGGACTGGGGCAGGGAGTATCTCGCCCTTGAGATCAGCGTACGCGTCGTGTCTGGTGTGGACGAGGCCATCGAGCACATCAACCGGTACGGGACCGGCCACTCCGAGGCGATCGTCTCGGACTCCTACGAGGCGTGCGAGCGCTTCCTTTCCGGCGTCGACGCGGCCGTCGTCTACGCGAACGCCTCCACGCGCTTCACGGACGGCGGCGTCTTCGGGCTTGGCGCTGAGATCGGCATATCCACGCAGAAGCTCCATGCTCGCGGACCCATGGGCGCGTCCGCTCTGACGACGACGAAGTACCTCGCGAGGGGGGAGGGGCAGGTTCGATGACGGTCGACGTCGCCCGCCTGCGGGAGCGGGACCTTCCCGTGCTCGGCATCGACGAGGCAAGAACGTATCGCCTCGGCATCATGGGAGGCACGTTCGACCCCATCCACAACGGCCACCTTGTCGCCGCCGAGCAGGCGTTCGACGACCTGGGGCTCGACCTCGTCGTCTTCATGCCCGCCGGCAGGCCTGCGTTCAAGCAGGACAAGCAGGTCACCTCCGGCGAGGAGCGCTTTGCCATGACCCTGCTCGCGACGGCGGACAACCCCCACTTCGTTGCCTCGCGCTTCGAGATCGACCGCGAGGGCGTCACCTACACCGCGGACACGCTGCGCCTGCTGCGAGAGCTCTATCCGGACAACGTCGAGTTCTACTTCATAACCGGGGCGGACGCCATCACCGAGATCGTCTCCTGGAGGGACGCCGCCGACATAGCCCGACTCGCGCACCTCGTAGCCGCGACGCGTCCCGGCTACGACCTGGACCGCGCCTGGGACGCCATCGCCGCGTCCGGCCTTGACTTCGACGTGACCTATCTGTCGGTCCCGGCGCTCGCCATCTCATCGAGCTATCTGCGGGAGCGCGTCACCGCCGGTCAGAGCCTGCGCTACCTCACGCCCGACCAGGTCACCGGTTACCTGCACAAGCACGGGCTCTATGGGGCTCCGCGCAGCCGCTATGGCCACATTCGCGAGGTGGTCGGCTGATGGGGAAGGCCAAGAAGAAGGCGAAGGGGATCGAGAAGATCGAGGTCGCCTATGCCCCCGAGCAGAAGATTCTGCTCAAGCGTCTGACCTTCGACCTCTCCGAGCATCTGGCCGACAAGCCCCGTCGACTGGCGCACTCGCTCTCCGTTGCCAAGACGGCCGAGCGACTCGCTGTGCTCTACGGGGTCGACCCCTTCCTCGCACGAGCCGCGGGAATCCTCCATGACTGGGAGAAGGCCTGTTCCGTCTCGGAGCAGCTCGAGCATGCGCGCGAGCTCGGCATTGACCCCGGGGTCGAGCTCGAGCTTGTCCACTCGCTGCTCCACGGCATGATTGCCGCCCGTACCCTCCCGCAGCGCTACCCCGAGCTCCCCCCGGCGGTCTGGCATGCCATCGCCGTGCACACGTCCGCGTCGGCCGACATGACGCCGCTCGACGAGGTGCTCTTCGTTGCCGACGGCATCGAGCCCCTCAGGCCCAGCTCGCCCGGGATCAAGCTGGTACGCTCCCTCGTCGGTGAGGCTCCGCTCGAAGACCTCTTCTGGGAATCCTTCGTCGGGGGCATCGTCTATGTGCTCGAGGGCGGGCGCTACCTCTTCCCCGGGACCATCGAGACCTACAACGCGCTCGCCGCGCGACGCGCCAAGAGAACCAAGGAATAAGGAGACCAGCATGTCCGTCACCCCGCTCGAGCTCGCCAAGGTGGCCGCGTTCGCCGCCGACTCGAAGAAGGCGAGCGACGTCGTCCTTCTCGACCTTTCCACCAAGACTGACGTCTGCGACTACTTTCTCATCTGCTCCGGAGACAACCCGCGTCAGGTCGATGCCATCGTCGACGAGGTGCGCGAGAAGGTGAGCGCCAACTGCGGCATATCCCCGCTCTCCTGCGAGGGCCGTGAGGGGCTGTCCTGGGTGCTCGTCGACTACGGTTCCGTCGTCGTCCACGTGTTCCGGCGCGAGACGCGCGACTTCTACCGCCTCGAGACCCTCTGGGGAGACGCCCCCCGCGTCGATCTTGGGATCGAGGCCTGACAATGCCTCCCGACCTCCTGAGCTGGGAGGGGCCAGCCATCGGTCTGCTCGACCTCGACGCCTTCTTCGCCTCCGTCGAGCAGCTCGACCACCCCGAGTGGCGTGGCAAGCCCCTGATCGTGGGGGGTTCCGCCGAGAAGCGCGGCGTCGTTTCGACCGCCTCCTACGAGGCGCGCAAGTTTGGCGTACGCTCCGCCATGCCCGCCGCCACCGCGCGTCGCCTCTGCCCTCAGGCGATATGGACCCAGGGACACTACGACCGCTACCGCCAGATGAGCGCTCGGGTCATGGAGATCCTTGTTGACGAGACGCCCCGCGTCGAGCAGGTCTCCATCGACGAGGCCTTCTTCGACGTCACGCCCGGGCGCTACTCGCACGAGAGCCCCGTTGCCATCTGCCAGCGAATACAGAGCCGCGTGGCGGAGCTGGGGGTCACCTGCTCGATCGGCATCGGCGTCAACAAGACCGTCGCGAAGATCGCCTCGGAGCGCGAGAAGCCACGTGGTCTCACCGTCGTACTGCCGGGGACCGAGCGCGCGTTTCTCGCCCCTCTTCCCGTCGGGGCGATGAGCGGCGTGGGGCCTGCGACGGCCGAGCGGCTGGGCAAGATGGGAATCAAGACTCTGGGGGAGCTCTCCCGCGTAGATCACGACAGGCTTGCGGAGGCGTTTGGCGTCAATGGGCCGCGCATGGCCCTCAGGGCCGCCGGCCTCGAGCGGAGCACCGTTGCCGAGGCGGCCGCGCACGAGCGGGCTAAGTCGGTCTCCAACGAGCGGACCTTCTCGCAGGACCTGAGAGCTCGTGACGAGCTCGAGGCGGCGGTGCTCCACGTCAGCGACATGGTGGCGCGTCGCCTGAGGAAGAAGGGGCTCAAGGGCAGAACGGTGACCCTCAAGCTCAAGTTCGACGTGAGCCATGTGCGCACCGCCCAGCGCGCGCTTGCGCATGAGACCGACGACGCGCACGTCATCGGCCCGTTCGCCCTCGAGCTTCTCGACGAGCTGTGGCACGAGGGCGTGGCCGTGCGTCTGGTTGGGGTGGGCGTATCCGGTTTCGACGGGGGAGAGGAGCAGCTCGCCCTCTTTGCCGATGACGAGGTGTCCGATCGCCGTGACCCCGCCCTTTCCGCACTTGAGCGCGTGCGCGACGCCCTGCGGGACCGTTACGGGAACGATGCGGTCAACTATGGTCGTGACCTGCGCTTTAGCGGCCGGACGACCGGTACCGCGCCAATGAACAAGTCCGACTTCTAGGATTCACGGTCCTTGTCGTCCCGTCGTCTAACAATTTGCACGCTTGTCCTCTCGGGCTCCGGAAATCGTGCGTGTTGTCCTCCGTACGGCGTCAAATCGCCGACAATCCGTCAAGTTCCTAGAAGATCGGACGACAAGAACGACGATTCCTAGATCATCCTCGGACAAGAGCGGAAATTCCTAGAAGGTCGGACGACAAGGGCGGCGATTCCCGGGCGGAGACCATCGCGTACGGCTCGGGCCGTCAGAGGAGGACGACGAAGGTCGTCCCGTCCTTCTCGGTGGAAGTTGCCCTGATGGTTCCGCCCGCCGAGTCGACGAGGGTCTTTGCGATCGAGAGCCCCAGCCCGAAGCCACCCACGCCCTGACGGGAGCGGGCGCGATCCGTGCGATAGAACCGGTCGAAGAGGTGTTCGAGCTCGTCGGGCGAGATCGTCTCGCCGAAGTTGCTGACCGCGAGTCGAGACCTCTTTCCCTCGCGGTCGAGCGTCACGCGGACGGTGGTTCCCGCACGCGCGTACTTTGTCGCGTTGTCCAGGAGCGTCCTCACCACGCGACGGTAGTCCTCGGCTCGGACACGGGCGCGAACCTGGGGGGCGAGCGACGACTCGATCGTGCACTCGCGTTCGAAGGCCACGGCATCGAACTCGAGGCAGCAGCCGGAGACGATGTCGGTGAGGTCGACTTCCTCGAAGGAATGCGCGTCGGGCGTCGTGGAGGAATCGTCCGCCTCGTCTGTCCGGGCGAGCGTGAGGAGGTCGTCCACCAGCTCCTTCATGTGCGTGGCCTCCTCCCGCGTGCTGACGACCCACCGTCGTGCGGACTCGTCCACCCCGGAGTCGCGCTCGAGGATCTGCGCGTTGGCGAGAATGACGGCGAGCGGGGTCTTGAGCTCGTGCGAGGCGTCGGAGACGAACCTGCGCTGCTGCTCCCATGCTCTGACCACGGGACGCAGCGCCCATCCCGAGAGCAGATAGGAGACGATGAAGAGGGCGCCCATCGAAACGACGAAGATGACGATCTGGTTGAGCGCCTGCGTGCGGAGCGCGGCGTCCCTCGAGTAGGTGTCCACGAGGGCGACCCTCCAGCCCCAGGGCATGCGGGCGCGCTTCCAGGAGATGGGGTAGGCGGTGCACTCGCCCTCGCCAGACGATGAGCCCATGATTTCCGCCACCACGTCGTCGAGGGTGTCCTGCGGTATCGCCAGGACGGAGTCTCCAAGGTCGATCGGAGTGCCGTCGGGCGTGAGCTCGACGACGACGGCAAGCATGATCTCTGCGCTCTGCTCGCCGGTGGTGTCGCCGATCTGGGCGGAGGTGACGCTGCCCTCGAGCGCCCGGTCGAGGATGCGCGAGGTCACGGAGCGCAGCGTAGCGGCGTTGCTCACGAATATCATGCCGAGCACGCCCATGAGCACGAGGCCGACGAGCAGCATCGTGATCGCTATGAACTCCCTCCTCAGGCGTGCGAGCATGAGACCCTCCTAGGCCTCGAGCACCTCAAGCCGATACCCGAGCATCCTGAGCGTCGTTATCTGGACCGAGGAGCCAATGTGGGCGAGCTTCTTCCTCAGGAAGGAGACGTATGCCTCCACCGAGTTCTCCGAGGCATCCGTGTCGCCCCAGACGCGCCCGAGCAGGTCCTGCTTGGAGACAACCTTCGAGTTCGAGCTCATGAGGATGCGCATGACCTCGAACTCCTTGCCCGAGAGGTGGACGGACTCACCGTCGTGTGCGAGGTCGTGCGTGGCGAGGTCGAGGCGGATGTCGCCGAAGGTCACCTCGTCCAGCATGACGTCGCCGCGCCGGCGGGTGAGGGCCCTCAGGCGGGCGAGCAGCTCGTCTGCCTCGAAGGGCTTGGTCATGTAGTCGTCCGCGCCCGCGTCGAGCCCCTCGACCTTGTCGGCGGTCGAGGTGCGCGCCGTGAGCATCAGGACGGGCGTCGCCACGCCCTGTCGGCGCATCTCGTGGACGATCTCGCAGCCGTTCATGCCGGGGAGCATGACGTCGAGCACGATGGCGTCGTAGCGGCCCGAGAGGGCCGCCCTGAGGCCGGAGCGGCCGTCGTAGACCGCCTCCGCGCCATAGGACGCGTCGGACACGATATGGACGATGGCGTCTGCGAGGTTGCGCTCGTCTTCGACGACCAGTATGTTCATGAGGCATTCCTTCCCCTGGGCGCGACGCGACCGACTCGCGCCGTCTCACGTGGGCTATCCTACCCAGCGGGGCTGAATTTCTCCTGAAGGGGCGCGTCCCTCTCGGGCTCTGTGCGCCCTTTCACAAAAACTGCACCTTGCGAGCTTTTCAAAGAGTCGTAAGATGGTATGTCGTTTTGTGGCCACGCGGTGCGGCCAACCCCAAGACCACGCGCACCGCTCGTATGGAGGAGTGTTCATTGGCAGTCAAGATTCGCCTGGCCCGTCACGGTGCCAAGAAGCGTCCGTACTACCGCGTCGTCGTCGCTGACGGCCGCATGCCCCGCGACGGTCGCTACATCGAGGAGGTCGGCCGCTACAACCCGCTGACCAACCCCAAGACCATCGACATCAACCTCGAGAAGGTCGACGAGTGGGTCGCCAAGGGCGCTCAGCCCACCAACGCCGTCTCCCACCTCATCGACGTTGCCAGGAACGGCCAGCCCGTCGTCGAGAAGAAGACCAAGATCTCGAAGAAGGCTGCCGCCAAGGCTGCTGCCGCCGCCGAGGCTGCCGCTGAGGCTGAGGCCGAGGCCGAGTCGGACGCCGAGTAGGTGCCGTCCATGGGGGCCATCGACGGATCTCTCGCAGAGACCGTGGACCAGGAGCTTCCCTCTGACCGCGTCGCCGACCTCGTCGAGTACATCGTGTGCGGGCTCGTCGACGACGAGGACGCCGTCTCTCTTGACGTCACCGACGGTGACGAGGGCGCGCTCATCGAGGTGAGCTGCTCGGAGGAGGATGCCGGCAGGGTGATCGGCCGGAAGGGCCGCACCATCAAGGCGATTCGTACCCTCGCCCGTGCCCTCGGCCAGCGCGTCGGTACCGCGGTTGAGGTCGAGGTCGTGGGCTAGGGGCTCATGCGAGACCGCTTCAGGCGCATAGCCCGTGTGGAGAAGACGCACGGGAGACATGGGGAGGTCGTGACGGTTCCCGCTCACGGCCTTCCTTCGCTTGTCGACGTCGGGCTCGAGGTCGCCGTCGTCCCGCCCATGCTGCGCGGGACCAGGTGGCATCGGGTCCTTTCCCGTCGCTCCGACGGGCGCTCCGGGGACCTGGTCGCACTCGATGGGGTGGAGAGCCTTGACGCCGCCGAGGAGCTCGTTGGAAAGTGGCTCCTCGCCCGTGAGGCCGACCTCCCGGAGGGCTTCGAGCTCCATGACGCCCCGAGGCTCGTCGGACGGACCGTTCGCGACGAGCGCACGGGGGCCAGCGGCGTGATCGACGAGGTGATGGTCGGTCCCGCCAACGACGTGTGGGTGCTCCGCGGCGAGCTCGGAGAGCTGTTGCTGCCGGTCATCCCCGACGTCGTCGACCACGTCCCCTGCGACGGGGACATCGAGATTCGCATTCCCGCCGGACTCGACTGGGAGGTGTGAGCGCGTGCTCTTTGAGACCCTGTCCGTCATCCCGGACGTCTTCGACTCATACCTCGACGCCTCGATCATGGGGCGTGCCCGACGCTCGGGCGTCTTCGAGTTCGTGTCGCACGACCTCAGGGAATGGACGCACGACCGTCACCGGACGATCGACGATGCCCCGTTCGGCGGAGGACAGGGCATGCTCATGAAGCCCGCCCCCATCTTCGAGGCCGTCGACGACCTCTCGTCTCGGGGCGAACGCCCGCACGTCGTGTTCTTCTCGCCCTGCGGCGTCCCGTATGACCAGCGCGCGGCCGAGAGGCTCTCGCATGAGGGTCGCATCCTGCTCGTCTGCGGCCGATACGAGGGCATGGACGAGCGCGTCTACACCTTGGCCGACGACGTCTTCTCGCTCGGCGACTTCGTGCTCACGGGCGGTGAGCTCGCCGCCCTCGTGCTCATCGACTCCGTCGTGAGGCTGCTTCCCGGCGCCCTCGGCGACGATATGAGCGCCGTGGACGAGTCCTTCTCACGTGAGACGGGCCTGCTTGAGTACGCGCAGTACACGCGCCCGGCTCGGTATCGTGACATGGCGGTCCCCGAGGTGCTGCTCAGCGGTGACCACGCGCGGGTCGACCGGTGGCGTCGTCTCAGCTCCCTCGAGCGCACGGCCCGCTGGCGCCCCGACCTCATCGACGAGGCGATGCTCGACGATGAGGAGCTCTCGGTGGTTCGGTCCGTCGCGCATGACAGGAAGGGGGTCGGAGATGGCCCAGCACATGAGAGCTGAGGACGACGCGACTCCCGAGCGAGGCGGCGGAATCCTCTGGTTTCTCGGCACGCTCGCCCTCGCTGTTGCGGTCGGCGTCGTGCTGCGCCTCTTCGTCATAGGGGTCTACTGCGTCCCCTCGGGCTCGATGCTCGAGACCATCCAGATCGGCGACCTCGTGCTCGGCGAGAAGGTCTCTCTGGCCCTGCGCGATCCGGAACCGGGGGAGATCGTGACCTTCGACAGCCCGCTCGTCGAGGGGGAGACGCTCGTCAAGCGCGTCGTCGCGGTCGGGGGACAGACCATCGACCTCGTGGACGGCTCGGTTGTGGTGGACGGCGTGACGCTCGACGAGCCCTATGTGGGAGACGAGCCCACGCAGTCCCTCTCCGACCTTTCCGGCTCCGCTGGGATAACATACCCCTATGTCGTGCCCGATGGCTGCATCTGGGTCATGGGCGACAATCGCACCAACTCGAAGGACTCGCGCTACTTTGGTCCGGTGAGCGTCGACGACGTGACGTCGATAGCCGTTTTGATCTACTGGCCGCTCTCCGACTTCGGCCTCATCTAGGCTGCGGCGGAGACAGGGGAAGGATGACCATGAGTCAAAAAATGCTGACCTTCCAGGATATGATTCTCGAGCTCGAGCGCTACTGGGCCGCTCAGGGCTGTACCGTGATGCAGCCCTACGACTCCGAGGTGGGCGCCGGCACGTTCCACACCGCAACGACGCTGCGCTCGCTCGGGCCCGCCCCCTGGCGGACCTGCTACCCGCAGCCCTGCCGTCGCCCCGCCGACGGCCGCTACGGCGAGAATCCCAACCGCATGCAGCACTACTACCAGTTCCAGGTGATTCTCAAGCCCTGCCCGGTGGATTCCCAGGAGCTCTATCTCGGCTCGCTCGCTGCGATCGGCCTCGATCCCGCCGAGCATGACGTCCGCTTCGTCGAGGACGACTGGGAGAGCCCGACGCTCGGTGCCTGGGGCCTCGGCTGGGAGGTCTGGATGGACGGCATGGAGGTCACGCAGTACACCTACTTCCAGCAGGTCGGTGGCATCGAGTGCGATCCCGTACCCGTGGAGATCACCTATGGCCTGGAGCGCATCGCCATGTACGCGCAGGGCGTCGACTCCGTCTACGACGTCATCTGGTCCTACCTGCCCGACGGCACGCCCATGACCTACGGCGACGTGTTCCACGAGAACGAGCGCGAGTTCTCGACCTACAACTTCGAGGTGGCGAACGTCGAGATGATGCGTCAGAAGTTCGACGACTATGAGGCCGAGTGCCACTCCTGCCTCGACCGAAAGCTCCCGCTGCCGGCCTACGACTGCGTCATGAAGTGCTCCCATGCCTTCAACCTGCTCGATGCGCGCGGTGCCATCTCCGCCACCGAGCGCGCCAACTACATCCTGCGCGTCCGTACGATCGCCAAGCTCTGCTGCGAGTGCTATCTCGCGGAGGTGGCTGGCAAGACCGATGACGGCGCCAAGAAGGGGGAGGTGGCCTAGATGGCAGAGACTCTCGACTTCCTGCTTGAGATCGGCACCGAGGAGATGCCCTCCGCGCCGCTCATGAACGCTGCCGGCCAGCTCGGCGGTCTCGTCGCCAAGGGGCTTGACGCTGCCGGGCTCGCCCATGGTGAGGTGCGCGTCATCTCAACGCCGCGGCGCCTCGCCGCCCTCGTGGCCGACGTCGCCGTCTCGACCGACGAGATCCACGAGGTGAAGCGCGGCCCCAAGGCCGCGATCGCCTTCGACGAGTCCGGCGCGCCGACCAAGGCCGCCCTCGGCTTTGCGCGCAAGTGCGGTGCCGAGGCCTCCGAGCTCGTCAGGCGCGTTGACGCCGATGGGAGCGAGTACGTCTTCGCCGAGCGAAGCGTCCCCTCCGAGCCCGCCGCGCCCATCCTCTCGAAGCTCTCCTCAGAGGTCATCGGCGCGCTTCAGTGGCCCAACTACCGCAGCCAGCGCTGGGGGTCGGAGCACGCCACGTTCGTCCGTCCCATCCGCTGGATCTGCGCGCTTCTCGGCACCGACGTCGTCCCGGTGAGCTATGCGGACGTCACCTCGGGCAACACCACGCGCGGGCATCGCGTCCTGGCCCCGGGCGAGCACGTCGTCGCGTCCCCGTCAGACTACGAGGCCACGCTCGAGCGCGCCTTCGTCCTCTCTGCCGAGCGCCGCGCCGAGGCGATTAGGGCCGGCATCGCCAAGATTGAGGCGGAGCGCGGGGGCGCGCACGTGGACACCCCCAAGCGCATCTTCGACGAGGTGGTGAACCTCTGCGAGTGGCCGACGGTGCTCGTGGGCACCTTCGACGAGTCCTTCCTCGAGGTCCCGCACGAGATCATCTGCGAGTCGATGCTCTCCAACCAGCGCTACTTCCCGATCTACGACGCCTCCGGCAACCTCACCCGCGAGTTCGTCGTCGTCTCCAACGCCGACCCGGCGGTCTCCGGCACCGTCGTCTCCGGCAACGAGCGCGTCGTGCGCGCCCGACTCGACGACGCCAAGTTCTTCTATGACGAGGACCTCAAGCGACCGATGGAGGAGTTCGTGGAGCGCCTCGGGTCAGTCACCTTCCAGGAGCGCCTGGGCACCATGCTCCAGAAGGTGGAGCGCATGGAGGGCCTCGCCGCCGCCGTTGCCTCCCAGGCTGGGGAGGACGAGTCCGGGGTTGCCTCTGCGGCCCGCGCCGCACACCTCGCCAAGGCCGACCTCGTTTCCCAGGCCGTCGTCGAGTTCACCAACCAGCAGGGCGTCATGGGCGGCTACTACGCCGCCGCGGCGGGGGAGGCCCCGGAGGTCTGCACCGCCATCCGCGAGCACTACCGCCCCCGCTTCGCCGGCGACGACCTTCCGACCGGCACGTGCGGGCGCTGCGTCGCGATCGCCGACAAGCTCGACACCATCTGCGGCATCTTTGCCATCGACGAGCCCCCCACCGGCTCCTCAGACCCCTATGCGGTGCGCCGCGCGGCCATCGGCGTCATCGCCATGCTCCGCACGCTGCCCGGCTGCGACCTTCGTCAGCTGATCGGGCTCGCGCTCGGCGCCTACCAGGCACAGGGCCTCGGGTTCGACCTTGAGCGGGTCGCCCAGTCCGTCGTCAAGTTCTTCCAGGGACGTCTCGTCGGCATCGCCAAGGACGAGGGGCTTCGCGTCGACACCATCGATGCCGTCTCTGCCGTCGGCGTCATCGACCCGATCGAGTTCATGGCGCGCGCGCACGCGCTCGAGGACGCGCGGGCGCAGAGCCCCGAGCTCTTCGACGACCTTGCCACGGCGTATGCGCGCGCCGCGCACCTTGGGGACGCCTCCCTGGGCACCGATGTCGACCCGTCGCTTCTCGGCGACGCGGAGCGCGCGCTCCTCGACGCCTGCGAGCGGGGCTCGGCCGCCGTCTCCGACGCCCTCGGTAGGGGAGACTACAACGCCGCCCTCGCCGCCCTTGCCGAACTCAGAGCGCCCATCGACCGATTCTTTGACGATGTTCTTGTCATGGACGAGGATACTGCGGTAAGAGAGAACCGCCTGCGGCTGCTCAACCGCTTCGTTGGGGTGTTCGTGGGCATCGCCGACATCGGGGCGCTCTCGCGCAAGAAGTAGGGTAGGCTGTGATTGGCGGCGTACCCGCCGTACGGTCTTGAAACAGGAGGAGACGCGATGCCTAAGCTCGATCTGGATGACGACATCTTCGGACAGGTCGCCCCTCTCATCTACGTTCTGTCTGACGCTCGCGGCGAGACGGCCAACACCGTCGTCATGGCCGCTGCCGCCCAGTTTGGGGAGACCTCGGTCGACATCGAGCGACTCTCCAACGTCAAGGACGTTGACACGGTGCGCGCCTACTTCGACGAGCACTACGACTCGAGCCGACCCTGTGCGGTCTTCCACACGTTTGCCAACGGCACGCTGCGTCGCGAGATTCGCCGCGAGCTCGACCGTCGCGGCATCCCCTCGATCGACCTTCTCGGCCCCGCGGTGACCGTCATCTCCACGCTCACCGGCGAGGAGCCAACGCACCAGATCGGTGCGACCTACGAGGGAGCCCCTGCCTCCGAGTAGGCACGTGCACAGATGGCGCCGCTGGGGCGGTCGGAATTCTCGTTCCGACCGCCCCTCGTTTGCCTAGACATCGCCCCCGATTGTCCAATTCGAACTTGCGATTTTGTCATCCGCTGCTAGGATGTGCTGAGTACCGTTCTGTCGGTGCGTCGTAAGTGCGTCCCCAAGGGACGTCCGGCACATACAAGAAAGCAAGGGAGAAAAATGGCAGAAAAGCACGTATACCGTTTTGGCTTCGACGCCAACGGCAACAACGTGACCGAGGTCGCTGGCGACTCGGTTGCCGAGGCCAAGTGGATCACGGGCGGCAAGGGCGCCAACCTCGCCGAGATGGCCAACATCGGCCTGCCCGTCCCTCCTGGATTCACGATCACCTGCCAGACCTGCGTCGCCTACTCCAGCGCTGGTAACGTCTGGCCTGAGGGCGTCCTCGACGAGATCGACGAGTACCGCAAGGACCTCGAGGAGCGCATGGGCAAGAAGCTCGGCGACTCCGAGGACCCGCTGCTCGTCTCCGTCCGCTCCGGCGCCCCCTTCTCCATGCCGGGCATGATGGACACCGTCCTCAACCTCGGCCTCAACGACGACTCCGTCCAGGGTCTCGCCAAGCAGACCGACAACCCGCGCTTCGCCTACGACTCCTACCGTCGTTTCATCCAGATGTTCTCGGACGTCGTCATGGGCGTCTCGGGCCAGCTCTTCGAGGACGCCATCTCCGCCAAGAAGGCCGAGAAGGGCGTCAAGCTCGACACCGAGCTCGATGCCGACGACCTCAAGGACCTCGTCGCCACCTTCAAGCAGATCTTCGTCGACAACGTCGACGCCGAGAAGTACCCCGAGGTCGTCGTTGACGGCAAGGTGGCCTTCCCGCACGACCCGCTGCTCCAGCTGCGCCTCGCCGAGCAGGCCGTCTTCGGCTCCTGGAACACGGACCGCGCCATCCTCTACCGCAAGCAGAACAAGATCCCCGACGATCTGGGCACCGCCGTCAACGTCCAGGTGATGGCCTTCGGCAACAAGGGCAACACCTCCGCCACCGGCGTCGCCTTCACCCGCAACCCCGCCGACGGCACCAACGAGCGCTACGGCGACTTCCTGGTCAACGCCCAGGGCGAGGACGTCGTGGCCGGCATCCGCAACACCGAGCCCATCGCCGACCTGCCCAAGGTCCCGGGCCTCGAGGAGGCTGGCAAGGAGCTCTTCCACGTCTTCGAGATTCTCGAGGACCACTACGCTGACATGATGGACCTCGAGTTCACCATCGAGCAGGGCAAGCTGTGGATGCTCCAGACCCGCGTGGGCAAGCGCACCGCCCTGTCCGCCCTCAAGGTCGCCATCCAGATGTACGAGGAGGGCCGCATCTCCAAGGAGGAGGCGGTCATGCGCGTTGCCCCCGAGCAGCTCGACCAGCTCCTCCACCCGCAGTTCGACCCCAAGGCCGACTACAAGGTCATCGCCAAGGGCCTCAACGCCTCCCCGGGTGCCGCCGTCGGCGCCGTCGTGTTCTCCTCCGCTGACGCCGAGGCCTACGCCGAGGCCGGCAAGCCCTGCATCCTCGTGCGCTGGGAGACCACCCCGGACGACCTCCACGGCATGGTTGCCGCCGAGGGCATCCTGACCTCCCACGGTGGCAAGACCTCCCACGCGGCCGTCATCGCCCGTGGCATGGGCGCCCCCTGCGTCTGCGGCGTCGACGCCCTCCAGATCGACGCGGTCAACAAGGTCTGCACCATCGCCGGCACCGACATCACCCTCCACGAGGGCGACGTTATCTCCATCGACGGCACCACCGGTGACGTCATCCTCGGCGAGGTTGCCCTCGTTCGTCCGGAGCTCGGTGGCGACCTCCAGACCATCCTCGACTGGGCCGACGAGGTCCGCAACGACGCCGAGCGCGGCCGCGTGATCGGTGTCCGCGCCAACGCCGACAACCCCGCCGACGCCCAGCTCTCCAAGGACAACGGCGCCTCCGGCATCGGCCTGTGCCGTACCGAGCACATGTTCCTCGGCGAGCGCAAGCAGCTCATCCAGAACTTCATCCTCGCTGACGACGAGGCCGTCAAGGCCGACGCCGTCGAGAAGCTCGGCGCCGCCCAGAAGGGCGACTTCCTCGAGATGTTCAAGGCCATGGACGGCATGCCCGTCATCGTGCGCCTGCTCGACCCGCCCCTGCACGAGTTCCTCGAGGACCCGCGCGACCTCGACGTCGAGATCGCCAAGGAGGAGGCCGAGGGCAAGGACGTCTCCGAGAAGAAGGCGCTTCTCGCCAAGCTCGACTCCTTCCAGGAGGCCAACCCGATGCTCGGCCTTCGTGGCTGCCGCCTCGGCCTGGTCTATCCCGAGCTCAACGTCATGCAGGTGAAGGCCATCGCCTCCGCCACCGCCGAGCTCCAGAAGCAGGGCCTCAACCCCAAGCCGGAGATCATGATCCCGCTCGTGGCCTTCGAGGAGGAGCTCGCCCTCGTCCGCGAGGTCGTCGAGGAGAACATCAAGGCCGTCGCCGAGGAGTACGGCGTCGAGCTCGACATCCCGGTCGGCACCATGATCGAGATTCCGCGCGCTGCCATCACCTCCGAGGACATCGCCAAGCACGCCGACTTCTTCTCCTTCGGCACCAACGACCTCACGCAGATGGGCCTCGGCTTCTCCCGTGACGACGTTGAGGCTGCCTTCATGCCGCTCTACCTCGACAAGAAGATCTGCAAGACGAACCCCTTCGCCACGCTCGACAAGGGCGTTGCCAAGCTCGTCAAGATGGGCGTCGAGGGTGGTCACGCCGGCAACCCGAACATCGTCTGCGGCGTCTGCGGCGAGACCGGTGGCGACCCCGAGTCCATCCACATGTACTACGACCTCGGTCTCGACTACGTGTCCTGCTCGCCGTACCGCGTGCCCATCGCCCGCCTCGCGGCTGCCCAGGCCAAGATCGAGGCCAACGGTGGCGCCGAGAAGGTCGCCAAGTAGTTATCGCTCTTGACGCGATGAGCTAGTCGGGGAGGGGGACGCAGGTCCCCCTCCCTTTTTTCAACCGTTGGAGGAACCCATGGAAACCATGAGACGTGAGACCCTCGAGCGCGCGGAGCATCAGCTCCTCTCTTCGGACGCTACGTTCTCAGACGCCTCCATCGGCCGCCTCCGTCCGGAGGAACCCGACCTTCTCCGGACGTGTTTCCAGTGCGACAGAGACCGCATCCTCCACTCGAAGAGCTTCAGACGTCTTGCCCACAAGACACAGGTGTTTCTTGCCCCAGAGGGCGACCACTACCGGACTCGCCTGATCCATACGCTCGAGGTCTCCCAGGTCGCTCGTTCCATAGCGCGTCCTCTCGGCCTCAACGAGGACCTCACCGAGGCCATCGCGCTTGGACACGATCTTGGGCACACGCCCTTTGGTCATGTTGGCGAACGAGCCCTCTCGGAGGCCATCGCGCGCTTTCGCGGCGTCTCGGACAAGGGGGCGAGGCTCTTCGCCCACAACGAGCAGAGCGCCAGGATCGTCGACCTGCTCGAGCGTGACGGACGTGGGCTCAATCTCACCCGTGAGGTGGTTGACGGCATCAGGAACCACACCGGCTCGAACAGGGCATCCTCCCTTGAGGGACGCGTCGTCGCGCTCTCTGATCGCATCGCCTACGTCTGTCACGACATCGACGATGCCGAGCGGGCGGGCCTGCTCACGGAGCATGACCTCCCGCCCGAGCCTCGGTCCGTGCTGGGCGACACCTCCTCCGAGCGCATCGAGACGATGGTCCATGACGTTGTCACGCAGAGCGCACGAACCGGGGACATATCGATGTCCGAGCCCATTTGGAACGCTATGATGTCCCTGCGGTCATTCCTGTTTGAGAACCTTTATTCCCGAGGTGACGCCAAATGGGAGGAGCCGAAGGCGTACGCGATGCTCGGCGAGCTCTTCGACCACTTTGTCACACACCTCGACGAGGTGCCTGCCGAGTATCGCCTACATGACGAGGGTCGTCCCGACCTCCAGGTCGCCGACTTCGTCTCCGGCATGACCGACCGCTATGCCGTGAGCGTCTACGAGAGCCTCAAGGTGCCCCGGTCCTGGCGGAGAAGATAGGCCATAGGCGAAAGGCGGGTGCGATAGTTGTCTGATAGGCGTGGCGGCTGCCTGACGGCGCTCCTGCTCGTCCTCTCGGTGTCTCTCGTCGTCGTTGGCGGGGGCCTTCTGTACCTTGTCGCAACGGGGCGGATGCCCTCGCCCGACCGCTCCGAGGTTGTGCCTGCGAGCAACGATCAGGTGCTCCGGCCCGGCGAGTTCGCTGACTACGACTGGGAAGAGCTCGCGTACGTGGCGCGGCTCATCGCTGAGGCCCCATCTGACGAGGAGGGCGTCAACGTCGCCCGGGAGTGGGGGGTCGAGGTCGGTGACGTCCGCCCTCTCTCCCTCACCGACGGCCGCCAGGCATCCATGACCGTGGTCGGCATCAGATGCGACGAGCGCTCCGACGGCACGGGAAGGGCGGGTCTCACCCTCATGGTGTCTCCGATCGCAATCCGCCCCATGAGCGAGTCCGGCTCGAACGACGGTGGCTGGGAGGCCTCGTCCCTGCGCGCGTGGCTTCAGGACGATGGCCTCGCACTGCTTCCGGACGAGCTCGCCGAGGAGGTCGTCTCCGTACGGAAGGCGACCAACAACGTCGGCATCGCCTCGGATTCCTCCTGCGTCACCGCTACCGATGACAGGCTCTGGCTCTTCTCGCTCACCGAGATTGCAGGCGAGATAGACCTCTTTGCCAATGAGTACGGCGACGAGGTTCGAGAGAGGACCTATTACATCGACTACGGCGTCTACGACGAGATCCTCTCTGCCGAGGGGGAGCAGTACCCCTACTTCCGCGTGGCCGGCGTCACGTGCTCATCTGATTCCAATGGCGTCCTGGCGCTCGAGTACGGCGGCGCCCCCACGGCCTGGTGGTACCGGAGTCCCTATCCGGTCTCCTTTGAGGGCGAGCAGGGCACCTATTTCTATCAGGTCATGGATACCGGCTACCCATCCTCACTCGGCTCAGTGGGACAGGGCGCCGGCGTCACGGTAGGACTGTGTCTGTGATTTTGTGATGCTCTTGTCCCCGAGCTGGCTTTTGCGTATACTTCCCACTTGCGTGTAAACCTATGTGTCGCTCGCAGACGCGTCGGCACCTCTAGAGACAGGAAAGAGAACATGGATTACATTCGTGCCATCGAGCGCCAGCAGATTCGCGAGGACATCCCCGCCGTCAAGGTTGGCGACCACGTCAAGGTCCACTATCGCATCGTCGAGGGCGACCGCACCCGTGAGCAGGTCTTCGAGGGTGACGTCATCCGCATGAGCGGCGAGGGCGCGCGCGAGACCTTCACCGTTCGCAAGATCAGCTTCTCCGTTGGCGTCGAGCGCACCTTCCCGCTCCACAGCCCCAAGATCGCCAAGCTCGACGTCGTCCGTCACGGTGACGTCCGTCGTGCCAAGCTCTACTACCT
This sequence comes from uncultured Atopobiaceae bacterium, assembly GCA_963928085.1. Taxonomy (GTDB): domain Bacteria; phylum Actinomycetota; class Coriobacteriia; order Coriobacteriales; family Atopobiaceae; genus Thermophilibacter. The sequence goes on from CAWVDR010000001.1 coordinate 836,876, forward strand.
CCGCGATCGCGTTGGCAAGGCCGCCCGCATCCGCGAGAAGCGCGACTAGCCTCAGCTCGTTGGACCGCTGGCCGCCCCTTCGGGGGCGGCTTTCTTGTATCGAGGAGGTTTCTTGAATTCCGAGAGCCCTCGCCCCGTGACGGCACGCGAGATTGCAGCCACCCTGTCCGGAGCCCCCATCGAAGAGGCGCGGCAGCTCATCGAGCGCTATGCCGAGGACCCGCGCGCGCAGGTGCGTCGCGCTGTCGAGGTTGCGCGCCGAAGGGTCGATCACGAGGAGTCGGAGCGACGCCGCGTCGACGCCATGTATGAGCTTCAGGCCGAGCTTGGCGGAGACGGCGTCGTCGTCGGCGTCGACGAGGTGGGACGAGGAGCCCTTGCCGGCCCGTTGACGGTCGCCGCCGTATGCCTCCCGCCCGAGCCCCGCATCTGGGGGCTCAACGACTCCAAGCAGCTATCTCCCCGCGAGCGCGAGCGCCTCGCCGCTCTTGTCGCCGAGCATGCCGTCGCAGTCGGCATTGCGCACGTCGATCCCGAGTCCATCGACGCGCTGGGCATTGCCGCCTGCCTTCGTCATGCCATGGCGTCAGCGGTGCGAGATACGGGACTCGACCCCGACCGCGTCCTCATCGACGGAAATCCGATCGGCGCGCACCCCCGTGAGCGCTGCATCGTCAAGGGGGACGCACGCGTGGCATGCATAGCCGCCGCCTCGATCGTCGCCAAGGTCACACGTGATGCGCTGATGGTCTCCTACGAGCGCGAGTACCCTGGGTACCACCTCGCCGATTGCAAGGGCTACGGTTCGCGGGAGCACGTGGACGCAATCCGCTCGATGGGACTGTCTCCCATCCACCGCAGGTCGTTCTGTGGGAACTTCGTGGAGCAGCCCCGCCTCTTCTAGGTCTCTTGCCCGGCCTGTCCCGTCTCGCCATGGAAGCGGGATTCGCTCCCACCTGCTGCGCGGCATAGGGATGCTCGCTTGCGGAAACCCTCGTGCAAGTTTCGTGCTCATCTGCTTCGGCTGCGTGAGAGCACGTGATGAGAACCTCTGCCTCGTCGTCACGAGGGGAGGAACCATGAGCTTCGAACCGCTTGTCATCCCGAGCGAGCAGCGCAACCAGCCGGAGGGCTGGCGCACGAACTCGCGGGAGCTCGGCGTGCGTGGAGAGGAACTGGCCGCAAAGAGACTCAGGGACTGGGGTTGGCGCATTCTCGGCAGAAACTGGCAGTCGGGGTATGGGGAAATCGACATCATTGCGTTCGACCCAACAGCTGATGCCTCGGTCGTCTCACTCGTCGAGGTTAAGACTCGACTCGCCGGGGCCGCCGATGAGCAGATGCCCGAGCTCGCCGTTGACGAGCGAAGAAGGGAGCGATACTCAAATGCCGCACGTATTTTTCTCCAGGCGAACGACTGGGCTCGTGCCGTGCGCTTCGATGTCATCGCCATTACCGTGACCGACGACGGCGTCGCCCATCTGCATCTGGTAAAGGGCGCCTTCGAGGTCGATCAATGAGCTCATCGGGGACCGCCGTCGTGACGGCCGCCTCGCTCAGGGGCGTGGAGGCGCAGCTTGTCACCGTTGAGGTGAGCCTGTCCGGAGGACTGCCCGGCCTCGACGTTGTTGGAATGCCGGACTCTGCGGTCCTCGAGGCGCGCTCGAGGGTTCGGTGCGCGATCCGTGCAAGCGGGTTTACGCTCCCCAGGGCTCATGCGACGATCAATCTGGCCCCGAGCGAGCTTCGCAAGTCGGGAACTGCGTACGACCTTGCTATCGCCGTCGCGCTTCTCATTGCGACGTCTCAACTGCCCCAAACAGTCGCGGACGGACTACTTTTCGTTGGCGAGCTCGCGCTCGACGGCTCCGTCTGCCCGGTCAGGGGCGACATGGCCTATGTCATGCTCGCGCAGGAGAAAGGCCTCGATTTGGTCGTATCGGCGGAGAGTCCTCTCCCCGGCGGGTGGGCCGAACACGTACGCGGGATCCGGCATCTCGCACAGCTCAAGGGCGGGCAGGATTCGCTTGTTCACCTTGCCGGGCACCTGCTCTCGGCGCCCGGCACCCTTACGGGCATGCCGGACTTTGGAGACGTCGCGGACCAGGAGCTCGCGAAGAGGGCCATGACCATTGCGGCGGTCGGACGGCATGGCGTGCTGATGGTCGGCCCGCCCGGTTCGGGAAAGACCATGCTCGCACGGTGCCTTCCGTCGATTCTGCCCCCGCTGAGCGACGAGGAGGCGGCGTCGGCGATGCTTATCCATTCCGTTGCCGGACAGCCGCTCGAACGTCTGGCGTCAGGGCTGAGGCCGTTCAGGGCCCCTCACCACTCGATCTCGACCGGAGGTCTCGTCGGCGGGGGCAGGCCCGTTCTTCCCGGAGAGATATCGCTCGCGCACCAGGGGGTACTTTTCCTCGACGAGCTGCCCGAGTTCCCGCGCGGGACCCTCCAGGCATTGAGGCAACCGCTCGAGGACCATGTGGTGAGGATCGTCAGGGTCGACGGCGCCTACTCGTTCCCCTGTGACTTCCAGCTGGTGGCGGCGGCAAACCCCTGTCCTTGCGGCCATCTCGGAGACCCGGGGCACGAATGCACCTGTCCGCCCTCGCGCATCGCGTCATATCAGTCGCGCATCGGCGGGCCGCTCATGGACAGGATCGACGTGGTCGTCGATGTGCCGAGGCCCGAGACTTCGAAAGTGATCGACGGAGTCAGGGGAGAGACCTCGGAGAGCATGGCATGTCGCGTCGATGCGGCGCGCGAGTTCCGTTCGTGGCGTATGCGCGGTATCGATGAGACGGTCCCGCTCAGTGAGGGCCTCGAGCCTCGAGCGCGCGAGGCGCTCGAGTCCCTCTCACGCGGCCTCGCGCTCGGCGGGCGCGGCATCGTGCGCGTCGCACGTGTTGCGAGGACCATTGCAGACCTCTCAAACCACGAGCTGGTGACCGAGGACGATGTCGTCGAGGCGCTTGCCTTCAGGCCGCGTGCGAAGGGGTGAGGACGATGGCCTCGATGTCCCGACGCTGGACGCTGTCACGCGGGGACGAGGGTTTCCCGGCCTCTCTCGAGGACCTCGCGGACCCACCCGAGCTCCTCCACGGCATCGGCAGCGCAGAAGCGCTCTGCGGGCCCTGCATCTCGATCATAGGCGCGCGGAGGGCCACCCCCTATGGTCTCGCCGTGGCGGAGATGGCGGCTCGTGTCGCCGTGGAGTGCGGCATTACCGTCGTCTCGGGTGGTGCGATGGGATGCGATCAAGCCGCGGGGCTTGCGGCGATACGGCACGGAGGGAGGACCGTCATCGTCTCCGGCTGCGGAGCGGACGTCATATACCCCACGTCATCCAGAGACCTCTACGAGGGCGCGGTGGCCACGGGCGGAGCGGTAATCTCAACCGAGCAGTGGGGGAGGGGACCAAGGCGCTGGAGCTTTCCGAGACGAAACAGGCTCATCGCGGCGCTCTCCCTCGCCACCGTCGTCACGGAGGCCGGCATGGCATCTGGGACCATGTCGACGGCAGAGGCCGCCGCGGAACTGGACAGGATTCTCTACGCGATTCCCGGATCGATCTTCTCGCCCGGCTCAAGCGGAACGAACCGCCTCATCGCCGAGGGCGCGCGCGTCATTCCCGACGAGCAGTCGCTCGGCACGTCGATCGCACTCGACTACGGGGTCGCACGTCTGTCGCCCATAGGGCACAGACGATCGGGAGGACCGCTCATGTCGGCGCTCGTGGCCTCGCCCTCGCGACCGGACGAGCTGTCGGAGCGGACCAACGAGGACGTCCTGACCGTCATCAGGACGCTCACCGACTATGAGGCGAGAGGTCTCGTGGAGCGCCTCCCCGACGGAAGATACGCGCCGACGCGATTCTATTACTTGGGGCACAATGATGGTTCGTAACCAGACGTCCGCAGATTGGGGTATCGATGGAGCAGGTGGTTAGCGTCGTAGGAGGCGGCCTTGCCGGTTGCGAGTGCGCTCTTCAGCTCGCACGGAGGGGGGTGTCGGTCCGTCTCTACGAGCAGCGACCACTCCACGAGTCACCCGCGCATCATGGCGGCGGGTTCGCCGAGCTCGTCTGCTCGAACTCTCTCAAGTCGACCAAGGAGGACACCGCCGCTGGTCAGCTGAAGTGGGAACTTGAACGGCTTGGCTGCGTCCTGCTCGAGTGCGCCCATGCCTCCAGCGTTCCCGCCGGAGGCGCCCTGGCCGTCGACCGGGACGACTTCTCCTCCCGCGTGGAAACACTGATAGAGACGAACCCAAACATCGAGGTCGTTCGCGAGCGCATCGACTCAATCCCGGACGGTACGGCCGTGATCGCCGCCGGGCCGCTCTGCTCAGGAGAGCTCTTTGAAGCCATCTCCCGCGCCGTGGGCGGCGAGCGCATGAGCTTCTTCGATGCCGCTGCGCCCATTGTCGACGCGCTTTCCATAGACCGCAGCGTCGTCTTCGAGCAGTCCCGCTATCAGGAGGACGCGACGGGGGACTACCTCAACTGTCCGCTCGACAGGGACGACTACGACCTCTTCGTCAACGAGCTTGTCGGGGCGGAGCGGGTCCTTGCGAGGGACTTCGAGCAGCGAGACCTCTTCTGTGCCTGTCAGCCAATCGAGGAGGTCGCCCGTACCGGTCATGACACCCTCAGGCATGGGGCGCTCAAGCCCGTGGGCATTGTCGACCCGCGCACGGGGTACAGGCCCTGGGCCGTCGTTCAGCTGAGGGCGGAGAACTCGGCTCATACCGCCTACAACCTTGTGGGTTTTCAGACCAATCTGACGTGGCCTGAGCAGCGGCGCGTCTTTCGCCTGATTCCCGGGCTCGAGTCGGCAGAGTTCCTTCGCTACGGTGTGATGCACAGGAACTCCTTCGTCGATGCCCCGCATGCCCTCGACCCAACCTTCCGCATCCCCGGCACCGACGTCAGGCTCGCCGGACAGATAACGGGCACGGAGGGATACGTCGAGGCCATGGCGTCTGGTCTGCTCGCGGCACTCAACGTCTATGCGGACCTCACGGGCGCACCGGCTGCGACCCTCCCCGAGACGGGCTCGCTCGGCTCGCTCGTGCGATACGCCACCGACCCGTCCACGACCGACTACCAGCCCATGCACGTCAACTTCGGACTCTATCCACCCTTGGAGAACGCCCCGCGCAACAAGGCCGCCCGTCACGCCGCCCTCGTCGACCGTGCGCGACGCGACCTCGAGGGTTTCCTCCTCAAGCGTACCGACCTGTTTGGTACGGCGAGCTCATGACGGAAAGGACCCCAGAGGCAGACGCCCGCGCCGCCGCGCAGCGCTCGTTCGCCCGGGACATCGATGACTACATCGCCCATCTCGAGGGGGTGCGGCGCCTTTCCCCCAACAGCGTCCGCGCCTACCGGGAGGACCTCGTCGCGTTCCTGGAGTGGTCCCGTCGCGAGGCAGTGGTCCCGTCGCGACTCACGCACCGCGACCTCAGGTCATACCTTCTCGAGCTCACGCGCGCCGGGTACTCTACACGCACCATCTCAAGGCACCTCTCGTCCCTGCGAGGGATGTTTCGTTGGATGTATCGCGAGGGGCGCTGCGACTCGGCGGCCGTCGCGGCCGTCGCGAGCCCCAAGCTGTCTCAGAGGCTCCCCAAGACGATGTCTGACGAGGACGTCCGCGATCTTCTCGCCACCTGTGACGAGGGGGACCCCGTGAGCCTTCGCGACCGCGCCTTTCTGGAGGTTCTCTATGCGACAGGTGCCCGCATCTCCGAGGTGTCTGCCCTCGACCTCGGCGACATGGACTTCTCCGAGTGCCAGGTTCGCCTCTTTGGCAAAGGCTCGAAGGAGCGGGTCGTGCCCGTCTATCGCACGGCGCTCGAACGCGTCGCCGCCTATCTGGAGCGGGGGAGACCCGCGCTCGTGCGCGCAGATCGTCCGTGCGATGCCCTGCTGCTGTCCGTTCGAGGCAACCGCATGTCCGCCGACGCCCTGAGGACCGTCTTCGAGCGTCGCGTCGCACAGGCGCGGCTCGACCCGTCCCTCACGCCGCACGCGATGCGCCACACCTTCGCCACGGAGCTGCTTGGCGGGGGAGCGGACCTCAGGAGCGTCCAGGAGCTGCTCGGGCACGAGAGCCTCGCCACGACCCAGGTCTACACGCATCTCTCCATCGAGCGCCTCAAGGAGGCGGCGCGCTCGGCGCACCCGCGCTCGTAGAGCATCGGTGAAGTCGGGGAGAATGAGGCTCGACATGCGGATGAGCGGCGTCTATACTGACAAGTCGCTGTGCGTCCGCACGGCATACGTCACACGCGTGGCTACTCGCGCACCGTGGTGCCCGTGACTAGGCCAGGTCATGGGTGGTGTTTCGAGGTCGACCCCACGCGGAGGATCAACCACAGGAGGTTATCATGGCTAAGATCACTATCCAGACCCTGCTCGACGCCGGCTGCCACTACGGTCACCAGACCCGCCGCTGGAACCCCAAGATGAAGCCCTACATCTTTGGCGAGCGCAACGGCATCTACATCCTCGACCTCAAGCAGACCATGCTCGGCGCCGACCGCGCCTACACCTTCCTCAAGGAGACTGCGTCCAAGGGCGGCACCGTGCTGTTCGTGGGCACCAAGAAGCAGGCCCAGGAGCCCATCGCGGCCCAGGCCGAGCGCTGCGGCATGCCCTACATCAACCAGCGCTGGCTCGGCGGCATGCTCACCAACTTCGTGACCATGCGCTCCCGCATCTCCCGCATGGAGGAGCTCGAGGCCATGGTCGAGGACGGCCGCATGGCCACCCTGCCCAAGAAGGAGCAGGCGCTGCTCACCAAGGAGCTCGAGAAGCTCCAGAAGAACCTCGGCGGCGTTCGCACCATGACCGCGCTCCCGCAGGCCATCTTCGTCGTCGACACCAAGCGCGAGGAGATCGCCATCCGCGAGGCCAACCGCCTGCACATCCCCGTCGTCGGTCTGCTCGACACCAACTCCGACCCCGACGTCGTCGACTACGGCGTGCCCGCCAACGATGACGCCATCCGCTCCGTCGCTCTCATGTGCGAGCTCTCCGCCGACGCCGTCCTTGCCGGCTCCGGCAAGGAGCAGATCAGCGCCGAGGAGATGGCCGGCGAGGCCGCTCCCGTGGCCGAGGAGGCCCCTGCCGCCGAGCAGCCGGCCGCCGACGCCGAGTAGTCCTCGAACTCAGACCACCAGATAGGAGATTCACCATGGCTCAGGTTACCGCCGCCCTCGTCAAGCAGCTCCGCGAGATGACCGACTCCCCGATGATGGAGTGCAAGAAGGCACTCGTCGAGGCTGATGGGGACATCGACAAGGCCGTCGACATCCTCCGCACGATGGGCATCGCCAAGGCCGTCAAGCGCGCCGGTCGCGACACCAACGAGGGCACCATCGCCGCCTACGTCTCCGAGGACGGCAAGACGGGCGCCCTGCTCGAGCTCACCTGCGAGACCGACTTCGTGGGCACCAACCCCAAGTTCACCGGCTTCGCGCTCGACCTCGCCAAGATCGTCGCCGAGAACGACCCCGCCGACGTTGACGCCCTCAAGGCGTGCGCAATGGGCGAGTCCACCGTCGACGCCGAGCTCACCGAGATGATTCACGTCATCGGCGAGAACATGAAGGTCGCCCGCTTCCAGCGCGTCACCGCCGAGGACGGCGCGCTCGGCAGCTACGTCCACCTCGGTGGCAAGCTTGCCGACATCGTGACCTTCAAGTTCGCCAAGGCCGAGACCGCCGCGAACGAGCAGTTCAAGACCTTCGCCCACGACGTTGCGATGCAGGTCGCTGCCGCCGCTCCTGTCTCCGCTCGTCGTGACGACGTTCCCGCCGACGTCATCGAGCACGAGCTCGCCATCTACAAGGCCCAGGCTGCCGAGTCCGGCAAGCCGGAGGCCATCCAGGAGAAGATGGCCCAGGGTCGTCTCGAGAAGTACTTCAAGGAGAGCGTCCTCACCGAGCAGGAGTTCGTCAAGGACGGCTCCCTCACCATCGGCCAGCTCGCCAAGAACGTCTCCAAGGACGTCGACGACGCCATCGAGGTCATGAGCTTCGTCCGCTACACCTTTGGCGACGCCGAGTAGCGTCGGTCACAGTGACCCACACGGGGTCGGCGAGCGTATCGCCGACCCCGTTTTTTGTGGCCACCGGCTCCTGGGCGGTCCTTCTCGCCCGCTCTGCTAGAATCACGGACAGTACCTTACCCGCCCCTTACCCGTGGGCGTCGAGGAAAGCGAGGTCGTCTTGTCAGACATCAAGTACCGGCGCGTGTTGCTCAAGCTCTCCGGCGAGGCCCTCATGGGGGAGCAGTCCTTTGGCATCGACCCCGCCGTGCCCCAGCGGCTCGCCGAGGAGATCAAGCCCGTCTGCGATGCCGGCGTCCAGGTCGCCATCGTCGTAGGTGGCGGAAACATCTTCCGTGGCATCCAGGGTGCGGCCGCGGGCATGGACCGTGCCCAGGGCGACAACATGGGCATGCTCGCCACGGTCATCAACTCGCTCTCCCTGCAGGACTGCTTCGAGCGCAACGGCATGGACTGCCGCGTCATGAGTGCCATCGAGATGCGCCAGATCGCCGAGCCCTACATCCGTCGCCGCGCCATCCGGCATCTCGAGAAGGGCCGCATCACCATCTATGCCGCCGGCACCGGCAACCCGTACTTCACGACGGATACCGCCGCCGCCCTGCGCGCCTGCGAGGTCGGCGCAGAGGTGCTGATGAAGGCCACCAACGTCGATGGCATCTACGACTCCGACCCGCGCACCAACCCCGATGCCAAGCGCTTCGACACCATCACCTATCGCGAGGTCCTCAACCGTGACCTCAAGGTCATGGATGCCACGGCGACTGCGCTTTGCCACGACAACCACATGCCCATCATGGTCTTTGACATCAAGCAGCCGGGTGTCTTCCTGAGCGCCGTGCGCGGGGAGACCGTCGGCACCACCGTCGTCGAGGAGGACTAAGCATGAGCCAGTACACCGACCGCGCCGAGAAGAACATGGGCAAGTGCCTCGACACGCTCAAGGCCAACTTCGCCCGCGTCCGCACCGGCCGCGCCAACGCGCAGATCCTTGCCCCCATCATGGTCGACTACTACGGGCAGCCGACCCCCATCACGCAGCTCGCCGGCATCAAGGTCCCCGAGGCCTCCATGCTCGTCGTCGAGCCGTGGGACAAGAGCGCCCTTCGTGCCATCGAGAAGGCCATCGAGAGCTCCGATCTGGGCATCACGCCCTCCAACGACGGCACGTCCATTCGCCTTCCGTTCCCCAAGCCCACCGAGGAGCGCCGCAAGGAGCTCGTCAAGGAGTGCAAGGAGCTCGCGGAGGAGGCTCGCGTGTCCGTGCGCAACGTGCGTCGTGACGTCAACGGCAAGATCGAGCGCGACGAGGAGCTCTCCGACGACGAGCAGTCGCGCGAGAAGAAGGCCGTCCAGAAGATCACCGATTCCTACGTCGCGAAGATCGAGGACCTGCTCAAGACCAAGAGCGCCGAGGTCATGGAGATCTAGTGCAACTCGACATCGAAAAGCTCCGCGCCTACTACTCAGACCCGCAGGAAGACCTTTCGCTCGACGACGTGGACCTCGAGCGCCTGCCCCGTCACGTCTCGATCATCATGGACGGTAACGGGCGCTGGGCGACGGCTCGCGGCCTCGATCGGTCGAGGGGGCACGTCGCCGGCGTCGACGCCCTGCGCGAGGCCGTCACCACCAGCGTGCGTCTCGGCCTCGACGCCTTCTCCGTCTACGCCTTCTCCACCGAGAACTGGCGCCGGCCGCAGCGTGAGGTCGACCTGCTCATGCACCTCTTTGCCACGACGCTCGTTAACGAGCTGCCGCTCTTCCATCAGGAGAATGTCCGCCTGCGCTTTCTGGGAGACCTCGACGCGCTGCCCGAGAAGACCCGCGTGGTATTCCAGCGGGGCCTTGACGAGACCCGTGACCACACGGGGATGACGTTTGCCCTCGCGGTCAACTACGGCTCGCGCGCTGAGATGACGAAAGCCGCTCGCGACCTTGCCCGCGAAGTCCTCGAGGGCACCATCTCAGTAGACGACATCGACGAGCGGGCCGTGTCCGAGCGGCTCTACACCGCCGGCATGCCCGACCCCGACCTGCTCATCCGGACGTCAGGCGAGCTCAGGTTGTCAAACTACCTGCTATGGCAGCTCGCCTACACGGAGTTCTACGTAACCGACACCCTCTGGCCGGACTTCGACAAATGGGACTACCTTCGCGCGATACTCGCGTACCAGGGGCGCTCGCGCAGATTCGGGGGAGTGACCCGTCAATGACCCAGGCCAACAACGACCCGTCGACTCATCAGAGCGAGGGGCTCGACCGCCAGGTTGACCGACTCGAGGACAAGAGGGCCTCGAAGGAGGATGCCCGCGCGGCTGGTGACCTCCGCGGTCAGAAGGCGAGAAGCTCGGCGGAGAAGCTGCTCACCAGAACGACGTCAGGCGCCATCTACGCGATCGTCACGCTCGTCTGCATCTTCTGCGGCCCTCTGACCACGGCGCTTCTCATTGCCGCAGAGGCATGGCTCTGCTGCTCCGAGTTCTTCAGGATCTGCCGCATGGGCGGCCGCATGCCCAACGAGGTGCTCGGACTCGCCGCCGCCCTGCTTTTTCCCGCCGCGGCGTACCTGCAGGGGTTCGCCGCCTGCGCCCTCGTCGTACTGCTGCTGCTCATGGCGTGCGCATGCTGGTACGTGTTTGCCCCGCGCGCCAACGTGGCCGACGTGTCGGTCACTGCGTTCGGGCCGCTCTACACCTCGCTGACGTTTGCCAGCATCATCTTCATCCGAAAGTACGACCCCGGCATGACCGGCGCTCTCCTGACGCTCGGCGTCATGCTCTCCATGTGGGTGAACGACACGTTCGCCTACCTCGTCGGCTCGGCCATCGGGTCGCACAAGCTTGCGCCGCGCATCTCGCCGGCGAAAAGCGTCGAGGGCTTCCTGGGCGGCCTCGTGGGCTCCGTGCTTATCTGGGTTCTGATCTCCGTCTTCGTGCTCAAGAGCCTCCCGCTCCCCTCCGCGATTGTCTTTGGACTGGTCGTGGGCGTCGCATCCGTCATCGGAGACCTCTTCGAGTCCCGTCTCAAGCGCGGCGCGAGCGTCAAGGACTCCGGTAACGTGCTGCCCGGCCACGGCGGGCTCCTCGATCGCTCCGACTCCATGCTCTTTGGTGGCATGGCCGCCCTCTTCCTGCTCTACTTTGGAGGAATCCTGTGACATCTGGTTCAGCAGTCGTCAAGCCCGGCGGGATGCCCCTGCGCGTGGCGGTCCTGGGGTGCTCGGGGTCCATCGGCACCCAGACGCTCGACGTGTGCCGTCGCCACGCAGATCGCGTCCGTGTCGTCGCCCTCTCCGTGCACTCCTCAACCGATGCGCTCGTGGCGGCCGCGCGCGAGTTCGGCGTGGCGCACGCTGTCGTGGCCGACACGGCTCACGCAGGGGACGCCTGCCTCGGGGAGCTCCCCGAGGGGTGTGAGCTTGCCTATGGAGCGGACGCCGTCACTGACCTCGCCCGCCTTCCTGAGGTCGACGTCGTGGTCAACGCGCTCGTGGGATTCGCCGGCATGCACGCCGGTTACGCGGCGCTCGAGGCGGGCAAGACGCTTGCCTACGCGAACAAGGAGTCGATCGTCTGCGGCGGGGACCTCCTCATGCCGCTCGTTCGACCGGGCAGGCTCATTCCCGTAGATTCCGAGCACAGCGCCATCTTCCAGTGCCTGGTGGGGGAGCGGGACGCCGATCTCAGACGCATCTGGCTCACCTGCTCGGGCGGCCCGTTCTACGGGCGGACGCGTGACGAGCTCTCCTCGGTGACCGCCGCGGACGCGCTCGCCCATCCCACCTGGACGATGGGGGCGAAGATCACCATTGACTGCTCGACGCTCATGAACAAGGGGCTCGAGGTGATCGAGGCCCACCACCTCTTTGGTGTGCCGATCGACGCGATCAGCGTCCTCATCCATCGCCAGAGCAAGATCCACTCGATGGTCGAGTTCCGTGACGGCGTGGTCAAGGCACAGCTCGGCGCCTCTGACATGCGCGCCCCCATCCAGTATGCGCTGAGCTACCCCGAGCGCTGGGACGGCGTTGCGGAAACCGTCGACTGGTGGAGCTGCGAGCCGCTCTCCTTTGACGCCCCGGATGCCGAGACCTTTGGGTGCCTGCGCCTCGCCTGCGAGGCGGGGAAGACCGGCGGGACGCTCCCCTGCGCCATGAACGCGGCCAACGAGGTTGCAAACGCCGGCTTCCGCCAAGGGATGTGCGGTTTTCTTGACATCGAGCGCATCGTCGGGCGCGTCATGGACGAGACGACCGTCGAGCGGGTAGAAAGCCTGGAGCAGCTTGACCAGGTCGATGCCCTTGCACGCAAGCGGGCCTCGGCCGCACTTGCGGAGGTTTGCGATTGAGTGGCCTGCTCAATGTCATCTGGGTCGTATTCTGGGGCGTCCTCGTCCTCTCCGTGCTCGTCTTCGTGCACGAGGGCGGTCATTACCTGGCCGCACGCGCCTTTCACGTTCGCGCGACGGAGTTCTTCCTCGGTCTGCCTTGTCGGTTCAAGCTATCGCGCAAGAGCGCTAAGGTCGGGACCGAGTTTGGCGTGACACCGCTGCTTCTGGGCGGCTACACGCGCATCTGCGGCATGGAGGGCGCCGAGGACGAGCTTCTCGCCCCCACACTCGAACTCGTGATGCGACGGGGGAGGGTCCGTGCGCAGGAGGTCGCCGACGCACTGGGCATTGACCTCGACCATGCCTATGACCTGCTCGTCACATTGAGCGACTGGGCTGCCATCCGCCCCTACTACGATTCTGAGCGCGGCGAGTCCTCGTCTCAGTCGACCTATCCCGAGGCGTTCGAGACCGTGAGGAGGGACGCGAACCTCCTTACCGAGTACGACCGCGGCCATGACTTCGCCGCAGACGGAGCCAGCGACCCCGGCCTTCCCCGCGAAACCGGGATGAGCCCCGAGGAGTTTCTCGCCCATGAGCGAGGCCGCACCTACCAGGGCGTCGGCTTCCTCAAGCGCTGCGCGATGCTGCTGGCCGGCCCCCTGGTGAACGTCCTTCTCGCCTTTGTGATCGTTACCGGCGCAATCGTTGTGCGCGGTGTCGACTACGTCTCCGACGTCAACGTCATTGGGTCGGTCACCGAGGGGTCGTACGCCGATGCCGCCGGGATCGAGGCGGGTGACGTCCTGATCCGTGTTGACGGGACGCCAGTCGCCACCTGGACGGAGATCGTGGACGCGTTGGACGGCCCGCTTTCCGAGGGGCGCGACTTCGAGCTCACCTACGAGCGTGACGGGGCCTCCCACGACGTCACTATTGACCTTCCCGACGGAGAGCCGACGGAGCTGCTGGGCATCAGTGCCGCCGTCGCCACGTACCATCCCACACTTCCCGAGGCGGCGTCAGCGACGTTTGCCTACGTCGGCCAGGTCGCGAGCGCCGTTGTGCAGCTCATCCAACCCCAGCACACGATGGAGGTTCTCGACCAGTCTTCCTCCGTCGTGGGCATCGCGGTCATGACCTCCGAGGCCGCCTCGTCGGGCGTCTACGAGCTCGCTCTTATTGTCGCCGCTATCTCGATGTCGCTCGGCTTCATGAACCTGCTTCCTATTCCGCCCTTCGACGGCGGGAAGATCTTGATCGAGCTCATTCAGCTCGTCATACGCCGACCGCTCCCGCAGCGGGCAATCGTCATCCTGAGCTACGTGGGCATGGCCTTCATCCTTTTTGTCTTTGTCGTCGTGCTGAGAAACGACGTCGTACGTCTCGTCCTTGGTTAGGAGCGGATAATGTCTGACAGGAGCATCACCGCGCCTCGCGAGCACACCCGTCCCGTGCGCGTGGGAAACGTCGTCGTCGGTGGCGGTGCGCCCGTCTCCGTACAGTCCATGTGTACGACCGACACCGCCGACCCAGAGGCGACGCTCGCACAGATCTCTCGTCTTGCCGATGCGGGCTGCGAGATCATCCGCGTCGCCATACCCCGGGCAGAGGTGCTCGACGGCTTTCGTGCGATCTGCGAGGCATCGCCCCTACCCGTCGTCGCAGACATCCACTTTGACCACAATCTCGCGATCGAGGCCTGCCGACGCGGCGCTGCCGCGCTCCGCGTGAACCCGGGCAACATCGGCAGCTGGGAGCGCGTCGACGCTGTGATCGACGAGGCTGGCGCGGCAGGCATTCCCATTCGCATCGGGGTGAACGCGGGTTCGCTCGATCCCGCCTTCGCCGTGCGCGATGACCTGACCCACGTCGAGAAGCTCGTCGGGTCGGCCACCTCCTTCGTCGAGCACTTCCGCGAGCGTGGCTTTGCCGACATCGTCCTCTCCGCCAAGGCCCACGGCGTCCCCACGACCGTCGAGGTCAATCGCGCGCTGTCTCGCGACCTCCCGGACGTCCCGCTCCACATCGGCGTGACCGAGGCGGGCACGCTGCGCCAGGGCACCGTCAAGAACGCCGCGGCAATCGGCGCGCTCCTGATGGAGGGCATCGGCGACACCATCCGCCTCTCGCTCACGGCAGACCCCGTCGAGGAGGTCAACGTTGCGTGGGACCTCCTTTCCGCCGTCGGGCTCAGGCGCCTGCGCCCTGAGCTCGTGAGCTGCCCCACCTGCGGCCGCTGCCAGTGGGACCTCATGGGCGTCGCCGCCGAGGTCGAACGGCGCCTGACGAGCGTCCGCGCTCCCATCACCGTTGCCGTCATGGGTTGCGTCGTGAACGGCCCCGGCGAGGCCAAGGGCGCCGACATCGGCCTCGCAGGTGGCCGCGGCAAGGCCGTCCTCTTCGCGTCCGGGGAGAAGATCCGTACCGTCGACGAGGCGAACGCCGTCGACGAACTCTTCGCGGAGATCGAGCACCGCTTCTCCTAGACCCACCGGCCGGGGCGGGGCCTACGGCTACGATGCCGCAATCATCGACGACGTGACGTCACGGCCGCCGCCCCAGCAGGGTCAACCTCCGCCGCGAGTTCCGCAGCCGCGCCCTTTGCGGCGAGGACCTGTCTGAGCGCCGGAGGTTGACCCCGCTGGGGCGGCGGCAGATGTGTTACGACCCCAGTCGTTCTTGTCGGCTGCTTGTCGTAGAATCATGGGCGTTGCATGTTGGACAGAAGGGAACTGCACGTGAAGCGTTATCAGAAGATGTCCGCGCTGTACGCGCCCACGCTCAAGGAGGACCCGGCCGAGGCAGAGCTCGCGAGCCACCGGCTGCTGCTTCGTGCCGGCATGATCCGCAAGACCGCGGCGGGCCTCTACAGCTACCTGCCGCTCGCCTGGCGCTCGATCCACAAGATCGAGGCCGTCATCCGTGACGAGATGGAGGCCATCGGCGCCCAGGAGATGATGGTGCCGATCCTCACGCCCGCCGAGCTCTGGCACGAGTCGGGCCGCTGGGATGCCTATGGTCCCGAGCTCATGCGCATCTCCGACCGTCATGGTCGCGAGTTTGCCCTGGGCCCCACGCACGAGGAGACCTTCACGGACCTCGTGAAGAACGAGCTGCGCTCCTACAAGCAGCTACCGTGCACGCTCTACCAGATCCAGGACAAGTTCCGCGACGAGATGCGTCCGCGCTTTGGCCTCATGCGCGGCCGCGAGTTCATCATGAAGGACGCCTACAGCTTCTCCGCCACGCAGGAGTCGCTGCAGGAGTGCTACGAGCAGGAGAAGGCCGCCTACGCGCGCATCGCCGAGCGCTGTGGCATCTACGCGCTGCCCGTCGTCGCCGACTCGGGCCAGATCGGCGGCGACACCTCCGTCGAGTTCATGGCGCTCGCCGAGTCCGGTGAGGCCGAGCTCGTCTACTGCGACTGCGGGGTTGCCGCTGACGTCGAGGCGGCCGCCACGAAGGTCCCCGTGACCGAGGGTCCCGGCGACGGCACCCTCACGAAGGTCCACACCCCTGGTCTCGGCTCCATCGAGGCCGTGGCCGGCTTCTTTGGCTTCCCCGAGAACGGCACCCGCAAGTCGCTCGCGCTCGTTGCCGAGGACGGCACGAACGTCGTGGCCATCGTCCCCGGCGATCACGAGCTCAACGAGATCAAGGCGGGCAAGCTCTTCGGTGCCTATCACCTCATGACGGACGAGGAGCTCGAGCTGGTTGGCCTGCACAAGGGCTTCATCGGGCCCGTCAACCTGCCCGAGGGCGTGCGCCTGGTCTGCGACGAGTCCCTGCGCGAGAGCGTCAGCTGGACCTGCGGCGCCAACGAGGTCGACTACCACTTCACGGGCGCCAAGCCCGGTCGCGACTTCGAGGTCGACGAGTGGGCCGACCTCGTGAGCGTGAAGGAGGGCGACCCCTGCCCGCACTGCGGGGCGCCCCTCAAGAGCGCCCGCGGCATCGAGATCTCCCAGGTCTTCCAGCTCGGCACCAAGTACTCCGAGTCCATGGGCGCCACCTTCGCGGACGAGGACGGCGTCGAGCGCCCCTTCCTCATGGGCTGCTACGGCATCGGCGTCTCCCGCACGCTGGCCGCCGTCGTGGAGCAGCACAACGACGAGCACGGTATCTCCTGGCCCGTCTGCGTGGCCCCCTACGAGGTCGAGGTCGTTCCGCTTGCCGTGAACGACGACGTGGTCACGCCGGTCGCCGAGAAGATCGTGGACGAGCTCTGCGCCGGCGACCTCGAGGTCCTTCTCGACGACCGCAAGGAGCGCCCGGGCGTCAAGTTTGCGGACGCCGACCTCATTGGCATTCCGTACCAGGTTATCCTGGGCAAGCGCGGCGTTGCGAACGGCATGGCCGAGGTCAAGGTCCGCGAGAGCGGCGAGCGCTTCGACGTTCCTATGGACGAGCTCGCCTCCTGGCTCACCGAGCGCGTCGTCCCCGCCCGCGCCTAGTTCCAACCACACGTGCCCCGGTCCTTCTCCCCGGGGCACCTTTCTATCGAGAGGAAACCATGGGCTACGCTGACCTCGCCGCCGCTGCACGCGGCAACATCGGACCGTTCTGTAAGGCGTGTCCCGTCTGCGACGGGCGCGCGTGCGCGGGCGCCATGCCCGGTCCTGGCGACAAGGGCGTGGGGCGTGTGGCGCATCGGAACTGGCTCGCCTGGCAGGATGCCCTCGTGAACATGGACACCCTGCACGAGACCTTCTCCGCAGACACCACTGTGACGGTGCTCGGGCAGACGCTCTCTCTGCCCGTGATGATCGGCCCCGTTGGTGACGTCCAGCGCCACTACGGCGAGAGGTACGACACCGTCTCGTACAACCGCTGCGTGCTCGAGGCTGCGGCGGGGGAGGGCACCCTCGCACTCACTGGCGACGGACTCGACGGCTCCATCATGAGCGAGGCGTGCGCCCTGATTGCGGAGCTTGGGGGTCGCGGCATCCCGACGGTAAAGCCCTGGGACGAGAAGACCCTCGAGCAGAAGCTCGACCACGCGCTTGCGGCGCGTCCCGTCGCCGTCGCCATGGACATCGATGCGGCGGGCCTGCCGTTCCTGCGGGGACAGCAGCCTCCGGCCGGCGCGAAGTCCGCCGATCAGATTGGCGTGATCGCAGGGCGCTGTCACGACGCCGGGGTGCCGTTCGTCCTCAAGGGCGTAATGACCGTACGAGCGGCGCTGAGGGCGGCCGAGGCGGGCGTTGACGCCATCGTCGTCTCCAACCACGGGGGACGCGTGCTTGACGGCACGCCGGCGACGGCTGAGGTGCTGCCGGACATCGCCGATGCGGTGGGCAACGAGGTCGAGATTCTTGTCGACGGAGGCATTCGCAGCGGCCTCGACGTCTTCCGCGCGCTGGCCCTGGGCGCCGATGCCTGCCTGGTGTGCAGACCGTTCGTCGTTGCGGCCTTTGGCGGGGGAGCGGAGGGAGTGCGGGACTACCTTGCGCAGCTACGCGCAGAGCTTTCCGACGCTCTGGAGATGTGCGGGGCTCCGTCTGTGGCCGACATCTCACGTGCGATGCTCTGGTCGCCCTCTGGCACTCGTTGAGGTTTTCCAAAAAACTTGTTGACCCAGACGCACGGTCTGGTATAGTTGCTTACGCACCAACGCGGGGATATAGCTCAGTTGGGAGAGCGCGTGACTGGCAGTCACGAGGTCAGGGGTTCGAACCCCCTTATCTCCACCATGTTATTGAGGGCGGCGGCTTCGGTCGCCGCTTTTTTCATACGGGCTCATGGCGCAACGGTTAGCGCAGGGGACTCATAATCCCTGGGTTGCAGGTTCGAATCCTGCTGGGCCCACCATAACCTCTCCGACCCGGATGTGCATTGCCGTTCCGGGTCGTTTCTTTTCTCGCCTGTTTGCCGTAGACCGACGACTCTAGGAATCGCCGTCCTTGTCCCAGGTGGTTCTAGGAATCTCTGCCGTTGTTCTGGACGCTTCTAAGAAATGGGGGTGTTGTTCCATGTTGTTCCATGTTGTTCCATGTTCTTCCGGTATTCCGGGCTTTTGACACACATTAAAGTCTCCAAAGAGTACAACAGTAGCGATTCTTAGATAGCGCTAAGACAAGGGTCGAAAAAACTAGAGGCGAGAAGGACAAGCCCCGAGATTTCTCGACGTCAGCTGGACAAGCACCCGTATTTCTAGAGCTCAGGCACCCTTGATCGGCGCCGTGCATCGTCCGAGAAACCATCGGATCAAATGTAGGCTAATGGTGGTGTATGAGAGAAATGAGGGGGCAATTTAGAATTTCTCGTGCCATCCCACGAGAGTTCTGTTAGGATGTTTCCTCGCACGGGCGATTGGCTCAGGGGTAGAGCACTTCCTTCACACGGAAGGGGTCGCTGGTTCGAATCCAGCATCGCCCACCAGCGGGGATATAGCTCAGTTGGGAGAGCGCGTGACTGGCAGTCACGAGGTCAGGGGTTCGAACCCCCTTATCTCCACCATGAACTTACGAGCCGTCGGGTTTCTCGCCCGGCGGCTCTTTTGTGTACGGGCCATCAGGTGAGCGAGCCCCTGCTAATGTCGCCTATACTGGACAGGTTGTGAATTCAGGGAGGTACGCATGACCGCATCGGATAACCCCGTCGAGCTCTTTGGGCTCAGGCTTGCTCACATCGGCATCAACACGTCCACACCTGAGGACGCCGCTTCCACCGCGGACGCCCTCTGCGCGCTTCTGGGCATCGCGCGCGGCGATGAGCCCTTCCCGGTGTCGTCGTTCGCCGGCAGCCTCGTCGAGGTCATGAACAACGGGGGTCGCGGGAGCAAGGGCCACATCGGACTGCATGTGGACGACATCGACGCCGCCCAGGCCTGGTACGAGGCGCGTGGCGTCGAGTTCAACGAGGCCTCGCGCACGCTCTGCCCCGACGGCTCCGGGCGCACCTACCTCATCTACTTCAAGGAGGAGATCGCCGGCTTTGCGATTCACCTCACCATCGCCGACTAGCACAGGAACCGCACGTGATCGCACTCGCAGACAAGATAACCAAGTCCTTTGGCGGCAGGGTCCTCTACACCGGGGCCACGCTGCAGCTCAACGCAGGGGAGCGCTGGGCGCTCGTGGGCCCCAACGGCTCGGGCAAGACGACCCTCCTGCGCATCATCATGGGGGAGGAGAGTCCCGACGAGGGATCCGTGAGCTTTGCCCGTGACGTCACGGTGGGCTACCTCGAGCAGGAGACCCATCTCGCTGGCGAGAAGAGCGCGCTTGCCGAGGTGGTCGACTCTGCGCACGAGGTCAAGGAGATGGAGCGCCGCGTGTGCGAGCTCGAGCGCACGATCTCTGAGACGGCCCCGGGCGACGAGCTCGACCGCCTGCTCGAGCGCTACGGCGCGGCTCAGGACCGCTTCGAGCGGCTCGGCGGCTACGAGCTCGAGGCGCGCGCCCGGCAGATCCTGGCCGGCCTCGGTTTCCCCGTCGAGGACTTCGACAAGCCCGCCTGCGACTTCTCGGGCGGCTGGCAGATGCGCATCTCGCTCTCCAAGCTGCTGCTTCGCCACCCCGACCTGCTGCTGCTCGACGAGCCCACCAATCATCTCGACCTCGAGAGCGTCCGCTGGCTCGAGCAGTTCCTCGCGAGCTACGACGGCGCCGTGCTTCTCGTCTCCCACGACCGCGCGTTCATGGACGCCTGCGTCTCCCACGTGGCTGCCGTGGAGAACCGTCGCATCACCACCTACACGGCAAACTACTCGAGCTACCTCAAGCAGCGCGAGGACAACCTCGAGCAGATGCGTGCCAAGCGCGCCGCCCAGGAGCGCGAGATCGCGCACATGCAGGTCTTTGTTGACAAGTTCCGCTACAAGCCCACGAAGGCCGCCCAGGCGCAGGAGCGCATGAAGAAGATCGAGCAGATCAAGAGCGAGCTCGTGATCCTGCCCGAGGGCACCAAGAAGGTGCACTTCTCGTTCCCGGAGCCACCGCGCACCGGAGACGAGGTCGTGAGCCTCGAGGGCGTCTCCAAGTCCTTTGGCGAGAACCACGTCTACTCGGGCGTGGACCTCAAGCTCTATCGCGGCGACCACGTGGCGCTGACCGGCCCCAACGGAGCCGGCAAGTCCACGCTCATGAAGCTCATAAACGGCCTGCTCGCGCCAGATGCGGGCACGGTCGAGCTGGGCAAGAACGTCACCAAGGCCTACTACGCCCAGCACCAGCTCGAGCAGCTCAACGAGGCCAACACGGTGCTCGCTGAGATGGACTCGGTGGCCGCCGGCTGGACCACCTCCGAGGAGCGCCGCCTGCTCGGCGCGTTCCTGTTCCACGGCGACGATGTCGAGAAGCGCGTGGGCGTGCTCTCCGGCGGCGAGCGGGCGCGTCTCGCCCTGGCCAAGATGCTCGTCGCCCCGGACCCGCTGCTTCTGCTCGACGAGCCGACCAACCACCTCGACATCGACTCGGTCGACGTACTGGAGCGCGCGCTCGTGGACTTCAAGGGCACGATCGTGCTCATCTCCCACGACGAGCACCTCGTGCGCGCCGTGGCCAACAAGGTCGTCGACGTCCGCGACCACAAGGTGACCGTGTACGACGGCGACTACGACTATTTCCTCTTCAAGCGTGCCGAGCTGGAGGCGCGTGCGGCGGAGGAGGCCCCTGCCGTGGCGACTCCCGTTGCCAAGGCGGCACCCGAGCCCGCTCCCACGACCGGGCGCAACGTCAAGACGCGCGAGCAGCGACGCGCCGAGGCTGAGGAGCGCAATCGCAGGAACCGAGCGCTCAAGAAGGAGCGCGACCGCCTGCGCGAGGTCGAGGCCGCGCTCGAGCCCGCCCAGGCTCGTCTTGCCGAGCTCGAGACGCTGATGGCCGACCAGGAGCTCTACAACGATGCCAAGCGCTTCGACGAGTGCATGAGCGAGTACACGGCGCTCTCCAAGAAGGTGCCGGCGCTGGAGCAGGAGTGGCTCGAGCTCACTGAGAAGCTCGAGGAGGCGGCCAATGCGTAGCGGCTCCCTCGTCGTCTCCGCACTGAGGCTCCTCTCGACCGCATGCCGCGTGGGCGCGTGGGCGCTCGTGGCGCTCGTCGTCGCAGACGCGGTGCTTCCGGCGGGTCCGCGCTCGCTGCTGCTCGGAATCAACGGCCTTGTCTCCGGCATCATTCCGGGCCCGATCTCGGGTCTGCTCATCTTTGTCACGCCGTTTGGGGGCGCGTTCCGGGGTGACTTCGCAATTGCCGCCGTCATCTTGCTGCTGGCGGACTGGGCGCTGTACCGGGCCTCTGTCTCGCTGCGGCGCGCCACGTGGGAGGCATGACATGGGCTACTCCGCAAGCGAGCTCACCTCTGTTGCCATCACCGTGATCCTCGTCATGGCCTCGGCCATCGTCCATGAGGTCGCGCACGGATGGGTGGCGCTGCGCTGCGGTGACCCCACGGCACGCGATGCCGGGAGGCTCACCCTCGATCCCAGGGCCCACCTCGACGGCTTTGGTTCCGTGGTGCTGCCGCTCGTCATGGCCCTTCTCGGCGGGCCGGTCTTTGCCTTCGCGAAGCCCGTTCCCTACAACCCACGCCGCCTGCGCAAACCCCGTCGCGACGAGGTGCTCGTGGCGCTCGCCGGCCCCGTCTCGAACCTCCTGCAGGCCGCCGTCGGCGCCGTCGTCGTGCGGCTCGGCTGGGATGCCCTGGTCGGCGCCGCGCTCTCGGGCGGCATTCCCATCGAGGCGGTGGGCTGGATCGTCGAGATTCTCACCACCTACATCTCCGTCAACCTCGTGCTCTGCTTCTTCAACCTCATCCCTCTACCGCCCCTTGACGGCTCCAAGGTCGTCCTCTTCTTCCTTGGTGGCGAGGCGAGGGCAAGCTACTATCGTCTTGAGCAGTACGCGATGCCGATCCTCATCGTCGTCCTCTACGTCCTCCCCTCAGTGCTGCGCTTCGACCCGCTCGGGGCGTACCTGAACTGGACCGCGGGCGGCGTCTACGACCTCCTGATGACGGGACTCTAGCGACATGGCCTCCTACCGCGTCACAACACAGGCCTACTCCGGGCCCTTCGACCTGCTGTTGCAGCTCGTGAGCAGGCAGCGGGTCACCATCGGCTCCATCTCCATCTCGGAGGTCGCGGCTCAGTACCTCGAGGAGGTCGAGCACATGCGCGACCTCGACCTGGACGTGGCGAGCGACTTCGTGCTCGTCGCATCGACGCTGCTCGACATCAAGGCCGCCTCCCTCGTCCCCGACGAGCCGCTCGGTCGCGCGGACGACCTCGACGACGAGGACGCGGACGACCTCGAGGGGCTCTCTCCGGACGAGGCGCGCGAGGTGCTCATCGCCCGTCTCATTGCCTACAAGCAGTTCCGCGGCGCCGCGTCCGCCCTCGGGGCGCGCGCGGACGCCGAGGCGCGCATGCATCCCAGGACGGTCGGCCCTGACCCCGAGTTCCTCGGCCTCATGCCGGACTACCTCGAGGGCATCACGCTCAGGAGCCTTGCCGTCATCTGCGCGGACATCGACAGCAGGCGCGAGACGTTCCTGCTCGAGGCCGAGCACGTCGCGCCCAGACGCGTCCCCGTCGCCCTCACGATAGCCGCCGTGGATCGGTTGGTGCGCGGGCGGGGTCGCGTCACCTTTTCCGACCTCCTGGACGGGCAGGACGCCCCCGAGGTCGTGGTTGCGAACTTCCTTGCGATCCTGGAGCTCTACAAGCGCGGGCTCGTTGACGTGACGCAGAGCGAGCTCTTTGGTGAGATCGAGTTGGAGCACGTCGAGGGCGCGCCCATCTACGAGCTCGACGACTCGGTCCTCGCCGAGCTCGGCGAGGAGGACCTGGACAAGAGTGATCTGGAGGCCGTGCATGGCTGATCTTGAACGTATGGAGTCCGGCTCCCTCAAGGGCCTTCTCGAGGCCCTGCTGCTGGTATCCGACGACTCGACGCCCGCCACCGAGCTCGCCCGAGCGGCGGGCGTCGAGCCGGGAGAGGCGGCGCAGGCCCTTGCAGAGCTCGCCGCCGAGTACGCCGATGCCAACCGCGGCTTTCAGCTGCGCGAGGTTGCGGGCGGGTGGCGCCTCTTCACACACCCTGCCTACCATGACCAGGTCGCGGAGTACGTGCTCTCCTGGGACACGAGGCGTCTCTCGCAGGCGGCGCTCGAGACCCTGGCCGTCATCGCCTACCACCAGCCCGTGACGCGCGAGGGCGTCCGCGCAATCCGCGGCGTCAACTCGGACGGCGTGATCGCGTCGCTGCGCGAGAAGGGCCTCGTGCGCGAGGTCGGTCGAGATCGCGAGCACGGCGGTGCGCAGCTCTGGGGCACCACACGCCTCTTCCTGGAGCACTTTGGCCTCAGGAGCCTTCGCGAGCTGCCCCCGCTCGAGGACTTCGCCCCCGACGAGGAGTCGCGCCGCTTCATTCGCGAGCGCCTCTCCGGACGTTCCATCACCTCGACGCTCGAGGAGACCGCCGAGGACATGGACGACGAGCGCGAGCTGCTCGACGACTACGAGGCGGGGGAGAGCACGGACGCGGACGGGACCGATGAGTGACCCCATCCGCGAGAGCGGCGTCTACCCGATGCGCCTGCAGCGCTTCCTCGCCCGTGCGGGCGTCGCAAGCCGTCGCGGCTCCGAGCGCCTCATGACGGCGGGACGCGTGCGCGTGAACGGGATCGTCGTGAGCGAGCTCGGGAGCAAGGTCGATCCCGAGCGTGACGTCGTCACCGTCGACGGGGTCGTCTGTCGCCTCGAGGAGCGGCCGGCGAGCATCATGCTCTACAAGCCCGCCGGCTGCGTCACCACCATGAGCGACCCCTACGGTCGTCGCACGGTCGCCGAGCTCGTGCCCACGGGCGACTATCCCGGGCTCTTCCCGGTCGGCCGCCTTGACCTGGACACCACGGGACTGCTCCTCTTTACCACCGACGGCGACCTCGGCCAGGCGCTCCTGCACCCCTCGCGCCATGTCGAGAAACACTACGTGGCCCTCGTCTCGGGAACGCCGAGCGAACGCGACCTCGACCGCCTGCGCCGCGGTATCATGCTCGATGACGGGCCCGCCTCGCCGGCGCGGGCGCGGCTGATCGGTCCCGACGAGAAGCTCTTCTCGGTCGTGGCCCCGCACGGCGCCGTGCGCACGGGCGGTGGCGAGCCCAACGCGGTTGTCGGCATCACGATCCACGAGGGTCGCAAGCACCAGGTCAAGAAGATGCTGTTCGCCATCGGTCACCGCGTGCTCGCCCTCCATCGCGACTCCTTTGGCCCGCTCAGGCTCACGGGGCTTCGCGAGGGGGAGTGGCGCGAGCTGACAGAACGCGAGCGCGCCGCACTCGACACCCTCTGCACACGGACAAGGAGAGACCATGATCGTAGCCATTGACGGGCCCTCCGGCTCGGGCAAGTCCTCGGTCGCACGGGAGATCGCCCGCCGCTGCGGCCTCACCTACCTCGACACCGGCGCGATGTATCGCTCCGTTGCATACGTCTGCCTCGAGCGGGGCGTCGACCCCGATGACGGTGACGCCGTCGCTGAGGTCGCACGAGATATCGCCATCGACTTCGTCACCGACGGAGAGGGTCAGCGCGTGTTCGCCAACGGCGAGGACGTGACCGCGCAGATCCGGACGCCCGAGGTCGAGCGCGCCGTCTCGCCCGTCTCGGCGAACCCGCGCGTGCGGGAGGTCATGGTCGCGCTCCAGCGCAGCGCGGGGGAGCGCGGCGACGTCATCGCGGAAGGCCGTGACATCGGGACGGTCGTCTTTCCGCACGCCGAGCTCAAGGTGTTTCTCAGCGCCTCGCCCGAGACCCGTGCGCGCAGGCGCGCGGTGCAGCGCGGCGGCGGCAACCTCGCCTACGGCCAGTCGGTCGCCGTCGATGCGGCGGACGAGCAGAGAATCCTCGACGACCTCGTGCGCCGCGACGAGTACGATTCCTCGCGCGAGACGTCCCCGCTTCGCCCCGCCGAGGATGCGCACCGCATCGACTCCTCGTCCCTGGGGTTCGAGGAGGTCGTCTCCAGCATCTTGTCGCTGTCACCAGAACTGTCCGCCCGTGCTGAGGGGAGGCTCTCGTGAGCACGCCCGACGAGAAGAGCGGTCGCATGCGCGCCTTTGCCGGCAACTCGCTTGACGACTATTACGACCATGACATCCGTGAGCACCCGCTGCCGGGACGGCTCCTCATCGGCGCCGTCGTCCGCATTCTGTGGGCCGTCACGAAGCTCCTGTGGCCCTGGCGCATCGAGAACCTCGAGCTCCTCACGAAGGACCCGCGCGGCCGCGTCATCATCATGAACCACGAGTCCATGCTCGACCCGGTGGTGGTCGTGGTGGCTCTCTGGATGGCGCACGTTCCCGTCCGCATTGTCTACAAGAGCGACTTCGACCGGATCCGTCCGGCCGCCTGGCTCTTCTCGCGTGCCGGGGGCTTCCCGGTGCAGCGCGGCACGGCGGACATGAAGACCGTGCGACGCGCCCGCACGATGCTCATGCGCGGCGAGAGCGTCCTTATCTACCCGGAGGGGACCCGCGTGCGCAACGATGCAGATCAGCAGGCTCATGGCGGCTACGCGATCATGGCGCAGCTCGCAAAGGCGCCGGTCCAGCCCGTCGCGATCATCGGCGCCCGTCACCTTCGCTTCCGTCGTCCGGTCTATGTCCGTGCCGACAAGCCCATCGAGTGGTCGCAGGTCTCTGCCGAGAAGCGCAAGGAGCAGCTCGCCGAGATGGAGCGCATCGGCATGGCGCGCGTCTACGAGCTCCGCGACCAGCTCCGCGAGGACTACCCGGGAGTTGACTGACATGCCCGAGATTCGCATCGCACGCGAGGCCGGCGCCTGCTACGGCGTCGAGCGCGCGCTGCAGATGGTGGAGTCGGCCGCAGACGAGCAATCCGGAGCGGTTCACACCCTCGGCCCACTCATCCACAACCCACGCGTGGTCGCGGAGCTCGCCGAGAAGGGCGTCGACGCCGTGGATGCCCCCGAGCAGGCAGCAGGGGACACGCTGCTGCTGCGCACGCACGGCACGGTTCCCGCAGAGGAGGCCCGTGCCCGCGAGCTCTGCGCACGCGTGCTGGACGCGACCTGCCCCTTCGTGAAGAAGGTCCATCTGGCCGCCGAGCGGCTCTCGGGCGAGGGGTACCAGGTCGTCGTCGTGGGCGAGGCCGGCCACCCCGAGGTCGAGGCGACGCTGCCGCACGCCCCGGGAGCCGTTGTCGTGGGCTCCGCCGAGGAGGCCGCAGGGCTGCCCCGAACGCGAAAGGTTGGCGTTGTGGTGCAGACGACGGCACGTCGCGCCCTACTCGCTGACGTCGTCGAGGCACTTCTCGGCCGAGCCGAGGAGGTGCGCGTAATCAACACGATCTGCGAGGCAACGGCCGGTCACCAGGCGGCCGCTGAGGAGCTCGCGCGTGAGGCGGACGTCATGATCGTGATCGGCGGGCGCATCTCCGCCAACACGACGCGCCTGGCGGAGATCTCCGCCGCCCACTGCCCGCTCACGCACCACGTGGAGGGCGCCGACGAGCTCCGCCCCGAGTGGTTCGAGGGCGCCGGCGTGATTGGCATCACGGCAGGCGCGAGCACGCCCGCCAGCCAGATCGAGGCCGTGCGCGCAGAGATCGAGCGCCTGGTGGGGGAGTAGCGGCTGCGCGTTCTTCTCGCCCTCCCCGATACGTGCTTTCCAACGTATATGGGCTTGATTCTGTTGGAAAACGCGTACGGCGACTTCTTGATACGCGATTTCCAACGTTTTTGGGGCAGATTATGTTGGAAACCGCGTATTGGGTAATGTAGAGCTATGACAGGAGCGTCCGGTTACGCCCTGGGCGAGAAGGACGAGGGAGGTGCGACATGGCAGAGCAGAAGCGTGCGGACTACGCCTCCACAAGGCCCCAGGCGACCGGGGCATGGGTTGCGGCAGTCGAGGAGGGGAGCCCCGCCTGGGAGGCCGGCATCGAGCCCGGTATGCGCATCGATCGCGTGAACGGCGTCGTGCCGCGCGACCTCGTCGACTGGCGCTGGGAGGCCGACGGCGCCGTCTGCGAGCTCGAGGTCTTTGACCCGAGCGACGGCAGCGTAACCCCTTGCGAGCTCTGGCGCGAGCCGGGCCAGGACTGGGGCATCGACTTCACCGACGTCCTCTTCGACGGCATTCGCACCTGCGTGAACGCCTGTCAGTTCTGCTTCATGGCGATGCTGCCACCCGAGGCGCGCTCGACGCTCACGCTGCGCGATGACGACTACCGCCTCTCCTTCCTGCAGGGCAACTTCGTGACGCTCACCAACGTCTCCGACGAGGAGGCCGAGCGCATCGTCACCTGCGGGCTCTCTCCGATGAACGTCTCCATCCACGCGATCACGCCCGAGGTGCGCCGCGGTCTCATCGGTCGACGCGCGGACCGCGGCATCGAGGTGCTCAAGCGCCTGCTCGAGGGCGGCATCGAGGTGCACGCCCAGATCGTGCTCTGCCCGGGCATCAACGACGGGGCCGAGCTCGCCGCCACGCTCGACTGGGTTGAGGCGCGACCGGGCATCACCTCGCTCGCCATCGTGCCCCTCGGCTACACCAAGCACAGCCGCCGTTTCCATAGCTCGTACTCAGATGACGTCGAGGCGTCACGGGCCGTGGTCCGCCTGCTCGAGCCCTATCAGGAGCGGGCGAGAAGGACGCTCGGCATCACGCGCTTCCAGCTCTCCGACGAGTTCTACGTGGACGCCGAGCTTCCCGTGCCCGCTGCAGAGACCTACGACGGTTACCCCCAGTTCTATGACGGCATCGGCATGCTGCGGAGCTTCCTCGACGAGACGGCCCTCGTCGCGCGGGAGCGCGCCCGCGACCTGCGACGCGTTGATAGCGCGCTTGTCGAGAGAGGGTTGCGCTTGGAGCTCGTCTGTGGTGAGGCGGCAGCGGAGACGATCGACGAGCTCTGCCACGCGCTCTCGCCTGAGGGCCGCGCGGGAACGCGCGCGATCAGGAATGACTACTTCGGCGGCGACGTCAACGTCACGGGCCTCATTGTCTCCGAGGACCTGCTTGCGCAGCTCCCGAACGACCTTGCGGGCAAGCTCGTCGTGCTCCCCGAGGTGATGTTCAACTTCGACAAGCTCACCCTCGATGGGGACACGCAGGCGCACATCCTCGAGGAGCTCCGCGGCCGCGGCGCCCTCGTGGCCGTCAGCATCCCCAATCCCGGCGACTACCTCGACGTTCTTCTCGCCGCACTGGGGTTGGACCAGTAGCCCGCGTGAGGGCGTACTTCTCGCCATTTTGCACTGTTTTGCCAGGAATACGTAGCTTGTGGGCAAAGCATTTGATGCGATTTCGAGAAGAGCATCAAAGATGTTGCCCAAAACAGAGAGGGACAAAGAACCCGGACTGAGGACCAACGCAGACAGGGTGGGGATTTCATGCGTCTACCGGCCAAAACCGACCGCTCGTGGTAAGATTTGCAGGTCAAAGGAATAGCAAGGAGGCGAGATGCCCAAACCCGTAGTCGCTGTGGTCGGCCGTCCCAATGTCGGCAAGTCCACGCTGGTGAACCGCATCGCGGTGAGCCGCGACGCCATCGTGCACGAGTCGCGCGGCGTCACGAGAGACCGCTCCTACCACGACGCCGACTGGAACGGACGTGACTTCGTTCTTATCGACACCGGCGGCATCGAGTCGATGAAGTCCAAGGACGTCTTCGCCCCGCGCATCCGCGAGCAGGCCCTCATTGCCTGCGAGGAGGCGGACGTCATCGTCTTCGTCGTCGACGGCTCGACCGGCGTGACCGACGAGGACGAGGAGGTCGCCCGCGTCCTGCGCCGTCAGGACAAGCCCGTCTTCCTCGTCGTGAACAAGAAGGACAACCCCGCCACCGAACAGGATGGGCTGTGGGACTTCTATGCCCTCGGCGTCGGCGAGCCGCGTCCGCTCTCGGCGAGTCACGGGCATGGTACCGGCGACCTGCTCGACGAGATCGTCGCTGCGCTTCCCGAGCCCACAGAGGACGAGACGGAAGACGACGTTCTCTCGCTCGCCATCGTCGGGCGGCCCAACGTGGGCAAGTCCAGCCTCGCGAACCGCCTTGCCAACAAGAAGCGCTCGATCGTTTCCGACGTCGCCGGGACCACGCGCGACGCGATCGACACGATGATCGAGTGGAAGGGTCAGCCGATCAAGCTCGTCGATACGGCCGGCATGCGCAAGAAGACGCAGGTGCACGAGGACGTCGAGTACTACAGCCTCGTGCGCGGCCTGCAGGCGATCGACCGCGCGGACGTCTGCCTGCTCGTCGTCGACGCCACCGTGGGCGTGACCGAGCAGGACCAGAAGGTCGCCGGCATGGCCATCGACCGCGGCTGCGGACTCGTCCTGATTCTCAACAAGTGGGATCTGGTCGAGACCGATCAGCAGCGTGACGAGATCGTCTCGTCAATCGACAAGCGCCTCGCCTTCGCACCCTGGATTCCCACCGTCAACGTCTCCACGCTGACGGGACGCGCGACTGACAAGGTCCTCGACCTTGCTGTCCGCGCCGCCGCCGCCCATGCCTCGCAGATCAGGACCACCGAGCTCAACGACCTGCTCGCCGAGATCCGCGAGGGCGGACACACCCGCAGCGATCGGGGCCGCCGTCTCAAGATCCAGTATGCGACGCAGACCGGCTCCAAGCCCCCCGTCATCTCGTTCTGGTGCAACGCCCCCGACCTTGTGGACGACAACTTCGAGCGCTTCATCGAGAACCGCCTGCGCAAGCGCTTCGACCTCACCGGCACGCCGATTCGCCTCAAGTTCCGTCGCAAGAGCGAGGGAGGGGACAGATGATGGGAACCGAGCTCCTGACCGCCCTTCTCACCGTGGGCGCCTACCTCGTCTGCGGCGTGCCCTTTGGACTTTTCGTCGCTCGTGCCATGGGCCACGTCGACGTGCGCACCACGGGCTCCGGTAACATCGGCACCACCAACGTCGCACGATCCGTCGGCAAGGGAGCTGCCGCCCTCACGCTGCTGCTCGACCTCGGCAAGGGCCTTGTCTGGATGCTCGTCGCGCGCCTCGCGCTCGCGCTCGCCCTCTATGGGGGAGACTTCGCGTCGCTCGACCACACTACGGTCTTCGGCGCCTCGCTCTCCGTCGTGTTTCTTGGCTGCATCTGCGGGCACGTGTTCTCCCCCTACCTGCACTTCCATGGCGGCAAGGGCATTGCGGTCGGGTTTGGCGCAGCGCTTGGCCTCTACTGGCCCATCGGGCTGTGCGCCCTCGCGGTCTTCCTCGTGCTGACGATTCCCTCGCGCTACGTCTCACTCGGCTCGGTCGCGGCCGCCGCGTCCCTGCCCCTGTGGTGCGCCGTCTTTGGCTTTCCGGCCATCTCCATCGTGCCCGTCGCCATCGCGGCCGTCGTTGTCATCTGGTCGCACCGAGAGAACGTCCGTCGTCTCGCCCGCGGCGAGGAGCGCCGCTTCGCTTTCCACAAGTCCGAGAGGAAGGATCACTGATGTCCGACCCCATCCAGATCGCACCGTCGATCCTTGCCGCCGACTACGCTCGAATCTCCGAGGAGCTCGCGCAGGTGAGCTCGGCGGACCTCATCCACTTTGACGTCATGGACGGTCACTTCGTCCCCAACATCTCGTTTGGTGCGGACTTCCTGCGCGCCGTGAAGGCCTCCACCGACCTGCCCGTCGACGCGCACCTCATGGTCTCCAACCCCGACGAGGCCGTCGAGAAGTTCCTCGACGCCGGGGCGGACTCCCTGAGCTTCCATTACGAGGCGACGGCACATGCCCATCGCCTGGTGTCGCTCATCCATGACCGCGGGGCCCGTGCGTCGATTGCCATTAATCCCGCGACCCCGGTCTGCCTGCTCGAGCCGATTCTCGACGACCTCGACATGGTGCTCGTGATGACGGTCAATCCCGGCTTTGGCGGGCAGCACTTCATTGACTCCTCGCTCAAGAAGCTTCGCCGCCTGCGCCGCATGTGCGACGAGCACGGCGTCAACCCGCGCATCGAGGTCGACGGAGGCATCGATGCGGGCAATATCGCGGCCGTGGCCGCCGCCGGCGCAAACGTGTTCGTGGCCGGCTCCTCTGTCTTCGGCCGCGAGGACCGCTCCTGCGCCATCGCCGAGCTCCGTGGCGCCGCCGAGGGCGGCGTCGCGAAGTCCGCCTAGGCGATCCCATGACGCAACGATACGAATACCTCGATTACGCCGCCTCGGCGCCCGCGCGGCCTGAGGCGATTGCAGCGGAGCGCGCCTATGAGGAGGCCTCGTACGCCGGCGCAAACCCGAACTCGCTGCACACGCTTGGCCGTCAGGCCGCCCGTGCGCTCGACGACGCGCGTCGGGACATCGCACGGGCGCTCGGTGGTGGCTTCAGGCCCTCTGACGTGACGTTCACCTCCGGCGGAACCGAGTCCAACAACCTCGCCGTCATGGGCATGGCCGAGGGCGCCCGGGCGCGCAGCTCCCGACGCAATCGTGTGATCTTGTCCGCGATCGAGCACGACTCGGTGCTCGACCTCGTGGGACCGCTCCGCTCGCGCGGGTTCGAGGTCGAGCTCGTGGGCGTCGGCCGGGACGGCACTGTGGACCCATGCGCGCTCGAGCGCCTGCTCGACGATACGTGCGCTCTGGTCTCCGTCATGGCGGCAAACAACGAGACCGGTGTGATTCAACCGATCGCCGAGCTCGCGCGACGCGCGCACGCGCACGGCGCGCTCTTTCACACCGACGCGGTCCAGGGCTTCTGCCGCGTCCGGTTCGACCTCTCCGAGGCCGACGCGGTGAGCGTTGCCGCCCACAAGATCGGTGGACCCGTGGGCATCGGCGCTCTCGCCGTGCGCGGCCGGGCACCGCTGCGGCCGCAGCTCTTTGGCGGCGGGCAGGAGCAGGGGAGACGGGCAGGCACCCAGGACGTCAGAGGGGCGCTCGCCTTCGCCGCTGCCGTACGCGCGTGCGAGGCCACGCTCGACGAGCACCGTCGGATCGTCTCGGCTCGTGCGGGCGCACTGTACGAGCGGCTCTGCGCTCAGGGAACCGGCATCCTTCCCACGACCTCTGCCGTGGTCGACGAGGGCCGCCTGCCCGGCATCGTGAGCATCATGGTCCCGTCCGTCGACTCGGAGACGCTGATCCTCGCGCTCGACCAGGCGGGCTTCGAGGTCTCCGCCGCCTCCGCCTGCTCGTCCGGCTCGCTCGACGCGAGCCATGTCCTGCTCGCCATGGGCATCCCGCGCGACCAGGCGCTGGGTTCGCTTCGCGTGAGCTTTGACGAGCGCGTCTCCTCTGACGTGCTGGACCGTTTTGCCGACACCCTGATGAGAATCGTCGCCGAGCGCTCGGCCGCGCGGCGCTGAGAGGAAGGTACCCATGACCGTTGCTGACACCCTTGTGAGGCTCCAGGAGGTCGACCTCGAGCTGCTGAAGCACGCATCCACGCTCTCCGCCATGCCGCAGCGCAAGCGCCTGCAGACCATCGAGCTCGCCGCCCGCAAGGTCGCCACCGAGCTCAAGGGAATCGTCGGGCAGCGCAAGGACGCCGAGACGGAGATCGCCGATGCGGAGGAGGCCCTCGCACATTACCGCGAGAAGACCGTTGAGGTGCAGGCCGCCGCGGACGCGGGGGAGCATACGCACCGCGAGATCCGCGACTTCGAGCAGCAGCTCACGTCGCTCGCCAAGCGCATAGAGAAGTCCGAGTACACGCTGCGCCCCCTGCACGAGCAGCTCGAGCGCCTGGAGCGTGCCGAGAAGAACGCGCGCGCGACCGCCGAGCGCCTGGAGGCCGAGCGCACGGCCACGGAGGCCGCACTCGCCGACGGCTCTTCCTCGCTGCGCGCGGAGATCGTCCGCCTCTCGCACGAGCGCGACGACCTGGCCGGGCGCCTCGCCCCCGAGCTCCTCGAGCGCTACGAGGCCGCCCGCAAGCGCTTCAAGGGCCTGGCCGTCGAGCGCCTGCGCGGCAACGTCCCCTCCGTCTGCCGCGTGAAGCTTCAGCCGAGCCAGTTCCATGACCTTTCCCAGGGTGAGGAGATCACTGAGTGCCCGTACTGCCACCGCATCCTCATCACCTCCGAGGAGGAGTAGTCATGGCAGCCGAGAAGAGCCGCGTCCTTCTCGCCGTATGTGGCGGAATCGCAGCCTACAAGACCTGCGAGGTACTGCGGGGCCTCCAGAAGGCGGGCTGCGAGGTGCGCGTGACCATGACGGCGGACGCGGAGCGCTTTGTGGGCGCAACGACCTTCGAGGCGCTCTCCGGCGCTCCCGTGGGCACGTCGCTCTACGAGTACCCTGGGTCCGCCATCCCGCACATCGAGCTTGCCGAGTGGGCCGACGCCGCAGTGGTAGTACCCGCCACCGCCAACGTGCTAGCCAAGATGGCGTGCGGCATCGCCGACGACTGCCTCACGACGACGCTCCTGGCCTGCGCGTGCCCCGTGCTCGTGGCGCCGGGCATGAACGTGCACATGTGGCGCAACCCCGCCACGCAGGCCAACGCTGCCACGCTCCGCGAGCGTGGCGTGAGCTTTGTTGGACCCGACACCGGACGCCTTGCCTGCGGGGATGTGGGCGAGGGCAAGCTAGCGGGAGTCGACGAGATCGTCGCGGCCGCGCTTGCCCTTCTTGGGCCGCGCGACCTGGATGGGCTGCGCTTGCTCGTGAACGCCGGCCCCACGCACGAGGCCATCGACCCCGTGCGCTACATAGCCAACCGCTCCACCGGGAAGATGGGCTACGCCATCGCGGCGGCCGCCGCGAGGCGCGGGGCAGGGGTGACACTCGTCTCCGGCCCCACGTCGCTGCCCACGCCCGCCGGCGTGCGACGCATAGACGTGGAGAGCGCAGCGCAGATGCATGACGCGATGCTCGCGGCGTTTGATGACGCCGACGTCGCCATCTGCAGCGCCGCCGTGGCCGACTACACGCCCGCCGCGCCCGCCGACCACAAGCTAAAGAAGTCGCGCGAGCACTTGGACGCGATCGAGCTCACGGAGACCGCCGACATCCTGGCCGACCTCTGCGGTTGCAAGGGCACTCGTGTCGTCGTGGGCTTTGCCGCCGAGACGGACGATCTTCTCGCCCATGCGCGGGAAAAGCTCGATCGCAAGGGCGCCGACCTCATCGTGGCCAACGACGTGAGCCGCCCCGAGTCCACCTTTGGCGCGGACACCAACCGCGTCGCGCTCGTGAGCGCAGAGGGCGTGGAGCAGCTGGAGACCATGCCGCTACCCGCCGTTGCCGACGCGATTCTTGACGCCGTCCTTCAGAGGGTCGTGCGATGAACGACCTACTGATAGGCTGCCACCTCTCAACGGCCAATGGCTATGCGGCGATGGCGGACGACGCCGTCTCCATCGGTGCCACCACGTTCGCGTTCTTTACCCGCAACCCGCGCGGCGGAAACGCGCGAGAGCTCGACGCGCAGGACCTCGAGGGTTTTCTCGACACGCTCGAGAAGCACGAGATCGGGCCGCTCGTGGCGCACGCGCCGTACACCTACAACCTCTGCTCCGCCAAGCCGCAAACCGTGGAGTTCGCGCGGCGCGCGATGCGAGAGGACCTGGAGCGCATGGAGCGTCTGCCCGGGCACCTCTACAACTTCCATCCTGGCGCACACGTCAAGCAGGGGGCAGACGAGGGCATCCGTCTCATCTGCGAGGGACTGAACGAGGTCCTGGAGCCCGGGCAGGCAACGACCGTGCTGCTGGAGACCATGGCCGGCAAGGGCACCGAGGTCGGCCGCTCCTTTGAGGAGCTGGCGCGCATCATCGAGGGTGTCACCCACGACGAGCTGCTCGGCGTGTGCCTGGACACCTGCCACGTTGCTGATGCGGGCTATGACATAGTGGGCGACCTCGACGGCGTGCTCGACGAGTTCGACAGCGTGATCGGGCTTGGGCGCCTGCGCGCCCTGCACCTCAACGACTCCAAGAACCCGCTCGGCTCCCACAAGGACCGCCACGAGCGGATAGGGGAGGGCACGCTCGGCCTCGAGACCTTCCACGCCGTGGTCACGAACCCGCGGCTAGCGGGCCTGCCCATGGTCCTCGAGACCCCGCAAACCGGCCTCGACGGCTGGGCCGCGGAGATTGCCCTGCTTCGAACCCTTGCTTCGCGGGAGGTTGCGTCGTAATGGGCATCCTCATCGGTCTCGAGCAAGTGGGGCACGAGTGGCCCGGCAAGCGCGTGCTCGAGGACCAGACCATAGGCATCAACGAGGGCGAGCGCATCGGCATCGTCGGCCGCAACGGAGACGGCAAGTCCACGCTGCTGGAGATCGTGGGCCACGTGCTGGAGCCGGACGCCGGCACGGTGACCTGGCGGCGCGGCATCAGCGTGGGCTATCTCGGCCAGGCGGACGAGCTAGACGACAATGACCCCGTGCGCCGGGCGATCTTTGGGGACGTGCCGGAGTACACCTGGGCCTCCGATGCCCGCATACGCTCGATCCTGGACGAGCTGGTGGGCGACCTCGACCTCGACGGCCACGTCGGAGAGCTCTCCGGCGGTCAGCGCCGCCGCGTGGACCTCTGCCGCGTGCTCTGCCACACCTGGGACGTCATTCTCATGGACGAGCCCACCAACCACCTCGACCTCGCCGCGATCGAGTGGCTGGCGGACCATCTCAAGCGCCGCTGGCCGGCGGGGGAGGGCGCGCTGCTCGTGGTCACGCACGACCGATGGTTCCTCGACGAGGTCTGCGAGCACATGTGGGAGGTCCACGACCGCCGCATCGAGCCCTTCGAGGGCGGCTATTCTGCCTACATCCAGCAGCGCGTGGAGCGCGAGCGCCAGGCCGCCGTCATGGAGGAGCGCCGCCAGAACACGCTGCGCAAGGAGCTCAACTGGCTCGCCCACGGCGCCAAGGCCCGCACGAGCAAGCCGAAGTTCCGCGTGGAGGCTGCCCGCGCGCTCATCGCCAACGACCCCCCGCTCAGAAACCCGCTCGAGCTCAAGCGCCTCGCCGTGAGCCGCCTGGGCAAGCAGGTCATCGAGATGAAGGACGTGAGCTTTGCGTATCCCGGCGGGCCGCGCGTGATCGACGGCGTGGACTGGCTCATCGGCCCCGGTGACCGTTACGGCATCCTTGGCGCCAACGGCGCGGGCAAGTCGACGCTGCTCGCGCTCATGACGGGGGCGCTCGAGCCCACCTCCGGCACCGTGAAGATCGGTGCGTCGGTGCGCTTTGGCTTCATGAGCCAGCACCTCGACGCGCTGGGCGAGAAAGACGACTGGCGCGTGCTCGAGGTCCTTGGTCGCTACAAGCGCAGCTACCTCGTGGGCGGCAAGATGCAGAGTCCCACGCAGCTCATCGAGCGCCTGGGCTTTGAGCAGCGCGAGCTCACCAACTTCATCAAGGACCTCTCCGGAGGGCAGCGCCGCCGCCTGGCGCTTCTGTGCGTGATCCTGGAGGAGCCCAACGTGCTCGTGCTCGACGAGCCGGGCAACGACCTGGACACGGACATGCTCGCTGTGATGGAGGACCTGCTCGACAGCTGGCCCGGAACGCTTCTGGTGGTGAGTCACGACCGCTACCTCATGGAGCGCGTGACCGACGACCAGTACGCGCTGCTGGACGGCCACGTTCGCCACGTCCCCGGCGGCGTGGACGAGTACCTGCGCCTGCTTGGCGAGAAGGACAACGAGGCGCAGGTGGAGACGGATGCGCGCGAGGACGGTCCTTCTCGTGCCTCCGTCTCGGGCCTCACCAACCAGGAGCGTCGCGAGCTCAAGAAGCGCTTTGACGCGGTCAGCCGCAAGCTTGAGAAGACGGCAGGGGAGCCCGACCGTCTGCGCGCGGAGATGGCCGCCGTGGACGCAAGCGACTACGCTGCCCTCATGGCGGCGCAGGAGGCCCTTGACGCATGCCTGGCCGAGCGCGAGTCCCTCGAGGACGAGTGGCTCGAGCTCTCGGAGAAGCTTGGAATCGAGTAGGGCTTAGAGCGCGGCGCGCAGAGCCGCCTCGAAGGCGTCGAGGTCCGCGACATCGGGGTGCCCCAGCGCTCGGTCGAAGTTCTTGATCATGGGCTCGAACTTCTTCGGCTCCTGCTCCGCCATCTTGACATAGCGCTCCCGAACGGCGGGAGGCATCTGCCCCTGGCACATGAAGCGGCCCACGACCTGTGTGTCTTCGGGAAGCGCGGACTGGAACCGGTCGAGCACGCGGTCGTAGTACGCCTGGCTGCCGCCAAAGCCGCAGGTGCCGAAGAGGAAGACCCTCTTGTTGGCAAGCTCCCCGAGGCGCTCGTCGAGCACGGGGTCCATGCCGCCCTTGTCGGTCCAGGATCCCACCAGCACGAGGTCGGCATCGGCGACCGGGCGCTCGTTCTTCTCGCCCAGGACCTCGCGTGCGCGCTGCGCGAGCTTCTCGGTGTTGCCGGTCTTCGAGCTGCAGATGATGGCGTAAGACATAGAGCCTCCTTGGTCGACTGGCGTTCTTGTACCCGTTTGCCGAGGGCTAGACTTCCCAGGCGAACTTCTTCATGTCCACGCGACCGTCGGGCTGGAAGCGCACGCCCTCTGCCTCGAGCATGCGACGCTGCTCTCCCGGCCCGCCGAAGGCAAACCCCGGGGCGAGCGAGCCGTCCGCGAAGACCACGCGATGGCACGGCACCCCCCCGGCGACACCGGGGCTTCCGTGCATGGCGTAGCCCACCTGTCGCGCGCAGCGCGGTGCGCCCATAAGCCGCGCCACCTGGCCGTAGCTGGCCACGCGACCTTCGGGGATCTGGCGCACGACGTCCCACGCGCGCTCGAAGAACGACTCCTCCATGGCTCCTCCAATCCGCTATCCTTCAGGCTACCACCCAACCGAGAGGGGAGACCATGGAGCTCGACAAGAACACTTCCGCCCTGCTCGTCATCGACGCCATCGAGGCCGTGGGCGACGACTCGCTCTATGACCCCGACGCCGCAACCGCCGCCTATCGCGCTGCCGTGGCGCGCTCCGTGGCCGCCTGCCACGCCGCAGGTATTCCGGTGATCTACTGCAACGACGCGCACGTCCGCGGCCTTGACCGCGAGCTCGACCTCTGGGGTGAGCACGGCATCGCCGGCGAGGTCCGCGTCTTCCCCGAGATCGAGCAGGGAAGCGGCGACATCACCATCCCCAAGCGCCGCTACTCCGGCTTCTTCCAGACCGACCTCGACCTCACCCTGCGCGAGCTGGGCGTTACGACCGTCATCGCCGTGGGCGCGGACACCAACATCTGCGTGCTCCACACCCTGGCCGACGCCTACTTCAACAACTACGCCTCGGTCGTGGTGACCGACGCGACGATGACCTTCCTCTGCGGCACCCAGGAGGGCGCGCTCGAGCACTGCGAGAAGTGCTACGGCTCCAGGCTCGTGACCGTGGCAGAGCTCGAAGCCGCTCTGGCGTAGCTTCTTCTGCGGTTTGGGTTCATCGTTTTCGCTCGGTGGTCGTTCCACGAATATGCGACCTGCGGTTTTGTCCTCGCGTTGTACAATTCTCCTGCCCCAGTGAACCCAAACCGTTATTTGGGCGGTCACCGTGATGGTTGAGCGACATGTTCCTCTCGTTCTCATGTATGCGTATTCTGCATGGCTTCCTATTCGGTATGGGTATTTTGCATGTTGACGTCGCGTCGCTAAACTATGCAAATGAATCTCCTGGATACACCGCGCACTCAGGTTGGAGCGGCAAGGGCGTCATCTCTGGGAAACGGTCCGAGTGCTCGTTAAGAAGGGCCTGTGCTACAAGAAGGAATGCATGAACGGGAAGACCATCGAGAATCAGACCTTTGACGAGGAGCGCGCGCTCTACGGCGAGCATGACCTCATCGTGCGGAACTGTCGCTTCGACGGGCCGGCTGACGGCGAGAGTGCCTTCAAGGAGTGCACGGACGTGCGCGTTGACGACACGTTCATGAACCTGCGCTACCCGTTTTGGCACGACCATGCCCTCGCGCTGCGCGACGTCGAGATGACCGAGCTCTGTCGCGCGGCCCTCTGGTACAGCCGTGGCGTCACAATCGAGGACAGCCACCTCCACGGTATCAAGGCCCTGCGCGAGTGCGAGGACGTGCGGATGCGCGGCTGTGACATCGTCTCTCCAGAGTTCGGTTGGTCCACGCGTGGCATCAAGATGGAGGACTGCGCGGCCGCGAGCGAGTACTTCATGATGCGCGCTTCTCGCCTGCACCTACGTGGCGTGCGCTTCTCGGGCAAATACTCATTTCAGTACATCGAGGACGCGGTGATCGAAAACTGCGAGCTCGACACCAAGGACGCCTTCTGGCACGCACGAAACGTCGTGGTGCGCGACTCCGTGGTGCGTGGCGAGTACCTCGGTTGGTACAGCCAAGACGTCACCTTCGAGAACTGCCTCATCGAGGGCACGCAGCCGCTCTGCTACTGCGAGGGCCTGCGCCTGGTGAACTGCCGCATGGAAGGGTGCGACCTCGCCTTCGAGCGCAGCCACGTCCAGGCGGAGCTCACAACGCCCATCGAGAGCGTCAAGAACCCGCTCGCCGGGAGCCGCGTCTGCGTCCCTGCCGTGCGCGAGGTCATCCGCGACATAGACGGTGCCACGGGCGTAGTGGAGATCACCGGTGACGGGGACGGGACGATCTGCACACACGCCTGCGCGTAGGGACAACTTCGACGAGACTCAACCCCGCAAACTGTCGGAATTTACTGCTCGCGAGGCCAGTTAGGGCCTCGCGGTAGGTAAAAACCGACAGTTTGTCATGTGGGGGACGCAGGCGAGAAGAACGGCCCGTAGAAACGAAAAAAGGACCGGGAGCAATTCCCGGTCCCTCTCAAATTCTGGTCGGGTGGACTGGATTCGAACCAGCGACCCCTTGACCCCCAGTCAAGTGCGCTACCAAACTGCGCCACCACCCGTTGTGCGAGGAAGAACTATAGCATCCCGTCGCACGAGACGCAAGCGAGAATGTCAAGTATGCGAAACCCGTGTATCGCGAGCGTTTCAGGTAGGCGAACCACGTCCGACGTGCGCCTATGATGGACCTCACGGCAAGGCCAACCATTGGAGGATCTTATGGCACGCGTGTACAACTTCTCCGCCGGTCCCGCCGTGCTGCCTGAGGACGTCCTCAAGCAGTGCGCGGACGAGATGCTCGACTACGCCGGCTGCGGCATGAGCGTCATGGAGATGAGCCACCGATCTTCCGTCTTCAAGGGCATCATCGAGGGCGCCGAGGCGCGCCTGCGCAGCCTCATGAACATCCCCGACAACTACAAGGTCATCTTCACCCAGGGAGGTGACTCGCTGCTCTTCTCCACGGTCTTCATGAACCTCGCCACCAACGGCAAGGCCGATTACGTCATCACCGGCAACTGGGCAAAGAAGGCCTTCCAGGAGGCGCAGATTCTCGGCGACGCCGTTGCCGTGGCTTCCTCAGCCGACAAGAACTTTTCCTACATCCCCGACTGCTCCGACCTTCCCATCCGTGATGACGCGAGCTACCTCTACATCTGCGAGAACAACACGATCTACGGAACAAAGTTCCCGGAGCTCCCCAACACCAAGGGTCACGTGCTCGTAGCGGACCAGAGCTCGATGTTCCTCTCCGAGCCCGTCGACGTCACCCGCTACGGCCTCATCCACGCGGGCGTCCAGAAGAACGTCGGCCCCGCTGGCGTCCAGATCGTCATCGTGCGCGAGGACCTCATCCCCGAGGACCTGCCCGGCGTTCCCACCATGCTGCGCCTCAGGACCCAGGCCGACGCCGGCTCGCTCTACAACACGCCCAACTGCTGGGGCATCTACGTCTGCGGCCTCGTCTTCGAGTGGATCGAGAAGAACGGCGGCCTCGCGGCGATGGGGGAGCGCAACGCCGAGAAGGCGGCCGTGCTCTACGACTTCCTCGACGAGTCCGAGCTCTTCTCGTCCACGGTCGATCCGTCCTGCCGCTCGCTCATGAACGTGCCCTTCGTCACGGGCGACAAGGACCTTGACGCCGAGTTCGTCGCCGAGGCGGCCAAGGCCGGCCTCGTCAACCTCAAGGGACACCGCTCCGTGGGCGGCATGCGCGCCTCCATCTACAACGCCATGCCCCGTGAGGGCGTGGAGGCGCTCGTGAGCTTCATGAAGGACTTCGAGGCGCGCCACTAGGCGCGAGGAGGATACGCAGATGTACGCCATCCACTGCATGAACAACATCTCGACCGTCGGGACCGACGCCCTCGAGACCGCCGGCTACCAGTTCGTCGACGACCCCTCGCAGGCTGACGCCTGGCTCGTCCGCAGCGCGAACCTGCACGAGATCGAGGCTCCGCAGTCGCTGCTCGCCATCGCGCGCGCCGGCGCGGGCGTGAACAACATCCCGGTCGAGCGCTGCGCAGAGCGCGGCATCGTCGTCTTCAACACTCCCGGCGCAAACGCCAACGCCGTCAAGGAGCTCGTCATCTGCGGCATGCTGCTCGCCTGCCGAGACGTGATCGGCGGCATCGAGTGGGTGCGCGATGCCGTGGACGACCCGCAGATCGCCAAGCGCGCCGAGAAGGCCAAGAAGCGCTTTGCCGGCTGCGAGCTCGCGGGCAAGCGCGTGGGCGTGATTGGCCTCGGTGCGATCGGCGCCCAGGTCGCCGACGCCCTCATCGCGCTCGGCGCCGAGGTCATGGGGTATGACCCGTATCTCTCCATCAACGCCGCGTGGGGGCTGGACCGCAGGATCGAGCACGCGACCGACCTCGACCAGCTGCTCTCCGCCTGCGACTTTGTCACGCTGCACGTTCCCGCCACGGACGCCACGAAGGGCATGATCTCTGCCGAGGCCATCTCCAAGATGAAGCGCGGCGCGGTGCTGCTCAACTTCGCACGTGACGCGCTTGTCGACGAGCAGGCGCTCGCCGAGGCCCTCGACGACGGCAAGATCGCGCGCTACGTCACCGACTTTGCCAACCCCGCGAGCGCCAACATGAAGAACGCCATCGTCCTGCCGCACCTCGGCGCCTCCACGGGTGAGGCCGAGGACAACTGCGCCGTCATGGCCGCGCGCCAGCTTCGCGACTACCTCGAGAACGGCAACATCACCAACTCCGTCAACTACGGCCGCGTCGACCTCGGACCGCTCGTGGGCGACCATCGCATCGCGCTGTTCCACGAGAACGCACAGGGCGTCATCGGCCAGCTCTCGCAGGTTCTCGCCGATGCGGGACTCAACATCGAGAACATGAGCAACGTGAGCCGGGGTCCCAACGCCTACACGCTGGTCGAGGTCAGCGGCCCCGTGCCCGACGACGTACTGAGCAGGCTCTCCTCCCTCGATCACGTGAGAAGGGTCCGTGCCATCAGCCCGAGCGACTAGACATCGCAGGAGGAGCCCCCTGTGACAGACACTATCGACCCGTACGTGCACTTTGCGCACGAGGATGACTATCCCGACCTCGACCTTGACGTCGCGGCGGGGCGGCTCTCCGCCGCACTCGCGCTGAGGACGGTGCACATCGGGCCCGATACCACCGACTTCGCGCCCTTTGACGCCCTCTACGAGCTGATCCGCGAGTCATACCCACGGGTAGCGGAGCTTGGGAACGCTGAGCGAATCGAGCACTCCATTCTCATCACCATCCCGGGCACCGATCCGGCGTTACCGGCAGCCCTGCTCCTGGCCCACCAGGACGTCGTCGACGTCGTTCCCGGTACGGAGGGGGAGTGGGCCCACGACCCCTTTGGTGGCCACGTCGACGACGAGTGGATCTGGGGTCGCGGAGCGCTCGACATCAAGGAGATGCTCATGGGGGAGCTCGAGGCCGTCGAGCTCCTGCTCTCCCGACACGGACGACCGAGAAGGACCGTCATCCTCGCGTTCGGGGAGGACGAGGAGACTAACAGCCGTGGTGCCACTGCCATCGCCTCCGAGCTTGCCCGGAGGGGCGTGCGTGCGGCGTTCTCGCTCGACGAAGGCGTCACGACCTTCATGGACGCCGGTGCCTACGGCGCGCCGGGAACCACGCTCATCGACGTCTGTCTCTCTCAGAAGGGCTATCTCGACGTGAGGCTCGTCTCTCACGGCAGCGGTGGCCACTCCTCGAACCCGTTCGGGGGTACCTCGCTCGAGCGGCTCTGCGTCGCGCTCGCCCGGCTCGCCGAGACCCGACCCTCGCCGCGCCTCACGCCCGTCGTCGCGCAGACGTTTGGTCTCCTCGCCCCCTACGTGAGCGAGGAGCCGTTCCAAACGCTCGTCTCCGACGTGGACGCCAACGCTGACCGGATTGCACGCGAGGCTGCGCGCATGCGCGCACTGTACCCACTCGTCTGCACGACGATGGCCGTCG
This sequence comes from uncultured Atopobiaceae bacterium, assembly GCA_963928085.1. Lineage (GTDB taxonomy): Bacteria > Actinomycetota > Coriobacteriia > Coriobacteriales > Atopobiaceae > Thermophilibacter. The sequence goes on from CAWVDR010000001.1 coordinate 880,497, forward strand.
ACCAGATCGAGGGGAGCGCGAGCGCGCCGAACGTCATGCCCGCGGATGCGAGCGCGACGGTCAACTTCCGCCTCCTTCCCGGCACGACGGCCGATGATATCGTTCGGTGGGTTCGCGACACGGTGGGAAACGACATCGAGGTCGAGGTTTTGCACCACACGCCCGCAGGGCGTCTCGACCGCGCCTCCGGTCTTGGGTACGACGAACTTGTGGAGGTCTTGAGACGCTATCACCCTGGCACCCTCGTGGTTCCGTCGATCGTGTGCGGCGGAACGGACTCCGTGCGATACGAGGGGGTGTGCGACAAGCTCCTGCGCGTCACCCCCTTCCGACCCGCACCCGAGGAGCTCTCCCGCGGACTTCATGGCGTGAACGAGCGCATCTCGCGCCGCACGTACGCTCAGGGAATCCGGGTCATCGCGGCGCTTCTGGAGCGCACCGTTCTTTAGGGCCTTACGGACGGCGAATCAAATTGCGCTAAGATGGGTAACCTTGTGGTCGTGAGCATTTTGGAGTGAGAGGCGTTCCGCGTGTCTGAGAGAACCCAGAGAGCCAAGGAGCGGACCAAGGAGCGAGTCAAGACCCTTGCCGATACCGATGCCGCAGAGGCACAGGCGCAGGGAATCGCGGACAGTCCGGTCGGCACCTCGGAGAACCCCTCGTCACAGGTGTTCACCGTCGCCAATCTCATCACGCTCTGTCGCTTCTGCCTCACCATCGCGTTTCTCGCCCTCTTCGCCGGCGGGCATCACCGTACCGCCGCGCTCGTGTGCTACGTCGTCGCCGCGACGACGGACTTCCTTGACGGCCAGGTCGCTCGTCGCACCCAGACCGTGAGCTGGCTCGGCAAGATCATGGACCCCATCATGGACCGCGTCCTGCTCTTTACCGGCGTGCTCGGTCTCCTCATCGTTGGCGACCTGCCGCTCTGGGTGCCCGTCTTCGTCATCGGCCGTGACGTCTATCTCGGCATCGGCGGCCTCGTCCTGCAGCATTTCCGGCGTCGCCCCATCGACGTCGTCTACGTTGGCAAGGCCGCCACGGCCCTGCTCATGTTTGGCTTCTGCGATCTGCTGCTCGGCGTTCCCGTGATCGAAGGGCTTGGTCTCGTCGACATCTCCTGGCTGCCCGGGCTCAACGCACATGCCGCTGCGCTCGGCATCTTCTTCGTGTATGCCGGAATCGTCTGCTCAATCATCACGGCCTTCGTCTACACCGCAAAGGGAATCCAGGTCATTCGCCAGAGCCGACAGAACGGGGCGGTCAATCAATGAGCGAGCCGTCTCCGGGCGTACTGCACGCCGAACACGTTCTGCTCGGCGCTGAGTTCGTTTCGTCTCCCTGCACGGGCGCGCCGTGCGTGAGCGCCTACGCTCGCGAGTCAGCCGAGTCCGTCGGCGTCGTTCTGGCGGACCTCACGGGCGCGGCCTACCTTCTCGCGAGCGGATCCGACGCGGATGCCTTTATCGCCGCCTCGCTCGCCGGTCGTCAGCTTGCCGTGGGTGAGGTTGCGTTCGAGGCCACGCTCACCGGGACCGGCGCGCTCGTCTCGGTGCCGCTGCTGGCAAGGACCGGAGACCACGAGTTCGTCATCATCGACGCTGGCCCTCGGGGAGGCTCCCTCGCTGCCTGGCTCGAGTTCCTCGCTCACGCTTCATCCGAGGAAGCGCCGGCATTTCCCGACCTTGGTCTCGAGGACGCAAGCGGCATGCTCGTTCCGCTTTTGCTCGCCGGTCCGGCGGCGGAGCGGGTGCTCTCTGACTATGTGCATGGCGACGAGCGCCTTCCGGAGCAGGGGGCCGTCCTTCAGCTGCACCTTGACGCCATCACGGCCATCGTCGCACGCCCGGCCGCATCGTTTCTGCCTCCCGCCTACCTTGTCCTCGTCCCCGTGGGCGCGGCTCGCGTACTATGGAGGAGCCTGCTCTCGTTCACCGAGGTCGAGCCCATCGGCCTCGTCCGGCTCCGGAGCCTGCTCTCACGGCAGCTTCCTTGGGCGGAGGAGATCGAGGGCGACCCGCGACAGCCGCGTCGCGCCGACCTCGAGAGCTGGGGCGTCGTTCGTCCTGGCAGCGACTTCGTCGGTGCGCGTGCCCTGGGCTGAGCGGACGGGCCGACCTCACGCCCGAGAAGGGAGCCGTGCATGAAGTACTCGATCAACGCCGAGCGTGCGCCCGAGGCCATCGGGCCTTACTCACAAGGGACCACGGCCGGAAGGCTCGTGTTCGCGTCCGGGCAGCTGCCCATCTCCGACAGCGACAGCAGGCGCCTGGTCGAGGGCGGCATCCGCGAGCAGACCGAGCGTGTCATCGATATCATCGAGTCCATCCTCTCTGAGGTCGACTGCACGCTTGCCGACGTCGCCCAGACGACGGTCTATCTGGCCTCCCTGGACGACATGGCCGTCATGAACGAGGTCTACGCGCGCAGGTTCAGCACTCCCGCGCCCGCCCGCGCCGTCGTGGGCGTCGCCGAGCTGCCGCTGGGCGCGCTCATCGAGATGGACTGTGTCGCCTGCCGCTGAGGCGCGCTATCATAGAGGCAAGACGACGAGGGGAGAGACATGCCCACCAATAACCCTGACGCCACCGAGATCTTCCGGATGCCCGCCGCGGACTCGACGGTTCCCGACCTCATGGGCGCGCATCGTCCGGCCCACCCCACGCTCACCATCGTGAAGGGCCCGCAGATCGGCGAGGTGTTCGAGCTCGACGCGCCGCTGATCACGCTCGGGCGCGACCCGCGCAACAGCGTCTTCCTGAACGACATGACCGTCTCGCGTCACCACGCGCGCATGGACCTCGGAAACATCGCGTCCGGCTGCGCCACGATTGAGGACCTCGGCTCGCTCAACGGCACCTGGGTCGACGGCGCCATCGCGACGAGGGCATCCCTCAAGGACGGCTCGACCGTCCAGATCGGCACGTTCCGCATGGTCTTCCACACCAACGCCCGTCCGCGTCGAATCGACACCGAGGCGTAGCCGTCATGCCCGACGCAGGCTATCTGACCATCGGAAAGGTCGTGAAGAAGCTGCAGCAGCAGTATCCCGACCTCTCCATATCCAAGGTTCGCTATCTACAGGACGAGGGCCTTCTCAACCCCTCCCGTACGCCCAGCGGCTATCGCCTCTACTCCCAGAGGGACGTTCGCAGGCTCGAGACGATTCTCTACCTGCAGAAAAACCGGTTCCTCCCCCTCTCGGTGATCAAGGAGGAGCTGGAGCGCGCCGACGCTGGCCAGGCCCCGGTGGGGGAGGGACCTGCCGGCGGCCTCGCCGACACCATCACGCTCCCCGTCGAGGACGAGGAGAACCGTGACAAGCTGCACCCCATCGACCGTATGCCCGACCTTCTCGGCGTGACGGTCGGCTTTGTGCGCCAGCTCTCCGAGGCTGGCGTCATCAGGCTCACGCGCTCCCCCCACGGTCGCGACCTCGTCGACGGCCGTGACTTCCCGCTCATCCGCGTCTGCGACGAGCTGCGTCACTTTGGCATCGGTCCCAAGAACCTGCGCCAGTACGTCATGGCGGCAAACAGGGAGTCCTCGATGTTCGAGCAGGCGCTCGTCGTCTTCGCCCGCAAGGGGGGCGGTGTGGAGATCGAGGACACCGAGGCCGCCCGCACCCGCTACGAGCAGGCGTTCTCACGCATGCTCGGACTCACCAACACCGTTCGCGACGAGCTCATCGCGCGCCGCGTGACCAAGCCGTTCAAGAACGAGGGGCCTGACGAGGCCCGGCACGACGAGGGGAGACGCTCGTGAGCGCATTCGACTTCGAGAGCAGGATCGTCGACATCCCTGACTATCCGGAGCCTGGGGTGGTCTTCAAGGACATCACTCCGCTCTTTGACGACGCGGAGGCCCTGGGGGCCGTCATCGATGCGATCGCCGATCACTTCGCGGACCGTGGCATCACCAAGGTCGTCGGCGCCGAGGCGCGCGGCTTCATGGTTGGCGCGCCCGTCGCCTATCGCCTGGGCTGCGGCTTCGTGCCCGCCCGTAAGCCCGGCAAGCTCCCGCGTGAGGTTTACAGCCAGAGCTACTCCCTCGAGTACGGAACCGACGAGCTGCAGATTCACCAAGACGCCCTCACGAGCGACGACCATGTACTCATCGTCGACGACCTCATCGCCACGGGCGGCACCGCCATCGCGGCCGCGAAGCTCGTCGAGCAGGCCGGCGCCAGCGTCGAGGGCTTTGGCTTCATCCTCGAGCTCGCATTCCTCAACCCCCGCACGATCATCGCCCAGGAGTGCGACCAGGAGGTCTTCACGCTCGTCAAGGTCAACTAGATGACCGTTGCATGTACGTTCCATCTCTTCGGCTCGTCTGTCATAGAATTGACGGGTTGAGAGAAAGGCACTGACATGAAACTCAGGGACGTAGCAGCAACCGTCCTCACCATCTCCCTGGCCGCCTGCCTGTGGCCCGCGCCCGCGCTCGCCGATACCGAGGACGAGCTCGCCGCAGCGGCGGCACAGCTCGAGAGCCTCGGTGCGGACCTATCGGCCAAGCAGCAGGAGCTTGCGGAGACCACCGAGCTGCTCGAGAAGACGCAGTACGAGATCGACGAGAAGGGCGCTCAGGTCGACCAGACCCAGGAGGAGCTCGCCACGCACCAGCGCGAGCTCGCCAGCCTCATGCGCACCTCCTACAAGACCGGGCCCTCGAGCCCCCTCGAGTTCCTCCTCGGCTCCACCGACTTCGAGGACCTCTTCAGCCGGCTGCGCTACCTCGAGTCCTACTCGGACTACCAGGCCGAGGTCATCGGAGAGGTCTCTCAGCTCGAGTCCCAGCTCCAGGATGACCTCGCGGAGCTCGAGCAGCGAAAGAGCGACCAGGAACAGCAGGTCGACTCGCTGAACGCCCAGACGCAGGAGTACGAGAGCCGCGTCGCCGAGGCTCAGGCGGTCTACGACCAGCTCGACGAGCAGCTCCAGGCCGAGCTCGAGGAGCAGAGGAACGCTGAGATCCAGGCGGCGCTCGAGGCCGCTGAGCGCGCCGAGCAGCAGCAGGCACTTCAGGAGCAGGCCGAGCAGGAGGCTCAGCAGGAGGAGCAAGAGCAGCAGGCTGAGCAGGAGGAGCCCGCCCCCGAAGAGGGCCAGGACCAGGGCCAGCAGGACGGGGGCTCCTCGATCGCCGGCGGTGGCGTCGCGACCGCACTGGCACAGGTCGGCAAGCCCTACGCGTGGAGCGCGGCCGGCCCCAACGCCTTCGACTGCTCCGGACTCGTCTGCTACAGCTACGGCTACGACCGCGGCAGGACGACCTACAGCATGATCAGCTCGCTTCAGGCCACCGGTGACTGGAAGACGAGCCTCGATCAGCTCAACTACGGGGACCTTGTCTTCCCGCACAGCGGACACGTGGGCATCTATCTTGGGAACGGCCAGATGGTTCACGCCTCGCGACCGGGCGTCGGCGTGGTGGTCGGCCCCGTCTACTCCTTCTACGGCGGCGGCTCCTACTACTAGGAGAGGCGCTCATGGGTGAGTCGAGAAGTGAGGGGGCACCCGTCTCGCGGCGTCTGTCCCGACGCTTTCAGGTCAGCCTCGTAGGGGAGGGCGCGCTGGTCGGCATCGTCGGCGGCGGCATCGTCACGCTCTACCGACTCGCCCTCTCCCATGCCGAGCGGCTCCTGCGCACCGTAACGGGCGAGGCTGCCGGCAACGCGCTCGCGATGCTCGGCTGGTTCGCACTTCTCGGCATTTTGCTCGCCGTCGTATGGGCTCTGATGAGATGGGAACCGGCCACCTCGGGCTCCGGGATTCCCCAAGTCGACGCCGAGGTCCTCGGCCGCTATGACGCGCCGTGGGCGCGAGTCATCCCCGCGAAGTTCGTCGAGGGGAGCCTGCTCGCGCTCTCGGGCCTCTCACTTGGGCGCGAGGGGCCCTCGGTGCAGCTGGGCGGTATGTCAGGCAAGGCGGTCTCGCGGGCGCTGCGACGCGGAAGGGGAGAGGAGCGTCTCCTCGTCACGTGCGGCGCCGCGGCCGGCATGTCGGCGGCCTTTCACGCGCCCCTGACCGGCGTCCTCTTTGCCCTCGAGGAGATTCACAAGGAGTTCTCTGCGCCGCTCATCATCTCGGTCATGTGCTCCGCCGTCGCCTCCGACTTCCTCGTCTCCCAGGTCATCGGCGTCGAGCCCGTGCTGAGCCTCGTCTTCATCACGGACCTGCCGCATGTCGACTACCTCTTCGTCGTTCTTCTCGGCCTGCTTTGCGGCCTTCTCGGAGCCATGCACAACCAGGGGATGTTCGCGGTCCAGCGCCTCTATTCAAGAATTCCGGGAAGCCTCTCCATAGTGAGGCTCGCCATACCGTTTGTTCTTGCAGGCGTGGCTGCGTTTGCGTGGCCCGAGCTCATGTGCGGCGGCGATGCCATCGTCGAGGTGCTCCAGGCACGCGCGTTCCCCTCGCTGGCCTCACTCTTGGTGCTGCTGATGGGGAAGTACCTATTCACGGCCGTCTGCTTTGGCTCCGGTGCGCCGGGCGGCACCCTCTTTCCGCTGGTCGTACTCGGAGGACTCGTCGGCGGTGCCTTCTCGGTGGTCGCCATGCGCCTTGGTCTGCCGCCCCTGTACTGTCCCAACTTCGTAGCTCTCGGCGTGGCAGGGCTCTTTGCGGGCGTCGTTCGCGCGCCGGTGACGGCCGTCGTGCTCGTGTTCGAGCTCACGGGCTCGCTCGACGCGCTGCTCTCCGTCACCATCGTCTCGATCCTCGCGTACGTGACATCGAGCCTCACGAACGTCGATGCCTTCTACGAGCACCTACTCGCCGGCCTTCTTGGCACTACGACTGATGACTCGACGGTAAACGGCCTTGAGGGGACAGAAAAGGATCTCGCGACAGTACGCGTGGGCACCGGGAGCCGTCTTGAGGGCATGCGCATCCGTGAGGTTCCATGGCCGGACGGCGTACGGGTCCTCACGATAGAGCGCGCCGGGACCCAGATCGTCCCGACGGGGGATACGAGACTCATGGCCGCAGACGAGCTCCTGTACATAGCCAGCGCTGAGGCCCTGGAGGACGCCAAGCTCAAACTTGCGCTCATGTGCGAGCAGCATGTCAGCGACTAGGCTAAGCAACCCTTCCTGCAGACTGTCGGTTCCTACGGCTTATGCGGGTGAATCCGACGTCACAAAGCGTCAAAAGCGACAGTTACGCTTTGGATCCATTTACGAGAGGGGAAACATTGCAGTATTCCTGCACTTTCTCCTACTTTACATAAGATATATTATCACGGTTTTACTGAACCCAAAGTCGCTATTGGTTTGGGTTCGAAACGCGCCACCCTGGACGCCTTGACCACCAACTCAACTGGAGCTTCTCTAAACTGAGCGGCAACAAAGGCGGACTGATGAACCCAAACCTTTTAGGACGATCACGAAGTTAAGGAGGTTTGGGTTCACAATCAGCCCTCGATGGGTCGGCCGAGAAACGCCGCTGCGCTTGTGGCCGCCACGGCACCGTCCGCTGCGGCGGTCACGATCTGACGCAGCGGCTTGGACCGGACGTCTCCTGCGACGTACAGCCCCGGCGTTCTGGTCCCCATGCGCTCGTCCGTAAGGACATAGCCGCTCTCATCAAGATCGACCAGACCCGCCAGGAGCCCGGACTCAGGCTCGCGACCCACAAGGACAAAGATACCGACCGAGCCCTCGTCGTACGTCTCCACGTAGTCCCGTCCGAGCACGTTGTCCCTGAAGGTTATGACCCCAGGCAGCTCGTCTCCGTCCACGGCGACAATGCTGGTGAGGTACCGAATCTCGACCCTCTCGTCTCGTTCCAGTTCGGCGACAAGGGCGCTCTGGGCCCGTAGATGGTCCTTCCTGACGACCATGGTCACCCTTCGGGCGATTCTGGACAGGAACAGCGCTTCCTCCGCAGCCGAGTTTCCCCCACCAATTACGAACACATGTTTGTTTCTGTAGAACATGCCGTCGCAGGTCGCGCAATACGAGACTCCCCTGCCGGTAAACTCGCGCTCACCCATGAAGCCAGCCGGCCTCGGACGAGCCCCGAGGGCAGCGACGACCGAGGGCGCAAGGTACTCGTCAGAAGGCGTAGACACGCGAAAGAGACTCGTCTTTGCATCATGCTCGATGGAGGTGACGGGAGCCATCTCGATGCGCGCGCCCAGACCCTCAGCCTGGGAACGCATGGCATCGACAAGGTCGAAGGCGTTTGCGGACGGAACGCCGGGATAGTTGTCAACGTCGCTCGTGAGCATCATCTGGCCGCCGATGGCCTCGCGCTCGAGCGTCACGGCATCGAGCAGAGAGCGCGACGCATACAGAGCGGCAGAGAGCCCCGCAGGGCCGCCGCCGATGATAATGAGGTCGTGACTGATGGTTCCCATGGGTCTTCTCCCCTCTTCATGCTATGAGTGAGATACCCTCTTCTCCCCCATCGCAACGCCAAAATGAGAGGGGATGAATCGCAATTGATCCATCCCCTCATAAGATTTCCGCTGATGACCAGCCTACTCCTCAGAGGAGGTTTCCTTGGGACGCGGCAGCACCAGGTTCATGAGGATTCCGACCAGCGTGGAGGTCGCCATGCCGGGGAGCGTGTAGTCACCGATGGGAATCGAGATGCCAGAGGTCTCCATGCCAACTCCCAAAATGATGACAACCGAGGCGATCATGAGGTTGCGGTTGACGTCGAAGTCAACGCGGTTCGAAACCAGCATGCGCAGGCCGTTGGAGGCGATGAGACCAAAGAGGAGCAGGCTCACGCCGCCCATGACCGGGCTCGGGATGGACTGGATGAGCGCGGCGAGCTTGGGGCAGAAGCCGCCCACGACGAGCGCGAAGCCAGCGGCATACCAGAAGATCTGCGTCGAGTAGACGCGGGTCACGCTCATGACGCCGATGTTCTCGGCATAGGTCGTGGTCGGAGGTCCACCGAGGAAGCCGGAGATGACGGTGGAGATGCCATCGCCTGCAAGCGAGCGCGGGAGCATCTCGCGGTAGTCCTTGCCGACGATCTCGCCCACGGCGAGCAGGTGACCGATGTGCTCGATGACCACGACAACGGCGACCGGCGCTACGAGCGCAATGGCACCCAGGTCAAAGCGCGGCGGTGCGACCTGCGGAAGCCCGACCCACGCAGCCTCGGCGACCGGGGCAAGATCCACCAGCCCAAGGGCGAGCGAGATCAGATATCCAACAATGATGGCGAGAAGGACCGGTACGGTCCCGACGATGCCGCCGAGGCTCGAGAACACGACGGCTGCCGCGAGGGTCACGAACGCCACGATGGCACCGGTGCCGTAGAACACGCTCGCGCCTGCGGCATCCGTCGTCATAAAGGCCATGTCAGCGGCCGTGGCAGCAAGACCAACGCCGATGACGACCATGACGGAGGCCACCAGAACGGGCGGCAGGAGCCGGTCAAGCCAGCCAGTGCCAACAAGGCGGATGATTCCCGCGACGGCGAGAAACACCAGGCCCGCGACGACGACGCCCGACATGGCGGCATCGAGGCCCTGCGTGGCGCCGACGGCAAGAATCGGGCTGATGAACGCAAAGGAGCTACCCAGGTAGCTGGGAATCTTGTTGCGCGTGACCAGCAGGTAGCAGATGGTGCCGATGCCGGAGCACATGATGGCGACATTGGGGTCGAGCCCGGTGAGCACCGGGACGAGCACAGTCGAGCCGAACATGCTCATCATGTGCTGGATGCCGAGCGGGATAGCACGTCCCACGGACACGCGGTCATCGACGCCGATGACCTCACGCTCGTGCGCGCTCATATCTCACGCTCCCTTCGGAAGTGGCCGATACAGAAAAAGCCCGGGCGCACCGCGCCCGGGCGAACTCGACGCTAGACGACGAGGAAGTACACCAGGAAGGCGAGCGCCGCGACCCACATGAGCGGCTTGACCTTCTTGAGCTGACCGGTCACCGCGGCGACGACCACGTAGGCGATGAAGCCGAAGCCGATGCCGTTGGAGATGGAGTACGTCAGGGGCACGCCAGCGACGATGAGGAACGCGGGAAGTCCCTCGAGAAGGTCGGACCAGTCGATCTCCGTGACCTCGCTCATCATGAGGTAGCCGACGAAGACGAGCGCGCCGCAGGTGGCGGCAGAGCTCACGACGGAGATGAGCGGCGAGAAGAACGCGGCGACGATGAAGAGGACGCCGGCAACGACCGAGGAGAGACCCGTACGACCACCGTCGGCCGCACCGGAGGCGGACTCGACGAAGGTGGTGATCGAGGAGGCGCCAACAAGGCCGCCAACCGCGGCAGCGGCGGAGTCGACGATCAGGATGGGCTTGATGTCCTTGACGCGACCGTCGGACTCGAGGAACTCACCCTGCTTGGCCACGGCCATCGCGGTGCCCATGGTGTCGAAGAAGTCGGACATCATGAGAGAGAAGGCGAAGACGAGCAGCGTGGGGTTCGTAACGACCTTGGCGATGCCCATGATGCCGGACTCGTCCGCCTGGAAGGGGGCGCCGAAGGTCGAGAAGTCAAGACCGGAGACGATGCCGGCCGGCATCTGGGTGACGCCGAGGGGGATGCCCGCAACGACCGCGATGACGATGCCCAGAAGCAGCGCGCCCTTCACGTTCATCGCATAGAGGACGATGGTCACGACGATGGAGATCAGGCCGACAAGGAAGGTCGGGCTGAAGACGTCACCAAGCGCGACCATCGTGGACTCGTCGGCGACGATGATGCCGGCATCGGCAAGGCCGATCATGGCGATGAAGAGACCGAGGCCGACCGAGATGGCGTGACGCAGGGAGACCGGGATGGCATCCATGATCGCCTCGCGCAGGCCGCACAGGACGAGGATGAGGATCGCGACGCCCTCGATGAAGATGACGGCGCTCGCCGCGTGCCAGTCGCCGCCCGCGATGGCGGTCAACGTGTAGGCGAAGACGGCGTTGACGCCCATGCCCGAGGCGCAGGCCAGGGGGCGGTTGGCGATGAGGCCCATGAGGATGGTCATGATGCCGGCACCGAGGCACGTCGAGGTGACTGCCGCAGCGGCAGGAATACCAGCCGCCGTGAGCAGCGAGGGGTTCACGGCGATGATGTACGCCATCGCGAGGAACGTGGTCAGGCCAGCGCGAACCTCCTGACCGACGCTCGAGCCCCTCTCACCTGCCTTGAAAAACGTTTCCATAAACTTACATCCCTTTCTTTTGCTCCGTACACTACGAGCTATCTCAGTCGCGCCCGAGGGCGGAGAGACTGCTTAGACGCCGCTCGACCCAAAGCCGCCGGCACCGCGGTCCGTCTCGTCGAGCTCGTCGACCTCGACGAGCGTGACGACGGGAACACGCTGGATAACGAGCTGAGCGATGCGCTCGCCGCGCTCGATGTGGATGGGCTGCGCGTCATCGAGGTTGACTGCACAGACCTTGAGCTCGCCCCGATAGTGAGAGTCGACGAGTCCCGGCGTGTTGGCCATCGAGAGGCCCACCTTGAGGGCAAGCCCGCTTCTGGGCTGGACAAAGCCCGCATAGCCCTCGGGAATCGCAACGGCGAGCCCCGTGGACACGAGACGGCGCTCGTGCGGGGCCAGGGTCACGTCCTCGTTGGCCCTCAGGTCGAGGCCGGCGTCACCGGCGTAGGCGTAGCTCGGCAGCTCCACGCTCGGGTCGAGGCGCTTGATGGGAAGCGAGACGACGTCGTCAATCATTGAGACTCCTCAATTCTTCGCTGAACTCGTCGACATCCTTGAAGTCGCGATAGACGGAGGCAAAGCGAACGTAGGCAACCTTGTCGACAGCGATGAGACGCTTGAGCACCATGCTCCCGAGGTCGGCAGAGGAGACCTCCATGTTCCCAGAGTCGCGCAGGCTCGCCTCGATGTCATCGATGAGCGCCGTGAGCGTGGAGACCGGAATGTCGCGCTTCACCGTGGCGGTGAGCAGACCCCTCATGACCTTCTGTCGGTCGAAGGGCTCCTTGTGACCGTCCCGCTTGACGACGACGATCGGCATCTCCTCGCAGCGCTCGTACGTCGTGAACCTGAAACCGCAACCCGTGCATTCCCTGCGTCGACGGATGGCGTCGTTGTTCTCCGAGGGTCGCGAGTCGACCACCTTGGACTCCTCGCAGCCGCATCTGGGACAGCGCATCAAACCTCCTCTACCACCGGCAGAGGAAAACGTTATCACAAAACGCACAAAACTGCCCCGAGGAGTCCCATCGGTAACGAACTGGAAAGAGCCGCTCACCCAATAGTGGTTGCGGGAACCACCAGAGTCTGCCCTGTGAGAAGCATGGAGTCGCAGAGTGCGTTGCGCTCAAAGATCCAGGATGCGACGTCCTCGGTCGAGACGCCCGTCAGGTCAAGCGACGAGGCGATGGACCACAGGGAGTCGCCATCGTGTACAACGAGCTCCTGCTCGGGAAGACCCGCGAGAAGGCCCTCGGTTGCAGCGGAGGAAAGCTCGTCCGCGAGCACGCTCGCGGCACAAAGAGCGAACGCCAGCAGGGCACCAAGAACGAGAAATGCAACGGACTGCCATACGGAGAGGGGTCGTGTCATCTCAGCGCGCTCGGTCGCGGCGGAGCGCCCGCCCTCTATGAGCACGAGGCGCGTGCCGGGGCGGGGCTTGAGCGCGGCGGTTCCGTCAAAGGCGGGCGTGGCGTAGCTGGTGCGTGTCATCTGCGTGTCCCCTCTCGTCGTGAATTACACGTCCGTTATACGGGTGCGTCCGGACACAAATTCACGAGCAGAAATCAGAACGTCTGTACTCAAGTATGCCAGTACGTTTGTTCGTGTCAAGAAGAATTTAGAACAAACGTTTGCGTCAATGGGGTCCGCGGCGTATGATGGAGGGGACGAAAGGGAGGCAACTATGGCAAGAGGGAAGCTTGGCAAGCGTCAGCTGGCCATCTACGACTTCATCCGCTCCTACTCCGACGAGCACGGCTACCCGCCTTCGGTCAGGGAGATCGGCACGGCCGTTGGGCTCGCCTCTCCCTCCACTGTGCACATGCACCTCAAGGTTCTCGAGGAGCGGGGGCTCATCAAGCGGGACTCGAAGAAGCCCCGCACCATCGAGGTCATGGACGGCCGTCAGCAGACGGGTGCCGTCAGCGACTCCGAGCCCCTGGCCTCCGTTTCCCAGGACGTGGGCGCCAACGTCATGCGTCTCCCCCTCGTGGGTCGCGTCGCGGCGGGCACTCCTGTTCTGGCGGAGCAGAACGTCGAGGACACGCTTGCCCTGCCCACCTCAATCGTCGGTGACGCGAGCTCCTTCGTCCTGAGGGTGCACGGTGACTCGATGATCAACGCCGGCATCTTCGACGGTGACTACATTGTCGTCAAGGAGCAGCAGGACGCCCATGACGGTGAGATCGTCGTTGCCCTTATTGACGACTCGGCGACGGTCAAGACCTTCTATCGCGAGCGTGACCGCGTTCGCCTCCAGCCCGAGAACGACACCATGGCGCCCATCTATGTCGACAATCCCGTCATTCTCGGCAGGGTCACCGCTCTCATCCGCTCCATCTCGTAATGGGCGGTGCCAGCGCCGCCGACGCCGCCTCCCGCGGGCGCATCGGCGTGTTTGACCTCGTACGAGGCTTCTCCGTCATCTCGATGGTCCTCTTCCACCTCTGCTATGACCTCAAGTTCATCGCGGGGGCGCAGCTCGCCTGGTTCGCCCCTCCCCTGCAGGACGTGTGGAGATGCAGCATATCGTGGACGTTTCTGTTTGTCGCCGGCTGCATGTTCCCGCTCTCGCGGGACAACCTCCGGAGGGCAGCGGAGTATGGCTCGGTCGCCCTTGCCATATGGATCGTGACGTCGGTGGCTGCGGTGGACGTGCCCATCTCCTTTGGCATCATCTACTGCATGTTTGCCTGCACGCTGGTCGCCTGGGCGCTGCATCGCCTTGGCCTGCTCCCCCGTGGGCGCGTCGTCGCAATCGTGCTCGTCGTCATGTTCCTGGCGCTGCAAGGCCTCGCTGACGGAACGGTCGGAATCGGGGCACTCTCCTGGGAGGTCCCGTCCGAGCTCTATGCGACCCCATGGCTCTCCTGGCTCGGGCTGCCGGGGCCGGGCTTCTCGTCAGGTGACTACTATCCCCTGCTCCCCTACCTCGCCCTTTACCTTGCCGGTGCCGCCCTGGGGACACGTTGGTCGCGAAAGGGGTACCCAGAGTGGGCGTATCGCGCCCACGTGGCGCCCCTTAACTTCGTCGGCAGGCACGCGTTGCTCGTCTATATCGCGCACCAGCCCGTTATTCTGGGAATCTGCGTGCTGGCGGGCGCCCTCTAGGAGTCCTCCTCGACGGCGTACGGCGCGAGGGTGGAGGCCATGCGCGCGTCGGCGCGAACGGTGGCGAGAAGGCCGTCCTGCACGTAGCTCTCGCGCATGACCTGACAGCGTTCATGGACCATCTTCATGAGCAGGCCCTTCTCGTAGGGAACGAGCACCGTCATCGAGACGCTGTCGGCGCTGGCCTCCTGGGCGACGCGATACAGAAGGCCGCGCATCCCCTCCCCGGACAGAGCGGAGACGAACTGGGCGTCCGGGTGAACCGTGCGCGCCTCCCTGAGGTCGTCGGCATCCAGCAGGTCGCACTTGTTGAGGACCTCGACGCAGCGTATCTGGTCGGCGCCGATCTCCTCGAGGACTGAGCGCACCGCCGCGATCTCGAGCTCGCAGTGGGGATCCGAGGCGTCCACAACGAGAAGGACGAGGTCGGCGGCGCGGACCTCGGCAAGCGTCGACTTGAACGACTCGACGAGCATCGTCGGGAGCTTCTGGATGAACCCGACCGTATCCGTGATCGTAATCTTGCGCCCCTCCTCGAGCTCGAGGGCGCGCGTGGTGGGGTCGAGCGTCGCGAAGAGTTCGTCGCGCACGTACACGCCTGCCCCGGTGAGGCGGTTGAGCAGCGTCGACTTGCCGGCGTTGGTGTATCCCACGAGGGCGACGCGGTAGACTCCCGAGTCCCACCGTGCCTTGCTCTGCACGCCTCGGCGGCGTTCCAGGCGATCGAGCTCGCGCCGGAGCGTCGAGATGCGGGCGCGCACGAGCCTGCGGTCGACCTCGAGCTGGCTCTCACCCTGCCCGAAGCGGCTGCCGATGCCGCCGCGCGTCTGCTCGCCCACGAGGTGGCTCCACATGCCACGCAGACGCGGCAGCACGTACTGGAGCTGGGCAAGCTGCACCTGGAGCCGTCCCTCGTGCGTCTTGGCGTGAACGCCAAAGATGTCGAGGATGAGGGCCGTGCGATCGATGATCTTTACGGGTTCCCCCACCGCACGCTCGAGGTTGGCCTGCTGCGAGGGAGTAAGCTCGTCGTCGAAGATGACGACGTCGGCAGAGAGGTTTCGCACGTAGCTGCAGAGCTCCTCGACCTTGCCCTTGCCGATGAAGGTCTTGGGTACGGGCGCGTCGAGGCGCTGCGTCATCGTGAGGACGACCTCGGCACCATCCGTCTCGGCGAGACGGGCAAGCTCGGCGAGCGACTCCTCGCAGCTCCACTCGGAGCGCCCGAGGTCGACGCCCACGAGAATCGCGCGCTCGGGCACGGGGGCGGTGGAATACGGCTCGAAGCGTGCCATCTAGTCCCCCCTCGGCCCCAGGCTCGCAAGAATCGTCTCGCAGGCGCCCTCGACCCCAAGTCGGTCCATCTCGAGCCAGCGCACGCGTCCGTCGCGGCGGAACCACGAGAGCTGTCGCTTGGCGTAGCGCCTCGTCCGGCGCTTGATGAGCTCGACCGCTTCCTCGAGCGACGCGGCGCCGGCCAGGACCTCAAGCAGCTCCTTGTAGCCGATCGCCTGCCCGGCCGTCACGTCCTCCGTGAGCCCCCGACCCGCGAGGGCGCGGACCTCGTCGAGAAGCCTCTCGGCCATCATTTGGTCCACACGGGCATCGATGCGTGCGTAGAGCGTCTCACGGGGCCAGCTAAGTCCCCAGATCTGCGCATCGTAGTGCGGTCGGCGCTCCTTCAGACCCTCGTGGTGCCGCGCGTAGGATACGCCCTCGTCGAGCATCTCGAGGGCGCGGACCACGCGCCTCACGTTGTTGGGGTGGATGAGCGCCGCGCTCTCGGGATCGCGCTCGGCAAGAAGCGAGTGCAGAGCCTGTGGCCCCCGCTCGGAGGCCATTCGCTCGTACGTCTCCCGGACGCTCCCGTCCTTCTCGCCGGTGGGAAACTCCATCTCGTCGATCACCGCGTCGAGATACAGGCCCGTGCCCCCGCAGAGAATCGGGACGCACCCCTCGCGGAGCAGTTCGTCGGCGCAGCTGCGCGCGTCATGCTGGAATCGCTGGACCGAGTAGTCCTCGTCGACGTCGGCCACGTCGACCATCAGCAACGGGCACCGACGCTCCGCGGCGGGCGTCTTTGCCGTCCCGACGTCCATCCCCCGATAGACCTGCATGGCATCGACGGAGATGACGGAGCTCCCCAGCCGCATGGCCACAAGCTCAGCGACCGCGCTCTTTCCGGACGCCGTGGGGCCTACGACACAGACGACGCGGCCGCGGCTCACCGGGGCTCGCCCTCCACGCTCCCGCGCAGGTACCAGGTGCGTGCCTCTTCGACGCGCACGTCGACGATGCTGCCGACAAGATCCTCGGCACGACGCCCCTCCGGGAGCGGGAAGTGCACCGTGCGGTTCTTCTCGCTGTGACCGACAAGAATGCCGCCGTCCTTCTTGGAGCAACCCTCAACGAGGACGCTCACGAGCTGATGGAGGTCGGACTGGTTGGCGTCGTGCGCCTGCTGGGCGACGAGCCCCGCGAGACGGTCGAAGCGCTCCTGGATGACCTCGCGCGGCGTGTCGTCGAGCATCTTTGCGGCCGGCGTTCCCGGACGGGGCGAGTAGATGAACGTAAAGGCGGACGAGAAGCCCGCCTCGCGGACGAGCGAGAGCGTGTCCTCGAAGTCCTCCTCGGTCTCGCCGGGGAAGCCGACGATGATGTCGGTCGAGAGGGCGAGGTCGGGCATCGCGCCGCGAAGGCGCGCCACCAGCGCGAGGTACTCCTCGCGCGTGTAGCTGCGGTTCATCGCGCGCAGGATGCGGGTGGAGCCGCTCTGGACCGCGAGATGGAGGTGGGGCATGACGGCAGGCGTCTCCGCCATCGCGGCGATCGTCTCGTCAGAGAGGTCCTTGGGGTTCGACGAGGTGAAGCGGATCCGCTCGATGCCCGTCGCCGCCACACGGCGCAGCAGCTCGGCGAAGCGCGGCTCGCCGTAGATGTTGCGGCCGTAGGAGTTGACGTTCTGGCCCAGCAGCGTGACCTCGCGGACGCCGTCGGACACGAGCTTCTCGACCTCGGCGACGATTCCCTCCATCGTGCGGCTCTTCTCGCGACCGCGCACGTGGGGGACGATGCAGTAGGTGCAGAAGTTGTTGCAGCCCGTCATGATGGGCACCCACGCATGAAACGCGCTCGCACGGTAGCTCGGAAGGTCCGTGGAGAACGGTCGGTCCTCCTCGATGGTGTCCACCGCGACGCGCCCGCCGTCCCCGGCAAAGGCGTCAGCGAGCAGAGACGGCAGGCTCGCGAGGGCGCTCGTTCCAAAGACGACGTCCGCACAGGCGACATGCTCGCGGATCTTCTCGCCGTCGCGCTGCGCGATGCAGCCGCCGATGGCCACGACGCGACGACCCGAGGGCGGGGTGGGGGCGCTCACCATGGCGGACGCCTGGCCGTAGAGGTGCTGGTCGGCCTTCTCGCGGACGCAGCAGGTCATGAAGACGACGATGTCGGCGTCATCGGGATCGTCCACGCACACGCACCCGCACTCGTCGAGCACGCCTGAGACGCGCTCGGAGTCGTGCAGGTTCATCTGGCAGCCGAAGGTCCTGATGAAGTAGGTCTTTCCGACGAGCTCGGACGGGTGCTCCATCAGGCCTCAACCGCCTCTGCGGCGCCGACGGCCGAGGGCGCGACGACGCGGTGCACGTAGATGGCGATGCGGATTGCCGTCCTGCTCTCCCCGCCGATCTCGACGTCGGAGAAGGTGGGCGCGCAGGAGATGTCGACGCCCGTGGGGATGAGGAAGCCGCGCGCGATCGCCACGGCCTTGATAGCCTGGTTGACGGCACCCGCGCCGACGCACTGCATGTTGACGGGAACGCCGTCCTTGACGAGTCCCGCGATGGCGCCGGCGACAGATGCCGGCGAGGACTTGCTCGAAACCTTCAGATAGTCCATGTGCTTCTCCTGATGCATTGGTGCGTCGTGTTTGGTGCGTGTCCCGTGCGAATGTTTGACAGCCTGACAATTCTACTGGTTATCGGACATGCTGAGAAGAGCCTCAGTCGGAAGGCGCGAGGTCGAAGGTGACGGTCACTCGCTGTCCGCTGACCCTGACGCGCGGCTCTCCGGCGAGCGACAGGTAGTAGCGATCGGCAAGCAGGGAGAAGTCGCGCTCCATCACGCGCGAGAACTCCTCGACGTCAGCTGGGGCCATCCTGAGGCCCCGGCGGTCTCGGACGAGGTCGACCTCGCGCTCCCCCGTTGCGCCGCGCGCGTCATCCGGACGACGCGTGAGACGGGCGGCGACGCTGCGGAGCGGGCGGATCTGACCGGAGACGATCCGGTGGGCCGTCCTCTCCGACATGTCGAGGCCCAGCGAGGCGGCCTGCTCGCGCAGCTCGCGAGCGTCCGCGGCCGCCCTCAGCCGCTCGATTACAGGAAGGCGGTCGAGCGAGTCAATGAAGAGCAGGTCCGCACCGTCGACAGAGCGGGCGGCGCGCGCCCGCGCGGTGGCGACCACCTCCGCGGGCGACCCGAGATACACCTCGCACGTGCTGCGCTCCTCGAGGGCGAACTCACAGCACGTGCGAACGATGTTGTGGGGGCCACGAACGCAGGTCTCGCATCCGTCCTCGTCCACGCCGACGGAAGGCCAGCTGGACTGGTCGGCTCGCTCGGCGAGGCCGTTGACGTCAGTCACGACCCTGATGGACGTGCCCTTGCCCGGGGCGGACGAGACGACCTCCGCGCTCACGGCGTTCTCGCGAATCGAGAAGAGCGCCATGCCGCGGCCGTGTATCCCCCAGCGGTCCATGTGAACCGTCTCCAGCTTGGAGGTCACGCGCGCCTCGAAGATGCGCTCGTGCATGTCAGCGGGAATGCCCGAGCCGTCATCGAGCATCGTGACCGTGCGCAGGTCACCTTCGCGGGAGGTTGCCACATAGATGTGGCGCGCCCCGGCGTCGCGGGCGTTGCGCAGCAGCTCCATGACGGCGTCCTCGACGCAGCGAACGTCGTGCTTGGCCTGGCGTCGCTCCGCCTCGGCGACTCGCAGACGGACGAACCCCTCGCCGAGGCTCTCCTCGACGCGAAGGGCTCGGTCTCCCCCCATGGAGGAGACGAAGTCTGCGAGACCGCCGGGCACGCCTGTCACGGGTCCTACTTGGCGACGTCGACGGCGCGGGACTCGCGGATCACAACGACGCGGACCTGGCCGGGGTACTCCATCTCGTCCTCGATCTGCTTGGCGATGTCGTGGGCGAGAACCGTGGCCTGCGCATCGGAGATCTTCTCGGGCTCAACCATGACGTGGAGCTCTCGACCGGCCTGCATGGCGTAGGTACGCTCGACGCCGTCATGCGCGTTGGAGATCTCCTCGAGCTTCTCGAGGCGCTTGATGTAGTTCTCGGCAGACTCGCGACGGGCGCCGGGACGCGCGGCGGAGATGGCGTCGGCTGCCTGGACGAGGACGTCGAGGACCGTGTCGGGGTCGACGTCGGCGTGGTGCGCCTCGATGGCATGCACGATCTCGGGTCGCTCGCCGTAGCGACGGGCGAGATCGGCGCCGATGACGGCGTGCGGTCCCTCGACCTCGTGGTCGATGGCCTTGCCGAGGTCATGGAGCAGGCCGGCGCGCTTGGCGACCGCCTCGTCGAGACCCAGCTCGGAGGCCATGATGCCGCAGAGCGCGGACACCTGGATGGAGTGCGACAGCACGTTCTGGCCGAAGGAGGTGCGATAGCGCAGCGCACCGAGCGTCTTGACCAGCTCGGGGTGCAGGTCATGGATGCCTGCGTCGAAGGCGGCCTGCTCGCCCGCCTCGCGGACGCGCTCAGCGACGAGGGCCTCGGCCTTCTTGTAGAGCTCCTCGATGCGGGCGGGGTGGATGCGCCCGTCCGCAATAAGGTTCTCGAGGGCGACGCGCGCCGTCTCTCGACGGACCGGGTCGAAGCTCGAGAGCACGACGGTCTCAGGCGTGTCGTCGATGACCAGGGAGACGCCGGACACCTGCTCGAAGGTGCGGATGTTGCGCCCCTCGCGGCCGATGATGCGACCCTTCAGGTCATCAGAGGGAATGTGCACGGAGGTAACGGTGATCTCGCCCGCCTGGTCGGCGGCGCAGCGCTGGATGGCGGTGGAGACGATCTCACGGGCGGTCTTGTCGGCCTGCGCGCGAACGCGCTGCTCGGCCTCCCTCAGGATCTGGGCCTCCTCGCGCACCGACTCTGCGCGCACGCGGGCGAGGAGCTCGTCGTGGGCCTCCTCGGTCGAGAGCCCGGCGATACGCTCGAGCTCGGCTCCCTGGCGCTCCATGAGCTCGTCGAGGTCGCTCTTGCGACGGTCGAGCTGTCCCTGGAGGCTGGAGAGCTGGTGCTCGCGGCGGTCGAGGGCGTCGTTGCGATGGTCGAGGGACTCCTCGCGCTGCATGATGCGGTTCTCGAGATTCTGGAGCTCGCCCTTGCGCTTCTTCTCCTCGGCCTCGGAGTTCTGCTTGAGCTGGAGGATCTCCTCCTTGGCCTCGAGAACGGCCTCCTTCTTGGCGTTCTCCGCCTGTCGGGCGGCCTCCTGCGTGATGCGGTCGGCCTCAGTGCGGGCCGAGGCGAGCTGGGCCTCGGCGTCACGGAGCTTGGAGCCGCTCTTGCCCGCGAGGACGAAGTAGACGAGGGCTGCGCCCACGACCAGGCACACCGCCCCCACCACGATGGTAATGGGATCTGTCATGTCTGCTCCTCAGGTTCATGCGTCAAACGAGTTCAGGAGACCGCGCGCGAGTGCGCGACGGAACCCGCCGTGGAGATGCAGTCATGACGCCTATGCCGCGACACGCGGATGAGACAGCTATCGAGACGTACCGATGAACAAAATCAACAGCTGGCAGACCAGCGAGAGAATGCGCTCCACGAGCAACCCTATCCTAGCCCCGCCGACCGAGCTTTGTCAAACAAGCCGCAGGTGAGCGACGGACACGGCCACGATTTCCGCAAGGGTCACCAGGCCTGGTCACCCGAGGACGCCAGCACCTCCCGGGCAGCCGAGGCCGACGTCGACGCAGAGAAGCCGCGCGCGCCGAGAAAGCGGACGAGCTTCTGATAGTCGTTCTTTCCCGTGAGACGGCGACGCGAGGCGAGGGCCAGGGCACGCTCTCGCTCCTCCTCCGCCGAGAAGAACTCCTCGGGCCATCCGGGGATGTCGCCAACGTCGACGCCGCGTCGAGCGAGCTCGCGCTCGACCTTGATCCTCCCCCAACCGGAGAGCGCCTTCGACCGAGCGAACGCCGCGCCATAGCGGGCGTCGTCGACGATGCCAACCTCCTGGGCACGGGACACGACCTCGTCGACGACGGCGCGCACGTACCCGTCGAGCGAGAGGCGCTCGGCGAGCTCGCCCGCGGAGTAGTCGCGACGGCCGACCAGGTCCTCCATGCGAGCATGGGCACACTGGCGGGACAGCTCCCCGACCTTGTGGAGCAGCTCGGCTCGACAGCTCGGCTCAAACGCCTCCTGCGCGAGGGCGTCCAGCCTCCTTCCAACGGCAACAGGAAGGGACAGGCGCTCGTCACCGTGCGTCGGGGACGAGATGCTCAAGGAAGCGCGGGGTCGGACCGTCCCCATCCCGGCAGAGCGAGAGCCGCGCTCGGGAAGCTCGACGGACCAGCGGAGCGAGCCCGAGCTCACGAGAGCGCGTCCTCCGAGAGCGCGGCGTCATCAAGGTCAACGACCTCGCCGACACGCTCGTCACCCAGCTCCAGTCCGCAGGCGACGCGCACCTTGTGGTCGATCTCCTCAAGCAGCGCGGGGTTGGAGGAGAGGAACTCCTTCGCCGCCTCACGGCCCTGACCGAGGCGCTCGTTCTCATAGGTGTACCAGGCGCCGGACTTGTTGACGACGTCGTAGTCCACCGCCATGTCGAGGACAGAGCCCTCCTTCGAGATGCCCTGCCCGTACATGATGTCGAACTCCGCCTGCTTGAATGGGGGCGCGACCTTGTTCTTGACCACCTTGACACGCACGCGGTTGCCGATGACCTCGTCCTTGTTCTTGATCGAGTCGATGCGGCGGATGTCCATGCGCACGGAGGAGAAGAACTTGAGGGCACGGCCGCCCGGCGTGGTCTCGGGGTTACCGAACATCACGCCAATCTTCTCGCGGAGCTGGTTGATGAAGATGCAGGTGGTGTTTGACTTGGAGAGCGAGCCGGCGAGCTTGCGCAGGGCCTGGCTCATCAGGCGAGCCTGGAGGCCCACCGTGGAATCTCCAATCTCGCCCTCGATCTCCGCGCGCGGGGTGAGCGCGGCGACCGAGTCGACGACCACGACGTCGATGGCGCCGGAGCGCACGAGCATGTCGCAGATCTCCAGCGCCTGCTCGCCGGTATCGGGCTGCGAGATCAGAACCTCGTCGATGTCGACGCCGATCCTGGCGGCGTAGCCGGGATCGAGCGCGTGCTCGGCGTCGATAAAGGCAACGACGCCGCCCATCGCCTGCGCCTCGGCAAGAATCTCGAGCGAGAGCGTGGTCTTGCCCGAGGACTCGGGACCATAGATCTCCACGATGCGCCCACGGGGAACGCCGCCGATGCCAAGCGCGGCGTCGAGCGCGAGCGAGCCGGTGGGTATCGCCTCCACCTCGAGACTGGGGCCGCCGTCACCGAAGCGCATGATGGCGCCCTTGCCGAACCTCTTCTCGATCTCGTCGGTGGTGGACTTGAGAACCTGATCGCGCTCCTCGCCGGTAGTACGCGGATGAATCTCCTTGGTGATTCCCTTGCTCTTGGCCATGCTCGCTCCCTTACTCGCTGAACATCGTGATGATATGCGAACACCCGTTCTAAGTCAACCCGGATGGGGATAGCGTATGCACCCCGACTATCACGGAACGGAACCTATCTGACACCTGGCGTGCATCCAGCCGTCAGGAGGCTTCGGCGGGCGTCTGGACCGCACGTACGCGGGCGTGTCGCCGCATGACACGGGACTGGGGCGACCCAGGCGAAGGCGGTCCCGGTCACGACATCTCCATGACCGCAACGCGCAGCAGGTCGACGGCTGCGCGCACCACCTGATGGCGTACGCCCGCGCGGTCTCCCTCGAAGTGGAAGACCCGCGAACGAACGCCACGGTCGCTAGAGGTGGCAACCCACACGGTCCCGACGGGCTTTCCTGGCTCCGCACCGCCGGGTCCCGCGATGCCGGTCACGGAGACCGCGACGTCACAGCCGAGGACGCGACGGGCGCCCGAGGCCATCTGCTCGGCGCACTCGCGGGATACGGCGCCCAAGGCTGGGTCGTCGAGCACCTCGGCGGAGACGCCGAGGACGGAACGCTTGACCGGGACGGCATAGCTCACGACGCTCCCCCGCACCACATCGGATGAGCCGGGAACTGCCGTGAGGCACCCGCAGACGAGGCCGCCGGTGCACGACTCGGCACAGCCGAGCGTCAGCCCGCGCTCACGGGCGAACCCCAGAAGCTCCTCGCACGCGACGAAGAGATCGGGGTCCTCCGCGAGTATGCTCCGCGCGCCCATCCTAGCGCCCGAAGACGACGTGACGGGCGTTCCAGAAGTACTGGACGCCAGAGACCACCGTGAGCACCACCGCGGCGATCATGAGCGCCCAGGAGACGAATCCGATCGTGATTCCAAGGTCGACAAGGTCGAGGGCATAGAGCGCGAACGCCAGATAGTAGCCGCACAGAGACACCATCGTAACGGCCGTCTTGGCCTTGCCGAGGCCGTCGGCTGCGATGACCTCGCCGTTGGCGCTCGCTACCATGCGCAGCGCGCTCACGAGGAACTCGCGCACGAGGATGACGAAGACGACCCACACGCCCACCTCACCACGGTCGAGCAGCATGAGGAGAGCCGAGAAGACCAGGAGCTTGTCGGCGATGGGATCGAGGAACTTTCCGAAGTCGGTGATCTCGTTGCGGGAGCGCGCGAGGTAGCCGTCCACCTTGTCCGTGAGCGAGAGCGTCACGTAGATGACGAACGCCGCGACGGCCAGAGGGGCCTCCGCCGGTCCGTCGGCGAGTGCCGCGACGACCATGAAGACCGGTATGAACGCGATTCTCACGCAGGTCACGATGTTGGCCGGCGTCCAGACGCCCTTCTCGTCAGCCATGTCACTCCCCCTCTCCCACGAGCTCTCCCACAAGCTCATAACAGAACGAGTCGACGAGGTCCACCGTCACGATGTCACCGACCGTGGCCTCCCCGTACGGAATGTGCACGGCGCCGTCGGAGTCCGGGGCCTGGAACCAGGCGTGGCCGATGAGCTCGACGCCGTCCTCGGTCTGCTCCACCCCGTCGACGATCACGCGAACGCGCTCGCCGACGTGCGCCGCGGTCGCGGCGAAGCCCAGCTGCTCCGTGAGGTCGATCAGACGCTGCGTGCGCTCGAGCTTGACGTCCTCGTCCACCTGGTCATCCATGCGGGCGGCTGCGGTGCCGTCCTCCTGGGAGTAGGCGAACACCGAGCAGTAGTCGAAGGCCTCCTCGGCGATGAACCCGTAGAGCTCGTCTGCCTCGTCGTCCGTCTCGCCGGGAAAGCCCGCCATGCCCGTGGTGCGCAGGACCATGCCGGGGATCTCCGAGCGCAGGCGTGCGAAGAGGGCGTGCAGCTCCTCCGGGGAACCGGAGCGACCCATCGCCTTGAGCACGCGTGCCGAGCAGTGCTGGATGGGGATGTCAATGTAGGGAAGCACCTCGGGCACGTCGCGAATCGTGGCGATGAGCTCGTCGGTCATGCCCTCGGGCTGGAGGTAGAGCACGCGCACCCAGCCGCCGTACGGTCGGACGGCCTCGGCGACGCGACGCAGCAGCGCGGCGAGCGTCTCGCCCTCGCCGAGATCGCACCCCCAGACGCCCGTGTCCTGCCCGATGAGCACGACCTCGCGCACGCCGCCCTCCATGAGCGAGCGCACCTCGGAGACCACCTCGTCGGCCGGGCGCGAGTGATAGCGCCCGCGGATGTAGGGTATGGCGCAGAAGGTGCAGAAGCGGTCGCAGCCCTCGGAGATCTTCACGAAGGCGCTCGTCCCCTCGATCGTTCGCAGCAGCGCGGGCTTCTCGCCACGCTCGTCTCCCCTGATACCGAGCACGTCGCGCACCACGTCGACGATGCCGTCCTCGTCCTCGGCGCGAACGAAGGCCGCGACCTCGGGCAGCTCGTCGGCGAGCGCGTCGCCGTAGCGCGAGGGCACGCAGCCGCACATCACGATCGGACAGGCGCGCACGCCCGCGGCACGCTCCTCGGCGAGCTCGAGCGTGGCCTCGACCGACTCCTCGGTCGCCGAGGCAAGAAAGGAGCAGGTGTTCACGATCGCGACGTCGGCGTCACCGGTGTCGGCGGTCTCCTCGAAGCCGGCGGCGAGCAGCAGGGCGCGCATGCGGTCGGAGTCGACCTCGTTCTTGGCGCATCCGAGCGTGACGATGAGAAAGCGCACGGTGCTCCCCTCGCTATCGGTAGTTGACGAACTGAAGGGGCTGGCCGTAGTCACGCTGCCTCAGCTCGGAGATAACGTTCTGCAGGACGTCCTTGGAGGCGGAGCTCACGCGGAGCTTGTCACCCTCGACCGTGGCCTTTGCCTTGAGCTTGAGGTCGCGGATGTCCTTGGCGATCTTCTTGGCCGTGTCCTGGTCGATGCCCTGGATCACGGTGCCCGTCTGCCGCACGCTCATGCCCGAGGCGGCCTGCGGGTCCGCCCAGCGGACGGCGGTCAGGTCGACGCCACGCTTGACGAGCTTGGAGCCGAGGATGTCGCGCACCTGCGAGGCGACGAACTCCGAGGGGGCAGAGATCTTGAAGACGCCGTCCTTCTTGGAGAGCTCGAGCGTGGCGCCCGTGCCCTTGAGGTCGTAGCGCTGTGAGAGCTCGCGCGCCGCCTGCTGGCACGCATTGTCGACCTCCTGCATGTCAACGACGGAGACGACGTCGAAGCTGGATTCCTTTGCCATCTTTGGTCCTTTCCCGGGCAAGCCCGTCTGATGCGCTACTGCTGGGCGTCGGCGGCGTCGGTCGAGCCGTCCTCCGCCGTGCCCTCGTCGTTGGTTCCGTCAGACGCCGCATCGGCGTCGTCGGGTCGCGGCGTCCCCTCTATCGTGACCGAACCCAGGCCGCCCGCGCGCGGCGAGAGCTCGACCTGCTCCCCGTTCTTGGAGACCGTGACGACGTCGGGGTTGGCCACCTGGATGGTGATCGAGTCGTACACCGTATAGGTCTGGCTCCAGGGGCCGGTTATGCTGTCGGCGACCTCGCTCTTTCCGTCGCAGGTGATCTCCACCCACGAGACCGAGCCGCTCTCGACGCGCACCTCGACGACAGTCTCCTCGGGCTCGGCGGCCTCGTCCGCGTCGGCGTCGTCCGAGGCGTCCGCATCCGCGGAGGCATCGTCGGCCGCGTCGGCGCCATCCTGCCCGCCCGCACCCTCGTCGGTGGCGTCGGCGTCATCGGCGGCCGGCTCATCCGCGCCCTGGTCATCCGTGGCATCCGAATCGTTCGCGGCATCCGCGTCGTCGGCACCCTGAACGGGAACGACCTGCGTTGGCTCGGCGCTCTGGTTGCGAGCGTTGACGCACGAGCTCACCGAGAAGAGCACGATGGCCGTGAGGACCACGGCGAGCAGCAGAATGAGGGCGAACAGGGCGCGGCGGGGGTCGGAGAGGAACTGCGCCACGAAGCCGCCGCGCGCCGGCGGGCGCCCGGACGAGCCCCGACCGCGCACCGGGCGGCGCCGCACGTTGGGACGCTCGATGTTCGCGATGTTGCGGGAGGAGCGCCTGCCCGAGACTGTAGATGCCGGCACCGAGGGCCGGGGACGGTCGTCGAGACGGAGGTCGTCGGTGTACTCGCCCGCTCGGACCCGCCTGGTACTCACGTCGTCGCGCAGGTAGAGCCTGCCGGTGCGAGCAGAGGGGTCGAAGTCGTCACGCTGGGACGAACGGTACTGGCGCTCGTCGAGCAGCCTACCGGCCTGGTCGCCCCGGGCGCGCCGCGACGAGGGCGGCCGGCGACGGGCGGTACTCGACGTGGCGCGCTCGCGCGTGGAGGGAGCGTTGTAGGGGCGCTGTATGCCGGAGTACCCCCGCGTTCCGGGGGCCGGGGCACCAACACCCGCCAGGGGCACCGAGCCCCTCGGGCGCGCAGGCGCGGTCGTGGCGAAGTCGCCGAGGTCACCGGCCGGACCGCCGCCGGAGGGCAGCAGCGGTCGGTACTCGACATAGGCCTTGGGTCGGGACTCCGCCTCGTTGGGCATGTCGTAGCCGGACAGGCCGCGACCCGACTGAGTCTGGCGCGTCCTGCGGCGCAGCTCATGAGAGGAGGTGCCGTGGCGATACTCGTAGACCTCCTCCTGGAAGAGGTCAACGATCTCACGGGCGTTGAGTCCGAGATAGCGAGCGTAGCTCGAGAGCATTCCCTGGGCGTAGCCGCTCTGCGGCATGTGCTCGAAGTCGCCCTCCTCGAAGGCGACGAGCACGTCCTCGCGCAGCTTGAGCGTGCGCGATGCCTGGGCGATGCTCAGGCCGAGCGCGCGCCTCCGCAGTGCGAGCGCCTCGCTGAAACGGGGAAGCGCCATGTCACTCCACCCCCTGATAAGCAGCCTCTTGGACGCGGAGCTCTTCGAGCGCGTCCTTGTCAAGCAGCACGTCGCGCGGCTTGGAGCCATTTGCCGGTCCGACGACGCCCTTGGCCTCGAGCATATCCATGATGCGACCAGCGCGGGCATAGCCCACGGAGAGGGCGCGCTGCAGGCCCGAGGTGGAGCCGAGCTGGGACTCAACGACGATGCGAGCAGCCTCCCAGACGAGCGGGTCGTCGTCTCGGGGCGCCCCCGGCTCCGCGCCGCCGGGCGAGGTGGGCACGACGGCGGTCAGGATGTCCTCGTGGTAGTCGGCCGTGACCTGACCGCGAATGAACTCGACGGTCTTCTCGATCTCCTCGTCAGAGACCCAGCAGCCCTGGGCGCGCCGCGGCTTCTTGCCGCGGAGCTTGACGAGCATGTCTCCCCGACCAAGCAGCTGCTCGGCGCCCTTCTGGTCGAGAATGATACGCGAGTTGATGGAGTTGTCGACCGAGAGTGCCACGCGGTTGTCGATGTTGGCGCGGATGAGGCCCGTGACGACGTCTGCGGAGGGTCGCTGCGTGGCCACGATCAGGTGGATGCCGGCCGCGCGCCCGAGCTGTGCGATGCGCACGATCGAGGACTCCACGTCCTTGCCGGCGACCATCATGAGGTCGGCGAGCTCGTCGATGACGATCACGAAGTACGGCATGTGCTTGGGCGGGTTCTCCATCTCCGCGTACTTGTCGCCGTCCACGTTCTTGTTGAAGGTCTTGATGTCGCGGACCTTGTAGTGCTCGAAGACCTTGAGGCGGCGCTCCATCTCGGTCACGCCCCACTGCAGGGCGCTCGCGGCCTGGCGCGGCTCGGTGACGACCGGGACGTAGAGGTGTGGCAGACCCGCGTAGCCCGTGAACTCCACGCGCTTGGGGTCCACCATGATGAGACGGACCTGCTCGGGCGTCGAACGCATGAGCATCGACATGATGATGGCGTTGAGCAGGACGGACTTGCCGGAGCCCGTGGTACCGGCGACGAGCAGGTGCGGCAGGCCCGCGAGGTCCACCACGATGGGGCGGCCCTCGGAGTCGCGCCCGAAGGCGCAGTCGAGCGGCCCGCCCGTGGCGTAGGGCAGCACGTCGGAGAGGAACACCGGCTGGGGCTTCTCGTTGGGGATCTCGATGCCCACGAGCGAGGTGCCGGGGATTGGCGCGAAGATGCGCACGGACTTGGCGGCGAGCGAGAGCGCGATGTCATCCTCAAGGTTGACGATCTTGCTCACGCGCTCGCCCTCGCCCATGGAGATCTTGAACGTGGTGACCGAGGGGCCGGCGATCCAGCCGGCCACGCGGGAGGTGAGGCCAAACTCCTCGAGCGTACCCTGAAGGCGCTCAGCCGTGGCCGCGAGCTCGGCCTCGCCGGCGTAGGCACCGCCGGCGTCGGGGTTCTCGCGCAGGATGGAGAGGGGCGGCAGCTGGTAGGACTCGTCACCGTCCCCGGGGCGCGAGAGACTCGCGGGCGGCTTCTCCGCACTGGAGGAAGCCTTCGAGGCGGATACCTTGGCGGCCTTGGTCTTGGGGGCGTCCTTCCCCTTGCGCCCAGAGCGGTCGAGAAACGCGGGGACAGACGCCGCCTTCGCGACGTCAGCGGCAGGAGCGGCGGCAATCGAGGGAACAGCCGCGGCGTCAGCCGTCGCATCCCCGGCTCCGAGCAGGGCGGCACGGCCCTGAGTCGCCTGGGCGCGCCGCGGGGCACGCTTGAGCACGCTGGTCTTTCGATTGCCGATGAAGGTCGTGGCGCCCTCGGGTGCCTCCCCGTCGAAGAGGGATGCCTCCGCCGGGGCACCGCGAAGCTCCTCGTCCGCGGCCGCGTCGATGATCTGTCGCTCGCGGCGCGTGCGGACGCGCTCCTCGTGGTCCTGCGCGGCGGCCGCGAGACGCTCGCGCGCCCGCGTGACCGCGCCAGAGATGGAGAATCCGCAGACGACGACGCCGGTGACGGCGAGGCCGGCGAGGATGATGTTGCCAACAACCGAACCCACCAGCTCGAGCAGGCAGTAGGCGACCGCGCTGCCGACGTAACCGCCGGCCAGGCGGACGGCAATCGGCGAGAAGATTTCCTCCGGGGACGCGAAGGCGTCCGTGAGGTTGAGCGACACCATGGCGAGGACGGCGAGGACGATCAGCGCCAGACCGAGCGCCACGCGACCGGAGACGCCCTCCTCCCCGTCCACGAAGAAGGTGGCGGCGAAGGCGAGCAGGGCAAGCGGAACGAGCGGCGCGCCGACACCGAAGGAGAGCGCGAGGAAGTCGCGCAGCGCGCTCGAGACGACCGCCGTGGTGGGCACCACGATCGTCGCGATCAGGGCCAGGGCAAGAACGACGAGCACGATGCCGATGATGTCGCCGCGAACGGTCCCGACGACCGTCGACGGGGCGTTGCGGGGGGCGCGGCGCGCCGAGCGCGAGCGGGACGCGCCGCCTTTCTTGGCTGCGTTTGAGGTGCGTTTGGCGGGCATGGACTTAGACCTCCATGACGACCGGGATGACCATCGGGCGCGTGCGCGTCTTGTTCCACAGCAGGTTGGAGAGGACGTTCCTCACGCCGCGACGCAGGGCGTCGATGCTCGCGCCGCCGCCCTCGCCGACGAGCTTGGCAACCTGGGCGCGAACCACCTCCTGCGCCTCCCCCACCAGCAGCTCGTCGGCCGAGGAAGAGAGCCCGCGGCCAAAGACCTCCACCGCCGAGATGGAGCGGCCGTGCTTGGAGATGACCACGCTCGCCGTGATCACGCCGTCGGCGCCGAGCTTCTGACGGTCGCGCAGCACCACGGGGTTCGCCTCGGTGACGGTGCCGCCGTCGACGTAGACCACGCCGGACTCGACGGCGCGGCCGCGACGGACCTTGTGCTTGACCATCTCGAGCGAGTCGCCGTTGTCGAGCACGAAGATGCGGCTCTCGGGGACGCCCATCTGCTGGGCGAGCTCCGCGTGAGCACGCAGGTGCTGGGCCTCGCCGTGGACGGGCATGAAGGCGCGGGGCTTGGCCATGGCGAGCATGAGCTTGAGCTCCTCCTGGCTCGCGTGGCCAGAGACGTGAACCGTGCCCTTGGACTTGTCGTAGATCTCGCAGCCGATCTTGGAGAGGGCGTTGATGATCGACTGGACGCTCTTCTCGTTGCCCGGGATGGGCGTGGCCGAGATGATCACCGTGTCGGACTCGTGGATGGAGAGCGACTTGTGCTCGCCGGTGGCCATGCGCGCGAGGGCAGAGAGCGGCTCGCCCTGGCTGCCGGTGCACAGCACCACGACCTTCTCGTCGGGAATGCGGTCGACGTCGTAGGCGTCGATGATGTTCTCCTCGTCGATCCTGAGGTAGCCCAGCTCACGTGCGACCTTGGTGTTGGTGAGCATGGATCGACCGGTCACCACGACCTTGCGGCCGACCGCGACCGAAGCGTCGCAGATCTGCTGAAGACGGTGGATGTGGCTGGAGAACGCGGCGACAAAGACGCGACCGCGGGCGTTCTTGATGACGTGGCGCAGGTCGCGACCGACGGCGGCCTCAGAGGGCGTGAAGCCAGGACGCGTGGCGTTGGTGGAGTCGGAGAGCAGCAGGTCGACGCCAGAGGCACCGAACTTGTTGATCGCATGGAAGTTGGGGCCGCGGCCGTCGATCGGCGTCTGGTCGAACTTGAAGTCGCCCGTGTGCATGACCGTACCCGCAGGCGTCTGGATGAAGACGCCGAAGGCCGCGGGGATGGAGTGCGTCATCGAGAAGAACGTGACGGTGAAGGCGCCGAGGGTGATCGTCGAGCCGTCGCTCACCTCGCGCGTCTTGGGGTTCTTGATGTTGTGCTCGTCGAACTTGCCCTGGATGATGCCCAAGGTGAGCTTGCTCGAGTAGATGGGCACCTTGCGCGTGAGGTCCTGCAGGAGGTACGGCAGGGCGCCGGTGTGGTCCTCGTGACCGTGGGTGATGATGACGCCGCGGAGCTTCTCCTCGTTCTCCAGGACGTAGGTGTAGTCGGGCAGGATGAGGTCGATGCCGGGCTGGCCCTCGTCGGGGAACATGAGACCGGCGTCGACGAGAATCATGTCGTCGCCGTACTCGAAGGCGGTCATGTTCTTGCCGATGCCGTCCAAGCCTCCCAGCGGGATGATCTTGAGCGCGATGTCTTTCTTGGGCATTCCTGGGTGGTTCCTTTCGGTGATCCTACGGATATATGAGACGGCCCGAGGCCGTGCCAGTTCGCATACGGGTTAATTGTAGTCGAGAAGGACGCACTTCCGAGAGGTTCCACGAGGGCTTCACGGTCGCTCGCGTCCCTGCCCTCCCCCACGGTTTTGGGCAACAAGTTTGATGCCGCGCCACGGAGCGGGAGGTTTTGCATAAGCGATGTTGCCCACAACGCAAAGAAGCGTGGCATCCCGACCTCACGACATAAAAAGTTCGCCCCAAAACCTGAGAAGAACCTCGAGATTGTTGAGTTTCAGGCGCACGCCACCCCGAAAGCCCCAAAACCACCAAAATCTCGGCAAGCGACCCAGCCAAGTGACGAGGCGGCCCGGGTGTTCCGGAGAGAAGTTCCGCGAAGCGCACTTCTCGAAGGAACACCCGGGCCGCCCCTACGCGTCAGAGGATGTCGTCGCGCTAGGCTCCGTGGTGACGGCGCGGGCGCGGGCGCTCGTCGCCGCCGTTGTCACCGGGACGACGGCGCGGACCGCGGTGCTCGCGGCGCGGACGGTCCTTCTCGCCGCCCTCGTGACCATGGGCGTGACCGGAACCGGCGGGAGCCTCGGGCTTGTCGATGCGGTCGAGGCTGATCTTGCCCTTCTCGTCGACCTCGAGGACGCGGACCTTGACCTCGTCGCCGATGTTGAGGACGTCCTCGACCTTGTCGACGCGGCCCTGGGCGACGCGGGAGATGTGGAGCAGGCCGTCCTTGCCGGGCAGCAGCTCGACGAAGGCGCCGAAGGGCTGGATGCCCACGACGCGGCCGGTGTACTCCTCCCCCACCTCGGGGACCTTGACGATGGCCTTGATGCGCTCGGCGGCCGCGTCGCCGGCACCGCCGACGCCCGCGATGAAGACGGTGCCGTCCTCCTGGATGTCCACGGTGGCGCCGGTGTCCTCCTGGATGCCGCGGATGACCTTGCCGCCGGAGCCGATGACGTCACGGATCTTGTCCGTGGGGATCTGGAGGGAGATGATCTGCGGCGCGGACTCCTTGGTCTTCTCGCGCACGGCGGGAACCGCGTCGAGCATGGCGTCGAGGATGAACATGCGGCCCTCGTGCGCCTGCATGAGGGCGGAGCGCAGGATCTCGGGCGTGAGGCCGGTGGCCTTGTTGTCCATCTGCATGGCGGTGATGCCCTTGGTGGTGCCGGTCACCTTGAAGTCCATGTCGCCGAGGAAGTCCTCGAGGCCCTGGATGTCGGTGAGGACGACGGTCTTGCCCTCCTCCTGGATGAGGCCCATGGCAACGCCGGAGACGGGGCGCTTGATGGGCACGCCGGCGTCCATGAGGGCGAGCGTGGAACCGCAGGTGGAACCCATCGAAGAGGAGCCGTTGGACTCCATGACCTCGGAGACCACGCGGATGGTGTAGGGGAACTCGTCCTCGGACGGGATCACCGGGAGCAGCGCGCGCTCGGCGAGGTTGCCGTGGCCGATCTCGCGGCGCTTGGGGCTGCCCATGCGGCCGGTCTCACCGGTGCAGAACGGAGGGAAGTTGTAGTGGTGCAGGTAGCGCTTGCCGTCGACGGGCTCGATGGTGTCGAGGCGCTGCCACTCGTTGAGCATGCCGAGGGTGCAGATGGAGAGCACCTGGGTCTGGCCGCGCTGGAAGAGGCCGGATCCGTGAACGCGCGGGAGGTAGTCGCCCTTGACCATGAGCGGGCGCACCTCGGTGGGCGTGCGGCCGTCGACGCGCTCGCCGGTCTCGACGACCATGAGGCGCATCGCGTGCTTCTCGAGGGCCTTGAGCTCCACGGGGATGGCGCGGCTCCACTGGGCCTGCTCATCCTCGGTGAACTCGGCCTTGATGGCGGCCTTGAGCGCCTCGACCTTGCCGATGCGGGAGAGCTTGTCGGCGTCCTTGAGGGCGGCCTCCATCTCGTCGTAGTGGGCGAAGATGCGGTCGTGGACCTCGGGGATGGGCTCGTCGAGGATGTACTCGCGCTGCTGGATGGGGCCGTTGACCTCCTCGACCTTAGCGAAGAACTTCTTCTGCTCGGCGCAGAAGGCGGCGATGGCCTCCTGGCCAAAGGCCATGGCGGCGAGCATGTCCTCCTCGGAGATCTCCTCGGCACCGGCCTCGAGCATGGAGATGAAGCCCTCGGCGCCGCCGAGCTCGAGGTCAAGGTCGGAGTTGTCGCGCTCCTCGTAGGTGGGGTTCACAATGAACTCGTGGGTGTCACGGTCGCGGCCGATGCGCACGCAGGCGAGCGGACCCTCGAAGGGCACGCCGCCCACGGTGAGGGCAGCGGAGGCGGCCATGATGCAGATGGTGTCGACCGGGTTGATCTGGTCGGCCACGAGCGTGGTGGCAACGACCTGGACCTCGTTGCGGAAGCCGGCCGGGAAGGACGGGCGCAGCGGGCGGTCGATCATGCGAGCCGTGAGGGTGGCCTTCTCGGACGGGCGCGCCTCACGCTTGAGGTAGCCGCCGGGGATGCGGCCCACGGCGTACATCTTCTCGATGAAGTCGACCGTCAGCGGGAAGAAGTCGTAGTCCTTGCGCTCCTTGGAGACCACCGCGGTGAGAAGAACCGTGGAGTCGCCGCACTTGACGAGGCAGGAGCCGGTGGCCTGCTTGGCCAGCTCGCCGGTCTCGAGCACATAGTGCTTGCCGTAGAGGTCGAACTCGTGTGTAACCTTTGCCATTTCTTTTCCCTTATCTCCGCCTGCCCCATTGCAGACGGGCCGTCTTAGCGGCCACCCGGCCGCCCGTCCGCGCTTCTCGCGGACAAACCAAAGAAGGGGCGCCCGCGGGCGCCCCTCCAAAGAACCGCTTTACTGGATGTTGTCGCGGATGCCGAGGCTCTTGATGAGGGTGCGGTACTCCTCGATGTTGCGAGCCTTGATGTAGGACAGCAGGCGACGACGCTTGCCGACGAGCATCAGCAGGCCGCGGCGGGTGTGGAAGTCCTTCGGGTGGACCTTCATGTGCTCGGTGAGGCCCTTGATGCGCTCGGTGAGCAGGGCAACCTGCACCTCGGCGGAACCGGAGTCCTTCTCGCCCTTGCCGTACTGGGCGACGAGCTCGGCCTTGCGCTCCTTGGAAACTGCCATGTCAAACCACCTTTCACATAGATTCGCCCCGAACTGGGATGGTCGTCGGGCAGTCGGCGGACCTCCAGGTACGGGGTACTAACCTGCGGTAGTGTACCACAGCCGCGAACGCGCGTCCTTCTCGGCAGAAAATCCACGAAGCGGGCGCTGCTCGGTCGTTTCACGCGCCGAGGTAGAACTCCATCGCGCGAAGGCGCGCGTCGAGGTGCGTGGCGGCCCAGACGTGGGCGACGCCGAGGAGGAAGAGCGCGGTCTCGGCGTCCGCGGGCGCGGCGAGAAGCTCGTCGAAGGTGCTGCCGAGAAGCGCGCGGAGCCAGGAGAGCTGGCCGGGACCCACCTCCTGGGCGCCCGCCACCTCGTGTGCGCAGCTCGCGCAGAGCGCCCCGCCGGCGGCTGCCGAGAAGTACGCGACGTCGGCATCCCCGCAGGCGCAGCAGCCCGATAGCTCCGGGCGCCACCCACCGTGGGCCAGCACCTTCCAGACGTAGGCAGCGACAACGAGGTCGAGATGCGCGCGGTCCGAAGCCTGCTCGCAGGCGGACAGCGCACGCGCGCAGATCGGATAGAGGAAGCCGTCAGGCGCGTCCTCGAAACAGGTGAGGCGGGCGACCTCGGCGACGACGCTCGCCGCCGCCACGCGCTCGTAGTCCCCGCGGAGCCCGACGTGGGGCTCAACCGTCTGCGCCTCGCTCACGACGTCGAGGTTTCGCCCCGCGGCAAGCAGGAAGTCCGTCTCGCAGAAGAGCTCCGCGCGCGCCGCCAGGCGCCCTCCCGGCTTCCGCGCGCCCTTTGCGACGGCTCGCACCTGGCTGCCGTCGGCGGCGAGGAGCGTCAGGATGAGGTCCTGCTCCGCAAGCTTGGTGCGGTCGAGCACGATGGCGCGCGTGCGATAGGTGCGGCGTCCGGCCACCGCCTACTCCTCCACGGAGTAGCCGAGGCGGCGGATCTGGCGCTCGTCGCGGCGCCACGCCGGGGAGACGCGCACCGTGAGGTCGAGAAAGACCTTGCAGTTGAGCAGGCGCTCGATGTCGCGCCGCGCCTCGATGCCCACCTGCTTGATCATCTGGCCCCCGCGACCGACGACGATGCCCTTCTGCCCCTCGCGCTCCACGAGAATCGTGGCCGTGATGGTGGCGTGGTCGTCGTCGGTGAAATCGATGTCGTCGCAGATGACGCCCACCGAGTGCGGGAGCTCCTGGCGCAAGTGCAGGAAGAGCTTCTCGCGCACGAACTCGGCGACGAGCTCCTCGGGCGAGGCGTCAACGTCCATGTCCTCCGGGAACCATCGAGGGCCCTCGGGCAGGTGCGCGGAGACGAGCTCGACGAACGCGTCGACGTTGAAGCCCTCCGTGGCAGAGACCACGAGCTCGTCATCAAAGTCCGCGAGCGCGCGGGCCGCCTCGAGCTGCGCGGCCACCTGCTCGGGCTTGGCCACGTCAGCCTTCGTGAGCACGAGCAGCTTGTAGTCCGCATCCGCGCGGGCCACGTGGTTGGCCACCCACTCGTCGCCACGGCCCACCGGCTTGGTCGCGTCAACGAGAAACGCCACGACGTCGGCGTCCGCGAGCTCCCCGAGGGCGCTCTTGTTGAGCTCGCTGCCGAGGGCGTCCTTGGGCTTGTGCAGGCCGGGCGTGTCGATGATCACGAGCTGGGAGTGGTCGGTGTTCACGACGGCGCGCATGCGGCGGCGCGTGGTCTGGGCGACGGGGCTCGTGATGGCGAGCTTCTCGCCCATGATGGCGTTCAGAAGCGTTGACTTGCCGGCGTTGGGACGACCCACCAGCGCAACGAATCCACTGGTGAAGGGCACGTTCTTCTCGGTCATGAAGACTCCTTGGTGTGGTTAGAGGCGCGCGATGATCGCGTTGGCGAAGACGAGCACGCCCACGATCGCAACGATCACGGAGAGGACCCACACCGCGGCGGCGGCGATGTCCTTGGCGCGGCCCGCGAGCGGGTGGAACTCGGGCGAGACGAGGTCAACGACGGTCTCGACGGCGGTGTTCATGAGCTCCGCCATGATGACGACACCGCAGCAGAGCAGGACGATCGCCCAGCTCAGAAGGTCAAGCTGCAGCGCAAGGCCCGCAACGATCGCGCAGGCGCCCACGGCGAGCATGACCTTGATGTTGCGCTCGGTGGCAATGGCCGTGCGAAAGCCCTGGATGGCAAAGAGGAAGCTCTTGCGAAAGCCGGGATGGTCGCTCTTGGAGCCGGGGATCATGCGTGCGCCTCCTCACGATGTCGCGTGATGACGACGCGGTCGAGCGTCCCGTCTGTGGGGACGAGGGCGAGAAGCTCGTCCTCGCGCGCCTCCATCGCGACAGCCTCCTCCTCGTCGAGATGGTCGTGGCCGAGCAGGTGCAAGAGGCCGTGCACGAGCAGCAGGCGGCACTCGTCGGCTTCGGTGGTGCCGAAGGCGGCGGCCTGGCGCGCGATGTAGCTCGGCGCGAGCACGATGTCTCCGAGCTCGCAGGGCTCGCCCGGAGCAAGCGCGGGGTCGTCAGGGCGCTCGCACTCGAGCGAGATCACGTCCGTCGCGCGGTCGACGTCGCGCCACTCGGCGTTGAGCTCGCGAATGCGCTCCTCTCCCACGAGCGAGACGGAGACCAGGCAGGGGCGGCTCACGCCCTCCTCGGCGAGCACGCGGTCGCAGACGGCCGCGACCTCCGCGTCGTCGAGCGAGAAGGCCACGCCGTCCTCGCACACGACGTCGTACTCGTTTTCCATCAGCTGTGCCCCCTCTCGGCGGCGTCTCGGTCATAGGCGTCCACGATGCGCGCGACCAGCGCGTGCCGGACGATGTCGTTGCGGTCGAAGTCGACGAAGGCGACGTCCTCCATCCCCTCGAGCACGCGCCGGGCCGACTCCAGGCCGCCCTCGCCCGGAAGGTCGCGCTGTGAGGCGTCGCCGGTGATGACGAAGGTGGACGAGAAGCCCAGGCGGGTGAGGAACATCTTCATCTGCTCGGGCGTGGTGTTCTGTGCCTCGTCGAGGATCACGAAGGCGTTGTTGAAGGTGCGCCCTCGCATGTAGGCGAGCGGAGCGATCTCGATGATGCCCTGCTCGATGAGGACGTTGCCCTTCTCGATGTCCGTCATGTCAAAGAGCGCGTCGTAGAGGGGGCGCACGTAGGGGTCGAGCTTCTCGGCGAGCGTGCCCGGCAGGTAGCCGAGCGACTCCCCCGCCTCGACGACCGGGCGCGCGAGCACGATGCGCCCGACCTCGCGCCGCTTGAGGGCCGCGACGGCCATCGCCATGGCGAGGTAGGTCTTGCCGGTGCCGGCGGGGCCGAGGCCAAAGGTCACGGTGTTCCGGCGGATCGAGTCGACGTAGCGCTTCTGGCCGGCGGTCTTGGGCCTGATGGCGCGCCCGCGGTAGGTGAGGAGGATGTCGTCGCCCACGAGGGCGGTACGCTCGGCGCCGTGGCGAACCTGGTCGATGATGACGTCCACCTCGCCCGTGGTGGGGGTCTCCCCCATCTCGACGAGCCTGATGAGACGCGAGAAGACCGACGTCACCTGGTCCACGACGTCGGCGGGGCCGGACACGCTCACGATGTTGCCGCGGACGGAGACCATGGCGTCAAAACCGGACTCGACGCGCCTGAGCAGCGAGTCTGCCGGGCCCATCAGGGCGGTGGGGTCGACCGAGTCGGGAATGGTGAGACGGACCTGCGTTGGCTCCATGTTCCTCCTGGGACGGTTGCTGCCTCGATGATAGCCCATCAGTGGGCCGTTCGGGGTTTCCCCTCGGTTTTGGGCAACAGTCTTGATGTTCTTCTCGCCAAGACGAGGTTTTGCATCAATCATGTTGCCCAATTCCCAGGCCGAGAAGGACGACGAGGTCGAGGACATAAAACCTGTTACCCAAAACCGTCGCTTCGACATCGAAAACGGCCTCCGGCGCGACGCGGAGGACCGATTTCCACAAAACCAGGCAAACCGTGACGAGAAGGCCAAAGAGGCCTAGAGCAGCTCGGCCAAAAGCGTCGCGTCGTCGCGGACGCCCGTGAGGCGCACGGGAACGAGACTGTCGACGGGGA
Organism: uncultured Atopobiaceae bacterium; assembly: GCA_963928085.1. GTDB lineage: Bacteria > Actinomycetota > Coriobacteriia > Coriobacteriales > Atopobiaceae > Thermophilibacter. The sequence goes on from CAWVDR010000001.1 coordinate 919,600, forward strand.
CCGTCGGGTCGAGAAGAACGTCGAAGAGGCCGCCCGAGACGCCGCGACCGGGGTACTGGACCACGACGAGGTCCTCCTCCCCCACCAGTCGCTGCGCCTCCGCCAGGCGCAGTCCCTCGGCGAGGGCGCGGGCACGCTCGCCGCGCTCGGCCATGACGTGCGGATCCACCTGGCCGTCCATGGTCGCCGCGGGCGTCCCCGGACGTCGGGAGTAGCGGAACACGTGCATCTTGGAGAAGTGCATCTCGCGGCAGAAGTCGAGCGAGCGGGCAAAGTCGTCGTCCGTCTCCCCGGGGAAGCCGACGATGAGATCGGTCCCGAGGGCGATGTGCGGCAGGTGCTCGCGCGCGGTCTCGACGACGCGCCGGAAGTCGTCGGTCCGGTAGACGCGCGCCATGCGCCTGAGCGTCTCGTCGCAGCCGGACTGGAGGCAGACGTGCAGGAAGGAGGCGACGCGGCTGCCGGCCCGTGCCATCGTGCGGCAGAGCTCGTCGGTGACGTCAGGAGGCTCGATCGAGGAGAGGCGGATGCGCTCGACGTCCGTCTCGGCGAGCAAGAGGTCGAGAAGTGCGGGCAGCCCCAGCTCGCGGCCGTCCGCGCCCGGGGCGCGATAGCTTCCGAGGTTGATGCCCGTGAGCACGACCTCATGGGCACCGCGGCCGAGGGCCGCCCGGACGGCGGCGAGGACCTCATCGGCGGGCATGGAGCGGCCCGCCCCGCGGGCGCGCCAGACGATGCAGTAGGTGCAGCGGTTGTCGCACCCGTCCTGGATCTTGATTCCGGGCCTCGTGCGACCCGTGGGGGTGGGAGCGCTCGGGGCGGGCACGGGGGCGCCCACGGAGGGGAGCAGCCCGAGCGCCTCCGAGGCGAGGGAGGCGACGGCGGACTTGTCCCGCTCGACGCGCACGTTGGGCGCCAGGGCGGCGAGCTCGTCGGAGAAGAGGTTTGCCACGCACCCGGTCGCGATGACCAGCGGCGCGCCCGGCATCGACGCCGCGCGGCGCACGGCCTTTCTCGTCTTGGCCTCGGCCTCCCCGGTGACGGCGCAGGTGTTGACGATCACGACGGACGCCTCGCGCTCGGGGACCAGCGTGGCGCCGGCGCGCTCGAGCTCGAGGGCCATGTGGTCGAGCTCCACCCGGTTGACGCGGCAGCCGAGGTTGACGAGGGCGACCCCGCGGACCTCGCTCACCTGCGCCCGCCCTTGAAGGGGTTCTTGGGCGCGTGCCAGCGCTCCTTGGCAAAGTGCTCTGCCGCGTTCTCCGCCGCCGCGGAGAAGCCCTCGACCTCCGCGTCATTCTCGCCCGCCGGGTCGACCGGGTCGCCGGAGCGCTCGGCAACGAGGGCGGCAACGTCGAGCACCTGCTTCTTGGTGAGGTCGCGCGGCGTCTCCACCTGGACGACCGCGATGAGGTTGCCGCGCGCGACCATGCCCATGCGCGGCATGCCAAAGCCCCGCACGGTGACGCGCTGGCCAAACTGGCAGCCCGCGGGGACGTCGACCGTGACGCGCTCGCCCTCGAGGATGCCGTCGAGCGAGACCGTGGTGCCGACGATAGCCTGGAGCGAGTCGACCTTCACGGTGCAGTAGAGGTCGTCGCCCTGTCGCTCGAAGCGGTCGCTCTCGGAGACCTCGACGCTCACGACGAGGTTGCCGCAGGAGTCGCCGCGCAGCCCCGCCTCGCCCTTGCCCTCGACAGTGATCGTCTGGCCGGAATGGACGCCCGCCGGCACCCGGACCTCGACCTTCTCGCGCGAGGGCGTGCGCCCCTGCCCCTCGCAGGTCTCGCAGGGATGGTCGATGACCTGGCCCTGCCCGTGGCAGACGGGGCAGGGGGACTGGGTCTGCATCTGGCCGAAGATGGTGCGCTGGACCTCGACGACGCGACCGGTGCCGTGGCAGCGCTCGCACGCATGGAGGTGACCGCCCTCGGCGGCGCCGCTCCCTCCGCAGTCCTCGCAGGGGGCGAGACGGGTGTAGGCAACCGTCTTCTTGCAACCGGCGGCAGCCTCCTCGAGCGTGATCGTGAGGCGGATACCCATGTCACGGCCACGTGTGCGCTGCGCGGCAGCACCGCCGCGACCGCCGCCCATCCCGCCGAAGAAGGAGTCGAAGATGTCGCCAAAGCCAAACCCCCCGCCACCAAAGATGTCGGAGACGTCGACGTAGTCCGAGCCAAAGCCGGCCGGGCCGTTGGGGTCGCCGTAGCGGTCGTAGTTGGCGCGCTTCTGATCGTCGGAGAGGACGGTGTAGGCCTCGTTGACCTCCTTGAAGCGCTCCTCCGCGTCGGGCGCGTCGTTCACGTCCGGGTGGAGCGTGCGGGCCTTCTTGAGAAAGGCGCGCTTAATCGTCTTTGCATCGGCGTCGCGAGGCACCTCGAGCACCTCGTAGTAGTCCCTCTTTGGTTCCACGGTTTCCCATCTCCCCAGACGTGCGTGACACAGAAATACCGGGTCGTCCCCCCTGGGCCGACCCGGGAGAAGTGACTAGAAGTAGTAGGCCCCGGGCCCCATGTAGCCCCTCGTGCCGAGCCCCGCCGTGCACGAGAACATCATCATGAGGAAGAGCGCGATGAAGAACCCGTTGGAGAGGCCGTTGAGCACCGCCACGCCCGCGTTCCTCCACCAGCGGCCGGAGCGCCTGAGCCCGTCCCGCACGACCAGGTAGCCGCCAAAGAGGAAGAGCAGGGCGATAAAGACCGCGAAGGACGCCAGCATGCCGGTGAGCAGACCGAACGCGAGGAACGGCAGGGCGAAGCCGATGAGGTTGCAGCCGTTTGCCTGTCGCTGCGTGAGACGCTCCTCGGGCACGCACACGCGACAGACGAAGTCGCCCGCCTCGGAGCCGTTGGTGCCAGCGTTGCCCATGCCCGGCACCCTGACCTCGTCGCCGTCGTGGGAGCCGGCCGGGACGTCGATGACGACCTCGCTCGCGGAGAGCGTGCGCCCGGAGCCGCCGCAGGCCGAGCACGGGTCGGCGACAACGCGGCCGGTTCCCTCGCACTCGGGGCAGGTCATCGCCATGACGCCGAAGAGCCCGGTGTCGACGGTGATGTGTCCGCGACCGCCGCAGGTGGGGCAGGTCGCGGGATGGTCGGACTCGACCGAGCCGGAACCGTGGCAGGCGTCGCAGGAGACGTAGCGCTGGAACGTCACGCCGCGACGGGCGCCGGACGAGGCGGTCTCGGCGTCGACGGTGAGCTCGTAGACAACATCGGCGCCGGCGCGCGGACGATACGCGCGCGAGCGACGCCGGGAGGTCGCGTTGCCAAACGGTCCCCAGCCGAAGGGCCCGCCGCCAAAGCCGAACGGGTCGGCGTAGCCGCCCTGCTGGCTCGGGGTGCTCCCGTATCCGGCGAACGGGTTGCCGGAGCGCAGGGCATCGTAGCGCTTGCGCTTGTCGGGATCGGAGAGGACGGCGTAGGCCTCGGAGACCTCCTTGAAGCGCTCCTCGGCGTCGGGCTCCTTGTTGATGTCCGGATGAAGCTTGCGAGCCTTCTGCTGAAAGGCCTTGCGTATGTCATCCGTGGAGGCGTCCTTCTCGACACCGAGAATGGCGTAGTAGTCCTTGTCGTTCATCGAAGCCATGTGGCGGGTCTCCCGTATGCGCGGTGCTCACAACCCTTTAAGTATAGCCGTGACGCGCAGCCTCTATTCAGAAAGCGCAATCTGACGGTAGGAGACGCCACAACGCTGAAGGATGTTCTTCGAGATGAGGTTGTCCTCGGTGCCGTCGTACTTGTCGTCAAGGTAGACGACCTCGCCGATGCCCGCCTGCACGAGGGTCTTGGCGCACTCGTGACACGGGAAGAGCGTCACGTAGACCGTGGCGCCCGTCATGTCCTTGAGCGAGCCGCGGTAGTTGAGGATCGCGTTCGCCTCGGCGTGGATGACGTAGTTGTGCTTGTCATAGAGCGGGTCGTCGTTGGTGCCCCAGGGGAACTCGTCGTCTCCCAGGCCGCGCGGCGTGCCGTTGTAGCCCACCGAGAGGATGCGGTGGTTGGTGTCCGCGATGCAGGCGCCCACCTGCGTGTTGGGGTCCTTGCTGCGCAGGCTCGCCGCGATGGCGGCGCGCATGAAGAACTCGTCCCAGCTGATGACATCGGTGCGCTTGCCCGGCATGGCGCTCCCCTCTCGATGACGTTTGTGCTGCTAGCATGGCGCATTTGTGACGCGCGCGCAACTCGGCTTTTTTGTCTTCTGCAATGAATCCCGACTTACGCACGCATCGGCGCGCTGTTTATCGCGCGCAAGTCGGATTTACCCGTCTTTTAGACAGCAATCCCGACCTACGCGCTCCTGTCAGCGTGCGCAAGTCGGGATTCGTGGAAGAAGCTCAGGCGAGAAGGGCGCGGAGTGGCGAGGCGGCTAGCATCTGGCGGATCGAACCTCGCCGGGGGCGAGGTCCCAGAGGGGACCGTAGAGCTCGTTGCCCAGGAGCCAGCCCTGCTCGGTGGGTGCGAGCCGACCGCCCTTCTCCGCGAGGAGCCCGCGGGCGAGAAGATCGTCGATGGCGTCGTCAAAGCGGGCCCCAAAGAGCTCACGGGCACGAACGACGAGCTCGGGACACAGCCCCTCGACGAGCCGGGCGCCGAGCATGAGGTCCTCGGCCACCGCCTGGGGCTCGGTCAGAAACTCGAGCGAGAAGGACAGCGCGCGGAGACGCGGGTCCTCGGAGAGCTCGCGTCGGGGCGTCTCGACCGTGAGTCGGATGCGCCGAGCCTCCGTTGGGGCCGCAGGGAGCTGCGGGCAGACTTCCAGAAGTCTCAAGTAACCCTCTAGGTCAAGCATGCTCGAGGCTCCGGTCCCCAGTCCCAGATAGGGTGAACTCGTCCAGTAGACTTTGTTGTGTCGGCACTCTTTACCTGCGCGAGCGTAGCTCGCAACCTCATAGCGAGCATATCCATGAGCCTCAAGTGACGCCTGAGCCTGGGTCATTCTCTCAGCCTGAACCTCAGGGTCGTTCCAGGCGCAGGGGTCATCGGCGAAGCGTCGGTCAAGCGGCGTGCCCTCCTCGATCTGGAGGGGGTAGACGCTCACATGGCTCACGCCAAGCGCGACCACCCCCTCGAGCGATCGCTTCCAGCTCTCCGTCGTCTGAGTCGGCGTCGCGCACATGAGGTCGACGGAGACATCGAGCCCGCTCGCCACGGCGGCGGCAACGCGATCTCGGGCGCATGCGGCGTCGTGGAGGCGTCCCAGCTCGTAAAGCTCACCGTCATCGAGGCTCTGGACGCCAACGGAGAGGCGCGTCGCGCCCGCCCCCCGCACGGCACGAAGGACCTCGTCGCTGAGCGAGTCCGGGTTTGCCTCACAGGTGAGCTCGGAGGGGGCCGCGGCTTCCACGACCTTCTCGACCAGCTGGCCGAGGTCCTTCTCGCCCAACAGCGTCGGCGTGCCGCCGCCCACGTAGGCCGTCTCGCAGGCCTCGAACAGCCCGAGCGACGCAATCTCGTCCAACTGTGCCTCGAGCGCGCGCTCGTACGCGCCCATGAGTGGGTCGCCCGCGGGCGTCGCCCACGACGCGAAGTCGCAGTACGCGCACTTGCGCGCGCAGAACGGCAGGTGAAGGTAGAGCGCCCTGACGCTCGAATCAGCAGACATGCGTGCGCACCTCGGCGGCCACGGCGAGGAACTCCTCGGCGCGTGAGCAGCTCATCGCGGCGTTGCGCCAGCGCGCGGCATCAGGCATGCCCTTGAAGTACCATCCGGCAAGGCTGCGTGCCCGCTTGAGGTGGACGCCCGTTGCCTCGAGCAGGCGCACGTGACACTCGAAGGCCGCGATCTTCTCGGCGACGCTCGGCTCGTGACCCGAGAAGACCCACGGGTTGCCGTAGGTCCCGCGCGCGACCATCACGGCCGTCGCACCGGTCTGCGCAAGCGCGCGCCGCGCGGCGTCGTGCGAAAGGATGTCGCCAGAAGCGATGACGGGGATGCTCACGGCATCAACGACGCGGCTCACGGCACCCCAGTCGGCCTCGCCGTGGTACATCTGCGTGGCAAAGCGACCGTGCATGGCCACCGCGGCCGCACCGGCGTCCTCCATCGCACGCGCGAACTCGGGCGCCACCTCCTGCCCCATGTAGCGGCCGCGTCGGATCTTCACCGTCACGGCGACGTCCGGGGCGCCCTCGCGGCACGCGCGCACGATATCTGCGGCGAGCGCGGGGTTCTCCAGCAGCGCCGACCCCTCGCCCTTCTTGGTCACCTTGGGCACGGGGCAGGCCATGTTGATGTCGATGAGCGCGAGCTTCTCGCCCAGGCGCGCCGCCACGCGCTCCGCGGACTCGCGGAAGAGCTCCGGCTTGGAGCCAAAGAGCTGCACCGCGATGTCCGGCTCCGCCGGGTCGGGGTCCACGAGCTCCCAGCTCTTCTCGCCGTAGTGAAGCCCGGCGCACGAGACCATCTCCGAGTAGGCAAGCGCGGCGCCGCCCGCGCGCGCCATGAGGCGATACGCCGCGTCGGAGACGCCCGCCATCGGCGCCATGAGCAATGTCCCAGAAAGCTCCTGTCCCCATTTGGGACAGGAGGCGGCAAGGTTGGCTGCGGGGGCGTAGGCGGCCAGGACCTCGGCGGCCGTCACTGGTCGTCCACCTTGAGGACGGCGAGAAACGCCTCCTGCGGCACCTCAACGGAGCCGATCTGCTTCATGCGCTTCTTGCCCTCCTTCTGCTTCTCCAGGAGCTTGCGCTTGCGCGAGATGTCGCCGCCGTAGCACTTGGCCAGAACGTCCTTGCGCACGGCCTTGACGGTGCTGCGCGCGATGATCTTGTTGCCGATGGCACCCTGGATGGGCACCTCGAACTGCTGGCGCGGGATGATCTCCTTGAGCTTGTCGCACAGTCCGCGCGCCATCGTGTAGGCCTTGTCGCGGTGCACGATGAAGCTGAGGGCGTCCACCTCGTCGCCGGAGAGCAGGATGTCGAGCTTCACGAGGTCGCTCGCGCGGTAGTCGGAGAACTCGTAGTCCAGGCTCGCATAGCCCTTGGTGCGGCTCTTGAGCTGGTCGAAGAAGTCCAGGATGAGCTCGGCGAGAGGAACGTCGAAGTGCATCTCGACGGACTTCTCGGAGAGGTAGACCATGTCCTGCGTGATGCCGCGGTGCTCGATGGCGAGCTGCATGACGGCGCCCGTGTACTCGGGCGGCACGATGACCTTGGCCTTGAGATAGGGCTCCTCGATGCGCTCGATGCGGGTGACGTCCGGCAGGTCCTGGGGGCTGCGCACCTCGACCATCTCGCCGTCGGTCTTGTAGACGTGGTAGTCCACGGAAGGGCTGGTCGCGATCAGCGAGAGCGCGAACTCGCGCTCCAGGCGCTCCTTCACGACCTCCATGTGGAGCAGACCCAAAAAGCCCACGCGGAAGCCAAAGCCCAGCGCCACCGAGGTCTCGGGGCTCCACGTGAGCGACGGGTCGTTCACGCGCAGCTTCTCCAGAGCGTCGCGCAGGTTCTCGTAGTCCTTGTTGTCTATGGGGAAGATGCCGGTGTAGACCATCGGCTTGGCCTCGCGGTAGCCCGGCAGCGCCTCCGCGCAGGGGCGGCTCGCGTACGTGAGCGTGTCGCCCACGCGCACGGCCTCGGGGTTCTTGAGCCCCGTGACGACGAAGCCGACCTCGCCGACGCCGAGCTCATCCACGAGCTGCTCGGCCGGGCGCTTGACGCCCACGCCGTCCACGAGGAAGCCCTCGCCGGCCTGCATCATCTGCAGCTGGTCGCCCTTGCGGATGCGCCCGTCGAAGACGCGCACCGTGGCCACCACGCCGCGGTACTCGTCGAAGTAGGAGTCCAGGATGAGGGCCTTGAGCGGCGCGTCGTAGTCGCCGGAGGGCGGCGAGACGAGAAGCACGATGGCCTCGAGCAGGTCGTGGATGCCCTCGCCGGTCTTGCCCGAGACGCACACGGCGTCGTCGGCCGGGATGGCGAGGTCCTCCTCGATCTCCTCCTTCACGCGGTCGGGCTCGGCGCTCGGCAGGTCGATCTTGTTGATCGCGGGCACGATGTCCAGGTTCGCGTTCATCGCCAGGTTGGCGTTGGAGACGGTCTGCGCCTCCACGCCCTGCGTGGCGTCCACCACCAGCACCGCGCCCTCGCAGGCCGCGAGGCTGCGGGAGACCTCGTAGGTGAAGTCGACGTGGCCCGGCGTGTCGATGAGGTTGAACTGGTAGGTCTCCCCGTCGTCGGCGTCATAGGTCACGCGCACGGCGTTGGACTTGATCGTGATGCCGCGCTCTCGCTCGATGTCCATCGTGTCCAGCAGCTGCGCCTCCATGTCGCGCTCCTCCACCGTGTGGGTGAGCTCGAGGATGCGATCCGAGATGGTGGACTTGCCGTGGTCGATGTGCGCAACGATCGAGAAGTTGCGGATATGTGAGGTATCAGTCGTAGACATGAGGTGAATGATAGCGAAGAGCCGCGCCGCATGCTATACTCAGCAAGCTGACCTCACCGTGTCTCAAAAGAGGCCTCAGAACAGAAGCTTTTTGAAAGGAACCGCACGTGGCTAACATCAAGTCTCAGAAGAAGCGCATCAAGACCGCTGAGAAGGCGCGCCAGCGCAACCGCGCCGTCCGCTCCGAGCTCAAGACCGCCGTCAAGGGCGTTCGCGTTGCCGTCGAGTCCGGCGACGTCGAGGCCGCTCAGGCTGCCGCCAACAAGGCCGGCCGTCTGCTCGACAAGGCCGCTTCCAAGGGCATCATCCACAAGAACCAGGCCGCTCAGCGCAAGAGCGGCGTGCAGAAGCTCGTCAACACCATCAAGTAGCTTCCGCTCTCATAGCGCACGCAAACGGACCCGGGGTGCTGCCCGGGTCCGTTTTTTTGTGTCGCCCATCCCTCACGCACGTCCTTCTCGCCCGTCCTTCTCGCCCGCCCTCCCCGCAAACTGTCGCTTATTACTGCTCGTGGACCCATTTTCTGTCTATCGAGACGTCAAAAGCGACAGTCTTCGAAGGGGGTGGAGGCAAACGCAGCCAAATCGAACGCGCCGAGACGCAAATTGACACGTTGTTTGGATTCCGCGGCACCTGGCCGCCGGTCACCGGGACGCGACAACCACCCACGAACTCGTTCTGACCGCACGAGCTGCGCACATGCCCCTCACCTGCGTCCGCAGACTGCTGCCAGCTAAGGGCCAGTCCACAGACGGTAGCGGGGCGTACCATCGCCCTCACCATATTCGGACGGCGAGAAGACCATGCAGCGACGCGTATCCCAGGAGATCGAGCTCTTGCTCACGGCGGCGGCAGAGGACGGCAGCTGTCTCGTCGCGCCCTGCCGCCGTCTACGCGACGCCCTCGAGAGGCGCGTGGCAACAGGCGAGGTCGTCTCGCCCGCGCCCCACCTCTACGCCACCCGCGAGATCTGGGACGGGCTCTCCCGGACGGAACGGACCCGATACCTCGTGACCGGATTCAGCCGGCTCCATCCGGACTGGACGTTCTGCGGAACCTCTGCCGCCGTCATGCACGGGCTCTCCGTGTCCGAAGGCCTCCAGCGTCCTCTCGAGATCGTCGCACCCTCTCGTGTGATCGCGTACCCGAGAGACGTTGTCGTCAGACGCTATGGGAGCGATGCCCCGACCATCACCGTGGAGGGCGTCCGCGTCACCACCCCCGAGCGAACGGTCCTCGACTGTGCGCGCTGGCTGCCCTTTCGAGAGGGACTTGCCGTGGCGGATTCCTCCCTGCGGCTCGACCTCGTCGATGGCGGGCGCCTCAACGAGTACGTCAGATCGGCGGGAAGGGGCCTTCGCGGAGTGGCACGCGCCCGCCTCGTGGCGCGGCTCGCCGACCCGAGGCCCGAGAACGGGATGGAGTCGATCGCGCGCGCCACGATGTACGAGCTCGGGTTCTCCCTTCCCGAGCTGCAGGTCCCCTTACTCGACCCCATGGATTCGCGTCGGGTGCTTCGCGTCGACTTCATGTGGGTGCTGCCCGACGGCACGGTCATCATCGGAGAGCTCGACGGGGGCGAGAAGTACTGGAACCCCGCCATGAACGGGGGAACGCCGCTCGTGGCGATGCGCGGGGAGCGCAGACGCGAATCACGCCTCACCATCGACCGCCCCAAAATCGTGCGCTTCTCGCCCGACGAGGTCGAGGACATCGCATACTTCAACCGACTGCTCGAGACGTTTGGGGTGCCCCGCGAGCGCGATCCCATCATCGAGATTCCGGACGAGGTCCCCTTCAGCGAGGTGGTCCCGGTCGAGGCGTACGGCCTGCCCTGACCCGTGCACCCGGCGCGTCCACAGACTGTCGCTTTTTACTGCTCGCAAAGAGCTCTCGCGGCCCGCCGGCAGCAAAAAGCGACAGTTTGCGGGAGGGCGAGGCAAGGGGGGTGGGGCGAGGTGGAAAGAAGGAGGGCGAGAAGGACGACGGGGCTGCAGCGAGAGTGGCGTCACGCAACGCCGCAGACGTGGGCGATGAGGCGGACCATCTCGGTCTCTTCGTCGGCGCCGCTCTTGAGCGAGCGCTCCACGCGCGCGCACTCGGCGAGCAGGCGCTCGAGCTCCCCGTCCGAGAAGGCGCGCGCCCAGCGCGCGTGGTTTCTCACCTGCCACTCCTGCTTGCCCAGCTCCCCCGCCAGTGCGGAGGGCGTCCCTCGTGACGCAAGCGAGCGGGCGCAGATAAGCTCGCGCAGACGGCCGGTCACGAGCGAGAGAAGGCCGAGCGCCGAGCCATCGAGCAGCCGATAGAGCGCAAGGGACCGGTGAGCGTCGCGGGAGGAGAGCCGGTCGAGGAACTCCCAGGGCTTCACCTCGGCGACGCGGGCGACGTTGGCCTCGACGAACTCCTGCGTGATGGTGCCCGAGCCGCCGAGAAGGGCGGCGAGGGTGGCGAGCTGCGTGTCCAGCATCGTGGTGGACTCGCCGACGCGTGCGACGAGCTCGCGTGCCGCGTCGGCCCCGATGGAGACGCCGTGGGAGGCGGCGAGCTTCTGCACGTAGGGCGGGAGGTCGCGGCCCTTCTTCGCCGCGCACTCGATGACGGAGCGCGGCCCCACCTTGGCGACGGCCTTGTAGAGGCGCGTGGACTTGGCGAGGCTGGCGGCAACGAGCGCAAGCGTGCAGCTCTCGTTGGGACTCCCCAGGTAGTCGATGACGGCCTCGGAGACGGCCTTGGGCAGCTTGTCGGCCGCCTCGACCACGACGACGCGCCGGTCGCCGCCCATGGGGAGCGTGTTGAGCGAGGAGAGCAGCTCCACGGGCTCCAGGTCGCCGGACGCGACGATCTCCTCCAGATTGAACATCGCAAACGGACCGTCCACACGTGCGCGCAGGCGTGCGACCGCCTGCCTGCGCTTGAGCTCGTCCGGACCGACGATGAGGTAGGCCGGCAGCAGGGCGGGTTTCTCGGCCATGGGGCTCCCTTCGTCGAGACGGGCGGGCAGACGGGCGGGTAGGTCCAGCACATCATTCTAGCATCCCCCGAACGTGATCCCACCGCTGGCAGCTCACCCTCGGCCCCGTCACGCCCGGCTCCACGCAGACGTCCCCGACGTCCATCGTGCACAGGAAAAGCGATCCCGCGTCCTCGAGCATGCCCACGCACACTGGGTCGGGATGTCCGTAGCCGTTGCCCTCCCCTGCGCTCGCCACGCTCACCTCGGGCGCAAGAGCCGCTGCGATCTCCGGGGTCACCGACGTCTCCGAGCCGTGATGCCCGACCTTCAGAAGGTCGACGTCGCCGACGTCGCCACGCTCCACGGCAGCACCCGTCTCCTCGCGCTCGGCGTCGGCGGCGAGCAGCGCGGTGAGCGCCCGACCGTCCCGCTCGTAGGTCAGCGCGAGCTCGAGCGAGCCCTCGTTGCCCTCCCCTCCCGCCGGCTCGAGCGGTGAGACGACGCGCATCGTAAAGTCCCCCACGCGCAGGACGTCGCCATAGCCGACCTCGTCGACGGAGACCCCCTCGGGAAGCTCGGCGGCGTCCGTAGCCTCGGGCACAACGAGCAGGTCGACGTCGATGACCGCGAGCAGGTCCTCGAGCCCGCCCGCGTGGTCGCTGTGCAGGTGGGTGAGCACCACTGCATCCAGGTGCGAGACGTTGCTCCGGGCGAGCGAGCCGACCACCGCCTCGCCGGGCCCCGTGTCGACGAGTGCCGAGAAGGGACCGTCGGTGACGAGGATAGCATCGCCCTGTCCCACGTCGAGCACGCGGACGCAGGCCGGCGCGAAGTAGCGCCATCTCACGTGCCAGGCGAGGGCGAGCACCGCAAGCGCTCCGACCACCGTAGCGAGCGCCCGCCGACGGACGCGCGGCCAGGTCGCGAGGAACACGGCCACCGATGCCGCGAGCGCGAGCAGCGCCGGCCCCTCCTCGACGCTCACCGCCACGCAGGCGCCGGGCAGGTCGGCGAGCGCGCGCAGCACGACCATGAGCGCGCCGCCCACGGCATCGCACCCCAGGAGCAGCGCCGCCTGCACGGGCGCGAGCCAGACGAACAGGGCGGACAGAAGCCCCAGCACCAAGAGAACGGAGAAGAGCGGGCCGAGAAGCACGTTTGCCAGGGGGGCGACGACCGAGAGCGTCCCGAAGGTCGCGCAGGTGAGCGGCGAGGTCACGAGCTGCGACACGAGCGTCATGGCGAGCGCCTCCTCCGCACCCGAGACGGCGCGCGCGATGCGTCTCCTTCGGTGAACACGACGGGCGAGCGGCTCAGGTAAGGCGAGAAGCACGCGCAGAACGTAGCGCGCGTACGCTCCGAGGGCGCAGATCCCGCAGACGCACATCACGGAGAGCAGATAGCCGAGCTGACCGGTCACGGCAGGCTCGACGAGAGCCATGACGAGCGCCACCAGACACGCCGAGGAGAGCGGGTGGGAGCGCCTTCCCGCAAGCCTCGAGAGCTCGGCCGCAAGGGACATCGCCCATGCCCTGACCGCCGAGACCGGCAGACCACAGAAGAGGACGAACAGCCCGGTGACGCCCATGAGGGCCAGGGACCGCGGCAACGGGCGCAACGGGAGCCCGCGCAGGAGCAGGGAGAGAAGGGATGTGAGCAGGACGAGGTGCCCGCCCGAGACGGCCACGAGATGTGAGACGCCGCACGAAGCAAAGAGCTCGTCGAGCCCGCGCTCTGACATCGCCCCGGTATGGCCGCAGATGGTTCCCGCCACCAGGGCCCGAGCGTCCGAGGAGGCCGCATCGAGGCTGTCGAGCACGCATGAGCGCACCCCAAGCACGGCACCGTACACCCCTTCGGCCGGCGAGCGGGAGAGAAGGCGGGTCACGCGCACGGTTCCCGCGATGCCCTGGGCGCGCGAGCCGGCGCCCCATGCGCCGTCATCGTTTCCCTCGAAGCGACCGACGCAGCGAATGGTGCTGCCCGGGTCGATCGGGGCGTCCGCGAGGACCCAGACCGATGCGCCGAGGACGCCGCCCGCCCGCGTCCGCGCCCTCCCCCGCCAACCGGACGCCCCCTCGCGCACATCGCCCTCGACGCAAAGCTCCCAGGACGACACGGGCGAGGACGAGAGCGCCCCTGCGAGCGCCTCCTGACGCGAGAGCTCTCCGGCGCAGGCGAGCCCCGACGCCGCGGCGGAGAACCCCACGACGACGATCAGGGTCCGTGCTCCGCGGAGGCGCGTGCGGCCCACAGCGAGCGCTATGATCATCGCGAGCAGCGCCACGGCCATCGACGACCCGACGATCTCCCGAGGCGCGGGTGCGGCGACGAGAAGGAGCCTCGAGAGCGCAAGGACGGTCACAAGCGACCACAGCGCTGGCGGAAGCAGCGGGCGCTCGGGCCGCTCGGCGTCGCTAGACACAGATCATCCCCTCGAGCTTGGCGAACTTCTTCTCCCCGATCCCCGAGACCCGCATCAGGTCTTCCGGGGTCGTAAAGGGGCCGTTCGCCTCCCGGTCCTCGATGATGGCGTGCGCCGTGGCCTCCCCCACTCCGGGGAGCTCGTCAAGCTGCTCGACGCTGGCGTTGTTCAGGTTGACGAGGCCGCCCGAGGACGCGCCCTCGGACGACGTCGTCGCTTCCTCACCCTCAGCGGGAACGTACACCTTCTCGCCGTCCGCGAGCGGGGCGGCGAGGTTGAGCGAGGAGGTGTCCGCGCCCTCGGCGAGCCCTCCCGCCGCCGTGACGGCGTCTGAGACGCGCGCGCCCTCGGTGAGCTCGTAGACTCCCGGCGTCCCGACCATGCCGTCGACGTGGACGACGAGCGTGACAGGCTCTTCTTGAGGCTCCTCCTCCGCCGTCTCAGAGGCCGTCTCCCCGCGCTCGATCTCGATGCCTCCCTGCCCGCGGAAGAGACCCTCCGTCGCGCGCCCGCGAACCGCAACGCAGACGAGCGCCACCACCAGCGCGACGAGAGCGAGCGCCCCCGCGACGACGCCCCATCCGGCGAGACCGTACCGATGCGCCATGTTCCTTACGCCCCTGCCCGTAGCTTGTGCCATGCGACCACCCCCCTCTGAGCATGCACCCGAGGGCGGCTTCGTGACGCGTCGTCGGAAGAAAGTCGCGCGCGAGTCTGACGCTATCTGTCAGGTGTCCATCACACACGAGAAGCGCCCTCGTCTCCGAGGGCGCTCATACATGAGATATGGAATCGCTTTCGGCCGCCTGCGGCCGATCGGGCTACCGCTCGCCGCCGGAGCCGGGAGCGAGGTCCCGATGGTGCTCCCTCAGGGCACCCTTGGGCGCGTGATAGGAGGGGCACTGCGGGAAGTCCCTCCACTCGACGTTCTCGACGAGGTCGGCGACCATCCCCTCGTGGTCGAAGCTCTCCCAGGCAGCGAGCACGTCGGCCATGCGCGCGTGCGTCTCGGGGCGGCGCGGCATGAAGAGCGTGCAGCAGTCGGGCGCGGTCTGGCACGAGATGTCGTAGGTCCCGATCTCGTGGGCGCGCGCGATGATCTCCTGCTTGTCGGAGCCGATCAGCGGGCGCAGGACGGGCATCGTCACCGCCTCATTGACGGCGGCGATGTTCTCGAGCGTCTGAGAGGCAACCTGGCCGAGCGACTCGCCCGTGACAAGGGCCTTCGCCCCCTCGAGAAGCGCGATCCTCTCGGCAACCTGCAGCATGACGCGACGGTACATGATGATGCGCAGGCTCTGCGGGACGGCGAGCGAGATCTCGCGCTGTCGCTCGCCAAAGGGGACGACGTAGAGGCGCCCGATCGTCCCGGAGGGGGCGAGCGCGTCCACGATGTCCTGGCAGAGCCACTCGCTCGTGTCGGCGGTCATGGGGCGCCCCGAGAAGTGCACGGGCACGCAGATGGCGCCGCGGCGCCCCACCATCCAGGTGGAGACCGGCGAGTCGAAGCCGCTCGAGAGCAGCGTGACCACCTTGCCGGCGGTGCCGACGGGAAGGCCACCGACGCCAGGTGCGGAGGCGGCGTAGACATAGGTCGAGCCCTGCACCACGTGCACGACGACGGTGACGTCGGGATGGTGGACGTCCACCTTCTTGTCGGGGAAGTTCTCGCACAGGACCGACCCGACGATCTTGTTCATGTCGAGCGTGTGGACCGGATAGGTCGTCGACGAGCGGCGCGCATGGACCTTGAAGCTCGCGAAGTCGCCCGCCTCGCCCAGGGCGCGAACGGCTGCGGCACAGTACTCGCCCTCATCGAGCCCACACTTGTACGCAAGAGAGACGCGCGCCACGCCGGGCACGCGCCTGATGGCCGCCGCGAGCTCCTCGCTCGCGAGGCGGTCCTCCGTCTCGACGACGATGTAGCCCGAGATGCGGGAGATGTCGGTGACGGGAAAGTCCCTCAGCGCGCGGTGCAGGTTGGTGACGAGCTGGTTCTCAAAGGTCGAGCGGTTCTTGCCCTTGAGCCCGATCTCATGATAGTGGACGAGGCAGATTCTCTCGGTCATCGAGCGCCTTACAGGGCGATGGTGTTGGCGCCCTTGATGTCCTCGTCAAAGTCCTCCTTGACGAAGCCGAGCGTGCCGTCCTCGATCTCCTTCATGGCAACCGAGACCGGGTCCTTGCCGGAGACGACGGTGGTGATGTCATCAAAGTCCTGAATTGCCGTCACGCGCAGGTGCTGCCCGCGGACCATGTTGTTGATGTCGCAGGCGCGCTTGGACGCGATGGAGCAGAGCAGGAAGGGGTTGTGCTCGGTCTTCTCGAGCAGGTTGTCAATCTCAGGCTTGATCACGGACATCTTGCGAGGGACCTCCGTCCATCTCATACGTGTGTATCACAGCTTCCAGCTCGAGGCAGGCGCGCTCGAGGTCGTCGTTGACGATGCGAACGTCATACTCCCCCGCGTGCGACATCTCCTCGCTGGCGTTTGCGAGGCGCAGGCGCACCTGCTCCTCGTCCTCGGTTCCGCGGCCGCGCAGGCGACGCTCGAGCTCGTCCATGCTGGGCGGCTCGACAAAGACGAGAACAGCCTCGGGCATGACGGAGCGGACCGAGAGGCCGCCCTGGACGTCGATCTCCAGGACGACGGACTGTCCGCCTGCAAGGACGCGCTCGACCTCGCTCTTCAGCGTGCCGTAGCGATGGGCGTGCACCCACGCCCACTCGAGGAACTCTCCCGCCGCAAGGCGACGGTCAAACTCCTCGTCGTTCATGAAGTGATAGGAGACGCCATCGGTCTCCCCGGGGCGAGGCTCCCTAGTCGTCGCAGAGACCGTCAGACCCAAGCAGGAGACCCGCTCGCGCAACTTGGCTACGAGCGTGCCCTTGCCTACGCCTGACGGTCCAGAGACTACGAAGACTCGAGCTCTTCTGGCCAACTCTACTTGGTGAGGGCCTCGACGAGCTGCTCGCGCTGACGGGCGCCCAGGCCCTTGACGCGACGGGAGGCGGAGATGCCCAGCTCGTCCATGATCTTGGCGGCCTTGGCCTTGCCGTAGCCCGGGAGGGACTCGATGAGGGTGGAGACCTTCATGCGGCTGGCGATGGGGTCATCGGACTCAAGGACGGACTCGAGGGAGACCTTGCCGCTCTTGATCTTCTCGCGCAGCTCGGCGCGCTCGTGACGGGCCTTGGCGGCCTTCTCAAGGGCGGCCTTGCGCTGCTCGTCGGTAAGCTGGGGTAGAGCCATGTGTTCCTCCAAACATCGACTTTCCAATGAGCCAGGGGACGCGCCCATCAAGCTCGATAACCTAGTTTGCCCGTTGAGCGGCGGTTTTGCAATACCTCTTCACCAAAGGTGCAGGTCGGGGGTATTCCTCCACAAAAGGGCGCAGGTCCAGGGCTTATCCCTAGGCCATGAGCTCGGCGCAGATGGCGTCGAACGCAGCGACGGGGTCGTCGGCACCCGTGATCGGGCGACCAATGACCAGCTTGGATGCGCCGGCCTCGATGGCAGCAGCCGGGGTGGCGATGCGCTTCTGGTCACCCACCTCAGCACCTGCGGGACGCACGCCCGGGGTGACGATCAGGGCGTCGGGGCCGAGGAGTGCGCGCATCTCGGCGGCCTCCTGCGGAGAGCAGACGATGCCGTCCGAGCCTGCACCGTAGGCGAGGCTCGCGAGACGCGCGACCTCCTCGGCCACCGGGGACTCCACGCCGATCTCCGCGAGCGCCGCCTGGTCCATGCTCGTGAGCACGGAGATGGCAACGAGGCGCGTACGGTCACCACCGCGCTGCTCGGCCGCCTCCTCGGCGCCCTTGCGCGCCGCGGCGATCATCGCGGAGCTGCCGAGGCCGTGGATAGAGAGGATGTCCGCGCCCGTGAGGGATGCCGCGCGGACGGCGCCCTGCACCTGGAACGGGATGTCGTGGACCTTGAGGTCGAGGAAGACGCGCAGCCCGCGCTCGCGCATGGCGTCCACGATGGCGGGACCCTCCGCGTAGAAGAGCGTCATGCCCACCTTGACCCACGTGGCCTTGCCGGCGAGCATGTCCGCCAGCTCGAACGCGCGCTCCTTCGAGCAGTCCAGCGCGATGATGATCTTGTCGCTTGCCTCTTCGTACGTCAGCATTCGAAGGCTCCAATCAGCTCGTTGATGTCCGTGACGCCCTGCTCGGCAGCCCAGGAGGCGAGGCCGTCCACGATGTCTGCCGCGCAGGTGGGGTCGTAGAAGTTTGCGGTGCCCACCGTGACCGAGGTGGCGCCGGCGAGGATCATCTCGGCGGCGTCCTGCCACGTGGCGATGCCGCCCATGCCGTTGACGGGGATCTTGACGGCCTGCGCCGCCTCCCAGACCATGCGCACGGCGATGGCGTGGATGGCGGGGCCGGAGACGCCGCCCGTAGGCTTGGAGAGGCGGCTCCTGCGGGTGCGGACGTCGATGGACATCCCGTTGATCGTGTTGATCAGCGAGAGGGCGTCCGCGCCCTCGGCCTCGCAGGCGCGGGCGATCTCCGGCACGCGCACCGGGGCCATCTTGACGAGGAGCGGACGGTGCACGCGCGGGCGCACCGCACGCACGACCTCGGCCGCGCTCTCGGGCGTGCCGCCCACGAGGACGCCGCCGCGGGCGATGTTGGGGCAGGAGATGTTCATCTCCACGCCGCTCGCCCACGGGCAGAGCTCCTCGATGAGCTCGACGGCGGCCACGTACTCCTCCACAGAGTGGCCGGCCGCCTGCACGATGACGCGGCATCCGCGCTCCTCAAGCCCGGCGAGGTACTCGCCGTACTGCTCCACCATCCCGCGCACGCCAGGGTTGGCAAGGCCCACGGTGTTCATCATGCCGCTCGGCACCTCGCACATGCGCGGCGCCGGGTTGCCGTTCCACGGCTCGGCCGAGCAGCCCTTGAGCGTGATCGCACCGAGGCGCGCAACATCGAAGAAGTCCTCGAAGACCGAGCCGAAGGCGAAGGTGCCCGAGGCGGTGTTCACGGGGTTCTGCATGCGCACGCCACCGAGGTCGACGGCCATGCTCACGTTCTTCTCGCCCATTACCACGCCACCTCCTCGGCGTCGAAGACGGGTCCATCCTTGCAGCAGGACTTGTAGGTGCCGTCGGCCATGGCCACGTTGCAGGTGCCGCACGCGCCAAAGCCGCAGCACATCATGCGCTCCATGGAGACGCGGCAGGCAACTCCGGCCTCGTGGCAGAGACGCGCGACGCCGGCCATCATGACCTCAGGGCCGCAGGTGTAGACAACGTCGTAGTCCTTCTCGGCGAGAAGGTCGGCAAGGGCGTCGGTGGTGAATCCGCGCCGGCCAGCGGTTCCGTCGTCGGTGGTCACGGCAACGGTGCCGGCACCGAGGCCCTCGAGCGCGTCCGTGCCCCAGAGCTTGCCGGCGGCCTGCGCGCCCACGACGGCGTCAAAGGCCACGTCCGAGGCGGCGAGCATGCGGGCGCACGCGACGATGGGCGTCACGCCCACGCCACCGGCCACGACGCAGGCGCGACGGGCGCCCTCGACGGACGGCCAGGGGTTTCCGCAGGGCCCGACGGCCGTGGAGGTCTCCCCCGCCGCCATCTCCGAGAGGCGGCGCGTGCCGTCGCCCACGACGGCGTAGACGATCTCCACGGTTCCGGCCGCGGCATCCGCGCAGCTGAAGGACAGCGGGACGCGCAGGATCTGGCTCGCGTCACCGGGCACGTGGATGTTCACGAACTGGCCCGGGGCGAGCGCGGAGGCGAGCTCGGGCGCGGAGAAGACGATGCGCATGAGACCGTCCGCGACGCGCTCGTTTGTGACGACGGTGAAGTCGTGGACGTCAAGCCCGGCGCTCATCGCAGGACCCGCTTGACCGGCGTGACCTCGCCGTGGGTGAGCGTGTGGCGTCCGGCGACGAAGACGTCGCACGCGGCGCCCGTGAGGGTTGCCCCGAGCCACGCCGAGTTCTTGGAGCGGCTCTGGAGCCAGTCCTCGGTGACCGTGACCTCGGCCGCGGGATCGATGAGCGTGAGGTCGGCGGTGCTTCCGGCCTCCACGCGAATCTCCGGCAGGCGCAGGCAGCGGCGCGGGTTCACGGCCATGACCTCGACGAGGCGCGACCAGCTCATCTTCCCCGGCAGCACGAGGTTGGTGAGCATGAGCGGCAGCGACGTCTCCAGGCCCACGATGCCGAAGAAGGCGATCTCCCACTCGCAGTCCTTCTCGTGCGGGGCATGCGGGGCGTGGTCGGTCACGATGCAGTCGATCGAGCCGTCGAGGATGCCCTCGCGGAGTGCCGCCGCGTCGGAGGCGGTGCGCAGCGGCGGGTTCATCTTGAGGTTGGTGTCGTAGGCGTCGGTGATGTCGTCCTCGCACAGGAACAGGTGGTGCGGGGTGACCTCGCAGGTGACGGGCAGGCCCTCGGCCTTGGCGGCGCGCACGAGCTCGAGGCCCTTCTCGGTGGAGATGTGGGCGATGTGGAGGCTGCAGCCGGTCATGCGGCAGAGCTCGATGTCGCGGTAGATCTCCAGCTCCTCGCCGAGCGCCGGCCAGCCGAACATGCCGAGGCGCGTGGAGGCGCGTCCCTCGTTGATGACGCCGTGCGTGGTGAGCGACTCCACCTCGCAGTGCGCGGAGACGACCTTGTCGAACTGGGAGACGTACTCCATGCAGGTGCGCATCATGCCCGCGCTCTGGACGCCGTGGCCGTCGTCGGAGAAGGCGACCGCGCCCTCCATGACCATGTCGCCGATCTCCGCGAGCGTCTGGCCCTTCTCGCCCACCGTGAGCGCGCCGATGGGGCGCACGTGGCAGAGGCCGGCGTGACGCGAGCGGTCGATCTGGTAGCGGACCTCGGCGCCGTTGTCGGTCACCGGGTCGGTGTTGGGCATCGTGGCCACGTCGGTGAAGCCGCCGTGGGTTGCCGCGCGGGCGCCGGACTCGATGGTCTCCTTGTACTCGAAGCCGGGGTCACGGAAGTGCACGTGCATGTCCACGAGGCCGGGAACCAGGTACTTGCCGGCGGCGTCGATGACCTCCGCGCCCTCCGGGGCGTCGAGGCTCTCCCCCACCGCGGCGATCTTGTCGCCGTCGATGAGCACGTCACGGACGTCGTCGAGGCCCACCTGGGGGTCGACGACGTGGGCTCCCTTAAGCAGATACGCCATTGTTCTCTCCTCCCAGAAGCAGGTACATCTCGGCCATGCGCGTGAGGACGCCGGCGTTCACCTGGTCGAGGATGCGCGAGCGCGCGCAGTCCGCGACGTCGGCGTTGATCTCCATGCCGCGGTTCATGGGACCGGGGTGGCAGATGATGGCCTCGGGCTTCATCTTGTTCACGCGCGCCATGTCCAGGCCCCAGAGGCGGTTGTACTCGCGGCGGGACGGGATGGCCGCGCCCTCCATGCGCTCGAGCTGGACGCGGAGCATGTAGACGACGTCCATCTCGGGGATCACGGCGTCGAAGTCGGCGGTCTGGGGCACGCCGTAGTAGTCGGGGTCGTCGACCTGGAACGTGGGCGGGCCCACGAGGGTGACGTCGGCGCCCATGGTCTTGAGCGCGGGCACGAGGCTGCCGCAGACGCGGCTGTGGCTGAGGTCGCCCACGATGGCGACCTTGAGGCCGTCGAGGTGGCCGAAGTTCTCGCGGATGGTGTAGAGGTCCAGCATCGCCTGCGTGGGGTGCTGGTGCTTGCCGTCGCCGGCGTTGATGACGATGGCGTCGGTGTGCTCGGTGATCTTCTGCGGCGTGCCGGCGAGCTTGGCGCGGCAGATGAACATGTCGACGTTCATCGCGTCGATCGTCTCGATCGTGTCGGCGAGGCTCTCGCCCTTCACTACGGAGCTCGTGGCGCCACCCATGGAGAGGGAGTCGGCCGAGAGGCGCTTCTCGGCGAGCTCGAAGGAGCTCTTGGTGCGCGTGGACGGCTCGAGGAAGAGGTTGACGATCGTGCGGCCGCGCAGCGCCGGGACCTTCTTGATCGCGCGCCGGTTGACCTCGGAGAACGAGCGGGCCGTGTCGAGGATCTGGGTGATGTCGTCGGCAGTGAGGCTCGTCGTGTCGATCAGATGCTTGACGGACAGCATGTGCTGGGCACCTCCTGTGCTCTACTCGGTGGGCTTGGTCCAAATCTCGACGGCGTTGGTCTCGTCGTAGGGGGCGATGGTCACGCGGACGTCCTCCTCGTGCGAGGAGGGGACGTTCTTGCCCACGTAGTCGGCGCGGATGGGCAGCTCGCGATGGCCGCGGTCGACCATGACGGCGAGCTGGACCGTCTTGGGACGGCCGAGGTCGATGAGGGCGTCGAGCGCCGCGCGGATTGTGCGTCCGGTGTAGAGGACGTCGTCCACGAGGATGATGTCGCGACCGTCGACGTCGAAGGGGATGTCGGTCCCAAACTCGACGGGGGCGATCTTGCGGCGGACGTCGTCGCGGTAGAAGCTCACGTCGAGGGAGCCAACGGGCGGGCGGGCGCCCTCGATCTTGGCGATCTCGTCGGCGAGCAGGGGCGCGAGCGCGGCGCCGCGGCGAACGATGCCGACCAGGACGATTCCCTCGGCTCCCTCGTTCTTCTCGATGATCTCATGCGCGACGCGCGTGAGCGCACGAGCCATGGCCTGTCCGTCCATGATCTGTGCTTTGAGCTGGGGCTGCTCCATGGGACTCCCTTCCTAAGAAAAAGACGCCCTGCCATGCGGCGCGAGCGTCAAGAAGGGTGTGTGGGAAGCGCCCCCGAAGGGACCTGACCTTGCTGGCGTCTCGCACCGGCTTAAAGAATCCCCCTCACTGTACGTCACCCGGCCGCCCACCGCAAGGGCGCGGCGACGAGGGTGCGAACAAGCTAGCTGAGCGGATGCCCGCAGTTCATGCAGAAGCGGTCCCCGGGGTTGGCGTGGGCGCCGCACTCGGGACAGAACGCAAACGTGGGTGAGGGCTCAGGGGTGGGCTCCGCAATGGGTTCTGGTGCAGGCTCGGGCGAGGGTGCCGGCTCAGGCTCGGGCTCCGGCGCGGGCTCGGGCGAGGGTGCCGGCTCAGGCTCGGACTCCGGTTCGGGCGCGGGCTCGGGCTCAGGCTCGGGCGCGGGCTCGGGCACAGTCTCGGGCTCAGCCGCGGTCTCAGGCTCGGGCGCGGTCTCGGGCTCCGGCTCGGGCATCGACGCAGGGGCGTCAAGCTTGTGGCCACAGTTCATGCAAAAGAGGTCGCCGACGTTCATGGGCGAGCCACACGCCGGGCAGGTCGGACCGTCGACGCTCACGGCGGGTGCGGGCTGCTGGGCGGCGCTGCGCGCAGCCTCGATCTCGGTCATGGGCTTGCCGCAACCGGAGCAGAAGACGTCGGTCGCGCTCAGCTGAGCGCCGCAGAACGGGCAGGACACAGATGTAGCGGCGCTCTGGGCCGCCTGCGCCTCCCGCTCGATGCGATCGAGCTCAGACTGGATCTGGGCGCGTTCGGCATCAACGGCTGCGATTCCGTCGTAGAGCGCCTCGCGACCGGCGCGGAACGTCGGGTCGTCGCGCGTGAGGTCGTAGAGGCTTGCCCCCAGCTGCGCCGCCAGGTTCTGCCGGCGCTTGAGCGCATCGGCCATCTGAGCCTTGAGCCTGACCGTATCGGTCGTACGTCCGGCTGCGGCGACGCCGCGGTTGAACGTCGACTGGACGTTATCGAGAAAACCCATGTCGAACCCCCGTCACGATGCTTGGAACAACCGAGTCGGCCATGCCGACACAGACATGGTATCCCAATCGCCCGCATCGAACAGCCCGTTCCCTCTCACGCCGTTCGCATTCTAGTTTTTCTCGCCCTTGTCTCCCAGCCCTCCAGTAATTGCCGCCCTTGGCATGCGAGCATCTAGAAAAACCCGCCCTTGTCACGTTGTAGCGCCGCGGTGCCGTACAAGACGCCGCATTTCTAGAACTTCAAGCGACAAGGGCGGCCGTTCCTAGATCAACAAGGGACAAGCGCCCGCTTTCTTAGACATGAATTCGCAAGAGGGTCATTTTCTGGATCGAGAGCCACGTCGTACAAGAATCCAAAAAAAGGGGTTGCGCGCCGCCGTCACTTCTGTATACTTACTCCTTGCGCAAGCACATTCCCCGGTGGCGCAGTGGTAGCGCAGCTGACTGTTAATCAGCGTGTCGTAGGTTCGAATCCTACCCGGGGAGCCAGGAACTTTCGAGGCCGGAGGGGCAAAACCCTCTGGCCTCTTTTCTGTTCTGGATAGCTGCTCTAGCAATTGCCTCCCTTGCACAGAGAACGTCTGGGAATATGGGCACGTGTCCGACGACGATCTAGAAATCGTCGTTCTTGTCTTTGGGACATCTAGGAATACCGCCTCTTGTCCAACCGTATGGCGCTCCAACGTGACAACATCGCCAGTTCTTAGTGCCCGCCGTGACAAGGGCGGGCTTTTCTAGACGCTCGTATGCCAAGGACGGCGATTCCCAGGGACGCTGGGGACAAGGGCGGGCTTTCCTAGAAGGCAGGGCGACGAGGGCGGGAAACCGCGGAGCGCCGGCGTACAAAAACCGCCCGCGACGGCGAGAGGCGGTCGCGGGCGGCGGCGATTCGTGTCTGTGCTCCCCTAGCGGTCGATGGCCTCGTTGTGCGCCTTGCCGGCAAATACGAGGCCGAGCACCGCGAGCACGGCGAGAAGGACCTCGACCCAGCCGACCTGTCCGGTGCTCACGCCAAGACCGACCTGGACGAGCGACGCGACGAGCATGACGACGGCGAGCACGTTGAACTTGCCGATGCTGCGCGGGCTGTTCGCCGCGCGTGCGCCCGTAACCCCCACGGCAAAGCAGTAGAGCCCGACCACGAGGGCGAGGACGCCGAGGACCTCGGCCGCAATGGCGCCGTCGTAGGAGGCGTTGTCACTCAGGTCGACGCGCAGACCCGCGACGAGCGGCGAGCCCAAGAGGAGCAGCACGCCGCCCACGACCTGTACCAAGGCGACGAGCAGGATGATGAGCGAGACGATCTTGAAGCGCTTCTGGTTCGGCGACATCCGCTAGTCCTCCATGTAGTCCTTGAGGCGGCCGCTGCGGCTGGGGTGACGGAGCTTGGCCAGGGTCTTGCTCTCGATCTGGCGAATGCGCTCGCGCGTAACGCCAAACTCGCGGCCGACCTCCTCGAGCGTGCGCGGGTGACCGTCCTCAAGTCCAAAGCGGAACTTGATGACCTTGCGCTCGCGGTCGGCCAGGCCGTCGAGCACCTGGTCGAGCTGCTCGCGCAGCATGGAGTCGGACGCAGCCTCGGGCGGCGCGACGGCGCTCGAGTCCTCGATGAAGTCTCCGAGCTGGGAGTCCTCCTCCTCGCCGATCGGCGTCTCGAGGGAGACGGGCTCCTGGGAGATCTTCTGGATCTCGCGCACTCGGTCCGGGCTCATGCCCATCTCGGCACCGATCTCCTCGGGGGTGGGGTCGCGACCAAGGTCCTGGAGCAGCTGGCGCTGGACGCGGATGAGCTTGTTGATGGTCTCGACCATGTGGACCGGGATGCGGATGGTGCGCGCCTGGTCCGCGATGGCGCGGGTGATGGCCTGGCGAATCCACCACGTGGCGTACGTGGAGAACTTGAAGCCCTTGGTGTAGTCGAACTTCTCGACCGCACGGATGAGACCGAGGTTGCCCTCCTGGATGAGGTCGAGGAAGAGCATGCCGCGGCCCACGTAGCGCTTGGCGATGGAAACGACGAGGCGCAGGTTCGCGGAGATGAGCTGCTGCTTGGCGTCAAGGCCCACCTGCTCGATGCGCATGAGACGGCGCTGCTCGGCGCGGGTGAGCTCGAGCTCGCCGGCCTCGGCCGCCTCGAGCTTCTCGGCCGCCTCGGTGCCAGCCTCGATCTTCATGGCGAGGTTGACCTCCTCGGAGGCGGTGAGCAGGTCCACCTTGCCGATCTCCTTCAGGTACATGCGCACGGGGTCGCCGGTGAGCATGGCGGTGGAGGTGTCGGCGCGACGGGCGCGGGCGCGCGAGGAGCGCTTGGGCTTGGCGACGCGGGCCTTGGGGACCGAGCGCAGGGCCTCCTTGACGATCTTGGCCTCGGCAACGCTCTCGGACTCGCCCTCCTCGTCCTCGTCGAACGACTCGACGTCCTCGTCCTCCTCGTCGTCGCCAAAGTCGTCGTCGACGGAGACCTCGGCGGAGAAGTCCTCGGCGGCGTCCGTGGCGGGCGAGCCGCTGACCTCGACGCCGCGCGAGCGAAGCGCGTCATAGAGGTCGGAGAGCTCGTCGGAGTCCACGTCGATGTCCTTGATGGCGAGCTGGATGTCATCCTCGGTCACGCTCGAGGAGGACGCCGCGCCCGCGACGAGACCGTCGACGACCTTGGCCAGGTCGTCGGAGAGCTTGATGTCCTCGTTCGTCTTCTTGGCAGCCACATGTGTCCTTTCGACGTATAAACCTTCGAGATTATACCCGAAAGCTATTCGGAGAAGACCGACGAAAGCCGGTTTGCCAGCTCGTTGGAGCGTCGCTGGAGCTCGGTCGCCTCGGCGAAGAGCCGCTCGGAGTCCTCGTCGGAGGGCGCGGAACGCAGCCTGCCGCGAATCTGGCGGATTCGGCGGCGGCACGAGCAGAGCTCGGCGGTGTCGACGATGAACTCGAGCTTCTGGTCGTCGGAGAGCTCGGCCTCGTCCATGACGCGTCCGCCCGAGAGAATCCTCGCCGCGTCGGGCACGACGGCAACGGCAGCGGCGACCGCCTCGGCGGGCGTCGTCCCGTCGGGAGTGGAGAGCATCGCCCACGCCATCGCCTCATGGCGCTCGTCGACCCACGAGAGCGAGGCGATCCTCGCGCCGAATGAGCGCATCGCATCGGGGCGGCGCGCGATGGCGGCAAGCAGCTCCTGCTCGGCGGAGACCTGCATGCGCTCGTCCACCGAGAGGCGGCTCATGCCCGCGACCTCGTCGGCCGGAGCCGCACCGGGATCGGCGGGGACGGCATCGTAGGCCTCGAGCGGCACATAGTCCGCCGGCGCCTCCCCGTCCGCGGCGGGCACGGCCGGGCGCTCGCGCGAGGGCGTCGCCGGAGCCGAAGGAACCCGTGCCGGGCGCTCCTCGTCGAGCTCGCGCACGGGTGCCTCGCGGATGGCGCGCTTGGTCTCGTCCACGTCCATGCCGAGGGCGTCGGCGAGGCGCGTGGCGTACTCGTCGAGAAGGACGGAGCGCTTGAGCGGGGCCAGAACGCCCGCCATGTCCTCGAGCGCGCGCACGCGGCGCCCGGGGGCCGAGAGGTCGTAGCCCTCGAGGCGCTTCTCGAAGACGAAGTCCATGAGGGGTCGCGCGGCAGCGAGGATCGGGCGCAGGGCGTCCGCCCCGTGGGCGGCGAGAAACTCCATCGGGTCCTGGCCGTCCGGCAGGACGACGCACAGGAGCGCCGCCGACGTCTTGTCCAGGTAGCGGATCGCACGCTCCGCCGCGCGCTGGCCGGCGGCGTCGCCGTCGAACATGCAGATGATGCGGCTCACGCGCTGGCGCTCCATGAGCCGCACGTGGTCGAGGCGAAACGCCGTTCCGAGCGCGGCCACCGCGTTGGTGAACCCCGCCTCGTGCATGGCGATGACGTCGGTGTAGCCCTCGCAGACGATGGCCTCCCCCGTCGCCGCCATGCCCTCCTTGGCCCGGTCGTAGGCAAAGAGGTGCTTGCCCTTGTTGAAGGCGGCCGTGTCGCGCGTGTTCACGTACTTTGCCACGTTGTCGCGCTTGGGCCCGATGATGCGCCCGCCAAAGGCGATGGTGCGCCCCTGCTCGTCATGGATGGGGAACATCACGCGCTCGTAGAAGCGATCGACAACACGGCCGGATCGCTCCTGCGCCAGGTCGGCGGCGACCATCTCGGCGCTCGTGAACCCCTTCTCGCGCAGGTGCGCAACGAGCGAGCCGCGCCCCGGGGCAAAGCCCAGGCCCCAGCGCCGGCACACCTCCGAGCCAAAGCCGCGGCCAGCGAAGTAGCGGCGCGCCTCGTCGGGCCCCGCCCCCTTGCCGCGCATGAGCATCGTGTGATAGAACTCCTCGGCCGCACCGAGCGCCTCCATGAGGCGCGTCTTGCGGGGGCCGCGCCGGGCGCCGCGCTCCTCCGTGAGCTCGATCCCGGCACGGTCCGCCAGATAGCGAATCGCGTCGGGGAAATCCAGGTTCTCGCGGCGCTGCACGTAGGAGAAGACGTCCCCGCCGTCGCCGCAGCCAAAGCAGTGCCACAGGCCCGTCGCAGAGTTGACCTTGAACGAGGGGCTCTTCTCGCCGTGGAACGGGCAGCACCCCCAGAACTCCTGGCCGCGCTGGCGCAGCTCGACGGTCTCGGCCACGAGCTGCACAAAGTCCGTCGCCTGGCGGACCCGCTCCTTGTCCTCGTCGGTGATCATGAGCTCGCCTCCCCTCTCAGGGCGATCCCTCGCTCCCCAAGGGTAGCACGCACCCAGGACACGTTTCCCAGCACGACGCGCTCGAGCTCCCCGATTGACGAGAAGGTCCTCGGCTCGCGCAGCCATCGCACAAAGGACACGTCCACGACCGCCCCGTAGAGGTCCCCCTCAAAGCCGAGAAGCGTCGCCTCCAGGAAGGGGGCACCCTCCTCGCCGGGCGAGAAGGACCTCGGCTTGCCCACGTTGATCGCCGCAGGCCACGCGGTGGCGCCGTGCGTCACGTACCCGGCGTAGACGCCCTCCGCGGGCAGGCAGAGGGCGGCCGGCACGCGGACGTTGGCCGTCGGGAACCCAAAGCCGGTCCCCTCCCCGCGACCGCGCACGACCTCACCGGTGACGAAGTGGCAGCGACCGAGAAGGCCCGCGGCCGCCTCGACGCGACCCTCGCCGAGGAGAGCCCGGATCCTCGTGGCGGTGACGGGAACCCCGCCCTCGTCGAGGAGTTCCATGCCGATGACATCAAACCCGTCAACGCGCCCCAGCTCGGCAAGGGAGTCGACGGTGCCCTCCCCGCCCGCGCCAAGCCGGAAGTCCGACCCCACGACAATCGCGTCCAGGTCCACGAGCCCCCCGAGCGTCTCCCGCACGAACCGCTCGTACGGCAGCGCAGCGAGCGCCGCCGTAAAGTCCAGCACGACCACACGATCAACACCCTCGATCGAACGCAGGATGCCCAGACGACCCTCGTCAGCAAGCAACATCTTCTGCGGATGTTCCGGGCACAGGACCACCGACGGATCCGGTGAAAACGTAACTATGACAAGCTCGTCCCCACGTTGGCGAGCCTCGACGCGCGCCCGCTCGATCAACGCCCGATGCCCGACGTGAACCCCATCGAACGCCCCAATCGCACACACCGCCCTGCGAGGCTCGTCGGAAGTGCTCTTGCGGGAAGTTCTGCGCAGCACACTTCCCGCAAGAGCACTTCCGACGAGCCCCGCGGGCCGCTCAGGTGAGAGCGCGAGGAGCCGCTGCTCGAGGTTCTTCTCGCTCATCAGCGGACTCCCTCGATGCCCTGGGGGAAGTTGGACTCGCAGACGAGGCGGGCGCCCTCGCGGCGCCAGATGCCGACGAGCGCGCCGGAGAAGGCGAGCGCGAGGCGCTGGCCGGGGGCGGGCTCGCTCCCGTCGCGCAGGGTGCCGGACGCGATGCGCCGGCCGCACGTGACGTCGGAGACCTCGTCGAGGGCGAGCTCGCGGACGGGGAGCCCGAGCACGGCGGCAGGGTCGAGCGCCCGCTCGTGCACGAGGTCGGCACCGCGCTCCATGAGCTCGTCGAGGCTCAGGCAGTCGCCGAGGGTCACAGGTCCGGAGAACGTACGGCGAAGCTCGCTCACATGCGCCAGGCAGCCCAGCTCACGGCCGAGATCGCGCGCGATGCTGCGCACGTAGGTGCCCTTGGAGACGTCGAGGTCCACGACCCAGGAGCGCTCGTCGGGCACGACGCCTGCGAGTCGGGCGTCGTGAATCGTGACGCGGCGGGGTGCGAGCTCGACGTCCTCCCCGGCGCGCGCGGCGTCGTAGGCGCGCCGCCCGTTCACGGAGACGGCCGAGAAGCGCGGCGGCACCTGGTCCTTCTCGCCGATGAGACGGGCGACCTCGGCGGCCGCACGCTCGCGGTCGAGAAGGGCGACGGGCACCTCTGAGGCTGCGGCAATCTCGCCCTCGGCGTCGTCGGTGGTGGTCTCGGCACCGAGCGCGAACGTCGCGCGATACCCCTTGCGGTCGAGCGTGAGCAGGCCCAGGAGCTTGGTTGCCTGGCCAATGCCCACGACGAGCACGCCGGTTGCCGCGGGGTCGAGCGTGCCCGCGTGACCCACGCGCTTCTCGCCCACCGCACGGCGGACGCGTGAGACGACGTCGTGGCTGGTCATACCCGCCGGCTTGTCGATGGCTATGAGCGCGGAGAACGCGCTCGGACGACGGCTCAACTCCCCGCCTCGTCTCCTGCGTAGAGCGCGCGGAGCTTGGGGAGCACGACGGCGAGCGCCTGGTCGATGTCACCCTCGACGGTGAAGCCCGCGGCCGCCGGGTGGCCGCCGCCGCCCATCTCCCGTGCCACGACGGAGATGTCGCGCGCGGACTTGGCCCGCAGGTTGCCCCGGACCTTGCCGCCCGGGACCTCCTTGAGGAAGAGCGCGATCTCGCAGCCGTCGACGCGCCTCACGATGTCGACGAGGCCGTCGCACTCGGCGACGGGCACGGCGTTGGACTCGAGGTCGGCCGTCGTGGCGTAGCTGTAGGCGATCCTCCCCTGCTCGAAGGTGGTGATGCGGCCCATCACCGTGGCGGAGAGGTGCAGGTAGCTGAGGCGGTCGCTCTGGTAGACGTGCAGGGCGACGTCCGAGGGGGACGCGCCGGCGTCCACCAGCGCGCTCGCGACGCGGAAGGCCTCGCCGTTGGCGTTCTGGTACTGGAAGCGACCGGTGTCCGTGACGAGGGCGCACAGCAGGTTCTGCGCCATCGTCGGGGTGAGCTCCCCCAGGACGTAAAGCGCGTACTCGGCAACGAGGACGCCCGCGGCGGCCGCGTCGGGACGGACCACGCCCGCGTCCCAGCAGCGCTCGGTCGCGGGATGGTGGTCGAGAACGGCGACGTGCGCCGAGCGCTCGAGCACGGCCTGGGCGTCACTCAGGCGCCCGGGCTGCGAGAGGTCCACGCAGAAGAAGAGGTCGGGGTCCCCGTGATAGTCCACGGCACGCACCAGGCGATCGGCACCGGGCAGGAACTGGTAGATGCGTGGAACCTCGTCGTCGTCGGCGAGCAGCGCCACCACGTCCTTCTCGGGCCAGCGGCGCTCGATCATCTCGACGAGGGCGAGCTCGGAGCCGAGGGCGTCACCGTCGGGAGAGGTGTGGGCGCACACCGCGATGGTCTGCGCGTCCTCAACGAGGCTCGTGATCGCGTCGAAGCTGGGGGTCTGGACGGCCATGACCGTCTCGTCGCACAGCATGCCTTCCCTACCCCTCGTCCTTCTCGGCCGCGGACGGCTCGACGGGATAGCCAAACTCGTCCTTCTCCACGGAGAGCGTGGCGGGCGCGTCCTCGAGGGCGCGCGAGATGCGCTCTGCCTCGTCGGTGGTGGTGTCGATGCGGAAGTCGAGCTCCGGGGTCACGCGCCAGCCGAGGGAGCGCCCCAGAAGGGAGCGGATGCGCCCCTTGGCGCGCGCGAGGGCGGCCTCGACCTCGTCGTAACGCTCGGCATCGCAGCTCACGTACGCGCGGAGATACGACTTGTCCACGGAGACCTCCACGCCCGTGATGGTCACGAGAGCGAGGTCGGGGTCGGAGATCTCAAAGAGCAGGATGTTGGCGAGCTTGACGCGCGCCTGCTCGTTGGTTCTCCTCGAGTGCTGGTTCTGCTTCATGTTCTGCTCCAAAGCGGGACGGGGCCGCAGCCCCGCCCCGAGACGCGCCTACTCCGTGCGCGCGACCTGGTCGATGCGGTAACCCTCGATCTGGTCGCCGGGCTTGACGTCCTGGAAGTTCTCGAGGCCGATGCCGCACTCGAAACCGGCCTTGACGCTCTTGACGTCGTCCTTGTAGCGGCGCAGCGACGCGATCCTGCCGTCGTAGACGACGATGCCGTCGCGGACGAGACGGACCTGGTCGTCGCGGGAGATCTCGCCCTCCTGGACCATGCAGCCGGCGGCGATGCCGACCTTGGGGACCTTGAAGGTGTCGCGGACCTCGGCGACGCCGGTCTGGACCTCGACCTCGGTGGGCTTGAGCATGCCGATGCGCGCGGCGTCGATGTCCTCGATCGCCTTGTAGATGACGCTGTAGGTGCGGATCTCAACGCCGTCGCGCTCTGCGGCGCTCTTGGCCTTGGCCTCCGGGCGTACGCCAAAGCCGATGATGATGGCGTTGGAGGCGTCCGCGAGGATGACGTCGGTCTCCGTGATGGCGCCGACGGCGGAGTGGATCGTGTTGATGCGGACCTCGGACTGGTCCATCTTGTCGAGCGAGTCCTGGAGGGCCTCGATGGAGCCCTGGACGTCGGCCTTGATGATGAGGTTGAGCTCCTTGACCTCGGCGTCAGCCATGGTGTCGAAGAGGTTCTCGAGCGTGACGTGCTTCACGCGGTTCTGCTCCTCGATGCGGGCCTTGAGGGCGCGCTCGTCGGCGAGCTGACGGGCGTCGCGCTCGTCGTGGAAGACGCGGAACTCGTCGCCGGCCATGGGCACGCTCTGCAGGCCGAGGATCTCCACGGCGTCGGAGGGGCCGGCCTCGGTGACGGCGTTGCCCTTGGGGTCGAGCATGGCGCGGACGCGGCCGTAGGCCATGCCCGCCACGAGCGCGTCGCCGATGCGCAGGGTGCCGCGGGTGACGAGGACCGTTGCCACCGAGCCGCGGCCGCGGTCGAGCTTGGCCTCGAGGACGTTGCCGGAGGCGAAGGTGTCGGGGTTGGCCTTGAGTTCGAGAACGTCGGCCTGGAGGATGATCGTCTCGAGAAGCTCGTCGATGCCGATCTTCTTCTTGGCGGAGATGTTGACGAACATGTTCTGTCCGCCCCACTCCTCCGGGATGATGCCGTACTCGGTGAGCTCCTGGCGCACCTTGTCCGGGTTGGCGCCGGGCTTGTCGATCTTGTTGACGGCCACGATGATGGGCACGCCGGCGGCCTTGGCGTGGTTGATCGACTCGATGGTCTGGGGCATGACGCCGTCGTCGGCGGCGACGATCAGGATGACGATGTCGGTCACCTTGGCGCCGCGGGCACGCATGGCCGTGAAGGTCTCGTGGCCCGGGGTGTCGATGAAGGTGATCAGGCGGCCGTTGATCGTGACCTGGGAGGCGCCGATGGCCTGCGTGATGCCGCCGGCCTCGCCCTCGGCCACGCCCGTATGGCGGATGGCGTCCAGAAGCGACGTCTTGCCGTGGTCGACGTGGCCCATGACGGTGACCACCGGCGGGCGCGGCTTGAGCGTCGACGGGTCGTCGTAGAAGGTGAAGGAGTTCTCCTCCTCCTTCGTCATGACCTTGACGTCACGCCCGAGGTCGTCGGCCACGAGCTCGATGAGCTCGTCGGACATGGACTCGGTGAGCGTGAGCGGGGTGCCCAGGAGGAAGAGGCGCTTGATGATGTCGTTGGCGGGCACGCCGAGAAGCTCGGCGAGCTCCTGGACCGTCGAGCCCTGCGGCACCTTCACGGTGTCGAGCTGCGAGAGGTCCTGGTCGTTGGCGATGGCCTCCTCGATGCGCTGCTCCATCGCGGCCTCCTCGGCCTGCTTCTGGCGGCGCTCCTTGCGGCGCTTGCGGCGGCCGGTGGACTCGCGGGACGCCTCCTCGACGGCCACGCGGGCCTCCTCCAGGACGCGGCTGCGGTTATAGGCCTCGGCCTCGCGGGCCATGCGGCTGTAGCGGTCCTCGCCGTCACCGTCGCCGCGACGGCCCTTCTTGCCACGGCGACCGCGACCGGAGTCGGCGGCGCCGCCGGCGGGCGCGGCGGCAGCGGCAGCAGCGGCCGGACGGGATCCGTCGCGACGGGCGCCACCGCGGTCGTGACCGCGCTCGCGGCTGGCGGCCTTCTTCTGGCTGGCCTCCTCGGCCTGCTGCTTCAGGATCTGCTCCTGCTGGGCGATCTGGTCGAGCAGGGACGTGAACGAGGGGACGGACTTGGGCGCGTTGTCGCGCACGCGGTTCTTCTCGGCCTCCTCCGCCGCCTTGCGCTCGGCCTCGGCCTTGGCCTCCTCGCGGGCCTTGCGCTCGGCCTCGGCGGCGGCGCGACGGCGCTCCTCCTCGGCGCGCTCGCGCTCGCGGCGCTGCTCGGCGGCGATGCGCTCGGCCTCCGCCTTCTCGGCGGCGATGCGGGCCTCCTCGGCCTTGGCCTCCTCCTCGGCGCGCTTCTGCGCCTCGATCTCGGCGGCGTGTGCCTCGAGGATGGGCTTGAGCTTCTTGCGGACCATCGAGACGTAGGCGTCCTCGAGGGTCGAGGAGGCCGACTTCGCGGGAATCTTCAGGTCGCGGAGGTGCTCGAGCATCTCCTTGCTGGAGATCCCGTACTCCTTCGCGAGGTCATGTACGCGCGTCTTTGCCATGTGACCTGCCTTCCAAGCATGAGGCGGTGCGCCTCGGTGAGTCGTGTTCGTCGTCGCGGGGCGACCTAGATGAGCGAGTCGGGGTCCGAGGAGACCTCGGCGTTGGCGAGCTCCTCGTGGACGCCGCAGAAGCGGGAGCCGGGGCGTGCCATGTTGCGGCACTGGATGCCCGTGGGGCCCACGTACTCGCAGCGGTGGGACTCGCCGTCGTCGACGGGCTCGTCCTCGACGGTCGCACGCGGGAGGTCGCGCAGGATCCCCGCGGCGAGAGACTCGTTCTTGATGTCGATGTGCAGCCCCGTGAGGCGGGCGGCGAGGCGGGCGTTCTGGCCCTCCTTGCCGATGGCGAGCGAGAGCTGGTCGTCGGGGACGATCACGGTGGCGTAGCCGGTCTCGGGGTCGATCACCACACGGGAGACGCGCGCCGGGGAGAGCGCCGCGGCGACGCAGCGAGCCGGGTCGTCGCTCCACAGGACAACGTCGACGCGCTCGCCGCGGAGCTCGGAGACCACGGTGCGCACGCGGCTGCCCTTGGGGCCGACGCAGGCTCCCACCGGGTCGAGGCGGTCGTCGTTGGAGGAGACGGCCACCTTGGAGCGCACGCCGGGCTCGCGGGCGATGCTGCGGATCTCGACGACGCCGTCGTAGACCTCGGGGACCTCGAGCTCGAAGAGGCGGCGCAGCAGGTCCGGGTGGGTGCGGGACACCACGATGGGCGGACGCTGGCGCTCGCCGCGCACGACGGGCTGGGTCGAGTTGGGATCGCGCACGTCGATGATAATCGCGCGGATGCGCTGGTTGTGGCTGTAGCGCTCGCCGGCGGGGCGCTCGTTGCGCTCGTCGGGGTGGCGACGCTGGTCGAAGTGGGGCAGCTCGGCCTCCACGCCCTCGCGGATCTTGATGATCGTGAAGTCGGGCGTGGTCTGGAGCACCGTGCCGGTGATGATGTCGCCGACGCGCTGGGAGAACTCCTCGTAGATCTGGACGCGGGCGGCGTTGCGCACGATGGCGCGGATCTCGGCCTTGGCGTGCTGGGCGGCGATGCGGGAGGTGTCGGCCGGAGTGACGTCGACCTCGTCGAACTCGGTGTACTCGCCGGTCTCGGGGTCCTCCTCGCCCTTGGGGACGAGCTCGTAGACGTAGACCTTGCCCGTTGCGCGGTCGATCGTGACACGCGCGCCGAAGGGCAGGTGGAGCACGTCGGCGTAGCTCTTGGCGAGCGACTGCTCGAGGCGGGTGATGAGGTCGAGCTGATCGATGTGCTTCTCCTCGCAGAGCTGCTCGAGGGCGGTCATCATCTCAGATGCCATGTGGGTTCCTTTCGCTCTACTCGCGCTTCCCTACGCGGGGAAGTCGGGCTTGATCGTGCACTTCCTGATGTCGTCGAACGGGAGCTCCACGCGCTCGCCGTCAACCTCGAGGGCGACGGTGCCGTCCTCGATGCCGAGGAGGGTGCCGGTATAGCGGCGCCTCCCCTCGCCCGGGACGAGCGAGAGCTGGACGGTCTCGCCGGCAAAGCGCACGAAGTCGCGCTCCTTGCGCAGGGGACGCGCCATGCCGGGCGACGACACCTCGAGGGTGAAGCTCGAGGGGATGGGGTCGAGCTCGTCGAGGGCGGCAGAGATCCACTCGGTCTCCTCGGTCACCTCGTCGAGGGTGATGGTGGGCGCGGACTCGTCCGCGTGGTCGATGCGCACGCGCACGCAGGGTGCCTTGGTCGCGCCGACGACCTCGACGTCAACGACGTCGACGCCGCGCTCGGCGGCCGTGGGCTCCAGCGCGTCGATGATCTGCTGCTCGATGCCGGACTTCGGCATGCTCCCCTCCCGTCTTCATACAGAAAGGAAGCGGGGCGAGAAGATCCACCCCACTTCCTACGGTTACAGCTTCGAATACGCAGCTAGTGTACGGTTTTTCTCGGCATGCGTCAACCGCGCCTCCACGAGAAGCCCACAGAACCTCTCGCCAGCGCGTGAGGGCCTACACCGCCACGATGTTGACCAGGCGGCCCTTGATGACGATGACCTTCTTGATGTCCTTGCCGGCGAGCTGCTCGGCCACGGCGGCCTTGGCAGCCTCGGCGACCTCGTCGTCGGAGGCGTCGGCGGCGACCATCACGCGGCCGCGGACCTTGCCCTTGATCTGGACCGCGATCTCCACCTCGTCGGCCTTGGCGGCCTCGGCGTCGAACTCGGGCCAGGCGGCGTTGTAGACGGAGCCCTCCTGGCCAAGCGCCTTATGCCAGAGCTCCTCGGCCCAGTGCGGGCAGATCGGGGCGAGCATCGTCACGATCGCGTGCGCCACGGCGAAGCAGAGCGCAGGGTCGCGCTGCTCCGCGGCAACGTCGTTCACGTACTTGGACGCCGCGTTAGTGATCTCCATGACGGCGGAGATGGCGGTATTGAACTGGCCGCGGTCGAAGTCGGTGGTGCACTTGATGCCCATGCCGTTGAGCGTGCGCCAGAGCTCCTTGCCGGCGGCGTCGAGGGTGCCCGCGCTCACGGCGCCGGCGGCCGCGCCCTGGCTGAGCAGCCAGACCACGCGCCACGCGCGCTTGATGAAGCGGTTGGCGCCGGCGACGGCCTCCTCATCCCAGTTGAAGTCCTTCTCGGGCGGGGCGATGAAGAGGATGGCCAGGCGCATGGTGTCCGCGCCGTAGGGCTCGATCACCGAGGACGGCGGCACGACGTTGCCCTTGGACTTGGACATGGTGTCGCCGTTGGCGTCCTTGACCATGCCCTGGCAGAGCAGGTTCTCAAAGGGCTCGTCGATGCCGATCATACCGAGGTCGCGCAGGACCTTGGTGAAGAAGCGGCTGTAGAGCAGGTGCAGGATGGCGTGCTCGATGCCGCCGATGTAGTTGTCCACCGGCATCCAGCGGTCCACGGCCTCGCGCGAGAAGGGAAGCTCCTCGTTGTGCGGGTCGCAGTAGCGCAGGTAGTACCAGCTGGAGCACGTGAAGGTGTCCATGGTGTCGGTGATGCGCTTGGCCGGCTTGCCGCACTTGGGGCAGGTGGTCTCGTAGAACGGCGCGTAGGCGGCGAGCGTCTCTCCGGCACCGAGGTCGAGCGCGTCCGGCAGCGTGACGGGCAGGTCCTCGTAGGGCACCGGCACGTCGCCGCAGTCGTCGCAGTGAATCATCGGGATCGGGTTGCCCCAGTAGCGCTGGCGGGAGATGAGCCAGTCGCGCAGGCGGAACTGCACCGTCTTGCGGCCGAGGCCCTGCTCGCCGAGCCAGTCGATGATGGCGTCCACTGCCTCGGAGTGCTTGCCGCCCTTCATGCCGGTGAACTGGCCGGACTGCACGAGGTACCCCTCGGCCTCCATCGCGTGGTCCCAGTCGACGGAGGTCACGACGAGCTCGCGCTCGTCCTTGAGCTGCTCGTAGAGCGGGTCGTCCTTCTCGCAGATGATCGGGGCGATCTCCAGACCGTACTTCTTGGCGAAGTCGAAGTCGCGCTGGTCGCCGCAGGGCACGCCCATGACGGCACCGGTGCCGTAGTCCATGAGGACGTAGTCGGCGACCCAGATGGGCGCCGGGCGGCCGTTGACCGGGTTGATGACGTAGCGGCCCGTGAAGACGCCGTGCTTCTCGCGCTCGGAGCCCTGGCGGTCGACCGAGGAGACCTTCTCCGCGGCGGCCTTGAGCTCGAGGAAGGCGGGCTCGTGCTCAGTGCCGGCCACGAGCTCCGCGGCGAGCGGGCTCTCGGGCGGCAGCAGGAAGAAGCTCACGCCAAAGAGCGTGTCCGGGCGCGTGGTGAAGACGGTGATCTTGGTGTCGGTGGGGGTCACGCCGTCGACGTCGGCCAGCGTGAAGTCGATCTCGGCGCCCTCGGAGCGGCCGATCCAGTTGGCCTGCATCGCGCGGACGCGCTCGGGCCACTTGCCCTCGAGCTTCTTGAGGTCGTCGAGGAGCTCCTGGGCGTAGTCGGTGATCTTGAAGTACCACTGGGAGAGCGCGCGCTTCTCGGGCACCGAGCCGCAGCGCCAGCACTTGCCGTCCACGACCTGCTCGTTGGCAAGCACCGTCTGGCAGCCGGGACACCAGTTCACCGGCGAGTTGTCGCGGTAGACGAGGCCCTTCTCCCACATCTTGAGGAAGATCCACTGGCCCCACTTGTAGTACTCGGGGTCGCAGGTGTTGAACATGCGGTCGTAGTCGTAGGAGAAGCCCATGCGGCGCATGGTCTTGGTGGCCTGCGCGATGTTCTGGTGCGTCCAGACGCTCGCCTGGGTGTTGTGCTTGATGGCGGCGTTCTCCGCGGGCAGGCCAAAGGCGTCGTAGCCCATCGGGTGCAGCACGTCAAAGCCGCGCATGCGGGCCTGGCGCGCCATGGCGTCGCCGATCGTGTAGTTGCGCGCGTGGCCCATGTGCAGGTCGCCCGAGGGGTACGGGAACATCTCCAGCACGTACTTCTTGGGCTTCTCAGGGCTCTCCTCGGTCTTGTAGAGCTCCTCGGCGTCCCACTCGGCCTGCCAGCGGGTCTCGATCTCCTCGGCGTCGTAGGCCGGGACCTCGAAGTTCTTCTCGGCGTCGCTCATCTGCGAAACTCCTTTGTGTGCGATGGTCAACTGGGACATTGTAGCAGGACGCTCGCCAGGCGTGGGGCACCTCGCCCCTTCTCGCGGTTTGGGTTCACGAAGTCGCGCCACCATGCCTCACGTCATCACGCCAACAGGCATTTCTTTCGTCAAGTGAGTCCCAAATCGCGAACGATGAACCCAAACCTCAAAATAGGCCGCCCTGGGGACGTGCCCCGGGGCGGCCGACGGGTCAAAATGCCCTCGCGAAGCTAGCGATAGCTCACGCTGTGCTGGGAGTCCTTGACCACGACGTCGTGCGCGCCGCCCTCGACGATGGAGGTGGAGCTCACGAGCGTCAGTCGCGCCTTCTCCTGCAGCTCCTTGATGGTCTTGGCGCCGCAGTTGCACATCGTGGACTTGATCTTGTAGATCGTCTGGCCCACGCCTTCCTTGAGGGAGCCGGCGTAGGGCACGTAGGAGTCGACGCCCTCAACAAAGCCCAGCTTGGAGGCACCGCCCTGGTCGTAGCGCTGCCAGTTGCGGGCACGCGCGGAGCCCTCGCCCCAGTACTCTTTCATGTACTGGCCGTTGACGTTGACGCGCTCGGTGGGGCTCTCGTCGAAGCGGGCAAAGTAGCGACCGAGCATCATGAAATCGGCGCCCATGGCCAGGGCGAGCGTCATGTGGTAGTCGTAGACGATGCCGCCATCGGAGCAGACGGGCACGTAGACGCCGGTCTCCTCGAAGTACTTGTCGCGCGCTCGGCACACGTCGATGACCGCGGAGGCCTGGCCACGACCGATGCCCTTGGTCTCGCGGGTGATGCAGATCGAGCCGCCGCCGATGCCCACCTTCACGAAGTCCGCGCCGCAGTCGGCGAGGAAGCGGAAGCCCTCCTCGTCCACGACGTTGCCGGCGCCCACCTTGACGGAGTCGCCGTAGTTGGCGCGGACCCACTCGAGGGTACGCTTCTGCCACTCGGAGAAGCCCTCGGAGGAGTCGATGCAGAGCACGTCGGCGCCGGCCTCCACGAGCAGCGGCACGCGCTCGGCGTAGTCGCGCGTGTTGATGCCCGCGCCCACCATGTAGCGCTTGTTGGCGTCCAGGAGCTCGTTGGGGTTGGACTTGTGCTGGTCGTAGTCCTTGCGGAAGACGATGCCCACCAGGTGGTCGTTCTCGTCCACGACGGGCAGGGCGTTGAGCTTGTTGTCCCAGATGACGTCGTTGGCCTTCTTGAGCGTGATGTCCTTGTCGCCCACGATGAGCTTCTCGCGCGGCGTCATGAACTCGGCGACCTTCTTCTGGTGGTCGTCACGCGTGGGACGGTAGTCGCGGCTGGTCACGATGCCGAGGAGCTTGCCGCGAGAGGAGCCGTCGTCGGTGACGGGCATGGTGGAGTGGCCGGTGCGCTGTTTAAGCTCCATGACCTGCTCCATCGTCATGTCGGGCGTGAGGGTGGAGTCGGACTCCACGAAGCCGGCCTTGTGGTCCTTGACGGCCTTGACCATGGCCGCCTCCTGCTCGGGCGTCTGGTTGCCGTAGATGAAGGCAAGGCCGCCCTCGATAGCCAGGGCAACGCCCATGTCAACGCCGGAGACGGACTGCATGATGGCGGAGACCATCGGGATGTTGAGGCTGAGCGCGGGCTCCTCGCCGCGACGGAACTTCACGAGCGGCGTCTTGAGCGACACGTTGTCGGGGATGTTCTCCGCAGAGGAGTAGCCGGGAACGAGCAGGTACTCGGAAAAGGTGTGGGACTCCCCCTCGAAGAACGTTGCCATGTTTAGTGGCTCCTCTCTGTTGCCCCCGGCCCCGTGTGGGCCGCGTTTTCGGCATTGTAACATCCGTTCAGGCGGAAATGTCCGCCGCCCGCCGAGAAAGTCGAGCTAGAGACGCGTTATCACCAATTCTCCC
The DNA here is from genome assembly GCA_963928085.1 of uncultured Atopobiaceae bacterium. GTDB lineage: Bacteria > Actinomycetota > Coriobacteriia > Coriobacteriales > Atopobiaceae > Thermophilibacter. The sequence goes on from CAWVDR010000001.1 coordinate 960,260, forward strand.
CTACACGTTGTCGCCCACGACGTCTCGGACGTCGACGGCGATGTCATGCTTGGTGGGAATCCACTCGACCTTCTTGAACAGCGCGACCACGTTGATGGGGATGTAGGTCAGCTCGAAGATCGGGAAGGTGAAGAGGTTGGTGATGACCCTCCAGCGCTTCTTGGCGTGGATGTGCGCGCGCTCCGAGATGGTGGTGAGCAGACCGAGCACGAAGAACGAGAGGTACATCGACGCGAGCGTCATGACGATCGACCCCACGCACATGTTGAGCTCGGCCTGCGTGGCGATGAAGCCGTGGCTGAGAGAGCCGATGACGAGATAGGTGAGGTTGATGGAGACGGAGAGCAGCGTGAGGATGTTGCCGGGCGCCACGGTCACGAGCATGTCGTAGCTCGCGAACTGCCCGCGCGAGATGCCCTTGACGAGGTCGCGCACATACGAGAAGAACACCTCGTAGAAACCCTTGGTCCAGCGCAGGCGCTGCGTCCAGGACGCCTTGAACGTGACGGGCTGCTCGTCGTAGAACTCGGCGGGCGCATAGCCAATCTGGACGTTGTTGGCGCAGCAGAACGTGGAGAACTGGATGTCCTCGGTCAGCGAGTGGAAGCCCCAGCCGTGCATGCCCCGGACGATGCGCTGGGAGACGAGCCAGCCCGAGCCCGAGATGGCGCAGCTCGTGCCCGACATCATGCGGGCGTTGTTGAGGAACTTGGCCTCGCGCATGAACCAGAGTGCGTAGGCGGCGCTCACCCAGCTCGAGTCGAAGTTCTTGGAGTTGCGATACCCGGTGCAGACGAGGTAGCCCGCATCGAAGGCCTGGTTCATGACCGAGATATAGTCCGGCGAGACGAGGTTGTCCGCGTCAAAGACGACAAAGGCCTCGTAGGCGTCGCCGTAGTCGTCGAGGATGCGGTTGAACGCGTAGTCGAGCGCCCAGCTCTTGCCGCGGCGGGCGAGGTCGTTGCGGTCCCAGACGATGGCGCCGGCCTCCTCGGCGACGCGATGGGTGTCGTCTGTGCAGGCGTCGCACACGACGAAGACGTTCATGAGCTCGCGCGGGTACCTCTGGGAGAAGATCGAGCGCACGAGGTTGCCGATGACGGCCTCCTCGTTGTGCGCCGCGATGACGAAGGCGTAGCGGTGGTTCGTCTTTGCCTCGGGCAGGCGAACCGTGCCCTGCAGGATAACCCGAATGGTGTAGAACGCCTGGTACAGATAGGCAAGCGTGAACAGCGCACCAATCGCGAAGTTGAAGATGACGATGGGCGTGAGTCCGAACTGGTTGAACTCCATCGACTACCCCTCGTGCCGCGTTTCCCGTCCGGAGGGCGCCAGGAGCGGACAGATCTTCTCGCCCGCCGACGTCCTTCCCATGGACCTTTCGGCAAGGGATTCTAGTACATGGAGCAGGTCGTCCGGCAGGGTGTCGGCAAGCTCCACCGTCTCTCCCGTTGCGGGGTGGTCGAAGCGGATGTGCCAGGAGTGGAGGAACTGGCGCGCGAGGTCGAGGTTCTGGCGGAGGTCTCCGCGCCCGTAGAGCGGGTCGCCCACGAGCGGGTGGCCCACGTGGCGCAGGTGGACGCGGATCTGGTGGGTGCGACCCGTGTAGAGGTGGCACTCGATGAGGGTGTAGCCGTCGTCGCGCGGGCCCGCCTCGAAGCGCTCCAGGACGCGGAAGGTCGTGATGGCCTCGCGCGCGCCGGGCGCGTCCGAGACCGCCATCCGCACGCGGTCGCGCGTGGAGCGGGCGATGCCCGTCTCGATGGTCCCCTCGTCGTGCGCGATCGGCCCGTGCACGAGCGTAACGTAGCGCCGGTCGAGCACGCGCAGGCGGATGAGGTCCTGGAGGGCCTTCTGCGTGGCGTCGTCCTTGGCGGCGACCATGAGGCCGGAGGTCTCCATGTCGAGGCGGTGCACGATTCCGGGGCGCTCCTCCCCCTGGAGCATGCCGAGGTGCGCGTAGCCGCAGTGCGCGACGAGTGCGTTGGCGAGCGTGTCGTCCACGTGGCCCGGGCTCGGATGGCAGACGAGGCCCGCCTGCTTGGAGAGGACGATCAGGTGGTCGTCCTCGAAGCGGATGTCGAGCGGGATGTAGGGGTTGGGCGCGAGCGGGCCGCCTGCGGGCTCCGGCTCGTCCACGAGCGCGCGGACGCGGTCGCCGAGCAGGACCTTCTCGGACTTGCTGGTGGCAGGGGTCTCGTTGATGGTTACCGCACCGTCCTCGACGAGGCGTGCGCAGGCCGAGCGCGAGGGCATGTCCTCCCCCGTAGCAAGGAACGCGTCGAGCCGCATGCCGTCGGACTCGGGTCCTACCAGCAGGTTCACGATGCGACTTGGCATGGGCGGCTTCCTCCATCCTCGACTCGAGCCGCCAGACATCGTATCACGCCGCCCCGCGCAGGCCCCTTTGGGAGGTTTGGGTTCACGGTTCCGGCGAAGGCCGCCTCATACGTAGACGCGACCTGCGGTTTTTTGAAGTGGTTGACGGCGCGGGAGAGAAGAGTGAACCCAAACCGTTTTTCGGTTTGGGTTCACGGTTTGGGAGAAATGCGGCAATCGCAAAACGCGACCTGCGGTTTTTCACGCGGTGAGGACCGCGCCGCCTAAACGATGAACCCAAACCACGAAAAAGGGCGCGGGAGAGCGCCGCTATTCGGCCGTGGCGGCGCGCTCGCGTGCGACGTCCCAGCGCCACCAGAGGACAAGCGCAATCGGGACGCCGCAGGTCACGAAGATGTCGGCCACGTTGAAGATCGCGAAGTCCATGAACGTGGTCTTGAAGAAGTCCGTGACGGCGCCGAGGGCCACGCGGTCGATCGCGTTGCCGATGCCGCCGCCAACGACGCACGCGCAGGTGAGCAGCAGGGACAGCGGCACGTCGGTGCGTCGCCAAGCCACATAGATACCAGCGACGCACATGACGGCGGCGATGAGCACGAAGAGGGGACCGGCGCCCTCCCCCATCGAGAACGCGGCACCGGTGTTGTAGATGAGCGAGAGGTCCATCACGCCGGGGATCAGCGTCACGGGCTCGCCGGGGACGAGCGCCGAGCGCGCGGCGAGCTTGCTCAGCTGGTCAAGCGCTACGACCGCGGCGGCGACCAGCGCAAAGAGCGCCAGCCGCCGCACGCGGGCGGAGTTCGTGGTGTCGGGGCCGGACAAGCCCTACTCCTCGAGCGCGGCCACGGCGTCGTGGCAGCGCGGGCAGAGGCCGTCCTCGCCGAGCTCGCGGAAGTTCCAGCAGCGCGGGCACTTCTCGCCGTGCGCGGGCTCCACGGTGCAGGCAAGCTCTTCGCCCTGCGTGAGCTCGACCTCGGAGCACACGAACGGCTCGGCCAGGTCGCAGCCCAGCTCGCCGGCGAGAAGATCGTGCAGCTCCACGGGCGCCGTGAGCGTGGCGCGGGCGGCCTGCGTGGTCTTCTCGGTGAGCGTGCCGTCAGCCACGGCAGCCTCGTAGGCCTTGGTGAAGGCGGCGCGGGCCTCCACGACGGCGTCGTAGGCAGCGAGGTAGGGCTCGTACTCCTCGGCGGTCCAGGGAGCCTGGTACCAGTCGAGAAGGGCGGCGTACTCCTGGCCGTCACGCAGCGACGCCGGGAGGTAGGCCATGACCTCGTCGGTGGTGTAGACGAGGATGGGCTGCAGGTCGTGCACCAGCATCGAGAGAATCTGCGCCCAGACGGTGAGGGCGCTTCGGCGCTCGAAGCCGTTCTTCTCGCCGCAGTAGACGCGGTCCTTGGTGGCGTTGAGGTAGCCGTTGGAGAGCTCCGTGATCACGTAGTCGTAGAGCGTGCGGTAGACCACGTTGAAGCGATACGCGCTGTAGGCGGCGCTCACCTGGTCGTGGACCTGGCAGAGGCGCGCGAGCGCGAGCTTGTCGTAGGGCGTGAGCTCGTCGTAGGGAACGGCATCGGTCGCCGGGTCGAACTGGCCCTCAATCTCGCCCAGCAGGAAGCGCAGGGTGTTGCGGAAGCGGCGGTAGGCCTCGCCCACGTGGTCGAGGATCGTGCCGTCGCAGGGGATGTCGTTGGAGGTGTCGACGGAGGTGACCCAGAGGCGCAGGATGTCGGCGCCGCGGGTGTCGCACTCCTTGTTGGGGTCGATGACGTTGCCGAGCGACTTGGACATCTTGCGGCCCTGGCCGTCGAGCGTGAAACCCTGGGAGACCACGGACTTGTACGGCGCCACGCCGTAGGCGCCCACGGAGGTCATGAGCGAGCTCATGAACCAGCCGCGGTGCTGGTCGGAGCCCTCGAGGTACATGTCGGCCGGGAACGTGAGGTTGTCGCGGTGGCGGCAGACGGCGGTGTGGGAGACGCCGGAGTCCCACCACACGTCGAGGATGTCCTTGTTGGCCTTGAGGTGGTGCCCGCCGCACTTGGGGCAGACGCAGGCGTCTCCGAGATAGCTCGCGGGGTCGTCGGTGAACCAGGCGTCGGAGCCCTTGGTGCGGAAGAGCTCAATCACGGCGTCGAGCGTGTCGTCGTTCATGACGGGCTCGCCGCAGTCCTGGCAGGTGAAGGCCGGGATGGGCACGCCCCAGTTGCGCTGCCGCGAGATGCACCAGTCAGGGCGGCCCTCGACCATCGAGCCGATGCGCTTGATGGCGTGGCCGGGGTAGAACTTGACCTTGGAGAGCTCCTCGAGCGCCTGCTCGCGAAGGCTCTTGCCGCCGCGCAGGGGCTTGTCCATCGAGACGAACCACTGGCTCGTGGCACGGAAGATGACGGGCTCCTTGCAGCGCCAGCAGTGCGGGTAGCTGTGGTTGATGTCCTCGTGCAGGATCAGCGTGCCGCGCTCGCGCAGCCACTCGATGATCTTGGGGTTGGCGTCGCCCACCTCCATGCCGGACCACGGGCCGCCGGTGCCCATGCCGTCGCCCACGAAGAAGCGGCCGTCGTCGTCGACGGGCATGACCGTGGGGATGCCAAACTTCTGGCCGGCGAGGTAGTCGTCCACGCCGTGGCCGGGCGCGCAGTGGACGATGCCCGTGCCGTCGTCGAGGGTGACGTAGTCGGCGTAGATGAACTCGCCCGTCTCGCCCTGGTCGCCAAAGATGGGCTGCTTGTAGCGGTTGTGCGCGAGGGCCTCGCCCGTGGCGCGCCAGGGCTCGCCGTCCTCGCCGCGCACGAGTGCAACCTCGCCGTAGCCAAACTTGGCAGCGCAGCGCTCGGCCAGCGCATCGGCCACGATTTCCGCGCGGCCGTCATGGACGAGCGCCACGTAGGTGGCCTCGGGGTGGCAGATGACGGCGTCGTCGGCGGGAAGGGTCCACGGCGTGGTGGTCCAGATGTCCACGAAGAGCTTGCCGGCCCAGGCCTCCAGCCCCTCCGGCACGGTGGTCATCTCAAAGCGCACGAAGATGGCGGGGCTGACCTCGTCGCCGTACTCGATCTCCGCCTCGGCGAGGGCCGTGTGGCAGTGGCTGCACCAGTGCACGGGCTTGGAGCCCTGCGTGATGGCGCCGGCGTCGAAGATGGCCTTGAAGATCTCGACGTCGGTGGCGTCGTAGTCGTTCACGTAGGTGAGGTAGGGGTTGTCCCACTCGCCCAGCACGCCCAGGCGCTTGAAGCCCTGGCGCTGGGTGTCCACCTGCTCGACGGCCATCTTGCGGCAGAGCTCGCGGATCTTCTCGGTGGGGAGCTGGTTGAACTTCTCCGTACCGAGCATGGTCTCGACCTTGTGCTCGATGGGCTGGCCGTGGCAGTCCCAGCCGGGGACGTAGGGCGTCTGGTAGCCGCGCATGGACCAGTAGCGGTTGATGACGTCCTTGGAGATCTTGTTCTGCGCGTGGCCCAGGTGGATGGGGCCGTTGGCGTACGGGGGGCCGTCGTGCAGGACGAACTTCTCGTGCCCCTCGTTCTTGGCGATCATCTGCTCGTAGACGTGGTTCTCCTCCCACATCGCCAGGCGCTTGGGCTCGTTCTGGGCCAGGCTGGCGCGCATGGGAAAGCCCGTGCTCGGCAGGTTCGTCGTCTTCTTGTACTCGTTCTTGGCCACGCTTTCCTCCTTCGATGAGACAAAGGGACAGTCCCTTCGTCTCATTTCTCGTTTGATGAGACGAAGGGACTGTCCCTTTGTCTCATCGCCTCGGACACGAAAAACGCGCCCGTCCCTCCTGCTGGGACGAAGCGCGCACGCGACTTCGCTTGTGAACCACCCAGCGAGCGGATATCCGCCGTACTCGGCTGGCCTGTGTCGGCGGCCACTCCGGCGACGCCTACTCGCTCGCGCTTTCGGGCCGCGGCTCGGGGGTGATCTTCGCCGGGACGCGGCCGCGGGCTCCCACCGTCCCCGCTCTCTCTTGGCCACGCGCCCCCGGGTACTCTCCCCGTCAACGCCTGTTGCAGCATGGTAGCACGTTTGTCGCGCGCGGGGCGAGGCGCTTCTCGCCCGTCGCCAAGAAACAGCAAGTTTTGGGTTTTCGAGGGGTCTTGTGCACGCGAGGACGGGCGGATTCAAGATTGGATTGCACCACCCCGGGAGAGGGGCGGTCGTGTACAGTCGTGAGTTCAGGGAGGGCGCCGTCGCGCTCGTCGCGTCCGGCCGCAGCGCGGGCTCGGTCGCGCGCGAGCTCGGGTGCGGCAGGGCGTCCGTCGAGGGCTGGTGCAGGCTGGCGGGCCTCCGCCTGCGCCGCGGCCGGGACGGGGGCCCGGTGAGGAGGCCGGTCGTGGTCGAGGCCGCACCGCTGCCGCCGAGGCCCTCGCCCCGGGCGAGGCTCGACGACGAGCGCAGGGCGCTGATCGCCGACAGGAGGCGCGCCGGGCTCGGCGTGAGGGAGATAGCCCGCGAGCTGGGCGTCTCCCACTCCACGGTGTCGCGCGAGCTCAGGCGAAACGCCATGCCCGACGGGCGCTACGACGCGGGCCGCGCCGGCAGGCGGGCGCGCGAGAGGGCGGCGAGGCCGCGGGCGGGGAAGCTCGAGCGCGACCCGCGCCTCAGGGCCGAGGTCGTGCGCAGGCTCTCGCTGCTGTGGTCGCCGGCGCAGGTCTCGGCGAGCCTCGCGGCCGACTTCCCCGGGGAGGAGGGGATGCGGGTGAGCCACGAGACCATATACCGCGCGCTCTACGTCCAGGGGCGCGGGTCGCTCCGGGAGGAGCTCGCCGTCGAGCTGGTGCTGAGGAGCGGGCGGCGCTCGAGGAGGGCGCGCCGGCTGCCCTCCGAGCCGCGCGGGCGCAGGACGTGGGTCGAGGGCGCCGGGCTGGCCCTCAGGCCGCCCGAGGCAGACGACCGCTCGGTGCCCGGCCACTGGGAGGGCGACCTCGTCGTCGGCACCGACGGGGCGACCTGCCTGGTCACGCTCGTGGAGCGCTCGTCGAGGTTCCTGCTGGCCTCCAGGCTCCCCGAGCACTCGGCCGAGACCGTGGCCGGGCGGCTCGCCGACATGGTCTCGTCGCTGCCGGCGGCGCTCAGGCGCACGCTCACGTGGGACCAGGGCGTCGAGATGGCGCGCTGGAGGGACTTCGCCGACGCGACGGGCTTCGAGGTCTACTTCTGCGACCCGAGGAGCCCCTGGCAGCGGGGCACCAACGAGAACACCAACGGGCTGCTCAGGCAGTTCTTCCCCAAGGGGACCGACTTCTCGCGGGTGTCGGACGGGGAGGTCGCGAGGGCGCAGGACCTGCTCAACGGCAGGCCGCGCAAGACGCTGGGCTGGAGGACGCCGGCGGAGGAGCTGGCGCGCATGTTAACGGAGGATGGTGCAACCACCGAGTGAATCCGCCACGCCGATTCGAAGGATTTTATCGAGGTTGTGGGCAACATGTTTTATATAGAGCCGCCGAGAAGGGCCACAAATCGCACCGTTTTCCGTGATTCTCTTGGTAGTGGGCAACAACTTTGATGTATTTCTCGTCCGCGCATCAAAGATGTTGCCCAAAACCTCGAAGGGTGCCCGCGGCAGGAGCGCCACGCAGTCACGCGAACGTCGCCGACCGCCGCGTCCTGCTCGCCGAAAACTGGTTGCCGCAATCGAAGCCACACGCCCATTATGAAGGGGTTACGCACAGAGAAGGGACGCCGCATGCCTGACCGCAAGTACCTCGAGCTGCTCTCCGAGAAGTTCCCCACGGTCCGCTCCGCCTACGCGGAGATCATCAACCTCGAGGCCATTCTCAACCTCCCCAAGGGAACGGAGCACTTCATCTCGGACGTCCACGGCGAGTACGACGCGTTCAAGCACATCCTCAACAACTGCTCCGGCGTCATCCGCGAACGCGTGGCGGACATCTTCCGCTTTGAACTCACCCACAGCGAGCAGGCAGACCTCTGCACGCTGATCTACTACCCGCACCGCAAGCTGCGCCGCCTCAAGTCCGCCGGCGTCGTGAGCGAGGAGTGGTACGCGATCACCCTCATGCGCCTCGTGCGCCTGGCGCGCTACCTCTCCGACTCCTACACGCGCTCCAAGGTGCGCAAGGCGATGCCGCCCGAGTACGCCTACATCATCGACGAGCTGCTCCACGCCTCCCCCGGCGAGGGCGACGAGCGCCAGAGCTACCACCGCCGCATCATCGACACGATCGTGGACACCGGCTCGGCCGACGACTTCGTGGTGAGCCTGGCGTCGCTGATCAAGCGCCTCGCAGTCGACCACCTGCACGTCGTGGGCGACGTCTTTGACCGCGGCGACCACGCCGACAAGATCCTCGACCGCCTCATGGAGTACCACTCCGTTGACCTGCAGTGGGGCAACCACGACATCGTCTGGATGGGCGCCGCCGCCGGCTCGGCCACGTGCCTCGCCGCCGTGATCCGCAACAACATCCGCTACGACTCCCTCAAGATCCTCGAGGGCGCCTACGGCATCTCCCTGCGCGAGCTCGCCCTCTTCGCCGAGGCCACCTACCGGGCCGGCGAGTCCATGAGCCCGCTCGAGAAGGCCATCTCGGTGATCCTGTTCAAGCTGGAGGGCCAGACGATCCAGCGTCACCCCAACTGGCACATGGAGGACCGCCTGCTGCTGGGGCACGTGGACGCCGAGCGCGGGGTCTGCGTCGTGGGCGGCCGTGAGTACGAGCTCGTGACGCGCGACTTCCCCACCGTGGACTGGTCCGACCCCTACGCGCTCTCCGAGGACGAGATCCGCGTGATGGACAACCTGCTCTCCGCCGTTCGCAGCTCCTACAAGCTGAACGCCCACGTGAACTTCCTCTACGAGCGCGGCAGCGCCTACCTCGTCCACAACGACGACGTGCTCTTCCACGCCTGTGTGCCCATGAACGAGGACGGCACCTTCCACCCGGTCAACCACCAGGGCCAGCTGCTCGCCGGCAAGGCCTACTACGACTACGCCGACCGCCTGGCCCGCCGCGCCTGGCAGGAGCACGACGAGGTCTCGCTCGACTGGATGTGGTACCTGTGGTGCGGCCGCTACTCGCCGCTCTCCGGACGCCTGATGAAGACCTTCGAGCGCACCTACTTCGTCGACCGCTCCACCTGGGAGGAGCCGCGCGACCCCTACTACGCGCTCACGGACGACGCCGACGTCTGCCGCCGCGTCCTCGAGGAGTTCGGCGTGGACCCCGAGCACGGCCACATCATCAACGGCCACACGCCCGTCCACGCCTCGGAGGGCGAGAAGCCAGTCCGCTCCGGCGGCCACCTGCTGGTCATCGACGGCGGCTTCTGCCAGGCCTACCACAAGACCACCGGCATCGGCGGCTACACGCTCATCTCGGACCCGCGCGGCATGCGCATCAAGGCGCACCGCCCCTTCGGCTCGATCGCCGACGTCCTGGACCTCAACGCCGACATCATGAGCGACGACGACCGCTTCGAGCTGGAGCCGCGCCCGCTCACCGTCGGCGACACCGACACCGGCGAAGAGATCCGCGAGCAGATAGCCGACCTGCGCGCCCTTCTCGACGCCTACCGCTCGGGCGACCTCCAGGAGCGGCAGAAGCGCTCATAGCGCGGCCGCGCGACGCACATCGGGTTTTCTTGCGCACGCGGCGGCGCACATTGGGTTTTCTTGCGCACGCGGGCGCACGGCGAAAGATACCAGGCGATGTGGGTATCTATGAACGCAGTTTCAGAGTTCCACCCACTCACGAAGGGCACAACGCACGATGGACATGAACGACAACAAGCGCCGGCGCTCGATGCTGCTCTACATCCTCATCGCAATCGTCGCGTACCTCGCGATCAGCCAGACGATCTACCCCAACCTGCGCGCAACGCAGGTGCAGAAGGTCGACTACAGCCAGTTCGTAGAGATGGTCGAGAAGGACGAGGTCACGCAGGCGACCTCGATCTACGGCAACCCCGAGCTCACCTTCACGACCGGCGAGGGCGACTCCCAGAAGTTCTACGAGACGGTGCTCTACAACGGCACCGAGGAGTCGACGGCTCAGCTGCTCGAGGAGCACGACGTCCAGATGGTCTCCGAGATCCAGGACACCTCCGGCGACCTCTGGCTCATGCTGCTCATCTCCTACGGCCTGCCCATCCTCGTCTTCCTCGGCATCGGCTGGTGGCTCAACCGCCGCATGAAGAAGGCCATGGGCGACGACGGCCCGTCGATGAACTTCGGCGGGGGCTTTGGGGGCGGCGGCCTCGGCAAGTCCAACGCCAAGGAGATCAAGGGCGAGGAGACCGGCGTCACGTTCAAGGACGTGGCCGGCCAGGACGAGGCCAAGGAGTCGCTCCAGGAGATCGTCAGCTTCCTCAAGAATCCCGACAAGTACACCGAGATCGGCGCGCGCTGCCCGCGCGGCGCGCTGCTCGTGGGCCCTCCGGGCACGGGCAAGACGCTGCTCGCCAAGGCTGTCGCCGGCGAGGCGGGCGTCACGTTCTTCCAGATCGCGGGCTCGGCCTTCGTCGAGATGTTCGTCGGCCGCGGCGCCGCCAAGGTGCGCGACCTCTTCAAGCAGGCCAACGAGAAGGCCCCCTGCATCATCTTCATCGACGAGATCGACGCCGTGGGCAAGCGCCGCGACACGTCGCTCTCCTCCAACGACGAGCGCGAGCAGACCCTGAACCAGCTCCTCTCCGAGATGGACGGCTTTGACAACCACAAGGGCATCGTCGTGCTCGCCGCCACTAACCGCCCCGAGACCCTCGACCAGGCGCTGCTGCGCCCCGGTCGCTTTGACCGCCGCATCCCGGTCGAGCTTCCCGACCTCGCCGGCCGCGAGGCCATCCTCAAGATCCATGCCGACGACGTGAAGATGGAGCCGGGGATCGACCTGGGCGTTATCGCACGCTCCACGCCCGGTGCCTCGGGCGCCGACCTCGCCAACATCATCAACGAGGCCGCGCTGCGCGCCGTGCGCTTTGGGCGCCGTCGCGTGACGCAGGAGGACCTGCTCGAGTCCGTGGACGTGGTCATCGCCGGCGAGAAGAAGAAGTCGACGGTCCTCTCCCCGCACGAGAAGGAGGTCGTCTCCTACCACGAGACCGGCCACGCAATCGTGGCGGCCATGCAGAAGGGCTCCGCGCCCGTCTCCAAGATCACGATCGTCCCGCGCACCTCGGGCGCGCTCGGCTTCACGATGCAGGTCGAGGAGGACGAGCACTTCCTCACCACGCGCCAGGAGGCCAAGGACAAGATCGCGGTGCTGTGCGGCGGCCGCGCGGCCGAGGAGCTCATCTTCGGCGAGATGACCACCGGCGCCTCCAACGACATCGAGAAGGCCACGCAGCTCGCACGCGCCATGGTCACGCAGTACGGCATGTCGGACAAGTTCGGCATGGTGCAGCTCGGCCAGCCCGCGAGCCGCTACCTCGGCGGCGGACAGCAGCTCACCTGCTCCGAGGGCACCGCGCAGGAGATCGACGCCGAGGTCCAGGCGCTCGTCGAGGAGGGCCACCAGAGCGCCCTGCGCACCCTGCGCGAGAACCGCTTCAAGCTGCACGAGATCGCGCACTACCTCCAGAAGAAGGAGACCATCACCGGCGAGGAGTTCATGAACATCCTCACCCGCGATGACGGCTTTGCCCCCAAGATGCCGACGCCGGCGGAGTAGCGCCCCGCCAGCCGCCCTCCCGTGCCCTCCTCGTCGCCCGCGACGGGGAGGGTTTTTCTCGCACGTCCTTCTCGCCCGAGCTATCTAAAGAGCTGCCAGAACGCCACGGCAGAGCTCGCGGCGACGTTCAGCGAGTCCACGCCCCGCGACATCGGGATGATGACGGAGCGGTCGCAGGCGTCGAGCGCCGCCCGGGAGAGCCCGTAACCCTCGCTGCCAAAGAGCAGGGCGCGGCGCCCGGCCGCCACCAGCGAGGGGTCGTCCAGCGGGACCGCGTTAGGCTCCAAGGCGAGCGCGAGGCACGAGAAGCCCTGGCCGTGGAGGAGCTCGATCGTGCGCCGCGGCCACTCGTCCTTCTCGGCACGGGCCCAGGGCAGCTTGAGGACGCACCCCATCGAGACGCGCGCCGCGCGCCGGGAGAGCGGGTCGGCACAGCGGGGCGACACGATCACGGCATCGGCCCCGAGCGCCGCCGCGTTACGGAAGACCGCGCCCACGTTCGCCACGTCGACGAGGTCCTCGAGGACCACGATGCGGCGGGCGTCGCGCGCCAGCTCGGCGACCGAGCGGCTGGGCGGTCTGCGCATCGCGCACAAGAGCCCCCTCGTGAGGCCAAACCCGGTGAGGCGGGCTATCTGCTCGTGGGGCAGGACGTACGCCGGGACCTCATCGCCCGCGCGGGCGAGAAGGGCCTCGCTCGCCGCGAGGTCGCGCTCGTCGACGAGAAACGACAGCGGCTCAGCACCGCTGTCGAGCGCCGTCTCCACGACGAGGTGCGACTCGGCTATGAAGACGCCACGCTCGATCTCGAGGGCGTTTCTGAGCTGGTGTTCCGACAGCCGCGCGAAGACGTCGAGTCGCGCGTCGGAGAGCCCGGGTATTGAGACCAGATGAGCCATGCTTCTCCCGTCAACTTTGTCATTACCTCGCGGTCGTGACGCGTTTCCTAGGTTACGATACTGCATGCGAAAATGAAGAAACCTACGACATCAAGGTGTGCAATGGCAAGTCACATGAGCGCCCCCGCCGACGGCGGCGGAAGCGAGCCCAGCAAGAAGAGCAAGCTCCCCCTGATTATCCCGATCGTCATCCTCGCCCTGGCCGCCCTGGTCTACTTTGGCGGCGTCGTCGCGTTCCACATCGTGTTCATGCCCGGGACCATCCTCGACGGCTCCGACGTCTCCCTCCGTCACGCGAGCGAGGTCGCCGAGGAGAAGGCCGCGGCGTTCTCCGGCTACCAGACCCACGTCACGGGCGACGGCGTCGACCTCACCGTGACCGCCGAGCAGGTCGGCCTTGCCTACGATGGCGAGACCTACGCGCAGGAGGCCATCGAGGCGACCGAGCCGTGGGCCTGGCCGCTCACCCTCATGAGCCAGTCGCGCGACGTGACCGCGGAGAGCGCGATCGTGTTTGACCAGGAGGCGCTTCTCGCCCTGTTCGAGCCCTTCAAGACCGCCGCGCGCGACAGTGCCGCGAGCCTGGGGGGCGGCGCCGTCGTCTTTGACGCGGAGTCGGGCAGCTATGTCGTCGACCCCTCCGTCACCGCCCAGTACCTCGACGACGAGGCCCTGGTCGCAACGCTCACGCAGGCGTTTCTCAGCCAGACGCCCGAGGTCACGCTCGGCCAGGAGCAGCTCTCCGGCATGGACGACTCCCTGCACGCGGCCGCCGACACCGCCAACTCCTACCTTGCGGCCGCCGGCAGCACGCTCACTCTCAACGGCGAGACCGTCGCCGAGGTGACGCGCGACCTCATCGTCGGGTGGGTGACAATCTCCAACGACCTCAACGTCTCGCTTGACACCAACGCCGCGGCCGCCTGGGCGTCCGAGAGCATGGGCCGACTCAACACGGTGGGCGCCGAGCGCACCTACACGCGGCCCGACGGCAAGCAGGTCACGGTCTCGGGCGGCAGCTACGGCTGGAAGGTGAGCGAGAGCGGGGTCGCCGAGGCGCTCGCCGCAGCCGTCGAGTCCAAGGCGCCGCAGGCGATCGAGGTGCCCTTCGACCAGAGCGGCCAGGTCGTCCCCGACGACGGCGGGCGCGACTGGGGCCAGCGCTACATCGACATCGACCTCTCCGAGCAGTACGTGCGCATGTACGGCGACGACGGCTCGATCATCTGGGAGTCGCCCTGCGTGTCAGGTGACGTTGCCCAGGGGTACCAGACGCCCACGGGGGTCAACCAGGTGAACGGGAACAAGGGGCGCGACCAGACGCTCCGCGGCCTCGACTACGACGAGGACGGCGAGCCCGACTACGAGAGCCACGTCGCCTACTGGATCCCCTTCGTCGGCAACCTCATCGCCCTGCACGACGCCGACTGGCGCAGCAACTTTGGCGGCACCATCAACCAGTACAACGGCAGCCACGGGTGCGTGAACCTGCCCGTCGACAAGGCGGCGCAGCTCTACGACCTCGCCCAGATCGGCGACGTGGTGGTCGTGCACTACTAGGCGCCAACCCCATCGAGCGTCCGCCCACGAACCCAAACCCCTCTGCGGTTTGGGTTCGTTTTTCTTGGTGGGGCTTCTCGACACCTGCGGTTTTTCTCGCTTGTACCTCGCGAGTGAACCCAAACCTCAGAGGACCAAAAATGACGCAACGAACCTTGGGTTCGCGGCGCGTCCGCCCAACGGCTCACCCCTCGCCGCCAGCGGTGACATTCCATTCAGTTTTTCATGTAGACGCATCATGCTCTAGCAGAACCGTCTTGAAGAGGTTTGGGTTCGTCGCTTTTCTCGCAGAGCTGTCCCTATTGGGAGCGCAAGCTTTTTACCTGCGAATATGTAATTCCGAATCGCTCGGCTATGGCGCGGTTGGGCAAAAATGAACCCAAACCGATATTCGGTTTGGGTTCACGCTGCGGCACCAGAGCTTCCATATGATATTGAACGACACATCTACCTGCAGCTCTGAAAACGATGCCGGTGTGAGTCACGAAACCGTGAACCCAAACCGGCTGAGGGCTAGAACGGGAGGCCCTGGCCGCCGCCCATGTTGCGCATCATCTGCTGCATCGCGCGGCGCCCCTTCTTGCCGCCGCCCTGCTGGGCGAGGCCGCGCATCTTGCTCATCATCTTGTTCATCTCGTCCCACTGCTTGATGAGCTGGTTGAGCTCCTGGACGGTGCGCCCGGACCCGGCGGCGATGCGACGACGGCGCTGGCCGTTGATGATCTTTGGCCTGGCCCGCTCCTCCTTGGTCATGGAGTGAATCATCGCCTCGATGCGCGTGAGCTGGGAGTCGTCCATCGCGGCGCCGGGCATCTGCCCCATCGCGCGCTCCATGCCGGGAATCATGCCCATGAGCTTCTGCAGGCCGCCCATCTTGCGAATCTGCTGCATCTGCGAGAGCAGGTCGTCCATCGTGAAGCCCTCGCGCAGCATGCGCTCGGCGTCCGCGACCTGCTGCTCGTCGGCGACCTTCTGGGCCTGCTCGATGATGCCCACGACGTCGCCCATGCCGAGGATGCGCTTGGCCATGCGGTCGGGGTGGAAGACCTCGAGCGAGTCGGGCTTCTCCCCCATCGAGACGAACTTGATCGGCTTGCCGGTGACCTCGCGTACGGAGAGCGCGCCGCCACCACGGGCGTCGCCGTCGAGCTTGGACATGATGACGCCGTCGAAGTCCACGCGGTTGGCGAACTCCGTGACCACGTTCACGATGTCCTGACCGGTCATGGCGTCGACGACCATGAGGATCTGGTCGGGGCGCACCGCGCGCTTGATCGCGACGGCCTCCTCCATCATCTCCTCGTCGATCTGCAGGCGGCCGGCCGTGTCCACGATCACGATGTCGCAGAGGCGGTCGACGGCCTCCTGGATGGAGCCGGAGGCAACGGCCACGGCGTCCTTGCCGTCACCGCGGAAGACCGGCACGCCGATCTCGCCGCCCAGCGTGGCGAGCTGGTCGGCGGCCGCGGGACGGTGCGTGTCGCACGCGGCCAAGAGCGGGCTGTGGCCCTGGGACTTGAGCAGGTAGGCAAGCTTGGCCGCAGCCGTCGTCTTGCCCGAGCCCTGCAGGCCCACGAGCATGATCACGTTGGGCGTACGGTTCTGCGCGAGCGTGAGCCGCGAGTCCGTGGAGCCGAGAAGGACGGTGAGCTCGTTGAGCACCACCTTGACGACGTTCTGCGCCGGCGAGAGCGACGAGAGCACGTCCGCGGTGAGGCACTTCTCCTTGCAGCGCGCGACGAACTCCTTGACCACGCGGTAGTTGACGTCGGCCTCGAGCAGCGCCATGCGGATCTCGCGCATCGCGACGTTGATGTCGTCCTCGGTGAGGCGGCCCTTGCCGCGCAGGCGCTCGAAGGTGTCCTGGAGGCGATCGGAGAGTGAGTTGAACATGATGGCTACATCCCTTCACCCACGAGCGCGCGGCAGAACTCCTGCGCGTCGAAGGTCTGGAGGTCGTCGAGGGCCTCGCCCACGCCGATGCGATAGATGGGCAGTCCCAGCTGGCTGGAGATGGCGAGGGCGATGCCGCCCTTCGCGGTGCCGTCGAGCTTGGTGACGATAAGACCGTCGAGCTCGAGGGCGTCGTTGAACTCGCGCGCCTGGTTGAGGCCGTTCTGGCCGGTGGTGGCGTCGATGACGAGCACGACCGAGACGGGCATGGAGGAGCGCTTGCGGGTGACGTTGACCACCTTGGCAAGCTCGCGCATGAGGTCGGCGGAGGTGTGCAGACGCCCGGCGGTGTCGATGAGCACGAGCTCGGAGCCGCGACGCTCGGCCTCGTCGACCACCTCGTAGCAGACGCTCGCCGGGTCGGCCCCGCGCTCGCGCGTCACAACATCGACGCCCGCACGCTGGCCCCAGACCTCGAGCTGCTCGATGGCCGCCGCGCGGAAGGTGTCGGCCCCGCCGATGAGGCAGCTCGCTCCGGCCTCGCGGGCGCGGCCGGCGAGCTTGCCGACCGTGGTGGTCTTGCCGGCGCCGTTGATGCCCACGAAGAGCACGCAGCTCGGCAGGTCCGTGAAGGGGTCGCGCTCGGCCGACGGGAACTCGGCGGCGAGCCGGCGCGCGAGCGCGTCGCGGATCTGCTCGGCGCGCGTGAGGTTCTCGCGCGCGGCCTGGTCGCGCAGGTCGTCGGTCACGCGCATCGCGACCTCGGCGCCCATGTCGCCCATGACGAGCGTGTCCTCGAGGTCCTCCCAGAAGTCCTCGTCGACCTCGCCGCCCATGTAGAAGATCTCGTTGATGGCCTCGCGCGAGCGCTTGAGGCCGCTCCTCAGGCTGTCGAGAAAGCCCATCTATGCATCAACCACCTTTCCGGTCTCGTGGTCGAGTCGCTGGGACACCACGTGGCTCACGCCGTCCGCCTGCATGGAGACGCCATAGAGGACGTCCGCCTGCTCCATCGTGCGGCGCTGGTGCGAGATGACGATGAGCTGCGTGGACTCCTTGAGCTGCTCGATGGCGTCGAGCAGCTTGGAGAGGTTGGAGTCGTCGAGCGCGGCCTCGACCTCGTCGAAGACGTAGAACGGCACCGTGCGCACCTTGTAGACGGCAAAGAGCAGCGCGAGTGCCGTGAGGGACTTCTCGCCGCCGCTCATGAGCATCATCTTGGAGAGCTTCTTGCCGCGCGGCTGGGCCACGATCTCGATGCCCGTCTCGGAGGGGTTGTCCGGGTCGGTCATCTCGATGTGCGCCTGCCCGCCCGGGAACAGGAGCGAGAAGATCTCGGAGAAGTTCGCGTTCACCCGCTCGAAGACGGTCAGGAAGCGGTTGCGCATCTTCCGGTCGATGGCCGCCGTGATCTTGCGCAGCGACGCACGGGCGTCCTCGAGGTCGGTGACCTGTTCCTCGATGTAGTCGTAGCGCTCCTTGAGGCGCAGGTACTCGTCCATCGCGACGGCGTTGACCGGGCCGATCGACTCGATCTGGGAGCGCAGGGACGCGGCGCGGCGCTCGGCCTCGTCGCGGTCCTCGGGCGGCGGGCACTCGAGCGCCTCGTCGAGCACGACGCCGGTCGCCACGATGGCGTTCACGGCGGTCTGGACCTGCACCTCGAGCTTGCCGAGGTCGACCTTGACGCCCGTCGCCGCGGAGCGCGCGGACTCCAGCTCGGCGGAGGCGGAGCTCACGGCCTCGCGCGCCTCGCCGATCGTCCGCTTGAGCGAGTCGGAGTCCGCCTCGGCGAGCGACGCGCGGTCCTTGAGGCGCGCGGCCCACTCGAGCGCGCGCTCGCGAATGGCCATGTAGCGGTCGTGCAGCGGGTCGACGCGCAGACGAACCACCTCGAGGGAGCGCGAGGAGCGCCGCGTGGCGTCAATACGGGAGTCGAGCTCGGTGACGCGGCCGGAGAGCTCGCGCTCCCGGCGCTCGAGCCCCGCGCGGCGCTCGCTCGTCATGGCGAGCTCGAGCCGCCCGTCGGAGAGCTCCTTGGAGGCCTTGCCCTGCGCGCGCACGGCGGCCTCGTGCTCGGCGGTGCGCTCGGAGAGGCGGCCGGCCAGCTCGTCGGCGAGCTCGCGGGCGGCGCGGGCGGCGGAGCGGTGCTCCTCGATCTGCGCCCGCGCGGCAGCGGCGCGCTCGGCGGACGCCGCGCGCCTCTTGGTGACCTGCGCGCGCTCCGAGACGGAGCTCGCAAGCTGGGCCTCGAGCCGGCCGCGCTCGGCGGTCGTCGAGGAGAGCTCGGCGGTGAGGCGCGCGATCTCGCCCTTTGCCGCGGCGGCCTCCTCGCGGGCGGAGGCGAGCGACGCCTCGGCCTCGGACACGGCATCGGCCGCAGCGGAGAGCCGGTCCTCGAGCGCGCCCATCCCACCCGAGAGCTCGCGGATGCGTCGCTTGCGCTCGAGGGCGCCCGACTCGCTCGTCGTGGCGGTGCCCACGCGCACGCGGCCGTCCGGCAGCGCGACGACGCCGTCGCGCGTGACGTAGGTGAACGACGGCGCGCTCTCGTGGGCGCTCACCGCCGCGGAAGCGTCCTCGACCACGCGCACACCGCCGAGAAGCGCCTCGAGCAGTGCACGGGCGTCGTCCGAGACGCGCAGGTGCGAGATGAGCGGCGTGCCCGGCGCGCCCTCGGCAGACGGGACGGACGACGAGGGCGCGCAGGAGACGATCGCGGCCCGCCCGTCCTTCTCGGCAAGCGCGAGCGCCCGGTTGGCGAGCGTGGTCACGTCCTCGGACCCGTTGACGACGAGGGCGGCCAGGTCGTCCCCGAGCAGCCGCTCGACGATCGACTCCATCTCGGGCTCGGCGTCGACGAGGTCGGCGAGGCGGCACCGGACGCGCCCCTCGTCCGCGGCGAGCGCCGCGACGAGGGGGTTCGAGAGCTCCACGTCGGAGTCCACCGCGCGCAGCGCCTCGAGGGTCGCCGCCGCGGACGAGACGGCGCGCTGGGCCTCGGCGTGAGCCGTGCGCGCGGCGTCGAGGGCGCCGGAGAGCCCGCTGATCGACGCGGTGATGCCCCCCTCGCGCTCGCGGGCCGCGGCGAGACGCGCCTCGAGGTCGTCGATGCGCTCGCCGCGCTCGGCGATGGCCTCCTCGGCGGTACGGACGACCTCGTCGAGCTGCTCCAGGCGCGAGGCGAACATCTGGTCCTCGACCTCGGCGCTCGTGATCTGGTCCTCGAGCTTGGCGTAGGCGAGCGTCTCGCGGTCGGCCTCGGCGCGTGCGGCGCGCTCCTCGGCGGTGATGCCGGAGAGCTCCTCGTCGATCGCGCGGCGCCGCTCGCTCGCCTCGCGCGCCTCGCGGGAGAGCCCGTCTACGGACTCTCGCAGGCTCGCCTCGCGCACGCGCGCGTCGGAGAGCTCGCCCGCAACGGCCTCGTGCTCCGCGGCGGCGTCCGCACGCTGCTTCTCCATCGTGGAGAGTTGCATGCGCATGTCGGAGAGGCGCGAGACCATGTTCTTGCCCTTCTCCTCCAGAAGGCGCATGTCCGCGTCCATCCGGCCGAGAAGATCCTGCATGCGGCGGCGCTGCTCGCCGAGGTCGCCCACGAAGAGGCCCTTCTGCTCGAGCAGCGACTGCAGCTTCTCCAGCTCGGCGCTCTTCTCGTCAAGGCGGTACTGGGCGAGCTCGCAGGCGGCGTCGGCCTCCTTGCCGCGCGCCTCGAGACGGGCGTAGTCGTCCTGCAGGCGGCGCAGGTCGTCGACGGCAAGCTGGACCTCGAGCTCCTTGAGCTCGTCCTCGAGCTGGCGGGCGCGCTGCGCCTTGTCGACCTGGCGCTCGAGCGGGCGCAGCTGGCGGGCGATCTCGCGCGAGAGCACCTTGGCGCGCGCGAGGTTCTCGTCCATCGAGACGAGCTTGCGCTGGCTGCGCTCCTTGCGGCGGCGGTGCTTGGAGATGTCGGCCGCCTCCTCGATGAGGGCGCGCCGCTCCTCCGGGCGGCTCGAGAGGATCGAGTCGAGCTTGCCCTGGGAGATGATCGAGTGCGTGTCCTTGCCCAGGCCCGAGTCGTGCAGGA
Source organism: uncultured Atopobiaceae bacterium (assembly GCA_963928085.1). Lineage (GTDB taxonomy): Bacteria > Actinomycetota > Coriobacteriia > Coriobacteriales > Atopobiaceae > Thermophilibacter. Next base: position 980,641 of record CAWVDR010000001.1, read on the forward strand.
TGTCCTGGACGTCCATGAGGCGGCTCGGGGAGCCGTTGATGAGGTACTCGGACTCGCCGGAGCGATACATCCGGCGCGTGATGCCCACCTCGGAGAAGTCGATGGGCAGCGTGTGGTCGGAGTTGTCCAGCACCAGGGTGACCTCGGCGACGCCCACGGCCGAGCGCGCCGAGGAGCCCGAGAAGATCACGTCCTCCATGGCCTGGCCGCGCAGCTGCTTGGCGCTCTGCTCGCCGAGGACCCACAGGATCGCGTCGGAGACGTTCGACTTGCCGGAGCCGTTGGGGCCTACGACCACGGTGAGGCCGGGGTCGAAGACCATGTGGGTGCGGTCCGCGAAGGACTTGAACCCCTTGAGTGTCAGCGACTTCAGGTACAACTTCCGCGTCCTCCCGCGCTAGTTGGTGATTCCAGCGCCCGCGAAGTCCGCCTCGTCGGCGTACCCGAGGCGCACGAGGGCGTCTATGGCGGCGGCGCTCTCCGAGGACTTCTTCGAGGAGCCCGTGCCGCGGCCGACCCGGCGTCCCCCCACGAGGACGACGGAGGTGAACGTGGGGTCGTGGGCCGGCCCCTCCTCGGCGACGAGCTTGTACTCGGGGCCGCAGTGCTGGTCGCGCTGGATGACCTCCTGCAGGCGCGACTTGGGGCTGATGGGCTTCTCGGCAAGGGCCGGCGAGACCTCCGGGCCGAGCGTGGCCATCACGAAGGCGTGCGTCGCCGTGTAGCCCGCGTCCAGGTAGAGCGCGCCCACGAGCGCCTCGTACACGTTCTCGAGGGCGGAGTGCATGCCGCGCTCGCCCGTGCCGCGCTCGGACTCCCCCATCACGATGAGCGGCGCCAGACCGAGGCGCTCGGCGACGCTCGAGAGCATCTTGCCCGAGACGAGGGAGATCTTGGCCTGCGTGAGCGCGCCCTCGTCCATGTCGGGGAAGCGCTCGAAGAGGTCGGTGGCCACGATGGCGCCGAGGATGGAGTCCCCGAGGAACTCGAGCCGCTCGTAGGAGGCCGAGACCGGGCGCCCCTCGGCGGCCGAGGGGTGCGTGAGCGCGGAGACGATCAGGTCCTGGTTCACAAAGTGGTGGCCGCAGACCCGCTCGGCCTCGGCCACCCGCTGGTGCATCTTCAACGATCGGACCCCCGCTACTGGGCGGACGCGATGGCGTCGACGACCTGGCCGATCGTCGCGATGGAGCCCACCGCGTCATCGGCGAAGGTCATGGAGAACTCGTCCTCGAGCGCGGTCACGAGCTCGAGCAGGTCAAAGGAGTCGGCGCCGAGCTCCTTCAGGTTGGTGTTCTCGTCGAGCGTCACGTCCTCGCCGAGCGAGAGGGTGTCGTCGACGACCTCGATGACCTTGGCGAGAATTGCGTCGCGGTCCATGGTTCCTCCTCAGGTTTGCCTACCGTTCAATTCTACCCACTGTGATGAAAAGGGACAGTCCCTTTTCATCAGATCTCGCAGGCGTCGGCGATCTTCTCGCAGAGCCCCGCGCGCGCCGCGGCCGCGGCGGCGAGCGTGCCCTTGCGGACGGCCTGGGCGCTCGTGGCGCCGTGGCCCTTCACCACCGGGGCGCGCAGGCCCAGCAGGATGGCCCCGCCGTACTCGTCGCCGGACATCTCGGCGGCAAGCGACTTGAGCGACCCCGCGAGCAGCGCCATGCCGATCTTGTTGGAAAGCGAGGTCTCCATCGCGGCCTTCAGGCGCTTGAGCACGAACTTGCCCGTGCCCTCGATGGACTTGAGGGCAACGTTGCCGGTGAAGCCGTCCGCCACGATCACGTCGAAGGTGCCGGCGAGCAGGTCGGTTCCCTCGGCGTTGCCCGCAAACCCGCAGTTGCCGGCCTCGAGCGCGGCGTGGTACGCGAGCGCCATCTCGGAGCCCTTGGTGTCCTCGGAGCCGTTGCAGAGCAGGCCCACCCGCGGCTCGGCCACGCCGAGGATCGCACGGGAGTACGCGCGCCCCATGTGGGCAAACTGCACGAGCACGTCCGGCTTGACGTCGGCGTTGGCGCCCATGTCGAGGAACACGGTCGGCTTGCCGGTGACGCCGGGGAACGGCAGCGAGAGCGCGGGGCGCTTGACGCCCTTGATGCGGCCCACGCCAAAGGTCGCGGCCGTGAGCACGGCGCCGGTGGAGCCGGCCGAGAAGAGGCCGTCCGCCTCGCCCGCGCGCACCGCGGCGGCCGCGCGCACGATGCTCGCGTCCTTCTTCTGGCGCACGGCGTTGGCGGGGTGCTCGGACATCGAGATGACCTCGGTGGTGACGAGGGCGCGGGCCCGGCTGTGCGAGGCCGCAAAGGGCTCGACAACGTCGGCCGCGCCGGCGACGAGCGCCTCGAGCTCGGGATCGTCCTCGAGCGCCTGGGCCACGCCCTCGAGCAGGACCGCGGGCTCCTTGTCCGCACCCATGACGTCTACGCAGATGGTGGTCATGTCTCCCCTTTCGCACGGTGTTTCTCGCCGTCCATTATGCCACCCGCGCGCGGCGCCCGTCCTTGTCGCCCGGGGGTTCCAGGAATCACGGCCCTTGTCGACCAGACGTCTACAAATCCCCGTCCTTGTCGGCCTCGCGTCTAAGAAACGCGACCCTTGTTCGCGCTGCTTCTAAGAATTCCCGCCCTTGCGCGCTTAATATCGAGCCGGCGGAACAAGGGCGCGATTTCCTAGATGACGGGACGACAAGGGCAACGTTTCCTAGAGTCCAACCGGACAAGGGCCGTATTTTGCAGAAGAGCCCCTGACAAGGGTGGCGATTCCTAGAAGCCCTCCAGACAAGCCCGCCAATTCAAAGAACGCCCGGCGAGAAGAACCACGAACAGAAAAGGGGGCCGGACCCCATGAACTGCGCCCCAAATCTTGGACGCGATAAATCATAACCGCTATGCGGCGCCGCGGAGGGCCTGCTCCCGGAACTCCACCGGGGTCAGGCCCTTCAGCTTGACCTGGCGCCTGGCGTTGTTCCAGTGTCGGATGTACGCCTCGAGGTCGGCCTTGAACCCCTCGAACGTCTCCCAGTCCCTGCCCCGGAAGAACTCGTCCTTGATGTGGCCGAAGACCTGCTCGGTGGCACCGTTGTCGATGCAGTTGCCCTTGCGCGACATGCTCTGGACGATGCCCATGCGCCGCAGCCTGCCGGCGAACGCGGCGTGCTGGTACTGCCAGCCCATGTCCATCTGCATGACAGGGGAGGCGCCCTCCGGCATCGCCTCCTCGAGCATGTCGAGCATCTCCCTCTGCTGCGCCATGTCGGGGCGGGGCGATATCGAGTGCGCCACGATCTCCTTGCTTCCGAAGTCGTAGACCGGCGCCAGGTAGGCCTTGCCGAACGAGCACTTGAACTCGGTGACGTCGGTGCCCATCTTCTGCCAGGGGCCGTCCGCGGAGAAGTCGCGCCCGAGCACGTTCTCGAAGGTCTCGCCGACGACGCCCCTGTACGAGTTGTACCTGTGGTAGTCGGTCTCGCGGCGGATGCCGCACCTGAGCCCCATCTCGTTCATCATCTTGAGCACCGTCTTGTCCGCGATGCGGGCGCCGTCCACGGCCCGCAGCTCCATGGCCACCTGCCGGTGGCCGACGCCGTTGGGGAGCCTGCCGAAGATCTCGGCGACCCTCGGCCGGAGCTCCGGCCTGGTCGGCGCCTTGGGGTGGGAGAGCGCGTAGTAGTAGGTCGACCTCGGGAGCGCCGCCGCCTCGAGCAGGTCCCCCAGCGGGAAGCGCCCCGAAAGCTCGGCTACGGCCGCGGCCCGCGTCCGGGCAGCAAGCCAAGCTCCGCCTTCAGGGCTATCGATTTTTTTAGGTACGCCACCTGCGCCTCGAGTCGCCTGACCTCGCGCTCGAGCTCCTGCTCGCGGGTCATCGGCGCGGCCTTCGCCCCCGACCCCCTGGGCCTTCCCTTCGGCTTGGGCCTCAGCGCATCCGCCCCGCCCTCGCGGTAGAGGCGGCACCATCTGTCGAGCGGGCTTCTGCTCGCGATGCCGAAGCGCGCCATCACCTCCGGCTTCGCCATCCCGCCGTCGACCACGGCGCTCGCCGCGGCCACCTTGGTCCCGTAGTCGTATGCCCTCTGCGTCTCGCCCATGGCCAGCAGACCGTCCCTCCCAACGGCTCGGTACGTCTGCTGCCATTTTCTCACGGCTTTGGGCGGGATCCCCAGGTGGCTCGCCGCGGCGTCGTAGCCGAGCCCGCGGTCGAAGAGCCCGCAAGCCAGCTCCCTCACTGACCTGTCATAGATTGTCATGGAAAAGCCTCCCATCTCTCGAACCGGTATTTCCGTGTCCAAGAAATGGGAGGCAGTTCACCAAGGGCCCGACCCCGCAGCTTCGTCTGTGAGCGTGCGCTACTCGGTGACGATGACCTCGCGGTCCTTGTAGTGACCGCAGTTGGGGCACACGTGGTGCGGGAGCTTGGGGGCGCCGCACTGCGGGCACACGGAGCGCGCCGGAGCGGCGAGCTTGCTGTTGGCCGAACGACGGGAGTGGGTGGCGCCGCGGCCCTTCTTTTGCTTGGGTACTGCCATGTCAAACCTCTCTTGTCACGAAGGCGCCCGCCGCTCGCCCACGGAGGCGCTCATTACCAATTCACGCAAGGAGACACTATAGCACGACTCCACGAAAAGGGCACGTGCTCAGCAATTCTTCACTCCGCGGGCGCGTCGTCCCCCTTGGCAGCCCCAAGATCGAGTCCCGCGAGCGCCGCGAAGGGCGACGCCTCGAGGCGCTCCGCCTCGCGCTGATCCTCGAGTTGGGCCGCGTGACCGCAGTCCTCCTCGTTGAGGTTGGCGCCACAGACCGGGCAGAGGCCGCGGCAGTCCTCGCGGCACAGCACCACGAACGGCGTCTCCATGACAAGCGCCGAGATGAGCGCTCCGGAGAGGTCGATCGTGTTGTCAGGGGACACGAGCTCGTAGTCCGCCTCGTCCTCGTCTTCCGCCAGGTGCTCGGGCTCCTCGAAGAGGTAGTAGCCGTCTACCTCGCCCGCCACGTCGAACTCGGCGGGCTCCAGGCAGCGGTCGCACGTCCCCACCACGCGGGCGCGGACGAGCCCCGTCGCGAGAATTCCCTCGCCGGCGTTGGTGAGCACGAGGTCATAGTCGATCCCGTCGGGAAGCGAGAACTCGTGGTCGCCCAGCGCGTAGCCGGTCTCGTCAAGGTGCCCCGCCAGAGGCAGGGTGTCCCCCGCCCCGGAGAGGCGGTCGTCAATGGCAAAGGGCAAAGACTCCATGGCGGCGACTACCAGGGCACGTTGTTGGTGGTGTTGCGCGGGCCGGAGTTCTCGTCGAGCGTCTGACGGACGCGCGCGACGGAGCTCGTGAGGCTCTTGAGGTTCTCCTCGAGGTGGGCGAGCACCGTGTCGGCGTACTCCTCCGCGTTGTAGCGGGTGTCGCGCTCGTACTGAGCCGCCTGGTCGCGGATGCCGTCGGCCTGCTGCTGGGCAAGGCGCACGACCTCCTGGTCGCCCGCGAGGATCATCGCCTGCTGCTGGGCGTCGGCGATGATGGAGTTGGCCTGCTGCTGCGCGCGGTCGAGCATCTCCTGCTCCTCCTTGAGGATACGACGCGCATCGGAGAACTCCTGCGGGAAGATGCGGCGAATCTCGTCCAGGATCTCATAGACGTCCTGGGCGTCGACGATCTTCTTCTGGCCGTTGTCCATGATCGGGGACTTGGCCTCGTTCACGATCTGCTCGAGCTCGTCCACCAAGCTCTCGATTTCCTCACCTGGCTGCATCTATGGTTCCTTTCGCGTGACTCATCGGTGGTGGGCGCTGAGGCTCCATCAAAGGCCATAGTAGCAGATTGAGCGCGTGGTGAGAAAGGCGCGGCCGGGACCACCGCAGGTTGTGGCGGTTTCGCGTCGGCGGACGTCGCGCCGCGCTTCTAGAAATCGCCGGGTTTGTCGTCCCTGCTTCCAGGAATCTCCGCCCTTGTCACCCGCACGTCTAGAAACGAGGGACCTTGGCGAGAAATACTCTGGGAATCCGAAGGCTTGTCCGACCCCAGGTCCTTCTCGCAAGCCAAGCCCCGAAAAAAGTAGAACGCTCCAGGACAAGGGCACGGGTTCCTAGAAAGCTCCAGCCGAGAAGAACGCGGGCTAGCGTCCGTAGCGCGCGAGCAGGCGCGCGTTGACGTTGGCGGGCACGAGCGTGCTCACGTCGGAGCCCATCGAGGCGATCTCGCGCACGATCGAGGACGATACGTAGCCGTACTGCGGGTTGGACATGACGAAGACGCTCTCCAGGTCCGGCGAGAGGTGGCTGTTGAGGTCCGCCTGCTGCAGCTCGTACTCGAAGTCCGTCATGGCGCGCAGGCCCTTGACCACGCCGCCCGCGCCCAGCTCCTGGACAAAGCTGACGAGAAGCCCGGTGAAGGGCGCGACCTCGATGTCGTCCGGCAGCCCCTCGCAGACGAGCGCCTCGCGGATCATCTCCACGCGCTCCTCGAGCGAGAACGTGGTGCCGCGGCCGTTCTTGTTGGCGGAAGCCGCCACCGCGACGGTCACGCGCGGGAAGAGCCGGCGTGTGCGGCGGATGACGTCGATGTGGCCGAGCGTCACCGGGTCAAAGGTGCCCGGCACGACGACATGGGTGATGGTCTCGGTGCTCATTGCGCTACCTCGCTGTCTTAGCGACCAGAAGGTCGACGGTGGTTATGCCGTGCGTCCTAGACCTCACCGGCTCGAGGCACCCACAGTCGAGCGACGCCGCATCGGCGGCGTGCTCGTAGACTACCACGGCGCCGGGGGCGAGCTGCCCGGAGTCGGCGAGCCCCTCGACGAGCGTGGAGACCCGCTCGGCCGCCACGGCGTAGGGCGGGTCGAGAAACACGATGTCAAAGGGGGCGCCGGCAAGGCCGCGCGCCGCGAGCGCGAACACGTCCCCGCCGAGGGCGCGCACGTCGCCCTCTCCCGCGCCGAGCGCCGACGCCGTGCGCCGAATGCGCGCGACCGCGCGCCGGTCGCGGTCCACGAACGTGGCGCGCTCCGCCCCACGAGAGAGCAGCTCCAGCCCCATGGCGCCCGACCCGGCAAAGGCGTCGAGCACGGAGCAGCCCGCGAGGTCGAGCCCGCGCGCCGAGAGGATCGTTGAGGCGATGCTCTCGCGCATGCGGTCCGTCGTGGGGCGCGTGACGCCGCGCCCCTCCGGGGCCTCGATCTGCCGGCCCCGCCACTTGCCCCCCACGATCCTCATGCGCGCTCCAGCTCCTCGAAGTAGGCACCAAACCTGTCGCGCACCTCGAGCGCCATCGCGCGGTGCGCGGGCGCGGCGAGGCGCGGGTCGTCGTCGGCGATCTCGCGGGCGTCGTCGTGCGCCCACTCCACGAGGTCGCGGTCCGCGTCGAGGTCGGAGACATCGAGGGAGACGCCGCCGCTCTGACGATACCCCAGGACCTCGCCCTCGTGCCGCAGGCGCAGGTCGAGCTCGGCGAGCTCGAAGCCGTCCGAGGTGGCCTCGAGGGCGGCGAGGCGCTCGCGGGCACGGCTGTCGCGCTTGGCCGCGCAGCTCAAGAAGACCGTTCCCGCCACGTCGCCGCGGCCGACGCGGCCGCGCAGCTGGTGGAGGGTGGCGAGTCCAAAGCGGTCGGCGTCGAGCACGACCATCACCGTGGCGTTGGGCACGTCGACGCCCACCTCCACGACCGTCGTGGCCACGAGCACCTGCGTCTCTCCCGCACGGAAGCGCTCCATGGCGAGGTCCTTCTCGGCGGCGGGCATGCGCCCGTGCAGGAGGTCGCAGGTCACGCCCGGAAGGATCTGGGTGCGCAGCTCCTCGAGCGTGGCCGCCGCGGAGCGCGGGCGCGCCTGGGCGGCGCGCAGCGACTCGGGCACGTCGTCGAGAGCGGAGCCGTCGTCCGCGTCGTCGACAAGCGGACAGACCACGTAGGCCTGACGTCCCGCGGCCACGGCGTCGCGGATGGCGCCCCAGGCGAGGTCGAGGTTCGTCGGGGAGATGACGCGCGTGGTGATGCCGGCCCCGGCGCGCGGGCGACGGCGGATGCGCGAGAGCTCCACGTCGCCGTAGAGCGAGAGGGCGAGCGTGCGCGGGATGGGCGTCGCGGTCATGGCGAGCAGGTCCGCGCCGCGCCCCTTTCGCCGGAGGGCGCCGCGCGCCTCGACGCCAAAGCGATGCTGCTCGTCTATCACCACGAGCGTGAGCGCAGAGAACTCGAGCGCGTCCGAGAGCAGCGCCGTCGTGCCAAAGACCACCGTGACCTCGCCGCGCGCCGCGGCGCGCTCCGTCTGAGAGCGCTCCGGCGCGGGCGTGGAACCGGTGACGAGCGCCCAGCTCACGTGCGCGGCGTCGAGCACGGGCCCGAGCTTCTCCGCGTACTGGCGCGCGAGCACGGAGGTGGGCGCCATCACGGCCGCCTGCGTCCCGGTATCCGCCACGGCGGCGAGCGCCACGGCGGCGACGGCCGTCTTGCCGGTGCCCACGTCGCCCAGGAGCAGCCGGTTCATGACGCGCGGGGCGGCCATGTCCGCCAGGATCTCGTCCGCGGCCGCGCGCTGCTCGTCCGTGAGCGTGAAGGGCAGGGCGGCGAGCAGGGCGTCCATGTGCGGGCCGCTCGTCACGTGACGGGTCGGCTCGACGCCGGCGAGCTCGATCTGGCGGCGCGTGAGCAGGGCGAGCTGCAGGCAGAGCAGCTCGTCGTAGGCAAGGCGGCGCCGGGCGAGCCCGCCCTGCGCAACCGACGGCGGGAAGTGCACGTCGCGCAAGGCGCGGCCGAGCGTCATGAGGCCCCGGCGCGCGGTGAGCGAGGCCGGCAGCCAGTCGCAGACGTCGCCCGCGTCGGCAAGCGCCGTGGCCACGATGCGGCGCATCCAGCTCGCCGAGAGGCCCTCGGTCACGGGGTGGACCGGGAGGACGCGCGCATGGTCGCCGGCCTCCCCCGTCCCAGTGACGACCTCGTAGAACGGGGACTTCATCTGCTTGAATCCGTAGCCAAAGGTCACCTTGCCCGAGACGGCGACCACGTCGCCCTCGTGCACCTGCTCGGCGACCCAGGGCTGCCTAAAGAACGTGGCGATAAGAACGCCCGTCTCGTCCATCAGCGAGAGCTCGACGATCTGCAGGCGGGGCTTGGGACGCTTGAGACGCACGCGGTCCACCCGGCCCACGATCGTGGCGTCGAGTCCCACGTCCGCGTGCGCGATCTTCTCGACGCGCGAGAAGTCCAGGTAGCGATGGGGCACGTGCAGCAGCAGGTCGCGCACGCGACGTATCCCCATACGCGCGAGCGCCTCCTCGCGGGCGCCCTTGACGTAGCGCAGGCGCGACACAGAATCGGAGAGGGCGCAGGTTCGCTGCACCCTCTCCGCTGCTACCGAGATGGCGGGGCGCTCCCCCACTGCCTACTCGATCGAGAAGATCACGGGGTAGAGGGGCTGCTCGCCGCGGTGCGGGTCGACCTCGAGGTCGGGCTGGGCCTCCTCGATGGCGGCGACGAGCGCCTCGAAGGCCTCGTCGTCCATGTCCTGGCCGGCGAGGATGGTGAGCGAGTCGCCCTCCTCCTCGTCCTGCATCTTGGCGATGAGGTCGAGCGTGACCTGCGCCACGTCGGAGCCCACGACGTCGATCGAGTCGTCCTGGATGCCCATGACGTCGCCGTCGTGGATGGGCGTGCCGTCGGCGGCCTGGGAGTCGCGCACGGCGGTGGTGACCTCGCCGCCGCGGACGCCCTGGATGGCCTCGGTCATGGCCTCGACGTTGTCCTCGAGCGAACCCTCGGGGTCCACGGCGAACATCGCCGAGAAGCCCTGCAGGACGGTCTTGGTGGGAACCACGGCGACGTGCGCGTCCTCGCACGCAGACGCGGCGGCCTCGGCGGCCATGCGGATGTTGCCGTTGCCGGGGAGCACGATCACGTTGTCGGCGTTGGCAGACTCGATGGCCTCCAGGATGTCGGCCGTGGAGGGGTTCATGGTCTGGCCGCCAGAGACGACGACGTCGACGCCCAGCGAGCGCAGGATCTCCTCCTCGCCCGAGCCGGCCGCCACGGCCACGAAGCCGAGCGCCTTGCGCGGGCCCGTGCCCTTCTCGCCCTCCGCCGCCTGATCGGCCGCGATCTTAGCCGTACGGTCGTGGGACTCCATGTCCATATTGTGGATGAAGACCTCGTAGACCTGGCCAAACTGGAGCATGTACTCGAGCACGCGGTTGGGCTCGTTGGAGTGCACGTGCACCTTGAAGTCGGGGTAGGCGCCCACAATCAGCTCGCAGTCGCCGAGGGTGGCGAGATAGGCCAGGGACTCGTCGACGTCGAAGTCCTTCTCGGCCTTGAAGAGGAACTCGTTGCAGTAGCGGAACTCCGAGCCCTCCCAGTCGTCGTTGAGCTCGATCTGGACCTTGGCGGAGACGTCGGCCTTGGCGTCGACGGTAGTCTTGAAGTCGGTGAGCTCGCCGGCCTTGCCAGTGGCGGCGTTGACGAAGGCCTCCATGAACACGGCGAAGCCGAAGGCGCCGGAGTCCACGACGCCGTTCTCCTTGAGGACGGGCAGGAGCTCCGGGGTGCGCGCCACGGACTCGTAGGCCTCGACGACGAGGGCATCGAGCATGTCGTGCGTGGCAAGGTCGCGGGTCTTCTCGAGCTGGTCAGCCTTGGTGGAGACGTCGCGCAGGACGGTGAGGATGGTGCCCTCGACCGGCTTGCGGACGGCCTTGAAGGCGACCTTCACGCCACGGCGGAACGCGTGGGCGACGTCGGCGGGCGTGGCGTGCTCGGGATCCTTGGCGTCGCAGAGGCCCTCGGCGATGCCGCGCAGAATCTGGCTCGTGATGACGCCGGAGTTGCCGCGCGCGCCCATGAGCGAGCCGTGCGTGATGGCCTTGGAGACGTCGTCCATCGAGGCGGTGAGCGGCAGGGCCTCCACCTCACGGACGACCGTGTTCAGGGTGAGCGACATGTTGGTGCCGGTGTCGCCGTCGGGGACGGGGAAGACGTTGAGCTTGTTGATCTCCTCGGCGCGGTCGGCAACGACCTTGGCGGCCACGGGGAAGCATGTGCGGACGACAGTCGAAATCATCTTCGAGGACCTTTTCTCTTGCGAGGCCAACTGCTGCGGGAGGTGCTAGCGCGCGTTGCGCAGGCCCTCGATGTGAACCTTCACGTCAACGTTGTCGAGCTCGGCGATCTGCTTGAGCAGGAACTTGACGGAGCTGGTGAGGTTGCCCACGACGGAGGCCATGTTGACCCCCTGCTCCACGATCACGTGCAGGTCGACCGTGACGCGGCCGGCGGAGGCGGCGACGTCGATGCCCTTGCGCAGGCGGAAGGACGGAAGCAGACGGGCCACGCCGGCCTGCTCGTCGATCTCTGCCATGCCCACCACGCCGTAGCACTCGAGCGCGGCATAGCCGGCGAGGTCTGCGATGCAGTCGTTGGAGACCCTCAGCGTACCCGGAACAACACCTGACATGCGAACTCCTCTCGACACGGGAGAGCTGTCTCAATGTGATTGATTATAGCGCAGGCGCGCGAGAAGGACGCGCGCGCCTGTGCCAGCGGCGTTTTGCGCCTCCGCACGCGCCCGTCCCCCGCCCCTCCCGGAGGGAGGCTAGCGGAAGCCAAAACGGAGCCGTGGGGCACAAAAAAGGGGCCGCCCGGCGGGCGGCCCCTCGCTCACGCGTTGCGCAGTGACTAGCTGCGGGCGATCTTGCCGGACTTGAGGCAGCGGGAGCACGCGTTGGCCTTGCGACGGTGACCGTCGACGACCACGGTGACGCGCTGGATGTTCGGCTTGAACGTGCGGTTCACCACACGGTGGGAGTGGCTGATGGAATGACCGGCAACGGCATGCTTGCCGCAGAACTCACAGACCTTGGACATGCTTACCTCCTCGGGGGCGCGGCGCTCTTCTCGCGCCCGCTTTTACACAGCTCGCCAACTATAGCACACGGCAGCGCGGCCGCAACACAAAACCTCAAGCATTTGTGGGGTTTCTGTTGCGCCCACCTATCTGTGGGGGTCGGCCGCGCTCAAAAGGTAGGCCGCCACGGCCCCGGAGCGGCAGACGATCGCCGCGTCCGCGGAGGTGACAACATTGGATACGCCCAGGTCGCCGAGAAGGTCCATCGGCTTGTCGGTGAGCTCCCAACGCATGCCGTGCTCGTCCACGCGCGTGTCCGACGCCACGGCGATGGCCGAGAACGTGCGCCCAAGCGCCTCCGGCCCCAGCTCCCAGCGGCTCTCCCCCGTCGCCGAGACGATGCGCATCTCGTAGCCGTCCTCCACGACGCGCGCCGAGGCGCACCCCGCGCCGGCGAGCTGGCCCACAACGGCAAGCGCGTGGTCGGGCCGTCCGCCGGAGGCGCACGTGAGCGTTACGGCGAGCGGTGCCCCACGGCGCGCCGCCTCGTGGCGGGCGCAGTCGAGTGCCAACGCAAGGTCCGTGGCGTACTTCTCGGACGGGAAGCTCACGGTCGACCGCGCGGCGCCGCGGGCCCAGGCGACCGCCTCGCATGAGGCGGAGTCGTCGTCGCCGCAGAAGAGGTCGGGGACCACGCCGGCGGAGCGGCACGCGTCCGCGCCGCCGTCGGCCACGACCACGTAGTCCGCCTCGTCGGCAAGGCGGGCGAGAAGCTCCGGCGAGCTCGGCTCGGGAGAGCCGGCCACCACAAGCGTGCGCAGCGCCGCGCCGCGCGCCGCCGCGGGACGCTCGTAGTCACGCAGCAGCGGCAGCGAGAGCTCGGCAAAGCCGTGCACGAAGACGTCGCACCACGGCCGCACGTCCTCCTCGCGGCGCCCGTCGTGGTCGTTGAAGAGGCCCACCACGGCAAAACCGGCGCGGCGCGCCGTCCGCACGCCAAAGGGCGCGTCCTCGAAGACCCACGTCGCCTCGCGCGGCGTGCCCAGCCGGCGCGCGGCCTCGAGGTAGACGTCCGGGAATTCCTTGTCGCGCCCGCCCACGTCCTCGGTGCTCACGATGTCGGAGAAGTAGCGCTCGAGCCCGTGCGCCGCGAGCGCGCAGCGCAGCTCGCGCACCGGCGTGGACGAGGCGATCACCATGGGCACGCCGGCCGCCGCCAGCTCGTCCAAAAACTCGCGGGCGCCCGGCATAAGCGGGACCTCGTGCTCATAGGCGTCGCGCACGTGCGCGCAGAGCTCCTCGTAGAGCCCCTCGCCCGAGTCGCCGATCCCCTTCTCGTCGTGATACATGTCGCAGGTCTCTCTCAGCGCGAGCGACTCGATCTGCTCGAAGGGCAGCGGCTCGACCCCGTGATGCTCGCAGATCCACGAGCTCGCCGAGCGCCACATGCCCATCGAGTCCACGAGCGTGCCGTCGCAGTCAAAGATCGCGCCCTGAATGTCCATCGCTCCCCCTTCGTTCGTGAAGCCCATCATAGTTCGGCGATCCCGGGAGAATTCGCCGCGAGGTTGGGTAAAGTATCAGACGTTTGAAAACGCGTCTTTTCGGAGGGTACCATGGCACGCTACGACTATCACTGCCCGGACTGCGGGATCACGTTTGAGGTGGAGCACCCGATGAGCGCCCACCCCAAGGTGAGCTGCCCCAGCTGCGGGAACGAGGCCGAGCGCGTCTTCGACCCCTCCGGGATCGTCTTCAAGGGCTCCGGCTTCTACAACACGGACCAGCGCGGCAAGGGCGGCGCCCCCGCGTCGGAGAAGTGCGAGTCCTGCGGCGCCTGCGACTAGGGCAACAGGCCGAGAAGATCGCCGGGCTCTGGCGTTTCTATGACCTGCGACGTGCTGTGATAGGATTTCAGGTCAGATAAACGAACGTCTGCAGCCACAGGGAGGAACCTTGGGCCACACCACAGAGGCAGTCGAGAGGGCCACGCACGCCAAGGGGTCCCTGGAGAAGGACCGCTTCATCCTGCAGCAGCTCGTGACCAAGGACTTCAAGCTGCGCTATCGCCGCTCCGTGCTCGGCGTGGTCTGGAGCGTGCTCAACCCGCTGCTCATGATGATGATCATGAGCTTCGTCTTCTCGTATTTCCTGCGCGGCTCCAACGTGGAGAACTACCCGCTCTACCTCATCGTGGGCAACGTCACCTTCGGCCTCATGAACGAGGCCACGAGCACGGGCCTGCGCTCGATCATCGATGCTGCCCCGCTGCTCAAGAAGGTCAAGGTCGATCGCTGGGTGTTCCCCGTCCAGAAGGTCCTCTCGGCGATGGTCAACTTTGCCCTCTCCCTCATCGCCGTCGTCATCGTCATGCTGTTCTTCCGGATCGCGCCCACCTGGCACATCGTCTGGATGCTTCCCGCGCTGCTGCTGCTCATGCTCTTCTGCGTGGGCATCAGCCTGCTGATCGGCGCCGCGGCGGTCTTCTTCCGCGACATGATCCACCTCTGGAGCGTCGCGCTCACGGCCTGGACCTACCTCACGCCGATCTTCTGGGACCTCTCGCTGCTCACGAACGCCGGCGCCCCGCAGTTCGTCGTGTGGGTCGTCAAGGCCAACCCCATGTACAACTACCTCGAGATGATGCGCTGCGCAATCGTCTACCAGTCCGACCCCACCACCACGGTGATCCTGCTCGCCGTGTTCTGGGCGCTTCTCGCCCTCGCGCTCGGCTACTTCGTCTTCCGCAAGACCGAGCACAAGTTCATCCTCTTCATCTAGGACGGTTCCCATGGCAGACACCACCGCCTCCGAGTACGCGATCGAGGTCAACGACGTCTCGATGATCTTCAACATCGCGAGCGAGCAGCTCAACAACCTCAAGGAGTACTTCATCAAGATCATGAGGCACGAGCTGTTCTTCAAGGAGTTCCGCGCGCTCAACCACGTGAGCTTCAAGGTGCGCCGCGGCGAGGTCGTGGGCCTCGTGGGCACCAACGGCTCCGGCAAGTCCACGATGCTCAAGTGCATCGCCGGCGTGCTCGAGCCCTCCGAGGGCTCCATCGTGGTGCGCGGCAACATCGCCCCGCTCATCGAGCTCGGCGCGGGCTTTGACCCCGAGCTCACGGCGCGCGAGAACATCTACCTCAACGGCGCGCTTCTCGGCTACTCCAACGAGTTCGTCGACGAGCACCTCCAGGAGATCGTCGACTTTGCCGAGCTGCACGACTTCATGGACATGCCGCTCAAGAACTACTCCTCGGGCATGGTCGCGCGCATCGCCTTTGCCATCGCCACGGTGACCGAGCCGGACCTCCTCATCGTCGACGAGACCCTCTCCGTGGGCGACGTCTTCTTCCAGGAGAAGTGCGAGCGCCGCATCCAGAGCTTCATCGACTCCGGCAACGTCACGGTGCTCTTTGTCTCCCACTCCATGGAGCAGGTCCAGCGCATCTGCCAGCGCGCCATCTGGATCGAGAAGGGCCAGCAGCGCATGGACGGCCCCGTCGAGGAGGTCGTCAGGGCCTACGAGGCGCAGTTCGCCTAGGCGCGGCGAGAAGAACTACGCAAACTGGCTGCGGTAGAGCTCCGCGTACGCGCCCCCGGCGACCAGAAGCTCTTCGTGCGTCCCCTGCTCGATGATGTTGCCGTGGTCCATCACGAGGATGAGGTCGGCGTCCACGATCGTGGAGAGCCGGTGCGCGATCACAAAACTCGTGCGGTTCTCCATGATGGCCTCCATCGCGCGAACGATGGCCTGCTCGGTGCGGGTGTCAACGCTCGAGGTGGCCTCGTCGAGGATGAGGATCGCCGGATCGGTGAGCATGGCTCGTGCGATGGTGAGCAGCTGCCGCTGACCCTGTGAGATGTTCTCGGCGTCGTTGGAGAGCAGCGTGTCGTAGCCGTGCGGCAGCGTACGCACGAAGAAGTCCACACGAGCCGCGCGGGCCGCCGCCTCCACCTCCTCGCGCGTGGCACCGGGCTTACCGTAGGCGATGTTCTCCGCGATGGTGCCCTCGAAGAGCCAGGCGTCCTGCAGCACCATGCCAAACTGGCGGCGCAGGTCCGCTCGCGTGAGATCGCGGGTGTCCACACCGTCGAGCGTGATGCGGCCGCCGTCCACCTCGTAGAAGCGCATGAGCAGGTTGATGAGGGTGGTTTTGCCCGCGCCCGTGGCACCGACGATGGCCACCTTCTGCCCGGGCTCCGCGATGAGCGAGACGTCGCGCATGAGTGGGCGGTCCGGCGCGTAGCCAAAGCGCACGTGCTCGAAGGCGATGCGCCCCTCCACGACCTCCGGGAGCTCGGCCGGCTCCACCGGGTCCGGCACGACCTCCGCCTCGTCCAGCAGCTTGAACACGCGCTCGGCGGCGGCGAGCGCGCCCTGCAGCATGTT
This sequence comes from uncultured Atopobiaceae bacterium, assembly GCA_963928085.1. Classification (GTDB taxonomy): domain Bacteria; phylum Actinomycetota; class Coriobacteriia; order Coriobacteriales; family Atopobiaceae; genus Thermophilibacter. The sequence continues at coordinate 996,837 of CAWVDR010000001.1, forward strand.
CACCGTGAGCGAGAGCTGCGTGAAGGGCTCGGACGCCTGCATCACGTACTGGAAGAACGCCTGGAACACGCCGACGGAGATCTGCCCCATGACGAGCATGCCACCGGCGAGAAGACCCACGGTCACCTGGCAGAGGCGCATCAGGAAGCGGATGGCAGGCGCGATGGCGTTGGTCACGAAGTCGGCGGTGCCGCTCGTCTCCGCGAGGCGCTCGGCGGCCTCGGCGATGTCCGCCCGGCTCGCCTCCTCGCGCCCAAAGGCCTTGATGACGGCACGGCCGGAGTAGGCCTCCTCGACGCGCCCGGTGAGCTCGCCGAGCGCGGCCTGGCGCGCGGCGGCGACCTTGAGCGTGCTCGTGGTCACGATCTTGGTGACCACGGTCGCCACGAGGGCGAACACCACAAAGACGCCGGTGAGCATCAGGTTGTAGGTTGACATCATCAGGATGGCGCCGCCGACCATGGTGACCGCGATCAGCAGCTGCAGCAGGCCGCGCTGCAGCACCTCGGAGACCTTGTCCAGGTCGTTGGTGACGCGGCTGATGGTGTCGCCGGGCTGGTGCGCGTCGTAGTAAGAGAGCGGCAGGCGGGCGCACTTCTCGGCGATCCGCTCGCGCAGGCCCAGGTTCAGCCGCTCGGCAAAGCTCGCCATGACGAGCACCTGTACGGTGTAGAAGACCCAGGCCGTCGTCCAGATGCCCAGGAACACGAGGATCTCCTCGCCTCCGTTGCCGATGGCGGCGACGAAGGGCTCCCCCTCCGCAAAGGCGGCTTGGATGCTGGTCCAGAGCAGGTCGATCAGATGGGCGCTGTACGCCGTGGCGCCGAGCGAGCCGGCGACGTAGGCCACCGAGCAAAGGGCGGCAACGACGAGCCTCCAGCGCTGGCCGCGCGCGGCGTCCCAAAGGCGCCGGGCGGTGCCGAGGGCGTCGGCGGGGACCTCGAGCTCCTCCTCGGGGACGGTCGCGACCTCCCCGCGCTCGAGCTCGACGGCCTCGTCGAGCTCCTGGTTCATCTCGCTACTCATCGGCGGCGCCTCCCCTCGTCTGCGAGTCCGCGATCTCCTTGTAGGTGGGGCAGCTCTCCATCAGCTCGTCGTGGCGCCCCAGGCCCACGACCTCGCCGTCCTTCAGGACCACGATCTGGTCGGCGTCGTGGATGGTGCTCACGCGCTGCGCGATGATGAGCGTGGCGGCGTCCGTGAGCTCGCCGGCGAGCGCGTGGCGCAGCGCGGCGTCCGTCTTGTAGTCCAGCGCGGAGAACGAGTCGTCAAAGACGTAGAGATCCGCCTGACGCACGAGGGCGCGCGCGATGGCGAGGCGCTGGCGCTGCCCGCCGGAGAAGTTCGTGCCGCCCTGGGCCACGCGCGTGCCGAGCGCGTCCGGCAGCTCGCGGACGAAGCTCGCCTGCGCGACGTCGAGCGCGTGCCAGAGGCGCGCGTCCGGGGCGTCGGCGTCCCCGTGGCGCAGGTTCTCCGCGATGGTGCCCGAGAAGAGCCACGCCTTCTGCGGCACGTACGCGATGCGGCGGCGCAGGTCGTCCTGGGCAAGCCGGCGCACGCCGCCGCCGCCGAAGCTCAGGCTGCCGCCCGTGGCGTCGTTGAAGCGCAGCAGCATGCGCGCGATCGTGGACTTGCCGGAGCCCGTGTTGCCGATGATCGCGGTGACCTGGCCGCGCCGCAGGGAGAACGAGAGGTCGTGCAGGGTGTCCTCGTCCGCATCCGAGAAGCGCATGCTCACGTGGTCAAAGCGGGCGACCTCGTCGTCCTTCTCGGCGGCGCCGAGTGCGGCGGGCGCGGGGTCGTCTGCTATCTCCGGCGTGACGTCGAGCACCTCGGCGGCGCGCGTGAGGCACGCCAGCGCGCGCGGCACCTGGAGAATCGCGAACTGCGCCATCATGAGGAACAGCATGATGAGCATCGCGTACTCCACCAGGGCGGAGATGGAGCCGATCTGCATGGCGTGGGCGCCCACGCGGTCCGCACCCACCCACATGATCGCCGCCTCCACGGCGTTCATAAGGAAGAACGTGATGGAGTCCGTGAGGGCAAAGACCACGTTCACGCGGATGGCGTTGGTGGCGAAGTCGGTGAAGGTCTCGTCGAGGCGGCCGCGCTCGTGCGCCTCCTTGCCAAAGGCGCGGATCACGCGCACGCCCGTGATGGACTCGCGCAGGCGGGTGTTCATGTTGTCGATGAAGCCCTGGAGGCGCGTGAAGATGGGCGCGGACTTGGCAACCGCCACCGCGCAGATGGAGACCACGGTGAGCGTCACCACCAGGAGCACCCACCCCATGACAACGTCCGTGGAGAAGGCCAGCGCCACGGCAATCACGCAGGCGATGGGCACCGGGAAGATCATGAGGATGGACATGAGCAGCGTCTGCTGGATGACGTTGGCGTCCGAGAGCGTGCGCGTGATCATGGAGCCCGTGCCAAAGGCGTTGAAGTCCGAGCCCGAGAACGCGAGCGACGCCTCGTAGACGCGTAGGCGCAGGTCGCGCCCGACCTTGGCGCACAGGCGCGAGGTGAGGTAGACCGTCGTGAGGTAGCCGCCCGAGCCCACGAACGCAGCGATGAGCATGGCCACGCCGTGCCCCATGAGAGCGGACATGTCACGCGTGTTCACGGCCACGTTAACCATGGCCGAGAGCTGCGTGGGTATGAACAGCATGCCCGTCATGTCGCACAGGGACGCCACAAAGATGGCGGCGAGAAGACCCTTGTACGGCAGCATCAGCGAGAGCAGCAGGCGCGCCGAGGTGCGCTTGCTGTAGTCACGCTTCCCTTCGCTCACTGACCCATCTCCCCTTTCTTGATAGCGGCGAGCTCGCGGTCGATCGCCTCCGTGTAGAGGCGCGCGAGTCGCAGGAACTCCGTGCGCTCCTCGGGAGCGAGGGCGCAGAACGCGCGGTCCTCCGCCTCGATGGCTGGCACGATGCGCTCGTCGGCGAAGGAGCGGCCCTCGGGCGTGAGCGAGACCGCCTTGGAGCGGCGATCCCCCTCGAGGCTGGCGAGCTCCACGAGGCCGCGCGCCTCGAGCGTCTTGAGGGCGGAGTTGACCGTCTGACGGGAGTACGAGAACTCCTCGGCGATCCTCGCCTGCGAGATCGCACCGCCGGAGACCTCTACGGCATAGAGGATCCAGTACGCGGTCTCGGAGAGCCCGCACCCGCGCGCGAGCTCGTAGTAGACCTTGTCGGTCTTCTGGTAGAGCGCGTCGAGCTGACGCGCGCTCGTGGGCTCTCGCTCGGAGCTCATGGTCCCCCCCTCCCTTTGCGACGAGCTACATTAGTCCGATTTCGGACGTTTGTCAATAGCCCGTGAGAGGCGTCCCAGCTCGAGGGGACGTCACAGCTTGGACGCGTACTCTAGGTACTGGATCCACTCGATATCGCGAACAGCGTCCGCCACGTCCCCGCCCAGCTCGTGCCACTGGCCGTCAGGGGTCTGATAGGCGTATCCGTTGATTACAGGCACCTCCCGTAAAAGGGCGACCTGTGCCATCTGCCAATCCGTCATCGGCGCGCCAATGGCATCCAGCATCACCGCCGCGAGGCTATTGATGCCTATGTCAAGCCGCTCGGAGACCTGGTCGTTGCCTGCGACGTCATAGTTTGCCCAGATCATATAGGGGGTCTGATAGACGCGCGCGGAATGGGCCGGGTCGCCCTGGTCTTCCCCGGAGTAGATGAGGTTGTTGAACGTGCTTCCCAAAGCAGGCTGATGGTCGCCGAAGAACACGACGACGACCGGGCGGTCGAACTCGCGGAGACGATTGATGAAGTCGGACAGTTCGCGGTCCGAGGCCTCGATGAGCGAGACGTACTCCGTCGTCTCTGAGACAAGCTGCTCCTCCGCCCATCCGATACCGGGGTCGACCCGCTCCTCCTCCGGGAGGTCAAACGTGTCGTAGCCACTATGATTCTGCATCGTGACGTCAAAGATGAACTGCGGGCTGTCATCCGACTCTATAAGCTCGATGATCTTGTCATACGTAACGGCATCGGTGACGCCGGCATGCCTTATCGAAGAGGACGCGTCAAACGAGTCGATATCCAGGAAGTAATCGAAGCCCATCTCCTCGTAAACGGTCTCCCGGTTCCAGTTGGAGCTCACCTGCGGGTGGATGGCGCTCGTAGAGTAGCCCATCTCCCCAAACTGGCACGGCAACGAAGGAGTGTTCGAGAAGCTGTTCATCACGTAGGGCTGGTTCTCCGCGCCCACAAATCCCATGGTAGCGCCAACGAGAAACTCAAACTCGCTGTTGCACGTGCCGCCCCCCAGCACCGAGCTGTACACGTAGCCGGTATACAGGGCGTCCTCGATGGACTTGAGACGAGAGGGGCCTTCGTAGCCCGCATTCAGGCCCTCGTAGATCGAAAGGTCGGAGAACGACTCGTTCATGATCGCCACAACGACGGGACGGGTCTGCTGGAACTGCCGCTCGGCATCCCCTCGCGAACTCGTCACCTGTGCCTCATCCTGATACATCGCCGCATATTCTTGCAGCAGGTCCCGAGCATCACCCTCCGTGTACCCATCGGGCCTCGCGACGCGAGAGTTCTGAGCAATGGTCACGAACGAGCCGACAAACCCCTGGTTCCTATACACATAGATGGAATTCCAGTAGGAGGGAGAGAACCCAAGATCGCGCGAAAGGCTGACCTCTCCCAGCACAAGACCGGCGACAACAAGGACGCCTGCGCCGCATGCGACGCGCACGCCAGACGCAGCGAGACGAAGACGCCGGTCTTTCTCGGAAAGGAGGTTCTGGGGCTGCACAAAGGAGAGGATTGCAATGGCAACGGCACAGAGCCCCAGGACTAGAACCTGGTTCCCGCCAACCTCATAGCTATATCCGCCGCTTACGGACAGAGCCGTCTGCAGGGCAAATACGTCACTCGGGCGAATGGCGGAATACTTGAACACGGACAGGAAGTACTGGGCGATGCCGAGGGCGCAGAACGCAGCCGGCAGCACCGCCAGCGGGGCTCCCCTCCGCCCTCCAATCAGATAGACCGCGAGGAACGGCACGGAGATAAGGACGAGGTTCACCAGAATGAGATGCCCCTCGACGGAGAGGAAAGTGGGATTCCAGGGAAGCTCGACCAGCACGAAGGATAGAAAGACGCTTGCGCACAGTATGAGCACATCGCGAGCAAGCCCAAGAGCAACGCCAGCCCGCAAGGGCAAGCGCCCAAGGGCCTTTGAGAGGACGTTCCTAAAAAGCGTCGCGCACCCAGAGAGGGCAGCCAGGGCTGTTGCAGCAATCAGATATCCCTCGCTCGACACATAAAGCCCCAGCGAGCACATCAGCGCAAGCAAGACAAGGACAAGCAGCGCCGGCACAGACCAGAGGGCCTCTTGCACCCCCGCAAGCAACGAGTCGACCTTACGACGTCTGAGAACAAGGAGGGCACATCCAAGAAGGCATGCAATGCCCACCAGCGGAATAATCGCATGCCAAGATGGGGCGACGCCCACAAACTGCTGAATCTCTTCCATATGAACGCACTGCCCCTAAACCGAGACCCACAGACAAAGAAGCGCCACTGGACGCTCGAGGCGCTAATGTGTAATTGTAACGCCTGTGTAAGGCGGACATCCAATCTACGGGAGTCAAGCGGGCCTATTGGGACCACGTTTCATAAAAGGGGGTCCGAGAAAGAACCATAGAGCTCGACGACATGAGCGTACGCCCCGTTTTCAGACGTCCCAATAGTGCAAACACTCCGGCAAAGATGGCTTAGGCTATGAGCAGTAATATCATCTATTTCGCCGCTTCACGAAGACCATCAATCTCGTCCGCATCAGCCTGGCAATGAGGCCTCTGAAGGGACGGCCCCTTTCCGCATCATCATCGATATCGTGACTGGACATCCCGCTAGGCTCCAGAAGTCCACCGTCGTTAAGATGACATAAAGCGATGTCTTTCATCGCTCGATATCTCTCGTTTTTCTCGCTAAACGAGGGGTCCTCCTCGGCAAGACGTGCGAGATACAGGTAATCAAGAGCCCGCCTTTTGAACTCTTTCGCAGTCGGGGAATCTTTATCACCTTCTTGAAGATAGGCGTAAGCGAAATCGCGAACGAATCGATAAATCTCGCCGCTAACCGCATCAGCGGGATAATGCCTCAACGCAATTGCAGCAGACTGCTCCTTAAGCTCATCGGGAAGACTATCCATCCACTCATTCATCGTGTGAAAGACAAGCCTGTCTCTCAAATCATCCAATCGATCCGACCAGTCTCCTCTAGAAGGCGCAGACTCGCCGCCAACAAAACGCCGGGCAAGGCGAAGGGCCTTACCTTCTGCCGAAGCAAGCCTCTCAAAAGAATTGAGGTCAAGCTTCTTGCCGTAGGTTTCTCCTCTTCCAAGATGATAGAGATACCAGGCGGAATCCGGTATGGCCTCATAATTGCAAGCTTTTGAAGCCATGATGAAGCACATGTAGATGTCATCGGAGAGAATCAGTCGCTCGTCTGTCGCCAGCTCGTAGCAGGAACGAGCAAATTGACCCTCGTATAGCTTGTGATGTACATGCCAGTCGTAGCCGCCCGAGTCCATCAGCTGGACCCTAAGAATATCGTCACCCTCAAGGCGCCTTGGGGGCGGCGTAAGAAATGCCTGCATTCCAGCCGCGGCACGCCTCGCATCGTCATTTTCTGCAATAACCTTGACCGAGAAGTGATAGATGTCGGCAGTGAGTACTGCACGTAGTTAGTACCGCCGTTCTACGAAAACGGTACCGCCTCTGGACGAGAGGGGGGTGCGGACGAAAAGTTGGACCCTCGCGGGTCCGGAACGGAGGTCCGCATGCACGACGGGGACGAGGTCGGCCTGGTCCTGCTCGCGCGGGAGGAGGGGATGACGCTCCGGGAGGCGGCGGAGCTCGCCGGCGTCCCCCTCAGCACCGCCGGCGCGTGGGCCGCCGGCCTCCTGCCGAGGAGCTACACGGGCGCGCCGTGGGGCTCCGGTAGGATGGGCGGCGACACCACCGACGGAAGGGCGGCGCGCATGTCCGAGAAGGGGCTGTACGACCCGCCGGCGACCGGGCCCCTCGCGGGGCTGGCGCCGGCGCAGATAGAGAACCTGCTGCTCAGGGCGGTGTTGGCCGACCTAAAAGCGGGAGGGTGGGACCCGGCTTCGATCTCGAACAGGAGCAAGTGCGAGCTCGGCGAGAGATTGAGGCGGGAGACAGGCCTGCCCCTCCGCTCGATCACCGGTTTCTTGAGGATATCGAGGAGCTCCTATGAGTACCACCGCTCGCGCCTGGGCCTCGACAGGGACGCGGCCCTCAGGCCGCTCGTGAGGGAGGCGTTCGAGGCGGGCCGGGGCCGCTACGGCTACCGGCGCGTGCACGCCGAGCTGCGTCGCCGCGGGGTCGTCGCCTCCGAGAAGCGCGTGAGGCGCGTGATGCGCGAGGAGGGCCTCGCGGCCCGTCGGCCGCGCCGGCGGCGCTACAGCTCCTACGCCGGCGAGGAGGGGCTGCGCTCCGCGCCGAACCTGCTGCTCGCCGAGGGCACGTCGGACTCCCACGACTTCTCGGCGGCCCGGCCCGGCGAGGTGCTGGTCACCGACATCACCGAGTTCAGGCTCCCCGACGACGCCCGCAAGGTCTACCTGTCGCCCGCCATCGACCTCTACGACGGCGACGTCGCGGCGTTCTCCTGCGGCACCAGCCCCTCGAAGGCGCTCGTCGCCGAGATGCTGGAGGGCGCCGTGGCCGCGACGGGCGGCGGGTTCACGCTGCACTCCGACCGCGGCTGGCACTACCGCACCCCCGACTGGGTCGCGGGCTGCGAGGCTGCGGGCGTGACCAGGTCGATGTCGCGGAAGGGCCACTCGCCGGACAACGCCGCGTGCGAGGGCTTCTTCGGCAGGCTCAAGGTCGAGTTCTTCCACGACCGCGACTGGCGCGGCTGGACCGCGGAGTCGTTCATCGAGGAGCTGTCCGGCTACGTCCGCTGGTACCGCGAGGGGCGCCTCAAGGCCTTCGACGAGGGCGGCGCGACGGCGTACGACACGATCAGGGGCCGCAGGGGGCGGCTCGGGCTGACCGCCTAGGCCGGTCCAAGAAAATGTCCGCACCCCCGAGGCGGTACCGCTGTTCTACAAAGCAGTACCGGTGACTTAGTCCCAGTATCCCTTCTCCCTCTCCGCCTTCAGCCTTGCGGTGTACTCGCGCATGTTGGGGCCCTTGATGTCCAAGAACCTGGCGTGCTCCACGACCCTGTTCAGGATGGAGTCCGCGCACAGGTCGGAGTTGATCCTCAGGTACCACTGGTCGGGCTCGAGCTGGGTCGCGATCAGGGTGGATCCCCTGCCCTCCCGTGCCTCCAGTATCTCGAAGAGGTCCACCGCGTTTGCCGGGTTCTCCACCGGCGTGGTGAAGAAGTCGTCGATGATGAGCAGGCTCGGCTTCGAGAACTCGTCGAGGGCGTCGTAGAGCCTGCCCTCGGTCCTTGCGACGTTGATCTCGCGGAACATGTCGTTGAGGCGGACGTAGCGCACGGAGAGGAGCCTGCGGCACGCGGCGACGCCCAGGGCCTGGGCCAGATAGCTCTTGCCCCCGCCGCTCTCGGAGACGATGACGAGGTTCTCCCTGGCGTCGACCCACGCGCACGTCGCGAGCCTCGCGACGCGGTCGCGGGTGAGGCTGCGCTCGGGAAGGTAGTAGACCTCCTCGACGCAGGCGTCCCTTATCTTGAACCTGGCCTGCCTCACCGCCTTCTCGATCTTCCTGCTCTCGCGAGCCTCCAGCTCGGCCTCCACGCACAGCTCGATCTTCTCCTCGAAGCTCAGGGCGTCGCAGGCCTCGTCCTCGCAGACCTCCCTGAGCCTCCTGCCGAAGGCGCCCACGCGCCACTTCGTGAAGAGCGCGAACATCTCGTCGCTAAGCATCGCGGCCACCCCGATCCCTCCGGTAGTACTCCGCCCCGCGCACCCTTCCGACGTGGGCGGCGCGGTCGGGCTGCGGGGCTGCGGCCGGCGCGGCGGGCGCCGGCCGCGCCCGCCCCTCGGCCCTGATGGCCGACATGGTGTTCTTCACGCGCGTGTAGCTGGCGGCGCCGCCCGAGGCGTTGACGCGCGCGCAGGCCACCTCGAGCTCCGCCGCGCGCCCGCGCCCGGACAGGGACAGGACGTTTGCGCATGCGACGTAGCCCTGTGCTTCGATGGCGCGGGAGTCGAGCATCCCGGTCAGCAGCCGCTTCGTCTCTGGGCCGATTTCCCCTGCCCTCCGCTCGAACCAGGCGCGCGTCCAGAGCGACTGCGCCTCGAGGTGCTCGGTCGGCATGTGGGCGGCATCGGTCGAGTACTGTCCCTTGCGCCCGCGAAGCCGCGGGTGCTCTGCCACGACCTCGCCACCGTCCAGCACCGTCACGCGCGACGCGGTGAGCCTGACGTCCACGTTGCGGCCGACCAGGCGGTGGGGAACCGAGTAGCGCATGCTTTCGCACTGGACGTGGTAGTCGGGGGCAACCTTGCAGCGCCGCCATTCGCACCACTCGTAGCGCGCGGGCGGCAGCGGGTTGAGCGCCGCTCGCTCCTCCCCGAAGAAGGCGTCGTCCCTGCAGCCCTCCCTGCGGGAGAACGGTCGGGCGTTGAGGAGGCCGACGAGCCTTCTCACCTCGGAGTTGAGCTCTGAGAGCGCGGAGAATCGCTCGTCTGCCAGAGGGGCCAGCACCCACGTCTCGCAGAGGTCGACCGCCTTCTCGGCCGCGGCCTTGTCCCTGGGCCTTCTGACGCGCGCCGGCACCACGGCGCAGCCGTAGTGCTCGGCCATCTCCAGATAGGCGTCGTTCACCTTCACCGGCTCCCCCTTGCGCCTGCGGTCCGTTGCGGTGGCGCAGTTGTCGGGGACGAGGATGTCGGGCACGCCGCCGGCGGCCTCGAGGGCGTGGACGTGGGCGGAGATCCAGGAGCGGCTGCGCATGTCCGTGAAGCACTCGGCGAAGATCCATCCCGACCAGGGGAAGCAGGCCACGAACAGGTACGCCGGCGTCCTTCTGCCGCTCACCGGGTCAAAGAGCGTTGCCGTGAGGCCGGCCCAGTCGACCAGCATCGTCCTGCCGGGCTCGTGGACGATTCGCGCGACGAGGTCGTGTTCGCGGGCGTACTCGCCGACCCTCCTGCAGAACCCGGAGTATCCGTAGAGCCTCCTGCCGCCCGGGTTACAATCGCAGTAGCGCGCCCACTGGAGCGCCAGCGTCATCTTCGGGATCTTCGCGAGCTGGTCGCAGACGCGCGCGTAGTCGGGCTCGAGGTACTCTTCGCCGCGCTTCCCACGGCCGTCGGCGAAGAGGCCCGAGACCTCCGGCTCGGTCATCGACTCGAGCCTCTCGGAGTCGATGCGCCGCTCGCGCATCGCCGCGGCGCACCTCGCCACGGTCGACTTGCTGCAGCCCAGCGCCGAGGCGACCTCGTTCCAGCTCACCCCCTTCAGGAGCTGGCGCATTATCTCTTTTTTGCTTGTCATGGATGCCCCTTTCCAACGAGTGGGGCGCCCCTTTGACGCCCCCGTCAGAAAGGCTATTCGATTGGAGTTTGCCGGTATCGTGTTTGTGGAATGCCGGTACCGTTTTCGTAGAACGGCGGTACTAACTACGTGCAGTACTCATCGGCAGGATGACCGCTCGCATACGCAACGCACCTCTCAATTGCATCTCCAACGAGAGCATCATCCTGGTCAACAAGCATTACGTAATCCCCTGAGCTTGCCAGAACGCCCTGCTTCCGAGCTCCAAGTGTGCCCAAATTATGCGCGAGAGGAACAACGCGGATTCTGGAATCTGCAAGACGATGCCTTTCTATGATGCTCATCGTGTCATCTGGGCTTGCGTCATCTACAACGATTATCTCCAGATTCCTGAAAGTCTGGCATTCAATGCTCGCAAGGCATTTGTCTAGAAAGCTAACCGCTTTGTATGCAGGTATAACAACTGATACGAGCGGGTTTGAACCACTCGATAATCTACTTGGACACATAAGTGAAATCTTCCCTATTATCTACCGCGAAGCGTCCTGCCCAGAGCCTTCGCTATCTCTCGGCGATTTGAACCGACAGGCATGATGGGATCAATTATCTTTCGGATGGGATTTGACTCCCCCATCGCGCGTGAAGGCATACGGGCGGCAACCTCGGCCTGAATCTCGGCTCGCATCTCAGCCTTCGCGCGCTCCTTCGCCTCGTCGGCAGCCCTGCTGCTCGCAAACTCCGCCAACTTGGAGAGCAACTTCTCATAGAACGGCGTTTGACGGGCGTACGACCAATACAGCTCGCTTCTGTCGCACCGCGCCATAAGCCAAGGCTTCTCGTATCCGGCGTAGTGAACTATCTTCTCATGCAGGCGAGAGTCCATAAACGCGGCAAGAGCGTCGGCAGGGGCAAAGGAGAAGACCTTTTCGATTCGATAGTCACAGTTAATCATGACATTCCAGTCATATTCCAGAAAGACCACGCGACCCTCACACTCCGCATTCAGAACATCCTGATCGTTGTAGATATAATCGGGGTTCGACGCCAAGGTCAGCCACGTATCAATATCGTGCAGACGCCTCATCTCGGCGGTATTGAGCACGAGAACGCCAGCCTGGAAATAGTCATAGGGGTTCTGCATGCCCAGCATCTTCTGCGAGTACAGCATGCGATTGCCATCGTTCATGTTGAGGTTGCCTAAATAGTCGATATCATGGGCTGCGGCAAGGAGGTTGTCTCCGAGCTCAACATCAAACAACTCGGCAACGTCCCCCTCGACGATCAAATCCGAGTCTAGGTACAGCACCTTATCGTAATAGGGCAGAACCTCTTGGATGAGGAATCGATAGTATGTCTCAATACTGATATGGGGATTGCTCGTGGTAAGTGGATACCTTTCGATAAGGTTCGAGACGTCATAGAAGCTCAGTCGCAGATTGGAGAAGCGGGAAAGGAATCTCCTCATCGTCTCCTGGTTCTCCCACGTAATGTTCTTGTTCAGCACCACGATATCGTAGAGCCTGTCAGGCGACGCATTCTCGAGCATGGAGAACATCGTCGTGGTCAGCATTGGAACATAGTTGTCATCGGAGGCAAAAACGACGGGGATAATCGGACCCTCGTAGTCAACCTCGCTGATTGGATGAAGCTCGCAAATTGGTTCAGGATGCTCAAAGTGGACGCATTGAAGCTGCCTCGTCTTCCAAGAGCCGTCCACCCTCATCTGGTGGAGATAATAGATGTTGAACAGGCGCTCGGACAGATGGCCAGGAGTCCTCAGCGCCTCTCGGCTATAGCGAGACATGTCGGTCTCTTGCACGTATTCCTCAAGGATGGGGAACAGCCACTCGCAATAGGCTTGGAAAATCTCCCGACGCATGATGAACATGTTGCAGAAGCAGGACACGTGTCCACTCAGGAATGCGTCCGCATCCTCAGAATAGTCCGGATGCCGAAGCTTAAGAATCTCGACGACCCTATCAAGATCGTCGACATGAAGCAGCGGGGCGGCCTCGTAATGCGCACGAATGGTCTCGTTACCGCTCGGGAATTCACGAATGTCCTTGAACTCAGTTGTGATTACGTCATACCCCTCGATGACGCTCCGCATGGTCTCGTCATCGAGGCCGTATTCTTTCTGAGCAGCCTCATTGACGTAGCCGTCGATAATCTCCCCCCAGTCATTTTCCTCGTGACGAGTGGAGGAGAAATCAAAATACCTGCGATAGTGGCAGAAACCATAATACTCTGCGTCGATGTTCTTCCACGCCCAGTACTGAGTCGTCAGCTCGCAGTACATCGGATTTTGATCAGCGATATTGTCCCCGTCATCATCCTGAAGATAGCCCGGGAAGCGCTGTCCTTTTGGACCAACCTGAACGGGCTGAAGCACGTTACTGTCAAAAAGCGAAACGAGCTTATGGGAGGTAACGAAGATCTTTATGCTGCTTGACAACCGGGACTCTTTTTTCTTCATCTCGACATTCTGCTCGTACCGGGAAGTGACCTCACCAAGATGCAAAAGAGCCTCGTCACGCATGGTTTTCATTCGAGAATAGAGTACAGATGCAGGATCAACGCCTCTCACATGAGTAATGAGCGAAGCAACGGAGCGCCAGTCAGCAAGCTCGGCGCAGGCATGCAAATCATTGTCTCCGCTGATCCAAATCTCGTAAGCCCTATCCCTAAGCAAGCGGTAAACCTCACGAATAGTCTTTTCGGGACCAAAGACCCTGCTCATGAGAACCGCAGCCCTGCGCTTGTCTGACTCGTCAATTCGTACGGCCCAGTCATTTGCAAGCAGCTCAGTTGCCTTCCGCTCAAAACCTGCCGCACAATCAGCAACTACTTCAGATTGAACGGAGTGGGCATAGGCATAGGCAGCGTCAAAGTTGTTCTTAAATTGCATACAATGATTCCCAAACTGCTCGGCACTGAGCCGACTGGTTCCCGTGACTCCCCTGCCATAGAAATAAATATATCCATTTATCTCCTTGCAGGAGCGGTAAGTACCCGCGAGAGATGCGGTAACCAAGTATTCATACCCATCTTCGGCACGATCGAGGCGGCTCTTTGACATAAGAGCGAAGGCCTGTTTTACCAAGGATGCCCTATATACTCTCTGAGTGAAGCGCCAGTCAGCGAGGTAATCACCGCAAGGATCAAAAGACGCACGAACAATCTCGTCCCCTTCCAAATTTGGAATTGGACGGTTGTTGTACCCCCCAAAAGAATCTACCTCGTTTTGGAGGGTTCCGTTGGTGCCGACGACAGTAATACCAAAATGAAGTATATCCACAGGGTTCTGATCCATCTGCGAAACAAGCAGCTCGCACATATTAGGGGCAAGAGCGTCATCTCCATCCAGGAAAAGAACAAAATCACCCGTCGCCCTTGAAACCCCGGACATACGAGCGAGGTGACGTCCCTTGTTGTCGGCGTGCTCAATGACAGATATTCGACCGTCTGACTCTGCAAAGTTCTTAATTATTTCGAGCGTATTGTCTGTGCTTGCGTCATCGATAACGATTGCCTCAATGTCCTCGAGCGTCTGATGTAGAACGCTATCTAGACATTCCCCGATGTAGTTAGCAACGTTATAAGCAGGAACAACTATCGATATCTTCGACATAGAGTCTCCAGTCACATCGAATTCTACCTACGTGATTTTACACGACGATAGAGGGAGAGCGATGCCTACTCGTTCACTGAGCCACAAAAACTATCCCAGAATTCAGCTTGTCTATAACGCAATGAGGCTGCGGACGAAAAGTTGGACCCTCACGGGTCCGGGGCGGAGATTACATGCACGACGGGGACGAGGTCAACTTGGTGCTGCTCGCGCGGGAGGAGGGGATGACGCTCCGGGAGACGGCAGAGCTCGCCAGAGTCACCCCCTCAGCACCGCCGGCACGCAGATCGCCGACCTTCCGCCGAGAAGCTGCACTGGCTGGCAGCGACGCTCCGGCAGGATGGACAGCAACGCCACCGACGAAGGGCGGCGCATATGTCCGCAGCAGGGGCTGGTCGGGAGCCGCGGTCGAGAAGCTCGAGCCGGAGGTTAGGCCGTACGCGAGGTGGTACAACTCCGGTAGACTCAAGAAGTTCAAGGACGGGTACTACGATAGGCGGGGAGAGGGTGGGGCTGGGCCTCACGGCCTGAGCCATCTTTCCAAGAAAGTATCCGCATCCCCCATTGTCCATTTTCTAAAACATACCCTCTTTTCTCAGCATATACTTCATAATGAGACATCAACGTTAAGGGGGCAGCCTTGGGAAGACAGCATAGCGCACTCAACGAGATTGAATACTCAAAATGCACGCTTGTCCAAAATGACCCAGAAAAACACGTACATTACTATGATTTACTTAATGTTACTGCCTGTCTTTCTGTTCTCATCCTTCATTTTAACGGTCTATCTCATTCGTATTCGCCAACTCTGTCATATTGTCAAGCTCTTGCCGCGGAATGCCTATTTTTTTGGGCGGTGCCCGTTTTTCTAATGTTGACCGGCGCAACGTTGATTGATTATAGGTGGAGATATGATACGGGCACATTCTTCAAAAAACGACTGATCAGAACAATGGTTCCTTTTATTGCGTGGAGTTTGCTTGCTCTTGTTTGGAAGACGCTAACCCACCAAATGGAGATGCCAGTCGGACCGCGATCCCTTATTGATGCGATATTTAATACAAGAATTATCGATGTTTATTGGTTCTTTTTTCCTCTTTTCTCTATCTACTTGATGATGCCAGTTCTTAGCCTCTTTGTTAGGAAAGAAAACTTCAAGACGATACGGTATGTCATTGTTTTATATTTTATAATTAATTCGTTATTTCCCTTTTTATTTGAGCAAGCGGGAGTCCCCTTTAATGGGAACTTTAGTATTTCCATACTGAGCGGGTATTTGATTTTCCCAATAATGGGATACTACCTTGCACATTATGACATGAGCTCCCGTAATCGAATTGTTTTATATATATCTGCTGCTACGTCCGTAACGATGCGCTATTTCCTCATCTTATTCGAGGAGGGAGCTGCTAATTCCTTTGTATGGAGCTACATATCCCCAGCCGGTATCTTACAGGGTGCAGCTGTCTTTGTTTTTGCAAAGCAGCTCAACAGTCATTCATTATTCAAAAACATTCAACTTAATAAAGTACTTTCCAAGCTCTCGTCATGCAGTTTTGGAATTTATCTAATTCATATGTTTATATTCTATTATGGTCTCGCTATTACTCATCTCGATGGAAGTTCATTGTTGTGGCGTACGCTTGGCCCCGTCATTGCTTACATCATATGCCTAGTCGTTGTTTTAATTGGAAAAAAGATCCCGGTTATTCGAAGGCTCTTTCCATAGCGACTCAGCAGCGTCAATTGAACCCTGCGGCGCAGACGAGTCCAAGGCGTCGCACTATAATCACGCAGGATATCCGATTCTTAGATGTTGTGTGCCGGCACGTTGTTTACATCCGACCGTTGATTTGCAAGTTCATCGAGACACCTCCAAGACTCAGCGATACATGTCTCGCTGAGTTCGGGGCAGAGTTTCCCCTCGGGAGTCGGAGACGCCGGCCCGCGGAACCGGAGGATGGATACAGTCAAGATTCTTGCGCACTTTCCGACAGCCCCATAGGCCCGCCCCCCCCCGGTGCGGCTACCCCTCCAGCAGGGTCACGTCCAGGTAGCGGCGGGAGCCCCACTCACTCTCGGCGACGTGCTTGAGCCTCGCGGTGACGAGCATGAGGGCCGACCTCCCGTCGGGGAAGGTGCCCACGACCTCGTCCTGCGTCGGATCTCGCGGTTGAGCCGCTCGATGGCGTTGTTGGTGCGTATGCGCCGCCAGTGCTCGCGCGGGAAGCGCGTGTACGTCAGCGTCTCCGCGTATCCCTTGCGGACGACCTTGGCCGCCTCCCCCAGCTTCATCCCATCGAGCTCGGACGCGACCTTGAGGGCCTTGGCCTCGCCTGTGTTTGGTCAAGCCCCTCTTTCGGAAATGGTCACGGAAAACTTTCGGGTTTGGGCACGCAATTATTTCGGGTTCGGTCACGGGTGCACCGCTAGCTTCCTGACTTGCCGAGCATGAGCGACTGTCCGTGTCAACTAGATATTCCCCGTTGTCACAGGCCTTGATGGACAATGTCACAGCGAGGAATTCCCCACTCTCACAAACTATGCACCTACGCACGCATCAGGGCATGGCGCAGTCTGTAGCTCTCCCCCTCGAAGACGATGAGCTGCCCGTGGTGCGCGACCCGGTCGATGATTGCCGTCGCCATCTGGTCGTCGGTCAGAACGGAACCCCACCTGGAGAAGTCCACGTTGGTCGTTATCGCCAGGGACCTCCTCTCGTAGCTGGCGTCGATCACCTGGAAGAGTGAGTAATCGTCCTTTTCGGTACCGGGTGTAGCGCGAATCGATACCACCTCGCGCTCACGCCGATATTCCCTTTCGATACCACCGGTATTCCGCCTCGGTACCGGCCGCAGATGCCACCGCCCCGCGGCATCGCGCCGGCGCTACGCTCGCGGCGCCATGTGTTCCAGCGAGACAAGGAGGTATCGGGCATGGCGAGAAGGATACCCGTGAGGGAGATACTGAGGCTCAGGGCATCGGGGCTGTCGGCGACCGTGATAGCGCGGACGCAGCCTGTCTCCAAGACGAGCGTGATCGACACGTTCCACGCCGCCGACGAGAGGGGCGTCGCCTGGGAGGACGTCGAGGGGATGCCGGACGCGGAGGCCTATGCGCTGCTGTTCCCCGAGAGGGCTCACGAGGGGCCCGTCTACCGCGACCCCGACTGGGACCGCGTGCACCGCGAGCTCGCCCGGGTCGGCGTCACGCTGAAGCGGCTGCACGAGGAGTACCGCGACGACGCGAGGTCGAAGGGCGAGCCCTTCATGTCCTACGACCGGTTCTGCAAGCGCTACCGGGAGTTCACGGTGAGGAAACAGGTGGTGAGCCGGGTCGGGCACAAGGCCGGCAGGATCCTGGAGGTCGACTGGGCGGGGCCGACGATGCGGCTCGTCGACCCCGCGACGGGCGAGGTCTCCAAGGTCTACCTGTTCGTGGCCTGTCTGCCCTTCAGCCGGATGTCCTACGTCGAGCCGACGCTGGACATGAAGCAGGATACATGGCTCCGCTGCCACGTGCACGCGTTCGCCTACCTCGGCGGCTCGACGCCCTGCATCGTGCCCGACAACCTGAAGGCCGGGGTCGAGAGCCATCCCCGCGAGGGCGAGGTCGTGCTCAACGGCGCGTACCGGGAGATGGCGGCCCACTACGGCTCGGCCGTGATGCCGGCGCGCGTCGCGACCCCTCGCGACAAGCCGAGCGCGGAAAACGAGGTCTGGCAGGCCGCCCTGGAGATCGTCGCGGCCCTGCGCGACACCGTGTTCACCGACTTCAACGAGCTCAAGAGGGCCGTGGCGGAGAGGCTGGAGGAGCACAACGCGCGCCCCTTCGCCAAGCGCGAGGGAACGCGCCGACAGGTCTTCGAGGAGCAGGAGAGGCCGCTGCTCCGCCCGCTCCCCGCCGTCCCCTACGAGGTCTGCGAGTGGATCTACGGGCGCAAGGTCCAACGCAACTGCCACGTCGCCTACAGGCGCAACTACTATTCCGTGAGCCATCTCGCGGTCGGGAAGACGGTCGACCTGAGGGTCACGGACTCGACGGTGGAAGTCTTCCTCGGAGGCGAGCGGCTCGCCACGCACCCGCTGTTCCCGGCCTACGCCCGGAACCGCTACTCGACGCACGCCGGCGACCTGCCCGGGGGGAGGTCGTACTCCGATTGGGACGCCGGGCGCATAAGGAGGTGGGCGGACCGCGTCGGCCCGTCCTGCAGGGAGGTGGTGGACCGCATCTTCCAACGCGTGGACTACGAGGAGCAGGGCTTCAACGCGGCCCTCGCGGCGCTCAGGCTCGAGCACCGCTACACCAGGCCCAGGCTCGAGCGCGCCTGCCAGATGGCGCTGGCCTCGGGCAGGCCGTCTCCCAGGTACAAGCACCTTAAGCCGATACTGGAGACCGGCCAGGACCTGGCCGCCGGGGCGCGCCCCGGCGACGACGGCGGCCCCGGCGACGACGAGGCCGGCTACGTGCGCGGCGCGGACTTCTACGGGGAGGCGTAGGGCGATGGAGCTCTCGATGGAGACCAAGAGGAAGCTGCGCGACATGGGCGCCGCGGACCTGCTGGGCGCGCTCGAGGCCCAGGACGAGGGCATGTGCATGGGGATGACCTGCGCCGAGCGGGTGCAGATGGCCGTGGACGAGGCGCATTCCGTCTTCGTCACCTCCAAGGTCAGGAACCTCACCAAGCGCGCGAACCTGCGCTACCCCGAGGCCGACGTGAGGTCGGTCGACTTCTCGGAGGAGCGCGGCCTCGACCGGCTGCTCATCACCGAGCTCGCCACCTGCGGCTTCGCCGAGCGCGGGCAGAGCGTGGTGCTGCAGGGGCCGACCGGCACCGGCAAGACCTACCTCGCCTGCGCGATCGCCAAGGCCGCGTGCCAGAGGCGGATGCGCGCCTGCTATATACGCTGCCCCGACCTGGAGGAGCTGTGGCGCGAGGCGCGCGAGCGCCCCGGCGGAGAGAGGAAGATCACGAGGAAGTACGCGGCCTTCCAGGTGCTCGTGCTCGACGAGTGGCTGCTCGACAGGCCGGACGAGCTCTTCCGGGGCTTCCTGCTCGAGCTCATGGAGGCTCGTTACGGCACGGCCTCCACGGTCTTCTGCACACAGTTCCGCCAGAAGGACTGGCACGCCAGGCTCGGCGGCGGCGTCCACGCCGATGCCATCATGGACCGCATCGTCCACGGCGCCGCATGGGTCAACATGGGCGAGATGAACATGAGGAGGAAGCTGGGGGCCGGTTTCGAATAGGGCGTGCGCGTCACCGGTATCTATCGAAAACGCCGGCGGTATCGGTTCGCGATACCGCCGGTATCGAATGGCAATAATCGGTGGTATCAAAGGGGGAAAATACTCAGGAAGAGGAGCCTCGCCCCGTCCCGGTCGACCGGGACGTAGCCGAACTCGTCGAGCAGTATCAGGTCTGCCCTCTCCAGGGACCGCATGAGCTTGCCGATGGAGCCGTCCCTCTTCGCGTCTGACAGCAGGGTCACGAGCTCGGTGGTCGTGAAGTAGCGCGCCCTCATCCCCATCGAGCAGGCGACGGCGCCCATGGCGACGAGCATGTGGGTCTTGCCGGTCCCGACGGGCCCGAAGAGGACGAGGTTCTGGGCCTTCCGCACGAAGGAGCACGTGACTATGTCCTGGCGGGACAGCCTCGCCGGCAGCCTCACCGGTGCCCAGTCGTAGCCCTCGAAGGTCTTGGGCACCGGGAAGTTCGCCTGCCTGAGCAGCCGTCGCTTCCTGTTGGCGTCGCGGAAGGCGAGCTCGGACTCGAGCATTCTGGAGATGGCGGCCTTCTCGGCGTCCGAATAGTTCTCCACCACGTCCCCCATGGTGTGGTTGGACATCATCACTGCCCTGCCGCAGGCGCGCAGCCTGGCGTCGGAGGCGGAGTCTGTTGATGTGCAATAGGAAATAGCCCAACCGTGCATCGGGAAGTGCGCAGCCCGTGCAACGGGAATTGAGCAGATTCTGCAAGGTGGGCCGTGTCCCCGAGTCCGGGGGCACGGCCCCGGTCGTACGTTGTCCCGGGCGGTCGCTTTGGCGAGGGACCCGCCCGGGAAGGAAGGATGATGACCGTGCCCCTGGACGTGAGGAATGATATACGCTCGATGGACGCGGGGGGCACCCCGCGGGCCGAGATCGCCAGAAGGCTCCACCTCAGCCGGAACACCGTTGCCAAGTACGCCGACATGGAGGACCTCTCGCCGGAGCCGCCGCTCCCGGAGGAGCGGCCCCATCCCGCGCTCGAGAAGCACGCGGCGTGGGTCGACGCGGTGCTGGAGGCGGACCTCGGCGCGCCGCGCAAGCAGCGCCACACGGCCAAGAGGCTCTTCGACAGGCTCGTCGACGAGAGGGGCTACGAGGGGTCGTACTCGACCGTGCAGCGCCACGTGCGCGAGTGGAAGCTCGCCCGCGCCGCGGGTGCCGGGGACGGCTACCTCGAGCTCGAGTGGGCCCCCGGCACCGCGCAGGCGGACTACGGCAACTTCGAGGCCGTCGTGGCCGGGGAGGGGCTGCGCCTGAAGCTGCTCGTCGTCTGCCTGCCGCACTCCAACGCGCGCTACGCCGTCGCCGGCATGTCGCAGCGCGCCGAGTGCATGTGCTCGGGGCTCGCCTCGGTCTTCGCCTGGGTCGGGCGCGCCCCGCGCGAGCTCGTCCTCGACAACGCCACCGAGGCGGGCCGGCGCGTGCGGGGCGAGGTCACCGAGTCGCAGCTGTTCTCGCTCTTCCGCGCGCACTACCGCATGGGGAGCCGCTACTGCAACCCCTACTCCGGCAATGAGAAGGGCTCGGTGGAGAACGCGGTGGGGTTCATCCGGCGGAACCTCCTCGTGCCCGTGCCCAGGGTCGGCTCGGTCGCGGAGCTCAACGCGCTGCTGCGCGAGGGCTGCGAGAGGCTGAACGCCTCCTCTCGCGCCCGCGACGGGCGCCCCACCGCCGAGGCCCTGCGCGAGGACCTCGCCGCGATGCTCGCGCTCCCCTCGGCGCCCTTCGACGCCGTCAGGTGGGTGCGCTGCCGGGCGGACAAGCGCGGCTACGTGACCGTCGACGGGCGCGAGTACTGCGCCGGTCCGGCCTGGCACTCCCGGGAGCTCCTCGTCGGGGTCCGCGCCGACACCGTCGAGGTCCTCGCGGACCGCGGCCGCAGGGTCGCCCTGCTGCCGCGCGCGTTCGGCGACGGCCCGGCGGTGCGCAACCCCCTCTCGCTCGTGCCGGCGCTGGTCGCCCGCCCCCGGGCGTTCGGGGAGTCCGTGATCAGGCGCGACATGCCCGACGGGCTCGTGCGCGCCGTCGACTCCCTCGACGCTGCCGGCCGGAGGCGCGTGCTCAGGGCGATCGAGCGCGCGTCCGGGCCGTCGGGCTTCGGGGCCGCGTGCGAGGCCGCGCTCGAGGTCATCGAGGGAGGGCGCCTCCCCGACGACGCCACGGTCGACGTGCTCGCCAGGAGGATCGCCTCCGGCGCGCTCGGCGAGGAGGGCGGCGCGGACCTGGCCGTCTACGACGGGTTCCTGAGGGGAGGCGAGGAGCATGCCCGCCGGTGAGGAGCTCGCGGGGAGGGTCGTGGCGGCGGGCAGGAGGTGCTCGCTCACGACCTCCGTGCTGGAGGAGTGGTCGCGGGCGGGCACGCCCAGGCAGGTCGAGTACCTGGCGGGGTACCTCGAGGCCGAGGCGGCCAGCCGCGACGCCTCGAAGCGCGCGTCGCTGCTCAGGCGCTGCGGGCTGCCGGCGCCGAAGACCTTCGACGGCTACGACTGGTCGGCGGTGTCGTGGCCCGAGGGGCTCGGCCGGGAGGACCTGCTGTCGCTCTCGTTCCTCGACCGCCGCGAGGACCTGGTACTGATGGGCGACGTCGGCACCGGCAAGACCCACATGGCGAGCGCGCTGTACCAGCTCGCGTGCGACAGGCGCCTGGAGGCGCGCTTCTTCACCGCCTCGTCGCTCGTGATGCGCCTGCGCCGCGCCCGCGAGGAGGGCCGACTCGACCGCGAGGCGTCCCAGCTCTCCCGGGCCCGCCTGCTCGTGATCGACGAGCTCGGGTTCCTGCCCCTCGACGCCGACGGCGCCCGCCTGGTCTTCCAGGTCTTCGCCGACGCCTACGAGAGGCAGAGCGTGGTGATCACGACCAACCTCGAGTTCAGCCGCTGGGGAGGGGTGTTCGGCGACGACCAGATGGCGGCCGCCGTCATCGACCGCGTCGTCCACCACGGGCGGCTGGTCCAGTTCCGGGGCGAGTCCTACCGAGTGAGGCACGCCCTCATGCAGGAGGGGTAGGTGGTCAAAAACGGCGCGCACGATCGGTGCGAGCCCTGCTCAGGTTCCGGTGCTCATTTTGCTCAAATGGGGTTGACGAAACACACGCCCTCCAAGCTCGTCGCGTACGCGGGCATGGACGCAACCGGGCGCGTCTCGCGAGAGAGCCTCGACAGCCCGGGGCACCTCTCCAAGCGCGGGTCGTCATACCTCAGGTAGGCACTCATGCAGGGGGCCGACCGGGCAACGAGGTTCGACCCGTACTTCGGGGTGTTGATGTGCAATAAGAATTGGTCCGCATGAGCACCGGAATTTGAGCACCGCGTGCATTAAAAATTGAGCATTTTAATCATGAGGGCCGCGCCCCAAGGACCAGGGGCGCGGCCCTCGCCGTACCGTTTTCCCGGGCGGCTTGATAGACAGACCCCGCCCGGGAAGGATGGAGGAGATGACCGTGCCCCTAGACGATGTCAATGATATACGCGCGATGGACGCCGCGGGGGTCCCGCGGGCGGAAATCGCGCGCAGGCTGCGCCTGAGCCGCAACACCGTGGCCAAGTACGCCGACATGGCCGACATGTCGCCCGCGGCGCCGGAGGCGAGGCCGAGGGCGCGACGAGCCCTCGCGCCCGGCGATGCCGCATGGATCGACGCCGTGCTCGAGGCCGATTTGGGCGCACCGCGCAAGCAGCGCCATACCGCGAAGCGCATCTACGACCGATTGGTCGCGGAGAGGGGCTACGAGGGCTCCTACTCCACGGTGCAGCGCCGCGTGCGCGAGTGGCGGCTCGCCCGCCGCGCCGGCGACGGCGAGGGCTACCTCGAGCTTGAGTGGGCCCCGGGGACCGCGCAGGTCGATTACGGCAATTTCGAGGCCGACGTGGCCGGCGAGCGCCTCGCGCTCAAGCTGCTCGTCGTCTCGCTGCCGCACTCCAACGCCCGATATGCCCGGGCCTGCAGGTCGCAGCGCTCCGAGTGCATGTGCGAGGGCCTCTCGCGGATCTTCGAGCAGATCGGGAGGGCGCCTGCGGCGCTCGTTCTCGACAACGCCACCGAGGCGGGCAGGATGTCACGCGGCAAGGTGGCGGAATCCCGCCTGTTCTCCTTGTTCCGCGCCCATTACCGGTGCGCGAGCCGCTACTGCAACCCATACTCCGGCAACGAGAAGGGCTCCGTGGAGAACGCCGTCGGCTTCATCCGGCGGAACCTGCTCGTCCCGGTGCCCTCGGTCGGCTCCCTCGGGGAGCTGAACGGGCTGCTGGCGGCCGGCTGCAAGAGGCTCAACGAGGACTCGCGGTGCCGCGGCGGGCGCCCGGTCGCCGAGGCGCTCGCCGAGGACCTCGCGGAGATGGCCGCGCTGCCGGCGGACCCCTTCGACGCGGTCAGGTGGGTGCGGGCGCGCGCCGACAAGCGGGGCTATGTCGCTGTCGACGGCCGCGAGTACGTGGCCGGGCCCGCCTGGCATTCCCGGGAGCTGCTTGTCGGCGTGCGGGCCGCCACGGTGGAGATCCTGGCCGACCGCGGCAGGCGCGTGGCGCTGCTGCCGCGCGCGTGGGGCGCCGGGGATCCGGTGCGCAACCCGCTCTCGCTCGTGCCCGCGCTCTTGGCGCGCCCCAGGGCCTTCGGCGAATCCACGATCAGGCGCGACATGCCCCCGGAGCTCGTCGGGGCCGTCGACCGCATGGACCCGGCCGGACGCCGCCAGACGCTGCGCTCGATATCCCGGGCCGCGAAGGCGTCGGGCTTCGAGGCGGCCTGCAGGGCGGCGCTGCATGTCGCCAAAGGCGGCCGGGTGCCGGACGACGCCGCCGTGGACGTGCTTGCCCGGAGGATCGCCGCCGGCGGCCCCGAGGCCGCGGGCGGCGCCGACCTCGGCGTCTACGACGCGTTTCTGAAGGCGGGTGAGCGCCATGCCGGCTAGCGACGGGCTCGCGCGCCGCGTCCTCGAGGCCGGCCGGCGCTGCTCGCTCACCACCTCGGTGCTCGAGGAGTGGGCGCGCCTGGGCACACCCAAGCAGGTCGAGTACCTGGCGGGCTATCTCGAGGCGGAGCGCGATAGCCGCGACGCCTCCAGGCGCGCCCAGCTGCTCAGGCGCTGCGGGCTGCCGGCGCCCAAGACCTTCGACGGCTACGACTGGTCGGCGGTGTCGTGGCCGGAGGGCCTCGGGCGGGAGGACCTGCTGTCGCTGTCGTTCCTCGAGCGCCGGGAGGACCTCGTGCTCATGGGCGACGTCGGCACGGGCAAGACGCACATGGCGAGCGCCCTGTGCCAGCTCGCTTGCGACAGGCGCCTGGAGGCCCGATTCTTCACCGCCTCATCGCTGGTCATGCGCCTCAGGCGCGCCCGCGACGAGGGCAGGCTCGACCGGGAGATGTCGCAGATCGGCCGAGCCGCCCTGCTCGTCATCGACGAGCTCGGTTTCCTGCCGCTCGATGCCGACGGGGCGCGTCTCGTGTTCCAGGTCTTCGCCGACGCCTACGAGCGCCAGTCGGTCGCGATCACGACGAACCTCGAGTTCTCCCGCTGGGGATCGGTCTTCGGCGACGACCAGATGGCGGCGGCGGTCATCGACCGCATCGTGCACCACGGCAGGCTCGTGCAGTTCAAGGGGGAATCCTATCGCGTGCGCCATGCCCTGATGTAGGGGCGGGTGCTCAGAAAATGTGCGCATATTCCGTGCGCATACTGCTCAAAAGTTATTGCACATTCTGCTCAAAACTACTTGACGAAACACATCGGGGAGTGCTACGCGCGCAAGGTCTCGCAAGGCAAGCACCACTACGTGGCCCTCACGACGGTCGCCCGCAAGCTGGCCGCCGTCCGTCTCGCCCTCATGAAGGAGAACAGGGGCTGGTCACCCAATCCGCCGGCCGGGCACCTCCCCGGTCACCTCTCGCAGAAAGGGTGACCGTTCGCGTCCTTTATCCCATATTCGGTTTTCAAGGCTCCTGTCAAAAGTCTCTGGAATTACCCTTGACTCCTGATAGCAGGTCTCCAATATGCTTCTTGTCTCGACAACTCGAATCATACCGGGGCGGGCCGTGCCCTCCTTCCTTACCTGGGCGCTATTCCGCTGTCAAAGTGCGCAAGCAATCGTACGTTACCCACGGACAGCTAGAACGATCCGGAGTACAGCCTCCCCGCACTTCCGCGCGGCAACACGGGGAAGACGGCCGGCACACCGTCCAAACCGGGCACACGGGCCTTATCGACGGCCAGCTCCGCAGTGGCGTTGCGAACTCGCAGGCGATATTCGAAAGGCGCATACCCAGGGCACGAGAGGACATGACTGCGACCACACGTATCATGCAACACCAAATTGAGCTTACGAAAAAGCTGGGGGCCAGCCAACTTATAGAGTCGGGTCGACGCCCCCGTCTGTGGGACATTAACACTTGGTATCAGTAGAGAGCGAGATACGCCGTGCCATCCTTTATGACGAGTTGTTCATCGAGATTCATCGTATCCCAGTCCTTACCCCCAAAGAATGTATCCCAAAGTCCATCCTCATCAACAACCGGCTGCATATTTAGACCCCCGACGAAATTAATGAGCTGCCAGTTCGAGTAACCCGTAAGCATAATCTTCTGGCCAAGCTCATAGCAGTCATATCTCACACCCGGATAAAGAGCAACAATCGAGGCATCTTGTTTATACACTATCGAATCAACGGCAATACCTGTTTCCTCTTCATATTCTTGAATTCGCTCCGCAACCGCAGCGGCGTAATTAATGTCCTGTATATTATTGATATATTTATCATAGGCAATATCGACCATCGCATATGCGGACGCAGCGTACACGACGCCCGTCACCACCAGGAGAATCGACACCGTCTTGCTCTGGACCACAAGTCCTTTCCCTTCCGTCCGCACATGGTCGCCTGATACACCGAGGGATAGCAGCATTCCGATTGAGCTGACGAGCGTACAGCCAACGACACACCAAATCGCTAAATTGCTGCGAGGCGTAAAGAGAGCGTCCGCTTCAACATAGTGGACCGAGAAAGATGCAATATATGACACCACAATTGCAAGAATGTAAAGTAGGCCAAGGTGTGCATTCGCCATCCGTACCAAGGCACATGATACGCAGGCTATCAAAAAAAAGAGGAGAACCGGCATCACGAACGGAGGCATCAGTCCATCTGCGTCAGTCCAAAGGGGAATCTGATACTTAATTGTTGAGATTAAATTCGAGATAATCGTACCTGCAGACAGAGACGAACCGCGTCCCGAGTCGGCAACAATTCCTGCGGCAACAAAAAAGTGAATGAGAAAAACATTAACAATACAGCAGAGGAGGCCGACGACAATCGACCTTGCCCATGAGGCAAACATCATCTCGATCGATTCGTCCTTATACCGCAAAAACCCGCCAATTAAGGTAATAGCCACGAAGAAACCAATGTAACTCTGATAGCAACCAAGAGCAGCCAATAAAAAAAGGGAGCTGAGAACGATGTGACCAACTCGACCGCCTTTAAGCGAAAAGCACGCCGCAGCAGAAACGGACAGCGATCCCACCGCTACTTCGATTGCTGCCTCTGGAAACAGCAGCAAGTCAACAAGAAAAACATTCGTCCAAATCAATGACATGGGTACGCATAGGAGCAAAAGTGAATGTTTATTGTTCGTTTTGATCAGACCGTCAAATAATCTTGATATAACAAACACGCTAGTAGCGAGTGAAAATATGCTTAATGTCAGAAAGAGCCTCTGGTCTAGGACAAGATTAAGGCCGATATTATCCACAAAAAGTGTTAGGAAATACAGCGTGTATCGACCAATGGAGAGGTACCATAGCGCCCTCTGATCGGAAATCAGATTGAAGGAATCAACCGAGTAGTGCGGCCTAATTATCAGACTCGCCAATGGGGCCGCAACAAGCAAAAAACAAAGAAGCCAAGAGAGCAAAGCTATTTTTCTTTTGGAAAGCCCCGGGGCAGTCTGCACGTCCGCTATTACTGTCTGCTTCTTAATAGAGTCACTGGTTGCGCTCATTTGACACCGATTCTCGTTTATATGTTTCATTTCATATCGCAATCTTATCGTTTATTCCAAGTACACGACGTGCACCATGTGACAGTATTACCGAAGACGTGTCCCCGGCCTTTCTGAGTTTGCCATTCATGAGCTTTGGGAACAAGGGCGGAGACTCTCTTTCTCTATTATCTTCAGTCACAACAAGAGCGTCC
Organism: uncultured Atopobiaceae bacterium; assembly: GCA_963928085.1. Classification (GTDB taxonomy): domain Bacteria; phylum Actinomycetota; class Coriobacteriia; order Coriobacteriales; family Atopobiaceae; genus Thermophilibacter. The sequence continues at coordinate 1,024,402 of CAWVDR010000001.1, forward strand.
GAAGCAAGCAACTGGTAAGGTAAGTACTACTTTTGAAGCAGCGATTGATGGGGGAGCTTTATGGGCACAAGGGCCGTCCTTGTTCTTGGTGCCGGCATCTACCAGGTGCCCCTCATCAAGAAAGTCAAGCAACGCGGCTACAGAGCCGTTGCCCTCAGCGTCCCCGGCGACTATCCCGGCATCGCGCTCGCCGACGAGTTTCTCCCCGTCAACACCACGGATGAGGCGGGGGTCGTCAAGGCCGCCAGGAGCCGGGACGCTAGCGCGATCATTACCACTGGGACCGACGTTGCGATGAGGTCCCTCGGGGCGGTCTGCGATGCGCTCGGCCTACTGGGCCCCTCCTACGAGAGCGCGCGCAGGGCGACGAACAAGCTCGACATGAAGCGCGCCCTCACGGAGGAGGGCGTCCGGACCGCGCGCTTTGCCCTGGCGAGAAGTGCGGAGGAGGCGGTGGGCGCCTGGAACAAGCTTGCGGCAGGCTCCCCAAGCCATGCGGTCATGGTCAAGTGCCCCGACCGCTCCGGCAGCAGGGGCATCTCCGTGGCACGCGGCACCGGTGAGGTCGAAGAGGCCTTCAGGTCGGCCGTCGACGCATCGATCTGCGGCTATGCCATCGTGGAGGACCTCATCGTCGGTCATGAGATTGGGGTCGACGGCTATGTGGACAGAGACGGAAACGTCGCCTTTCTCGCCCCTCACGACAAGCGCGTGCTCGGCAACGGGCACACGGACGTGCCCGTCGGGCACCTCATGAACGCCGCGCTCGTCTCCGGGCTCCTCTCGAGGACGGACGTCGTGGCGCAGGTGGGGCTCACCGCACGCGCCCTCGCCATGCGCGGCTGCTTCTTCAACATGGACGTGATGCTCGATGACGAAGGAGGTGCCTGGGTCATCGAGGCGGGCGTACGGGCGGGGGCCACCTGCATCCCCGAGGTCATTGGCGGATACTACGGGTTCGACTACTACGACACCATGCTCGACGCCGCGCTCGGAATCGACCCCGCGTTCCCGGGGAGCCCCGCCGTGGGCGCCTCGGAGGGAAGGCTCCTCGTCACGACCCGCGAATCGGTCGCCGCGAAGGCGGACGCCGCGAGCATCCTCGCGCCCGTCGAGAACCGTTACAGCGCAAGGCTGACGGCGAGCTTTGACTACGCCCCCGGCGCGACCCTCCCCCGCTTCCAGAACGGGACGAGCCGCATCGGACAGGTCTTTGGCGCGGCAGAGGACCCGGGCGCCCTCTCCGCGGCACTCGACGAGGCGCAGGAGCTGCTGCTCGACGCCTACGCCCGGTAGAACTCCCTGACGGCGGAGACCACGGACCGGAGGTCCTCCGGCCTGAGTCCGTAGTACAGGGGCAGCCTGACGAGCCGGTTGGAGATGTCCGTGGTGTGCTCGTCCTCGCCCGAGAAGGTGCCGTAGCGCAGGCCCGCCGGAGACGAGTGCAGCGGCACGTAGTGGAAGACCGCGAGGATCCCTCGGCGCTTGAGGTGGGAGATGAGGTCGGTGCGCTCCTCGAGGCTCCCGCAGACCACGTAGAACATGTGGGCGTTGTGCGCGCAGCCCTCGGGGACATACGGCAGCTGCAGCAGCCCCGCCTCGGCCAGCGGCGCAAGACCCTCGTAGTAGGCGTTCCAGGACGCCAGGCGGTCGTCGTTGATCTGATCAGCCCGCTCGAGCTGCGCCCAGAGGTAGGCGGCGTTCATGTCGCTCGGAAGATAGCTCGAGCCGTACTGTTCCCAGGTGTACTTGTCCACCTGGCCGCGGAGGAAGCGCTGGCGGTTGGTGCCCTTCTCGCGGATGATCTCTGCCCGCTCGTTGTACCTTCCCTCGTTGATGATGAGGGCGCCGCCCTCCCCCATTGAGTAGTTCTTGGTCTCGTGGAAGGAGTAGCAGCCAAAGGTCCCGATGGTGCCGAGCGCGGCTCCCCTGTAGGTGCTCATGACGCCCTGCGCCGCGTCCTCCACGACCAGCAGCCCATGCCGCTTAGCGATGTCCATGATCGCGTCCATCTCGCAGGAGACGCCCGCGTAGTGGACGGCGCAGATGACCCGGGTGCGCTCCGTTACGGCAGCCTCGATCTTAGTCTCGTCGATGTTCATCGTGTCCGGGCGGATGTCCACGAAGACGAGCCTGGCCCCGGCGAGGACGAACGCCGTGGCGGTGGAGGAGAAGGTGAAGCTCGGCAGGATGACCTCGTCGCCCGGCTCAAGCTCGCAGAGCAGCGCCGCCATCTCGAGCGCCGTGGTGCCCGAGGTGGTGAGCAGCGCCTTCTGAGCACAGAAGCGGTCCTGCAGCCACTCGTGGCAGCGCATCGTGAACGGGCCGTCACCGGAGATCTTGTGGTTGGCCTCGCATGCCTCGCGTACGTACTCGAGCTCCGGTCCCAGAAACGGCGGGACGTTGAAAGAAATCGACATATCCATCTCTCCAGCGGTCACGGTCACAGCGGTCTCTGCGCAGGCAGCACTGATTGTACTACCCGTCGATCTGGTAGAGCCTCATGTCACCCTCCGAGAGCAGCAGCGTGAAGCCCGGGGTGTCGTCGCGGATGCCGTTGATGCCGACCCACTCGGTCTTCTCGTAGCCAAGGTCGTAGGTGGAGCCCCTGGGGTTCATGCCCATCGAGCCCGACCCCTGGTCGAGCTGGAGCACGTAGCAGACGCCCAGGCGCTCCGCCGCCTCCCGCACCGAAGCGTCCGAGGCGACCTTGTCCAGCCGCTCTATGAGCGTGCGCTCGTCCTCGTTTGTCACGGGGCCAAACGCCGTGAAGAGGACGTGGAGGTCGTTGCAGGCGTAGGAGAAGACGCTGCCGTCGTAGGGCTGGTTGGCCACGGGGGCATCGCCCACGATCTTGCGCGCCTCGTCGGCAAAGGCGGACTCCTCCTGCCGGAAATAGTGGTTGCTCTCGTTGGTGTAGCTCGAGCGGACCTCAAAGGCCACGGTGTCAAACCCCCAGGAGGCAAAACGAGGGATGTTGAACAGAGGGAAGTAGTTGAACCCGATGATCACGACGATGACGGCCGCGGAGGCGGCAACGGGGAGCCTTCCCCCCTTGGCGCCGCGCGAGCCCCTGGCAAGCCGGCTGCAGAGCGCGCAGACGCCCCGTACGATCACGTCGAGCCCCGTGGCGACCAGCGGGATAACGAAGACGCATACCGCGGCGGCGGTCCGGTAGTAGTCGTTGTAGCAGAACCCCGAGACATAGCCCCTGATGGGTCCGTCCACGCTGATGGATATGACAAAGACCGCGCCCATCACGGCGTAGGACGCGACGGACCATCGCGTGGCCCCCTTGAGGAGAAGCGCGATGGCGCCGATAGCGGTGACCGCAAAGAGCAGGTACTGGGGGCGCCAGATGACAAACTGGAACGTCAGCAGGCTGTTGATGGCCTTGGAGATCCCGTCGGGCGTGGCGCGCTCGTAGGCAACCAGCGGCTCCAGGTACGGCGTCGAGAGAACGACCACCCACGCGATGATAAAGAAGGCGAGAAACACGAGCTCAAGAACAACTCCGACCCATGCGCGGCCGCGCCCGAAGCGGCTCTGCGCGCAACCGGTCCTGATGCGGTACATGCAATAGGACACGAGGTAAAGCGCCGCAAAGAACACGGTGTTGGGCTGTGCGAGGGAGAGGGCGATGCCCCCCAGAAGAAAGAGGGCGATGCAGGCGCCCCTGCCGCCGCCCGCCTCGCTCGGGGCGAGCATCCTCATGAAGAGGGCAGTGACCGCAGGCAGGAGCGAGAAGGACGCGACGTTGGGGTACAGCGGGCCAAACAGCATGATGCGCCAGGGGAAGAACGCGACGCAGAGGCAGAACAGCGAGCCGAGGAAGACCCGCCTCGGGTTCTCCGGGAAGAGGGTTGCGAGCAAGTAATACGTTCCCAGGGGGAAGGCGATGACGACAAAGGCGATGATCGAGGAGAGGACCGCCGAGGGGACGGAGCACCCCGTGACAGAGCACACCATGGTTGCCACGCAGTGCCAGGCGGAGGGATAGAACCCACTCTGGAGCGACGAGTAGTTCCCACTATCCATGAACTCGCGGACGCGCGAAAGGTGGAACGCGATGTCGTAGTTGTTCAGGAAGGTGTCAGGGCTGCCGACGTTGACTACAAAGACAAAGAGGGCGACGAGAAACGCCGAGACGAGCGCCGCCGCGACCGAGAGCGCGGGCCAGGAAACACGCGCGGAGGACGCGGCCCTGCCGGAGAGGCGCTCGGACACGTCCAGGAGGGTGAGCGCCCTCGAGCCGCGAAGTCGACGCAGGGGCAGGAGGGCCGCCCCGATCAGCGCCAGCGGCAGAAAGAGGGTGAGCGGCGACGCCGGGACTCCCGCGATCCCGTAGCAGATCGCGAGCAGCGCATACAGGGCGACCGACACGACGGGCGCGAGCGAGAGGGCGGCGGGCGCGCCCAGACCGAGCGACCCCACGAGAAGCCCTCCGGGGACCAGCAGAAGAACCGCGGCGACTGCCATCGACAGCGCGAATAGTAACCACACCACGTCAGTATCCTTCCAAGTACCAAGAACGACATACGGCGGCGGGCGTGAGAAAAAAGAGGGGCACCACGGACATGGTACCCCTCTTGATATGGCGCGCCCGCGCCTTAGCTACCTAATGATCTGGAAGTCTCCGTTGTACCTGGGGAGAACGATGACCCTGGTGTACGACGGAAGGTCATAGATCATCTTCGCGTACTTCTCGAGGAGACGGATGCAGCCGTGAGAGAGCCTCTTGCCGACCTGGCTCGGGTCGCTGTAGTTGCCGCAGGTCGAGTGGAAGCCGTACTCGCCGTAGATGCTCCTGAACCACTTGAGCTGGCTGCCGCCGTCATACTCCCTGCGACCGTTGGAGTCCGTGTAGCCGGAGGCGGGGTCGCCGCCGAGCCAGAAGTAGCCGCGCAGAGAACCCCAGGGGTTGCCGCCCTCGCCGGTGACGCCGTAGCCGTCGGTGTCGGTCGAGGCGAGGTACGGGTCGCCCGTGCCGGCCAGGGCGTCGAAGACGAGCTCCCAGTTGCCGGCGCTGCCCTTGAACAGGACCACGTGGCACTTCTCCGCGTCAACGGCGATGAGGTAGTCCGTTCTGCTCGACTCGTTCTTAATCTGCTGGTAGAGGTTGTAGGCAACGATGGAGTCCGTCAGCATGTCGCCGTTGCGGTCGTAGTACTTCCACGTAGAGCCATCCTGCACCCAACCATAGGGAACCGTCGTTGGAGTGAGCTTCCAAACCTGTCCAGATCCACTATTCTTTTCGTAGAGCCAAACGTTCGTACCAGGAGAGCTAACACCCCACGAAACATCAAGCGCAAGCCCAGAAAGTCTATTAATGAAGCGGACACCGCCCCCATCGGCAATCTCTACATTCCACATCTGGGCATCTGATCCGTTGTTGTTATATATCCAGACGTTTGTCTGATTACTTGTTCCGCCCCACTCAGCATCAAGAGCGAAATTAGATCTCGCGGCGGTGATTACGTAACTGTTGCCGTTCCAAGCAATGTGAAACTTCTGTCCATTGGTATCATTCTTGGAGGAAATCTGAACATTCGACTGGCTGGCGAGATTTCCCCCTGATACCTCCAAAACCAAGTCCTCGTCAAGCGCTGATGCGATTTCGTAATACCCATCAGAAATCAACTGAGCGGGTCTAAAGATAAAGTGCTGGGACCCGGCGAGAAGACTGGAAACTTCGCAAACAGACGCAATTCCTTCCGAGTCAATCGTAAGAGCAAAATTCTCGTTTATAGCGCTAATAAGCGAGAAAAATCCATTCGTCCAAACGGCCGTCCACGTATTCCCAGCTGTCCAAGAATCACTCTCCTTACCACTTTGGACAACCCCATTTCCGCTTGTGACCGTAAGCCAACCACCAGACGCGGCAGTCCTGATTCTGAACTTGTTACTACCTTCTGCTTTTTGAATCTCAAAGCGCTGGGCGAGCGTATTATTAGATAAATAGGCCTGCAGCTTTGCCCCATCCGTTGAGGAAGCGTTCTGAATATCAAGAACTTTACCAGTATCTGAGGCCGTATAAATTACGTATATCTGGCCATCCTCAATGAAGTCACTCTCGGTAAGCGTCCAACGTTGACCCTCCGTGCGATTGAACGTATAGCCCCAAACGTTATTGCCGTTGGAATACTTTCCCCAGCTAACGTCTAGTGCAAGACCCGTAAATTTATTAACCAGATAGATACAACCAAACTCATCATCCTTAAAAATAGCCCACTTTTGAGCGTCGGTGCTGTTTGATACATACTGCTGGATATTTGTAGTCGGTATGATTCCAGCACCTGCAACATCCAGAACCTTGCCGGATCCCAAATTAGTAATGGTATAGAAGCCCTGCGAATCAATCTGGAAGTAGAAACGCTGTGCATAGGACTGATTCTTTTCATATATCTGGACGTTGGCCCCGTTATTGAAGGAGGCTCCGTTCACATCCAGAACCATTTTTCCAGATTCGTCGCTCGCGGCATTTATAATATAAACACCGTCCGAAACCCCCGTGTACTTATCATCAAAGATATCAGGCTTATACTGCAGGAAGTTGAAACGCTGGGCGTTGGTCCCATTACCGGAATAAATCCAAATCTTCGTCCCGTTAGACGTTCCCGCATCGAAGACGTCAAGGTAGAAGTTGCCTAAGTGAGAAAGGATGGACCACAGACCATTGTCATCTTTCTCGATGCTCCAGCGCTGTGCATCCGAACCGTTGTATTCATAGAGCCACACATTGGCGCCACTAAACGCCTCGCCCCACTCAACATCGAGGACTTGGTCGGTGCCGGCAATACCAATTGTGTAATATCCGCCATCCTCCTCGTGCCACTTCACTTCCCATTTCTGCGCAGCAGTTCCGTTCCCTCCATAAAGCTGAACGTAGGTGCCATTCTCAGTTTCCCCGTTTACAGCATCCAAAACCTTAGTCGAATCGAGCGCAGAACTAATCGCAAAGATGCCGTTAAGGCGCTCTCCCTCAGCTTGATCGTGAGTGTTATCCTCGGCGACGACGTTCTCGGCCATCTCAACAGACGCGGACGAGCCCACCTCGCTGGACGTCCCGGCATCAACGACAGAGCCGTCATCGACCTCATCGCTGGACGTCCCGGCATCAACGACAGAGCCGTCATCGACCTCCTCGTTGGACGGCTCCTCGGAATCTCCCACGCTTTCGGACGCATTTTCGTTGGAGTCATCAGAATTGCCACCAGTCACAGAGGACGAGCCTGCCTCATTGGTCTGGGAGTTTGCAACGTTTGAGCCAGACTCAGCGTTCTCAACGCCGCTGACGTTTGGCACGCTATTCTCCACGAGGGAGCCCTCACCCTCAGTGACGGTCTCCGCCTCGACGACCACGGGGGCCGCGGGGACGGTCGCGTCGATCACGGCGCTCTCGACGACCTGCTCCTGCTTCACCTGGGTGCTGTCAGCCTGCTGGTTGCCAGCCTCCTCGGCGAGTGCGACCGTCGGTGCCGTGGTCAGGACGATGGCAACCGCTGCTGAAGAGATGATTGACGCGGGACGCCACCAGGCCCTCTCGCACTTGATCTGCGGCATTCGAAGTACCTCCGAATCAGCTGGGAACGCTTGCAAACGCTGACAGTTTATCATCTTGTGCACCGCAACTCCATCGGTTAACTGAAAGCCTCCTTTATCACTACACGCGAGCGATGGCGCCCGGGGCGCACGGAGGTGCTACACTTTTTTCTGTATCTGCACCGACGCGAGAGGTGTTTGCATGAGAGTGCTCGCCGTCATCCCGGCATACAACGAGGAAGCGTGCATCGAGGACACGGTCTCGATGCTCCGCGACGAGTGCCCGGATGTCGACTATCTCGTCGTGAACGACGGGTCGAAGGACCGCACCGGGCGCATCTGCGAGTCACGAGGGCTCGACGTCGTCAACCTTCCCATCAACACGGGGCTCGCCTCCGGCTTTAGGACGGGCATGAAGTACGCCTACCGCCACGGCTACGACGCTGTCGTCCAGTTTGACGCCGACGGCCAGCACCTTCCCGAGTTCATCCCGTCGATGGCGCAGGCCATGTCCGAGACGGGCGCCAGCATCGTGATCGCCTCGCGCTGTCTTGAGGGACACCGGCTTCCCGGGGCGCGCGGAGTGGGGTCGAGGCTTATCTCCGCCCTCATCAAGCTCACCACGGGCACCGTCATTACCGACCCCACGAGCGGCATGCGCATGTTCGACCGCTCCATGATCGAGCACTTTGCCAAGGACTTCGACATCTCCCCCGAGCCCGACACCGTCGCCCTCATGGCCCGGAAGGGCGTGAGGGTCGTCGAGGTCCCCGCGAAGATGAGGGAGCGGCAGGGCGGGGAGAGCTACTTCGACCTCCCCCACATCGTCGGCTACATGGCGCGCACCTGTGCCTCCATCGTCCTGTTCCAATGGTTTAGGTAGGGGGTGCCCATGTCCTTGACCCTTCGCATACTCCTCGTCGTCGGCGCCATCCTCGCCGCCTGCTTCGTTACCAACCGCATCAAGAAGTCCATGATCCTCATGGGCGACGCCATCTTCTGGGTCGCCACCTCACTTCTCCTCGTGGTCATCGCCGTCTTCCCGGACATCACGTACTTCTTCGCCGACCTCTTCGGCTTCATGTCGCCGAGCAACTTCGTGTTCCTGCTCGTGCTCGTGCTGCTCATGGCCAAGATGTTCGCCAACTCGTCCGAGATCTCCATGCTCAAGCACCGCGTGAACGAGCTCGCTCAGGAGAACGCGCTCCTCGAGAAGCGCATCAGAGACGAGCACGGCCACGAGGGCGGTCAGGAGTAGGGAGTCCGCAGGAGGGGCCGGGGGTCTACCGTCCCGAGCTGCCCAGCGTCATGAAGACGAGCAGGGTCCCCGCGTTGCGCAGGAGCCCTCGCCGCCAGACGCCGGCCTTCGTGAGGAGGGCGGGACGGGCGACGGGGGACGCCGTAGGGACCTTGAGGTAGGCGTCGAGCTGGGACAGCCTCCGCTCGTCCAGCTTGCCGGCGAAGACCCTCCTGAACTCGCCCGCCTGCGCGATGGCCGCACGCTCCGTCGCCCGCTTGTCATCGAGCGCCGCCAGGGCGCGTCGGACCGTGAAGCGGTCGGCCCCCACAGAGTTGTCCCCGTGCTGCCGATATGCGATGGTCGCCCGGTCGAGGTGGATCACCTCGCCGAACGCGGCGGCGATGAGGGACGCCCACCAGTCGTGCATGATGACGCTCTCGTCATGCACGGGACGCTGCAGCAGCCGCAGCAGGGGGCGGTTCACCATCATGGTGCAGCCCGTCACCAGGCACGAGGCGAGGAAGTAGCCGAAGGTGGGAGTGCTCGCGTCCATGCCGGAATATGCCAGGAACGAGGGGGAGATCTCGCGGAGCGCCCCGTCAACGACGCGGAGGTCCGTGCACACGAGCAGTGGCCTCTCCCCCTCCTCGGCCTCCCTCATGGCCCGGAGGGTGACCTCGACCTTGTCCGGGTCCCACACGTCGTCCTGGTCGCAGGTCATCACGTAGGACGCGTCAGCCAGGCGCAGGAGCGCCATGAAGTGGCGCTTGGCGGAGCCAAAGCGCTCGTCCTCCAGAACAACGCGAATGCGCGCATCCCGGCGGGCGTACTCGCGCAGGATGGCGAGGGAGCCATCCGTCGAGGCGTCGTCGGAGACGAGCAGCTCCCAGTCCCCGAACGTCTGCGCGAGGAGAGAGTCGACCTGCTCGCGCAGGTACTCCTCGCCGTTGTACACGGCCATGAGGATCTGGACCGTCGGGCGATCCGCGCGCATCACTTCCCCACCTTCCTGTAGGCGCCGAGGGCAAGGGAGAAGAGCCTCGGGTGCCGGGCGAAGAGCCAGACGGCGAGGCGGTTGGCAAGGGCGTCCCCCGTGGGGTGCCCGGGACGGGCGAAGGGCTCGCGTCGCCAGCCCTCAATGTTCCGGTCGAGCCAGGCTACGTAGTGGCCGAGATTGCGCTCGGACGCGGAGCGACCGTCCCCTCGGCACGTGTACAGCAGGAACCACGCCACGAGCCGCACGAAGTAGTGGCGCAGGATGTCCGTCATGGGTATGCCCCGCTCCCGCATCATCGCCAGGATGGCGTCGAGCGTCTCCTCGAAGAGGAGCCCCTTCGAGGAGCGCTGGCTGGTGTTTGACACGCTCCGGGTGTTGAAGAACCAGTTGTAGCCCGCGCTGGGGACCACCTCGACCCGCTCGGCGAGCTCGATGGCCGGCAGCGAGAAGTACAGGTCCTCGTCGATGTTCGTGTTCAGGAACGTGAGGCCGTGACGCCGCACGTGGTCCGCCCGATAGAGCTTCGCCCATGCGGCCTCGACCACGTAGCGCCCCCACTCGTCGCCCGGCCTGGGGACGGCCTCGAGAAGGACCCTCCCCTCGGAGTTCGGCCTGCGATACCCGCAGCAGACGACCTCGGCGCCCGAGGGGAGGGCGGCCTCCACCATCGTCTGGACGAAGTCGGGGTCAAGCCAGTCATCGTTGTCTATGAAGGTGAGGTACTCCCCGGAGCAGAGCTCGATGCCGCGGTTGCGCGCCGATGCGGCGCCGCCGTTTGCCCGATGCTCCACGACCACCCTGCCGGGATTCCGCGCGGCGTAGCCGTCCAGGATGGCGGGAGAGCCGTCGGAGGAGCCGTCGTCGACGGCCACGATTTCGACGTTGGGGTATGTCTGGCCGAGGACGCTGTCCAGGCACCGAGCGAGGTACCTCTCGGCGTTGTACACCGGGAGGACCACCGAGACCCTGGGGGATGCCCCCGCCACCGGAGTTCGGGCGTCAGAGCTCATTGCTCTTCGTCCCCCTCGAGTAGACGCGCTCGATGAGGCCGGCCACGGGCCTCGGCCAGAAGCGCTCCAGCATGGCGAGGTCCTCGACGTCACGCTCCCGGCTGGCGATGAGCTCGGAGGTGGCGGACTCGGAGTGGATGCGGTGGTACATGAGCACGCGGTCCGCCTCGTAGAGGAAGCTCCCCTCAAGGCGGGAGAGCGCCTCCCAGGTGGCCCAGTCGAGGTTTGACTTCATGCCCACGATGAAGGGAGGGTTGGGGCAGTTGGCGACGTTGAACGTCACCGAGGGGCAGCAGATGGCGGAGCCAAAGCGCAGGGCGGCGCGCTTGGCCCAGCGCCTCGAGGCGTTCGAGCGTCTCTTGAGGGGCGCGAGCAGGCGGCGCTTCACGCGCAGGAGCTCGTTGTCGTCCACCCGCTCCCCCTGGCGCAGCTCGCCGTAGTCCGTGAAAAAGATGAGCGAGGCCGGGTCGGCGGCGAGGGCGTCGACGGCGCGGGCGGCGTACTCGGGGCAGTAGACGTCATCCTGGTGCGCGATGGTCACGAAGGGCGCCCGAGCGTGCGAATAGGCGAAGTTCCAGTCCTGCCCGATCCCCGACTCGCCCTCGTTGACGTACAGGGGCACGCCGTATAACTCCGCGACCTGGCTCAGCCAGGGGCTCGGCGTGGAGGTGGCGATGAAGACCTCGCTCCCCACGCCCCCGGACTGGGCCGCCAGCGAGTCGAGGCACTCGGTCAGATACGGGCTCCTCCCGTACGCGCACACGGCAAAGGCGTGCTGGGGCGCCCCGCCCTGCCCCGTCACGCCGACATCAGCTCCTCGAGGTACTCGGCAAGCTCGTCCTCCCAGTCGCGGGGGACGAACCCCGTGGCGGCGAGCTTGTCGAGGCTCATCGCCGAGTTGCGCGGCCGCGGGGCGATGGGCCCCGCGGCGTTGCGGTAGTACTCCTCCGTCGAGACGGGCACGACGGCGTCACCGTTGCCGTTGGCGGCCTCGAAGGTCGCCCGGGCGATGTCCGCCCAGCTCCTCACGCTGCCGCTGCCGGTCATGTTGTAGAGCCCGTAGGGCGCCCGAGCGTCGAGCAGGTGGAATATCGCCGCCGCCATCTGGTCGGTGAACGTGAGGCGCCCCCTCTGGTCCGAGACCACGGTGACGCGCGTGAGGCCGTCCGCGGGGTCCGCGCAGCGGTCCGAGAGCCCGCGCATCGTCTTCACGAAGTTCTTCCCCCTGCCGACGACCCACGAGCTGCGCAGGACGTAGTGCCTGGGGCAGCAGCCCACGGCGAGGTCCCCCGCGGCCTTGGACTGGCCGTAGACGGAGAGGGGCGAGAGGGGCTCGCCCTCGTCATGCTCCTCAGCGGTGCCGTCGAAGACGTAGTCCGAGCTCACGTGGACGAGCGTGATGCCATGCTCGGAGCACGTCCTCGAGAGCAGCGCCGGCCCCGTCGCGTTTGCCCTCCAGCAGGCGACGCGGCCCTCGAGGGTCTCCGCCGCATCCACGGCGGTGAACGCCCCGCAGTTGATCACCGTGTCATAGAGGCTCCAGTCATACTGCCCGTAGGCGCCGGGGTCCCCCATGTCGAAGGTGTCGATGTCGCAGAAGTCAAAGTCCTCGGCGGCGCGCCCGCGCTCGACGAGCTCGCGCACCGCGGTGCCCAGCTGCCCGTTGCAGCCCGTGACGAGAGTACGCATCCCCACGCTCCCCTACTGGCCCTGCTTGGCGTACTTGGCCTCGGTGGCCGCCTTGGCCGGGCGCCACCAGTCCTCATGCTCGCGGTACCACGCGATGGTGGCCGCAAGGCCGCTCTCGAAGTCGGTGTGCCTGGGCTCCCAGCCGAGCTCGGTCCTGAGCTTGGTGGAGTCGATCGCGTAGCGGCGGTCGTGTCCGGGGCGGTCGCGCACCCAGTCGAAGTCGTCCTCGGACTTGCCCATGGCGCGCAGGATGGCGCGGAGCACCGTGATGTTGTTCTTCTCGCCGTCCGCACCGATGAGGTAGGTCTCGCCGATGCGGCCCTTGGTGAGGATGGTCCACACGGCGGAGCTGTGGTCCTCGGTGTGGATCCAGTCGCGCACGTTCTGGCCGTCGCCGTAGAGCTTGGGGCGGATCCCGTCGATCACGTTGGTGATCTGGCGCGGGATGAACTTCTCGACGTGCTGGTAGGGACCGTAGTTGTTGGAGCAGTTGGAGATCGTGGTGCGCAGGCCGTAGGTGCGCGTCCAGGCGCGGACGAGCATGTCCGAGGCAGCCTTGGTGGAGGAGTACGGGGAGCTGGGGTGGTACGGCGTCTCCTCGGTGAAGCGCGCGGGGTCGTCGAGCGCGAGGTCGCCGTAGACCTCGTCCGTGCTCACGTGGTGGTAGCGCACGTCGTACTTGCGGCAGGCCTCGAGCAGGCGGTAGGTGCCCTCCACGTTGGTGCGCAGGAAGGGCTCCGGGTCCGCGATGGAGTTGTCGTTGTGGGACTCGGCAGCGTAGTGGACGATGGCATCGTGACCGGGGACCAGGCGCTCCAGGAGCTCGGCGTCGCAGATGTCGCCCACCACGAGCTCCACGCGGTCCTCCGGCAGGCCCGCAATGTTCTCCGGGTTGCCGGCGTAGGTGAGCTTGTCGAGCACGGTCACGTGCACGCCCGGGCAGTTGTTGACCACATAGTGGACGAAGTTGCTGCCGATGAAGCCGCAGCCGCCAGTGACGATGATGTTGGTGGGGGCAAACACCTCAGACATGGGCACTCCCTTGCATAGACGGGACAAGACGACGTGGGTCGGACACATCCAGTATAGCCGCCAACGGAAGAAGGGGCTCCCCGCCCTACGCTGAACTGCGCCCCAAATCTTGGACGCGATAAATCATAACCGCTATGCGGCGCCGCGGAGGGCCTGCTCCCGGAACTCCACCGGGGTCAGGCCCTTCAGCTTGACCTGGCGCCTGGCGTTGTTCCAGTGTCGGATGTACGCCTCGAGGTCGGCCTTGAACCCCTCGAACGTCTCCCAGTCCCTGCCCCGGAAGAACTCGTCCTTGATGTGGCCGAAGACCTGCTCGGTGGCACCGTTGTCGATGCAGTTGCCCTTGCGCGACATGCTCTGGACGATGCCCATGCGCCGCAGCCTGCCGGCGAACGCGGCGTGCTGGTACTGCCAGCCCATGTCCATCTGCATGACAGGGGAGGCGCCCTCCGGCATCGCCTCCTCGAGCATGTCGAGCATCTCCCTCTGCTGCGCCATGTCGGGGCGGGGCGATATCGAGTGCGCCACGATCTCCTTGCTTCCGAAGTCGTAGACCGGCGCCAGGTAGGCCTTGCCGAACGAGCACTTGAACTCGGTGACGTCGGTGCCCATCTTCTGCCAGGGGCCGTCCGCGGAGAAGTCGCGCCCGAGCACGTTCTCGAAGGTCTCGCCGACGACGCCCCTGTACGAGTTGTACCTGTGGTAGTCGGTCTCGCGGCGGATGCCGCACCTGAGCCCCATCTCGTTCATCATCTTGAGCACCGTCTTGTCCGCGATGCGGGCGCCGTCCACGGCCCGCAGCTCCATGGCCACCTGCCGGTGGCCGACGCCGTTGGGGAGCCTGCCGAAGATCTCGGCGACCCTCGGCCGGAGCTCCGGCCTGGTCGGCGCCTTGGGGTGGGAGAGCGCGTAGTAGTAGGTCGACCTCGGGAGCGCCGCCGCCTCGAGCAGGTCCCCCAGCGGGAAGCGCCCCGAAAGCTCGGCTACGGCCGCGGCCCGCGTCCGGGCAGCAAGCCAAGCTCCGCCTTCAGGGCTATCGATTTTTTTAGGTACGCCACCTGCGCCTCGAGTCGCCTGACCTCGCGCTCGAGCTCCTGCTCGCGGGTCATCGGCGCGGCCTTCGCCCCCGACCCCCTGGGCCTTCCCTTCGGCTTGGGCCTCAGCGCATCCGCCCCGCCCTCGCGGTAGAGGCGGCACCATCTGTCGAGCGGGCTTCTGCTCGCGATGCCGAAGCGCGCCATCACCTCCGGCTTCGCCATCCCGCCGTCGACCACGGCGCTCGCCGCGGCCACCTTGGTCCCGTAGTCGTATGCCCTCTGCGTCTCGCCCATGGCCAGCAGACCGTCCCTCCCAACGGCTCGGTACGTCTGCTGCCATTTTCTCACGGCTTTGGGCGGGATCCCCAGGTGGCTCGCCGCGGCGTCGTAGCCGAGCCCGCGGTCGAAGAGCCCGCAAGCCAGCTCCCTCACTGACCTGTCATAGATTGTCATGGAAAAGCCTCCCATCTCTCGAACCGGTATTTCCGTGTCCAAGAAATGGGAGGCAGTTCACGCGCCGATGCCCCCCGTGAGGCGGGGGGCGATGTAGTTCACGAGCACGTAGGCGAAGAGCAAGGCGTACCCGACGGGGATGACGGGGGCGACCCTCGAGAGGGCCGTCGCGAGGCGGCCCCCCTCCCGATAGAGGCCCGACGCCAGGGCGTCCAGGCCCGCGCCGGCGAGGAGCATGAGGGGGACCAGAGCGCCCATGAGATAGCGGCCCTGCGGCTGGTAGTCCACCGCCCAGGAGTAGTAGACGTCCAGCCCGACGACGATGAGCGCGCAGACGAGCAGTGAGGCGATGACGAGGGCCTTCCCCTCGAACCTCTCCCCCCTCGCCAGATAGAGCGGGGAGGGCAGCAGGCAGGCGAGCAGGACGAGCCCGTAGGCCACGTAGAGCTTGTCGGACAGGTACTCGTTCATGTAGGCGAAGACGCCGACGAAGCTCTTCGCCGTGGTGACGAGCCAGTCCCCGAGGACCATCTCGATGACGCCCGTGCCCCCGACCTGCGGCGTCCAGTGCTCGCTCGGCTTGAAGCCGGGCTGCGCATACTGCTCAGCGAGGGCCGAGGAGGCCGTGCGGCCGAAGAGGTCGCCGTCATAGATGATGAAGTTGCGGACGAAGAACCAGCCGCCCACCGCCATGGCCACGGCAAAGACGAGAAGCGCGTGCAGAGCGAGCGCCCTCGGCTCGGAGCGCCCCTCGCGCGCCATCCGCGCCCCGGAGGCGACGTAGACGACGATGGAGAGCAGGATGTACCCATAGGCGAAGTAGTAGCTGAGCGCGCAGACGCCGAGCGCCGCCCCCAGGGAGGCCGAGCTCACAAGGTCCCAGCGCCGCTCGATGCCCACGAGCCAGCAGTAGAGGACGAGCGCTGTCGCGAAGATCGTCATCGAGTCCTGGTTGAGGTAGGACCCCAGGAACGTCACCTGCGGCAGGAACCCCACGAACAGCGCGAGGCCGTAGGCCGCCACGGAGGACGAGAAGACCCTGTGCCCGATCTTCTCGCACACCAGCACGGTCGCCGCCACGAAGAGGCAGCTGGGGATGCGGAAGGCGAAGACCATCCCCTCCTGTCCCGCGCCGAGCAGGCGCGCCGCCCAGCCGAAGAGGATCGAGAACAGGGAGGTCCCATAGGGCGTGTAGCCGTACGAGGACCCCCAGATCTCGTTCCTGATCTCGGGGTCCGAGCCAAGCGGCAGGGTCCCGTGGTCGAGCACGTAGAACGGGATGGGGGTGCGCATGGCCTCGTCGGGCGCCTGCCCCACGGGGAGGCACGACGCCCACCAGAGGCAGATGGCGAGGCAGATGACGGGGAGGATGAGGTCCGCCCAGAAGCGCACCCTCGGGGAGAGACGGGCCGGGAGCGTCCGCCTAAGCGTGTCCATGCGCCCCCCTATCGGCTCGCCAGCTCGTCGATGACGTCGCAGATGCGGTCGACGTCGTCGAGCGGGAGGTCCGCCGCCATGGGGAGCGTGAGGACGCGGTCCGCCACGTGCTGGGCGACGGGGGTCTTGGAGGAGTCGAACCTCCCCCGGTAGCAGGCGTAGTCGCTGACGAGCGGGTAGAAGTACTTCCGCGAGAAGATGCTGCGCTCCCTGAGCGCCAGGAAGACCTCGTCGCGGGTGGTCCCGCACTCGTCCTCGAAGACCACCGGCATGTAGGCGTAGTTGGGCGTGATGCCCGGGGCGGGACGGGACAGCCTCACGCCGGGGATGCCCTCGAGGCGCTCCCAGTAGCGCTCCGCGACGAGGCGGCGCTTGGCGATCTCGTCGTCGACGTGGCGCAGGTTGCAGATGCCCATGGCGGCGCAGAACTCGTTCATCTTTGCGTTGCCGCCGACGTACTCGACGTCCTCCGGGCCCATGATGCCGAAGTTCTTCCACTGCTCGAGGAGCTTCTTGAGGTTGGCGTCCCTGAAGCAGACGGCGCCGCCCTCGATGGTGTTGAACACCTTTGTCGCATGGAAAGAGAACATCGAGGCGTCGCCGAAGGAGGCGGCGGAGACGCCCTCACGCCTCACCCCGAAGGCGTGCGCGGCGTCGTAGATCACCTTGAGGTGGTGCCTCTTCGCAATGTCCCAGATGGCGTCGACGTCGCAGAGGTTGCCGTAGACGTGCACGGGGACAATGGCGCAGGTCTCGTCGTCGATCAGCTCCTCGATCTTCTCGGGGTCGAGGGTGTAGTCGCCCTCGCGCACGTCCGCGAAGACCGGCTCCAGCCCCTTGCGGACGATCGCGTGCGTGGTGGAGGCGAAGGTGAACGGCGTCGTTATGACCTTGCCCCTGAGGCCCATGGCCTCGAGCACGCACTCGAGGGCGTTGTGCCCGTTGGTGAAGAGGGCGATTTCGTCCACGCCGAGGTAGCGCTTGAGGTCGGCCTCGAGCTGCTGGTGCTTCACGCCCATGTTGGTGAGCCAGTGGCTCTCCCACAGGGGGGCGATCTCTGCCACGTACTCCTCGAGCGGGGGCATGGAGGAGCGGGTAACGAGGATTCTCTTGTCAGCCATGGGTGCCTCCGTAAAACGCGCGGCTCGCTAGAGCCGATAGACGATCTTGAACAGCAGACGGTGCAGCGGCCGGGCGTACGTGAAGAGGAATATGTCGACGCGCGCGGGAAGGCTCTCCTGGGCGAGTAGGCGGGGCCAGCGGGCCCTGAGGGTCCTCCAATCGCGGATGTCCTTGTGGTACGCGTAGTCCATGACGTCGATCCCGCGTGTCACGACATCGTGGAGGGCGCCGTGCGTGTACTCGTCCGCCGCCTCGAGGAGCTCCACCCTGCGGGCGCGGTTCTGCTCGGCAATCTGGAGGCGCCTCTCGCTCAGGAAGTTCGCCTGGTTGGTCGACCCGCGTGCAAGCACGCGATAGGCGCTCATCACCTCGTCGATGTAGTAGATGCCCTCGCCCGTTATGCCGAGGTACACCGTGAGGCGCTGGTCGCCGTCCGCCTCGAGGCCGTCGAAGACGGAGTCGCGGAAGTCCACGAAGGTCTGGCGGCGGAAGAAGAGCGAGTTGGTGGCAAAGCACTGGACGTGCGTGAGCACGTCCGAGGGGCCGACCCTCCCGTCATGGTCCTGGAACCTCGTGACGGAGAGGCGCTGCCGGCTCTCCGCCCGCACGTTCTCGCTCGCGTGCGCGCACGCGGAGAAGCCGGGGTTGGCCCTCATGACGTCGTACTGCCGCTGCAGCTTGTTCTCATCCGTCCAGTAATCGTCCCCCTCGCAGAGGGCGATGAACTCGCCTCGGGCGCGCGGGAGGAGGAAGTCCCCCCATGGCTTGCCGCCGCGCTGGTACTGATTCTCCGCGTGGCTCACGACGCGGATGGTCTCCGGGAAGCGCCTCTGGTACGAGAGGAGGACGTCGAGGGTGCCGTCGGGCGAGCAGTCCTCGTTGACGAGGATCTCAAAGGGAAAGTCCGTCCTCTGCGCGAGGAAGCTGTCGAGCGCGTCGGAGACGTAGTCCTCCTGGTTGTACGTCATGAGCAGGATGCTCACGACGGGGTCGGCGACGAGCCTGTCCCCGTCGCTTATCTCAACGCCGCCGATCTGCTCCTCGGCCATCACTCGCCCACCCGGCCCGTAAGGTACTCGGAGAAGGACGGGTGACGGCGGTCCTTCTCCGAGAGGATGATGTCGCAGCCCTCGAGGAGCGGCCAGTCGACGCCGATCCGCTCGTCGTCCCAGCGGATGCCCCCCTCGTCGTTGGGGTGGTAGACGTCGTCGCACTTGTAGGCGAAGACCGCCGACTCGCTCAGCACGTAGAAGCCGTGCGCAAAGCCGCGGGGGATGAAGAACTGGCGGCGGTTCTCGGCCGAGAGGACGACGCCCTCCCACCGGCCGAACGTCGGGCTCCCCTCGCGAAGGTCAACGCACACGTCAAAGACCTCGCCCTCGACGACGCGGACGAGCTTGGCCTGCGGGTGGTTGATCTGGAAGTGGAGGCCGCGCAGGACCCCCCGGACGCTCGAGGACTGGTTGTCCTGCACAAAGTCCGCGTCAATGCCCCCTGCCACGAAATCGGGGCGCTTGTAGGTCTCCATGAAGGAGCCCCTCTCGTCGCCATACGCCTTGGTGTCGACCACGACGACCCCGTCGATCGACGTGGGCGAAAAAGTGAAGTTGCCAGAAACGACCGGCTCTGCCATGTGTCCTCCCCACGCGCGGCATCGTCCGCGCGACGTCTACCGTCCCTCGACCCTCGTGACGTACTCCTCGTACTTTCTCGCAATATAACAGCTTCTGTACGGCGCGAGCTCATCGATCGGCTCGCCCAGAAACGCGCGGAGGTGGTTTCCCACGCAGTCGTAGGCGGCCATGCACGAGAACTCCACCCCGCCCGAGAAGCGCGGGTTGCACTCGAGGAAGTGGTGCTCGCCGCCCTTGGAGCGGATAAACTCGAAGTTCACGCACCCCACGACGCCGAGCTCGGAGGCGAGGGCGCGGCACCTGGCGGACAGTTCGTCGTCGACGAGCACACGGACCGAGGTGCCGGCGCCGTTGAGCGTCCGCAGGAGCTCCTCCCTCGGGATGGCCACGCACCGCGAGCCGTCTGCCGCGCGCACCACGTCGACGGTCACGACCGGGCCCTCGACGAGCGGCTGCACGATGTAGCGCGACGGGTCGTCGACGGCGCGGGCGGCGTCCCAGTCGGCGGCGCAGCGGACCCGCGTGAGGCCGCTGCTGCTTCGACCGTCCACGGGCTTGCAGACGACCGGGGACGAGAAGGGCTCGTCGAGCGCCTCCGCGAGGGGGCGCGTGGGGATGCCCCGGACCCCGCTCGACGACGTGGCGAGAAACTCCGACATCCGTCCCTTGTCGCGGCAGACCGAGATGGCGTCGCGCGGGGAGATGCAGACCGTGACCCCCTCCGGGAGGGCGTCGGCGGGGCAGGAGGCGAAGAAGTCCACCTCGACGTCGGTGAGCGGGAAGATGAGGTCGACGCCCTCCCTCTCGCAAACTTCGCGGACGAACGAGGCGTAGCGCCCCGCGTCGCTCGCGTATGGGGCCTGATGGAACGCCGCGACGCTCATGGAGTCGGCGACCCACTCGGCGGGGTAGATGTCGCACCCGACCACGCGGGCGCCGAGCTCCCGCAGCCGCCTGATGACGACGTCAGCGGAGAACGACCCTATCGCGGTAACGAGGACAGTGTGCATGCGGCCACCTTTCAGCGCGTCAGGCGCCGGCGGGACGGGAGAAGTCCGGACGCCCCTCGCGGGAGTAGTAGATGAAGTAGTTGGTGTTGTAGCCGTCGTTGTGCGTGAGCGACCTGAGGTCGGGGGTGGCCTCGAACTTCTCGTAGCACCACGGCTCGTCCTGGCAGGCGTCGAAGACGGGCTTGAGGTAGCTCGTCTGCTCGGTCACGAACTCGATGCCCGCGAAGTTGTGCTCGAGCTGGCCCGGGGCGATGCCCTCGAAGTCGTCGAACGCGATGTCGATGACGCCCGTCATGTAGGGGTACCCCGTCGAGAGCTCCGTCAGCGTGCAGGCGATGTGGTCGCCGCCCGGACGGGCGTTGAACTCGATGAGGTAGATCTCGCCGTCGATGATCTTGATCTCGGTGTGGCAGGCGCCGTTCTGGATGCCGACGGCGGTGAGCGCGCGGTCCATGACCTGCTCGACCTTCTCACGAAGGTCGGCGGGCAGGTTGGCGGGCTGGTGGTGGCCGAGCTCGACGCAGTGGGGCGCCCCCGAGCTCTCCTTCTCGGTGACCTGAACGATGTAGTTCCTGCCGTGATAGCTCAGGCTCTCGACGGAGTACTCATTGCCGCCCTCCAGGAACTCCTCCACGATGAACGCGGAGCTCCTGTTTGGCTCGCCCTCGGAGTAGCTGACGGCGGCGCTCAGCTCCTCGGGGTTCCGGGCGACGCATATCCCCCGCTTGCCGCCCTCCGAGGTGGGCTTCACGATGATGGGGTAGGTGACGTCGAGCGAGCCGATCTGTCCCGGGTCGCTCACGCGCCAGTAGCGGGGGTGGTTGAGGCCGGGCACGCCGCTCGTCGCCTCGCGGTTGCGGTACTTGTTGGTTATCCTCTCCGCGACCTCGACGGGGTTGCCGTTGAGCCCGCATGCCTCGGCGACCTGGGCGGTGGGGAGGATCGTGAACTCGGAGGTGGCGACCACGCCGCCGATGCCGAGCTCGCGGCAGAGGCGCGAGACCTCCCCCACCTCGGTGACCGAGACGTCGTGGAACGCGTCGACGACGTCCTTGGCCATCGCGCCGTCGGACCACGCGAAGCAGTGGGTCTCTATGCCGAGCTCCCGAGCGCGGTCGGCGAGGATGCAGGCATTTCTCCCCGCGCCGATGATGCCGAGCCTCCTCATTGGGCGCCTCCCCCGGTCCTCAGTTCCCCCAGAGTCTTGAGAATATACGAGAGCTCCTCTATCCGGAAGAGCCTCGCGAGCAGCAGGTAGGCGACGCCGAGGACCACGGCCTGGAGCAGCACGGTCACGATCCCGGGGAGCGCGAGCAGCGAGACGGGCCATGCCGCCGCCGCGGCGGCGAGCGAGAGGGCGAACGCCGGGCAGATGTCGCGAATCTGCTCGAGGTATCCGTAGCCAATCTCCCGCTTGTTGGGGAACGCGTTGATCACCGAGCTCAGCACCGCCGAGAGCACGTAGCCCACGAGGATGGCCTGGATGCTGTCGAACGCGAACGCGGCCACGCAGAGGACGACGAGGCCCACCACGCTCTTGGCAATCTCGAGCTTGAGGAAGAGGTCGCTCCTCCCCATGCCGTTGAGGACCTGGAGGTTGGTCGTGTGGATGGGGAGAAGGGCGTAGATGAAGCAGTAGATCTGAAGGATCCAGACGGACGGCAGCCACTTCTCGCCGAGGAGCATGAGCACGATGGGGCGCGCCGTGAGCGCGAAGAGCGTCATCGCGGGGAAGATGAGGAAGGTGCTCGTCTTGAGGCCCCGGCGGGCGAGGCGCTTCACCATGGAGATGTCATCCTGGACGCGGGAGGCGGCGGAGAGCATGACCGGCTGGATGGCGCCGTCGAGGAGGAGGCCGAGAGCGTTGGGGTACTTCTTGCCCTGGGAGACGTAGCCCAGGTCCGTCTTGTTGAACTGCTTGCCGATGATGAGGTCGGCGAGGCTCTGGTAGCCCTGGTCGAGAATCCCGGAGACGAGCAGCTTCCAGCCAAAGCGGAAGAGCAGGATGGCGCGCGGCGCGTCGAACACGAGCCTCGGCCTCCAGGCGAGCTCGAGGGAGAGCACGACGCACTTCATGACCTGGAAGAGGAGCTGCTGGACCACGAGCGCCCAGATGCCGCCGCCGAGAAGGGCCACCGCAATGCCCAGGGCGCCCGAGGTGAGCCCGGCGACGACAGTGGCGCGCGCCGTCTTCCTGAACTCCATCTCGCGGGACACGATGGCGACCTGGACCGAGCCGTACGCGTTGACCACGAGGATCAGGACGAGCACGCGCAGCGGCGCCACGATGGCAGGAGACTCGTAGAACGCCGCCACGGCCGGCGCCAGCGCGAACGAGGCCGCGTACAGCACGACGGATATGGCGAGGCTCATCCAGAAGACGGTGGAGTAGTCCCGCTCGCTTGCGTCCGGCACCTGGATGATGGCGGTGTTGAGGCCGGACTGGACGACGACGTTGCCGATGTTCACGAACACGAGCATAATCGCGAGCATGCCGAACTCGTCCGGCGCGAGGAGGCGGGCCATGACGACCTGGACCAGCAGGGTGATGACCGACGAGCCCCCCTGCTCGAAGAGCTTCCAGAACAGGGAGCTGATCGTGGCCCTCTTTATGTCCTTCGTCCCCATCTGCCCCCGTCCGCGCGCCTTGGCATCCTTCCGACTCACGATGGTAGCAAACTGCGGGCCCGCGTCGCCCCTGCCGGAAAAAGCCCTCTCAAGCTCTCCAAGCCCACTCGTCTAAATGCCGGTCGGACGATGACGGCCGGAGAGTATGATTGGTCTGATTAGGCACCTACCCGTCATCAGGAGGGCACATGATCGACAACACCCTGGAGAGCCTGCTCGCCGACGGCTTCCCCCGCAGAATGGCTATCGAGTACCTGGAGCAGCTCCAGAAGGAGCGGGAGAGCGGGCTCTACGACCCCGACTACCTCGCCTGGGCCCACGGCCTCGGGTTCTACGCCCAGTCCGCCTGCACCTACGGGCTCACCGAGGAGAATGCGGGCGACTACCTCTCCGACTACGACATCGACCGCATCTGGCCGCTCAACGACTGGCAGCGCATCTGGATCAACGACAAGCTCACCCTGGGCTACGTCCTCGCGGGCACCGAGTTCGAGAGCCTCCTGCCCGAGTACTACTTCTACACCGCGCGCGATCGGCTGCTCCCCCTCTACTCGAGCGGCGGGCGCGCCGGCATGGACGGGCTGCTCGAGGTCCTGCGCGAGAAGGGCGAGTTTGCCTGCAAGCCCTGCAACGGGGCGATGGCGGCGGGCTTCCACATGCTCGCCTTCCGCGACGGAACGTACCTCGTCGACGGCGCCCCCAGCGACGCCGCGGGCGTCAGCGCGTTCGTGGAGGGCCACCCCAACTACGTCTTCACCGAGTTCATCCGCCCCAACGCACAGATGGCGGCCATCGACCCCCTCATCCACACCCTGCGCCTCGTCATGGTCAACCCCACGGGCACCGACCCCACGCTCATCAGCTCCTACCTGAGGTTTGGCATGGGTGCGGACAAGTCGGGGGCCACGGCGAACTACGCTCCCCCCACCGACGGCAGCATCGGCTCCTACAACGTCCGGTTTGACATCGAGACCGGCCACTTCGACGACGGCACCATCGTCTACGCCAACAGGAATGCCCCCTCCCCCCGCCACCCGGACAGCGGCGTCCTCGCCGAGGGGGACATCGAGGGCTGGCCTCAGATCGTGGACACCCTCAAGCGCCTCTCCCTCCACCTCTCCCCGCTCTCGTACCTGGGCTTCGACCTTGGCATCACCGACAAGGGACCCAAGCTCATGGAGATCAACTCGCACCCGGGCATCGAGTACGTGCAGCTCCACAAGCCGCTCATGGCGGACCCGGTCGCCGGCGCTTACTATCGCAGTTGCATCGAGAAGGTCGACGCGCTCTCCCCGGAGGAGAAGCGCGCGCGCAACAACATCGCACGATAGGACCACAGGGACGAGAGGACACCATGTACTGCACGAACTGTGGTGCGCAAAACCAGGACGGCATGAAGTTCTGCACGAGCTGCGGCGTGCCTCTCACGGGAGTCGCCGCCCCCGCCCCTGATGTCATCACCTGCGGAGCCTGCGGGGCGCAAAACAAACCGGAGAACGCGTTCTGCACGGAATGCGGGCAGCCCCTTACCCCGGGCACCAGCCCAAGCCCCGATTCCAGTTCCCGGCCCCCGAGCCGACACATCAGGGTGATCGTTGCGGTCGTCGCAGTCCTGCTGCTGTGCGTGGGCGGAGGCGTGGCATACGCCGGGAACGAGCTGGGATGGTGGTCCCTTGGCCTCCCCCTCTCCGAGCCGGCGCAGGATGGCGACGCGGAGGACAAGGAGACCGAGCCCGAGGGGGTGCCGTCAGAGGACACGGAGAGGCTGGAGGCGACAGACCCGCAAGAGGACGGGCTCGGTGACGACGCCGACCAGCCCTCCTCCCCAATCGCCGGCGTCCCCGTGCGCGCGGGCCTGGGCGACTACTCCTGGGCGGAGCTCAAGGAGATCTCCGGCGCGATCGCGGACTCCGGGAGCAAGGACGCCGGAATAGCCCTTGCGGCCCAGTACAACCTCTGTGACGAGTCGGGAAGCCTCGTTGGCATGGGCCAGAAGGAGGTTACCCTCACGAACGGGACAATCTGCCACGTGAGCGTTGTCGGCATCCGCCAGGACGTCACCCCGGATGGGGGCGCGGCCGGTCTCACGTTCCTCTTTGACGAGGCCGTCTCGTTCTACACGTGGAACAGCTCCGATCTCAACAGCAACGGGTGGGAGTCCTCCAACCTACGCACTTACGTGCTCAACGACCTCGCGGCACTTCTCCCCTCGGAACTCCTGGACCAGACGCTGCCCGTGGTGAAGCTCTCCAACAACTTCGGCGGAAGCCAATCCGGCACCCTCCCGACCTCCATCGTGACGGAGACCGTGGACCGGCTCTGGGTGCCCTCGTACGTGGAGCTTGCCGGCACCTCGGAGGCCAACGAGCTCTGGGGGGCCTCGTACGGCACCGCTGAGTACGCGTGGTGCAACCCCATCGTCGCGGAGGAGGGCACGCAGTATGACCTGTTCTCCCAGCTTGGGATAGCCGCCTATCAGCCCAACCAGTCGCTCGTCCGCCGCTTTGACGGGTCCTCGACCTCCTGGTGGCTCCGCTCCGCCAACCCGCACCTCGTCAACGACTCGCTCTGCGTGGACTCCGACGGCGACCCGAGCATCGACGCCACGCCCAGGAACAGGCTCGGCGTCGTTCCCGGCTTCTGCATCTAGTCCATCGATTCGCCGTGAGGGATCAGCAATGAGGCAAGCTGGCAGCCAACGCCCGTCCGTGACGCGCCGGGGCGTCCTGCGCGCCTTCGCCGCCCTTGTCGCCGCCTCGGTGTCCGGCCTCTGCGGCTGCGCCCGGGACTCCGACAGCCCCCAAGAGGCCCCCGCGGACGACCCCGCCGAGGCCGAGAAGGACCCTCTCGCCGGGCAGGATGCTCCGCAGACCCCTGACGACGAGTTCCCCCCGTCGGGCCGGCTCGCCGTCTTCGACCTCCACTGCGACACGAGCGGGCGCCACGAGATGGCGGACGATGAGGTATGGAGGTCGATCATCGCCGAGGACCTTGCGCGAGGGCTCGACGTCCAGGGAGACCTCCGCTCGAACAACGGCGCGCTCGACCTCGAGCGCATGCACGCGTTCTCCTACTGCCAGTGCTTCGCCGCCTGGATGCCCCGCGACGAGCCCTCCGAGGCGCTGAGCTACTACCGGAGCGCGATGGCGCTTCTCGTCAGCGAGGCCGAGAGGAACGCCGACCTGCTCGAGATCGCCCGCCCCACGCCGGACGAGACGGCCATGGAGGCCGTCAGGCGCATCATCTCCTCCGGCAGGGTCGCCGGCCTGCTCACCGTGGAGAACTCCAGCATGGTCGGGGCGGGCCTGGACGTCATCGACGAGATGGCGGAGGACGGAGTCGTCATGGCCTCGCTCACCTGGAACGGGGCGAACGCGCTCGCCAGCGGAAAGTTCTCCGAGCAGGGGCTCACCGAGCTCGGGCGCGAGGCGGTCGCGCGCTTCGAGGAGGACGGGATCGTCGTCGACATCTCCCACCTCAACGACGCGAGCATCGACGGCGTGCTCCAGGTCACAAGGCGCCCCATCGTCGCGTCCCACTCAAACTCGCGGAGCGTGTGCGACGCCTCCAGGAACCTCACCGACGACCAGTTCCGCGCCATACGGGACATGGGAGGGCTCGTCGGCCTCAACCTCTTCAGGGACTATCTGGTCGAGAGGGACGCGCCTGCAGAGGGCGAGGTCACCTTCGACGAGGTGTGCGCGCACCTCGAGCACTTCCTGTCCCTCGGCGGCGAGGACGTCCTCGCCCTCGGGACGGACTACGACAGCGTGGACACGCCGGACTGGATCATGCGATGCGAGCAGATGCCCGACTTCGCCGCCCAGCTCAGGCAGAGGTTCGGCGACACCGTCACCAACAAGATGCTCTTCCAGAACGCGTTCGACTTCTTCGCGAGATACGAGGCGGGAGCATAGGGGCTCGGCACCGTCGAGGGCTCGCTACAGGCCCGTCGAGTAGATGACGATGCCGCCGACGATGAGAAGCAGCGCCACGAGCTTCTTGGCGCTCATCCGCTCGTGGAAGATCGCCACCCCGAATGCCGTCACGTAGAGATAGCCCGTCGCCTCGAGGATGGGGCCCATGGAGAGCGGGATGCCACGGTACGCAATCACGGAAAGCAGCGTGGACCCCACGAAGAGCACGTAAGCGAAGATGACGTAGGGGTTCAGGTACTCCCTGACGGCGGAGCCGTGCTCCCTCATGGCGGACTTCTTGAGAAGCACCTGGGAGACGGAGGAGACGAACACGCCGAGGAGGTTGATCCCCGCGTAGAGCAGCACGGTGGCGTCCACGCTACTCCTCCCCGTCCGCCACGGAGAAGAGCACCACGCCCGCGAGCACCACAGCAGCACCGATGAGCTTGGCGGGCGTCACGGCCTCATGAAACAGCAGCACGCCCCAGACGATGCCCCAGACGATAGTCGCCGCCTTGTTGGCGTAGGCGCTCGTGAGCGGCATGCGCTTGATGACCTGCTGCCACCCGATGGCATAGAGGCCCAGCACCAAGATCATGCCCCCGTAGCACAGGACGAAGCCGGGGCTCATGAACTCAAAGCCAGAGGCCAGCTTGCCGCAGATACTGCACAGCGAGTAGAGCGCAAGGAGCGCGTGCAGCCCGAGCAGGGTCTTTCCCCTCGAGGCACCCACCTAGAGGTTCACCTTCTTGCGCACGATGTACTGCGGCGTGCCGTTGACGGTGAGGACGAGGTCGCCCACGTACTCGCCGATGATGCCGAGCACCATGAGCACGAGCCCGAAGAAGAACACCATGAGCGAGATGGTGGAAGCCCAGCCCATGAGCATGGTGGGATCGAGGAGTTTCCTGACTACCGTGACCAAGGCCATCACAAAGCCTACGAATGCGGAGATGACCCCGATGACCGAGGCGATGCGCAGGGGGATGACGGAGAAGTTGAAGTACGCCATCCACTGCTTGATGAGCTTCTTCAAGGTGTAGCCGGACTGGCCGTACTCGCGCTCGTGATGCTCGATCGTGACGTTGCCGATGTTGTGCGTCACCCGGTAGAAGATGCCGTCCACGTAGGGGCTGTAGTTCTTGTACTTGACGACCTCGTCGCACACCTGGCGCGTGATGCACCAGAAGTTGGAGGACTGGATGTTCTTGGGACGGCCGAGCAGCACGCGGCTCGTCTTCTTGTTGAGCCAGCTCGTAAGGTTCTTGATGGAGCCGTTGGCGCTCTTGCGATAGACGCCGTAGACGAGGTCGTAGCCCTCCCCCATCTTGTCCAGGATCGGGGCGATCTGCGAGGGGTGGGTCTGCATGTCGTCGTCCATACCCAGGACGTAATCGCCGCTCACGTGGTTCATGGCGCACATGAGGCCGTTGTGCTGGCCAAAGTTGCGCATGAGACTGAGGCCGTGGACGCTGGGGTAGCGCTCGCTCAGGCGCGTGATCTCAGCGAAGGTGCCGTCGGAGGAGTTGTCGTCCACGAGCACGAACTCGCAGTCAAAGCCGTCGAGCTTGGCGAACTCCGCCATGGTGAGCTCCACCACCTCGGCGATGCTGCGCTCGGAGTTGTAGCAGGGTATGACGACGGACACGAGCTTTAACATATCTGGATGCCCCCGTTGTTGCTCAGTTGCTGTTCGCATGACCTCTCGTCGATGAGAGGTAATCGTAGAAGAGCGGTGTGCCCCCGGTGTGGAGGAACAGGACGTTCTTCTCGCAAATCCCTTGGTCTTTGAGATAGTCCAACATCCCCCGGAACGCCTTGCCGGTGTATGTTGGGTCGAGCGGGAGCCCGTTCTCCACGAGCATCTGCTCGATGAGGGCATCCACCCGCGCGTCACGGGACCCGTAGCCCCCGCAGGTGTACTCGGTCCTCAGGTCGACATGGCGGAGATAGTCCGCAGACAGCTCCCTGCCCTCTCGCTCGAACCAGGCGCGGATGGTGGCGTCCAGGACGGCGAGCGCCCGCTCGCGCGGGCGGGAGGAGATGGAGATGCCCACGATCTTGCGGTCGTCGCCCGCGCGTAGGCTCCCGCAGATGAGGCCGCCCTGCGTGCAGCCGGTGCCGTAGGGGGTGACGAGCAGGTCAAAGCGCAGGTCCATCCCCCGCTCCTGGGCGCAGAGCTCCTCGTAGGCCCGCGCGTAGGCGTTGGCGGGGACGCCCTCGTTGCCAGAGCCCGTGCGGTCGCCGTAGATGTAGTAGGGACGTCTGCCCTGCGCGGCGAGCCGCTCGAAGGCCAGGTCGACCGTGGCGGCGATGTTGGTCTTCTCGCACGCGAGGACCTCCACGCCCAGCCGTCTGATCACGTCCTGGTTGAAGGACGGGCCTGCGACGTCACCCTCCGAGGTGGCGACCATGAGGCAGGGGACCTCGGAGGCATGGCAGAGCAGGGCGAGGACGCGGCAGAGGTTGGAGCGCAGGTCACCGTACATGATGAGTGCGTCGCACCCCCGCGCGCGTAGGTCGCGCAGGAACTCCCGCGCGATCCTGACCTTGTTGCCGCCCAACGCGCACGGGATGAGGTCGTCGCGCTTGACGAAGATGCGGTTCCCCATGGCCGCCGCCTCGGGAACCCGCAGCTCCTGGATGGGGGTGCGGGAACTACACGGTGCCGGCACGGCTACCCATCCACCTCCTCGAAGAGAAAACTCTGGGCTGCAGTGCCGTTCTGAGCATAAGCCTGCACGTTGACCTGAGAGTTCGCCACGCCGTTGGCCACGTCAAGAACAAGGGCTGGAGCATGAGCAGACTTGAGGGTGACGCTACCGTCAGAGTTGGCAATTGGGAGCCAACGCTGAGCGGACGTCCCATTGTCCCCATACTGCCAGACGTTCGTACCGCTCGCTGTTCCCCCATTCGAAAGGTCCAACGCCTTTCCGGATGCTACGTTGACAATCTTCAACATCCCGTCAGATTCATGCGAAACTCGCCACTTCTGGACATCTGAGTCATTGCGTTCGTAAAGCCAGACGTTTGCCCCGTCGTACTTGGAACCCCATTGCACATCGAGAACCATGCTTGGGTTGAGGGCGCTCTTGATGAAGTAAACCCCCTCCCCCACAACCGGCGGAGCAGAGACAAAACTGAACTTCTGGGCATCCGTTCCG
Source organism: uncultured Atopobiaceae bacterium (assembly GCA_963928085.1). GTDB lineage: Bacteria > Actinomycetota > Coriobacteriia > Coriobacteriales > Atopobiaceae > Thermophilibacter. Next base: position 1,054,314 of record CAWVDR010000001.1, read on the forward strand.
TTGGATACGTATAGCTGGACATTTGTCATACTTGAGGTGGAACCGTTGCTCAGATCAAGCGCGTAACCCTCAGCCAGCGCAGACAGAAGTGTGATGCTTCCGTCATCGTTTCTGAGGGGAATCCACTTCTGAGCCCAAGTGCCATTGGAATCCCACTGCTGAACATTGGAGTAGTCAGAAGCGCTTCCATTGGTAACGTCAAGCACCTTACCCGTAAGCTCATTCGTCAGCGTCACGTAGCCTATCTCGTCAAGCGAAGCTGTCCATCGCTGAGCGCTCGACGAGTTTGACTCATATAGCCATACATTAGCGCCATTGACAAGCGAGCCCCACTGAACATCGAGCGTCTGTGACGGAGCCTTCGCGCTCTTAATGAAATAGCTATCGCCGTTTCTGAGGACATCTTTGTTCGCGGCAGCAAGCTGGTCTATACGATCACGCGTAGTCGTTGCATCCCCCACTCTCCAAAGCTGGGCAGTCGTCCCGTTTGGGGTGTAGATCTGCAGCTTGTTTCCATTCGTCATGCTACCGGAGGGAACGTCAATCGCCTTTCCGCTCTTGAGGTTAAGGAGGGCAAACATCCCAGAACCATAGTCGCGTACCACCCAGCGCTGGGCAAGGGTACCGTTTGCCGTATACTGAGCAACAGCCGCCCCATTTGTTGTAAGCCCCGACGATACCTCTATCAGTTTCTCCGAGACCGAGGATTCAATCGTATATATCCCATTTCCAACCTCGTCAAATTGAAATACTTGAGCGTCTGTGCCATTTCCCCCATAAATCTGAAGACGGGCAGAGTTGTCCTTTGACGCGTTCTCAATATCAAAAACAAAGGATGGATTCGATGCGGAGGCGACCTTCACCTTCTCCCCAGTTCCAATCACATCCAAACTCGCAGAGGCAAGCATGAACATCTGCGCATCAGAGCCGTTGGGCGTATAGAGCGTGATGGCGGCGCCGTCAGCCGTGGATGCTCCGCTGATGTCAAGAACCCAGTTACCCAGCGCGGACTGAATGTAGTAGCCGTTTCCTGAATCACGGATGAACCACCGCTGGGCATCGCTTCCATTAGATGCATACTGCTGGACCACGGCACCGTTTCCAGCAACCGCATTCTGTACGTCAAGAACGAGCCCAGAATTTACGTTTCTAATCACATAGGACCCGTCTCCCTGTGCCACGAATTCAAACTTCTGGGCATCACTCTTGTTGTATGAATAGAGATGCGTGTGGGCACCGCTCTCCATGCTCCCCCACGCTATGTCGACGCTCGAGGAGGGCTTGAGCAAAGAGTCGATGTAGTACACCCCGCCATTGGTGATCTGCGGGGCAAGGGAAAGGTCGGTAACGTCAAGTGAATCAAAGCCAGAAAAGGCGCTCATATCAACATTTCCGCTGATGCCGTTGACACGATCAGCGTCGGTATATTGCCACCCATACTGGCCGGAGTAATCGCTGTTCGTTACGTTGAGGCGCGAGCCATATTCCGCAATCCACGAGGTGCGCTGGCGAATGTAGGTAGAGTTGAGCTCGTTCTGCAGGTACGAGCGGTACGTGTATACGTGCACGTTCGTGTAGCCGCGCGCCGCCATCGCATCAATGTACGTGCGGATGATCTCCTCGTATGCCTTTGGACTAGAAGGAGCAACGTGACCTTCCCACGTGTTGAATTTCTCGATGTCGTAATAGATGGGAAGCGAGAGGTCCTTGCAGTTGTACTTGTCGAGCAGGTCGGCCGTCGAGTTCGCCTCGTCCCTCGCAAAGTTGGCATCATAGGCATAGCTGTACAGGTACACGCCATAGGGCATTCCCATACGACGTACTTCAGAGAGATTGCGAGCGAAACAGCGGTCTTCCGAGCCAACTCCCCATCCTATGCGCAGAATTGCAGCATCGACACCATCGGCGGCGACAGCATCCCAGTTGATGTTTGAACCCTGCCACTCGGAAACATCGATGACTTTCAGCGCGGGCGAAGCATACAGGGCACCGTAACCATCATAAAACGCCTTTTGACCATTATTAGTTGTCCAGTAGGGTCCCGATGCCAGAGACACAATCCCGCTCTCCCCATCCATGTTTTCGGGGCTCCACATGTGCTTGGGGTTGGGCGGGCCATCTTGATGCTCCTCGGAGTCCGACATTTCCCCCTCATCTTTGGGGAGTACCTCCAATTCTGTTCCGTCGGGCGAGGCCGCCACATCATCAGCGACCCCGGTGACAGACTCAACTACGACCTCTTCCATGGTGTCCGCCTCGGCATCCAAGAGGTCATCTTCAGTTGCGACTTGAGCCCCCTCCTCCGCATGAGCGGTAACGGTGGATAATATTTCAACAGGAGAAAGAAGGGACGAAATGACCAAAATACCGGAGAGCGTCCCAATAAGGGTCATGCAAGAGTGGAATCGACGCATGGGCACCACCTATATTAGTATCGGAGAGTTTGGCTGGAAGGGCAGCGGGTCGCTGATCCCGGGCACGATCGACGTGACCTCGACGAGACGTACGCTGTCCGCCACGCGGAGCGGCCCGAGGTTGGGGCCAACGGAGACGGCGTCCTCGAGCTCCCCGGCGACGCTCTGGTACTCGATGTCGTACGTCGTCGTCCCGGCGGGTTCCGTGGAGTCGGCGCGGAAGAAGCTCACGGAGACGCCGACCAGCTTGCCGCCCTCGCCGTACTCGTAGGTCGCCTGGTAGGAGCCGCCGTCCGGGGCGAGTGCGGTCGCGGAGACCACACGGCCGTCCGCATCGCGGTCGTAGGTCGCGGGGATCATGCCCGAGGAGCCCTCGCCCTCGTACAGCCTGGAGATGAGCCTGCCGGCGCCGTCGTAGCCAAAGAGCGAGCTGACCCCCGCCGCCTCCTGCCCGTTGCTGCCGATGGAGCCCTCGCGGGTAGACGTCAGATGTCCCGCCTCGTCGTAGGTGTAGGAAGTGCGGAAGCTGCTCAGGGAGTCGCTCGAGACGCTCGTAGAGGCGAGCCTGCCCTCCGAGTCGTACTCGTAGCTGCGGGCGTAGGGGGAATAGCGGTTGTCCGAGGTCTTGGAGACGAGCCGGCCCTCCGAGTCGTACTCGTACGAAACCGAGTACGAGGCGTGGCGCTCCAGCGTAACCCTGCCGTCGGCATCACGCTCGTAGGTCACGGAGTCGGGATCTCCCCCCTCGACGGAGAGCTCGTAGCCGGAGAGCACCCCGTTGTCATAGCTGCACTCACAGGTGGACGAGGAGCCCCCCGCCCAACCGGAGATCATGACCTTGGTGATGTTGCCCGCCTCGTCGCGCGTGAAGTCGTAGACGGGGCCCTCCATGTCTCCCTCCGGGGAGCCGTAGGAGACAGAGATCCTCGCGACGAGCTGGCTGGTGACGCCCTGCTCGGTCTGGTCGGTGACCCCGGGGGCGGCGGACTCCCCCGCACAGGCCGCGAGGCCAAGGGAGAGGGAGGCTGCGGTTATCCCCACCGCCACCGTCCTAGCAAAGTGCTTAGGGCGATAGGGCTCGGCTGAACGGGAGCCTCTCGCCTTGGGAGCCCCTCCGTCCCGCAGGTGCTTGGGAGTGCCAGATGACTGATTGGCCATCGCTACCATCCTTACAGCTGGTTCGCTAGTCGACGTATCCTGCCTTGTTGCTCGGCGCGATCTTGCCCTCGGCGACGGTGCGCAGGTGCGCACCGTAGTTGGACTTACCGTAGCGCTCGGCGCACTCCAGCAGGCGCTCGCGGGTGACCCAGCCGTTCTCGTAGGCGATCTCCTCGGGGACGGAGACCGGCAGGTCCTGGGCCGTCTCCACCGTGCGGACGAACTGGGACGCCTCGAAGAGGCTCTCCATGGTGCCGGTGTCGAGCCAGGCATAGCCGCGTCCGAGCGTCACCACGTCGAGCGAGCCGTTCTCGAGGTACATGCGGTTGAGGTCCGTGATCTCGTACTCGCCGCGGGCAGAGGGCTCCACGCGCGCCGCGAAGTCCGTCACGCGGCCGTCGTAGAAGTAGAGGCCCGTCACGGCGTAGTTGCTCTTGGGGTGCGCGGGCTTCTCCTCGATGGAAATGGCGTTGTAGTTCTCGTCGAACTCCACCACGCCAAAGCGCTCCGGGTCGTCCACGCGATAGCCGAAGACCGTGGCGCGGCCGCTCTCGGCGTTGGCAGCGGCGCGCCGCAGGTGCCGGGAGAGCCCGTTGCCGTAGAAGATGTTGTCGCCCAGGACGAGGGCGCAGGCCTCCCCGCCCACGAAACCCCGGCCGATGACGAAGGCCTGGGCGAGGCCGTTGGGCACGGGCTGCTCTGCGTAGGAGAGGCTTATGCCGAAGTCCGAGCCGTCCCCGAGCAGGCGCTCGAAGTTGGGCAGGTCCGCCGGGGTGGAGATGATCAGGATGTCGCGTATGCCCGCGAGCATGAGCGTGGAGAGCGGGTAGTAGACCATCGGCTTGTCGTAGACGGGCAGCAGCTGCTTGCTCGTGACCGTGGTCAGCGGGTAGAGGCGCGTGCCCGAGCCGCCCGCGAGGATGATGCCCTTCATGGAGTCCCCCGTCCGGTGAGTCCGTCTTTACTCGTGACTATGATACACGGATTGGGATGAGCCCGATAACCGGGCAGGTCACCTGACGGACGAGACAGAGAATCCCCTTACTGGGCGTCAGATGGAGTGAAATCCCATACGGGGGTATCTTGTCCGTCCGGGAGGACCGTGTCGACCTGCGCCATGGTCACCTGATGGTCGTAGTGCTCCCTCAGGAAAACCAGCACGCGCTCGGCCATGTCCGGAGTTGTTATCAGATAGGTGGCGTCGTCGGAGACGAGCGCCTCGAAGGGGTTTGTCGCCCCCAGGAGCTCGCTCTGCCTTCTCCTGAAGGGCGAGCCCGACCCCCATCCCCCGAGTGGGAGCATGCGCGTGGCGGTATCCGTCCGCGGCAGGTACCGGTACCCGTACTCCTTCTCGAAGCGCGTGTACGTTCCCGTGTCCACGACAAAGGTGGAATCGGGATGCTCCTCCACATACGACGATATGGGACCGGACGCCTCGACCTCCGCCTGGGTCAGGGCAACGCGCAGCCCGTCGACGCTGAAGTAAGGGACATTCCGCTGTGCCGCGTAGGCAAGGCCTCCAACGAGCATCGCCCCGCTCACGCCGCAGACGACCCAGTATCGCCAGCCCCTGACAGGGTGCTCCCCCGCCGGCTCCCGAGGCAACGCGACCGCGAGAGAGGCTATGCATGCGTAGAGCCAGGCCGGCTCCTCAACACGGTCGGGAAGCCTCCCCGCGGCATAGAAGTACAGGCACACGGCCAGGGCGACGCAGAGCTCCAGAAGGACCAAGACGTGTGAGTGCCGTGCCTCGATCTGGAGGATGGCAAACACGACCAGAAGCGGCCCGAAGAGCGAAAGATGGTCGAAGCTCTGACGGACATAGTCGATCAGGGACGCAGCAATGGCGGACGGTGACAGGTCAGGCTTGATCTGAAGCTCCGCAACCTGGGAGATCGTCGTGGTGTCAAGCGTGTCGACGTCCGCGCTCGCCCAGTTCCGGAGCATGAAGTAGTCGTTCTCGGACACCCCCGCCTCCTCGAGGGAGCCCTCCGCCTCCGAGTACTCCGGCATGGGGTAGTCGGATATCGCGGTTCTCGGCTCGTTGTACTCGCGCCACTGGCGCCATCCGTCCTGCTGCCAGATCACGTGGTCATACAGGAGCATGCCGCAGCACACGAGAGCGACGGCGCCAAGCGGGAGGAGCACCTTGGGAAGGTCGGAGACGCGAAGCCGGTCCCGCTGAGTCCAAAGTGCCCAAAGCACCGCAAGGGCCAGGAAGGGCAGCCCCATGGCAAACATCTGCAGCCTCAGGGCGAGCCCACTGGCGAGCAGCAGGCCGCCGACGACCATGGCGGGAAGGCCCACGCTCTGATCACGCAGGCGCTGGATGAGAAGCGCGCCGCCGACCGCCGTGGCAAAGAAGGCGACGTACGTGTAGTTGCTCGAGGAGATGCAGTTGGACATGACAAGTGCTATGACCAGCGCGAGGACCGCAACGCCCGAAGCCGACCTCCACCAGGTGAGCACGCCGTAGACAAGGGCGGCAAGCGCGCCGAAGGCAATGAGGTGCTCGATGACGAAGAACCAGTTGAGATTGGAGAGGACGCTGTTGAGGCCGTAGACGAGCTGGCTCAGCAGCGCGTTGACATGGAGCGAGAGCCCCTGTCCGTCTATCCTGCCGCTCAGATAGAAGGAGACGGTCCAGTCATCGTCCGAGTTTCCCGTATAGACGCAGCAGGCAAGGAACAGGCAGAGTGCGCCGGCAAACAGGATGCTCGCCGCGACGCGCGAGGGGGTGCCTCCAAGCACGTCAGCCCACGAAGGCCTATCTGACGATGAGGCACGCGTCATCTCAACCTCTATCCCCACAAGAGACGGCTATATACTCGCCGAGAAAATGCGCGAGCAGGCAAGCCCGAAGAACCATTACCTTCCCATATTCCTTCATCGGGGTACATTCTATAATACTGGCTGCCGACGGGTGAGAAGCCCAGCATATTCCAGGAGGACTCATGAGCACCATCTCCGTCATCGTTCCGTGCTACAACGAGCAGGAAACCCTGCCCATCTTCGTTCCGGCACTCAAGGAGGTCGCCGGCCAGCTCAGCGAGGCCCACGGCGTCTCCGTTGAGGTGGTTCTCGTTGACGACGGCTCCTCCGACAACACCCTTGCCGCCATGAGGTCGGCGAAGACGTACGAATGCCCGTATTTCCTAGTGCGCTGGCTGTCTTTCTCGCGCAACTTTGGCAAGGAGGCGGCGATGTTTGCCGGCCTCGAGCACGCCAGCGGCGACTACGTTGCGATCATGGACGCGGACATGCAGGATCCCCCCAGCCTCCTGCCCCAGATGTACGAGATGCTGACGACGGAGGACATCGATTCTGTTGCCACGCGCAGGACCACCCGTGAGGGAGAGCCCCCCATCCGGTCGTTCTTTGCACGGCTCTTCTACCGGCTGATCAACAAGATCTCCAACGCGGACATCGTGGATGGCGCCCGAGACTACCGCCTCATGAGCCGTCAGATGGTGGACGCCGTCCTCTCCATGCGCGAGTACAACCGCTTCTCCAAGGGAATCTTTGGGTGGGTCGGCTTTAGGACGAAGTGGCTCCCCTACGTCAACACCCAGCGCGTCGCGGGCGAGACCAAGTGGAACTTCTTCTCGCTCTTCCTCTACTCCATCGACGGCATCGTGGCGTTCTCGACCGTCCCGCTGTCTATCGCCTCGGTGATGGGAATCCTGTTCTGCCTGCTCGCTCTTATGGGTATCATCTTTATTGTCATCCGGACCCTGATGTTTGGGGATCCCGTCGGCGGCTGGCCCTCCCTCATCTGCGTCATTGCGCTACTGGGGGGCATACAGCTGCTGTGCCTCGGCATACTCGGGCAGTACCTTTCCAAGACGTACCTCGAGACCAAGAGGCGGCCCATCTACATCGTTCGCGAGACGGACGAGGGGAGGACGTCCCGCTAGGCGGGGACTGGCTCCGGCTACTTTGCCTCGAGCCAGTGCTTGCGGCTCACGAAGTTCCAGACGGAGACGATGATGGTGGCGAGGACCTTGGTGACGGTGACCGAGAGGGCGCCGGACCCAAAGACTGCGGTTCCCAACCAGATACAGGCGGAGTTGATGACGAGGCCGACGACGGAGAGGATGACAAACGTCGAGAACTCCCGCCGACGGGAGAGGTCGTCGCGCCGCTCGAAGACAAAGCGCATGGAGCCCACGTAGTTGACGACCACCGAGACGACGAACGAGATAACCGAAGAGAGAACCGGATCCCAACCCAGACCCTGGGAGAGAAACATGAGAATGCCATAGTCGACGATGAAGGCGACGATGCCCACCACGCCGAACTTGAGGAACTGCTCTATGAGGGGCTTGAGGTCCATGATGGCCTTTCTCTGACTGACCCATGAGGAGCAAGGGACATTGTGACGGTTTTCTCGCCCTTCCTCCGCCTTTACACAGAAAAGAGGGGCCCACATGAGCGGACCCCTCCCAAGTCGCCTGTGGCGATTTTAGAGCTTGCGAACGTTGGAAGCCTGGAGCTTGCCGTTCTGGCCGGTGGTGACGTCAAACTCGACGGCCTGGCCCTCGTCCAGCGTCTTGAAGCCGTCCATCTGAATCTCGGAGTAGTGAACGAACAGGTCGTCCCCATCCTCACGGGAGATGAAGCCGTAGCCCTTGTCCGGATTGAACCACTTAACAGTACCCTGAGCCATGTCGTGCCTTTCTTTCTTGCGCCCCGCGGGGCAAAAGCTGCGCTTGCGCGCGATACCCGTGACCGTGCGGTCACGAAGGCTATCTTACCCCGAATCGCTTTTGCGTATCAGGGAAAACCGCTCGGCGCTCAATTACGCCCGTGTGCGGCCCTCGCCCGTCCCTGCGATGCGCGACCGGAAGAAGACGCCCGAGATGGGCCGTGGCAGGAAGTAGAGGATGACGCACATCACGGCAATGAGCGTAACGCGCAGAGCGAGACCGCTCGCCCAGAGCGGAACGGGGAGAGCTGAAAGAAACTCAAGGGCATTCTCCCACAAAAACACATCCAGCTCCACAAGGTGCATACAGAAGATGGGGAGCGTAACGGTACCCAGCCAGGCAAGGGGCCTTCCCAGAACCGGAAGGTGACGGGAGATGATCTGCGCAGCCTTGATTACACAGAGCGTACCGCAGAGACCGCCGATCACGTCCACAAGCATGTCACCGGGATAGGCGTTCGATGCCATGACGAGCTTGTAGCCCATGTTGATGCACATGAGCCACACGCCCACAGCAACCAACCAGAGCGGTAGGCTCAGGACGCTTGGGGCAAGAAGGTCGCATTCGCGGATTCTCTGGCCGAAATAGAGAAAGAGGGTCGCGCAGGCGCCCGCCTGGATGCTCAGCGGAAGCCAGAACATCCAGCCGGAGTAGTACCCCCATAGAAACAGGATAAGAACAACGACAGGCGTATGGGGCGCACGGTTGGCTGCGGCGAGAAAGAGCTTCCCCCAGAAGAGCGCCAGCAGAAACCAGATAGCGCCGATCTGTGTGACTCCGTCGGGCAGCGGGGGCTCCTGTGTTCCTGTTCCATAGAGCGCCGCGAGTGTTGATGTGCTCATAACGTCGACAAGCCCCTCCGGCCAGATGAGCAGCGTGCGAATGGCAAACAGCAGAAGGACGATTGCGCAGGTAATCGCATAGGGCAGGAGCATGGATCGGGCGCAGCGCACCACATACGCTCGGTCCAAGACGGCGTTCCGCTTTGTAAAGTAACCACTCACGATGAAGAAAAGCGGCATGTGGAACGTGAAGATTGCCCTAGCGAGGTCCGTGGGGACCCCCAGCGCCTCGCTGTGACCCAGAACTACACAAATGATGGCAAAGCCTTTGGCTATATCGAACGATACATCTCGGCTCATGCGACCCCCTTCTCGTATCTCTGGCTCAGACACGATTTACGCGTCCGACCCCACGAGCTTCTGAACTGCGCGACGCACAAACGAGAGCAGACCCTTCTTCCTCAGGCGATACTCGAGCGCAAGCGCCCTTCTCGCCCGGGCAGAGAGGTCCGTGCGATAGCAGGCGTCGAGGGCCATGCGGCGCGTCGCGCGGGGCAGATTCATGGCTGCCACGCCCCCCTCTCCCCAATAGCGGGAGAGAACTTCCCGCAGGCCCTCGGCAACGGGACGGTAGCCCGCGTCATCGAGCTTGAGGGCATCGTAGAGCGAGAAGTCGAGCGCAAAGGACACGAGGTCCGCCGCGTGCTCTCGCAGGAAGCCGCCCGCGTCCCAGTCCGCGAGGATGCGCGCGACCACCTCGTTGTGCGCGAGCATCTTGGCGCCAAAGTCGTCGCGCAGGCTGCTCATGAGCGAGCCCTCGCGCGTCACCTGGTACTCGTAGAGCTCGTCCGAGATGAGCGCAGTTCTTCTCGCCCGCGGAAAGACGGAAAAACAGAAGAGCTGGTCCTCCCCAAAGCGCAGGTCTTCGTCGAGCAGAATGCCACTGGAGAGGAAGAAGTCGCGCCTGAGCGCGAGCTTCCAGACGAAGGGCCGCGTTGCCTCCTTGAACAGGAGGTCTGTGGTGAACGCGTTGTAGGTCACGTCGCGCGGGTGGAGGGACTCGGAGAGCCACTCGGGACACGGGGCTCCCTCCGGGAAGACGCGGCCACCAAAGACGAGGACGTCTGCCCCCGTCTGGTCCAGCGCTGCCACGATGCGCCCGCAAGCACCCGGGAGGTAGCGGTCGTCCGCGTCGAGAAAGCTGACATAGTCACCACGAGCGGCGCCAATGCCGGCGTTACGCGCGGCGGAGGGGCCGGCATTGGGCTGGTCGATTACGCGCAGGCGCGGCTCACGTGCTTCCCACGCGGCGAGCCTCTCGCGAGAGGCGTCCGTGGAGCCGTCGTTGACGCACACGATTTCGAGGTCACTGAAGTCCTGGACGACGAGCGAATCGAGGCAGCGGTCGATCCAGGACTCCACGTTGTAGACCGGGATGATGACGGAGAGACGGCTCACAGCGCCGCCCCCCGCGCATCTATCCCGCGACGCGACTGCCCGAAGAAACGGAACCATACGACCCGAGCCACGAGCAACGGACCGCCCAGATGAAGGTAACGCCTGAGCGAGCCGAGGGTTCCGCGGGCAGCATCACGCTCGGTGCAGAAGGCGGTCGGATCAGCGACGAGGGCATCCAGGTCCGCGCGGGCAGCCGGCTCGAAGAGCGACAGGTCGAGCCCTCCCCGCTCGAGGGCCCCGCGGAAGTCCGCAGCGGCGCGCTCGGCAAAGGCGGGCCTGAGCTCGGGCGCTAGGCGATCGTAGTTCCAGAGGTAGCTGTCTAGCCGCATGCGCTGGAGAATTCCGAGGAGCGCGGCCTCGTCCATCCCGCCGCGCGCGCGGACGAAGCGCTCCATCTCGGCGTACTCGTCGCAGACGCAGAACATCTTGCCCGGGCTGTTGACGGAGGACTGATCGTTGTCCTGTCGGTAGTTGAGCACGGCATCCGGGATGAACGCCGCCAACCGCGCCGCGGCCCAGACCTTGAAGTTGAAGCCGGAATCCTGATAGGACGCCCCAGGGGTCTCGAGGAAGCGGATGCCGTTCTCCACGAGGAAGCCACGACGATAGAGGGCGGACCAGATAGATGGCTTGCGGAAGAACACCGAGAAGTCATCGAGCGGACGCAGCGTGGCTCCCGCCTCGCGCTCGTCCACCACGCGGAAGAGCTCGCGGTGCTCCTCGGGGTGCGACCAGTAGAGGTTGAAGTTCGCCTTGGCCACGTCCGCATCGTTCTTCTCGGCCGCGTCATGGAGAAGGGCGAGAGCGTCCGGCTCAAAGAGGTCATCGGACTCCAGAATGGCTACGTAACGCCCTCGGGCGGCATCGAGTCCTCGGTTCATCGAGGCGCCATAGCCCGAGTTCTCCTTGTCGATCACCCGAAATCGCGTGTCGGCGTCGAGGTAGCGCTGGACGATTGCGCGCGACCCGTCCGTAGAACCGTCGTTGATGCAGATGGCCTCGAAGTCAGCGAAGGACTGTGCGACGAGCGAGTCCAGGCAAGCGGCGAGGTAGCGCTCGACGTTGTAGATGGGGATGAGTACCGAGACCTCGGGCTTCTCGCCAGCTCTGCACTCCTGCACCATGGGTTCACCCCGTCTCAACTAGTCCTCAGGCATGTAGCGGCCGGTGAAGTGGTTGAACGCGCTCTCCAGCACAAAGAGGAGGCCCTCCGTCTTGAGCGAGAAGCGGAGCTCCTCCATAAGGTAGGCGAGACGAGACTTGTCGTAGGACAGCCCGCGCTGCTCGGCAAAGAACTTCTTGTTGAACGGCGAGATACGATCGGAGCGCTCCACGATGCCGGCGTCCATGGCGTCGACCATCTGGTGCACGCGCCTGTCCACGAGCGGGTTCTTGATGCCGTCGTCGTAGCGCGCGCCGTGGGCGTAGTTGAAGCCGCGCACGTAGTGGGCCGCGAGGATGCGCTCGTCCGTGATGCCGAGGCGCTTGATGATGGCGAGCATGTCGTCCCAGCGGTCGAAGGGGCGCTCGACGGCCTCGGCGGTCTTGTGGTGGCGCGTTGAGCCGGGCAGGTCGCGGCGGTAGTTGTAGTACGGCTTGTCGAGGTAGACGATGGCCTTTGCCTGGCACATGGTCTCGACGAGGAAGGGGTTGTCCGCCCAGCCCGCGCCCGGGTACTCCGGGAAGCGGATGGCGTGCTCCTCGAGGAAGGCGCGACGATAGATGGCGGACCAGATGGACGGGTGGTGCTCGATGAGCAGCGGCATGTCCGCGATGGTCCCCGGGCGCGCGGAGGTCTTGATCTTGCCCCTCATGCTGCACTTGTGGGGATGCTGCTTTCTGGGGTTGTCCCAGTCGCAGATGTCCGTCCAGGGGGTCTTGACGATGTCGATCGGCTGGTCGAAGGTCGCCGCGAAGGCGAGCATGTCGGCGTACATGGTGGGCTCGATCCAGTCGTCGGGCTCGATGATGGAGACCCACTCGCCCGTGACGAGGGAGAGGCCCAGGTTGCAGCCCTGGCCGTAGCCGCCGTTCTCCTTGTCGACGAGGCGGACGCGCGGGTCCTTCTCGGCGTGGGCGGCGATGATGTCGCGGGAGCCGTCGGTGCTTCCGTCGTTGATGCAGAGCACCTCGAGGTTGGCGTGCGTCTGCGCCTCGATGCTCACGAGGCACTGATCGAGGTACTTCTCGGTGTTGTAGATGGGGACGATGACGGAGACGAGCGCCTTGGAGTCGTCGCGCATGATGAGTGATCCTTCGTTCGTACGAGCGGCTTGAGCCTGTCTATCATAGCCGACGCGGCCGGGTGAGGACCAGACGCGCCTAGGCAAAGAGCTCCGCGTCGAGGGTGGCGAGCTCCCGGGGCGGGCGCGCCGGGTCGCAGCCAAAGGACTCGGCGACGGCGCGCGCCTGGAGGCGGCGCAGGCCGGCGAGGTCCTCCTCGCCCGCGCGGTCGTAGACGCGCGAGAGGCGGTCGAGCGCGTAGCACACGTAGGAGGCCACGGAGTCGCCCATGCCCGAGAGCACCATCATCGTGACGAGCGAGTCCGGCGCGAGGGCGAGGGCGGTGCCGCGGTCGAGCTCCAGGAGCTCCGCGACCTGCGACTCAACGTCCTCGCAGGCGCTGACGTCACCGTCGAGCGCGCGGCGCAGCGCCGCGCTCACGCCGTCCACGAACTGCTCGACGATCTCAAGGATGTAGTCCCGCTGCAGCATGTGCGCTCCTCTCTTTCCCGCGTCCTAGCATAGCGCACGAAGTGACGACTTATCACCCGGGTGATTTCTCGCCATCAGAGCAGCGCGAGGGTGCGACGGCAGTTGGCGGAGACGGGCTCGAGCAGGTGCTCGCGGAGCTCGTCGGCGCCCGGGATGCCCGCGGACTCCTCGAAGACCTCCCCCATGGAGACCGGGACCTCCTGCGCGAGGTCCACCATGAGGGCGCGACAGGACGTCAACGTGAGGCCGGCCCGGTCGAGCAGCGCGGCGAGCTTGGAATCCCCGGCGCCAACGTAGCGCTCGAGCGCACCGGCGCCGACGCGCCCCACGCGGTTCTCGCCGCCGACGGACATGGCGAGGCGCATGCGGCGGCGCAGGCTCTCGTAGGCAAGGCCGGAGGCGACGTCGTACATGGGGGCAAGCATGGCGGAACCGCCAGCGCCTAACAACAGGGAGTAGTTCTTTGCATGAGCGTCGGGCGCACCGACAAGCGTGTTATAGAAGAGCTGGTGAGAGAATGTAAGCAGGTTGAGCTTGTGATGGCTCGTCCTCGCCAGCAACGGCAGCACGTCGCGCACTGACGGGCCGCCGTCATCGGCATACTTGCAGTCGGGCATGACGGAGAGCGCCTGGCAGAGGTCCTCCTGGTGCAGGCGCACCACCCTGCCCGAAGCGTCCCTCACGCGGTCGTAGCGCTCCACGATGAGCGCGGGCTCGTCCTCGAAGAAGCGGTAGTCCACGTGCGCCGTCGCCACGCCGCAGCGCTCGGCCGTGCGCATGCACACGTACTCGTTGAGCGCCTGGAGCCTGAAGCCGACGACGCCGTTCTTGAAGATATGCGTGGTGGGGGCGGCACCGCGACACTCGTACCAGCGGCCGCCCTCCCCCGCGAGCGTGAACTTTCCCTGGTTGCCGCCGAGAGACCACCGCTCCTCGAGACCCATCCACGAGACCTCGGGCTCGTCGCGCACCGTCTTGAGACGGAGCGCGATCTCGTGGTCCGTGAGCTCGCGGAGGTCGCTCTCGCGCGAGAGCGCCTCGTCCACGCGCTCCGGCGCACAGAGCTGCACCGCACCCGGGCAGTCGAGGCCAATGCGGGCGAGCAGCGTCACGGGGTTGTTGGCGCTCACCCCGAGCTCGCGCCCGATGGCACGCCTCTGGAGCTCGCTATCCGGCAGCAAGCCAAAGAGGTAGGGGCGCAGCACGTCTGGGCCGTAGGCGCGGTTTGAGATGGGCATGGAGAGCGAGAGGGGCGGACCTTGGTAGCCCTCGTCGTAGGCGAAGGTCATGAGACCATGCTCGTCCTGGTGGACGGTCCCGGCGGGCACGTCGGCGACAAGAACGCGAAGGTCGAGAACGGCCATGGCTAAATCGCCTCCTCGGGAAGCGCGACTCCCATGTCATTGATGATGAAATCCCTGAGAGCAGCCCCGTATTCGAGGAGTCCGAGCTCGCGCCTTCGACGTGTGAGCGGCGGAACCGTAGTTCTTTGGGGCGCCGTTTTAGGTGCGTCGGCGGCTGCGGCCGCGGGCGACGCGATCTTCTCGCCCTGAGCCGCAAGCGAGAGGCCGAGGGCATCGAAGACCGCGAGCAGCTTGTCCAGCCTGATGCCCGTGGCGTCGCCCAGCTCGAGCGAGGCGAGCAGCCGCTCCGAGACGCCGGACATCGCAGCCAGCTGCGCGCGTGTGAAACCCTGGGCCTCACGGGAGCGCCGCACGTAGATGCCGGCCTGACGTGGAGCGCTAATGGGCATCGTGTCCATGGTCTTCTCGCCTTCTCGTTGATGTGCATAATTCTGCATGCTGCGCTGTCTGCATACTTTTGCATACTAGTGTATCTGCAGAACTCTGCATGTCAAGCAGCGGGCGGCAAGCGACGCGCTCTTCTCGCCCCCAACCTGAACCCAAACCGTTTTGCGGTTTGGGTTCACGATGCGCGCGCGTGAGAGACATCAGATGCGCAACAAACGCCTGACCAGCGGATTCTCCAGCGGTGACGTCGCACGCACTAAAACGGTGAACCCAAACCTCGAGAAGGGGCGTGTCTACTCGCTGCGGAGGGCCTCCACGGGGTCGCGACGGCTGGCGGCACTGGACGGGATGAGGCCCGCGATCAGCGTGAGCGCCACCGAGATGCACACGAGCACGGCCGCGGAGCCCGCCGGAAGGCTCATGATGCCCTCGACGTTGAAGTCCGCGAGCACCCAGGCGTTCACGGGAACCGAGACGGCCACCACCACGGCAATCGCAAAGACGCCCGAGATCAGGCCCTCGATGAAGGTCTCCGCGTTGAAGACGCTCGCGACGTTGCGCTTGGAGGCGCCGATGGCGCGCAGGATGCCGATCTCCTTCTTGCGCTCGAGCACGGAGATGTAGGTGATGATGCCAATCATGATGGAGCTCACCACGAGCGAGATGGAGACGAAGGCGATCAGCACGAGCGAGATCATGTTCACGATGTCCGTGACGCTGCCCATGATCACGCCCACGTAGTCCGTGTAGCTAATCACGGCGTCATCGTTGCCGGCGGCGCGCTGCTCCTCGTTGTAGGCGTCGATGACGTCCACCACGCGCTCCTTGGCCTCGAAGTCCTTGGGGTAGATCTGGATCGCCGCCGGGTCGTCCGGAGTGGCGTAGCCGAGCGTCTGGAGGTTGTTGTCGTAGGTGAGCTGGCTCGCGTTGGCGTAGCTCTCCATGAGGGAGGCGAGGTCCTCGGCGTCCATGTTGAAGCTGATGGCGCCGGCCAGGGCGTCCGCGTCCACGCTGAAGGCACTCTGGAGCTGGGAGAGACCGCCGGCCACCTGGTCGGCGTACTGGGAAAGCACCTGCGTCATGGCGCTCTGGAGCTGGGCAGAGACGGCAGCGCCAACCTGCGAGGACATGCTCTGCATGAAGGACTGCAGGTACGGGGCGAGCTCGCCCGAGACGTAGTCGGTCACGATCTGCTGGACGCGCTCGCGCACGGCGGGGCCGGCGATCTCCTCGATCTGGGCGAGGACGCCCTGCGCCTCCTCGGTCTGGAGGTAGGCCGCGAAGCTCTCGGCGAGCTTCTGGACCAGGTCCGGGTCCTCCGGGTCGAGCGCGCCAACGTGCCCCATGAAGCCCATCGCGAGCTCGCCGCCAAGCTCGGAGACCTGTTTGAACTGCTCGGTCGTGAGCGCGGGGTCGGCGAGCTCCTGCTCGAGGATCGACGAGAAGTCCGGCGCGGGGGCCTGTGCCACGAGCGCGTCCATGTCCACCTGGTCCGCCACGCCCGAGAGATCAATGTTGAGTCCGGAGAGGTCAAGACCGGACGGGTCGAAGGCGCCCTGGAGCGCGCTCGTGTCGAACGAGAAAGCGGAGCGCAGGGCGTCCTCGTCCACGGAGAAGAGACTGCCCAGGTCCACGCCCTGGCGCGCCTCCTCCTGTAGGGTGTCGAAGGACTTGCCGGTGAAGACGTCGACCTCGGGATTTGCGAGCTGCTGCTGAACGATTGCCGATTCGGCCGCGCGGGCCATGAGCTCCTCGGTGAGCGCGGGCGTGTAGGCGATGCCGGCCGAGAGCGCCTTGGCGTCGGAGCTCTCGTTGGGTCGCACGACGCCCACGACGTGCAGGTCGAGGCCACCCTCAACGGCCTGCACCACGAAGTCGGCGTCAGAGGACATGTCGGTCCAGCCGCCCGTCTCGTCGTTCTTGCGGTAGAGGTCGGACGGGCTCAGGACGCGGAAGTCCAGCGCAAGGGCGTCATCGTAGGTGAAGTCGACGTCGACCTCGTCGACGTCCGTCTCCCCCGCCGTGCCGCTCATGGCCGAGTTGACCATCGTGGTGAGGTCCGCCGGGTCGAGCACGCCGATGCCGTAGAGCGTGTAGTCGGAGATGCGTCCGCTCTGCGTGAGCACGAGCACGCACTCGTCGGCCGCGGTCGCCCAGCGGCCGGCGACGACGTCGTACTGGGACTCGAGGAGCTTCTGGTCGTCCAACATTTCGTTGAAGACGGTCATGCCGCCACCCGTCATGCCCGCCGTTGCGGTTCCGGACGCGCCACCGGTCATGGCCGTGGAGAGCGCGTTGGGGTTGAGCTGCACCGCGCCGTCCGAGGTGTCCGCCTTGTAGACGAGCGGCGTGATGCCGTAGTCGTACTGGATGGCGTTCACGTAGGAGTCGAGGTCGTCGGGGTTGGACTCGAGATAGCTCCTGAGCCCGGAGAGGTCGTTGGAGCCCACGGAGGCAAACATGTCCGTAAGCATGGTGAACTCGGGAATCTGGTTGGGGTCGTCGTCCTTCTCGCCCGCCGACGCCTGGGCCGCGTCCTCGGAGAGCATGCCGGAGATGTCCATGCTCTGCTTGGTGATGGAGAGCGGGTAGCTGGAGAGGGTGTCCTCCTCCACGCGGGCGATGTAGTCGTTGACGCCGTTGGCCAGCGCGAGAATCGCCGCGATGCCGATGATGCCGATCGATCCCGCGAAGGCCGTCATGATGGTGCGGCCCATCTTGGTCATGAGGTTGTTGAACGAGAGCCCGAGCGCGGTGAGGAAGCTCATCGAGGTGCGGCGGGCGGCCTTGGCCTCGCGGCGCGGCGCCGTGGCCGGGTCGAAGGAGTCGGAGTCGGCTGTGATGTGGCCGTCGGCGAGCTCCACGATGCGCGTGGCGTACTGGTGCGCGAGCTCGGGGTTGTGCGTGACCATGACGACGAGGCGGTCCTGCGCAACCTCCTTGAGCAGGTCCATGACCTGCACGGACGTGGCGGAGTCCAGGGCGCCGGTGGGCTCGTCGGCGAGCAGAATCTCCGGGTCGTTGATGAGGGCGCGAGCGATGGCCACGCGCTGCATCTGGCCTCCGGAGAGCTGGTTCGGGCGCTTGTTCACGTGGTCGGCGAGGCCCACGCGCGCAAGGGCGTCCAGCGCGCGGCGACGACGCTCGGCGCGGCCCACGCCCGAGAGCGTGAGCGCGAGCTCCACATTGGCAAGGACGGTCTGGTGCGGGATGAGGTTGTAGCTCTGGAACACGAAGCCGATGCGGTTGTTGCGATAGGTGTCCCAGTCGCGGTCCTTGTACTCGCGGGTGGAGATGCCGTCGATCACGAGGTCGCCGGCGTCAAAGTGGTCGAGGCCGCCCACGATGTTGAGCATGGTGGTCTTGCCGGAGCCGGACGGGCCGAGCACCGCCACGAACTCGCTGTCGCGGAAGGCCACGGAGACGTGGTCGAGCGCCACCTGCGTGAATCCGGTCGTAACGTATTGCTTGCAGATGTCCTTGAGCTCGAGCATGGCGGTCGGGTCCTTCCGGGGGTGCGGCAAACGATGTTTACGTTACCCAAAATGGGCCGGGAGATGCGCCGTTCTTCTCGGCTTCAGCGCGAATTCACGGAGCTGAGGGGCACCGAGCAATACGCGATTGCCAACGTTTTGGAGCGCCATTTCGTCGTAAATCGCGTATTGGAGTCTGGTGATACGCGATTTACGACACATTCGGGGCCGGAAATGATGGAAGTCGCGTATTGGCGAGAAGGCGAGGCGACTCTGCAAAACAAGCGCTCGTGCAGCAAAGAGTGCGTCTCGTTTGCAAAACGGGCGCTCGTGATGCATGAATTCACGTTAGATTGGTCACGTAAAATGTAGTTGCTATTCTTATTTTTTATCTAGCTGCTGATATAGGGTTTTGAATTTGTCACAAACTGGATAGAGGCAGCAAAAGATGCATCACGAGCGAGCGTTTTGCAAACGAATACGCCGAAATGCATCACGAACGAGCGTTTTGCAGAAAGAACTCAGCGCGGCGAGAGCACAAGTGGGCTGACGGGCTAACGCCGTCGCAGTTGAGCGTGGAAGTGGGTGTCGGAGCCGCCGGGGACCTCGGTGAGGCCGGAGCGGACGAGTTCGAAGCCGGCACCCGCGGGACTGGCGAGAAACGCCTGGATGACGGCGTCGTTCTCCTCGGCGAGAACGGAGCAGGTGGCATAGACGAGACGGCCGCCCGAGGCGACGTGCGCGGCGGCCGACACGAGGAGCTCGGCCTGCAGGACGGCGAGCTCGGCGGGCACCTCCGGGGAGAGCGACCAGGCGATCTCCGGATGACGGGCGAGCGTGCCCGTGCCGGAGCAGGGCGCGTCAAGAAACACGAGGTCAAAGGTTCCGAGATTCTCGGGCAGCGCGCGACCGTCCGCACAGACGCACCTCACGTGGTCGGCGATGCCGGCGGCCTCCATGCGGCGGCGTGCGAGCTCGGACTTGCGCGGGCTGACCTCGATGGCCGTGATCTCGCACGGGCCACCCGCTACGACGGCCGCGTTCTGGAGCAGCAGCGTCTTGGTGCCGCGGCCCTGGCCGACCTCGAGCACGCGCTCGCCGGGGGCAGGGGCACACGCAAGCGCGACCTCCTGAGCGGCGAGGTCGCACGGGATGACGGCAGCGCTCTCAACGAGACCGGACGCAGCGAGGCGCGACGGTGCGCCGAGACGCAGCGACCGCGGCAGCGGCCCCTCCTGCGGCTCGCACCCAGCCTCCTCCAAAATGATACGAAGGGACTGTCCCTTCGTATCATTCGTGGCGACCCAGGGAGCAGCGGAGTCGAGGGCGGTTAGGGCCCGTGTGCCGACACGTTCGGCGAGCCACTCGGGCAGCGCGCCAACGAGCGCCAGGTCGCGGACGTCAAACGCCCCGGAGCCAACACGCTCCCGAGCCGCTGCGACAGCCGCGACGTCCTCCTCGGCCACGCGCCGCAGCACGGCGTTGGCAAGGCCCGCCGCGCGCGGCGCGACGGAACGCACGAGCTCGACGCCCTGGCTCACGGCCACGTCCGAACGCGTGCCAAGGTAGACCAGCTCGAAGACGGCGATGCGCAGGGCGTCGCGCACGCGCGGCTCGAGCTTGGCGCCCCGCCGCAGATGGCCGTCGATCATGGCGTCGAGCGCGCCCTCGGCCGCGGTCACGCCCATGACGAGGCGAACGACGAGCCCACGGTCCCGTTCGTCGAGCTCGGAGAGTACATCCGAACCGCGCAGGAAGTCGCGCGCACGCGCACCGCGCCGACGCCGCTCGCCCGCAAGGGCGAGCGCCACCCGCCGAGCCGCGGAGAGCCGCGCCACTACGCGCGCCCCCACGTCAGGCCGTCCCCGCGCAGGCCCGCGGCCCACGCCGAGGCCTCCATCTCGCGCTTGCCGTCAGGCTTCACGCGCAGGAGCTCGAGCGCTCCGTCGGTGCACCCCAGCCACACGCGACCGTGCCCCACGGTCACGGCGCCGGGCGCCGCGTCCTTCTCGGCCGCCCGCGCCGCACAGACGCGCACGCCGCGACCCGCCACCGCGCACCGGGCCGGGGCCGTGTCGCCGGATGCCTGCACGCGCAGCGCGTTCTCTCGAGCGGCGTCCGCCGGGTCGAGGGCGAGCTCTGCCTTGGCGATCTTTGCCGCGTGCGTCACGAGCGCCTCGTCCTGCTCGACCCACACGGCCGTGCCGTCCAGCACGGACGGGATCGTGCCCACCAGAAGCTCCGCGCCCATGCGCGCGAGCTCGGCCGTGAGCTCCTCGGTACCCTTCTCGCCCACCGGCGTCGAAGCCTGGGCGCAGTAGGCGCCCGTGTCCACGCCGTGGCCGATCCGCATGATGGAGACGCCCGTCTCGGCGTCGCCGGCCAGGATCGCGCGCTGGATCGGGGCCGCGCCGCGCCAGCGCGGCAGCAGCGACGCGTGCACGTTCACGCAGCCGCCGGGAGCCATCGTGAGCACCTCGTCGGGCAGTATGCAGCCGTAGGCCGCCACGCAGAAGACGTCGGCCGCGGCCGCGCGCAGGGCATCGAGCGCCTCCGGCGTCATGCGCGAGGTCTCCAGCACGGGCAGGCCCAGCTCGAGCGCACGGGCCTTGACCGGGGACGGCACGAGCGCCTTGCCGCGCCCGCGCACCGCGTCCGGGCGCGTGAGCACGAGCGCCACGTCGTGCCGCTCGGCGAGCGCCTCGAGCGACGGCACGGCAAAGTCCGGCGTTCCCATGAAGACGACGCGCATCCTGGTGTCAGCCATGCGCGCCCCCTAGACCTCGGTGTCGCCCGGCTTGGCGCCCGCGGCGAGCGCCTCCTCGTAGGCGCGCTCGGCCTCGGCGCGCGCCATCGGAGCCAGGTGGTCGAACATAGTCACGCCGTGGACGTGGTCGATCTCGTGCTGCAGGCAGACGGCCATGAGGTTGTCCGCCGCCTCGTACTGCATGAGGTCACCGTCCAGGTTGCGGGCGCGCACGACCACGTGCGAGGGACGGCTCACGCGCACGTTCACGCCCGGGAAGGAGAGGCAGCCCTCGCTGCCCTCGACCTCGGGCCCGTCCGCGGTCACGATCTGCGGGTTGATGAGCACGTAGGGGTTCTTCTTGGAGTTCTTGCCGGCCCAGTCCACGTCAATGACCACGATCTGGCGCATCTCCCCCACCTGCGGGCCGGCCAGGCCGCAGCCGTCCGCGGCGTACATGATCTTGAGCATGCGCTTGGCCAGCGCACGGACCTCGTCGTCGATCTCGTCGATGGGGGTGCACTCCTGCGAGAGGCGCGGGTCGGGCGAGAGCACGATCTGCTTGAGCTCGTTCACGGTTCCTCCTACATCAGGTCGTAGGCGTCAATGTCCACTGCCATGTTAATACCCACGCGCCGCCCGAGCGAGCCCGCGCACGAGCCGAGCAGCCCCCCGAGGTCCGCGTCGACGGGCGCCTTCACCATGACGTGTCGGCGTGCCTGGTCCTTCACGCGCGCCTTCACGCAGTCCGCGGGCCCGAGAATCTCCCAGCCGGGGGCGCCCCCCACCTGCGCGCGAACGGCGGCGGCGAGGTCGTCGCACGTCGAGCGCACGTCCTTCTCGGCCCTCCCCCACACGGTCACGTTGGCGAGGCGCCTAAACGGCGGGTAGCCGGCCTCGTCGCGCTCGGCGAGCTCCGCCTCGAGAAAGACCGCGCGGTCATGCGTGGCCACCGCCCGCATGGCGGGATGCGCGGCCCACCAGGTCTGCACGATGACCTCGCCCGGGCGCTCGCCGCGGCCCGCACGGCCCGCGACCTGCTCGAGGAGGTCGTAGGTACGCTCGGCGGCGCGGAAGTCCGGCAGCTTGAGCATGGTGTCCGCGTTGATCACGCCCACGAGCGTGACCTCCGGGAAGTCGAGCCCCTTGGCGATCATCTGCGTGCCCACGAGCACCGCACACTCCGCGGCGTCGAACTGCTCAAGCAGGCGCTGGTGGGCGCCCTTGGCGCGCGTGGTGTCCGCGTCCATGCGGATGACCTCCACGTCCGCCGGCAGGAGCAGGCGCAGCTCGTCCTCCACGCGCTGCGTGCCCACGCCAAAGGCCGCGAGGTAGCGGCTCCCGCAGTTGGGGCAGGCGGTGGAGGGGTCGGGGTAGGCGCGCACGGGCCAGCTGCGGCCGCAGGTGTGACACGCGAGCAGGTGGCCGCGCTCGTGGTAGGTGAGCGCCGTCGAGCAGTGCGGACACTCGGGCACGCAGCCGCAGTCGCGGCACATGAGGAAGTTGGCAAAGCCGCGCCGGTTGAGCAGGAGCACGGCCTTCTCGTGACGGCGCGCGACGTCGATCAGGGCGTTTGCAAGCGGTGCCGAGAAGATCGAGCGGCCGCCACCGCGGAACTGCTCCCCCATGTCCACCACCGTGACGCGCGGCAGAACGGCGGTTCCGGGACGCTCCGGCATCTCGACGCGCGTCCAGCGGGCGTCGCGATAGATGCCGGCCCGGCAGCGCGCGAGGGCCTCGAGCGAGGGCGTGGCCGAGCCGAGGACGAGCGCGGCACCGCGCTCGCGGGCGAGCCGGGCCGCGACCTCGCGGGCGTGGTAGCGCGGGGACTTGTCCTGCTTGTAGGAGCCCTCGTGCTCCTCGTCGATGATGATGAGGCCGGGGTCCGAGAGCGGCGCGAAGAGCGCCGAGCGGGCGCCCACCACCACGCGGGCACGGCCGGTACGGACGAGGTCCCACTGGTCGAAGCGCTCGCCGGCAGAGAGGCGGCTGTGGAGGACGGCCACCTCGTCGCCGAAGCGGCTGCGGAAGCGGCCCACGGTCTGCGCCGTGAGGCTGATCTCCGGAACGAGGACGAGCGCGCCGCGGCCGCCCGCGAGCGCGCGCTCGATGGCGGCGAGGTAGACCTCGGTCTTGCCGGAGCCGGTGACGCCGTCCACGAGCACCACGTCGCCGCGGGCGGCGCCGCGTGCCTCGTCGATGGCGGCGAGCGCGGCGAGCTGGCCCTGCGTGAGCTCGGCGGGCCGCGGGGCGGAAGCCGAGGAGAGCGTGGTGTCATCCGCGCCGCGAATCTGGCGGCGGGACTCCACCGCCACGACGCCGCGCTTGGCGAGCGCCGTCACCACGGACGCGGCACCCGGGATGGTGGCGGAGAGCTCCGCCACGCGCTGGGGCCCCTGGCGCAGCGCCTCGATCACGGCGCGCTGGCGCGAGGCGGTCTTGGCCGGCGTGAAGTCGTTGGCCGCGGGGGTGAGCGCCGCCCAGCGCGCGTCCACGGCGCCGGCGCGCTCGTTGACGAGCTCCCAGGGGGCATCCGGCGCCGAACGGGTCACGCGGACCTTCTGCCCCGGGGCAAGGAACGGGCGGATGGCCTCGCAGAGCGGGCACGCGTACTCGTGCGCCATCCAGGCGACGACGCGGGCGGCGACGTCGTCGAAGGCGCTCGGCGCGAGGACCTGCTCGATGGGGCTGATCTTCTGTGCCGGCACGTCCGAGGGCGGCTCGTCGCTCGTGGACACGACGTAGCCCACGGCGGCGCGATGCGAGAAGGTCACAAGGACGGTCGCGCCGGTCACGGCATCGGCGGCAAGCTCGGGCGGCACGGCGTAGGTGAACGCGCCGTCGAGCTGTCGCGTCGCTATGTCGAGCACGACGCTCGCGTAGGGCATGGTGGCGGGCCTCCGTTCTTCTCGGCAGACCATTGTAGCGCGGGCGCGGGCCGCCCCGGCTGCGGCAACCCGCCTCTCGTGAATTCACGAGAGGCATCTTTGGCTGAGTTAGGGTGCAGAAACCCCCGCTCGTGAATTCACGAGCGGGGGTAGGCGACACATACCGAGATAGGAGATGCGTCAGAGCCCCATCCAGAAGAGGCTCGCGTCGTCGCCGACCTTCATGCGCGGATAGCGCCTGAGCTGGGCATCCTCGGCCTCCAGCACGCGCATCCTGTCGCAGAGCCGCCGTGCCGAGAAGTACGTGGCGTCGCGCATCCACTCGGCGAGCGACGCCATCCCATACTGGCCGAACGCCCGGAAGATGCCGTCGGTCATGCCCGCGACCGCGACGACGTCCGCGCGCGGAATCGTGAGGCGTCGCGCATGCGCGAGCCCCTCGCCGGTGGCATCCAGACACCAGTAGCCGTCCGGCGTGTTGCGCAGGCGCCGGTTAGCGATTACCTCGTCTCGCACGAGCGCGCGGCGCTCTGCAACCGTGAGGTCACGACCGGCGGAGCGCTCAACCATGAGGTCGACGACGTGTGCGTCCAGGGACTCGAGCACCTCGTCGGTGGAGACGACAAGCTCGCCGTCGCGCATGAGCGCCACGAGCGGCGAGTCGCCGAGGCCCCAGAGCTCAACGTTCTTCTCGCCCACCACCGCAAGCGTGAGCGTGGCAGACGGCACCGCCGCCGGGTCGAGCGAGCCCGCCGGGCGCCCCAGCGCGGACTCGAGTTCCCCGCGCGTCTTGTCGACGGCATCAACGAGCGCCTGCTCAGGGGGCATACCTGACTCAAGAGCCGCGCACAGCGCCTCCCCCGCCGCGTGCGAGAACCACTGCGCGTTTGTGGCGAAGCCTGGCGAGATGAGCGGCATCTCCACAAGACCCGTCGCCCCGTCGATTACCACACCGTAGCGCTCCGTCGAGAACGCGAAGTCCTCGTTGGCCGCGTTCCCGCGATTGGTGAAGTGAACGTGTCGCACGACGGACCGCCCGGCTACCCCTGTGCCTCCACGGCCTCGCGCAGCTCGTCCACGCGGTCCGTGCGCTCCCAGGTGAAGTCCGGGTCCTCGCGGCCAAAGTGGCCGTACGCGGCGGTCTTCTCGAAGATCGGGCGACGCAGCCCCAGGTCGCGGATGATCGCGCCCGGGCGCAGGTCAAACACCTGCTCCACGGCCTTCTCGATCTTCTCGTCCGCCACCGTGCCCGTCCCGAAGGTGTCCACCATGATGGAGAGCGGGTGGGAGACGCCGATCGCGTAGGCAAGCTGCACCTCGCAGCGGTGCGCCAGACCCGCGGCCACCACGTTCTTGGCCACCCAGCGCGCGGCGTAGGCGGCGGAGCGGTCCACCTTGGTGCAGTCCTTGCCGGAGAAGGCGCCGCCGCCGTGGCGGCCCATGCCGCCGTAGGTGTCGACGATGATCTTGCGGCCGGTGAGGCCGGTGTCGCCCATGGGGCCGCCCACCACAAAGCGCCCGGTGGGGTTCACGTAGATCGTGGCGTTATCCCACGCGATGCCCGCGGCGTCCAGCACCGGAGCGATTACGTGCTCCACCATGTCCTCGCGCACGGTGTCCATGCTCGCGATGGCGGCGTCGTGCTGCGTGGAGACCACCACGGCCGTGACCTCCACGGGACGATCGTCCTCGTAGCGCACCGTCACCTGGGTCTTGCCGTCCGGGCGCAGGTACGGCACCGTGCCGTCCTTGCGCACGGCGGACAGGCGCTCGGCCATGCGGGAGGCCAGGTAGTGCGGCATGGGCATGTAGACGTCCGTCTCGTCCGTGGCGTAGCCGAACATCATGCCCTGGTCGCCCGCGCCCACGAGGTCGATCGGGTCGGTGGTGCGGCCGGCCTGCGCGTCGTAGGACTCGTCCACGCCGGCCGCGATGTCCGGGCTCTGCTCGTGGATCATGTTGATGACGCCACAGGTCTCACAGTCAAAGCCGTACTTGGCACGGTCGTAGCCAATACGGCGGATCACGTCGCGCGCGATCGTCTGGACGTCGAGGTAGGCCTCGGTGCGCACCTCGCCGGCGACCACCACGGTGCCCGTGGTCACGAAGGTCTCGCACGCGCAGCGGACGTTGTCCACGTTGGCGGGGGTGCCGGAAGGGGCAATGTAGCCCTCGGACTGGAGCTGGGCCTCCTTGGCGAGAAGCGCGTCCAGGATGGCGTCGGAGACCTGGTCGCAGATCTTGTCCGGGTGGCCTTCGGTCACGCTCTCCGAGGTGAAGAGGTAGTTGCGCGGTGCGTTGGAACGAGTCGTGGTGGTCATGGGTGTCCTTTCTACGATTCCGGCGGCCGTTACCATTCCGCCGGCTGGCCCGTACATGATACCCGCGCGATGCGGCGGCGAACCCAACTGCGCCGTCTCGCCACAATTCCCGGACGTCCTTCTCGCCCGACGGTGCGTCGCTTCTGCCAGAAAACCCGGGGTTTTGGGTTTTCTCGCCCTGCGTGTTGGCCGGGAGGCCGAATCCGTGACAAAGGGGTAGGTTTTGGATAGAAGTCTTATATTGTTTGGCAGGAAATCCACGCTTCCTCCGGTTATGGGCAAATTGTTTGATACAAAAGCCCACCAATCTGGCTAGAGCATCAAAGGTTTGCCCCAAAACCACAGGGGGGCGCCAGAGGGCGGCGGAGACGGGGCAAAAGAGGCCGTCGGGACACACGTGCCGAGAGGTTTGGGTTCGTGCCTCCGGCCAGAAAGCGGAGACGAACAGCAAAACCGCAGGTAACAGATTTCTACTTTGATAAGTGAGGCCCAGCGGCGGCAGATGATGAACCCAAACCTCAGGAAGACGTCCGGATGAGGGCGTTCAGGCGGCGTACAGCCTTGTGTCGCAACGGTGAATTAGCGGACGAGAAGGACGACGGGCCGGCGAGAAGCTCCCGCGGCGGGAAGAAGCCCCTCACGACCATTCAGATGAGAGGGACATCGTGCACGCCTCGCTCCGCATCCTCGCCCGCGACCTCAAAAGGCTCGCGAAAAGCCCCGTGGCGCTCCTGGTCACGCTGGGCGTCTGCCTCATACCGTCCGCCTACGCCTGGCTCAACATCCTCGCCAACTGGGACCCCTACGAGAACACGGGGACGGTTCCCGTCGCCGTGGCGGTGGAGGACGAGGGCGCGGAGGTCCCCGGCCTGGGAGAGCTCAACGCCGGTGAGCTGGTCCGCGAGCGCCTGGAGGAGAACCACCAGCTCGGCTGGACCTTCGTCGACGAGGACGCGGCACTCGAGGGCGTTCGCTCGGGCCGCTACTACGCGGCGTTTGTGATTCCCGCCGACTTCACGAGCTCGCTCGCCGGCGTGGTGGAGGGTGACATCCGCCCGGCGCGCATCGCATACTACGTGAACGAGAAGGCCAACGCCGTCTCCCCAAAGGTGACCGACACCGGCGCGACGACCCTCGAGAACCAGATCGCCGCGGAGTTTGTGAGCACGGCCGGAGAGGCGGTGACCGAGCGGGTCCAGGGCACCGTGAGAGGGGCGACGGGCTCGCTCGACGAGACGGCGCAAAGCGCGCTCGAAACCCTGCGCGACGCCGAGGAGGGACTCGAGGCGACGGCGGACGCGCTCGACGGGGCTCGGGACGGAATCGCCGGCGCGCGCGAGGCCGTCGCACGCGCCTCGGAGACGCTCGACGGCGTCGCCGGGAGCGCGCGGTCCCTCTCGGACGGGCTGGACTCGGCGCTCGGAACGCTCGGAGAGACGCGCGGCGAGCTGCGCAGCTTTGCGAGCGGGCTCTCCGCCGAGCTTGGCGACGGGGCGGCGGCGCTCGCCGGCCTCTCCGCCCAAGCGAGCCACGACGTGGGGCTCATCGCCGGTGACGTGGGCTGGGCGCAGGGCAAGCTCGACGCCGCGATCTCCGAGGTCGACGCTGCAAGCGGTACCCTGCGCGGCGTGCAGGCGTCGCTCCAGCGAACCCGGGATGCGATCGCGGCGCTGCCCGCGAGCGGCCCTCAGGCCGAGGCGCAGAAGGCCGTCCTGGACGCGCTCGATGACGAGATCCAGATGCTCGGCGAGCTCGTCGACGCGCAGGACTCCCAGGTCGCCGCGATGCGCGAGGCCTCCCAGGGGATCGCCGCGGGCGCCGAGAGCATGAGCGGGCTCGCGGGCGCGGTGGCAGACGCCACGGAGACGGGTGCGAGCGGGCTCTCCGACCTGCGCGCCCAGCTCGCCCAGGACGTCTCTCCCGAGCTCTCCGGCGCGCTCGATGCGCTCGCCGACGCGGGCGGCCAGCTCGCGGGGGGCGCCGCCGCGCTGCCGCCGATGATCGTGCAGGCCCAGGGCACCCTCGACCAGCTCGACGCCCTTCTCGACCAGGGATCCTCCGCGCTCGAGGACGGCGCGGACTCCCTGCGCGCGGCCGCGGCGCAGGCGGGCGCGGTCGCCGACGACCTCGCCGCGCTCCAAGGAGCCGCCGACCCCGCGCTCGTCTCGGACGTCCTCGCGCTCGAGCCCGCCGAGACGGGCACCGCGCTCGCCTCCCCCGTCGAGATGGTCACTGAGGCCGTGTTTCCCGTCGAGAACTACGGCTCCGGCGTGGCGCCCTTCTACACCAACCTCGCCCTGTGGGTCGGCGGGTTTGTCCTCGTGGCCGTCTACAAGCTGGAGGTCGACCGCGAGGGGCTCGCCGACCACGAGAGCGTCACCGCGGGCCAGGCCTTCTGGGGGCGCTGGATGCTGCTTGCCCTTCTCGGCCAGGCCCAGGCCCTTATCTGCTGCGCGGGCGACCTCGCGCTCGGTGTGCAGTGCGTCTCGCCGGCGGCCTATGTGCTCGCGGGCATGGTCGCCTCTCTGGTCTACGTCCTCGCGATCTACGCGCTCGCCGCGACGTTCAAGCACGTGGGCAAGGCGCTCGCGGTCCTGCTCGTGGTCCTGCAGATCCCCGGCGCCTCGGGCCTCTACCCCATCCAGATGCAGCCCGCCTTCTTCCGGGCGATCGGCCCGTGGCTCCCCTTCACCTACGGCATCAACGCGATGCGCGAGGCCGTGGGCGGCTTCTACGACGGCAACTACGTCCGTGACCTGCTCGTCCTTCTCGCCTTTGCGCTTCCGGCGCTCGCGCTCGCCGTGTTTGCCCGCCCGCGCCTGCTCGGCGTGGACGCCTTCTTTGACCGGGAGCTGGGAAGGACCGACCTGCTCGTCACCGAGCGCACGGGCGAGAAGGACGCCCCGCGCGCGGCCCGTAGCCGCCGTGCGGCGGACTACGCCACGCGCGTGCGCCGGGCCCGAGTGGCGCTCGTCATCGCGCCCGCCTGCGCACTGGCACTCGGCGTCGCGCTGCCGGGAGCGCGCCTAGTCCTGCTCGCCGCCTGGGCAGCCTCGCTGGCCGTGATCTGCTCCTACCTGATAGGGATCGCGTATCTGAGGAAGAAGGGAGGCGAGGGCAGATGAGGGGATCCTGGAAGCGGGTCGGGGCGTTTGTCCGACGCGACGCGCGGCACCTGCGGCGCGGCGTGGTGGCGCTGGTCGCGCTCGTGGGCATGGTCGCCGTGCCCTCCTTCTACGCATGGTTCAACATCGCCGGCAGCTGGGACCCCTACGGCAACACGGACAACGTCCGCGTGGCCGTGGCGAGCGAGGACGCGGGCTACTCCGGCGAGCTCGTGCCCGTGAGCGTCAACCTCGGCGAGCGCGTGCTCCTAGAGCTGCAGGCGTCCGAGACGATCGACTACGTGGTCACCTCGGCCGACGACGCCGTCGAGGGGGTGCGCTCCGGCGAGTACTACGCCGCGATCGTGCTGCCCGAGGACTTCTCGCGCGGACTCATGACGATGCTCTCGGACCGCCCGGAGCGCCCGCAGGTGCGCTTCTACCAGAACGAGAAGGAGAACGCGATCGCCTCGATCGTGACGGGCAAGGCAGAGGACGCCGTGCTCGCCGACATCGACCGCGGCTTTGCGCACGCGGTGACGGCCGTGGGCGCGGGCGCGCTCGAGGAGCTGGGACGCGCACTCGACGGTGACGAGGTCGCGGGGGCGGCCGGTCGCCTAGACGCTGCGGTGACGGACGCCTCGGGTGCGCTGCGCGGGTCCGCGGAGAACGCGCGCCGGCTCGCCGGGCTGCTCACGTCGGCGGAGGGGCTGGTCGGGAGCGGCGCGGACACCGCCTCGGCTGCGCTCTCCCCCACGGTGGACGCCGGCGGGATCCTGCGAGAGACGGCCGAGGGACTGGGGGACGCCGGCGACGCGCTCGACGGGGCGGCAGACTCGGTGGGAGGGGCGCTCTCCTCCGCGGCCTCGAGCCTCGACGACGTGGGCGCCGCGATAGACGACGCCTTTGACGCGGCGAGCGCCCAGCAGGGTCGCATCCAGGAGGGCCTCGCGGACGCCGAGTCCGCGCTGGGAGACCAGGTCGCGCTCCTCGACCGGCTGACCAGCTCGCTCTCCCAGGCGGACGCGCTCCTGGCGCAGCTCCAGGAGGGCCTCGGCGAAGGGAGCGCGGCCGCCGAGCGGGTCGGCGCGCTCCGCTCCATACTCTCGGGCCTCTCGGAGACGGCGGGGCAGGTCCGCTCGGAGCTGCAGGACCTCTCGGAGGGCATCGAGCAGACGAGGGGCGACCTGGCGAGCGGCGCCGCCAATGCCGAAACGGCGCGCGCCGAGCTCGCCGGCCTGCTCGCCGACGCGCGCGACGCGATCGACGGCGCCCAGGCCGACTACGACGACGGCGTGCGCGGAACCCTCGAGGGCCTGGCGGGCCAGGTGGGCGACGCCGCCGACGGCGCGGACGCGGTGCAGGGGGACCTTGCCGCGACGCTCGCGGCGGTGGAGGGCGCGTCGGCGGACGCCGCGGGTTCGCTCGGCGACGCCGCGGGCGCGATCGAGGACACGGCGGGGCGGCTCGACGCCGCGGCCGACAGGCTCGACGGGCTCCACGCCCGTCTGCGCGCGGCGCTCGAGTCCTCGGACGTGGACCAGATGCGCTCGATACTCTCCTCCGGCGCCGGCGCGCTCGCCGACTTCATGGCCTCACCCGTGAGCGTGGAGCGCACGGCCGTCTTCCCGGTGGAGAACAACGGCTCGGCCATGACGCCGTTCTACACGACGCTCGCGATCTGGATCGGCGGCGTGGTGCTCGCCGCGCTCGTGCGCGCCACGCCGTCCGCGGCCGCGCTCGCGGAGACCGGCTGCTCGCACGCAGAGGCCTATCTCGGGCGCCTCGCGCTCTTCTGCGCGCTGGGCGTGGCGCAGGCCGCGCTCATCGCAGGCGGCGACCTTGCCTTCCTGGGTGTGCAGTGCGAGCACCCGGCCCTCTTCGTGCTCGCGTGCCTCGCGTCGTCGGTGGTGTACGTGAACCTGATCTTCTCGCTCACGGCGTCCTTTGGCGACGTGGGCAAGGCCGTGGCCGTGGTGCTCATGGTGATCCAGGTGGCCGGCTCCGGCGGCACCTTCCCGCCGCAGATGCTGCCTCCCGCGTTCCAGACGCTCTACCAGTGGCTGCCGTTCGTTCACAGCGAGGGCGCCCTGCGCGCGGCGATGTTCGGCCTCTACGGACTCGACTACTGGCGCGAGCTCGCGGTCCTTCTCGCCTACCTGGTGCCGGCGCTGCTGCTGGGCCTCGTGGTGCGCCGGCCGGTGATACGCCTCGGGGAGTGGTTCGAGCGGCGCCTGGAGGACACGCGTCTCATGTGAGCCGCGGGCCCTCGTCCTTCTCGGCAGCACGTCTTTCTCGCCCGAAACTCATTGGCGAAATAGCGCTAGACGGACCCCTCTGACGAGCAGAATCTGGCTCGTCAACGCCAACGAGCAGATTGCTCTCGGCGTGACAGGAGGGCGGAGCGGTGACAGAACCCCCGCCCCCCTGTCGCGCGGTATACTGATTGCGTATGTGACGAGAAGGACCACCGAGAGGAACCCCATGTCCGAGACCCCCGTTCGTGTGCGCTTTGCGCCCTCCCCCACCGGCAAGCTCCACGTTGGCGGCGCGCGCACCGCGATCTACAACTGGGCCTTTGCCCGCGCCAACCACGGCACCTTCATCCTGCGCATCGACGACACGGACCCCGAGCGCTCCACCGAGGAGAACACCCAGATCATCCTGCGCGCCATGCGCTGGCTGGGCCTCGACTGGGACGAGGGTCCGGAGGTGGGCGGCGACTTTGGTCCCTACAAGCAGACCGAGCGCGCGGAGATGTACCGCGCCGCCGCCCAGCGCCTGTGGGACGAGGGGAAGGCCTACCCGTGCTTCTGCACGCCCGAGCAGCTGGCCGCCGACCGCGCCGAGGCGCAGGCTCGCAAGGACCCCTTCCAGGGCTACCAGCGCCGCTGCCGCGACTTCGATCCCGAGGAGGCCCGCGCCCGCATCGAGGCCGGCGAGCCGTACGTCCTGCGCATCAAGGTGCCCGAGGACCGCGGCGACGTCGTGGTGCGCGACGCGGTCCACGGCGACGTGACCTTTGCGGCCCGCGAGCTCGACGACTTTGTGATCCAGCGCACCGACGGCACGCCGACCTACAACTTTGCCACCGTGGTGGACGACGCCGCCATGGGCATCACGCACGTCATCCGCGGCGACGACCACCTCTCCAACACGCCGCGCCAGGTCATCGTCTACGAGGCACTGGGCGCGCCGGTGCCCACCTTCGCGCACATCTCCATGATCCTGGGCGCGGACGGCAAGAAGCTCTCCAAGCGCCACGGCGCCACCAACGTGGAGGAGTACCGCGACGCGGGTTATCTCTCCGACGCCTTTGTGAACTACCTCGCGCTTCTGGGCTGGTCGCTCGACGGCGAGACCACGATCATCCCGCGCGACGTGCTGGCCCGCGAGTTCTCGCTCGACCACGTCTCCAAGAACCCGGCGACCTTCGACCCCAAGAAGCTCGACTGGATCCAGGCGGAGTACCTGCGCACGATGGACAACGCCGCGTTTGTCGAGAAGGTCATGCGCCCGGCGCTCGCCGCCGCCGGCGTGGACGCCGGCGAGCACGACGCCGCCTGGTGGGACGCGCTCGCGGCGATCGTGAAGCCGCGCACCAAGTTCCCAGCCGACGTGGTCACGGTGACGGCCCCGGTCTTTGCCACGGCCCAGACGCTGGCCTATGACGAGAAGAGCGTGGCCAAGGGCCTCGCCAAGGAGGGCATGGGCGCGGTGCTCGACGCCGCGCGCGAGGCGCTGGCGGGTCTCGCCGCGTGGGAGCCCGCTGCGATCGACGCCGCGCTGGAGCCGCTGCCCGAGGCGCTCGACCTGAAGAAGCGCCTGGTCTTCCAGGCCGTGCGCGTGGCCGTGTGCGGCAACATGGTGAGCCCGCCGCTCGGCGAGACGATGGCGCTCGTGGGCCGCGAGGACTGCATGGCCCGCATCGACCGCGCCCGCGCGATGGCGCTGTAAGCCAGCCGACCGAAGGAGAGCCCCCATGGCAGCCAGGCCGCAGACCCTCGCCACCACGTCCGCTTTCGAGGTGCTCGGGCCCGTCATGGTGGGCCCCTCCTCGTCGCATACCGCGGGCGCCCTGCGCTGCGCGCGCGTGGCGGCCTCGATCGCTCCGGGACCCATCCGGCGCGTGCGCTTCACGCTGTGGAACTCCTTCGCCCACACCTACCGAGGGCACGGCACCGACCGTGCCCTCGTGGCGGGTATCCTCGGGATGGACACCGACGACGAGCGCATCCGCGATGCCTTTGACCTCGCCCGCGAGGCGGGGCTCGAGTTCTCCTTCGTGGAGGCGCCCGACGACTCCTCCGTACACCCCAACACCGTCGACATCGACATGGAGTGCGAGGGCGGCGCCGGCTGCCAGGTGCGCGGCGAGAGCCTCGGCGGGGGCAAGATGCGCATCAGCCGCATCGACGGCGTGGGCGTGGACATCTCCGGCGCCTACGCGACGCTCTTCGTGGCCCACCGCGACGCGCCCGGTCTTCTCGCCTCCCTCACGCACCTGCTCGCCATGGCGGAGGTCAACATCGCCTTCTGCCGCACCTACCGTACGGAGCAGGGCGGCCGCGCCTACTCCGTCTTCGAGACCGACGGCGCGCCCGACGCCTCGGTGCTGCCCATGATCCGGCGCATTCGCGACGTGAGCTTCGCGACGTTCATCTCCGTGCCCGGCTCGGCCGTGGCGCCCGGCGTCACCGCCGCCGAGCTCTTCGACGACGGCGCACAGCTGCTGGAGGCCTGCGCCGAGCGCGGCCTTTCCATCGGCGGCGTCATGGAGCTGCGCGAGCGCGGCCTCACCGGCGCCGAGCGCGCCGCGGCGTCCATGCGCCGCGTAATCGAGGTCATGCGCGAGGAGACGAGCGCACCGATCGCGGCGCCCGCCCGCTCGCTCGGCGGCTTTATCGGCGGCGAGGCGCGGCTCGTGGACGCCGGCGCGGCTCGCTGGGGCTCCGCGCTCATGGGCGAGGTGCAGACCCAGGCCGTCGCGCGAGCGATGGCCGTGCTCGAGCGCTCCGCCGCGATGGGCGTCATCGTGGCAGCCCCGACGGCGGGCTCGGCGGGTGTGGTCCCGGGCTGTGTGCTCGCCGTGGCCGACGCCATGGGAGCCGCCGAGAAGGACGTGGCGTCGGCGCTCTTCTGCGCGGCCGCCGTGGGCCTCAACATCCAGACGCACGCGTGCGTGGCCGGTGCCGAGGGCGGCTGCCAGGCCGAGGTGGGGTCGGCGTCCGCGATGGCCGCAGCGGCGCTCGTGGAGCTTCTCGGTGGCACGCCCGAGCAGGCGCTGACGGCGGCGTCGCTCGCGATCTCCAACCTGCTGGGGCTCGTGTGCGATCCCGTGGGAGGCCTCGTGGAGGTCCCCTGTCAGGCGAGAAACGCGATCGGCGTGGCGGCGGCGTTCTCGAGCGCGCAGCTCGCACTCTCCGGCGTGCGCTGGTTCGTGCCGTTCGACGAGGTCGTAGCCGCGATGGCCGAGGTCGGGCACGCCCTGCCCTCGCGCCTGCGCGAGACCGCGCGCGGAGGCCTTGCCGCCACGCCCGCGGCCCGTGCGGCCTGCGCCGGCTGCGGCGGCTGCGCGTAGCGGGCGCCGGCCGCCCGCCCTTCTCGCCCGCCCTTCTCGCCCGCCCTCCGCAAACTGTCGCTTTTTACGGCCCGCAACCAAGAAATCAGGCCGACAAGACGTCGGAACCGACAGTCTGCACGGAAGCGGCCACAGAAAAAGGGTCGGCACCCGAAGGCACCGACCCTGAACGTTTGGTAGCCCGTACCAGATTCGAACTGGTGATCTCCGCCTTGAGAGGGCGGCGTCCTGAACCGCTAGACGAACGGGCCATTTGGTAGCCCGTACCAGATTCGAACTGGTGATCTCCGCCTTGAGAGGGCGGCGTCCTGAACCGCTAGACGAACGGGCCACATATGCGATTGTGAGGCAAGCGGCAAATGGCTGGGACTGAGAGAGTCGAACTCCCGTTGACGGAACCAGAATCCGCTGTCCTACCACTAGACGAAGTCCCAATTTGCCACTTCGTGCGCCTCTCAGCGCAAGGAAGTACTATACGGGAAACCTCGCGCCCGTGCAACCAGAAATTCTGGAGAAGTTATGCACCGAAGCCTCGCCCGCGACGGCGGCGTCGGAATCCCCGCCCTTCTCCTTGGTTTTGGGCAACAAGTTTTATGTCTAGGCGGCGGTTGCACGTTAGCGACGGGCGGGCGAGAAGAACGACCTGCGGAAACGTCGTTCTTCTCGGCGCCTTTGTCTGCAGCATGGGGCCAAGACGGCTCTGAGCATCAAACTTGTTGCCCAAAACCAAGCACGACGGGCTGGAATCAGGCTCGGCGGATTCACTCGGTGGTTGCACCATCCTCCGTTAACATGCGCGCCAGCTCCTCCGCCGGCGTCCTCCAGCCCAGCGTCTTGCGCGGCCTGCCGTTGAGCAGGTCCTGCGCCCTCGCGACCTCCCCGTCCGACACCCGCGAGAAGTCGGTCCCCTTGGGGAAGAACTGCCTGAGCAGCCCGTTGGTGTTCTCGTTGGTGCCCCGCTGCCAGGGGCTCCTCGGGTCGCAGAAGTAGACCTCGAAGCCCGTCGCGTCGGCGAAGTCCCTCCAGCGCGCCATCTCGACGCCCTGGTCCCACGTGAGCGTGCGCCTGAGCGCCGCCGGCAGCGACGAGACCATGTCGGCGAGCCGCCCGGCCACGGTCTCGGCCGAGTGCTCGGGGAGCCTGGAGGCCAGCAGGAACCTCGACGAGCGCTCCACGAGCGTGACCAGGCAGGTCGCCCCGTCGGTGCCGACGACGAGGTCGCCCTCCCAGTGGCCGGGCACCGAGCGGTCGTCTGCCTCGGGCGGCCTGAGGGCCAGCCCGGCGCCCTCGACCCACGTCCTGCGCCCGCGCGGCTCGGAGGGCAGCCGGCGCGCCCTCCTCGAGCGCCGCCCGCTCCTCAGCACCAGCTCGACGGCGAGCTCCTCCCGGAGCGACCCGCGCCCCTGGACGTAGAGCGCGCGGTATATGGTCTCGTGGCTCACCCGCATCCCCTCCTCCCCGGGGAAGTCGGCCGCGAGGCTCGCCGAGACCTGCGCCGGCGACCACAGCAGCGAGAGCCTGCGCACGACCTCGGCCCTGAGGCGCGGGTCGCGCTCGAGCTTCCCCGCCCGCGGCCTCGCCGCCCTCTCGCGCGCCCGCCTGCCGGCGCGGCCCGCGTCGTAGCGCCCGTCGGGCATGGCGTTTCGCCTGAGCTCGCGCGACACCGTGGAGTGGGAGACGCCCAGCTCGCGGGCTATCTCCCTCACGCCGAGCCCGGCGCGCCTCCTGTCGGCGATCAGCGCCCTGCGCTCGTCGTCGAGCCTCGCCCGGGGCGAGGGCCTCGGCGGCAGCGGTGCGGCCTCGACCACGACCGGCCTCCTCACCGGGCCCCCGTCCCGGCCGCGGCGCAGGCGGAGGCCCGCCAGCCTGCACCAGCCCTCGACGGACGCCCTGCCGCACCCGAGCTCGCGCGCGACCGAGCCCGCGCTGCGGCCGGACGCGACGAGCGCGACGGCGCCCTCCCTGAACTCACGACTGTACACGACCGCCCCTCTCCCGGGGTGGTGCAATCCAATCTTGAATCCGCCCTCCCCGCGAACGCGAGGCGGCACCATGCCATAAAGGCGTACCTTATACGTCATAAGGTTCGTAATTGTTGACGGAAGAGGTGCTCTCCCCTACCAGCGCAGCCAGGCGAGAAGGGCCTCGCGCTCGTTGGGGACCTCGCCCGCCTTCACGGCCTCCAGGAGCTGCGCGAGCACCATTCCCACCCCTGGCCCGGGCTCGATTCCGCGCGCAGCGATCACGTCCGCGCCACCCACGGCGAGGTCGCGCGCGCGCCACACGCCGCCGGTCGCCAGCTCGCGGCGCAGCACCGCACTCATGGCGTCGAGCTCCACGGCGTAGCCCATGCACGCGGGAGCCTTGGCCACCGCGTCGGCGCGCTTGAGGTCGAGAAGCGCAAAGGCCAGCGGCCGCGCCTGCCCCGGCGCCGCCGTCTCCAGCTCGGAGAGCATCCGCCGCATGGACGGCGCCGTCGCGCGAATCTCAAAGTCGTGCAGCAGCACGAGCGCCGCGGCGCCGCGCGTCACGTCGCCGGGCACGGCCAGCCTCCCCATCACGCGCCGCGCCATGCGCGCGCCCTCCTCCGGGTGCCCGAAGAAGTGGCCGCGACCGGAGACGTCCTCGCTCCAGCAGACCGGCTTGGCCACGTCGTGCAGGAGCGCCGCCCAGCGCAGCGCGGCGCTCGGCCGCCCGCCCGCGAACTCCTCCACGCCCGCGCAGACGCGCGCCGTGTGCTCGAGCACGTCATGGGCGTGATAGGGGCTCTTCTGGTCAAAGCCGGCCATCGGCGCGAGCTCGGGCACGGCGGCCGCGAGCACGGCAAACTCGTGGCGCAGCGCCCACGCGGCGCGCCCCGTGGCGAGAATCCCGTCCAGCTCTTGGCCAATGCGCTCGGACGCGATGTCCACGAGCTCAGGCGCGCAGGCCTCCAGCGCCGCCTGCGTTGTGGGCTCGATCCGCGCGCCCAGCCGGCACGCAAAGCGCACCGCGCGCAGAACCCGTAGCGCGTCCTCCTCGAAGCGCCGTCGCGGCTCCCCCACCGCACGGATGACGCGCGCCGCGAGGTCCTTCTCGCCACCAAAGGGATCGAGCAGGCCGCGCTCGGGGTGGAAGGCCATCGCGTTCACCGTGAAGTCACGGCGCGCCAGGTCCTTCCGCACGTCCGTGACAAAGCGCACCTCGTCGGGGTGGCGCCGGTCGCTGTAGCGGCCCTCGACGCGATAGGTGGTGGTCTCGACGGGACGCCCGTCCGCGACGGCGGTGACCGTGCCGTGGTCCGTCCCCGTCTCGTGGACGGCCATGCCCGCCGCGCGCAGCACGCGCGCGGTCTCCTGCCACGGCGCCGAGGTGGTCACGTCCACGTCATGGCCCGGCCGGCCGAGAAGCGCGTCGCGCACCCAGCCGCCGACGACCCAAGCCTCATAGCCCGCGCCCTCGAGCGCGCCCAGGACGCGCCGCGCGTAGGCGGGCAGCTCGCGCGCCAGGCGCGCCTCGACGTCCGTACCCATGCGAGCCACCTCCCCCGCGTCCTTCTCTGCCCGTCGTCCTTCTCGCCCGATTCTAGCAGGAACGCCCCCGCGCACCGCCCCGGCGCCCGTGCTATGCTCGGCTCGTCAAACCACGCGAGAAGGGATTCCCATGGACGAGAAGCTCACCGTCACCCCCGACGACCTCGCCGCCGCCAGCGCCGACTTCCGCGCCGAGCGCGCCAACGTCGTTGCCAAGAACGCCGTCACCGCGAGCGGCATCCGCGCCGCCGCGCGCGTGCCCGAGGCCGTGGGCGCCAACGCCATGACCTTTGACGTGGAGGTGTCCCAGGGCGAGCGCTGCGACCAGCAGCACTCCGGGCGCTGCTGGATGTTCGCGAGCCTCAACACCATGCGCCACCGCATCATCCGCCGCTACAACCTCAAGACCTTCGAGCTCAGCCAGACCTATCCCCTCTTCTGGGACAAGCTCGAGAAGTGCAACTGGTTCCTCGCCAACATCCTGGACACCCTCGACGAGCCGCTCGACGGGCGCCTTGTGAGCTACCTGCTCTCCGACCCGATCTGCGACGGCGGTCAGTGGGACATGTTCCGCAGCCTCGTGAAGAAGTACGGCGTCGTGCCCAAGGAGGCCATGCCCGAGACCGCCTGTTCGCGCAACACGCGCGAGATGGACAAGTACCTGACGCGCTACCTGCGCGGATGCGCGCGGCGTCTGCGCGAGAGCGCGGCGGCGGGCGTGAGCGCCGACGATCTTCTCGACATGCAGCGGGAGATGATGGGCGACGTCCACCACTTCCTCGTGACCTGCCTGGGCGAGCCGCCCGCGCGCTTTGAGGTGCGCCTGCGCGACAAGGACGACAAGCTCGTGCTCTCCGGCAGCTTCACGCCCCGGGAGTTCTTCGCCGAGGCCGTGGGCATGAATGTCGACGACTACGTGAGCCTCATCTCCGCACCCACCGCCGACAAGCCCTTCGGCCACGTCTACACCGTGAGCCGGCTGGGCAACGTCGTCGAGGACGGCGGCGTGCGCTACCTCAACCTGCCGATCGAGCGCCTCAAGGAGGCGGCCGTGGCGCAGCTGCGAGACGGCCTGCCCGTGTGGTTCGGCTGCGACGTGGACCAGAGCTACCTGCGCGCCGAGGGCATCATGGACACCGCGGCGCTCGACGTGGACGGCCTCTTTGGCTTCCCGGTGGAGGGCTGCCTCGACCGCGCGGAGCGCCTGGACTACGGCGAGTCCCTCATGACGCACGCGATGGTCCTCGAGGGCGTGAACCTCGCCGCCGACGGGCGCCCCACGCTCTGGAAGGTCGAGAACAGCTGGGGCAAGGACCATGGTCGCGACGGCTTTGACACGCTCTCCGACGCCTGGTTCGACGAGTACGTCTACCAGGTCGTTGTGGACCGCCGCTACCTCACGGACGATGAGCGCGCCGCCTACGACGCCGAGGAGGCGCGCGTGCTCGCGCCGTGGGACCCGATGGGCTCGCTCGCCCGCGTGCGGTAGGCGCTGCGTCGCTCCCCCGAGGTTTGGGTTCGCGGTTTCTGGAAAACGCGACTCACTCGCAACAAAAGCCCTGTTGGCGCTCAGCTGATCTGGCCGCAGAGCCTTAACGTGAACCCAAACCGGAAAACGGTTTGGGTTCATTTTACGCGCCGCGAGGGCACAGGTATTGGTTTTGAAACTAGTTATCTGCGGTTTTGTCAGCGATCAGGGCAATCGCGCCCAAACCGTGAACCCAAACCTCCCAGAAGGGGTATTTCAGAACTCCGCAAAGCGCGGCTCACCGGCACGGGCAAGCTCCTCGCCGCCGGCAAGCTCGTACACGGCCGAGCAGAACCTCTCCTCGTCGCCCGCACGAAACAGGCACGTGAGCTGCACGTCCTCGGTGAAGAACTGGTCGGTCACGCGCCCACCGGCGTCTGTGCACATCCGCGTCACGCGATCGAACAGCGCATACGGCAGCTGCACCGTCACCGGGCACACGAGCGTCATCTCGCAGACCGCACCGTCCTTCTCGGCCCGCGCGACCGCCGCCTGCGTGGCCGCGGTGTAAGCGCGCACGAGCCCGCCCGGTCCCAGCAGCGTCCCACCGAAGTAGCGCGTCACCACGCAGCACACGTCCGCAAGGCCGGCGCCGCGCAGGACCTCGAGCGTGGGCATGCCGCTCGTGCGACTGGGCTCGCCATCGTCCGAGCACCGCTCGCGGCCGTCCGCGAGGATCCAGGCCGGCACGTTGTGGCGCGCGTCGTGGTGCCGCGCGCGGACCTCGGCGATGAACGCCTCGGCCTCCGCCTCGCTCCCAACACGTCTGAGCTGCGCGATGAAGCGGCTGCGCCGGTCCTCGAACTCGCCCACCGCCTCGACGCCGGGGCGCAGCGTGCGATAGCCCTCCCCCGTCACCGCTCGCACCGGAGCACGGCAGCGCCGGCCGTGACCTTAAAGTCGCAGGCGACGACCTCCACGCTCGAAAAGTCGTCGGTGTTGGTGACGGTCACCACGACCGTGTCGTCAAGGCCGCGCGTCGTCATGAGGGAGCGGTCGAAGCTCAGGACCGGCTGCCCGGCGCGGACCTCGTCGCCCTTGTGCACGAGCTGGTCGAACCCCTCGCCGCGCAGGGCGACGGAGTCGAGCCCCACGTGAAGCAGGACCTCGGCCCCGCTTCTTGCCTTGATGAGCAGGGCATGACCGGTCTTGATGTCGGCCACGACGGTTCCGTCGACCGGGGCGTAGGCGACGTCGCCCTCCGGCGCGATGCCCACGCCAACGCCGAGCATGCCCTGCGCGAACGCAGGGTCCCGCACCTCGTCGAGCGCCATGACGCGCCCCGCCACCGGGGCGCACACTGCCTGGGGATCCTCGGGGGTGGGCACAGGCTTGATCGTCTGCCTGGACCGGTCGAGCAGCGACAGGCCCAGCTTGTCGAACAGACCCACGTACTGCCTTTCCACACGCGCCGCCTCGAGCGGCCTTCCTTTCCGGTTAGGTATTGTAGAACAAGCGAAGCCCGCGGGCGAGAAGCTCGTTCGTGGTAGAATACCCGCGCGAGGTGGGCCAGGCGACCGCGGGACGCGCTTGCGCGTCATGAGGAAAGTCCGGGCTCCACAGGGCAGGATGCCGGCTAACGGCCGGGCGGGGTAACCCGACGGAAAGCGCCGCAGAAAAGAAGACTCCAACTGGTGCGGCCCTCGGGCTGCGCAAAGGGAAAAGCTGAAACGGTGGTGTAAGAGACCACCAGCGTCGTGGCAACACGGCGGCTTGGCAAGCCCCATCCGGAGCAAACGCAAATAGGAGCGCCATGGTGTGGCCCGCACTGCGCTCGGGTTGCGCGCTAGAGGCGGTCGGTGACGACCGTCGTAGATAAATGGCCGCCCACGACAGAACCCGGCTTACAGGCCCACCTCGCACCTTCGTTGTTTTTCTCGGCCAGCGCGACTTGGCGGCCTGCCACGATTTGCGAGGTTTTGGGTTTCTCGCCGGCCTGTGCTCTCCAGCATGCCGAATCCCGAGCTTTTCCTCTTGTTTTGGGGCAAAGATTTTATGCGCTGGCGAGAAGAACGTGGTTTTGCATAAGGTATGTTGCCCAATACCAGGAGAAACACGGCAAACCGACGGCCTCGCGGCCCTTCTCGCCGTCAGAGCATCAAAGTTGTTGCCCAAAACCTGGAGGTAGCTCCGGGGCTGGAGACAAGGGCCACGATTCCTAGAGGCGCGGGGCGAGAAGGACCTCCCGTCGAAGCACAAAAAGGCCCCGAGCCGAGAAGGGCCCGGGGCCGCGGCGTCTATGGAGCCCGAGACTAGTCGAGGTCGCCGAAATCGGCCACGTTCACCGCGGGAGCGGGCGTGGGAATCGGGGCGGCCACGGGAGCCGGGGCGGCGACGGGCGCGTCGGCGTGGGTGGTGCCGGTGGAGCCGGTGGGCGCGCTGGTGAGGCTGGACTGCATGGGGAACATCGCCTCGGCGTCGTCCATGAAATGCTGCAGGAGCTTCTTGTACTCGCCGCGGAACTCCTCGCGGGAGGCCTTGAGGCGGTCGATCTCGTCGAGCTCGTTCTGCTTCTCGGCGAGGGCCTGGCGGATGACCTCGCGGGCCTTGGCGTCGGCCTCGTTGCGGATGCGGTCGGCGTTGTCGCGCGCCTCGGACAGCAGCTTGTCAGCGGACTGCTGGGCGACGATGAGGACCTGGGAGATCTGGCGCTCGGAGGCGGCCAGCGGATCGGCGACCGGCATCGGGACGGGCGCCGCGACGGTGGCGCTGCCGTTCTCCTCAAGGCTCGCGACCCGAGCCTGCGCGGCGGAGAGCTGCTGCTCGGTGGAGGTCAGGCGACCCTTGAGGTCGGCGATCTTCTGGAGCATCGCGTCGACCTCGTTGGCAAGCTGCTCGAGGAAAGCGTCGACCTCCTCGGTGTCGTAGCCGTGCTTGGAGGGAGAGAAGGTCTGCTGTTCGATGTCTGCGGGTGTGATTGCCATTCCTGTTCCCTTTCGCTTCGAAGGACCCGGGCCGCGGCCCGAGTGCCCATGACGTCATAAATCTTACAGTAGTATCGTGTAGATGAGCCGCTCGATGATGCTCAGGACCAATATCGCCACAACGGGCGACCAGTCGACCCCCATGACGGGCGGGATGAACCGCCGGAAGAGGTTGAGGTAGGGCTCGACCAGCATGCCCACGGCGCCGCGCAGGTCGTCGAGGAAGCCGCCGGGACGAGCCGGGACCCACGACATGAGGCACCAGGCGACGATGAGCCA
The DNA here is from genome assembly GCA_963928085.1 of uncultured Atopobiaceae bacterium. Lineage (GTDB taxonomy): Bacteria > Actinomycetota > Coriobacteriia > Coriobacteriales > Atopobiaceae > Thermophilibacter. The sequence continues at coordinate 1,097,657 of CAWVDR010000001.1, forward strand.
CCCGTAGATGTCAAAGAGCCGTTGAACGATCGAGATGAGCTGGTAGAGTCCCATGACTGCCTTTCAGAGCGGTTCCGGCTATCCTGCGGCCAGCTCGCGCGTCCGCGCGAGGGCCGCGTCGATCGCCGCGTAGGTCCCCTCCGTGAGCGGCCCCTCGAGCTCGCGCAGGGCCGCCGCGGTGGTACCCCCGGGCGAGGTCACACGCTCCATGTATTCCCTCGGGTGAACCCCCTCAGTCAGAAGCTGCTCGGCGCAGCCGCGCATCGTGGACTCCACCATTTCGCGCGCGCAGGCGGCCGGAAGCCCGGCCATCACGCCGGCGCGCGTGAGCGCATCGACGAACAGCGAGAAGAACGCCGGCGCGCAGCCGGAGACGGCGCCCGCGACGTCGAGCTGGTCCTCGCGCATCACCGCGACGGCGCCAAGGGCCGAGAAGATCTCGCAGGCGACGCTGACGTCCTGCTCCCCCGCACGCGCGCCCGCGGTCACGGCCGTGGCGCCGGAGCGGACCTGGACGGGCAGGTTGGGCATCACGCGCACCACGCGCGCCGAGGGCAGCGCGGCCTCGATGGTCGAGGTGGGGACGCCGGCGGCGATGGAGATCACGAGCCGCTCGCCCACCTGCGGGGCGAGCTGCGCCATGACGGAGCCGAGTACCTGCGGCTTCACCGCGAGCACCACGACGTCCGGCTCGGAGGCGAGAAGCTCGGTGCCGTCGGCGAACGTGCGCGCGCCGAGCGCGGCGAAGGATGCGAGCCGGGCCGCGTCGCTGTCGGCCACGAGCAGCCGCTCGGGGCCCAGCGTGCCGGAGTCGACGAGGCCGCGCGCGATCGCGCCGCCCATCGCACCGGCACCGACGACACCGACCGTCAGGGAGAGTTCGTCTGCCACGGCGCGCCGCCTAACGGACGAGGTCGCCGTCGGCGACGAGCTTGTCGAGGTCGGAGCTCGTGAGGCTCACGCCCGCGGGCAGCACGGCAAAGACGCGGTCGCCGAGCTCGGTGACCTCACCGTTCACGCCGTAGGAGAACCCAAAGCAGAAGTCGAGGATGCGCTTTGCGGTCTCGATGTTGGTGTTGCGGAAGACGACCACCACGGGCTGGTTGGTGCGCACGCGGCGCACCACGGTCTGCACGTCATCGTACGAGACGGGGCGCAGCACGTACGGCGGGAGCTGACCCGAGGTCACGCGGGAGGCGCCCTGCGTGGAGAGGTCCATCGTCACCTGCGAGGAGGGGGCCGGGGCATCGTAGCCGCCGGCGACCGGCATCACCGGGGTCGGGTCGCTGTAGGAGCGCGCCGAGACGCCCTGGTCGCGCGTGCCCACCGGACGCCCCGAGCGCGTGTAGACCGAGACGCTCTCCGCCTCCGGCCGCGGGGTCGTGCCGAGCAGGCGGCCGCTCCCGGCGTCAGCGTGGCGGGGCGCGCCGTCGGCATAGCCGTCGTCCTCGTAGCCCTCGTCGTAGTAGTCGTCCTCGTAGTAGTCGTCGCCACCGCCGCGCAGGCGGTCCTTGATTGTGTCGAGGAAGCTCATGTCCCCTCCTTACGTAGTGCGCCTCGCGGCGCTTCCAGCCCTGCTAGTCGAGGTTGTATCCCCGGTCGAACACGCACCTGCCGAGGCGGACGAGGGTCGAGCCCTCCTCCACCGCGATCTCGAAGTCGTCGCTCATGCCGCACGAGAGCGTGCGCAGCGCCAGCCCCGTGCGCCCGCGCAGCTCGCCGGCGAGCTCGCGCAGGCCCGAGAAGGTCCTTCTCGCCGCGTCCGCGTCACCCGCCGGCGCCATGGTCATCAGGCCGTCCACGCGGATGCCCGGCAGGGCGAGGACGCCCTCGATCGCCGCGCGCAGCCCGTCGGGCGAGAAGCCCGACTTGGACAGCTCCCCCGAGACGTTGGTCTCGAGCAGCACGTCCGCCACGATCCCGCGCGCCTCGCAGCGCGTCGAGACCGCCTCGGCGAGGTGCGCCGAGGAGATGGAGTGAATCAGGCGAACACGCCCAATCACCTGGTTGATCTTGTTCTTCTGCAGGTTGCCGATCATGTCAAAGCGCACGCCGGCGGCCTCGTCGAGCCCCTCCAGGGCCTCGAGCTTGCGCCCGAGCTCCTGCGGGCGGTTCTCGCCAAAGAGGCGCCAGCCGGCGCGGATGGCGAGAAGGGCGGCGTCGGCGTCCACGGTCTTGGAGACCGCGATGACCTCGACCTCGCCCGGGTCGCGCCCGGCCCGCCTCGCGGCGGCGGCGACCCGCTCGAGGACCGACGCGCGCCGCTCGCACAGAAACGTCTCGTATGACCTCGGATCTCCGCTCATCCGAGCGTCGCCTCCCCTGTTCTCATCAGTGCGATCGCACCGTGGCGACCGGTCGCGCCGGACTCGGCGCGATACGAATAGAAGCGGTCGGTCGCGCTCGCCGTGGAGACGTGGCAGACCGCCACGCCCTTCTCTCCCACGCCCGCCGACGCGAGCGCGGCCATGACGGCGGCCGTGAGGTCGAGGTGGCGCTCGCCTGGCACGACGGCAGGGCCGAACTCGGCGACAAAGCGCGCGGCAAGCTCCTCGGAGACCTCGTAGTCGGCCGCGCCGATGTGCGGTCCCACGTAGGCGAGAAGATCGGAGGGTGCACAGCCCGCCTCGGCGCAGAGCGTGCGCGCCGCCTTCTCGGCGATGCGCGCGATCGTGCCGCGCCACCCGGAGTGGACGACGGCGAAGGCGCCCGGGGCGACCAGGACCACGGGCACGCAGTCCGCAAAGCACATGAGCACCGGGACGTCGACGGCCGTGCAGACGACGGCGTCGGCGCCGGACTCGGCCTCGGCGCGGGCCGCGGCGAGCGCGCCCGCCCGGGCGGAGCGCACGACAACCACGTGGTCGCCGTGGACCTGGTGCGGGACTACCAGACGGTCGAGAAGGTCCTCCGCGCCGAGCGCCGCCAGGACCAGGCGGCGGTTCTCGGCGACGCGCGCGGGGTCGTCTCCGCAGCGGGCGCCGAGGTTCAGCGAGGCATACGGGGCCTCGGAGACGCCGCCCGTCCGTTCGGTGAACGCGAGCGTGACCCCGCCCGGACGGGTCTCGTCCGAGAGCAGGGCCACGCCGCCAGAGGTCTGTCGCGCGAGCGAGGCCATCGCTAGAGACGGCTGCGCTTGAGGAAGTCGGGGATGTCGAACTCCTTGTCGTTGGACGAGGAGGACGCCGGGCGGCTCACGTTGATCGGCATGGAGGCCGGCTGCTGGGAGGCCGGCGCGGCGACCGGGCGCTGCTCGCGCACGGGCGCCTGGCGCTCGCGGCGCGGGGTCACGTTGAGCGACGGCAGCGTCTGCTGGACGTTGGAGTCATTGAAGCCGGTGGCGATGACGGTCACGCGCACCTGGTCGCCGAGGGACTCGTCGACGACCGTGCCGAAGATGATGTTGGCCTCGGGGTCGACGTTCTTGGCGACGAGGTCGGCGGCGTCGTTGATCTCCTGGATGCCCAGGTCCTTGTTGCCAGCGATGGAGAGCAGGACGCGCGTGGCGCCGTCGATGGAGCTCTCGAGCAGGCGGCTGGAGATGGCCTCCTCCGCGGCGTCCGTGGCGCGGTTGTCGCCGGAGGCGGTGCCGATGCCCATCATCGCGGTGCCGGCACCCTTCATGATGGTGCAGACGTCGGCGAAGTCGAGGTTGATGAGGCCGGGGACCGTGATGAGGTCCGTGATGCCCTGGGTGCCCTGGCACAGGACGTCGTCGGCCATGCGGAAGGCCTCGAGCATCGTGGTCTTCTTCTCGGAGAGGTCGAGCAGGCGGTCGTTGGGGATCACGATGAGCGTGTCGACGTTCTCCGAGAGGTTCTGGATGCCCTGGGTTGCCGAGGCGTAGCGCTTGCGGCCTTCGAAGGTGAACGGCTTGGTGACGACGCCCACCGTGAGCGCGCCCACGTCGTTCTTGGCGATGTCGGCCACGACGGGCGCGGCGCCCGTACCGGTGCCGCCGCCCTCACCGGCGGTGATGAAGACCATGTCGGAGCCGGCGAGCGCGGCCTTGATCTCGTCGCGGGAGTCCTCGGCGGCCTCCTTGCCCACCTCGGGGTTGGCGCCGGCGCCGAGGCCCTTGGTGATGTCGGTCCCGATGTGGACCTTGATGTCGGCGTCGGAGATGGCGAGGGCCTGCGCGTCCGTGTTGACGGCGACGAACTCGACGCCGCGGATGCCCTCCTCGATCATGCGGTTCACCGCGTTGGTGCCGCCGCCGCCCACGCCCACGACCTTGATCACGGCGAGATAGTTGCTCAGGGTGTCGGTGTCCTTGATCATCGTGCTCTCCTTCTGCCTTTCGTGCCTCGTTGTAGAGCGTTCTGCATTCGTGCCTCTCGCTCCGTCCCGTACGAGGCAAACCCTAAAGGTCAAGTTAACCCCGATGCTTGGGATAAAGCGAAGCATGATTGCATACTCGAGGCTCGCTCGTCAAGTCGTATGACGAAATCGTGGACCCCGCAGCTCAGCGGTCCGGCAGAGAGCCAGGGACGGTGTGGGCGCTACTCCTGGGAACCCTCGTCCTGAGCCGCTACGCCGTCGCCAGCCTGAACGTTGGGAGAGTCGATCACCCGATAGGCGGGGTTCGAGGGGACGCGGACGTTGATGCGCACGACCTGACCGTCGCTCTGGTCGAGATACCCCTGGACGATGCTCTCCTTCAGGGAGATCTCCGTCGCCGCGCCGAGGGAGACCTCGACCCCGCTCTTGAGCACGCACGAGACGTTCTCGGTCGAGGGCGCGCTGTAGCAGACCACCTGGGAGGCAAAGTCGCTCGAGAAGCCGTCCTGGAAATGGCTGACCGCGTCGAGCACCTCATCGGTCGCCTGGGAGCCCGCCTTGGGGTCAACGGTCGAGGGGACGTCCGCTATGAGGAGGCAGCCCTGCGCCTGCGCGATGGCGAGCGCGGCGTCGTTGACGGACTGGCCCTCCGCCGGCTCCAGCTTGGCGGGCTCGATCCACGTGTTGTCCTCGGAGAGGTACCACGCCACGGTCCCGGAGCTCATGACCACGAGGGCGGCGGGACGCTGCTCCTCGACGGTGATCTTGAGGGTTCCGGGCGGTATGCGGGAGAAGCTCGCGGAGGCGATCCACGGGTTCTTCCTGAGGGACTCCTCTATCGCGTCGGTGTCGACGTTGAGCAGCGTGGCGCCCTCGGGCACGCGCGCGAGGCTCTGGACGTCCTCGGCGCTCACGTGCTCGGTCGGCTCGAACTCGATCGACGTGATCGCGAACACGGACGAGTTGCGCAGCGCGAAGAGCGCCACCGTGACGACGACCGCCAGCGCGACGAGGGCTGCGGCGACCGTGAGGACGACGCGCACCACGTTGGCGCGCTGGTGCCTGATCCTGCGCTCGCGCGGGGGCGCCGGGCTCTTGGGCGCGGCCTTGGGGCGCACCTTCCCGCCCACCGGTGGGGAGACGCGGGGTGCCCTCTTCGCCGGGGCGCTCCTCCTCGGGGCGACGGGGGAGCCGGTGCGGACCGGCGCGGCCGCGGGGCGGGACGCGCTCTTGGACCCGCGCTTCCTGGGCGTGGGCCTCCTGCTCTTGTCGACAGCCATGGCCTAGCCGCCAAATCCCAGGAACTTGACCTCCGGGGAGAGGTCGATGCCGTAGCGCGCGAGAACCGCGTCATGGGAGCGGGTCATGAGCGCGAGCACGTCGGAGGCGGTAGCACCGCCGCGGTTGACGATGAAGTTGGCGTGCTCGGGAGAGATCTGCGCCCCGCCCTGGGCAAGGCCGGAGAGCCCGCACGACTCGATGAGGGCGCCCACGGAGCGCTCAGGGGGATTGCGGAAGACCGAGCCGCAGCTGGGCAGCGAGAGGGGCTGCGTCTGGCGCCTGCGGCGCAGGCGCGCGTCCATGTCGGCCGCGATCGCGTCGCGGTCCGCCGGCATGAGGGCGAGCGTCGCCTCGAGGATGATCTCCGAGGTGGGGAGCGACGTCGTGCGATACCCCCACTCGATCTCGTCGGCGGCGTAGCGGTGCATCCCCTGGCCGGGGCGGTACACCACGAGGTCCCGGACGCGACGTCCGATCCACTCGCGCCGCGTCCCCGCGTTCATGGAGAGCGCGCCGCCCAGCGTTCCCGGGATGCCCACGCAGGGCTCGAGCCCGGAGAGACGGGCCCTGAGCGCCTCGTTGACCACGCGCGAGAGGGACGCGGCCGCCCCCGCCGTCACGGTGGCGTCGTCCGCGGAGACGTTCACGCGGGAGAACTCGCCGCCGAGGACGATCACGCAGCCGTCGTAGCCGGCATCGTCGGCAAGGACGTTGGTCCCCTTGCCGAGCACCACCCAGCGGACTCCCTCCGCGTCGAGCACCTCGATCGTGCGCGCGAGCGCCGCGTAGTCGCGCGGCTGCACGACGAGCGCGGCGGGGCCGCCGATGCGGTAGCTCGTCCGACGGGAGAGCGGCTCGTCCCGGGTGATGTCGGCGTCGACGGCACCCGAGAGGCTCATGTAGGCGTTGAAGACGCTCACGTGCGCTCCCTACCTCCGCTCGCGCTCGCGCATGGCCTCGATGAACGCGGGGCCGATGGCGGTCACGTCGCCCGCGCCCTGCGTGATGAGCAGGTCGCCGGGCCGGCAGGTCGTGCAGAGGTCCTCGATCAGCGCATGGCGGTTCGGCACGTAGGTGACGTCGGTGACGCTCCCCCGCTCGCGCACGGACGAGACGATCGTCTTGCCGGAGACACCCGGGATGGGCATCTCGCCGGCGCCGAAGACGTCCATGACGCGCAGGACGTCGGCATCGTCGAACGCGGTGCCGAACTCCTCCGCCAGGGCCTGGGTGCGGCTGTAGCGGTGCGGCTGGAACACGCAGACGATGCGCTCGAAGGACAGGTCCGCGGCGGCGCCGAGCGTGGCGGCGATCTCGGTGGGGTGGTGGCCGTAGTCGTCGACGACGGTCACGCCGGCGACGTCGCCCACGTGCGTGAAGCGGCGGCGGGCGCCCTTGAACTGGGACAGCGCGGCGGCGGCGTCATCAAGGTCGAGGCCGAGCACGTCGGCCACCGCCACGGCGGCCGTGGCGTTGGCCATGTTGTGACGGCCCGGGTTGGCGGCGATCGTCACATGGACGCTCTTCTCGCCCGGAGCGCTCACGGAGAAGCTGCTGGCGAGCGCGTGGTTTGCGGGCTCGGGGGTGCAGACGTAGTCGCAGGCGGCATCAAAGCCGTAGGTGACCACGCGCCGGCCGGTCGAGCGGGCGAGCTCGACGTAGCGCGCCACGTCGCCGTTGACGATGACCGTGCCGGCGTCGCCGACGAGATCCATGAACGTGCAGAAGGTCTTCTCGATGTTCTCGAGCGTGCCGTAGTGGTCGAGGTGGTCCGCCTCGATGTTGGTCACCACGACGACGCTGGGATGCAGGTAGAGGAAGGAGCCGTCGGACTCGTCCGCCTCGCAGACGAAGTGCTCCCCGGAGCCGTTGCGACCGTTGGTGCCATAGCCCTCCACCACGCCGCCGATGAGGAACGACGGGTCGAGGCCCATCTTGTCGAGCATCGTGGCCACCATGGAGCTCGTGGTGGTCTTGCCGTGCGTGCCGGCCACGGCCACGGTCGTGGAGGCGCCGGAGAGGTAGGAGAGCATCTTGGCGCGCGGCCAGATGGGAATGCCCAGCTCGCGGGCGCGCACGACCTCGGGGTTGGTCTCGGGGATGGCCGTGGAGGTGACCACGACCTGCGGGGACACCTCGTCGATGGTGGCCGCGTCATGGCCCACGCGGACGTCGATCCCCGCGGCCGTGAGGTCGCGGACGTAGTGGGAGCTCTTGAGGTCGGAGCCCGTGACGCGGCAGCCGCGCTCGTGCAGGACGAGGGCGATCCCGCTCATGCCGGCACCACCGATGCCGATGAAGTGGGCACTCGAAACGTTGTCAATGTCGGGCATCTGCGGACCCTCCGTCCTTCTCGTCACATACACGCACTACTGTAGCCCAAACGGGGCCGCTTCAGGCCGGCTCCGGACAGCTGCACAAATCCCGCTTGACGCGCGCATGCGAGCGCCGTCCGGGAATCGCCGCCCTTGCCGTGGGCGCTCTAGGATTTCCGGCCCTTGTCCGGCGGCATTCTAAGATTCCCGGCCCTTGTCCGCGCGCGTTCCGAAAATCGCCGCCCTTGTCCGGCGGCGATCTAGGAATACGGGAGTTTGTGCGGAGGGGCGACTCGTCCAGGCGACAAGGACGGCGTTTCTTAGAGCGCCAGGCGACAAGGACGGCGTTTTCTAGAGCGTGTCCCGATAAGGGCCCTGATTCTCGGAAATCGGCGAGAAAGAGGGGGCTAGCGACCCGCGGCGGCCTCCACCTCGTCGGCCAGGGCGGCCGCGGCGCGGGACTGCCCCAGGCCCAATGCCGCCTCGCGCATGGCGTCGCGGCGCGCCGGCTCGTCGAGAAGCCCCAGCAGCTCGGACGAGAACACAGGGTCGTCGATCTGCGCGTCCGGAACGAGGACCGCCGCGCCGGCGTCCACGAGGAAGCGCGCATTGGTGGTCTGGTGGTCGGCGGTGGCGTGCGGGTAGGGCACGAGCAGGCTCGGCACGCCCACGGCGGCGATCTCCGCGATCGAGGAGGCGCCCGCGCGAGAGAGCACGAGGTCCGCCGCGGCGAGCGCCTGGCCCATGTTGGAGATGTAGGGCATCACGCGCCAGCGAATCTGCTCCTCGGGCGTGAGCGCGAGCGCGGATACCGTCTCGTCGAAGCCGTCGGCCCCCGTGGAGTGCACCACGACGAGGCCCTCGCGCGCGAGGAGCTCGCGCTTGAGGCGGCAGACGCCCTCGTTGATGTGGGCGGCGCCGAGCGAGCCGCCAAAGACCAGCAGCATGGTCTCGTGCGGCTCCACGCCAAAGGCGGCGCGGCCCTCCTCGCGACTCGCGTTCACGACGCTGCGGCGCACGGGGTTGCCGGTGAGCACCACGTTCGGGGACGTCCTCCCCTCGCGCTCGAAGACCGCGCGCGCCGCCGGGACCGAGATGCACACGCTCGCCGCGTGCGGCGCGAGCGCCTTGTTGGCGAGGCCGGGAACGGAGTTCTGCTCGTGCAGCACGTAGGGCACGCCGAGGCGGTGGCAGCAGTTGAGCAGGGCCATCTCCACGTAGGCGCCAAAGCCCACGGCCACGTCGGGGGCGCCCTCGGCCGAGAAGCGCCGCGCGATCTGCGACTGCGCGCGCCTCATGCGGTAGAGCGAGCTCGCGAGCGTCCAGGGGCGCGCGCGGTCGAAGCCCGAGACCACCACCGGGACGAGCTCGAAGCCAGCCTCGGGCACGAGGCGCCCCTCGAGCTTGGACGTCTGCCCGAAGAACCGCACGTGATGGCCGCGGTCGCGCAGCTCCTCGGCGAGCGCGAGCGCGGGATTGATGTGACCGGCCGTACCGCCGGCGGCGATTGCGACCTCGAGCTTCCCCTCAGCCATGGTTCCCCCTAGCGTTAGCGTCTGCGTCCTCCCCCGGACCCGCCGCGCCCGCGCAGGCGCTCCGTGGCGCTCGGTCCGAGGTCGATTCTCCTTCTGCCCCCGCTCTCGCTCACGCGGCCGCGCGGGGCCCTTCCCGATCCGCTCCCGACGCCGCCGCCCTCGACGACGCGCAGGCCGTCGCGGGCCGCTCGGCCCGACCTGGACGCCCGGCGCTCGGAGCGCGGCGTCGCCTCGCCCACGAGCGAGAGCTCGGCCTCCCCTCCCCGGTCGACCTCGCGCCAGGTCCGGCGCGCGCTGTCGTGCGTCGTCTCCGGCAGGCTCGAGTGCACCGAGACGGACGTGACGAGGCCCACGAGCATGAGGCTCGCGATGATCGACGAGCCGCCGTAGCTCACGAACGGGATGGGCTTGCCCGACAGCGGGAAGAAGCCGATGACGCCCAGCACGTTGAGGAAGAGCTGGATGAGGACGATCGTGGTGCAGCCGGCGGCGACCAGGCGCCCGGCGAGGTCCGGCGCGCGGCGCGCGATCTCGAGCCCCGCCCAGAGGAACACCATGAACCCCGCGAGCAGGCCGAGCGTGCCGAGAAGACCGCACTCCTCGCCGATCACCGCAAAGATGAAGTCGTTGTGGGCCATGGGCAGGTAGGCGTACTTCTGACGGGAGAAGCCCACCCCGACGCCCAGCAGCCCTCCCGAGCCGAAGGCGTAGAAGCCCTGGATGAGCTGCCAGCCGTTGCCGTACGGGTCGGCCCAGGGGTCGAACATCGTGAGGAAGCGCGCGCGGGAGTAGTCGTCCCTGAGCGAGATGAAGAGAAATCCGATGGCGGCGAACACGAGGAGCCCGATGAGCAGCCGCTTGGGCATGCCCGCGAGATAGCCCATCACGACGAGCGTGAGGCCCGCGACCATCGTCGTGCCCTTGTCGGGCTGCGCGATGATGAGCAGCAGGGGCAGGCCCACGCCGGCGCCGAGAAGGACCAGGAAGTGGTTCCAGTCGAGCGAGCCCTGGTCGTAGTAGCGCTCGGCGAGGTTCGCCGCGGTGAAGATGATCGTGATCTTGGCGAACTCCGAGGGCTGGAGGTCAAAGAAGCCCAGGTCGATCCAGCGCGTGGCGCCCATGCCGTTGTCTGTGCCGAGCGCGATGACGGCAAGGAGCAACCCGAGCGTCACGATCCAGATGGGCATGATCAGCTGCCGCACCCAGATGCGATAGTCGATCTTGGCGAGCACGAGGGCGACGAGGGTGCCCGCGGCGATGAAGGCGAGCTGCCGCTTGAGGTAGTAGGCGGCGTCACCCGTGGAGTTGAGCGCCGTGACCGAGGACGCCGAGAAGACCATGAGCAGGCCAAAGCCCACGAGCACCGCGACGCAGGCGAGCAGGACGAGCCGCGGGCGCATGAAGCGCTCCGGCACGCCGAAGATGCTCCGCTCCGGACGGTCGCTGCGCCCCTGGCGCCCCGCCCTCCCCTGTGCGGCGACGGCCCTCGCCATGGCGCTCACTCCCCCTCCGCCGCGAGGTCGCGGACGAGGTCCTTGAAGAGGCGGCCGCGCTCGGCCATGTTGTTGAACTCGTCGAACGAGGAGCAGGCCGGCGAGAGGAGCACCGTCTCGCCGGGGCGCGCCGCGGCGAGGGCGGCGGAGAACGCCTCGCGCAGGTGCGGAGCGCGCACGACCTCGAGCGCGGAGGGCTCCCCCTCGAGGGCGCGGGCGATCCGCTCGCCCGCCTCGCCGAAGCACACCGCCACGCGGCAGCGCTCGCGCACGGCACCCGCGAGGGACGTGAGGTCGGTGCCCTTGTCGTGCCCGCCCAAAAGCACCACGATCGAGCCCGCGTCAAAGGCGGTCAGCGCCTTCTCCACGGAGTCGGTGTTGGTGGCCTTGGAGTCGTTGACAAAGCGGACGCCGCCGACCTCGCCCGCCGGCTCGATGCGGTGCTCGATGGGCGAGAAGGACGCGAGGCCGCGGCGCACGTCGTCCGGCGCGACGCCCAGCTCGAGCGCGACGGCGGACGCCGCGAGCGCGTTCTCGGCGTTGTGCGCGCCGAAGATCTGCAGGTCGGAGGTCTGCGCGAGCTCGTGCTCGACGCCGTCCAGGCGCACGACGAGCGTGCTCCCGCGCAGGAACGCGGCGCACGGGCCCTCGACCTCCCGCTCGACGCTGAGCCCGCAGACGCGCAGGCCGCGCGCCTCGGCGCGCTCCGCCGCGGCGCGGCACCAGTCGTCGTCCGCGGAGATCACGGCGAGGTCGCCCGCGCCCATGTTGGCGAAGGCGCGCTCCTTGGCGGCAGCGTACGCCTCCATCGTGTGGTGCCACTCGAGGTGATCGGGCGTGACGTTGAGCAGGACCGCCACGCGCGGGTGGAAGAGCCGCGTCGTGGCGAGCTGGAAGCTCGAGAGCTCGGCCACGAACCAGCCGTCCGCCGGGCGCCCGGCGATCGCCTCGATCGGGGGCAGGCCGATGTTGCCCACGGACTCGGCGGTGAGCCCGCCCCCCTGCAGGAGGTGCGTCGCGAGCGAGGTCGTGGTCGTCTTGCCGTTGGTGCCCGTGATCGCGACCCAGCGCTCGGGGCTCTCGCGCCAGGCGAGCTCCGGCTCGCCGACGACCTCGGCCGAGCACGCCGCGGCGCCCAGGAAGAAGTCGGAGGTGTCCGGGATGCCGGGCGAGGCCACGGCGAGGTCGTAGCTGCCGGTGACCTCGTCGGTGCCGCAGGTCACGGCCACGCCGAGGTCCTCGAGCGCGCGGGTCCTCTCGCCAGGCGCCGAGGCGGCCCCGCCGAAGAGGGTCACCGAGTCGACCCGCGACGGCACGAGCGACGCGAGGTAGCGCGCCGCGGCCTCGCCGGTGCGGCCGAGGCCGAGCACCGCGACGCTTCCAAGATGCTCCCGAGAGCTGACGGTCATCTGCACCATCCCCTAGCCGAGCTGGAAGTAGAGGGCGAACCCGAGCGACGCGAAGGCGGCGGCGACGATCCAGAACCTGATGACGACCTTGTTCTCCGCCCAGCCCATCTGCTCGAAGTGGTGGTGGATCGGCGTCATGAGGAAGACGCGCCTCCCCGTGAGCTTGAAGCTCGTGACCTGGATCATCACGGAGAGCGCCTCGCAGACGAAGACGCCGCCCATGATGAGGGAGGTGACCTCGGTCTTGGTGAGGACGGCCAGCGACGCCAGGGCGGCGCCCAGGGCCAGCGACCCCGTGTCGCCCATGAAGATCGAGGCGGGGTAGCAGTTGTGCCAGAGGAAGCCCACGCACGCGCCGGCGATGGCGCCGGCGAGGATCGCGAGGTCGAGCTCGTTGTAGAGGAACGCGACCATGGCCATGAAGAGCATCACGACCATCGTGCAGCCGCCGGCGAGGCCGTCGAGGCCGTCGGTGAGGTTGACGGCGTTGGAGAGGCCCGCCATGAGCAGGAAGACGAAGACGAGGTAGAGCCAGGGGATGGAGACGGCCGTCCCGCCCAGCTCGAGGGTCGTGGCGAGCACGCCGAGGTCGATCACGAAGCCGCCCGGGAAGCTGATCGCGGGGGCGACGCCGCAGACGTTGACCGCGACGAGGCAGAAGACGACCGAGATGAGGATCAGGCCCGCCATCTTCTGGGAGGGGGTGAGGCCGAGCGAGCGGCCGTGCGCCACGCTCTCGATGTCGTCGAGCAGGCCGAGCGAGCCGGTCACGAGCGTCGCGCCGACGGCCAGGACGAGCCCGGGCGTCCACTCGGCGACGAGCGCGCACGAGGCGAGCACGCCGACCAGGATGATGACGCCGCCCATCGTGGGGGTCCCCTGCTTGACGAGGTGGCGCTGCGGGCCGTCCGCGCGGATCTGCTGGCCCACGCCCTCGTAGCGCATGAGCCGGATGAAGAGCGGCATCAGGAGGCCGGTCACGAGCGCGGCCACGCCGATGGCGAGAAACACCTGGAAGGTTGGGTAGGCGGGATTTCCGATCATCGAGCGAGCACTCCCCTCACAAACGCGTCGAGCCCTGCGGCTCGCGACGCCTTAACCAGCACGAGGTCACCCTCGGAAAGAACCGGTCCGATCACGCGCACGGCCTCCTCGACCGAGCCGAGGCGCTCGATCGCGTCCTCGGAGAGCCCCATCGTGCGCGCGGCCTCCGCCATCTCGTCGGCGAGCTCGTCCCCGACGAGGACGAGCAGGTCGACCCCCTTGGCCGCGGCGTACGCGCCCACGTAGCCGTGCAGGCGGCGCGCCTCGTCGCCGAGCTCGCCCATCTCGCCGAGCACCGCCACGCGACGGCCGGCGCACGACATCGAGGCGAGCACGTCGAGCGAGGACGCCATCGAGGCGGGCGCGGCGTTGTAGGAGTCGTCGATCACGCGGGCGCCCGACGGGGCGACGTGGACGTCGAGGCGCATCTGCGCCTGGGGCATGCGCTCGATCGCCGCGAGCGCGGCGTCGCGGTCGAGCCCGGCGCGCCAGACGAGCGCGAGGGCGAGCAGGAGGTCGTCGACGGGAGCGCGGCCGGGCATGGGAAGGCGCACGGTGCCGGACCAGCCGTCCGCGCAGGAGACGGTCACGGTCGCGCGGCCCTCCTCGTCGAGGGAGAGCGCGTCGCAGCGGACCTCGTCGGACGCGGAGCGCCCCACCATCGCGACCTCGACGCCGGCCGGGCGGGCGAAGCCGTCGGCGATGAAGGGCGTGAAGTCGCCGGTGGAGACGAGCGCGAGGGCGGGACGCAGCTCGCCGTGCGCGCGCATGCCGCCCACGATCTCCGCCTTGGCCCGGGCGATGTTCTCGCGGCTGCCGAGAAGCCCGATGTGGCTCGTGCCCACGTTGGTGATGCAGGCGAGCGCGGGACGGCAGGCGCGGGCGAGCCGGTCGATCTCGCCGGCGTGGTTCATCCCGAGCTCGCAGACCAGGACCTCCGCGTCGTCGGGGGCTGAGAGCACGGTGAGCGGCAGGCCGATCAGGTTGTTGAGGTTGCCGGCCGTCGCATGGGTCCTGCGCTGCGCGCCAAAGGCGGCGGCGAGCATCTCCTTGGTCGTGGTCTTGCCGACCGAGCCCGTGACGCCCACGACGAGCCACTCCCCGTGGGCCTCGCGCACGTGCGCGGTGAGGCGCAGGAGGAACTCCTCGCAGTCGTCCTTCTCGGCGCGCAGGACGGCGCATCCGAGGGATGCGAGCTCGGCAAGGGCGTCGGGTTCCACCTCGGCCGAGGCCACGACGGCGGCGGCGCCCGCGCGCGCGGCGGCGGCGAGGTAGTCGTTGCCGTCGACCCGCTCCCCGGCGAAGGCGACGAAGAGGGAGCCCTCCCCGACCTTCCGGGAGTCGATGACGGCCTCGCCGGACACCTCGCGCGTCCCGGGCGAGAGCAGGGACGCCCCCGTCGCGGCCGCGATGTCAGATGCGCTCATGTGAATCATGCTCAGTCACTCCGATCAGGACGCGGGGCTCACGCCCAGGATGCTCACTGCCTGCTGCGCGATTTCCTTGAAGGCGACGCCGGCGGACCCGGACGAGAGGTAGGGCGTGTTGTTGAGGCCCACGTAGACGAGGATCTCGGGGGCCTCTGCGTTGGCGAAGGCGCACAGGGACGAGACGTAGGACCCCTGGCGGTAGCCGCCGTCCTCGGAGGCCTGCTCGCCCGTTCCCGTCTTTCCCGCAAAGTCGTAGCCCTCGACCTGCCCGGTGGTTCCCGAGCCCTCCGCCATGACGCCGCGCATCATGTCGACCTCCTGGGCCGCGGTCTCCTCCGAGATGATCCGGTCCCCCGCCGGCCACTCCACCTGCTCGTCACCACGATACACGAGGAAGTGCGGCGTCAGCGGCACGCCGCCGTTGGCGACCGCCCCGAAGGCGCGCACGATCTGGACGAGGGGGACCGCGAGGCCCTGGCCGAACGCCATCGAGCCGGCCGTGGCGCCGTCGTACTCCTCGAGCGAACGGACGATGCCGTCGACCTCGCCGGGGAAGTCGATCCCGGTCGCCTTCCCGATGCCGTAGCGCGCGACGCCCTCCGAGAAGGTCTCCGCCCCGATGACGTCCTGGACGAGCTGCGCCATGGCCGTGTTGGACGACTTGACGAGCATGTCGCGCACACTCATGTCCATGGTGTAGTCGCGCCCGTCGACGTCGGTCACGTAGTCGTCTCCGACGAGGACCTGCGGGGGGACGGTGTAGACCGTGTCCTCGGTGAAGAAGCCGCCCTCGATGCCGATCGAGGTGGTCAGCACCTTGAAGAGCGAGCCCGGCTCGAAGGCGCTCGAGACGAGCTTGAGGTTGAGCGAGGAGGCGTCCTCGAGGTTGGAGAAGTCGGGCAGGGGCGTCGAGCAGGCGGCGAGGATCTCGCCGGTCAGCGGGTCGGTGACCATGACGGAGCCCGACTCCGCCGAGTAGGTCTCCACGGCCCGGGAGATGACGTCCTCGCAGACCGCCTGGAGGTCGACGTCGATCGAGGTGACGAGGTCGACGCCGTCCCGGGCCTCCGTCACCTCGGAGGCGCCGCCCGCGATGGGGGTCCCGTCGAGACCGGCCTCCATGAGCATCTCGCCGTCGGTTCCGGTGAGGATGTCGTCGTAGTAGAGCTCGAGGCCCGAGAGGCCCTTCCCCTCGGTCCCCACGTAGCCGACGACCTGGGCCCCGGTCGAGCCGTAGGGGTAGACGCGCTTGGTGTCGGAGATGAAGTAGACGCCTGTGAGCTCGCGCGCGGCGAGCTGCTTGGAGAGCTGGTCGGCGACCTCCTGGTCGACCTGGCGCGCCAGGTACACGAACGTCGTGTCCTTGGTGAGCAGCTCCATGTAGTCGTCCTTCTCGCCGCCGAGCGCGGAGACGAGGACGTTGGAGACGCCCGAGGGGTCGGAGACGGCCTTGGGGTTGGCGTAGATCGTCTCGCAGTCGACGCTCATCGCGAGCGCGTTGCCGTTGCGGTCGTAGATGGTGCCGCGCTTGGCATGGAGGACCATCTTGTTGGTCCGCTGGGCCTCGGCGGACGAGGAGAGCTCGCCGTGCTTGAAGATCTGGAGATAGGCGAGCCGGGCCGCCACGACGGCGAGGAGCCCGAGGAAGGTCGCGCGCGTGACCGCGAGGCCGTGGTCGTCCCCGCCCGTCCCCGACCCGCCGGGGCGGGCCGCCCGCACGCGGTAACGCGCACGTGAGGCCTCGTCGTACGAGGCCTCCGGATGGTTGCGCCGAGCGCGGCGGTTCTGTCTGTCCCTGCTGCTCACAGGTATCGAGTCTACGACATGTCGGGCTGTGCCGAGGCGGCGTCCCCCGTCTGCGCAGCTTCCCCATCAGCGGCCTGGGCCTCGTCCGCGGAGCCGAGGTCGACCGTCACGGCATCGCCGGTGAGGACCATGCCGTAGTTCTGCGTGGCGATGCGCGTAATGCGCGCATTGCTCGAGAGGACGGAGCGCTGGACCCTCAGCTGCTCGTTGAGGGACGAGACCTCCTCGATCTGGCTCGAGAGCGCGGAATTCGAGCTGAGGAGCGAGACGGTGGCCGCCGCGATGCCCACGCGCGCCATGCCCAGGACGATGAGGACGGCGGCGACGGCGAGGACCGCGCGGACCCTCGCGACGAAGGTCGCCGAGACGCCGGCGCGCGCACGGGCGTCGAGACCGCCGCCGGTGACGACCTCGAAGGAGGGGGCGGCCCGTCGCTCGAGGCGCTCTCGCCTCCGCTCCGTCGCCTCCATGTTGTATGCCTCAGACCCCTGGTACCTCATGACCTCTTCCTTGCAACGTCGGCCACTGGCCGATGGCTTGCTTTGCTGTAGCAGGTACGCTGGGAACTTGAGGGTTACTTGACTGTTTTCCTCAAGGTGTACTTGAGCGACCTTACGAGTTCCTTTAGAGATGGTTGATAGTTCGTTTAGTGTTCGAAGGTAGTGCGTTTATGGTTCGTAGTAGTGCGTTTGTGCTTCGTTTCTCGTGCTCCTCATAGACGGCTCTCGCCGGCTACGACACCTTGATGCCCCGCTACGCGACGTCGAGCTTGACCGCCACGCGCATGAGGGCGCTGCGCGACCGTGGGTTGGTCGCCACCTCCTCGTCAGACGCAACGAGGGGCTTCCGTGTCCTGACTCGGACTATCGGCACGTGACCGCACGCGCACACCGGAAGGTCCGGCGGGCAGGTGCACCCCTGCGAGAGCTCCGCGAAGACGTGCTTCACGATGCGGTCCTCGAGCGAGTGGTAGGAGATGACGCAGATCCTCCCCCCGGGGTTCGCCCAGCGAATCGCAGCCCTCAGCCCCTGGTCCAAGACGTCGAGCTCGTGGTTGACCTCGATGCGCAGGGCCTGGAACGTGCGGCGGGCGGGGTGTCCCCCCGTCCTTCTCGCCGCCGCGGGAATCGCCTCCTTGATCACCTCCACGAGCTGGAGCGTGGTCTCGATGGGCTGCTTGGCGCGCCGCTCGACGATCCGCCTGGCGATGCGCGCCGCAAAGCGCTCGTCGCCGTAGACGCGGAGGATTCGGGTGAGGTCTGCTTCGTTGTAGGTGTTCACGACCTCGGCTGCGGTTATGGTGTGGTTCCCCGAATTCATGCGCATGTCGAGCGGGGCGTCCTCGTGGTACGAGAAGCCGCGCTCCGGGATGTCGAGCTGCGGCGACGAGACGCCGAGGTCGAAGAGAAAGCAGTCGACCCCGGGGACCTCTGCCTCGACGAGAAGCTCGTCGAGGTCGCTGAAGTTGCCCTTGAGGAGACGGGTGCTCGCCTCGGGGACCTCGCGCGCGAGGCGCTCGGTCGCCGCCGTCAGCGCCATGTCGTCCTGGTCGATGCCGATCGACAGGCCGTCCGGCGCCACGTGCCTCGCCAGCTCGACGGTGTGTCCCGCACCCCCGAGGGTGCAGTCGCACACCACCTCCCCCGGCCGGGGGTCGAGCTCGGCGAGAACCTCGGCGAGCATCACGGGAACGTGCCGATATTCTGCTGTCAAGACCCTCACCCCCTAGTCGTGGAAAAGCAGCGCGTCGAGGTCGTCCTCGAGGCTCTCCTGCGTCGCGGCCCACGTCTCGGTGTTCCAGACCTCGAAGTGGTCCCCGGCGCCCACCACCGTGACGGCGTCGGTGAGGCCGAGCTTCTCGCGCATGCCAGGCTTGGCAACGTCGAGCTTGCCGAGGGCGACGCGGCCGGCGGAGTCGATGTCGACCTCCACGGCGCGGGCCCACAGCCCCGTCCTCAGACGAACGTCGTCGCGACTGCGGGGATCGAAGTGGTTGTCGCCGTACTCGAAGAGGCCGTCGACGTACGCCTCGAACCCCTCAGGGGTGAAGCCGTTCACGCAGCCGTTGAGCGGGACGAGGTATATCGTCTTCTTGTCGCCGTCCACAAGCTGCTTGCGGAAGACGGCCGGCAGGGTGACGCGCGCCTTGGCATCCACGGACATCGGATACGACCCGGCAAGCATGTCGCCCTCCCTTCGAGACGAGAACCCTGCCCCGAACGGAGCGTGCGATAACTATACGTCATTGGCCACACTTTGCCACACTAAAAAACACTTTGCTGCACCTTTCGGTTGAAAAGTGGGCGTGGACGGCTTTTGCTCGTATGACCGCCCCCAGATGTTGCGTGCTTGCCCATTCCTGAACACAAGGGGGTTCGCACGTTTGTGTCACAGACGTGGAGACGCGCCCCACCGCTCCCCACGGGGGATTCGGGAATCGCCGCCCTTGTCCGCAACCCTTCTAGAAATCGATGCCCTTGTCGGCAGCGCCTCTAGAAAACGCCACCCTTGTCGTACAAGGCCCGCAATTCCGGGACTCTCACACGACAAGGGCAACGATTCTTGGACGGCGCGCCGGCAAGGACGGCGATTCTTAGACGGCCAGCTGACAAGGGCGGCGTTTTCGAGAGAGATCTTCGTGGAGCGGAGCTTTCCGCGCACTTGTTTCGACAGTCGCCCGTGCCCTACCATGGTCCCAACCTGAAAGAGGAGATACAAGCATGCAGACGCGCCGTGAGTTCCTTGCCCTGTCCGCCGGGCTGCTCGCCCTGCTCCCCGGCTGCACCGCCAATGAGCCCGAGGGGGAGGTCGACCCCGGCGCGCCGACGCAGCCGGTTCAGATGCGCGTCACCATCCCGGCCTCCTACCTCGCGTTCACCGGCAACACGGCCGACGAGGCGGCGCGGGACTACGCCGACTACTCCGACGGCGACATCGGCACGAGCGTCCTCGAGGACGGCTCGCTCGAGCTCTACGTCACCGACCACTGGTGCGGGCAGCTGCGCGCCATGTGGGAGGACGAGCTCGACAGGAGCCTCGACGCACTGGACGGAAGCGACGACGTCGCCTCCGTCGAGGTGACGGACGGCCGCGACGGCGTGACCGTCACGGCGCGCCCCGCCTTTGCCGACCACGCCGACGCCGACCTCTACCGGCTCGTCGCCGCCTGCGGCTTCCTGCAGCTCCTCGACCCGGAATCCGACTGGAGCGGCACCTGGGCCGTCGAGGTCGCCCTCGTGGACGCCGAGACGGGCGTGGAGGTCGCGCGGGGCACGCTGCCCGCAGGCGAACTCTCCTACAGCCGTGAGAGCTGGGACGAGGCCGTCTCGGCGGGGGTCTAGACCCTCAGCGACGCAAGCACGTCGGCGAGCGCGTCGTCACGCCGATCGGGCGCCTGCAGGTACGCCTGGAGCAGCGGGTGGGCCACCGAGAAGATCCCGGCGTCCGTGCACGCCGCCGCAGCCGCACGCAGGCGCTCGGAGAGCGGTTCCACGTTACCCGCGGGCAGACCCGCCCCCTCGAGCGTGCGCGCGAGGCGCTCGCCCGTGAGCTTCTCCGGGTCGAGGCGGCTCGCGGCAAGCGCCTCGTGCTCGTGCTGGGCGAGCAGCCCAAGCTCGCGGCGGGCGCGCTCGGCCTGCGCGCGACCCAGCTCGATGCAGCGCCGATAGCAGGCGACGGAGGCCTCCACCATGCCGAGGTCGTACGTGAGGCCGGCGAGGCGGTAGAGACAGAGGGAGAGGCCGTCGACGGTGGAGCAGCGGGCCGCGGCGCCGGACACCGCGCGCACCGCCTCGTCGACGCGCCCGAGGGAGCGCAGGCAGTCCGCGCGGGCGATCGCCGTCTCGACCGTGCACGGCGCGAGCCCTGCGGCGCGTTCGGCGTGGGCGAGCGCGCGGTCGAGGCTACCGGGGACGGCGAGCCTGCGCTCGAGGACGGACGCGTACTGGTGCGCGAGGAAGTAGGCGTCCGGGACGAGCACGACGTCGCGACCGTCGGCCACGTCGAGGTTGTAGGCCACGCGCTCGGGGACCGAGCGGAAGTAGCGATGGGCCGTCCCCTCGTCGTCGCAATAGGCGCCGCGCGCCTCGAGGGGCGCGAGCGCGTCCTCGAGCAGGTTCGCGACCCTCGTCAGCTCCTCCTGGCCCGGCTCGTCCGCCGCGGAGACAAGGGGCCCCGCCTGGCGCACGGCGCGCTCGAGCGCCGAGCCGCCGACGAAGCACTCGATGAGGTCGTCGGTGTCCTCCACGTCGAGCTCGCCCGAGACCAGGGCGCGCGTCGTGCGCTCGCAGGCCTCAATGACCGAGGCGTCCGTGGCGGTCGCGCGCAGCTCGGAGAGGGCCGCCACCGCGTCCTCCGTCGTGTCGCCGAGCCCGCCGAAGTCGTCCGCGACGCGCTCCCACGCGTCAAGGCGCACCACGCTCTCCGCGATGCCGAGCTCGGAGCGCCGATGCGCCCCGCAGGTGCGCACGACCGCCTCGGGGCAGGGCTCGTCGGAGAGCTCCACCGGGCGATAGCGCTCGGCCGGGCGCAGCTGGGCGTCGACGAACGACAGCAGCGGCGCGACGGGGGCGAGCCAGCCGCCCGCAGCGGGGCGGTAGCGCAGCTCGGCGGAGGGCTCGGGCAGGCCGCCCTCGCGCGGGGCGGCCGCCATGCGCTCGAGCGAGGAGCGCGTGAGGTCCACGGAGAGGACGCAGTCCACGCTCCCGTCCTCGTGACAGTTGACGACCACGCGGCGAATCGCCGGCGAGGCGGCGAGCGCCGTCCGGGCGACGAGCAGCGCCAGGTCATACGCGTAGGCTCGGGCGAGCGCGGCGCGCTCCGCCTCGGGGACAAAGGAGAAGGCCGTCGGCCGGGGCACGGCCGCCCTCACCCCGAGCAGACCCTCGGAGACGTTGAGCCTGAAGTCCGCGACCATGCGGAAGGGCACCGGCAGGTTCTCCAGGGCGTCGGCAAAGGCCGCGCGCACGGCCCACTCGCCCCGGGGGTCGGCGCCCTCGGTGACGGCGGCAAGGAAGCGGCTGCCCGGATGGCGCACAGGCTCCAGGCGGGAGACGCCGACGAGAAGGACGTGCAGCCGCTCGTCCAGCGTGGCGGGCGGCTCGGTCATGCGCGCCGCGTCCTGCCCCAGGTTGAGGGCCGCCTCGACGGCCCAGATGCGGTCCGCGTCCCCCGGCGTCGAGAGCGCGCCCTCGGGCACGAGCCACCAGCGGCCGCTGCGGGCGAGCCTGCGGGCGCCGCAGCGCGGCTCGTCCGTCCAGTCCGCGAGCCCCGTGCGCCGCACGAGCTCGCACTGGTCGGCGAGCATCTGGTCGGGGGCGTCCACGATGAAGTAGCGCAGCGTGGCGAGCGCGTCGTCCGAGCGCGGGAGCACCTGGTCGAGCGGCGAGATGCCGCCGTCGGATCGCCTCGCGGGGGACGCGGGCTTCGGCGCGGGGGCGGGCGCGGGCCTCGCCGGCGCGGGCGTCGGGGCCGGAGCAGGTACCGGCGCCGCGTCCTTCTCGGTCCCCCGTGACACCGGGGCCGCCCGCAGGCGGTCGCGCAGCCGCAGCGCCACGACCAGGATCCCCAGCACGACGAGCGCAAGTCCCAGGAGCATCCCCCGGGCGGTGTCGCGCATCTCGTAGGTGTCGCGCCAGCCCGCCCCGGTATAGGACGGGTCGCCCCCGATGGAGACGTACTGGAAGAAGGCATATCCCAGGAAGAGCACGCCGGCGACGATAAGCACCACGCCCGCCAGCATCGGAATCGGTCTGTCTCCCGAGCGGTTCATGCCGCCCTCCCCTCTCGCGCCCTGAACTCGTATGATTCTATCATCACGCTGCTATGCTTCAGCACCCAGACCCTCGCGGGAGGACCCTCATGCTCACCCGACGCACCCTGCTCGCGCTCTCCGGCGCCCTTCTCGCCGCCCTCTGCGGCTGCTCCGGCGAACCGGTCAATCCCGAACCCTCCGAGCCCGAGCCCACGCCCGCGGACCAGACCGTCTCCGTACGCTTTCCCGCGTCGTTCCTCAACCTCTGCGCCCTCTCGCAGGAGGACGCCCTCGAGCAGTACGCCGACGGCGCGAGCGAGGACGCCCTGGACGCCGTCGCCGAGGGAGACGACGTCATCCTCACCTTCACGACGGGACAGTTCGAGGCGCAGGTCGAGAAGTGGGAGGAGGAGCTCGAGGATGAGACCGCATCGCTCCTCGAGCGGGACTGCGCCGACGCCGTCGAGGTGTCCGACGACCTCCGGGCCATCACCGTCACCGCGCGCCCCTGCTTCACGGACGACAACGACGCCGCGGCCGACCTCTACATGATCATGGTTGCCTGCGGCTACCTGCAGCTCTTTGACGGGCAGGAGGACTGGGGCTTCAGGGCCGCCTTCGTGGACGCCGAGACGGGCGTGGAGATAGCGGCGGCAAACATGCCCGGCGAGGGGCTCACCATCAGCCGCGACATCTGGTCGGACGCCCTCGCGGCGGCCGGCGTCTAGCCCCGCGCGCGGGGGTGCGCATCAAGGTACACGCGGCGGATGTGGGTGCGGTCGAGGTGCGTGTAGAGCTGGGTGGTCGCCACGTTGGCGTGCCCGAGCAGCTCCTGGACCACGCGCAGGTCCGCCCCGCCCTCGAGCAGGTGCGTGGCAAAGCTGTGGCGCAGCGTGTGCGGGTGCAGGCCCTTGATCCCCACGACCCGCCCGTACCTCTCGACGATCGCATGCACGGACTGGCGAGAAAGGCGCCCGCCCCGGGCGTTGAGAAAGACCGCCGGGCAGGGGCGACGGCCCGCGAGCGCGCCGCGGCCCTGCTCCAGGTAGCGCTCGAGCGCGCCCGCCGCGGCCCCCAGTATGGGCACCACGCGCTCCTTGGAGCCCTTGCCAAAGACGCGCAGGACCCCCTCGTCGAGAAGGACCGTGCGCTCGTCGAGCCCGCAGAGCTCGCTCGCGCGCAGACCGCAGCCGTAGAGGACCTCCAGGACCGCGTGGTCGCGCAACCCCGCGGGCGTGGCCGGGAACGGCTGGTCGAGCAGGCGCGCCGCGGCCTCGCGCGAGATGACGTCGGGCAGGCGCTGTGGCTTCGACGGCAGGGGCAGGTCGGCCGTGGGCAGCGTCCCCGAGATCTCGTCGGTGAGCATGAAGCGATGGAAGCCCTTCACCGCGGAGGCCGTGCGCTCCACCGACGAGGCGGCGAGCCCGCTCTCGCTGAGCCCGGCGACGTGGGCCTCCACGAGCTCGAGGGTCACCTCGTCCGGGCTCGTCACGCCGCGCTCGGCGAGCCAGGCCACGTAGCGGTCCAGGTCGCGCCCATAGGCGTCAATGGTGTTGGGCGAGCACCCCCGCTCGACGGCGAGGTAGCTGAGGTACTCCTCTCTCGCGCGCGCCAGGTCCACGGCAGCCTTCCCGCCCTGCCTACGAGACGCTCGCGCCGAGCGGGGCCACGGCGTGGCGGTCGCACCCCTCGTGATGCGCGATGGCGGCGCGCACGAACTCGCGGAAGAGCGGGGCCGGGCGGTCCGGGCGGCTCTTGAACTCGGGGTGCGCCTGGCTCGCCACGAACCAGGGGTGCACGTCCTCGGGGAGCTCGACCATCTCGATGAGGCGGTCGTCGGGCGAGAGGCCCGAGACCACGAGGCCGGCCTCGGCCAGCCGCGCGCGGTACGCGTTGTTGACCTCGTAGCGATGGCGGTGGCGCTCGTAGACGAGCGGCTCCCCGTAGGCCTCCTCGGCGAGCGTGCCGGCGACGACCTTGCACGGGTAGGCGCCGAGGCGCATGGTCCCGCCCTTCTCGGTGACGTCGGCCTGGTCGGGCATGATGTGGATCACGGGATGGGGAGTCTCGGGGTCGAACTCGGCCGAGCTCGCGCCCGCAAGGCCGCAGACGTCGCGCGCGAACTCGCAGACGGCGACCTGCAGGCCGAGGCAGACGCCGAGGTACGGGACGAGCCGGGTGCGCGCGCGGCGCGCGGCGCAGATCTTGCCCTCGATGCCGCGCAGGCCAAAGCCACCGGGCACGAGGATGCCGTCGGCGTCGCCGAGCACCTCCTCGACGTTCTGGGCGTCCAGCGCCTCGCCGTCCACGAGGCGGATGTCCACGTGGCGCCCGAAGAGCACGCCCGAGTGGTGCAGCGCCTCGATGATGGAGAGGTAGGCGTCCGGCAGCTGCGTGTACTTGCCCACCACGCAGATGCGCGTCACGTCCTCGCGGGCGTTGGCGGCGTGCATCGCGTCCGTGAAGGCGTACCACCCCTCCATGTGGCTCTCGCGGGGGTCGAGGCCCAGGCGCTCGCAGACCTTCTCGTCAAAGCCCTGCGCGGCAAGGTGCGCCGGCACGTCGTAGATAGAGGGGCAGTCTGAGTTCTCGAAGACGTGGTCCGCGGGAACGTCGCAGAAGCTCGCGATCTTGGCGCGAATGGAGGCGTCGACCTCGTGGTCCGAGCGGCAGACGATGAAGTCGGGCTGCAGGCCAAAGGAGCGCAGCTCGCGCACGCTGTGCTGCGTGGGCTTGGTCTTGACCTCGTGGGCGGCGGCGATGTAGGGCACCAGGCTCACGTGGATGAGGATGCAGTCCTCGCGGCCCTTCTCGTTCCTGAACTGGCGGATGGCCTCCACGAAGGCCTGGCTCTCGATGTCGCCGATCGTGCCACCGAGCTCGGTGATCACCACGTCGGCGCCCGTCTCGTCCTCGACGCGGCGGAAGCGCTCCTTGATGGCGTCCGTGACGTGCGGGATGACCTGGACCGTGCCGCCGAGGAAGTCGCCGGCGCGCTCGCGGGAGATGAGGCTCTGGTAGATGGCGCCCGTGGTGAAGTTGGAGTCGCGCGTGAGGTTCTCGTCGATGAAGCGCTCGTAGTGACCGAGGTCGAGGTCGGACTCGTAGCCGTCCTCCGTCACGAAGACCTCGCCGTGCTGGAACGGGCTCATCGTGCCCGGGTCGACGTTGAGGTACGGGTCCGCCTTCTGCATCATGACGCGGTAGCCGCGCGCCTTGAGCAGACGCCCGAGCGATGCCGCGGTGATGCCCTTCCCCAGGGAAGAGACGACGCCGCCGGTCACGAATATGTGCTTAGCCATGGGACCTCCCGCAGAATACGCAACGTTTCCACGGGTCTCCATGGTAGCGCGCGACGAGAAGGACGGCGCGACCGCTCGCCGATTCCGACGCACGCGCGAAACATTGCGACACGAATCGGTCACACGGGGCCGCGGAGCCCACGTCCTTCTCGCCCGCCCGCCCCTTCGCAAACTGTCGCTTATTACGGTCCGCAGCCAAGAAAACCAGCCCACAAGCCGTCAAAACCGACAGTCTGCGTGAGCGTGAGGAACGGGCCGACGCTGCGGGTGGTCTTATGAGTTTCGAGTTGTAATACGGGTATGGTGGTGAGGCCGCGCGGCCGGCCCGATAGTGGTCGCATGGAGCACGAGAAGGACAACCTCCCCGATTTTGGAGACTACTCCCAGCGTCTGAGCTACCGCCTGCGCGACCTGCGCCGCGAGCGAGGCCTGAGCCAGGAGGCCGTTGCGCACCGCGCCGGCATCGCGCTCTACACCTACCAGAAGTTCGAGAAGGGCGAGTCCAAGCCCGGCACGCCCATGAACCCCACCTATCACACGCTGCTCGCACTGGCCTGGGTCTTTGACCTGCCCGTGGCCGAGCTCCTGGACCTGGACGGCTCGACGCGCCCTAAGCGGCGCTCCTAGCGGCGCGCGGCACCGGCCAGCATCTCGCGCGCGAGGTCGCGGCTCGCCGCGCCCGTGTCGCCGGAGAGCATGCGCGCGACCTCCGCCACCCGGTCCTCGCCCGCGATCTCTGTGAGCGTGGTCTCGGGCAGGCCGCCCTCCCCCGCGCGCTTCTCGACGAGATAGTGCCGCTCCGCGACGACCGCCACCTGCGCGAGGTGCGTCACCACGATCACCTGGCGCGTGGTCGCGAGCCGGGCGAGCACGTCCGCGAGCGCAACCGCCGTGGCGCCGCCCACACCGGCGTCGACCTCGTCAAAGACCAGCGTCTCGCAAGCGTCGGCCTCACCGAGCACCACCTTGACCGCCAGCATCACGCGGCTGACCTCGCCACCCGAGGCGATCTTGCGCAGCGGGCGCGCCGTGAGGCCGGCGCCCGGTCGGTAGAGGAACTCAACACGGGACGGGCCACGGCTCCCCCATTCCGCGCGGGGCAGCCGGTCGACGGAGACCTCCAGCTCGGCGCTCCCCATCTCGAGAAACGCCATCTGCTCGGAGACGGCCCTCGCCAGGCGGGGCGCCCCCGCGCGGCGTACGGCGTCGAGGGCGTCCGCGGCGGCGGCAAGGGCCTCCTCGCGGCGCCGCACCTCCTCGGCGGCGCGGCGCTCGAGCTCGCCGTCGTCGCTCGCGGCGGCCACGACCTTGCGCGCCTCGTCGCGGCGACGGAGCACGTCGGCCATGCTCGGCCCGTACGTCCGGCGCAGTCCCTCGAGCGCGGCGAGGCGCGTCTGAAGCCGGTCGAGCTCCTCCGGGTCAAAGTCCACCTCGTCCGCGTAGTCGCGCAGCTCGGCGGACACGTCCTCGATGTCGATCAGCGAGCTCTCGAGCGTCTGCGCCCAACCGGACAGCCGCCCGTCATAGCGGGCCGCGTCCTCGAGCGCGCGCACCGCCTCACCGAGCGCGTCGCAGGCGCCGTCGTCCCCGGAGAGGAGCTCGCGCGCGCCCGCCGCGGCGGCCATGAGGGCCTCGCCGTGCTCGACACGGGGAAGCTGCGCCTCGAGCTCCTCGAGCTCGCCCTCGCGCGGGTCGACCTCGTCGATGCGGCGCAGCACGAAGGCGGCCTCGTCGAGCCGCTCGCCCGTGGCGCGCCCCAGCTCCCGCACGCGCTCCAGCTCGGCGGCCGCCTCGGTGGCGTCCGCGAGCGCGGCGCGATAGGAGTCCAGCGCCTCGATCGCCGGGGCGCCGATCCAGGAGTCGAGCAGCTCCATATGGGTCTGGACGGAGAGCAGGCGCTGATGCTCGTGCTGGCCGCAGAGGTCGACCGTGGCGCCCACGCGCTCCGCGAGCTCGCGGACGCTCGCCATGTGGCCGTTCAGCTCCACGCGGCCGCGGCCATCGGCGCTCACGCGGCGGCGCACCACGGTACCGTCCTCGTCGTCCCCGGGAAGGAACAGCCGCCCCTCGACCTCGAGCGCCGGCGTGCCCTCGCGCACCATCCCGGCGTCGGCGCGCTCGCCCACCAGCAGCTTGATCGAGGAGAGCAGCGCCGTCTTGCCGGCGCCCGTCTCGCCCGTCAGCACGGTGAGCCCGGGCGCCGGCTCGATGACGGCGTCGTGGATGAGCGCGACGTCCCGCGCGTGCAGCTCGTCGATCATCGCGCAGCCCGCCCGTTCTTCTCGCCCAGCGACATCACTTGCCCACCTGCCCGTAGAAGACGCGGGACACTGAGTCGTAGAAGCTCTGCGTGCTGCGGTCAAGCAGCACGAGGTCGCCGGGGCCGCGCCGCACGACGGCGCGCACGCCCGTGCCGCCCTCATGGCGAATCGGCTGGCCGTCGGCGAAGAAGTGGCGCATGGCGGGACGCTCGGGGCTCATCTCGATCTCCACGACGTCCGCGGGCGAGGTGAGGAAGGCGCGCGCCATGATCGTGTGCGGCGCGATGGGAACGCAGACCATGCCCGTGAACTCGGGCGTGACGATGGGGCCGCCCGCGGCGAGCGCGTAGCCCGTGGAGCCGGTGGCCGTGGAGACCACAAAGCCGTCGCCGCGCAGACGGTCGATGTGCTTGCCGGAGACGGAGACGTCGAACTCCACCATGTCGCCAGCACCGCCGCGGCTGAGCGCGAAGTCGTTGAGGGCAAAGCTGTGCGTCGTGTGCACGGCGCCCGTCTCGTCCGCGAACTCGCACTCTATGTCGAGCGTGGCGCGCCGGGACACGTGCAGCTCGCCGGCGAGGGCGTCGCGCACGGTCTCGAGCAGGTCGTCCGGTCCGGCGGCGGTGAGAAATCCCAGGTGGCCGTAGGAGATGCCGAGCACCGGCACCCCCGTGTAGCCCACGATGCGGGCGGCGCGCAGCAGCGTCCCGTCGCCGCCGAGCGAGACCACGAGGTCGCAGTCGTCGGCGGTGGCGGTGACGTCGGGGAGGAGCCTCTTGTCGTGCGCCCACGAGACGTCGACGCCCTCGCCGTCGAGCCACTGCTCGAGCCGGCGGGCGCTCTCGATGGCGTCCTCGCGCGCGTAGTTGGGGACGATGAGGACCTTCACGGTTGCGTGCCTTTCTCTCGATTCTCGCTCTGGTCAGTATACCCCGCGCGCCGACGTCCCCGCGCCGCGCGCGCCGATGCCCGGGTTCCAGGCCTCACCGCACGGTTTTGGGGCAAACATTTGATATGAGAGGGGCATTTTTATAAAACTCTTATCCACAATCGGGCTGGGACAGGCAAATCTGACGCAAAACCGGCCCCTACGCGGCAGGCACATAAAAGATGTTGCCCAAAACCTTGGGGCGGGCCTCGATTTCGTCCACCTCGCGCGCGCAATCAGGCTCCAGCAACAAAACCATGGTTGTGTGGGCAGGGCGGGCGAGAAGGACGGCGCGCTAGGCAGGGAGATCGGCGCAGAGCAGGTACTCGACGTTCCCCTTGTGGCCGGTGATCGGGCTCTCGCAGCTGCCGTGCACCAGCAGTCCGGACTCCTCGAACGCCACGCGCACGCGAGCGAGCGCGGCCTCGCGCACCGCGGGATCGCGGACGACGCCGCCCTCCCCCACGTCCTCGCGCGCGGCCTCGAACTGCGGCTTCACCAGCGTGAGGAACGTGCCGCCCGGCCGCAGCAGCTCGAGGACGGCCGGCAGCACCGTGGTCACCGACGTGAAGGAGACGTCGCACACGGCCAGGTCCACGACACCCGTGCCCAGGAGCGCCGGAACGTCCACGATGTTGGTGCGCTCGAGCAGCCGCACGCGCGTATCCTGCCGCAGCTCCCAGGAGAACTGCGCATACCCGACGTCGACGGACACCACGGAGGCGGCGCCGCGCTTGAGCAGGCAGTCGGTGAAGCCGCCCGTGGAACATCCCACGTCGAGGCAGTCGAGGCCGGCGGGGTCCACGCCAAAGGCGGCGAGGCCGCGCTCGAGCTTGAGGCCCCCGCGGCTCACGTAGGCCGCGCGGCCGCGCACGTGCAGGGGGATGCCGGGGGCGACCTGCTCCCCGGGGGAGGTGAGGCGTCGGTCGGTGGTGGAGACGTCGCCGGCCATGACGGCGCGCAGCGCCTCGTCCGCTGACGAGAAGAACCCCTGCTCGACGAGCTCTGCGTCGAGCCGGCGGCGGCGCGGCATGTGCCTACTGCCCGTCCGAGGCGGGCTCGGAAGCGGCGTCCTCCACGGGCTCCGCGGGCTCCTCGGTCTTCTCGGCCTGGGCCTCGGTCTGCGCGAGGCGGGCCTCCTCCTCGGGCGAGAAGTCCGTGGCGTCCACGAGGCTCACGGCCTTGGAGCCGAGCGCGATGGCCTCGTCGAAGAGGTCGAGCGAGCGCTCCAGCGAGACGTCCTTGTCGCGCACCTGGCCCACGAGCTCGTCCAGGCGGTCGTTGATCTGACCAAAGGTCTGGTACTGGGAGACGTCGACGCGAGCCATGCCTATGCCTCCTCGGCGCCCTCGTCGGCGCTCTCGCGCGCGGCGGCGACCACGTCGACGCCGGCGTCCAGGTCGTCGGCGACGCGGCCGAGAATGCCGTTCACGAAGCGCGAGGACTCGTCGGTCCCGTACGCCTTGGCGAGCTCGACGCACTCGTCGATCGTCACCGAGACGTCGACCTCGTCGACGTAGAGCATCTCGTAGAGCGCGAGGCGCAGGAGGTTGCGGTCCACGGCGTTCATGCGCGAGATCGACCAGCCCGTCGAGCGCGCCGCGATGACGGCGTCGAGGTCGGGGCGGCGCTCGTCGGAGCCGAGGGCGAGACGACGAGCGTAGTCGTCGAGGGGGCCCTGCGACAGCGCGTACTCGCCGTCGAGGACGTCCAGGACGGCACGGGAGTTGGCCTCCGCCTGGAACAGCAGCTGGAGGGCCTGGCTGCGGGCGAGGGTGCGCCCGCCGAAGTGAGTGCTCAAGGTACGGTTACTCCTTGGGGAAGACGAGGCTGTCGATGCAGACGTCCACGGCGGAGACTGGCACGCCGATCTGCTCGGTGACGGCGCGGGCCACCTCGGCGCGGACGTCGGCGGCGAGCTTGGTGAACGGGTAGCCGTAGAAGACGGCAAGGTGGACCGTCACGTGGAGGGACTCGTCCTCGACGAACGACTCCACGGCCTTCTCGGGCGAGACGCTCCTGCTCGTGAAGACGGAGATGAGGCTCGAGGCGATGTCGTTGCCCCCGACGGAGGCCACGCCCTCGACGCGGCGGGCCGCGATTCCGACGATCGTGGAGACGACATCCTTGGAGATGCCGATGCCAGAGACGAAGAGCTCGCTATCTGCCATGGAGGAACCCCCTTGCTCGGTGCGTTCGGTCATTCTCACAGTATACCCGTTGTGCGCCGAGAAGAGCGTCGGGGCCGCCCCGGTCTCCCGGAGCGGCCCCGATCGCGCGCTCTTCTCGCCCGGCGCTAGACGCGGCCGACGAACTTGCCGCCGTCGCGGGTGTCCACCTTGATCTTCTCGCCCACGTTGAGGTAGAGCGGCACCTGGATCACGGCGCCGGTCTCGATGGTGGCGGGCTTGGAGCCGCCCTGGACGGTGTCGCCCTTGAAGCCCGGGTCGGTCTCGGTGATCTCCACCTCGATGAACATCGGGGGCTGCACGCCCAGAAGCTCGGTGTCGGCGTAGAGAAGCTGGGCGTTGTCGTTCTCCTTGAACCACTTGGCGTTGTCGCCGATGAAGTC
Source organism: uncultured Atopobiaceae bacterium (assembly GCA_963928085.1). Taxonomy (GTDB): domain Bacteria; phylum Actinomycetota; class Coriobacteriia; order Coriobacteriales; family Atopobiaceae; genus Thermophilibacter. The sequence goes on from CAWVDR010000001.1 coordinate 1,129,066, forward strand.
CGCGGAGAGCTCGACCTGCTCGTAGGTCTCGTTGTCCATGAAGTAGAACGTGGCGCCGTCGTTGTAGAGGTACTGCATCTCCTTGGTGATGAGCTGCACGTTCTCGAACTTGGTGCCGGCGTTGCAGGTCTGGTCGATCACGCGGCCGGTCTTGAGGTCGCGGATCTTGTAGCGGACGAAGGCACCGCCCTTGCCGGGCTTGACGTGCTGGAACTCGACGATCGTGTAGTACTTGTCGTTGATCTTGAGGCCCATGCCGTTCTTGAAGTCTGCGGTGCTGATGGTTGCCATGTTGTGCCTTTCCCGTAGTGCTCACATACGTGCGGTATTTTAGCACCGGGCGGGCATCTGCGCGCAGATTCCATGATGCGGAGCGTAGTAGCGGCTGGCGTGCCAAGAATCCCGAGCTACGCATGCAAAAGATCGAACCTTCGCATGCGCGCGGGCCAAAACGTGTCCGTTTGGACAAAAAACCCGAGCCGCGCATGACGAGAAGAACGCGCGGCTCGGGATTCTTGGCACGCAGAGAGCGGCCCACGCCGAGAAGGACGTGCGCCCCTACGCCCCCACGACCACGAGGTCGTGCGTGGAGCGGGTGAAGGGCTCGTAGCCCGTGGCCGTCACCAGGCCGAAGTCCTCGAGGCGGATGCCGAAGCGCCCGGGCAGGTAGATGCCCGGCTCGATGGTCACGACCGAGCCCTCGGGCACCGGGCGGTCCCAGCGGCGGTTGAAGTTGGGGTTCTCGTGGATCTGGATGCCCACGCCGTGGCCGAGGCCGTGGCCGAACTTGTCGCCGTAGCCGGCGTCGGCGATCACGCGGGCGGCGATCTCGTGGATGTCGCGGCCGATCACGCCGGCGCGCACGGCGGCGGCGCTCTCCTCGTGGGCGCGGCGCACGACGTCATAGACCGCGCGCTGCTCCTCGCCTGGCTCGCCGACGGCCACGGTGCGCGTCATGTCGGCGTGGTAGTCGTGGTAGCCGGCGCCGTAGTCCATGACGATGAGGTCGCCGAGCTGGACCTGGCGCTCGCCGGGCTGGGCGTGCGGGTTCGCGCCGTTGGGGCCGGAGGCGATGATCGTGCCAAAGGAGAGGGCGTCGGCGCCATGGGAGAGCATGTAGTTCTCCAGCTCGACGCGGATCTCCTGCTCGGTCATGCCCACCTTGATGAACTCGCAGATGTGTGCGAAGGCCTCGTCGGTGATCTCCTGAGCGCGCTGCATGAGCGCGACCTCCTCGGCGTCCTTGACCATGCGCAGGTCGCAGATGTCGCCGTGCAAGCGCGGGATGAGGCAGGCCACGCCGGCGCGGGAGAGCTCGACGAGAAGGTCGTCGTAGAACGCGAGGTCACAGGTGTCCTCGACGGCGGCCACGCGCACGCGCTCCGCGGCCAGGCGCCGCGCCGCCCAGGCGGCCGGCGTGGTGACCTCCATGTCGAGGGCCCAGGCGGTGTCCTCGCCCAGACGCTCGACGAAGGTGTTGTAGTAGCGGGAGTCCGTGTGGAGCCACTGGCCCGTGGCCGTGATCACGGCGGTGTGGGCGACCTCGTCGTCGAAGGTGCGCTCCGCGCCGGTGAGCCAGCGCAGGTCGGGGTTGTTCCGCAGGATCACGGCGTCGTAGCCGCGCTCCGCCATGAGCTCGCGCAGGCGCCCCACGCGCCCGGCGCATACCTGTGCATCTGCCATCTTGCATCCTTTCTCGATCTGACGTGGGGCGGCGTCGCCAGGCCCCGCCCCACGTCGCGTTTGGCTATTCGGGTCGCGAGGCGCACCAGGCGGCGGCGTGCTCGGCGAGCAGCTCGTCGGTCATGACCGCGAGGCGCACGCGCCCGAGCCCGCGGGGCACGGCGAGCATGAAGCGGTTGGTGCTCAGGAAGCGGTTCTCGCGGATGCGGCCGGCGAGCGCCGTCGGGTCGACGGTCGAGCGGGTCGTGTCGAGGCCGAGCCGCTCGAGGACCTCGTCGACCGCGAGCATGTCGTCGATCGACAGGGTCTCCTGCGCCACGCCGAGCCTCGCTGCGAACCTCATGCCATCGGCGAGCGCCGTCGAGCGGCTCACCTCGGGGGCGAGCGAGAGCAATGCGTCGGCGAAGGTGGTGCCAAACTCGAGCGACTGCCGCAGCGCGGCGGAGGTCGCCGAGGAGATCTTGCCGCGGCTCTTGAGCGTGTCCTGAAGCTGGGCGATCAGCGCGTCCACGTCGCCGGCGGCGATCGCGTCCGCGGCGTCCCAGAGGCGGCCGAACGAGCGGTCGGAGTCGCACATGGCCGTCTGCACCATGAGCGCGAAGGCGAGCAGCGCGGACTCTCCCGTCGGGTCCGCGTCGATGAGGTCGAGGTCGATCATCGTGTAGCGCGCCGTCGCGTCCTGCGAGACCACGCGCTCGCGGCCCGCGGAGTCGAGGGCACGCGGCGTGGTGGCGGCGACGACCGCGCTCGGCAGGTCGGTCGGGACCTCCGCGAGGCGCGTCCCGCCGCACCATCCCGCGCACGCGAACGAGGCGACGGAGAGCGTCTCGAGCCCGCCCACGACGAGCACGATGTCGTCGCTGGTGACGCGCGCCTCGGCAAGTTGCGTGTTGAGCGCCTCGACCGCCGCGAGGTTGCAACCGGCGGGCGCGAGCGTACAGGTGCTCACCTTGAAGCCCTGGTCGCAGAGGTTGTCGTGGAGCACACGCACCGCGTCCTCGGAGACGGAGTCCTCGTGGACGAGCGCGCAGGCGTGGGGACGTCCGGCGGCGGACTTCAGCACGCGCGGGAACTCGGACAGGATGCCCGTCCCCACGCGCAGGTCCATCGAGGTGCCGCGCACGACCACCCACTGGCGCACGGAGCGAAGCGGCTCGTTCTTCTCGTCACTCAAAGCAGGCCCCTCTCCCAGAGCAGCTGGCCCGACTCGAGAGCCACCTGCTCGAACGTCTTGTTGCGGATGTCTATGGTGATGTCGGCCGCGCGCTCGTAGAGCGGGCGACGGCGCCGGTAGACCTCGGCGGCATGCTCGTCCGAGCCGAGGTCGGGCCGGAGCTCGGGCCGCTGGATCTGCCTCAGGGAGTCCTCGAGGTCGCCGTCGAGAAACACCACGACGCCCATCTCGTGCATGAGCTCGCAGTTCTCGGGCCGCTCGACGATTCCTCCGCCGCAGCTCACGAGCAGCGACTTACGGGCGGCGAGCTTCCTCAGCTGCACCGTCTCGGCGTCGCGGAAGCTCTCCTCGCCCTCGGAGGCAAAGATCTGCGCGACCGAGCCGCCGAGCGCGCGCTCCACCAGACGGTCGGTGTCGACGTGCGGGCGATGGAAGAGCGAGCCGAGGTTGCGGGCGAGGGTCGACTTGCCCGCGCCGAGAAAGCCCACGAAGAAGAGGTGGTCGCACCCCTCGTGGACGACGTATCTCGGATCGTGCGGCACAGCCCTCTCCCTTCTCACTGATCTACCGAGAAGAGATTCTACTCGATACCGGCCGACCGTGGGCGCCCCCGTGTTCCTCTCTGGGCAGGGCTGCGCTGCGACACGGGTGTTGGGACCCTTGCCGACCAAGAATATCGAGTTACGCGAGGCGAGAAGAGCGCGCTTCTCGGGATTTTTGGTATTTCGGACAAGAATCCCGAGATACGCGATCGATGGTTCGATCATTTGCGCGCGTAAGTCGGGATTCCTGGTTTGCCGTGCCTCGAAGAAATGAGAAGCGGAGCGGACGGGCCGGGCGACTGGGGGCTACTCCCCGTCGAAGGTGACGCCGCGCAGCACGATGCGCTCGAAGACGCGGAAGACATGCGTGTACCAGAGGTCCCTGCGGGACTGCGGCCGCACGAGGACCGACCGCACGCCGGCCAGGTTGCCGGCCACGACGTCGGTGAAGACCTGGTCGCCGATCATGACGGTCTCGCCGGGCATGGACCCCATGAGCCGCATCGCGCGCACGAGCGCGAACGGCAGCGGCTTCATGGCGTGGTCAACCACGTCCACGCCCATGTGCTCGGCGCTGCCGCGCACCTGGGAGGAGTGGAAGTTGTTGGACACGAGACAGAGCTTGAGGCCCGCCTCGCGCGCGCGGTCGAGCCACGCCATGACCTCGGCGGGCGGCTCGGCGGCGTCGCGCGGGACGCAGGTGTTGTCACGGTCGAGCAGCACGAGGCGAACGCCGTCCGCAACCAGCTCGTCGACATCGAGCAGCGGCAGGCTCGCCACGTAGCGGGTGGCACGAAACAGTCCCATCGAGCCTCCTACGAGTACGCCTGCATGTGCTGGTCGTACGTCTCGGAGAACTGCTCGGTGTCCTGCGTGATGTAGAAGTAGTAGAAGTTGGTGTCCGCAGGCTCACAGGCCGCCTCGATGGAGGCGAGGCTCGGCGAGCAGACCGGCGTCGGCGTGAGACCGGCATAGAGGTTGGTGTTGTACGGGTCGTCGAGGGTGTTGATCTCATCGGCCGTGGCGGCGCGGCCGAGCGAGTAGGTCAGCGTCGCGTCGCTTTGCAGGCGCATGCCGTCGCGCAGGCGGTTGTAGAAGACCGACGCGACCTTCGGGCGCTGCTCGTCGGTCACGGCCTCGCGCTCCACGATCGACGCCATCGTGAGGACGTCGTTCTCGTCAAGGTCGATCCCGTAGCGCTCGGAGAGCGACGCGGCGGCGGCGGCGAGGTCGATCGAGCTGGTCTCGGCCTGGTACTGATCGAGCATCGCGCGAATCACGGTGTCAGCCGTCACGCTCTCGGAACCGGAGAAGTCGTAGGTCTTGGGGAAGAGGTAGCCCTCGAGCGAGTCCTCGTGCGCGGCGGCGAGGAAGGGGTAGTCGGCGACGTAGTTGGACGCCTTCGCCTGGGCCAGGAAGTCGTCGGCGGAGACGCCGAGGGAGTCCTGCACGGTGGCGGCGATCTGGCTCGAGGTGTAGCCCTCGGGGATGGTGAGCTGCGCCGTCGAGGCGTTGGGGCCCGCAGTCAGCAGCTTGATGATCGAGGTGTCGTCGCTCCCGGCGACGATGCGATACGAGCCGCTCTTGAGCAGGGACTCGGCCTCGGTGCGGCGGACCTCGGCGAGGAAGTCGCTCTGGTCGGAGATGAGGCCGTTCTCGGCCAGTATCTGGGCGATGACGCCGGCGCCGGAACCGTCGGGGATGGTGATGGTCACCTCGGTGCCCTCCGGCGCGAGCTGGGTCTGGGTCTCCTCCTGCGTGGGAACGAGGCGGGGAACAACGACGAAGGCTACGACGCAGGCAATGGCGATGGTCAGCACCACGGCAATCGCAGCAAGGGGGATGCCGCGCTTCCCCGAACCGCCGCGCGGGTCGCGATGGCGATGCGTGACGGCACGCTGGGTCGCCGCGGCGGTACGGCTGGAGACGCGCCCGCTCGAGAGCGCGGGGCGCGGGGTGCTGGCGCTTGCCATAGGTGCGGCGGCGCGCTGGGTACGGGGGGCGGCGGCGCGGGGTGCGGCGCCGTTCGAGAAGTGCGAGCCCCCGTGCCTGGGGGTGCTGCCGTTGGAAGTGGCCATCTTGCCCTTTCAGATCTGTCTGGCGTCCAGCCAGGACTGCAGGAACAGCCCGGCCGCTACCGAGTCGACCTTGCCACGCATGGCGCGCTCGGAGAGGCCCTGTTCTTTCAGGATACGCTTAGCCTCGGCGGACGAGAGGCGCTCGTCCTCAAACTCCAAGGGAAGTCCGCAGGAGCGCGCGATCTTCTCGGCCTGGGCACGGATGCGCTCGGCCTGCGGCCCCTCCTCCCCCGCCAGGGTGCGGGGCAGCCCGCAGACGAGGAGCTCGGGCTCCCAGTCCTCGAGCACCCGGCGGAAGGTGACCGCGTGCGCAAGCACCTCCTGCGCGGGGAGCACGGTGACCGGCGAGGCCACGCGCCCGGTCGGGTCGCTCACGGCGATGCCGACGCGGACCTCGCCGATGTCGAGCGCGAGGACCCTCACCGCAGCTAGATCCCGAGCGCGGCGCGAGCGGCGTCGAGCGCGGCGTCGATGCCGGAGGCGTCGGAGCCGCCGGCCTGCGCCATGTTGGGGCGCCCGCCACCGCGACCGCCCACGAGGCCGGCGATGTCCTTAATGATGGAGCCCGCGGCAAAGCCCGCGGAGACGGCGCCATCCGTGCCGCCGGCGAGAAGGGCGACCTTGCCGTCCGGCGTGGCGGAGGCGAGCACGCAGGCCACGGCCTCGCCGTTCGCGGCGTCGCGGATGCCGTCCCAGGCGGAGCGCATCTCCTTGCCGGAGAGGCCGTCGATGCGGGCGACCACGGCCTTGTAACCGTCGAGCTGGACCGCGCTCTTGTAGGCGTCGGCCACCTTCGTGGCACCGGCACCGGTCGTGGCGGCCTCGAGGGCCTTGCGGGTCTCGCGCAGCTCGTGCTCGAGCGCGGCGACGCGCTCGGCGACGGCGTCCGGGCGGCACTTGAGCTCGTGGGCGACCTCGTCGAGGGTGAGCAGGCGCTCGTCCACGTACTCGATGGCGCCCATCGAGGTCACGGCCTCGATGCGGCGGGCGTTGGAGCCCACGGAGCCCTCGGAGACGATCTTGAAGAGGCCGAGGTCGGCGGTGTTGCGCGCGTGCGTGCCGCCGCAGAGCTCGCGCGAGAAGGGAGCGTCGGTGTCGCCGGTGGAAACCACGCGCACGACGTCGCCGTACTTCTCGCCAAAGAGGGCGACGGCGCCGGAGGCCTTGGCCTCCTCGATGCCCATGACGCGGGTGACGATGGGCTCGGCGGCAAAGATCTGGGCGTTGACCATGCCCTCGATGCGAGCGAGCTCGTCGGCAGACACGGCCTCGAAGTGGGTGAAGTCGAAGCGCAGACGGTCGGGGGCCACAAGCGAGCCGGCCTGGCTCACGTGGTCGCCGAGGACCTGCTTGAGCGCGGCGTCGAGCAGGTGCGTGGCGGTGTGGTTGCGGCGGATGAGCTCGCGGCGGCCGGCGTCGATCGCGGCGGTCACCTCGTCGCCCACGGCGAGCGAGCCCTCCTCCACGACGGCGACGTGCGCGTAGAGGCTGCCCTTAACCTTGGTGTCGCTCACGCGCAGGCGCGCGCCGGCAGCCGTGGTGATGGTGCCGGTGTCGCCCACCTGGCCGCCCATCTCGGCGTAGAACGGCGTGACGTCGAGAACCGCCTCGACGGTCTGTCCCGCCTCGGCACGCTCGGCCTCGGCGCCATCCGCGACGATGGCGAGCACGTGCGCGGCGGCCTCGTTCTGGTCGTAGCCCACAAACTCCGTGGCCGCCAGGCGATCGGAGAGCGCGGTCCACACGTCGTTGAAGGTGCCCCAGGCGTCGCGGTTGGCGCTCGCGCGGGCGCGCTCGCGCTGCTCGGTCATGCAGGCGTCGAAGGCGTCCATGTCGACGGAGCGCCCGGCGGCCTCGCAGATCTCGCGCGTGAGGTCGATCGGGAAGCCGTAGGTGTCGTGCAGCTTGAAGGCCACGTCGCCGGGGAGCGCCGCGCCCTCGTCGAGCTTCTCGAGCTCCTGCGCGAGGCTCTCCTCGCCGGCGTCGAGCGTGGCGCCGAAGCGCTCCTCCTCGGCGCGGACGATGCCGTCGATGAGCGAGCGGCTCTCCACGATCGCCGGGTAGTTCTCGCCCATGAGCTCGCAGATCTTCTCGACGTAGGAGCCGAGGAACTCGCCCTCGATGCCCATGAGGCGGCCGTGGTAGACCGCGCGGCGCAGCAGGCGGCGCAGCACGTAGCCGCGGCCCTCGTTGCCCGGCAGGATGCCGTCGCCGATCATGAACGTGACGGCACGGGCGTGGTCGGCCACGATGCGGAGGCTGCGGTCGCGCGCGGCGTCGGTGCCGTAGGTGTGACCGGAGAGGCGCTCGCCGACGCCGATCAGGCCCTGCAGCAGGTCGCCGTCGTAGTTGGTGCCCTTGTGCTGCATGATGGCCGCGATGCGCTCGAGGCCCATGCCGGTGTCGATGTTGCGGTGCGGCAGCTCCGGCAGCGAGCCGTCCTCCTGACGGTCGTACTGCGTGAAGACGAGGTTCCAGAACTCGAGGAAGCGATCGCAATCGTCGCAGCCGGGACCGCAGTGCTCGCCGCCGCAGCCGAACTCCTCGCCCTGGTCGAAGTAGATCTCGGAGCAGGGGCCGCAGGGACCGGTGGGGCCGGCGGCCCAGAAGTTGTCGTCCGCGCCGAGGCGGGAGATGTGGTCATAGGGGACGCCCTGCTTGTGCCAGAGCTCGATGGCCTCGTCGTCGTCCTCGAAGACGGTCATGTAGAGGCGCTCGGGCGGAAGGCCCAGGTGCTCGGGGTTGGTGATGAAGTCATACGCCCACTCGATCGCGTTCTCCTTGGTGTAGCCGCCAAAGGAGAAGTTGCCGAGCATCTCAAAGAAGGAGAGGTGCGTGGCGTCACCGATGTTGTCGATGTCGTTGGTGCGCAGGCACTTCTGGCAGGAGCAGGCGCCGATCTCGGGCATGGTGCGCTTGCCCTGGTAGTACTCCTTGAACTGGTTCATGCCCGCGTTGGTGAGCAGCAGCGACGGGTCGTCCGGCACGAGCGACGAGGACGGGTACAGCTTGCAGCCCTTCGCCTCGAAGAAGCGCAGGAAGTCCTCGCGGATCTCGGCGGTGGTCATGGTCTTGTAGTCGGCGGTGCTCATGTGTCTCCCTCAGTCGGGTGGTTCTTCTCGCGTAATCAACCGTCCTAGTATAGCGCATGCGGTGACGCTGCCACCGAGGGGCGGCACGGCACCGCGCGCAAATCGGGATTTCCATCCGTCGCCAAGAATCCCGACTTGCGCGCGCTCAATGGAGGCCGACGGGTCGCGCAGGTCGGGATTTCTGTCCAAACGGACACGAATCCCGACTTGCGCGCGGAGCACCCTGGGGGCAGAGCGCGCGTCAGTCGGGATTGTTGGCAGGGCGAGAAGAACCTCGGGTTACGCGTCCTGCTTATTGGACTCGGGCTTGTCGGGCTTCTCGCCAGCGTCCTTGTCGCCGAGCAGGTCGTCGTAGCCGTGCTGGCGCGCAAGGCCGGCGAGCAGGCGGGAGCGCGCGATGAAGGTGTCGTCGTCCAGGGCGTCGAACGTGGCGAGCGGCCCGCCCGCGGCGTCGGAGTACGCGGTGCCGCCGAAGAAGGCGCCGCCGGGCGAGACGAGCTGGCGGCCGGTGCGGCTCTCGAAGTAGTAGACGAAGAGCCCCTTGATGGCGGCCGTGAGCGGCACGGCCAGGACCATGCCCACGGCGCCGCCGAGCGCGCCGCCCGCGACGATGCCCACCAGCGAGAGCGCCGGGTGGATCTTGACGGCTGACTGCATGACCAGCGGGGACAGCACGTTGTCAGTCACGTTCTGTGCCACCACCGTGATCACGAGCGTCCAGAGCGCGCACAGCGGGCTCACAAAGAGGCCGAGAAGGACGGCGGAGACCGAGGAGAGCATCGGGCCCACCACGGGGATGAAGTGCAGGACGAACGTGGCGATGCCGAGCAGGCCGGCGTAGGGGTGGCCGATGAGCCAGAGGCCGGCGGCGACCATGAGACCGTTGGCCAGCGACGTGATGAGCGTGCCGCGCATGTAGCCGCCGACGGAGCGCGAGAGCACGGCGAGGCTGAGCACCAGCTCGTCGTCGTACTCGGGACCGGCGATCACGGCGAACTCGCGCATGATCCTGGGGTAGTCGAGCGCGAACCAGTACGCGAGGATCAGGGACAGGAAGACGGTCACGAGGTGGCCGGCGATGTCGGTGATGCTCGTGACGAGACCCGTGGAGAGCTGGCGCGCGAGGTCGGAGGCGAGGCTCGTGCCCGTGTCGACGAGCACGTTCACGAACGAGTTGACGGCATGCTGCACGTTGCCGCTGCTCGAGGAGCCGAAGGTGTCCCAGAACGTCTCGAGCGCGTCCTGCGCCTGCGTGAAGTAGGCGGGGACGTTGCGGAGCAGCGTGATGAGCTCGCGCAGGAACGGCCCCATGAACAGGGCCACCACCGCCACGATCGCCGCGACGACCAGTACGAGCGCGAGAAGGGCGGCGATGCCGCGCGGGACCTTGCGGTCCTCCAGCCGGTTGGTGATGGGGCTGCAGACATAACCCACGATCGTGCCCACGAGCAGCAGCTCGACGGCCTGTCCCACGACGGAGAGCCCGCGCACGGCGAGCATGAAGACCAGGGCGGCGCCCACGATCGTCCATGCGACGACCGCGCGCAGGCGCCACTTCTCGTAGCGAGCCGAACGGGATGTGGTTGCCATCAAGCTCCTTCCAGGGCCCGGCGGGGACGACCCGGGGCTACGCCGAGCCCTCGGGGTCGATCTTGTCCTGGATACGCCGGAGCGTACGGCGCAGCAGGCGGGAGACCTGGACCTGCGAGACGCCCAGGCGCTCGGCGATCTCCACCTGCGTGAGCCCGTCCGCGAAGCGCATGCGGATGACGTCGCGCTCGCGCGGCGAGAAGTCCGCGATGGCCTCCTCGAGCACGATGCGGTCGTCCGACGAGGCAAGGTCCGCGTCCTCGGTGGCGTAGTGGTCGATGACCGAGGGGGCCTCGTCGTCATCGGAGGAGCCGCTGCCCTCGAGCGGGACGGAGCTGTAGGCGCTCGAGGATTCCATCGCCTCGAGGACCTCGTCGACCGAGACGCCCAGGCTCTCGGCGATCTCTGCCACCGAGGGGCTGCGCTGCAGCTGGTTGGTGAGGTCGTCGGTCGCCTGGTTGACCTTCGCGGAGAGCTCCTGCAGGCGGCGCGGCACGCGCACCGACCAGCCCTTGTCTCGGAAGTGGCGCTTGATCTCGCCCATGATCGTGGGCGTGGCGTAGGTGGTGAACTCCAGGCCGCGGTCCGGGTCAAAGCGGTCGATGGCCTTGATCAGCCCGATCGTGCCCACCTGGATGAGATCGTCGAGGGACTCGCCGCGGTTCTTGAACTTGGAGGCGAGGAACCGCACGAGGTTGAGATGGCTCATGATGAGCTGGTCGCGCGCCTCGGAGTCTCCCTCGTCCTTGTAGCGCCGGAAGAGCTCGCGCGTGCGGTCCTTGTCCCAGGCGACACGCCCCTTCGATGTGCGGCGTGCGGCCCGGGGCGCGTCCTGCCCGACGCGCTCCCTACTCGTCATCGGAATCGCCGGTCGAGCGCACGAGGTGCAGCGTGGACCCGTCCTCGGAGAACGAGAACTCGTCGCAGAGGGCGGAGAGCAGCACGCGGACGAGGTCGACCGCGTCATCGGCGGGCTCGTCCGCGCCGAGCGTAACGTCCATCCCCACGACGCCCTCCGCGAGCGCGAAGCGGATCTCGATGCTCTCGGGCCGCGTCGCGCAGGCATAGACGAAGCCCTCGTCGGCGATCATCTTGACGTCCTCGAGGTCCTCGACGCTCTCGACGCCCGCCGCCACGGCGAGCGCCGAGGCGGTCATGCGCACCGAGCGGGCAAACGCGGGCTCCGCGGGGACGCGCAGAAGCACGTACTTCTCGTCCATCACTTGTTCTCCTGGTCGGAATCGTCGGCGACGGGCTGCTCGGAGGCCACCTCGCCGTAGTCGACGTAGCGGGTGGGCGCCTCGGGGACGGGGGCGGGCTCGCCGGCCTGCTGCGTCTCGGGGAGCGCCTCGGGAGCGGATGCCGAGCCGCCGCGCAGGCGCGACACCGCGGCGGCCACGCCTGAGGCCGCGCTCTCGGCGACGCGGTTGACGGCCCCGGTGACGCTCGACGCGGCACCGGAGACCGAGGAGACGTCCTCGAGGATGCCGTTGAGGCGGTCCAGCGAGACCGTGGCGTCGCTGACGGCGGCCTCGGTCTTCTCCAGCAGCGGCGTCACGCGCTTGGCGGCGGGCTCGAGCTCGTCCATGATGCCGTCCAGCTTGGCCACCACGGGCTGCGTCTGCTCCACCACCTCGCGGGCCGAGGACGTGAGCGCGCTCACGTCCCTGCGGGCGGAGCGCATGGTGAGCGCCACCTCGACGGCGGCCCAGGCTCCAACGAGCACCAGGGCGACGAGGGCGATCGAGAGAATCAGGTCCAGTGGCATTTCGTCCTCCTCGGGACGTGAGGTTGTTAGGTCGTTCCTCAACCCTACATTCTACCCAACCACACCGTCCTCTTGTCCGAAACGAACGGCCGAGAAGAGCGCGGTCGCTACTCCCCCGCCTCGGCGCGGTCGCGGCCGATGGCCTCCTCGCGCCACGCCTCCCAGCCGCGGCCGCTCGGATGGTAGAAGCAGCCGCGCTCCAGGCCCTCGGGCAGGTAGCGCTGCTCCACCCAGCCCGTCGGGTAGTTGTGCGGGTAGAGGTAGGGGCCGTACTCGTCGGAGCCGGGGCGGTGACGGTCGCGCAGGTGGTTGGGCACCTCGCGGCGCGGGCCGCGGCGCACCTCCTCGAGTGCGGCGTCGATGCCGGCCTCGGCGGCGTTGGACTTGGGCGCGAGCGCAATGTAGGTCGCGGCCTGCGCCAGGTTGATGCGGCACTCCGGCATGCCGATGACCTCGGTCGCGCGGAAGGCGGCGTGGGCCACGAGCAGCGCCTGCGGATCGGCGTTGCCCACGTCCTCCGAGGCGCAGATCATGATGCGGCGCGCGATGAACTTGGGGTCCTCGCCGGCGTCGAGCATGCGGGCGAGCCAGTAGAGCACGGCGTCCGGGTCGCTGCCGCGCATGGACTTGATGAACGCGGAGATTATGTCGTAGTGCATGTCGCCGGACTTGTCGTAGGTGAGGCCGCGACGGGGGTTCGCCTCGAGGACGTGCTCGCGCGTGATCGTGGCCGGCGAGTCGTCGTCCTTCTCGTCCACCATCTGGCTGGCGAGCTCGAGCGAGGTCAGGGCCGCGCGGCCGTCTCCGCCGGCGAGGGTGACGATCTCGTCTTCCGCCTCGGGCGAGAGCTCGAAGGCGCCCGCCAGCCCGCGCTCGTCCGAAACGGCACGGCGCAGCAGCTCGCGGATCGAGTCGTCATCGAGCGCGGTGAGCTCCACGACGCGGCTGCGGCTGATGAGGGCGGAGTTGACCTCGAAGTAGGGGTTCTCCGTCGTCGCGCCGATGAGCACGACGGTCCGGTCCTCGACGGCATGGAGCAGCGCGTCCTGCTGGCCGCGGTTGAAGCGGTGGATCTCGTCGACGAAGAGGATCGTGCGCCGCCCGAGCGAGAGCAGGCGGCTCTTGGCGGCCTCGATCTCACGGCGGAGGTCCTTGACCGTACCCGTGACGGCGCTGACCTCGACGAACTCGGCGTGCGTGGAGTTGGCGATGATGCGCGCGAGCGTGGTCTTGCCGGTGCCGGCCGGGCCGTAGAGGATGACCGAGGAGAGCGTGTCGTGCTCGATGGCGCGACGGAGCCACGAGCCGGGGCCCACGGCCTTTGCCTGGCCGACGAAGCCCTCGAGCGTGGTGGGGCGCATGCGCGCCGCGAGCGGCGCGTTCTCGTCGCGGCGGGCATTCTCGATGTGGGTGAAGAGCGTATCCATGGGGGCGATTGTACGCCAGAGCGTCGTGAAGCGCCGGGAGGATGCTTCGCGAAGTGCTGCTGCGCAGGAACTTCGCTCCGCATCCTCCCGGCGCGCCACACCGTCGGCATTCTTACAGATAGGTGGAGATGAAGGTGTCTACGGTCTCCCAGTAGAGGTCCGGGTTGGTGCTGGCGGAGAGGCCGTGGCCGGCGCCCTCGACGACGAGCTTCTCCTTCACCGTGCTCGCGCAGGCCTCGTAGCACTCGTCGAGCATCGAGAAGGGCACGAACTCGTCGGCATCGCCATGGATGAAGAGCATGGGCACGCTCGCCGAGTGCAGGCTCTCCACGGCCGAGGCGCCCTCGAAGGTGTAGCCCGCGCGCAGCAGGCACGCGGCATCGGCGGCGTTCAGAATCGGGAAGCTCGGCAGGCCGAAGACGTTGCCCAGCTGCAGCGAGAACTCGTCCCACACGCTCGTGTAGCCGCAGTCCTCCACAATCAGGCGCACGTTGTCCGCAAGACCGTCCATGCCGGACGCCATCATGACCTCCGCGCCACCCATCGAGGTGCCAAAGAGGATGATGCGCGCCTCGGGGTCGCGCTCCACGATGTCGTCGATCCAGCCCACGAGGTCGATCGCATCCTGCCAGCCCATCTGGATGAGGCCGGTGTCCACGTTGCGCTCGTGACCGCGCGCGGCGGGCATGAGGACGTTCACCCCCAGCTGGGAGAAGTGATAGGCATACTTGGCCATGTCGGCGGGCTCGCCGATGTAGCCGTGGCAGACCACGGCCCAGGTGTGGCTGTCGGCAAGAGAGCCCTCCTCGGACCCGTCCAGCTCCCAGCCGAGCAGCACCGTGCCGTCGTCCGCCTGGTGCGAGACGCTCCTCTTCCCGGCGTCGAACCAGGAGGCGGCCTCCTCGGCGTAGGCCTCGTCGAGCTTGGGCGCCTCCGCGTAGTCGAGCCCGTCGACGTCACCGGCGCGCATCGTGTTGGCCATCGAGACCTCGGCGTGCGGGTTGAGCGCAAAGTCAACGAGGAAGTTGCCCGCCACGCCCAGGCCGATGACCACGACCGCGACGAGCGCGATCACGACCGCGGCGACGACCCTCTTGGTTCTTCTCGACAGTGCCATGTACTTCCCTTCCGTCTTTCACGAGGGGACATTCTAGCATCGGACCCTTGGCCTAACCGAGACGTTGAGGCGCCTCCGGGAAGTGCCGGAGTTGTCCATGGGCTTCTGAGAAATGGTGGGCTTGTCACGGCAGCGTCTGATAATTGCCGCTCTTGTCCGCCCCGAATCCTCGAATCCAGGGCAAGGGTCGCGTTTTCTAGAAGAGCTGGCGACAAGAACGACGATTATCGGAGTCCCGCGCGACAAGGATCACGTTTTCTAGAAGCCCCGCTGACAAGAGCGGCGATTCCTAGGCGTGCACGCTCTCCGGGAGGTAGCCGCGGCTCGGGAAGAGACCCGCGGTCTCGGGGAACGCCGCCGCGCAGGTGGCCACGAAGTAGTCGTCGGTCATCGAGGAGATGAAGTCCACCACGGTCCGGTCGGGGTCGCGCTCCCAGTCGTAGCTTCGATCGTAGAACGAGAGGCGCCGTTCGAGCGGCAGCACGTGGTGCGCGAAGATCGCCGCGCTCTCGTCGCCAGCCTCGAGCGCCTCCAACTCGTGCTCGTAGAGGGCCGAGAAGAGCTCGGCGATCTCGTGGGAGAAGTCGCCGTTGACCTCGCCCGCGCCGTAGATCTTCTCGTAGTTCTCGCGCTTGGCGCGGCGCATCTCGGCGAAGCCCTCCTCGCTCATCGCGATTGTCTCCTCGCCCACGCTGTTCTCCACGACGTCCGCGACGAAGGCGGCAAGCGCCCAGGCGTTGTAGCCGCCGCCCAGGCCGTCGTCGAAGGTGCCCTCGTCGGCAAGGCCGGCGCAGATCGCGTCCTGGCGGTCCTTGCCCACGTAGGCAATGATGTCCGAGACGCGCACGACGCATCCCTCGAGCGTCATCGGGCGCAGGTGCGAGATGGCCTCGGCGCCGCGCTCCCAGCACGACTCCACCACGCGCTCGAAGGTGTCGAACTCGGCGAGGCCGCTCGTCTCGAAGCGCTGGAGCTCGAACTCGCCGTTGTGGCAGAGCGCGCCGTCGAGCGTCTGGAGGCTCACGTTGCGCCCGGCCAGCTCGTCCATCACGCGCACGCTCTGGACGTTGTGGAAGAACCAGCGCCCCGTGCGCTCGTGGTAGGCATTAGAGAGGAAGCGCTCGCCGGCGTGCCCGAACGGCGTGTGGCCGAGGTCGTGCCCGAGCGCGATGGCCTCGATGAGGTCGAGGTTGAGACCCAGCGCGCGCCCGATGTCGCGCGCCACGCGGGCCACGAGCTGCACGTGCAGGCCGCGGCGGGAGAGGTCGTCGTTCGCGCGGAACGAGAAGACCTGCGTCTTGCCGGACAGTCGGTTGTAGGCCGGCAGATGGACGATCTTCTCGGCGTCGCGCACGAAGGCGGGGCGCAGGGCCGTGTCGCGGTCCCGCTCGCAGAGGTCGCGGCGGATGGCGGAGTCGTCGTGGCACGCGAAGGGAGAGAGCTCCCCCGACGCGAGGCGCTCGGCGACGAGCGCGCTCGCCCGCTCGGAGAGCCGCCCGGTCAGGCCGGGGGCGAGCGGGTTCACTGTCAGGCCGGACGCACCCATGGGCACGCTAGTCCCGCACCACGAGGCAGCCCATGGTCACGCGGTTGGACCAGGGACCGATCTCGCCGTCGTAGCCGCCGCGCGCGTACACGCCGCCGAACTTTCCGCGGAAGAGGTAGAGGCCGAGCACGTTCTCCACCTCGACGGGCTCGGGGCCTCGGTCGACGGCGTCGCCCGCGGCCGGGGCGCCCAGCACGACGGAGGAGCGATAGGCTGCCTCGCGCACCTGGACGACGCCCCCCTCCTCGGCGCAGCCGAGAAGGACGCGCCACCAGTCGTCGCGGTCCGTGCAGCACGCGCCCGCGACGGCCTCGTTGGCGCGGTAGGCGCCCGCGGGCCTCGCGAGCCAGCGCTCGGGCTCGGCGAGGTAGGGGGCGAGGTCGGACGTGCGGTCGAGCAGGTGGGTCTCGGGGACGTGGGCGCGCACGAAGGCGAGCTCCTCGTGGTCGAGCACGCCCTCCACGGCGTCGGAGGAGAGCACCGCGAAGAGGGCGTTGGTGGAGACGGGCCAGGTGCCAAAGCCGCCGATCACGCAGGCGAGACCGCGACGGGCGGCCTCCGCCAGGGCGTCTGCGCCGTCGCAGGGCTTCTCGACCATCTCGGAGAGCAGGGCGCGACGGTAGACGCAGGCGATCGGGCCCTGGGAGTCGACGAGGCGACGGATGCCGCCGGCCTCCTCGACGCGCAGGTCGCGGATGTCGACGAAGCGTGCGAAGACGCCCTCGTCGGCCAGGCGCTCGATGATGTCGGAGAACTCGCTCGCCGAGGCGCTCTCGGGGTAGTCCACGATGCCGACGGTGGGGCGCTCGGGGTGCTTGGTCCCGGAGTCGGCGTTGGCCCAGGACATGTAGGTCTCGCGCAGGGCGTCGATCACGCCTCCCGTGACGTCGAAGGTCTCGATGTCGCGGTGGCGCCCGGCGAAGCGACGGTAGGTCTCGGTGAGCTGCGCGGCGCGCGTCACCTCCACGGAGACGGTCATGCCGAGCGAGCTGTCCGTGGCCACGCCGGCGAGCGTGAAGCCGCCCGTCTCCTCGTCAAAGAGCACGTCGACCCGCGCGAACGGGATGAGCTGCTCGTAGCCGGTGGGGATGCGCGTGAGCGCCTCGAGCTCCGGCGAGAGGCCAAAGCGGGCGCGGAAGTCGGCGTCGTCCAGGTAGCGGGCGGTGACCTTCTCGAGGATCCGCCCCATCGTCTCGGCGGCCTCGCGCAGGATGCCCAGCTCGGCGTTGGTGAGGACCTTGGGCGTGAGGGCCCAGGTGGGGGTGCCCTCGCGGTTGGCCACGGGATGCGCGGAGGCAAGATAGGATGCCGCAAGCTCGCGACCCTCGGCGTCGCCGTCCAGGTCGCTCAGGATGCCGAGATACTCGTCCTCGAGCTCACGGCAGCGAAGGTTGCTCATGGTTCCCTCGTTTCTGTGTTGTCGCAGCGCGAACACGTCACGCACAGCACGCGCATTGTAGGTGTTAGCTGGTCAGATGGCAATGTATTTCAAAATTGCGCGACGAATGTGGACCTTCGGTGGAGCGGGGACGCGGCGCCCGCTACGACACGTACCAGAGCTGGGCGTCCTCGGGGAACTCGAAGCCCATCGAGAGCTCGAGCGCGAGCGAGGCGTCGTTGTCCGGCCAGACCTCCGCCCAGGGCAGGCGCCCCTCGTCGAGCAGCTGGCGGACCTTGGCCGCGGCGAGCGCCGTGCCCCAGCCGCGCCGGCGCGCCTCGGGCAGCACCTCGAGCATGCCCATCGCCCCGTGCGGGTGCTCGCCGACAAACCCGACGAGCCGGCCGTCCTCAAAGCCGCCGATCACGCGACCGGCGGCGAGAAGCCCCTCGAGCTCGCCGGGGCGCAGGTACTCGGGATGGCTGTAGTGCTCGGCGATCGCCCCGGCGTAGGCGGGCGTGAGCGTGCGCAGGTCGCGGGCGGCATCGAGCGCGGGGGCGCCGGCCCGCCACACCACGAGCTCGCAGGGCCGCGCCTTGCCGCGGACGGCGCGGGCGACCTCGCGCGCCACGGGGCCCTCCCCGCAGACGCAGGTCACGGCAGCCGGCCCCAGGCAGGAGAGCGCGCGGCGCACGAGCTTCTTGTCGCTCGACCAGAGCAGGCGCGCGCCGTCCGGCACGTCCACGATGACGGCGCGCTCGTCGGCGAGGAGCACCTCGCCCACGCCGCGCTCGAGCGCGTCGGCGAGAGGCAGCGCCGCGTCGCCCAGCCCTCGCACGGTCTCGAGCGCGCGCGAGCGGCGCTCGGCGGGCTCGTCCCAGGTCGCGTCCACGACAAACGAGAGCCTCTCGGCGATCATGAGCTGGCCCTCCGGGCCCGGGTGGTCCGACCCGTCGCTCAGGAGGCGCGGCAGCAGGTGCCGGTCGAGAAGGGCGCCGGCGTCCACGAGCCGCATCCGCGCATAGCGCGCCGCGGCCTTTGCGATGATGCGGTCGACCTCCTCGAAGCAGCTGCGCGGGTGCGTGGGGTAGGCGACCTCCAGGTGCGGCGGCGTCGTGAGGACCCAGACGGGCGCCTCGGGCCATGCCGCGGCCACCTCGCCCAGGTAGGCGCGCACGTCGCGCTCCACGACGTCGGCCCTGCACGGCTCGAAGCGGTAGTTCTCCCCCAGCTCGACGACTATGGCCGCCACGTCGAGCGCCTCGGTCCCGGCGAGCGTGCCCGGCTGGAACACCTGGCCGCCCACGCCCTGGTTGACGAGGTCCAGGCCCAGGTGGTCGGCGAGGAGCGCCGGCCAGGTGCGCGCCGGGTCCTCCGCGCAGAAGCCCTGCGCCACTGAGTCGCCGAGCACGAGCAGGCGCCGGCGCGCCGGCACGGCGTCGAGGCGGCTGCCGTCGTGCGTGACGGCGCGCAGCGAGCAGGGCACAAGGCACGGCAGCCACACCCGCACGCGCCGCGGCTCGCCCAGGCCCGGCAGCGGCACGACGAGCGCGTCCGGGTCCACGAGATCCAGCGTGAGGAGGTTCTTCTCGTCCGGGAAGAGGGGGCCCAGGTGGCGGCCGTCCACGTCGGCGAAGACCGCGTCCGGTCGGGGCGGCCGGGCGCCCGTGTGGCGCGCCACGTCCTCGAGGGCGCCCGCGGTCCCGCGAGGCACCTCGCCCGGGCGCAGCTCGAGCGTCACGACGGAGGCGTCGGTCTCAAACTCCATGGTCACGCCGGCCGTGCAGGCTGCCATCTGGCGGTAGAGGCCCGGGTGCCAGGCGCGCACGCTGCCGAGCGCGCGCAGCTGGGGCGCCGAGAAGCGCGACGGGCGCACCCAGCCGCCGCCCGCGTCGACGACGTCCAGGGCACCGTGCAGCAGGTCCGCCGCACGGGTGACGGGGTCGCTTCTCATGGGCGCTACTCCCCGTCGAGGACGGGCTCGTAGAACTCCTCGCCGTCCTCGAGCCGGAGCACCAGCACCTGGCCAAAGCCCGCGCCGCCGGCGGCGCCGCTGTCGATGTCCCAGCGGTCGCGCGCGGCTCCCACGCGCACCATCCGAGCCAGGCCGTCGTCCCCTACCGGCGGGCGGTCCAGCTCGCTCGCCATGCTCTCGAGGTAGGGCGTCGGCGTGTGCCCGGCGACGACCACCGGCCCCCTTCCGTCCGCGCCCGAGAGGCCCCGCTCCGCGCCCCAGAACTCCTCGCGGATCCAGGTGAGGTCCTCGTCGCCCTGCGCGGCGAGGTAGGCCTCGGCGGCCTCGTCGTCCCAGGTCGGAGGGACGGGGGCGTCCAAGCTCACGCCTGCATGGGCAAACAGGTAGAGACGCTCCCCCACGCGCGCATGCGCGCTGCGCGGGCAGGAGCGAACCCACGAGAGCAGGTCCTCGAGCTCGTCCGGCGCGAGCCCGGAGAGACCCTTCGACGTGACGGCACCGCCGTTGATGGCCCAGTTCATGGCCGCGAGGGGGTCGTTTTCGTCGCGCAGGCAGTCGAGCATGAGGTCCTCATGGTTGCCGAGGAGCGCCACGGCGCCGGGCAGCGCCCGCACGAGCCGCAGGACGCCGATCGGGTCCGGCCCCCGGTCGATCATGTCGCCCAGACAGAAGATGCGGTCGTCCTCGGTCGGCGAGACGCGCGACAGCGCGCGGTCGAGCGGGGCAAGGTGACCGTGCACGTCCGAGAAGACGTAGGTGGACATGGTCATAACCTCCCTAGGGTCGAAGCCGGCGCGCCGCTTCCAATTGTCACACTCCTAGCGCCGCCGTGCGCGACGACGGGCCCGGACGGCACGCAGACGCCAGACGGGCGGCGCCCCGACGTCCACCACGTGGGCCGGGAGCCGGCCCTCGCCCGCCGCGCGCACCTCGGCGACGAGGCGCGCCATCGTGGCGTCGAAGCGGCCGCGCTTGAGCTGGCACTCCCAGACCACGAGCAGGGTCCAGCCGCCCTCCAGGAGCAGTCGCGCGTTGCGTTCGTCGCGCTCGCGGTTGCGCGCGAACTTCTGCTCCCAGAACTCGGGGTGGGTCTTGGGCCGCGACGGTCCGCAGAACGGGCACCTGTGCCAGAAGCACCCGTTGATCTGTATCGCCACGCGCCGGCCGGGAAAGCACACGTCGGGCCTGCCGGGGGCCTTCTTCCAGTGGAGCCGGTAGCCGGTGAGGCCGGCCGCGCGCAGGGCGGCGCGCACCCGCAGCTCGGGGCTCGTGTTCTTGGAGCGGTTGGCCTGCATGACGTGGCGCGTCGCCTCCGAGGACGCCTCGGGGACGCGCGGGCGCTCTACCACGCGACCCGCTCGCCCGGCGGCGTGGGCGCGCCCTCGAAGTTGAGGTCGGCCGTCAGGGCTCGGGCTGCCTCGAGGTCGAACTCGGGGGCGAGCAGCTCGTCGAGGACGGGCAGCACCCGCGCGCGGGCGGCGTCGTAGAGGTCCCAGAAGCTCGCGGTGGAGACCTCGTGCGTGAACGGGTTCTCCCACGCGCCGTGGTCGCGGTTGTCAAAGTCCGAGGTGTCGCACGCGCGCGGGCGGTGGGACATCGAGCGCACCAGCGAGAAGGGGCTTCTCGTCACCAGGCCCTCCACGGTGCCGAGCACGGCGCGCTTCCTGCCCGACGGGGAGTCGAACAGGCGTTGGACCAGGCGAAACTCCCGGACCGACGTGGAGAACGTGCGCGGGTCGATGGCCCGCTCGAAAATCCAGAGCGTGGCGTAGAAGTAGAGCTTGTCGATCGCGGCGAGCGTCGAGCGCGACGCGGCGAGCGCGTGCTCGTGCGGGCGCCAGCGCTCCACCGTGCGGCCGGTCGTGGCAAACAGGACCATCTCGTCGAGGTCGCGCTCGACCTCCGCGTGGACGCGCGGCGCGGCGCTCTCGTCGAGGCCCGGGACGCCGGCCGAGCACAGGCCGTTCTGCCACCAGTAGACAAAGGGGTGCACGGTGGAGTCGAGCAGCCAGTGGCACGCGAAGCCGGCCACGTAGGCGCGCGCGACGCTGCGCTCGCGCCCCTCCAGGCGCAGCGCCGCCTCGCGCAGGGCGAGAAGGACCGTGGCGCCCGAGGTGTCGTGCAGGGCGCCGCCGAGCGGGCTCCACTTGTGCATGAGCGGGTCCACGACCAGGTAGAAGAGCGGGTCCGGGCCCTGGTTGCCCAGCAGGAACGCGTCGCGCTCCGCCGCGGAGCGCACCTTGAGCAGGCTGGTCACGTCCTCGAGGACGCCCTGTCCGAAGAGGTCGTGTGTGAGGATGGCAGGCATCGCGGGCCCTTTCGTCGTGTCCTGTCCCGATTATGCCACGACGGTGCGCGGCGGTCGGGCGAGCGACATGGAGACGCTTACCCACTTCTTACCGCACGCAGCCCCCATGGACGCATAACATGGAAGTGTTGTGGCGTCGCAGGAAAGGAAGCACATGGCGCACCAGAAGATGACCAGGGCCGAGAAGAGCTGGATCGTCTACGACGTGGGCAACTCCGCCCTCGTCCTTCTCGCCACGAGCGTGATCCCCATCTACTTCTCCTCCCTCTCCCCCGACGGCGGCGTGGTGGTGGCCTGGAGCTACGCCGAGACGGTGGCCTCTCTCATCATCGCGCTGCTCATGCCCGTGCTGGGCTCGATCGCGGACATGCAGGGCATGAAGAAGAAGTTCATCGTGGGCTGTGTGGGGACGGGTGTCGTGGCCACGGTGGCGCTCGGCTTCGTGACCACCGCGCTGGCGTTTCTCGTCATCTACGTGATCTCCTCCGTCGCGCTCAACTCCTCGATGGTCTTCTACGACGCGCTCCTGGTGGACACCACAACCGACGAGCGCATGGACGAGATCTCCTCGGCCGGCTATGCCTGGGGCTACATCGGCAGCTGCGTGCCCTTCATCGCCTGCCTGGGCGTGGTCCTGGGCTACGAGGCGCTGGGCATCACGCTGCAGACGGCCATGCAGATCGCGTTCTTGATCACCGGCGTGTGGTGGGCGGCCTTCACGGTGCCCCTGCTCAAGAACGTGCAGCAGCTCCACTTCAAGCCGCGCGCGCCGCACGCCGTGGCCAACGCCGTGCGCGGGCTCGCGGGCACGCTACGCGAGATCTGGGCCAACCGCGCCATCCGCTACTACATGATCGCGTACTTCTTCTACATCGACGGCGTGCACACCATCATCAAGCTCTCCACGAGCTACGGCACCGAGCTCGGGATCGACTCCACGCAGCTCGTGCTCGCGCTTCTCGTCACGCAGTTCGTGGCCTTCCCCTCGGCCATCATCTACGGGCGGCTCTCGTCCAAGTACGGCACGCGCCGCATGCTGCTGATCGCAATCGCCGCCTACTTTGGCATCACCCTCTTCGCCGCGTTCTTCCTGCGCTCGGCCGCCGAGTTCTGGTTCCTGGCGATCCTCGTGGGCATGTTCCAGGGCGGCATCCAGGCGCTCAGCCGCAGCGAGTTTGGCAAGCTCTGCCCCAAGGAGCGCGCCAACGAGTACTTTGGCTTCTTCGACATCTTTGGCAAGTACGCCGCCATCCTGGGGACGTTCCTCGTGGGCACGTTCACCGCGCTCACCGGCAACTCCAGCCTCGGCGTGCTCTCCATCGCCGTGCTCTTCGTCGTGGGCTTTGTCACGATGCTGCGCGTCCCGGAGCGCACGGAGGCGTAGAGGCCCTTCTCGCGCAAGCCGGGTTTTTGTCCGCTGCCACAAATCCTGAGTTACGCGATCTCTCGGGCGCGGTTTGGCGTGCGCAACTCGAGAATACTGTCCAAACGGACAGAAATCCCGACTTACGCGACCGCGTCAGCGTGCGTAAGTCGGGATTTGTGGATGAGACCAAGAATCCTACGTTACGCGACCTCGTGCTCCCATCTCAGGCGGGGCGGCAGGAGCTGGGCGAGAAGAACCCGGCGTGCGGCACAGACATCCTCGTCGACCAGCATGCGGCGAGCCCTCCGTGAAAACGACGCCGTCTCGTAGGGCGAGATGATGGAGAACAGCTGGGCGAGAAGCGCGACGACCGACCCGGCGTCTCGCGCATCCCTCTTGGTGAGGGGCAGGTAGTGGATGTGGCACAGCTCGTAATCACGTGCGCGGCGACTGTCCTCCTCGAGCGCCTGCTCGCTCGTGTGGTCTCCGCCCTGATGCTCGCAGGCGGTCTCGTACTGAGGCCAATGGAAGTCGGGGCGCATGCGCTCGTGGCTGACCAGATCGGCCACTCCTGCCGGCCAGTCAAGCGGGACGTTCTGAAGCGGACGCGCCAGATGGGCGCCACCCAGACGGGGCGGCAGGCAGAACACGCCGTACCAACAGGTCTCCATCGTTGAGCCAGAGCCATCGTTGGCATACGACGCGGCCATGCGAGCGAGGCTGACACCGTGCAGACCCCTTGACTCGTCGAGAAACGCCCGCAGCTCGTGGACAGAGGAGACGGGCTCGATATCGTGGGCCACGTCACCAACGAGCGGCGCGATCGGGTCTCGCGCGTATCGTCCGCATAACTCCATCGCAAACCCCGTGAGACGCACGAGGGCCGCGTTGCGAGACAGCCGCCCCGCCCCCACCGCTTTGCCGAGCGTCACGGCGGCACTCAACAGGGCGAGCGGACCCGACTCAACCAGCACGTGGGTGACCGTGCCGCCGCAGACGCAGGCCGGATCGCCCTCCGCGGTGAGCACCTCGAGATAGGCGTCATCCGGCAAGCGGAGAAGCCCCGGGGAGGCGCGAACAAGAGAGCACCTGCTTCTGGCGGCATCATCGTCAAATCGCAGGTCGATGGGATTCTCTGGCGCGGGGGCAAAGAGCTCCTCGGGCAGGGCGGCACTGAGCCCGGCGGGGTCGATTGCGTCACTCGTCCCAAACAGCACCCGCGTCGAAGCCGGCGCGAGCATCAGGTCCTCTCGGCGCCGGACAAAGCGAAGCATCTTCAAGGAGTCCTCGTGCGCCAGACACAGTCGCTTCTCGTCCATGGGCACCACCTCTACCCAGAGCATGGACGAAAGCGCCGACATCACCCTTTCGCTGCCTGGCACAGAAAGGGCACCTGGCGCGCATCTGTCTGTCAGCACCTCTCTGAACTGCGGCAACGACGCCCATTTGAGAGGACGCTGGCTGGCAGGCGGCTCTGCGGGAGAAAAGGTGCCCACAGCTTGCCCACATGCCCTGTCCCCGCTGCCACAATTCCTGAGTTACGCGATCTCTTGGGCGCGGTTTTGCGCGCGTAACTCAAGAATACTGTCCAAACGGACAGAAATCCCGACTTACGCGACCGCGTCAGCGTGCGTAAGTCGGGATTTGTGGTCAGGCGACCGCCAACGGCTGGGAGCAGCCCCTACACCCAGAAGAGCATCTTGTTGTAGGTGGGCACGGGCCAGTAGTCGGCACCGCAGATCTGCTCCATTGCGTCGACGGGGGCGCGCAGGGCGTCCATGGCAGGCAGCACCTCATCACGGTAGGCGTCGCAGCGCGCCTGCGGGTCCTCGGCCGTGCGCGCGGAGGCGTTGGCGGCCTCGAGAGCGCGGGCCGCCTCGTCAATCTGCGCGATGCCCTCGGTGAGCGTCCGCACGAGGTCCTTCTCGACCTTGGCCTCGATGCCGATCTCTGCCTTGGTGGCCACGCTCGTGGCGAGGTCGCCGGAGTAGTCGGAGAGCGCCGGCACGTAGAGGTGGCGCGCCATGTAGACCATCGTGTTGGCCTCGATGTTGAGCAGCTTGGCGTACTGCTCGGCCTTGGAGACGTAGCGCGCGTGGAGCTCGGCCTCGTCGAGCACGTGGTACTTCTCGTAGAACGCCACGTTCTCGGGCTTGATCATGCAGGGCAGCGCGTCCGGCGTGGTCTTGAGGTTGGGCAGGCCGCGACGCTCGGCCTCGGCCTCCCACTCCTCGGAGTAGCCGTTGCCCTCGAAGAGCACGCGCTGGTGGTCGCGCAGGGTGTGGCGCACCCAGCGCATCGCGAGGTTGGTGAATTCCTCGGCCGGCACGCCCTCGAGCTTGGTCGCGAAGCGGTCGCACTGCTCGGCAACCGCAGTGTTGAGGACCACGTTGGGGTCGGCCAGGTTCTGCTGGCTGCCGCACATGCGGAACTCGAACTTGTTGCCCGTGAAGGCGAAGGGCGAGGTGCGGTTGCGGTCGGTGGAGTCGCGCAGGAGGTCGGGCAGCGCGGGGACGCCCAAGTCCATGCGCTCGGCCTCGTGCACCTCCGGCTCCTCCTTGTTGATCAGGGCCTCCACGATGGCGTGGAGCTGGTCGCCGAGGAAGATGGAGATGATCGCCGGGGGCGCCTCGTTGGCGCCGAGACGGTGGTCGTTGCCGGCGGAGGCGACGCTCATGCGCAGCAGGTCCGCATGCTCGTCGACGGCGGCCACGAGAGCGGCGAGAAACACCAGGAACTGCAGGTTCTCGGACGGCACCGCGCCCGGCTCGAGCAGGTTCCTGCCGTCGGCACAGATGGACCAGTTGTTGTGCTTGCCGGAGCCGTTCACGTACTCGAAGGGCTTCTCGTGCTCCAGGCAGGCCAGGCCGTGGCGCGTGGCCATGAGCTTGAGCTTCTCCATCGTGAGGAGGTTGTCGTCGATGGCGAGCGACCCCTGCTCGAAGATCGGTGCCAGCTCGTGCTGGGCGGGCGCGACCTCGTTGTGCTTGGTCTTGACCGGGATGCCGAGCTTCCAGAGCTCGTCGTCGACCTCCTTCATGAAGTCGTTGACCGTCGGGCGGATGGCACCGAAGTAATGCTCCTCCAGCTCCTGGCCCTTGACCGGCTCGCAGCCAAAGAGCGTGCGGCCGCAGTAGACGAGGTCGGGGCGCGCCTCGAAGTCCTCCTCCTTCACGAGGAAGTACTCCTGCTCCGGGCCGATGGTGGTGAAGACGCGCTTGGGCTCGCGGCCAAAGAGGGCGAGCACGCGCTTGGCCTGCTGCTCCAGGACGACCTGCGAGCGCAGCAGCGGGGTCTTCTTGTCCAGTGCCTCGCCGGTGTAGGAGACGAAGGCCGTGGGGATGCAGAGGACCTCGTCCTTGATGAAGGCCGGGCTCGTGGGGTCCCAGGCGGTGTAGCCGCGCGCCTCGAAGGTGGCGCGCAGGCCGCCGCTCGGGAAGCTCGAGGCGTCCGGCTCGCCCTGGACGAGCTCCTTGCCCGAGAAGGACATCAGGATCGTGCCGTCGTTGATCGGCGTGAGGAAGCTGTCATGCTTCTCGGACGTGATGCCCGTGAGCGGCTGGAACCAGTGCGCGAAGTGCGTGGCGCCCTTCTCGAGCGCCCACTCCTTCATCGCGTGCGCGACCTCGTTGGCGATGTCCAGATCGAGCGGCTTGCCGTCGTCGATGACCTGACGAAGCTCCTTGTACGTAGGCTTGGGGAGCCGCTCCTGCATCACCGCGTCCGTGAAGAGCAGGCTGCCGTACTCCTGCGAGACCCTGTCCTTGCCCATGTGCGCCCCTTCTCTTGGCGTTGTGGCTTACAGTCGAATACTCTACGGGCCCATTGTTTCACAGCCGTTGCCCCCGCGTGAAGCGCGGGGCATGGTTTGGTTGCATCTTCAGGGCCATTTCATGGCGAGAAGAACTCGCGGCCCGCCCACCCCGCCGGTCCTTCTCGCCTACAATCGAGGGGCAACCACAAGGAGGTCCCCATGTCAGACGCCCCGCGCACCATCGCCGTCATCGACGGAAACTCGCTCATGCACCGCGCGTTCCACGCGATCCGCCAGCCCATGAACGCACCGGACGGCCGCGCTACCAACGCGCTCTTCGGCTTCTTCAACATGTTCATCAAGATGGTGGACACCTTCCACCCCGACGGCGTGATCTGCGCCTTTGACAAGGGCAAGCCGCGCGTGCGCATGGAGATGCTGCCGCAGTACAAGGCCCAGCGCCCGCCGATGGACCCGTCGCTGCGCGAGCAGTTCCCGATGGTGAAGGAGCTGCTCGGCGCGCTCGACGTCCCCGTGGCCGAGCTCGAGGGCTGGGAGGGCGACGACATCCTGGGCACGCTGGCGCGCCGTGGCGAGGCGGCCGGCTACGACATGTACCTCTTCACCGGCGACCGCGACATGTACCAGCTCACCACCGAGCACGTAAAGATCGTCTCCACCAAGAAGGGCGTCACGGACGTGGTGATCATGGACCCCACCACGGTGGAGGACCTCTATCACGGCATCACGCCCGAGCTGGTGCCGGACTTCTACGGCCTCAAGGGCGACTCCTCGGACAACATCCCCGGCGTGCCGGGCATCGGCCCCAAGAAGGCCGCGGCACTCATCGTCCAGTACGGCAGCCTCGACGAGGTCATCGCGCACGCGGACGAGGTCAAGGGCAAGATGGGCGAGAACCTCCGCGCGCACGTGGAGGACGCCCTGGTCTCCCGCAAGGTGGCCACCATCCGCACCGACGCGCCCATCGAGCTCGAGCTCTCCGACGCGCGCTTCCCCACGTTCGACCCCGCCGAGGTCGCGCGCGCCTTCTCGGCGCTCGGCTTCACCGGCATGACCACGCGCCTCGTGCGCCTGGCCGGCGACGACGCCGTCTCGGCCGCCCGCGCGGCGCTCGGCGAGAAGGACGAGCCCGTCGAGGCCGCGCCGCTGCCCGCACCCCTCTCCGGCGACGAGGCCGCCTCCGCGCTCGACGCGGCGATCGCCGACGGCGCCTGGGTGGGCTGCGCGCTCGACGACGACCGCCAGGAGGGCGCGCTCTTTGGCACTGCCCACACGCTCTGGGCGGCTACGTCCGAGAGCCTCTGCCGCTTTGACGGCGACGACGCCGACGCGGCGCTCGAGAGCCTCCTGCGCGCGGGCCGCCTCGCCGCGGCCGACGTCAAGGCGCTGCTGCACGTGCTCTCCCCCATGGACTCGAGCGAGCCCGAGCGGCTCTCCCCGCGCGAGGTCGACCCGGCGCGCGTCTTCGACGTCGCCGTGGCCGCCTATCTGCTCGACTCCGAGCGCGGGTCCTTCTCGCCCGCCGAGCTCGCCGAGGCCTACCTCAGCCGCGTCCTGCCCGCCGCCACCGAGGAGGTCCCCGGGGCGGCCCTCGACGCCGTCCGCGCGCGCGACCTCGTGGCGCCCCTGCGCGAGCAGCTCGAGCGAGACGGGTCCGCGGGCCTCTTCGACGACATGGAGATGCCGCTTCTGCCCGTGCTCGCCGAGATGGAGCGCGCGGGCCTCGCCGTAGACACGCACGTCCTGGCGGCGCAGTCCGCCGAGCTCGGCGAGGAGATCTCGGGCATGGTCGAGAAGATCCACGGGGCGGCCGGCGAGACGTTCAACATCGACTCCCCCATGCAGCTCTCCCACGTCCTCTTCGACGTGCTGGGGCTCCCCACCTACGGCCTCAAGCGGACCAAGCGCGGCTACTACTCGACCAACGCCAAGGTCCTCGCCGACCTCGCCGCCGAGCACGAGATCGTGGCCGACGTCCTGGACTACCGCGAGCGCTCCAAGATCAAGAGCACCTACCTCGACGCCCTGCCCGCGCTCGTGCGCGGGGACGGCCGCGTCCACACCACGCTCAACCAGACGGTCACCGCGACGGGGCGCCTCTCGAGCTCCGACCCCAACCTGCAGAACATCCCCACGCGCTCCGAGCTGGGGCATCGCGTGCGCCAGGCGTTCACGGTGCCCGAGGGCAGCGTGTTTCTCGCCTGCGACTACTCGCAGATCGAGCTCAGGCTGCTCGCCCACCTCTCCGGGGACGAGCACCTGATCGCCGCCTTCTGCGAGGGCCGCGACTTCCACGCCGCCACCGCCGCGCGCGTCTTTGGCGTGCCCGTGGACGAGGTGACCCCGCAGCTGCGCAGCCGAGCCAAGGCCGTCAACTTTGGCATCGTCTACGGCCAGCAGGCCTTTGGACTGGCGAGCTCGCTCAAGATACCGCGCGCCGAGGCGCAGGGGATGATCGACCGTTACTTCGAGGCCTATCCCGGCGTGCGCGCCTTCCTCGACGAGGCCGTGCGCCTTGCACACGAGCGCGGCTACGCCGAGACGCTCTTTGGCCGCAAGCGCCACATCCGCGAGTTCCAGCAGCGCAACCGCCAGCTCGTGGCCTTTGGCGAGCGCACCGCGATGAACCACCCGATGCAGGGCACCGCCGCGGACATCATCAAGCTCGCGATGGTCCAGGTGGAGCGCCGCCTGCACGAGGAGGGCCTTGCCTCCAAGCTCGTGCTGCAGATCCACGACGAGCTGGACCTCGAGGTCCCCGAGGCAGAGCTCGAGGCCGTGAGCTCCCTCGTGCGCGAGACGATGGAGGGCGTCATCAGCCTGAGCGTGCCGCTCATCGCCGAGGTGTCCTACGGCGCCAACTGGGCGGAGGCCAAGTAGTGGCGAGCTGGGAGGAGTTCGCGCGGGAGGCGGGCGGGAAGGTCGTCGCGCCACGCCCGCTCATGCGCGTGGAGGCCTGGTCGGACGGCTCGTCGCGCGGCAACCCGGGCCCGGGCGGCTACGGAACGGTCCTGCGCTACACCGGCCCCGACGGACGCGCGTACGAGCGCGAGCTCTCGGGCGGCTACCGGCGCACCACCAACAACCGCATGGAGCTCATGGGCGCGATCGCCGCGCTCGAGGCCCTGCGCCGGCCGTGCGCCGTGACCATGACCACGGACTCGCAGTACGTGTGCAACGCCTTCAACCAGAACTGGATCGCCGGCTGGCGGCGGCGCGGCTGGAAGACCGCGAGCAGGCAGCCCGTGAAGAACGTGGACCTGTGGCAGCGCCTGATCGCGGCCTGCGAGCCGCACGAGGTGACGTGGGTGTGGGTCAAGGGCCACGCGGGGCACCCCGAGAACGAGCGTTGCGACGAGCTGGCCACGACGGCCGCAGATGGCACGGACCTGGCCGAGGACGACGGCTTCGACGGATAGCCCCGCCCGCCCGGGCCCCGATGCGCTACCCTAGTGGTACTGCCGAGAAGGACCGCGCGCTCGAGGAGGGGCCATGCCCGCGCTCATCACGCACCACATCTTTGGTGAGGACATCCTCTCCGAGCTGCCCGCCGGCCTCGTCTCCGGCGAGGAGGAGCTGATCGCGTTCCTGCTGGGCAACCAGGGTCCCGACCCGCTCTTCGCGCGGTTCTCGACGCTCCCCTCCCGCGCGGCGACCTGCCGTGAGCTCGCGCACAGGATCCAGACCGGCCGCATCACGCGGTCGCTGCTCGCCCTGCGCGAGGGCGTCGGTCGCCTGCCCCGCCCCGACGAGCGCGTCGGGCGCGCCTTCGCGCTCGGCCTCGTGGGCCACTACGCGCTCGACCGCGCCGCCCACCCGTTCATCATCGCCCAGCAGCGCGCGCTCTGCGACGTCGAGCCGTCGCTCGAGGGGCGCGAGCGCGAGGTCCACGCCGTCATCGAGTCCGACGTCGACGCCTGGATCCTCTGGGAGAAGCGTCACGCCACCATCGAGGAGCGCCCCGCCGCATCCAACCTCATGCGGACCGAGCGCACGGAGCGCGTGGCCGGTGCCCTGCTCTCACAGGTCGCCCTCGGCGTCTTTGGCACGGCGATCGACGCGCGCGAGTACGCCGCCGCGGTGCGCGACTACGAGTTCGTCTATCACATGATCGAACCGGTCGGGACGTTGCGCGCCCGTGCGACGGCCCGCGCGGAGCGCCTGCTGCGCGGCACCTCACTCGCAATCGCGTCCGCCCACTACGTCCGTCGCAGTGACGAGTGCCCCGCCGCCAACCTCGAGCGCCGCGCGTGGACCCACCCCTTCACGGGCGAGGCCCGCACGGACAGCTTCGCCGACCTCTTCGACGAGGCGCGCCTCGTCTACCCCGCGATCGCCGAGGCCTTCGTCCGCGGGGACGGGGCCCGCCTGCGCGAGCTGGTGGGCGGCCTCGACTTTGCCGGGCGGCCCGACGCCGACGAATAAGCGGGGCAGCGGCCAGCCGTTCACAGCCAGACGAGCTTGGGAGGCTCCTTCCGCGGGGTGCCCTGCGGTTCCTCCGGATGAGGCCCCTCGCTCCAGCCGGAGGACTCCTCGAGCCAGGGGCGACGCGGGCCGGCGGGCTCAAAAGCGACCTCGTCGCCCTTCTCCAGCCAGACGATTCCCTCAACTCTCCCGTCGTCGCGCGCGTCCATGTCAGAGACCCAACCTCGCGGCAACCTCGTCCACGCACGCCAGGGCATCCGCGATGGCGCTCACCACGAGCGAGGAGCCGGTCCGCACGTCACCGGCGAGAAAGACGGGCGTCTCGCCGGAGGATTCCGCGCGATGCGCGCTCTCACCCGGGGCGGGCAGGCCCCGCTCCCCCACGCTCACGCCCAGCGCATCCAGCACGGAGCGCTCCGGGCCCGTGAAACCGCAGGCTATGAGCACAAGCTGCGCGTCGATCTCCCGCTCGCTGCCCGCCACGCGCTCGGGCGCGCCGCCCGACCAGTCGAGGTCGGCGACCGTGAGGCCGCGCACCGCGCCGTCCGCGCCGAGAAGGACCTCGAGCGTGTCGACGCCCCAGGAGCGCATCTCCCCGCCCATGAGCTCGATGGCCTCCTGCTGCCCGTAGTCGGTCTTGAGGGTGGCGGGCCACTCGGGCCAGCGCGTCGAGCCCGGCCCCGGCTCGGCGGGACGCGGCAGGAACTCGAGCTGCCGCACCGAGCGCGCACCCTGCCGCACGGCGGTGCCCAGGCAGTCGTTGCCCGTGTCGCCGCCGCCGATGACCACCACGTCGCGCCCGGCGGCGCTCACGGCGGGCTCGCCGCCGTCGAGCAGCGCCCGCGTGGCCGCCTCGAGGTAGTCGACGGCCCAGACCACGCCGCCCGCCGCGAGCGCGGCCTCGAAGCCCGTCGCCGAGAGCCCGCGCGGCACGCGTGCCCCCGCGGCCACGACCACCGCGTCGCTCTCCGCGAGCAGCGCGGACGCCACGTCCTTCTCGGCCGCGTCCGTGTTGAGGCGAAACTCCACGCCCAGCTCCTCCATGAGGGCCACGCGCCGTGCGACCACGTCCTTGGGGAGCTTCATGTTGGGGATGCCGTACGTGAGGAGCCCGCCCGCGCGGTCAGCGCGCTCCACGACCGTCACGCGGGCCCCGCGCCGGGCGAGCTCCCATGCCGCCGCAAGTCCGGCGGGACCGGAGCCCACCACCGTCACGCGCGGGGCGTCCGGCCCGGCGGGCGAGAAGCGCCGGGGCCCGCCGTGTGCCCACTCCCAGTCCGAGATGGCGCGCTCGTTGTCATGGATCGTCTCGGGCTCGCCGTGGCAGCCCAGGTTGCAGGCCGCCTCGCAGAGCGCCGGGCACACGCGGCTCGTGAACTCCGGCAAGGGCGACGTCATCGCCAGGCGGTCTGCGGCCTCGCGCCAGAGCCCCCGGTAGACGAGGTCGTTCCACTCGGGGATGAGGTTGTGCAGTGGGCAGCCGCTCGGCCGCGCCCCGCCAAAGCCAAAGCCCGCCTGGCAGAACGCCACGCCGCACATCATGCAGCGGCTCGCCTGCGCGCGGCGCACGCCCTCGTCCGGCTCCACGTAGAGCTCGTCCCAGTCGCGCGTGCGCTCCGCGACCGGCCTGAGATCGTGGGCGCGCCGGCCCACCGTGAGAAACGCTCCTGGCTTGCCCATCCTAGGCCTCCCTCATCGCGTCGAATGCGTGGCTCAGCGCCTGCTCATGGGTGGCCCCCGCGGCCTCGGCCTCGGCGACCAGCGCAAGCACGCGCTCGTAGTCGCGCGGGATCACCTTCACGAAGTGCGCCGACGCCTCGTCGAACTGGTAGAGCAGCTTGATGCCGCGCGGGCTCGCCGTGCGGCGCACGTGCTCCTCCACGAGCGAGCGCACGAGCTCGAGGTCCTGGGCGTCCGGCTCCTCCAGGTTCACGAGCTCGGTGTTGCAGCGCCGCGCCAGCGTGCCAAAGCGGTCGTAGACGTAGGCCACGCCGCCGGACATGCCGGCCGCGAAGTTGGCGCCGACCTCGCCGAGCACCACCACGCAGCCGCCCGTCATGTACTCGCAGCCGTGGTTGCCCACGCCCTCCACCACCACCGTGGCGCCGGAGTTGCGCACGCAGAAGCGCTGGCCCGCGAGGCCGTTCACAAAGCCCCGGCCGCTCGTGGCGCCGTAGAAGGCCACGTTGCCCACGATGACGTTCTCGTCGAACTTGTAGGTGGCGCCGTCGGCCGGGCGCACGGACAGCACGCCGCCCGAGAGCCCCTTGCCAAAGTAGTCGTTGGCGTCGCCGGAGACGCTCAGCGTGACGCCCGCCGGCAGGAACGCGCCGAAGCTCTGGCCTGCCGACCCCTCGCAGTCCACCGTGATCGACCCCTCCGGCAGGCCCTCCGGGTGCGCCCGCGTGACGTGGCTGCCCAGAAGCGTGCCCACGCACCGGTTGACGTTGTCGATGTCCGCCCGGAAGCGCACCGGCTTGAGGTGCGCGCGGGCCTCGGCCGTGTAGGGCACGAAGAGCGTGGCGTCGAGGGTCTTCTCGAGCTCCAGGTCGGGCCCCATCTCCGGCAGGAAGTGGCGTCCGTCGGCCCCGGGGATGTGCTGGCCGAACTCGGGCTCCGCGCAGGCGAGAAGGTCGGCGAGGTCCAGGCGGTTTGCCTTCCAGTTGGCCTCGCCCGCCACCGGCACCTGCGTGAGGCAGTCGGCGCGGCCCACCATCTCGTCCACCGTGCGGAAGCCCAGCCCGGCCATGACCTCGCGCAGCTCCTCGGCCACGAAGGTAAGGTAGTTCACCACGTGCTCGGGCCGGCCCGCGAAGCGGCCGCGCAGCGCGCAGTTCTGCGTGGCGATGCCCGCCGGGCAGGTGTCGCGCTGGCAGTCGCGCTGCATGAGGCAGCCGCAGGCGATGAGCGGCATCGTGGCGAAGCCGAACTCCTCGGCGCCCAACAGCGCCGCGATCGCCACGTCGCGCCCGCTCATGAGCTTGCCGTCGGTCTCGAGCACCACGCGGGAGCGCAGGCCGTTTCTGAGCAGCGTCTGCTGGGTCTCCGCGAGGCCGATCTCGAACGGGATGCCCGCGTGGTAGATCGAGTCGCGCGGGGCGGCGCCCGTGCCGCCGTTGTGCCCGGAGATGAGGATCTTGTCGGCCCCGCCCTTGGCGACGCCCGTGGCGATGGTGCCCACGCCGGCCAGCGCGCAGAGCTTGACCGAGATACGCGCGCCCGGGTTGGCGTTCTTGAGGTCAAAGATCAGCTCGGCGAGGTCCTCGATCGAGTAGATGTCGTGGTGGGGCGGCGGCGAGATGAGCCCGACGCCCGGCGTGGACTGGCGCACCTCGGCGATCCACGGGTAGACCTTGCGGCCGGGCAGGTGGCCGCCCTCGCCGGGCTTGGCGCCCTGGGCCATCTTGATCTGGATCTCCATCGCGCTCGAGAGGTAGCGGCTCGTCACGCCGAAGCGCCCCGAGGCCACCTGCTTGATCGCCGAGCATGCGGAGTCGCCGTTGGGAAGCGCCGTCTCGCGGGCCGGGTCCTCGCCGCCCTCGCCGGTGTTGGAGCGCCCGTGCAGGCGGTTCATCGCGATGGCCAGGCACTCGTGCTGCTCGCGGCTGATCGAGCCGTAGCTCATCGCACCGGTGTTGAAGCGACGCACGATCTTGCTCGCGGGCTCCACCTCGTCGAGCGGCACCGGGGCGCCGGCGGGCGCAAATCCCATGAGGTCGCGCAGGGTGACGGCACGCCCGGGGCGGTGGACCCACGCGGAGAACTCCTTGAAGAGGCCGTAGTCGCCCTCGCGGCAGGCGCGCTGCAGCAGGTAGATGGCCTTCGGGTCGATGAGGTGCTCCTCGCCGCCGGGCCGCCACTTGGTGAGGCCGAGCGTGGGGAGCTGGTCGGGCGCGGGCGAGGCCGCCTGGGCGCGCGCCGCGGCGGCGCGGGCGTCCAGCTCGCGCTGGAGGTCGGCCACCGTGAGGCCGCCCACGCGGGTGGCCGTGAACGTGAAGTACTTCTCCACCAGCTCGTCGGAGAGGCCCAGGACCTCGAAGATCTGCGCGGAGTGGTAGCCCTGCATCGTGGAGATGCCCATCTTGGACATGATCGAGACGATGCCCGCCGTGACGGCGCGGTCGTAGGCGGAGCAGGCCTCCTCGGGGGCGAGGGAGAGCTCGCCGCGGGCGCAGAGGTCGGCGATGCAATCGTGGGCCAGGTAGGGGTAGATGCCGCTCGCCGAGTAGCCCACCAGGCACGCGAAGTCGTGGGCGCAGAGGGCGTCGCCGGTCTCCACCACGAGGTCGGCGCGGGTGCGCAGGCCACAGCGGATGAGGTGGTTGTGCACGCACCCGAGGGCCAGAAGCGACGGGATCGGCGTCTCGCCGGCGCCCGCGCGGTCGGAGATCACGACGATGTTGGCCCCGGAGCGCACGTCCCGCTCGGCCGCGCGGGCCAGCTCGTCGAGGGCGCGCTCGAGGGCGCCGTCGCCGCCGTCCGACGGGTAGACCGCGCGCACCGTCTCCGCGCGGAAGCCCGCGCGGTCGATCGCGCGGATGCGCTCGAAGTCGGCCCGGGAGAGCATGGGGCCGGGCAGGCGCACGAGGCGGCAGGAGTCGCGGCAGTCCTCGAGGAGGTTGCCGTGGTTACCGAGGTAGAGCACCGTGCTCGTGACGAGGCTCTCGCGCAGGGCGTCGATCGGCGGGTTGGTCACCTGGGCGAAGAGCTGGTTGAAGTAGTCGAAGAACGAGCGCGTCTTGGTGGAGAGGCAGGCGAGCGGCGCGTCCACGCCCATGGAGGCCAGCGGCACCGCGCCCTTCTCGGCCATCGGGCGCACGACCTCGTCCACGTCGTCGTAGTGCCAGCCGTAGGCGGCGAGGCGCGCGGCGAGCGGGGCGGGTGCGACGGGGGCCTCCTCGCGGGGGGCCTCCGGCAGGTCGGCGACGTCGATCGTCTCCTTGTCGAGCCAGTCTCGATAGGGCTTCTCGCCCGCCAGGCGGTCACGAATCTCGTCGTTGCCCACGACGCGGCCGGCCACAGGGTCGACCTCGAGCATCTCGCCGGGGCCGAGGCAGCCCGTGCGCAGGATGTTGGCGGGCTCCACGTCGATGGTGCCCACTTCGGAGGCCAGGATCAGCCGGTCGTCGCGCGTCACGTAGTAGCGCGCGGGGCGCAGGCCGTTTCGGTCGAGCGCGGCGCCCAGCGTGCGCCCGTCGGTGAAGACGATCGCGGCGGGGCCGTCCCAGGGCTCCATGAGCATGGACTGGTAGGCATCGTAGGCGCGGCGCTTCTCGCTGAGTGCGGGGTTCTTGTCCCACGGCTCCGGCATCATGAGCGAGACCGCGCGGTCGAGGGGCCGCCCGTTCATGACGAGGAACTCGAGCACGTTGTCCAGGATCGCGGAGTCCGAGCCCTCGCGGTTGATGATCGGCAGCACGCGCGCCAGGTCCGCGCCCAGCGCCGGCGAGTAGAGGCTCGGCTCGCGCGCGCGGATCCAGCTCACGTTGCCGCGCAGGGTGTTGATCTCGCCGTTGTGGATGATGTAGCGGTTGGGGTGCGCGCGCTCCCAGGAGGGCGTGGTGTTGGTGGAGTAGCGCGAGTGCACGAGGGCGAGCGCCGTCTCCACAGCTGCGTCGTTGAGGTCCAGGTAGAAGCGGCGCATCTGCGTGGCGACGAGCATGCCCTTGTAGACGATCGTGCGGCTGGACATGCTGCAGACGTAGAAGATCTTGCCGTCGAGCGCGGGCGTGGCGTCCGCGGCGCGCTCGATCGTGCGACGGCAGACGTAGAGGCGGCGCTCGAAGTCGAGGCCGCGCGCCACGTCCTCCGGACGGCGCAGGAACGCCTGGTAGATCGTGGGCATGCAGGCGCGCGCCGTGGAGCCGAGGTCGTGCGGGTCCACCGGCACCTCGCGCCAGAACATGAGCGGCACGCCGCACTCCGCGCAGCCCCGCTCGAAGACCTGGCGCGCCGCCGTGACGCCCGCGGGGTCGTCATGCGGCAGGAAGAGCATGGCCACGCCGTAGTCGCCCTCGTCGGGCAGGAGCTGGCCCTCCTTCTGCGCCTCCTTGCGGAAGAAGCGGTGCGGCAGCTGGAAGAGCACGCCCGCGCCGTCGCCGGTGTTCTTCTCAAGGCCCTTGCCGCCGCGGTGCTCGAGGTTCACGAGCACCGAGAGCGCGTCGTCGAGCGTCTGGTGGCTGCGGACGCCGTGCAGGTGCGCGATGGCGCCGATGCCGCAGGCGTCGTGCTCGTACTCGGCGCGATAGAGGCCGTTTCTGCTCATGGGACTCCCCTCGTTCGGTTCCAAGGGCGAGTCTACGGCGCGCCGCCGAGGGCCGAGAAAAGCGAGACGAACTTGCTACGCGCTCGCCACGAGCGCGTCTTCTGCCCGCCATACGCGAGAAGCGCTCCGGAAACGGCGGCGAAACCTGAGACATGACGGTTGTGTACACCTCAGCACGCACCGCGTTCTTCTCGCACGCCGTGTACCTGGGCTTTTGCAGCCGCGAAATGCCCCAACGGGCTTCAGTGGTGTACATAACCGTTCTCACCCACGTACGAGAGAACGACTGATCACGGCGAAAGCCGGCTCAGCAGGTGAGCTCTCAGGCTCGAACTCGTACACTGGACGTAACAACAACTCGAGGAGAGGAAGCACCATGTTCTGTGGGAACTGCGGCACCGAGCTCAAAGAGGGTGCCAGGTTCTGCCCCGGCTGCGGCGCCCCCGCACCCGCGCCCGTCGAGGACCTGGAATCGGGCGCCCCCGGCCCCGAGACCCCGAAGCCGCGTCGGCGCCTTACGGCGCCGATCGTCGCCGCCCTCGTCGTGCTTGCCCTTGCGACCACCTCCTCGGCCGCCTACCTGGTCTACGCGCTGGTGATCGCCCCGCTCCCGCCCAGGGGCGAGCAGGGCGCCGACGCCCCTGCCGAGGAGGGGGAGGGCGCGTCCGAGCAGGGCGCCGACGCCGAGGAGCCCGCGGCGACCGAGGAGGCGCCCGCGGCGGAGCCGGAGCCCGAGCCGGAACCCGCCGTGACACACGACTTCGAGTGCGACGCCTTCTACGTGGACGTTCCCGACAGCTGGGTGAGAAGCGACGCCACTCCCGTTGACGGCGGACCGACATATTGGAAGGCGGTCGACAACGGTGACGGCTCCTACGCCTTCTCCTACAGCAGGGTAGTATTCTCCAATCCAACCGAGGGCTGGTCGGAGTACGAGACTGGCATTGCCGAGATATACGTCGGCGTGGCAGCACCGGGCAGTTGCAGCTACTTTGGCACCACCTCGGACGGACGCGATGTCTATGTTGGCGAGGCGAGCGCGGGGTTCCTGGCAAACAGCTACAACGGCCCCGACAGGCGCGCCGTCCTCACGCTCAGGTAGCGACTGCGGCCAACGACCCCCCACCCAAAGGAGCGCCCATGTCAGCAAGAAAGCTCGTCCCCTACATCCTCGCCGGCATCGGCGTGGGCCTGTGCCTGCTCGTCATCGCCTCGGCGGGACTCGTGGCCTACGACCGGGCAACCAGGCCCGCGCCGCAGGAGGTAGCTGCGCAGGGCGAACCCGCCGAGAAGGACGCGGATGTCCCCGCGGACGCCGCGGCGGCGACCGACGAGGCACCCGCACCAGAGCCGGAGCCCACACCTGAGCCCGAACCCGCACCCGCCGCGAGCCACTACTACGAGTGCGACTACTTCTACGTTGACGTGCCCGACTCCTGGCAGCAGGAGACCACCGCGGAGCAGTCGGGCGACGGGGAGTGGCGGTTCTACCATCACGACGGTCAGTATCTCTATATGACGATCATCCTCACGAGCCCCGAGCCCCAGAGCGGACCCGACCACCACTGGCTCGTCGGCTCCACCTCGGACGGCACCCAGATCTGGGCCAACGACGCCGCCACCGGCTTCTTCGGCGAGGGCAAGGCATCGATCACGCTCAAGTAGCCACCTCGTCAGGAGAGCACCCGGGGCGGCGTGCCGCCCGGGCGAGAAGGGACCCGCCTCACAGCCCCGTCGGGGGCACGGGACGGCCGTCCCCCGCGTCGGCGAGGTCGGGGTCATCATCGGGGCGCGGGTCCCAGCCCTGCTCGAACGGCCCGGACGCCGGCAGCGGCGCCGTCTCGAGCAGCCCCCACGCATACGCCGCGGCCGGAGCGTAGAGTGCCACCAGCACGAGGTAGACCATCACGAGGGACAGCCCCTGAAGCACGGCGAGCGCGCCCTCTCCCCCGCTCACGTAGGAGCCGATCGAGCCCTCGAGCCCACCCAGGACCGCAACCAGCGCCAGGGGGAAGAAGTCGGCGAGGGCATGGAGCGCCACCACGCCGAGGAAGCTGCGCGTGCGCACGTAGACGGCACCGAGCACCAGGGCGATGCACGTTGTCTGCGCGGTCTTGAGCAGCATCTGGACAAGGGCCAGCACGTCGAGCCTCCCCTCCAGTGCAACGTGGGCCGCACCAAAGACCACGGACGAGACGAGCACGGCCGTCACCACGCCGTTGCGCGCGGCGCCGCGGCCGGAGAGCAGGCCGCCGAGCAGCAGCACCCTGAAGAGCGCCTCCTCGTAGAGGCCCACGCTCACGCAGAGCAGCGCGACGCCCGCCAGGTCGGGCGCCCAGGTGGGCGAGATGGGCACCGTCTCCCCCGAGGCCGCGAGCCCCAGCAGGCTCACCAGCTCGAACGCGCACAGTCCCAGGACGAGAAGGACCGGGTAGCGCCCCTCGCGCAGCG
This sequence comes from uncultured Atopobiaceae bacterium, assembly GCA_963928085.1. Classification (GTDB taxonomy): domain Bacteria; phylum Actinomycetota; class Coriobacteriia; order Coriobacteriales; family Atopobiaceae; genus Thermophilibacter. Next base: position 1,169,026 of record CAWVDR010000001.1, read on the forward strand.
AGCGCCGCAGCCCCACGGCAGACGGGACCAGCGCCCGGCCGCCGCCGAGCAGGGCCACGAAAACGGAGACGAGCGCGAACAGCAGCAGGCGCTGCAGCGCCTGGTCGACGAGGTAGGGCGCGCCCGGAAAGCTCGGCACCGCCACGAGGGCGAGAAACCCGGCCACGGTGAACGCGATCGCCCAGCCCCGCCTGTGCGTCTTGATGAGCGCCATGTGAACCTCCCGTCACATCGCAAGGATACCCGTTGAGATCCCCCTCGATTCGCTACCATGAATGGGAACGGTCCCGCCCAGGAAGGGAGCCCTCATGCTCGAGGACTACGCCAAGGCACGCAAGCTCGGACTCAAGCAGGTCGATCGTGACGTCGCGGCGGGACGCTACCCCTATCCCCCGGCACTCGACGACATCCTCAAGAACCAGGGCTACCAGGGAGAGGTCCCTATCGGCCTCACCGAGATCGACCTCTCCCTCATCGCGGGCACCAAGACGCGCGGGCGGCAGAACATGTTCTCGAGCGGCTTTCTGCCGATCGCCGAGCCCGGGTCGGAGTTCTCCTCCAAGTGGAGCGACCTCATCGACTCCCAGCGCGCCGAGGGCCTGCGCGACCCGATCGTGGTCTACGAGTACCTGCAGCGCTTCTACGTGCAGGAGGGCAACAAGCGCGTGTCCGTGTCGCGCTACCTGGGCATGCCCACGATCCTGGCCAACATCACGCGCGTGACGCCCATGCCCTCGGACGAGAAGGCCCTGCGCATCTATCACGAGTTCACGCGCTTCTACCGCGTGTGCCCCATCTACGGCATCATCTCCGACGAGGAGGGCTTCTACGCGCGCCTCGCCGCCCTGCTCGACCAGGACCTTCACGACGCGTGGCCCGACGACGTGGTGCGCGACCTGCGCTCGCTCTTCGACAGCTTCTCCGCCTCGTGGCACGCCCGCGGCGGTGACGCCCTCGACCTCCAGGTCGGCGACGCGCTGCTCACCTACATCACGATCTACGGCTTCGAGCACGCGCGCGGCCTCGCGCCCTCCCAGGTCGACGCCGAGGTCGGCAAGATCTGGGGCGAGTTCGTGGTGACGCAGGGCGAGGGTGCCCGCGCCTACCTCGAGGACCCCTCGAAGGGCCACACCGCGCCGCTCCCCAAGCTCAAGAACATCGCCAAGGCCACCGTCCTGGCCAGGCCCTTCCGCGTGGCGTTCATCTACGACCGCAACCCCCTCTCGTCGGGATGGATCGCCCTGCACGACCGCGGGCGCCAGAAGCTCGAGGCACGTCTCGGGGGGACCGTCTCCACGCGCGTCTTCACCGACCGCAGCTCGGACGCGGCGTTCGGCCAGGCCGTCGAGGAGGCGATGCGCTACAAGGCGGACCTCGTGGTCACCTGCTCCCCCACGCAGATGCGCCAGACCACGCGCGCCGCCGTCGAGCACCCGGGACCCGCCTACCTCAACTGCTCGGTCAGCCTCTCCCACAGCGCGGTCCGCGGGTTCTACGGCCGCATGTACGAGGCCAAGTTCCTGCTCGGCGCCCTCGCGGCGAGCCTGGCCGGCCATCACAAGATCGGCTACGTGGCGGAGTCCCCGGTCTTCTCGACCGTCGCGGAGATCAACGCCTTCGCCATCGGGGCCGCCATGGTGGACCCCTACGTCACCGTCTACCTCAAGTGGTTCTCCGCCAAGGACTACGACTGGCGGCGCGAGTTCCGCGAGGAGGGCGTCCACATCATCTCCGGTCGCGACTACGCCAACCCGCTCGCGCCCCGCGAGTCCTGGGGCCTCTACCGCGTGGACGACGACGGCACCGAGACGCACCTCGCCGAGCCCGTCTGGAAGTGGGGCCGCTACTACGAGATGCTCGTCCGCTCCATCAGAAACGACACGTGGAAGAAGGAGGGCGAGAAGATCCAGGGGCAGTCGCTCAACTACTGGTGGGGCATGTCGGCCGGCGTGCTCGACGTCCGCCTCTCCGACGAGCTGCCACGCGGGCAGCGCATGCTCGTCGACGTGCTGCGCCAGTCCGTGCTCTCCGGGCGCGTCCACCCGTTCACGGGCGAGCTCGTGGCCCAGGGCGGCGACGTGGTGCAGGGCCCGGAGGCGGGCCGTCTCACGAGCGAGCAGATCGTGCGCATGCGCTGGCTCAACGAGAACGTGGTGGGTCGCCTGCCCGAGCAGCGCGAGCTCGACCGCGACGGCCTCGTCGAGGTCGAGGTCGCCGGCGTGATCCCGGTGGACCCCGCCACGGTGCTGCTCAAGGACACGAGCCGCTAGGAGGCGCCAACGTGAGGATCCTCTGCATAGCCGACGAGGAGGAGGGCTGGCTCTACGACCACTGGGACGCCGAGCGCGTCTCCGGCATCGACCTGATCGTCTCCTGCGGCGACCTACCCGCCGTGTACCTCGAGCACATCGTGACCCTCGCCAACGTGCCGCTGCTCTACGTGCCGGGCAACCACGACACCGCCTACGACCGCCATGCGCCCGAGGGCTGCGTCTCCATCGACGGCCACCTGCGCGACTTCCACGGCCTGCGCATCATGGGACTCGGCGGCTCCATTCGCTACAACGACCAGGTCTACGGCTTCACGGAGCCAGAGATGGCGAGAAGGGCGGCGCGGCTGGCGCTGCTCGCCCAGGCCTCGGGCGGGGTCGACCTGATCGTGACCCATGCGCCGGTGCGCGGCTACGGCGACCTCGACGACCTGCCGCACCGCGGCTTCGATGCCCTGGGCCGCCTGCTCGAGCGCACGTGCCCGCGCTATCTTGTGCACGGGCACGTCCACCTCACCTACGGCCGCATCGAGCGCGTGCGCGAGCACCCCTGCGGCACCACGATCGTCAACGCCTACGGCTCGCACGTCATCGAGATTCCCGACGGGGACATCCCCCAGCGCGGGGGCCTCTTCCGCCCCGAGAGCGTGTAGCGGCGGCACGACCGAAGCCGCGCCGCCGCCCAAAGAACTCGTTGGCGAGAAGAGCCGTGTCGCCTACGCCTTGCCGAGGCAGGCGGCACCCGTCTGGCGGATGTTGGTGAGGTAGACGCTCTCGCGACCAAAGTAGCTGGCCATGTAGTCGACGTAGCCCGCGGTCTCGGCCTTCGGGATCACGCACATGATGACGCCCGCGAAGCCGCCGCCGTGCAGACGGAACGCACCGGCGCCGATCTTGCGCAGGTAGAGCTCGGTGAGGGCGAGCGCCATCGGGATGGGCTGCTCCTCGGGCATGCCGGGGACCACGGCGTTCTGCAGCCACTCCCAGGACGAGCGACCGGAGGCGGTGATGATGTCGAGCACCTTGGCCTTGTCGCCGGCGTTGATCGCGGCCTCGGCGGCCTCGACACGCTTGACCTCCTCGAAGTAGTGCAGGGCACGCAGGACCGCGCGGTCACCGCACTTCTCGCGCAGCTCCGCGAGGTTGGCGAGAACCGCGTCCTCGTTGGACTCGCAGAGGTTCTTGACGCCGAGCGCCGCCGCGACGTCGTGCATCTCGTTGGGGACGGAGGAGTACTCGGCGGAGAGGTCGGCGTGGCCCTTGCCGGTGTTCACGATCACGAGGTCGTGGTCCAGCTCGTCAAAGCCGAAGTCGACCTTCTCGTACTTCACGCCGTCCGAGAAGTCCAGCAGGATCGTGCCGCCCACGGCGCACGCCATCTGGTCCATGAGGCCGGAGGCCTTGTCCCACCAGACGTTCTCGGCGTACTGGCCGATGCGCGCGTAGTCAGCGCGGTCGATGGCGTCGTCGTTGTAGAGGTGGTTCACGATCTCGCAGACGAGCATCTCGAAGGAGGCCGAGGAGCTCACGCCGGCCGACGGGATGACCTCGGAGGAGGCCACGGCGTTGAAGCCGCCGACCTTGAAGCCGCGCTTGACGGTGGCCTCGAGCATGCCGGCCACGAGCGTTGTGGAGCCGCCGCCGTGCGGGATCTGGTCGATCGCGTTAGTGTCCACGACGATGGCCTCGGGATAGCCCTCGCTCCAGATGGTGACGATGCCGTCGTCCGTGCGCTGGGCGGCGGCGATGCTGTCCATCGTGATGGAGGCGCAGAGGATCTTGCCGCCGTTGTGGTCGGTGTGGTTGCCGATGATCTCCGTGCGGCCGGAGGCGGTGAAGTACTCCGGGTCGCCGGCGCCGAAGGCCTCGTCGTAGCGGGCTGCGAGCGCGGAGAGCCGCTCGACGGCGCGCTCGGCGTCCTCGCCGTACACCTTGTTCAGAACGTCCTGGCTGGGAATGCCCATTTCGGTTGTCTCCTTCCTTAGCAGACGCTCGCGACGAAGCGCGCAAACGCCGCCCTACCCTCTTCGTCGTCGGCAAAGACCGCGCAGCACTCGAGCACCTGCGCGAAGACCTGGCCGATCTCCTCCTCGATCACGGCGTGGAGCGCCGCGGGGTCCGCGCTCGCCACGTTCTCCGGCGCAAACTCCGGGTGACGCGTGAGCACCTGAGCGGCCCACGGCGCGTGGCTCGCGACCTCGGGCACGCCCGCCGGGTCCTCGCCCGCGAGGATGACCTGCTCGAGCTGGTCCATCTCGCCGAGCAGGCGCGCCGGCAGCACCGCGAGGCCCATGACCTCGATGAGGCCGATGTTCTCCTTCTTGATGTGGTGCAGCTCCTGGTGCGGGTGGAAGATGCCGAGCGGGTACTCGTCCGTCGTGCGGTTGTTGCGCAGCACGAGGTCCAGCTCAAAGTCCTCGCCGCGACGGCGGGCGATCGGCGTGATGGTGTTGTGCGGGGTGCCGTCGGTCTCGGCGAGCACGCCCACGGCCTCGTCGGTGTAGCCGCGCCACGCCGTGAGGATCTTGTCGGCGAGCTCGACGATGCGCGCCGGGTCGGCGCCGTCGAGGCGGATCACGGACATCGGCCAGTCCACGATCTGCGCGCGGACGTCATCGAAGCCCTCGAAGGAGATCTCCTCGCGGGCGCCGGCGCGGGCCATGGCAAACTCGTAGCGGCCGCCCTGGTAGTGCTCGTGCGTGAGGATGGAGCCGCCCACGATCGGCAGGTCGGCGTTGGAGCCCACCGTGTAGTGCGGGAACTTGCCCACGAACTCGAACAGGCGCTGGAAGGTCGTGCGGCTGATCTGCATGGGGACGTGCTTCTCGGACAGCACGATGCAGTGCTCGTTGTAGTAGACATAGGGGCTGTACTGCAGGTACCACGGCTCGCCCGCCAGCGTGAGCGGGATGAGGCGGATGGTCTCGCGGGCGGGGTGGTCAAGACGCCCGGCGTAGCCCAGGTTCTCGGGGCAGAGCTGGCAGCGCGGGTAGGGCTCGCTGGCGCCCGCCTTCTGCTTCTCCAGCGCCGCGGCGATGGCCTTGGGGTCCTTCTCGGGCTTGGAGAGGTTGATCGTAACGTCGAGGTCACCGTAGCGCGTGGAGGTGACCCACTTGCGGTCGCGCGCGATGCGATAGGTGCGGATGTAGTCCGAGTCCAGCGCGAGGTGGTAGAAGTAGTCCGTGGCCGCCTCGGGCGACTCGTCGTAGCGCTCCCAGAAGGTGCGGACGACCTCGCTCGGGCGCGGGGTCACGCAGCCCATGAGGCGCGTGTCCAGCAGGTCGCGGCTCGCGATGCCGGGGTCGCACACGCCGCGCTCGACGGCGTCATCGAGCAGACCGGCGAGAATGACCTCGAGCTCGGGGCGCTCCGCGGCCGCGCGCGCGGCGGCGACGGCCTCCTTGGGAACGAAGGCGCCCGTGGGCTCGTAGCTGAGCGCGTCCAGCATGAGGTTGGCGGCGTAGGTCACGTCCTCCTCGCCAATGAGCCCCCGGTCGAGCGCGTAGGCGACAAGATCGGCGACTCCCCTCTCAACCGCTCCAGAGCAGTCCTCGGCCATAGCGTGCTCCCTCCCCGGGCCCGGGCCCGATACAAATCGGCTCACTTATCAAGAGACGATACCGCATGCGGCGCGGCTCGGAGCGAGCTATGCGGCAAGCGGGCGGAGCGTCCCCGCACGCGGGCCAAGGTCCTTCTCGCCCCACGGAGCAAACCCCTAGAAATCTAGGGACTTGTCGCAGGTAAGTCTAGAAATTCGAGACCTTGTCCCAGGGGCTTCCGGGAATCCGCGACCTTGTCTCAACGAAAGCTTGCAAGCGTGCCAAAACGCGGACGAACGGCGTGCAAGAGCCGCGATTTCCAGAAGCGTTGACGGGTATGCCGCGCAAGGTCCCAAAATCCTAGACGGACATGAGACAAGGCCGCGAATTCCTAGATAGACCGCGTGCCGAGAAGAACGTCCCATCGACAGGCGGCAGACTTTTGGCGGTGAGCGGAATCTCATGAATCTCAGGGCCGTCGGCACGCGGGAGTGCTATATCTATAGCCGTGTTGGAAACGTTTCCAATGCGAAGCGGAACGCTTCTCAGCGGGATTCACGCAAAGGGGTCGAACATGGACATCCGCGACATCGCAGCAGCATCGGGCTACGGCGTGGGCACGGTCTCCCGCGTGATCAACAACCAGCCCAACGTCAGCGACCGCGCGCGCAAGCGCATCCTCGCCGTCATGGCCGAGTGCGGCTACGAGCCCAACTCAAACGCGCGCTACCTCAAGATGCGCTCGCAGACCCCGGTCACCGCGTTTGTGATGGGCGTCGGCAACCGCCTCTTCGACGACATCATCGGTCCCCTGCAGGCGGCCCTCGCCGCCGCCGACGAGGAGATGGCCGTCACCTACCTCGACGACGACTCCCGCGAGGTCAGGGCCGCCATCGACTACCAGCAGGCCCGCCGCCCCAAGGGAATGGTCTTCCTCGGGGGCGAGCCACGCTACTTCCGCGAGTCCTTCCACGAGATCGAGGTCCCCTGCGTCCTGGTGACCAACTCGGCCGCCGACCTCGGCTTTGACAACCTCTCCAGCGTGACCATCGACAACGAGGCCGCCGCCGCGTGCGCCGTCGGGCACCTCTGGGAGCGCGGCCACCGGCGCATCGGCATCATCGGCGGGGACCGGGTCGAGAACAGCGTCAGCTCGCAGCGCCTCCGCGGCGCCGAGCGCGCCCTGCGCGAGCGCGGGATCGAGCTCGACTACGAGCGCGACTACGAGCCGTGCGCCTTCCTGGAGGTCGCCGGCTACGATGCCGCGCGGCGCCTGCTCGAGCGCACGAGCGACCTCACCGCCGTCTTCGCGCTCGGCGACGTCATCGCCTTCGGCGCCCTGCGCGCCCTCGCCGACCAGGGGCTCAGCGTCCCAGACGACATCTCCCTCGTCGGCTTTGACGACACCTCCTTCTCACAGTTCTCGGTCCCCCGGATCACGACGATTCGCCAGGGCGCGGAGCTTCTCGCCGAGAGGAGCGCGCAGATTCTGCTGGACGGCATGGGCGGCAGCCCGGCGGTTCACGAGGTGGTTCCGTTCCAGCTCATCGAGCGAGAGAGCGTCCGCAGCATCTAGCCGGACGAGAAAAGCAAGAGGAAAGGAAGGTCAGCGTGAGAAGCGGTGGCATCCTCATGCCCGTCACGTCGCTCCCCTCCCCCTGGGGCGTGGGGACGCTGGGGGCGGCGGCACGCGAGTTCATCGGGTTTCTCGCCCGCTCGGGCACCTCGGTCTGGCAGGTCCTGCCCGTCGTGCCCACGAGCTATGGAGACTCGCCCTACCAGTCGTTCTCCACGTACGCGGGCAACCCCTACCTGATCGACCTCGACAACCTCGCCGAGGAGGGGCTGCTGCGCCGCGACGAGTACACGGGGCTCGACTGGGGCGACGACCCCACGCGCGTCGACTACGGAGCGCTCTGGGACAACCGCTTTGACGTGCTGCGCCACGCGACGGAGCGCTTCGAGCGGGCGCACGCGAGCGAGCTCGCCGCCTTCTGCGAACGCGAGCGCTCGTGGCTCGACGACTACGCCCTCTTCATGGCGCTCAAGGGCGCCCACGGCGGGGCGTCGTGGACCACCTGGGAGCAGCCGCTCAGGCTGCGCGACGCGGACGCGCTCGCCGACGCGCGCTCGCGGCTCGACGGCGACATCCGCTTCTGGAGGGCCGTGCAGTGCCTCTTCTTCCGCCAGTGGGAGCGCCTGCGCGCCGAGGCGAGCACGGCGGGCGTGCGCATCATGGGCGACCTGCCCTTCTATGTAGCGCTCGACAGCGCGGACGTCTGGTCGCGCCCCGAGCAGTTCCAGCTCAACGACAACCTCATGCCCGATGAGATCGCCGGCGTGCCGCCCGACGGCTTCTCCGCGATCGGCCAGCTCTGGGGCAACCCGCTCTTTGCCTGGGACCGCATGAAGGCGGACGGCTACGAGTGGTGGTGCGACCGGATCGCCGCCCAGCTGCGCAGGTACGACATCCTGCGCATCGACCACTTCCGGGGGTTCGACTCCTACTTCGCCATCCCCGCGAGCTCCGTGACCGCCGCGGACGGCCGCTGGCGCAAGGGCCCCGGCATCGAGCTCTTCCGCGTGCTCGGGGAGCGGCTCGGCCGCTGCGACATCGTGGCAGAGGACCTCGGCTACCTCACGGACTCCGTGCGACGCCTGCTCGCCGACTCGGGCTTCCCGGGCATGAAGGTGCTCGAGTTCGCCTTCGACACCCGTGACTCCGAGGCGGGCGACGAGACCTACCTCCCCTACGCCTACCCCGCGAACAGCGTGGCCTATGTCGGCACGCATGACAACGACACCGCCGTCGGCTGGCTCCAGACCGCACCCGAGAGGGACGTGGAGGTCGCCCGGGAGTACCTGCACCTCGACGCCGCCGAGGGCGAGGCCTGGGGCATGATGCGCGGCATCTGGGCGAGCGCGTCCGAGCTCGCCGTGGTGCAGATGCAGGACCTTCTGGAACTGGGCAGCGAGGCGCGCATCAACACGCCCTCCACGCTCGGCTCCAACTGGTGCTGGCGCGCGGAGCCGGGCTTTGCGAGCGACGAGCTGGCCGAGCGCATCCACCACCAGATGGCACTCTATCACCGCCTGAGCGCCCCCTCCCCCAAGGCGGGGGCACAGGCCGAGAAGAACGAGGTGAAGTGAGATGGACTTTGAGAATCGTCTGGCACGGGTGCTCGCGGACATGGGCACCACCCTCGACGACGCCACGAACGCGCAGGTCTTCTGCGCGCTGCTACGGGCGACGCGCGACCTGGAGACCGCGATGCGACCCGCCTCCGGCGAGCGCAAGCTCTACTACTTCTCCGCCGAGTTCCTGGTGGGACGCCTTCTGCGGGCCAACCTCGTGAACCTCGGCCTGGTGGACGAGGTCGAGCGCATCCTCGCCGCGCACGGCACCTCGCTCGCGGCCGTGGAGGACTGCGAGCCGGAGCCCTCGCTCGGCAACGGCGGGCTGGGCCGCCTCGCCGCGTGCTTCCTCGACTCCATCGCCTCGCTCGGGCTGCCCGGCGACGGCGTCGGCCTCAACTACCACTACGGCCTCTTCCGTCAGGACCTCTCCCGGGGCGTCCAGGGCGAGGAGCCCAACCCGTGGATCGAGCCCGAGTCCTGGCTGATAGACACGGGCACGTCCTTCTCGGTGCCCTTTGGCTTTGGCCCTCTCACGGCGCGCATGTACGACATCGAGGTCCCGGGCTACGAGAACGGCGTGGTCAACCGCCTGCACCTCTTTGACGTCGAGGACCCCGCCCCCGCGCCCGAGCAGGGCATCGCCTTCGACAAGGGCGACGTCCGCCACGGCCTCACGAGCTTCCTCTACCCGGACGACTCCGACGAGGCCGGCAGGCTCCTGCGCGTCTACCAGCAGTACTTCATGGTCTCGGCGGGTGCGCAGCTCATCCTCGCCGAGCTCGGGGAGCGCGGCTTCGCTCCCGAGGAGCTCGCCGAGCACGTGGCCGTCCACATCAACGACACCCATCCCTCGATGGTGATTCCCGAGCTGGTGCGCCTGCTCATGGGGCGCGGCATCGCCTTCGAGGACGCCGCCGCCATCGTGGAGCGCACCTGCGGCTACACCAACCACACGATCCTCGCCGAGGCGCTCGAGACCTGGCCCATGGGCTACCTCGAGCAGGTGGCTCCCGGCATCGTGCCCGTGATCCGTCAGCTGGACGAGCTCGCTCGCACGCGCACGGACGACGAGCGCGTCGCGGTGATCGATGCGAGCGACGTCGTGCACATGGCCAACATGGACGTGCACTTCAGCCACGCGGTGAACGGCGTGGCCGCGCTCCACACGCAGATCCTCGTGGAGTCCGAGATGCGCCCCTTCGCCGAGCTCTACCCCGAGAAGTTCTCCAACAAGACGAACGGCATCACGTTCCGTCGCTGGCTCATGGGGTGCAACCCGGCGCTGGCCGGGCTCGTCACCTCCGCGATCGGTGACGGGTGGAAGCGCGACGCCGCGCGGCTCGAGGACCTTCTCGCCCTGCGCGGGGACGTCGCCTTCACGCAGTCCCTCCTTGACGTCAAGGGACAGAACAAGGAGCGCCTTGCCGCGTGGCTCCGCGCCGAGAAGAACGTCCAGGTGGACCCGCATTCCATCTTTGACATCCAGGTCAAGCGCATGCACCAGTACAAGCGTCAGCAGATGAACGCCCTGTACGCCATCTGGAAGTATCTTCAGATCAAGCGTGGAAACGTTCCCAATCGACCGGTCACGATGGTGTTCGGCGCCAAGGCGGCACCGGCCTACACCCTTGCCAAGGACACGATCGCGCTGCTCCTGGCGCTCTCCGGTCTCATCGCGGACGATCCCGAGGTGTCGCCCTGGCTGCGCCTGGTCTTCGTGGAGAACTACAACGTCACGGCCGCAGAGCACCTCATCCCCGCGGCGGACGTCTCCGAGCAGATCTCGCTCGCGTCCAAGGAGGCGAGCGGCACCTCCAACATGAAGTTCATGGCCAACGGAGCGCTCACGCTGGGCACGCTGGACGGCGCCAACGTGGAGATCGCCGAGCTGGTGGGACGCGACAACGTCTACCTCTTCGGTCGATCCTCCGAGGACGTGATCGACCTCTACGACCGGGGCGACTACCGGCCCTGGGACTTTTGGCAGTCGGACCCCGAGCTCACCGAGGTGCTCGACTTCGTCTGCTCGCCCGAGCTGCTCGCGCGCGGCGACGCGGGGTGCCTTACCCGCGTCTACCGGGACTTCGTTGCCAAGGACTACTTCATGGCACTGCTCGACGCGCGGGACTACGTGGCAGTGAAGGAACGCTGCCTCGCGGACTACGAGGATCGTCTCGCATGGGGCGAGAAGACCCTCGTGAACATCGCGAAGTCCGGGTTCTTCTCGTCCGACCGCACCATCCGGGAGTACGACCACGACATCTGGCATCTCTCGTAATGATACGAAGGGACAGTCCCTTCATCTCATAAGTCTTACAACGATACAGAGGGACTGTCCCTTCGTATCATGGAAAGGAGAACGACATGACGTTCATCAACGGAAACGAGGACTGGTGGAAGCAGGCCGTGGTGTATCAGGTGTACCCGCGCAGCTTCTACGACACGGACGGCGACGGCCTCGGTGACATCCGCGGCGTCACCGCGCAGATGGACTACCTGCGCGAGCTGGGGGTGGACGCCATCTGGCTCTCCCCCTTCTACCCCTCCCCGCTCGTCGACGGCGGCTACGACGTGGCCAACTACCGCGACGTGGACCCACGCCTCGGCACGCTCGAGGACTTCGACGAGATGTCGGCCGCCGCGCACGCCGCTGGCATCAAGGTCGTCGTGGACATCGTCCCCAACCACACCTCCACCGAGCACGAGTGGTTCAAGGCCGCGCTGGCGGCCGGTCCCGGCTCCCCGGAGCGCGACCGCTACATCTTCCGTCCCGGGCGCGGCGAGCACGGCGAGCTGCCCCCCAACGGCTGGAGGTCCACCTTTGGCGGGCCCGGCTGGGAGCCGGTCGGTGACGGCGAGTGGTACCTGCACCTCTTTGCCGTCGAGCAGGCGGACCTCAACTGGAAGAACCCCGAGGTCCGCGAGGACTTCAAGAGGACGCTGCGCTTCTGGAGCGACCGCGGGGCCGACGGCTTCCGCATCGACGTGGCGCACGCGCTGGCCAAGGACCTTGACAGCCGCCCGCTCGACGAATGGCCCGACGACCCCGACCAGGACCACCCCGGCGCCGAGAACCCCCTCTGGGACCGCCCCGAGGTGCACGAGATCTACCGCGAGTGGCGCCAGGTCTTCAACGAGTACGAGCCCGCGCGCTTTGCCGTGGGTGAGGCGTGGGTCGTCCCGGAGCACCAGTGGCGCTACGCCTCGACCGAGGAGCTCGGTCAGGTCTTCAACTTCGAGCTCGCCAAGGCCAACTGGATGGCCGACGAGATGCGCCTCGCCATCGAGGAGGGCCTCGACTCCGCCGAGCACTCCGGTTCCACCACCACGTGGGTCCTCTCCAACCACGACGTGGTGCGTCACGCCACGCGCTACGGCCTGCCGCAGGTCAAGTCCTCGGCGCACCACCAGCTCGCCAACGACTGGCTACTGCGAGACGGCAGGAGCTACCACGAGGACCGCGAGCTGGGCACGCGCCGCGCGCGGGCCGCGCTCCTCATGGAGCTGGGCCTTCCCGGCTCGGTCTACCTCTACCAGGGCGAGGAGCTCGGCCTCTTTGAGGTCGCGGACATCCCCTGGGACGCGCTCGAGGACCCGCAGGCCGTTATGACCGCGCACGGCGACGCCCTCAAGGGTCGCGACGGCTGCCGCGTGCCGCTGCCCTGGGAGGCCGAGAAGGACGACTTTGGCTTCTCGGCGCCGGCGACGCACGCGCCCGCGCACCTGCCGCAGCCCGCGTGGTTCGCAGGTCACGCCGTAGACGTGGAGGAGACGGACGAGCACTCGATGCTCCGCTACTACCGTCGCGCGCTCGCGCTGCGCGCCAAGCTGCTCACGGCCACCGGCGACACGTCGCTCACCTGGGCTGACGGCTACGACGACCAGGTCATCGCCTACCACCGTCCCACCGCGGACGGCCGGGTGCTCACGAGCGTGACCAACTTCGGCCCGCGCGCCGTCAAGCTTCCCGAGGGCGAGGTTCTTCTCGCCAGCGCCGAGCTCGAGGACGGCATGCTGCCCACCGACGCCACCGCCTGGGTCATCCGGTAGGGCGTCGCTGCTACAGTAGGCACAGGGAACGAGGGACGGAGGGACGTCATGAAGACGATGCGCGTGGGCTACATCGGAGCGGGCAACATCTCGGGACAGATGGCGGAGACCATCGCGCGGATGGGCGAGGTGGAAAACTACGCCGTTGCCGCGCGCGACCCCGAGCGCGCGCGGGAGTTTGCCAGGCGCTGGGGCTTCTCGCGTGCGTACGGCTCCTACGAGGAGCTGCTCGCCGACCCCGACGTGGACCTCGTCTACGTGGCGCTCCCCCACTCGCTCCACCACCGCTGGACCATCGCCGCGCTCGAGGCCGGCCACCACGTGCTGTGCGAGAAGGCCTTCGCCGCAAACGAGCGCCAGGCGCGCGAGATGGTCGAGTGCGCCCGCGAGCGGGGACTCCTGCTCGCCGAGGCGATCTGGACGCGCTACATGCCGTCGCGGAAGATGATCGACAAGATCGTCTCGAGCGGCGAGATCGGCGAGGTCACGACCGTCGCGGCCAACCTCGGCTACCGCGTGGACGGCAATGCGCGCATGACTGACCCGGCGCTCGCCGGCGGCGCCCTGCTCGACCTCACGGTCTACCCGCTGAACTTTGCCAGCATGGTGCTCGGCAACGGAATACGGCGCATCGTGGCGTCGATGGTGCCCGCCGCGACCGGCGTGGACGGGCAGGACAACGTCATGATCGAGTACGAGTCCGGCCAGATGGCGAGCCTGTTCTCCACGATGTACGCCATGACCGACCGCGAGGGCCAGATTCTGGGGACCGAGGGCTTCATCACCGTCGAGAACATCAACAACCCGCAGGTCATCCGCGTCTACGCGTCCGACGGACTCACCCGTGAGCTCACGCGTGAGATCGCGGTGCCCGAGCAGATCACGGGCTACGAGTACGAGCTGCTGTCCTGCAAGCGCGCCATCGAGGCCGGCGCGCTCGAGTGCCCGGAGATGCCCCACGCCGAGACGCTCGAGCTCATGCGCCAGATGGACGAGATCCGCCGCCAGTTTGGCGTCGTCTTCCCCTTCGAGTAGACCCGCGTTTCTCGCCGTCCTGATTCCCCCGAGGCCTCTTCTCGGTTTTGGGGCGAAAGTTTGATATAGAGGCCGCGATCGCATAAAACTTGTTGCCCACAAGCTCGGCTATCTTGGCTCAAAGCCATAAGAAGCGTGCTTGTGGGCAACACCTTTTATCTCGGGGCGAGAAGAACATCAAACTTTTGCCCCAAAACATGAGGGGGACGTCTCGAAACAGGCGTGCCGCGCGACGAAGGTGGTCGCGCGGCACAAAACCCTGCTTTTCCTGGCTAATCGACGCGCTCGAAGCGGTACATGAAGCTCTCGTACGGCGTGGCGGGCACGGAGACGGGCAGGCCCATGTCCATGAGGGCGTCGGCGGAGTAGACGCGGCCGTTGCTCACCATGCGGTAGCTCGCGCCCGGCGTGAGGCCGCGCGGAACGACGTAATTGGCCAGTCCGTAGCCGTCAACGCGCGTCACCACGGCGCAGACGAGCGCCTCCGCGCCGTCCTCGGAGACAAACTCCCAGGCCGCAAGCGTGGCGTCCTTGGGGTCGGTCAGACGGTAGAAGAGGCCCTCGCGCACGAGGTGCTCGATCGTGCGGTAAGTCTTGACCTGGCTCTTGATGAGCTCGCAGGCACGGTCGTTCAGCTCCATGAGGTCGAGCTCGTAGCCAAAGGCGCCGCCGCCCATGGCCACGGTCCCGCGGGCGCCGAGAGGAACGGTGCGGCCGGTGATCTCGTTGGGGCAGGCGGAGACATGCGCGCCCATCGCCGAGCACGGGTAGCCAAAGGAGGTGCCGTACTGAATCTCCAGGCGGTTGCGGGCGTCGGTGTTGTCGGACGTCCAGATCTGGGGCGTGTAGTAGAGCATGCCCGCGTCAAAGCGGCCGCCGCCCGCAGAGCAGCCCTCGATGAGGAGCTCCGGGTAGCGGGAGCGCACGCGCTCGAGAAGGTCGTAGAGGCCGAGCATGTAGTCGTAGAGGACCTTGCCCTGGTCGCTCGCAGTGCGGGAGTAGACGTCGACGATCGAACGGTTGTAGTCCCACTTGACGTAGTCGATGCCGCCCTGGTCGAGCACGGCGCAGAGCTGCTCGAAGAGGTTGTCGCGCACCTCAGGCCGCGAGAGGTCCAGCACCAGCTGGTCGCGACCGAGCACAGGCTCCTTGCCGGGAATGGCGAGCGCCCAGTCGGGGTGCGCGCGGAAGAGGTCGGAGTCCTCGTTCACCATCTCGGGCTCCACCCAGATGCCAAAGCCCAGGCCCACCTCGTTCACGCGGCGGGCGAGGTCGGCCACCGTGCCGCCGAGCTTGGCCATGTTGGGCTGCCAGTCACCGAGGCCACGGTGGTCGTCGTTGCGCGCGCCAAACCAGCCGTCGTCCATGACGAGCATGTCCAGTCCCAGCTCCGCGGCCTTCTTCGCGAGCTCAACGAGCTTGTCGCCCGTGAAGTCGAAGTAGCAGGCCTCCCAGCTGTTGATGAGGATTGGGCGCGAGGCGTCGCGCCAGGGGCCGCGGCAGACGTTGCGGCGGATGCAGCGGTGCAGGTTGTGGGAGACCTTCTCCAGGCCGGCATCCGAGTAGGTCATGATGACCTCGGGCGCCACGATCTTCTCGCCCGGCTCGAGCGGGTAGGAGAAGAGGTCGTCGTCGAGGCCCATCTGGATGCGGGACTGGTCGTACTGGTCACGCTCCGCCTCGACGAGAAACCCGCCGCTGTAGACGAAGCTCATGGACCAGCAGCGACCCGAGGTCTCGGTGGCGGCGTGGTCGCAGGCGATCATGACCGGGTTGTACTGGTTGGAGGACATGCCGCGGCGGCTGCCCACGGAGAGCGCGCCGTTTAGGAGGTGGCGACGCGTGGGACGGCGCTCCATCGCGTGGCGGCCGTCGAAGGTGATGACGTCGAGGTCGCCGGTCACGAAGTCGAGGCAGGCGCTCTGGAGCTTCTCCACGGTGACGCGGCCGGTGCCGTTGTTGCGGACGATCGCCGCACGGGTGATGACGTCGAGCCTGGGCAGAACGCCGTAGAGCAGCTCCACCTCAAGGCCCAGACGCTCGTCGGCGAGCGTCACGGAGAGGGTCTCCGCGTCGTCCTTCTCGCCCGCGTAGACGGCGGGAAGCCCCGGCAGGTCGTACTTGCCCGGGCGGATCTCGTGGCACTTGTAGCGCAGGTCGCAACCGAAGGTGCCCTCGGCGTCACGGACGAGAAGAGCCGGGCTGCGCATGTCTCCGGAGCCCTGGAAGGGGTACTCCTGCGGGAGAAAATCGAGCGAGTAGGTGCGGTCCGCCACGTCGTGAGGGCAGCCGCACATGCCGCTGCGGTCGCAGTACGTGAGGAGGTAGGACAAATCCCCCTCCGCACGTGCGCCGTAGTAGAGATGGAGCAGGTAGCCGTACTCGTCGACCTTCATCTGATAGGTGGATCTATCCGTTGAGATGGTGAGGAGGCGCGCGGGGGCGTCGTACGACAGGGGCATGGTTCCTCGTTTTCTCTCGTATGCCTGAAAGTGCAAAGGCGAATGTAGCGCATCTGGGGACGCCCGGAACCCGTCATGCGGCGGATTCCGGGCGTCAGGGGGAATCTTTACAGATGCCCTACGTTCATCTCGGGGCCTACTTCACGGCACCGTTGGTGACGCCGCCGATGATCTGCTTCTGCGCCACGATGTAGAAGATGATCATCGGGAGCATGGCGAGCAGGTAGGAGGCGAAGGCCAGGTTGTAGTTCGTGGCAAAGGCCGTCTGGAAGTTCATCTGGGCGAGCGGCAGCGTGTTCACGCCGGAGCCGCCCATGATGACGAGCGGGGTCATGACGTCGTTCCACACGGCCAGGCCGGTGATGACGGCGACGGTGGCGTGCATGGGCTTCATGAGCGGGAAGATGACCTTCCAGTAGGTGGTCCAGGTGGACGCTCCGTCGACGCGCGCGGCCTCCTCGAGGGCGGTGGGGATGTTCCTCAGGTAGCCGGTGTAGAGCATCATGTTCATGGGCATGTAGAAGACCACGTAGAGGATCATGACGCCGACCATGTTGTCCAGGTGCAGGATGGCGGTCTGCTTGACGAGCGGCATCATCAGGATCGCGAAGGGCACGTACATGCCGGCGACGATGAAGTAGTAGGACGCCTTGAAGAGCTTCTTGGAGTCCATGTTGCGCCCGATGGCGTAGGCCGCGAGGCTGTGGACCACGATGGAGACCACGACGGCCGCCACGGTGATGATCAGCGAGTTCATGAACGAATGGGCGAAGTCGGTGACCTGGATGGCCTCGATGAAGTTGTCGAGGGACCACGTGGAGGGCAGCGACAGGATGCCCGCGATGTCGTTGGTCATCTCAGAGGGATCCTTGAAGGCGATGACCACGGCCATGTAGAGCGGGAAGATGATGGTGATGAGGCCGACGATGAGCAGGATGGTGATGGGCCAGTTGACCCGCTCCTTGACCTTGGTAGGAACAGTGTTGTTAGCCATTAGAGCTGCTCCTCCTTACTGTTCAGGAACTTGGTCTGGGCAATCGAGATCACGGCGATGACGATGAAGAAGATGACGGCGTTGGCGCACTGGAAGCCAAACTGGCTGTTGTTAAGGCCGTTCTGGTAGATGAGGTACGAGATGGACTCGGTGGACTGCGCCGGGCCGCCGGAGGTCATGGCCACGATCTGGTCGAAGGTCATCAGCATGTCCTTCATGACCAGGACCATGTTCGTGGTGATGGACGGCATGATGAGCGGGAACGTGAGGTAGCGGAACTTGTCCCAGCCGGTCGCGCCGTCGAGCGCGCCCGCCTCGTAGACGTCCTCGGGCACCGACGAGAGGCCGGTGATGTAGATGATCGTGGTCTGGGCGCAGGCCTGCCACACGAGGACCACCACGATAGCCACCCACGCCCACTCGGTGCTCGCGAGCATCGAGGTCGTGCCGGTGAGGGCGGGAACGATGTAGGTGAAGAAGTAGCTGAACACGTAGCCGACGACGAGGCCACCGAGGATGCGGGGCACGAAGTAGATGCCGCGCAGGGCGCTCTTGAACTTGATCTTGCTCGAGAGGCCGATGGCCAGCATGAGCGAGATCACGTTGACCAGGATCGTCGAGACCACGGCGATCTTGAAGGTGAACAGATACGAGTTGCCCACGCGGGCGTCCTGGAAGAGGTCGATGTAGTTCTGCAGGCCCACGATCTCGAACGCGCCGTAGCCCTTGGAGTCCGTGAAGCTGTAGAAGAAGCCGGTGAGCAGCGGAATCGTGTTGAACGCGCAGAACAGGATCAGCACGGGGATCAGGATTGCGAGGAAGGTGCGGTTCCTGTCAGATCCCGCCTTTGCGACAGCGGTGCTTGCCATGTCTTTCTCCCCTCCTTATCCCTGGTTCGCCATGTACTCGTTGTACTTGCGGATGACGGTCTTGTTGTAGCGCTGCCAGAGGTTGTCCCAGTTGGCGAGGAACGCGTCGACGTCGCCGTCCATGAGGAACGCCTGGAGCTGGGCGTCGCAGGCCATGCCCGACGGGTAGGAGTGGTCGGGGTAGTCGATGACCTTGCCCTCGTCCAGGAACTCCTGGATGTCGTCGAAGAGCGGGTCGAGCGTGAAGTCGCCCTCGACGCAGGGGATGGCCTTCTGGTCGTCGATGTAGGTCTGGAGGTTCTCCGGCTTGTTGAGGAAGTCGATGACCTCGTAGATCTGCTCGCGATGGTCCTCGTTGGCCGTCGTCATGTTCCAGCACAGGTCGACGCCGGAGACGACGATGCGGTCGTCGGGGTCGTCGGAGGCCGGCATGGCGAAGAGACCAATGTTCATCTCGGGGTTGGCGCCCAGGATCTGCGGGACCGCGAAGGAACCGCAGGGGAACATCGCCGACTGGCCGCGCGCGAAGGCGGTGCAGGCGTCCTCGTAGCTGTAGGCCATCGGGCCGTCCTCGCCGTACTCCAGCAGCTTGAGGAGCTTCTCGGCAGGCTCGCGGTAGTAGTCCGCGAACTTGGCCTCGCCGGCGTTGACCTTGCGGATGTGGTCGGACGGCACGAGCTCGACGAGCATGGAGTTCCAAGGCGAGAGGATCGTCCAGGTGTCAAGGAAGCCGAGGTAGAGGGGAAGGACCTCGCCCTCCGCCTTGATCTGGTCGCAGAGGTCGCAGAACTCGGTCCACGTGGTCGGAATCTCCCAGCCCTTCTCGGCGAACATGTCCTTGTTGTAGAGCATGCCCGCGGCGTTGGCGATGTAGGGGACGCCGTAGATGCCGTCCATCGGGACGTAGGTGACGCTCTTCATGATCTCCTGGTAGGCCGGCTGGACGCTGGCCATGCCGGGGTACTCGGTGACGTCGGCGAGGATGTTGGAGTCGACGAAGTCGGCGTAGGAGGCGTCGCCGCCGATGGCCACGACGTCGGGGTAGTCCTCGCGGACGAAGCGCGTCTTCATGATGGTGACGGCGTCGTTGGGGCTCGAGAAGTTGAGGTAGATGTGGTCGTTGGTCTCGTTGAACTCGGCGGTGAGGGCGTCGAAGATGCTCACGGCCTCGCGCTTGTACGAGACGAACTCGATCTCGGTCCTGCCGTCGGAGCGCTCGCCCTCGCAGCCCGTGAGCGCGAGACCGGCGGCAGCGGCGGCGGAGAGCCCGAGGAAGGAGCGACGTGTCAGTGCTCTTTTCTGCATAAGGTGTGCCCTCCTTCCCTAGTGGGCGATGGCGAGCTCGGTCTGCTTGTCGAAGAGGTGGATCTTGTCCACGTCGACGGAGCAGTTGATCTTGTCACCGGTGCGGACGGAGCTGGCGGCGGAGAGGTGCGCGGAGATCTGGCCACCGTCGACGTCGGCGTAGATCATGGCCTCGGAGCCCAGCAGCTCGTAGACCGTGACCTCGGCCGGGAAGGTCTCGGAGAGGGTGCGGCCCTCGGCGTACTCGTGCTCCTCGACGACGTCCTCGGGGCGGATGCCCATGACGACGACCTTGCCCACGTAGCCGCCGTCCTTCAGGGCCTTGGCCTTGGCGCCGGCGAGGGTGATCGTATTGCCGCCAAAGGTGAGCGTCACGCCGTCGCCCTTCTCGGCCACCGCCACGTCGATGAAGTTCATCTGCGGGGAGCCGATGAAGCCGGCGACGAAGAGGTTGCAGGGCTCGTTGTAGAGCTTGGTGGGGGTGTCCACCTGCTGCATGACGCCGTCCTTCATGACGACGATGCGGGTGCCGAGCGTCATGGCCTCGGTCTGGTCGTGCGTGACGTAGATGATCGTGGCGCCGAGGCGGTCGTGGAGCTTGGAGATCTCCGCGCGCATCTGGACGCGGAGCTTGGCGTCGAGGTTGGAGAGCGGCTCGTCCATCAGGTAGACCTTGGGGTTGCGGACGATGGCGCGACCCATGGCGACGCGCTGGCGCTGGCCGCCGGAGAGGGCGGACGGCTTGCGGTCGAGGAGCTTCTCGAGGTCGAGGATGCGGGCGGCCTCGCGGACGGCCTTGTCGATCTCCTTGGCGTCGACCTTGCGCAGCTTGAGCGGGAACGCCATGTTGTCATAGACGGACATGTGCGGGTACAGCGCGTAGGTCTGGAAGACCATCGCGATGTCGCGGTCCTTGGGCTCGACGTCGTTGACCACGCGACCGTCGATCTTGAGGGTGCCGGAGGTGATGTCCTCGAGGCCGGCGATCATGCGCAGCGTCGTGGACTTGCCGCAGCCGGACGGGCCGACGAAGATGATGAACTCCTTGTCGGCGATCTCGAGGTTGAAATCCTTCACCCCCTCGAAGCCGTTCGGGTACTTCTTACCTACGTGTTCGAGCGTGAGGCTTGCCATCTGCGCAACCTTTCTCCCTGCCCGCCCGGCGTGCGCCCGCCGACCGAGGCCCCACCTTACGTTGTGCTTAATTTTATGTTGCCACTTTTACGCGATTTTATCTGTATGCTGATATGTATTATTCCGTTATTCGTGGTATTGCTGGTAGTTGTCTTGTTTTGCATTTCAGAGCAAATTCACTCATTCGCCGAACGGATAGCATTTTGGCGCGAGTGGTTTAGGTGGTTTGTAAAGTTGCTGGTAAATGACTTGTAGATGCTTCTGAAAATAGGGAATCGATTCCATATTGGGTGCTCCAGAATTTATCTTTATGCGTTGTCTTGTCCTTTCTCGTATGCCGTCAAAGCGATAAACTATGCAAAATGCGACATGGGTTTCTCGCCTGTGCGCTCGATGACGGGAGGGGCACGGACATGCCGGCACACGAGCTCGAGTTCTCCACCTTCACGCACGGCCACTACGTCGACCTGATGCCGTATCAGTACGGCCGCGAGGCATGTGAGCCCGGACATGCCTTTGGACCCGCACGGCGCAGCCACTTCCTGTTCCACTACATCATCTCCGGGTGCGGCCTCTTCATGACGACGGACGAGCGCGGCTCCAAGACTGACTACCGCCTCTCGGGCGGCGAGGGGTTCCTCATCTTCCCTGGTCAGGTGAACACCTACGTGGCCGACCTCGACGATCCCTGGGAGTACATCTGGATCGAGTTCGACGGCATCCGCGTGCGCGACGACCTGGAGAACGCCGGGCTCACGCCCTCCTCCCCCGTCTACCGCTCGCAGTCGAGCGAGCTGCGCGCCCACATGGTCGAGGAGATGCGCTACCTGGTGTCGAACAGGAACGCCTCCGCACTCCACCTCATCGGGCACACCTACCTCTTCATCGACTACCTGCTGCGCTCCGCGGCGCACCCGGACGAGCAGACGACGAGCCGCCTGCAGAGCTTCTACATCAGCGAGGCGATCGACTTCGTGAAGGAGCACTACCAGTCGGACATCACGGTCGAGGACATCGCCAAGCGGACCGGTCTCAACAGGAGCTACTTTGGCAAGGTGTTCAAGGCCGCCACGGGCAAGTCCCCGCAGCAGTACCTAATCGGCTACCGCATGGGCAAGGCGGCCGAGCTGCTCAAGCTCACCGCGCTGCCGGTGGCCGAGGTGGGCCGCGCCGTGGGGTATCCCAACCAGCTGCACTTCTCGCGCGCCTTCAAGGGCGCGTACGGCGTGTCCCCGCGCGAGTGGCGCCGCGAGAACGCCGCCGTGTGACAGACGCAGCCTACGCCGGGAGCTCGCCGGTCTCGAGGATGTGGTCGAGGGCGGCCTCGTCGAGGACGGGGACGCCGAGGGACTGGGCCTTGGTCAGCTTGGAGCCCGCCGCCTCGCCCGCCACGACGTAGCTGGTCTTCTTGGAGACCGAGCCGGTGACCTTGGCACCGAGGGCTTGGAGCGCGGCCTTTGCCTCGTCGCGCGTGTGGCGCCCGAGCGTGCCCGTGAGCACGAAGGTGAGGCCCGCGAGCGTCTGCGGGCGCTCGGGCTCCGTGCACTCCTCCTCCAGGACCACGCCCGCCTCGCGCAGGCGCTCCACCACAGCCACGTTCTTCTCGATGGAGAAGAACTCGCGAACGCTGGCGGCAATCTTGGGGCCGATGCCGTCCACCTGGGCGATGTCCTCCTCGGTGGCGGCGGCAAGCGCCTGCATGGAGCCAAAGTGCGCCGCAAGCTGGCGCGCCACGGTGGCGCCCACGTGGCGGATGCCCAGGCCAAAGAGCACGCGCGCGAGGCCGCGGCCCTTGGACTCCACGACCTGCGCCATGATCTTGGCCGCGATCACGGGACCCACGACGATGTCCTCGCCGTCGACGGTCTGACGACCGGTCCAGACCTCCGCAAGGCCCTTCTCGGTGAGCTTGTCGTAGAAGTCGGCCACGTCGGAGAGCAGGCCCTGCTCGACCATGCGGGAGACAATCTCGTCTCCCAGGCCGTCGATGTCCATGGCCGTGCGGCTGCCCCAGTGGATGAGGCGCTCGGTGGCCTGCGCGGGGCAGTCGATGGAGACGCAGCGGTAGGCGACCTCGCCCTCCTCGCGCACGACGGGGCTGCCGCAGGAGGGGCAGGTCTCTGGCATGTGGAACTCGGGCGCGCCCTCGGGGCGGAGCTCCAGCACGGGCCCCACGACCTCGGGGATGACGTCGCCGGCCTTGTGCACCACGATCGTGTCGCCCACGCGAACGTTCTTGCGGGCGATCTCGTCCACGTTGTGGAGCGTGGCGCGGGCGATCACGGAGCCGGCCACGGTCACCGGGTCGAACTCGGCGACGGGCGTGAGGACGCCGGTGCGGCCCACCTGCACGCGAATCTCGCGCAGAACGGTGCGCTTCTCCTCGGGCGGGAACTTGAAGGCGATGGCCCAGCGCGGGGCGCGCGCCGTGAAGCCGAGGGCCTCCTGACTGGCGAAGGAGTCGACCTTCACCACCACGCCGTCGATGTCGTAGTCCAACGCGTCGCGCTGGGCGAGCGCGCGCTCGCAGTAGGCATGCACCTCTGCGGCAGAGGTGCAGCGCGCAGCGTGGTCGTTCACGGAGAAGCCGCAGTCGCGGAGCCACTGGAGGAAGTCCCACTGGGTGTGAACGTCGATGGGAGCCTCGTCGGCGACGGCGTAGATGAAGGTCTCGAGGTCGCGATGGGCCGTGACCTTGGGGTCCTTCTGGCGCAGGCTGCCCGCGGCGGCGTTTCTCGGATTGGCGAAGGGCGCGGTGCCGGCGGCGTCCGCGTCCTCGTTCAGACGCGCGAAGGAGTGGCGCGGCATGTAGACCTCGCCGCGGACCTCGACGGAACGGCCGAGGCCGCCGTCGACCAGGCGCGCCAGGCCGGCGGGCGCCAGGGCGCGCGGAATGTCGCCGATCGTGAGGACGTTGGCCGTGACGTTCTCGCCGGTCGTTCCGTCACCGCGCGTGGCGGCGCGGACGAACTGGGCGTCGCGGTACGTGAGGGCCACGCCCAGGCCGTCGATCTTGAGCTCGCAGGTGTAGGCGACCGGGTGCTCCGGCGTGGCGCCGAGGGCCTCGTCCGTGCGCGCGAGCCACTCGTCGAGCTCGGCGAGGTCCATCGCGTCGTCCATCGAGTACATGCGCGCGGCGTGGGTCACGGGCTCGAACTGCTCGGAGACATAGCCGCCCACGCGCTGCGTGTAGGACTCGGGACCCGCGAGCTCGGGGTGCTCCGCCTCCAGAGCGAGCAGCTCCTGCAGCAGCCGGTCGAACGCGGCGTCCGTCATCTCGGGATTGTCGAGCGCGTAGTATGCGTAGGCTGCGTGGTTGAGGATGCGGTTGAGCTCCGCGTGGCGGGCACGCGGGGGCTGCGCGGGCTCCGGCTCCGGTTCAGAGAGTGCGTCGTCGCCGAAGAGCGACATCTGGACCTGCGCGTTCTTCTCGTCTGCCATGGGAGCTCCCTGCCTACCTCGCGGTTCTTCTCGGCCCACCATGGTAGCGCATGGCTCGTCACGGGCGCCCCCGGCAATACTGAAGGCTGCTATCTGCAAAACGCACGCTCGTGATGAATAATCATGAGCTCTTCTGCAAAAACCCTCGTTCGTGATGAAGGTTTTTGTCCGAACGCTTCCCATCGAGACATCCATCTTCGTAAAACCGCAGCTTGATTTATGAAATATTGAATCGAAATTCATCTCGAGGCGAAAAAGCTTCATCACGAGCGAGAGTTTTGCAAGAGCATCGCATTGTTTTCATCACGAGTGGCTGTTTTGCAGACGTGAATACGTCTTGCTCTGGGTAGGAGGGTCTCACCCCGCACGGCGCGCGAGCGCGGCGAGGGCGCGACCGCCGAGCACGAGCTGGGCCATAAGCAGCACGCCCGCCGCAATCCAAAGGGCATCGTAGCCGCCGAGCGCAACGAGCTGGCTGCCGAGCGCGGAGCCCACGCCGCCGCCCGCGAAGACGCCGAGCCCGATGAGTCCGGTGCAGAGCCCCGTCTGAGCAGGGTCCGCGTCCATGGAGAGCGAGACGAGCGTGGGCTGCGTGAGGATGTAGCCAAAGCCGAGCGCGCCCGCGGCGAGAAGCGCCGGCTGCCAGGCGCCCGTCGCCGTGACGAGCACGAGCGTCGCAATGGCCAGCAGCCCGGAGGCCTCACCAACATAGATGACGCCACGCGGGCCGCGCACGGCGCCGATGCGCCCGGAGACGGTACCTCCCACCAGGCACATCACGCCGTAGAGCATCATGATGAGGCCCGCCTGCGTGGAGCCGAGGCCGCAGCGCTCGGCCAGGAACGTCCCCATGAAACCGTAGACGCCCAAAAAGACGATGCCCGTCGTGCAGGCGACGAAATAGACCGCACGGTGGCTGCCAAAGAAGATGCGTGCAGCACGGGCGAAGAAGCTGCCCTGAGGCGCCGCGGCAGCGGGCTCGGCGTCCTTCTCACCCGCCGGCGCCGCGGGGCGCGGAAGCTGCCAGAGCAGCGCCAGCGCGACCAGCGCGAGCACACCAAAGCAGGCAAAGGCCGCACGCCAGCTCATGAGGTCCGTGATGATGCCGCCCAGGCCCGAGGAGAGGCCCTGACCCGTGAAGGTGATGCCCATGAGGACGCCCACCGCCGCGCCGCGGCGCTCCGGGCCTACGACGTCGCCGACGTGCGCCTGCGAGACGGCGATGATGCCCGCCGCAAAGCAGCCCGTGATCACGCGGGCCGCCACGAGCAGCGGCAGCGTGGGCGCCACAGCGCAGAGGAACGTCCCTGCGGCGAGCCCGGCCACGATCACGTGCAGCACGCGCAGCCGGCCAAAGCGGTCGCCGAGCGTGCCGCATACGGGCTGGAGCAGACCATACGGAACGAGGTAGGCGGTGAGCACAATCGTCGCGGCCGAGGCCGCCACACCGAGCGCGTTCGCGATGGCGGGCAGCGCCGGCGAGACGAACCAGTTGTCCGCAGCGGAGACGAGTCCGCAGAAGCCCAGCGTGTAGACGACGCGCTTCTGCTCGGAGGTGAGGTCCATGGGTCGGCCCTTCTTTACGTGCGAGTGGAGCCGACCCATTGTAGACCTATGCGACCGCGGCCTCGTAGCCCGCATCCACGACGGCCGCCACAAGGGCCTCGTCGGTCACGGAGTCGGCAGCCTCGACGGTCGCGGTGCCGGCCTCGAGGTTCACGTCCACGGCGCTCACACCGTCGACGCCCTCGAGTGCCTTCTTCACGTGCGCAACGCAGTGCTGGCACATCATGCCGGTCACGTTCAGGGTCTTGGTCATGGTCGTGTCCTTTCTCGATGTCTCTACGTTCACGTCGGTCGCGACAGGGGTCGCGACGTCGGTTTTTGCCTCGCTTGGTTTCCAGGTGCGCAGGCGCAGCGCGTTCGTCACCACGAAGACGGAACTGAAGCCCATGGCGGCCGCGCCGATCATCGGGTTCAGCGTGACGCCCCAGGGCGAGAGCACGCCGGCGGCAACAGGAATGCAGATGGCGTTGTAGAAGAGCGCCCAGAAGAGGTTCTGCTTGATGTTGCGCATCGTGGCGCGGGAGAGCTCCATCGCGGTGGCCACGTCGGCCGGGTCGGAGTGCATGAGCACCACGTCGGCCGAGGAGATGGCCACGTCCGTGCCGGCGCCGATGGCGATGCCCACGTCGGCGCGCGCAAGCGCCGGCGCATCGTTGATGCCGTCACCGACCATGGCAACGGTGCGGCCGGCCTCCTGCAGCTCGCGGACCTTGGCCTCCTTCTGCGCAGGCAGCACGCCGGCGATGACCTCGTCCACGCCCACCCGACGCGCCACGGCGGCGGCGGTGCGCTCCTGGTCGCCGGTGAGCAGCACCGTGCGGGCGCCCATCGCGCGCAGGCGGGCAATCGCCGCCGCACTCGTGGGCTTCACAGGGTCGGCCACGGCGATCATGCCCAGCGCATGGCCATCAAGCGAGAAGAACAGCGGGGTCTTGCCGTCGTCCGCGAGCGCCGCGGCGGCTTCTTCGAGCGCGCCGAGCCCCACGCCCCGCGCTGCCATGAGGCGCGCGTTGCCGGCGAGCGCCGGCGCGCCATCCACCGTCGCAGAGAGACCACCGCCCGCGACCTGCTCGAACTTCTCGACGCGCGCGCCCTTCTCGGCATCCGGGCGCTTCTCATCAGCGTAGGAGCAGACGGCACCGGCCAGCGGGTGCTCGCTCTTGCGCTCGAGCGCCGCGGCCACGCGCAGCAGCTCGCCCTCGGTTACACCCGGGGCGAGAAGGACGTCGGCCACGCGCGGCTCGCCCGCCGTCACGGTGCCGGTCTTGTCCAGGACGACGGCGTCCACGTTGCAGGCGGTCTCGAGCGCCTCGGCGGACTTGATGAGGATGCCGTTGGCGGCACCGCGGCCCGTGCCCACCATGATGGCCGTGGGCGTGGCCAGACCGAGCGCGCACGGGCAGGAGATCACGAGGATAGAGATGGCATGCGTGAGCGCGGTGGCCACGTCGCCCGCGAGCGCGAGCCACGCGACGAAGGTCACCGCGGCGATGGCGATGACCACGGGAACGAAGACGCCGGCGATCTTGTCCGCCATGCGCTCGATGGGTGCCTTGGAGCTCGTGGCCTCGTCGACGAGGCGGATGATGCCCGCGAGCGTGGTGTCGTCGCCGACGGCGCGCGCCTCCATCGCAAACCAGCCGCGCGTGGAGACGGTCGCGCCCGTCACGCGGTCGCCCACGCCCTTCTCGACGGGCACGCTCTCGCCGGTGATGGCGGACTCGTCCACGGCGGCGGCGCCCTCGACCACCACGCCGTCCACCGGGACGGACTCGCCCGCGCGCACGATCACGCGCTCCCCCACGCGCACGTCCTCGGTGGGGACCTCGACCTCCTCGCCGTCGCGCACGACCGTTGCCGTCTTGGGCGCGAGGTCCATGAGCGCGGTAATGGCGTCCGTCGTGCGGCCCTTGGCGCGCGCCTCGAAGAATTTGCCCAGCGTGATGAGGGTGAGGATCATGCCGGCGGAGTCAAAGTAGAGGCTGTGCGCGGCGCTGTGCAGCGTGGCCGCGTCACCCGCGCCCGCAGCCCAGGCCATGCGGTAGAGCTGCGCGACGCTCCAAGCGGCGGACGCGGCCGAGCCCAGCGCGATGAGCGAGTCCATGTTGGGCGCGCGGTGCGCCAGCGTCTTGAAGCCGGTGATGAAGTAGTGTCGGTTCACGAAGAGAATGGGCGCGCAGAGCAGGAGCTGCGTGAGCCCGAGCGCCACGAGGTTGGCCTCGCCCGCGAGCGCGGGAGGCTGCGGCCAGCCGAACATCGGGCCCATGGCCACATAGAAGAGCGGAACCGAGAAGACTGCGGAGATTATCAGCTGGTCGCGCTTCTCGCGGATGGCTTTCTCGGCGGCCGCGCCGGGGCGCTCGGCTGGCGCGGCGCGGCCGCTCTTCTCGCCGGCCGGCGCGCGGCGGGCGGCCCCGTAGCCGGACTTCTCGATCGCCTCCACCACGGCGGCAGCCGTCTCGGGCGAGCCGTCGTAGTCGAGCTCCATCGAGTTCTTGAGCAGGTTCACGTTGGCGCAGGCTACGCCGGGCACCTCGCCCGCCGCCCTCTGCACGCGCGACGAGCACGCCGCGCAGGTCATACCCGTTATGTCAAAGGTCTCCCTCATCTTCACCCCCAAATGATACGAAGGGACAGTCCCTTCGTATCATTCACATGAACTTGCGGAAGAGGTCCATGACCTCGTCCGTCACCTCGGTGTCGCCTGCCTGGATGCGCTCGACGACGCAGGTCTCCAGGTGGTCACGCATGACCTCGCGAGAGATCGCCTTCACGGCCGACTCCACGGCCGCAAGCTGCGTGAGGACGTCGCCGCAGTAGCGGTCCTCCTCCACCATCGCCTTGATGCCGTTCAGCTGCCCCACTGCACGGTTGATGCGCCGCGTGACGCTGGCCTTGAGCTCGGGCGAGCGCGGCGTGTGCTTGAGGGCGCCGCAGTGTGGGCATTCGTTCTTCTCGGCCACGATCGTCCTTTCGTCCGGATACCCCCTCTGGGTTTTTACGATGAACTTTATACCCCCGTAGGGTACCTGTCAAACAGGCGGACCACCGCGCCAAATACGCGATTTCCAACGTTTCAGCTTCCGATTCCGTCGGAAATCGCATAATTCGAGGCATCGACCACTTGAGATGCTGAGACGAGGAGCACGCCATGACCACCCAGCTCGAGACGGAACGCCTCACGCTGCGCCCCTGGACCGAGGCCGACGCCCCCGCGCTCTTTCGCTGGGCACGCGACCCCGAGGTGGGACCGCGCGCCGGATGGGACCCGCACGCCAGCATCGAGGAGAGCGCGAGGATCATCCGCGAGGTGCTCGCCGTTCCGGAGAGCTATGCCATCGTCGTCCGCGGCCGCGAGCCCGAGGGCGAGCCGGTCGGCGCCATCGGCCTCAAGTTTGGCGCCGCCTCCGACCTGGCGCGGGACGCGAGCGAGGCGGAGCTCGGCTACTGGCTCGCCCGTCCGTTCTGGGGTCGCGGCTACATGCCCGAGGCCGGCCGCGCCCTGCTCGCCCACGCGTTCAGCGACCTGCGCCTCAAGGTCGTATGGGCCGGCCACTACGAGGGCAACCTACAGAGCCGCCGCGTGATGGAGAAGCTCGGATTCACAGAGAAGCGCACGCGTAACGCAGACGGACGCATCGAACACGTCCTGTGCATCACGCGCGCGCAGTGGGGACAGAGTCTGTCCACGGGCGAGAAGAACGCCCTCCCCTAGCCCGCCAGCGGGAACTCGCGAATCTGGGGGTCGTCGTAGGTCGCGTAGTAGTAGGTGCGCGTCGCCGCGGAGAAGCCGCTGGTGTAGAGGGTCTTCTCGTACGAGCCGTCCGCCATGCGCGCGCATCCCTCGGGCACGGCCACGGAGCCGAGCGTACGGAACAGGCGCGTGACGTTGTCCTTCTCGTCAGACTTGGTGGGATAGTGGGCGTTCACGAAGGCCACCTTCACAAAGCGAGACGGACCGGAGTAGTCGCCGGGGACGCCGCGCAGCCCCTCGCCGGAGCCAAACGCCCTGAGGTCGGCACGGCCCCACGAGACGCCCGCCGGGTCATCATCCGTAAGCGTGAGGTAGTTGCGCAGGTTCTGACGGTGCCAGCCGAAGTTGGGCTCGTTGGTGAGGACGTCGGCGTCGTCGTCCCAGATGTGCATGCCGTCCTCCATGCACTCCACCACGATCACGCCCGTGGCGTCGGCGACGATCCAGTGAAGGTTGGCCACGGGGAGCTTGTCGCTCACGGGCTTTGCGACCACCGTCACGCCGGCGAGCGCGGCGCGGGCCTCGGCGACGGAGCCAACGCTGCGGGCGACCCAATACGGGAACTCGTATGCGGCGACGTTGACCGTGCCCTCGACGGGACCGGCGGCATAGTGCGCGCTCTGGGGGAAGTTGAGGCCGGCAACGGCCAGGCCCGCGTCATTGGCGCAGTCGAAGTAGAGCGGCACGCCGAGCGCCTCGATGCCCACGCCGATCACGTCGTGGCCGCGCTCCGGGTCGCCGGGGCGCGCAAAGGCGGCGGGCACCTTCACGTCTCCGGGCGTCCGCATGACGCCCTGCCCATAGCCAAACGTCCAGTCGAGATTGCGGCCAAAGAACATGTTTCCCTGGTCGTCAGTAAAGCGAATTGCCGTGCACATGGCACATCTCCCTTGGTTTGAAACCGGTATTGAGGAGATGCTACCCGGCACCGCTTGCGTGCAGACACGCGCCGGCGTCTGCACGGTACCGGCACGAGCCTGTGGGCGCTTTCAGCTTGGGCGGCTAGGCCTGACCCGAGGTGGACCCGACCACGCAGACGCGCTCGCCGCGCGCCACCTCGCCGGGCGCGCGCATGTCAAGGAGACGCTGGCCCTCCAGCGTCCCCGGAAAGACCGTCACGACGATGTCGGGATGGCCCGCGGCGCGAATCGCGTCGCGGTCAAACGAGAGGAGCCTCTGGCCCACGCGCACCTCGTCACCGGAGCGCACGAGGTAGGAGAAGCCGACGCCGCGCATCTCCACGGTGTCGATGCCCACGTGGACGATCAGCTCGGTGCCATCGGCAGTGGTGAGTCCGACGGCATGGCGGGACTCGATGACGGCCGTCACGCGCCCCGCGACGGGCGCGTGGACGCAGTCGTCGTCGGGCCAGATGCCAAAACCGTCGCCGAGGACCCCCTCGACGAACATGGGATCCGGCACGTCGGCCAACGGGACGAGCCTGCCCGCGACGGGCGCGACCACGACCGCGTCGCCGTCGCCCTCGTCGAGCAGCTCTCGAAGTTTGGAAAACAGGCCCATGGCACCTCAGCCCTCCGTCGTCACGCACATGGTAGCAGGGTCCGGGCGACGCCTGCCGCCCGGACCCTGCGGTCGAGCCTAGAGTCCGGCGTAGGCGCGCGCGATGGCGGCGCCGACCCGAGCGTTGTTGTAGACGAGCTGGATGTTCGCCTCCAGCGAGTCGCCGCCGGTGATCTCCTTCACCTTGGCGAGCAGAAACGGCGTGCACTCCTTGCCGTGGACGCCCGCGGCGTCCATCTCGGCGAGCGCCTTGTCGATGGCGGCGTTGATGACCTCGGGCTCCATCGACCACTGCTCCGGAATGGGGTTGGTGACGAGGACGCCCCCGTCCAGACCGAGTTCGCGCTTGGCGCGCACGATGCGCGCAACCTCCTCCGCGTTCTCGACCCTGCGATCGACCGACAGGCCACTCGTGCGCGTATAAAACGCGGGCAGCTCGTCGGTGCCAAACCCTAGCACCGGCACGCCCTTGGTCTCCAGGACCTCAAGGGTCTTGGGAAGGTCCAGAATCGCCTTGGCACCCGCGCAGATGACGGTCACATTGGTACGGCCAAGCTCCTCAAGGTCCGCCGAGACGTCAAAGGTCATCTCGGCGCCGCGGTGCACGCCGCCGATACCGCCCGTAACAAAGAACTCGACGCCCGCCTTGGCGGCGAGGATCATCGTGGTGGCCACGGTCGTGGCGCCCCACGACCCCTCGGCCATGATCACCGGCAGGTCGCGGCGAGAGACCTTGGGGACCTGCGCCCCGCGCCGCCCAAGCTCCTCGATCTCCGCCTCGGAGAGTCCGACCACGCCCTCACCGTCGACAATGCCGACCGTTGCGGGGACCACGTCCGCCTCGCGCAGAATCCGCTCCACGTTCATGGCCGTCTCCACGTTCTGCGGATAGGGCATGCCATGGGATATGATCGTGGACTCGAGGGCAATGACGGGCCTTCCCTCGCCGAGCGCCTCGCGGACCTCCTCGTTTGCACGTACCTTCATGCTCACTCGACTCCCTTCATGAGTTCCTCTTTCAACTGCTCCCAGTGCGCGCTGACGCTTGCCGGAGCAATGAGCCCGTGCTCACAGACGATCGCGGTCACATCCGTCGCGGGCGTCAGGTCAAAGAACTGGTTGATTACCTCGGGCTCGCCGTTTCTGAAGTCCCCTTCCGAGACGATCTCGGAGGCGACCCTGCGCTCGAGCTCGATCGCGCGGCCGCGCATGGTGCGCTCGTCGTACTTGTAGAGCTCGCTCGCGATGTAGACGGGAATCCCCAGCGAGCGGGCTAGTCGCGCGATCATGGCGGTGCCCATCTTGTTGGCAACACTTCCGTCGGAAGCCAGGCTGTCCGCGCCCATGATTACGAGGTCGGCGCCACGCATGAACTCGTAGACCTCGGCGTCGGTGATGTAGACCACGTGCTGGCCGAGCCGGTGCAGGACGTCCACCGCGAGCCGCGACTCGCGCAGCGGGCGGGACTCCGTGCAGATGACCGTGAAGCGCTTGCCCGCCGCGGACGCGGCCTCGAAGCAGCCCATGAGCGAGCTGCTGTAGCTGTGCATGAGCACCGTCCCGCCATCCGGGATGCGCTCCCCGCCAAAGACGCCGAGCTGCTCGACGGCCGCGAGCGAGCTCTCGATGATGTTGCCGCAGAGGGCGCTCACGCCCGCTGCCAGCGCCTCCACGTCGCGGTCCAGATGGTCGCGCACGTACCCGCACACGAGCGACGAGGAGTTGTTGATTGTCGCCATCGTGGGCTTGAGCTCGTGCATCTGCGACGCCAGGTCCTCGCACCGGACGAGAAGGGCATCGGCGGACGAGAAACGCTCCTGCTCGCACGCTAGGCGGTACGCCCACGCCGCCGCGCGGCCAAAGGGACTGCCGCCCTTGACGTTCATGTCGCGGATCTCTTGTATGACGTGATCAGCACTCTTGAACTCGATGTCTGCTACCTGCATCTCTCCTCCTAGCTCTCCTTGCCGATGCTCTCGTCAATCCCCATGATCCAGGTGAGGACGAAGGTGACGAGGGCGCCCACGGCGCAGCCGAGCATAAGACCGCCGAAGCCCTCACCCAGATACACCGGAACCGTGTAGAGCGACAGGGCCACGGCCGCCGTGGTGCCGGCGTGGAACGCGCCCGTGATCGCGCCGCCCACGGCACCGCCGATGCAGACGGCGAGGAACGGCCTCTTGTACTTGAGGTTGACGCCGTACATGACCGGCTCGATGACGCTTCCCGCAAAGAACGAGGTGATGGACAGCGAGAAGGCGTTGCGCTTGATCGTCTTGTCCTTGGCCCTGAGGGCAACGGCGAGGCCGGCGGCCACCTGGCACATGAGCGACGGCGCGTGGGTCATGATCACGGTGTCACGGCCGTACATGGCGATGTTCGGCGTGGAGACGAGGCCAAGAATCGCGATGTGCATGCCAAAGATGATCAGGATCTGCCAGGTGCCGCCGATGACGGCGCCGGCGAGGATCGGGTTGATCGCGTAGAGACCGGTGAAGATGCCCGCGAAGAGGTTGCCGCCCCAGGCGCCGATCGGGCCGATGACGGTGATGAGGACCGGCACGCAGATCAGCAGGCACAAGAACGGGACGAAGATGGCGCGCAGCGCCGCGGGGAGCAGCTTGCGCAGCAGCTTCTCGAGCTTTGAGAGCAGGTAGACCGAGAGGATCGCCGGCAGGATCGAGGACCCGTAGTAGACGTTGGTCACCGGGATGCCCGCAAAGGTGACGGCCTCGTGCGCCTCGAAGATGCCCGTGAAGTTGGGGCTCACGAGAATGCTGCACATGACCAGGGCCACGGCCATGTTCGCGCCGAAGCGCTTGGCCGCGGACCAGCCGATGATGATCGGGAAGAACCCGTAGAGCGTGTCCGAGACGGCGTTCAGGATCAGCACCGTGGTGTTGTCCGCGGGGACGTGGAAGACCTGCTGCAGGATCACGGACACGACCTGCACCATACCGCAGCCGAGAAGGGCCGAGAGCACCGGGGCGACGATGCCCGAGATGGTGTCGATCAGCGTCCCGATGACGCCCGAGCGCTTCTGGTCGCTCTGGGGGATGAGCTCGTCGTCGAGGTTCTCGTCGATGACGTCGCTCTCGACCGTGGCGGTTCCGGCGCAGAGCTCGGTGACCGCGTCGAAGACGTCGTCCACGACGCCGCCGAGCACGATCTGGTACTGACCGCCGACCTTCAGGACCTTGAAGACGCCCTCCAGCTTGGTGATGGCGGCCTCGTCCACCTTCGATTCGTCGCGCGGCGTGATGCGCAGGCGCGTCATGCAGTGCGCCACCCGCGAGACGTTCTCGGCGGAGCCCGCATACTCGACGATCTTCTCCGCCAACGTCCGACTGTCCATCCTAGCTCCTTTCCTCGTGTCCCAACATCAGTGCAATGTGCAGGGCAAGATACGCCGCCTCCTCCTCGGAGACGTGAATCCCGTACTCGCGCTCGAGCCGCTCCCCGACCGAGCTGGCGCACGCCCAGGCGCGCGGGTCCTGGGCTCGCACGGAGAGCAGGACCGCGCTCGTGGCGCCGCCGTCCTTCTCGGCCGAGCGCCCGCCCTTCTCGGCAAAGACGCGGTTGAGGAAGAACTTGAGGTGCGTGATGAACCTCGTGTAGTAGGAGGAGGAGCGGTTGAGGCGCGTCCCGTAGAAGTCCTCCACGGCGCCGACGCACTCGCCGAGCGCGCTCATGACTCGCCTCATGACGCCCTGGGAGACGCTGGACATCGCGTTTATGTAGTGAAGGGCGATGAAGGCGACCTCGTTGGAGTCGAAATGGGTTCCGAGCTGCTCGTTCAGGCGCCTGACCGAGGCGCTGGCGACGCGATACTCCTTGGGATAGAAGAGGCGGATCTCGTCGAGGAGCGGGTTCGGCAGGCTCTCCCCCACCTTGTCGCGGTCGCGCGCGATGACGATGTGGTCGAGCAGCGTAAGCGTGAGACGGTTCTGGAAGTCAAAGCCGAGCTGACGCCCCGCCTCCGAGACGACGTCCTCGACGAGCTGCACGAGCTCAAGCGGAAGGCCCGCCACGAGCTGACCGTAGTAGGCGGGGTCCCCGCCCCGCTCCAAGGTGAAGACACGCTCGATCAGGTCCTCGCTCACTGTGGAGAAGCGCCCACGAGAGCAGTGCAGGGCGATGCCGCGGCCGAGGAGGATGGCCTCCTCACCCGCCTCGTCGACGGCGATGATGGCGTTGTTGTTCAGGGTCCGCTCGTAGCGATACGCCATGCCTGCCTCCCATCCGCACAAAAAAAGACGCAGGGCCCCTGTAGGACCTTGCGCCTTGCGTCTCTCGACTAACAAGCGCCGGACGAATCCGCCGTATGTAGGGTCTAATGGTATGGTCTGCGCCATACCTCGTCAACCTTGATTCACTAGTCCCGCCGTTCACGGGCTCGTTTTGTCCGGTGGCGGACAAGCGCACCGGACGAGAGTCGCGCCGATACAATCCGATGCTTTACGAGCTACCTCTGTGGTACCCGGTCCCTCGAAAGGAGCATCCCATGTCCAGAAATCTCCATGACCACGTGCTCGGCAGCCTCCTGGGGGCGGGAATCGGCGACGCGCTGGGAGCG
Source organism: uncultured Atopobiaceae bacterium (assembly GCA_963928085.1). Classification (GTDB taxonomy): domain Bacteria; phylum Actinomycetota; class Coriobacteriia; order Coriobacteriales; family Atopobiaceae; genus Thermophilibacter. The sequence continues at coordinate 1,204,680 of CAWVDR010000001.1, forward strand.
CCCACGGAGGGTCTGAGCGCAGACGAGATCGCCGGGCGCTTCGGGGGACGCGTCACCGACTTCGAGGACGGCAGCGACAACTTCTACGCGCTGGGCAACAATGTCGCCGAGGTGACCGACGACGCCTCGCAGACCTACGAGATGGCGCGCGCGGTCGCGGAGTGCGGGGGGCATCTCACCGTCGAGGCGGCTGCGCGGGCGCTCGTGCGCTGGAGCGAGACCTACCCCAAGTACTACCCCCGCAACGCCGGGCCGACGACCTCGCAGGTCATAGAGGCGCTGCGCGCAGGAGGCGACCCCGTTGAGCTCGGCATGCTCGGCAAGCGCTTCGAGCGGGGGACCTCCGACGGCGCCGCCATGCGCATCGCCGCCGCCGGTCTGACCCGGCCCGGGGACCTCGATCGCGCCGTGGAGAACGCCGTCGCTATGTGCCGTCCCTCCCACGGGACCCAGCATGCGTTCGCGGGCGCAAGCGCCGTCGCCTGCGCCATCGCGGAGGCGCTGCGCGAGGGCTCCACGACGGTCTCCGTCGTGCGGGCGGCCGTCTACGGCGCACGACGCGGGGAGGAGATCGGCCTCGCGAGCGCGCGGCGCGCGGAGGGGAGGCGCGTGCTGCCCGTGCTACGCACCGCGCTCGCCGAGGCGCTTCTCGCCGAGGACATGATCGACGCCGAGCGACGCCTCGAGGACGCGGTGGGCGCGGGCGGATCGGTCCAGGAGGCGGTCTGCGTGGCGCTGGGCCTCTTCCTCGCCGCCGACGGGGACTTCGAGAAGACAGTGGTGAGCTGCGTAAACATCGGCGGGGACACGGACACGATCGCCTGCATCGCAGGCTCGGTCGCCGGGGCCTTCCGCGGCGCGTCCGCGATTCGCGCCGACTGGGCGAGGTGCTGGGCCACCGCCAACCCCACACTCGACCTCGAGCCGGTCGCCCGCAAGCTCACGGACATCTGCCTGGCGTCGTAGCACACGCGCGCCGGCGTCTGCACGGTACCGGCACGACGCTGTCAGCGTTTTCAGGTTGGCGCGACGGGAACTAGTTGCCGCGGGCGGTCGCGACCCCCGCGACGGCAAGACCCGCGCACGCGAGGACGGCGACGACGTTCTCCGCGGCAGGCTGCAGCGCCACGAGCACGATGCCGAGAAGCGCGACGGCCCCGCAGACGAGCGCGCTCAGCGCGCCAAGCCGACTCAGATACGACGCGTCGGCACCAAGCATCTTCTCGTCAAACATGTCGGCCTCCCCGAGAGTACGCGATACGCGCTCACCGTAACGCGCTCGCGTCAGCCCGACGTAAGCGCAGCGCCAGCGTCCCGCAAGCGCTAAGCTCTTCTCGTACACCCATGAAAGGAGCCCCCGTGAACGACTTCACGTTCTTCTCGCCCACCCGCTTCGTCTTTGGCCGCGGCGTCACGGATCGCATCGGCGCCGAGCTCGCCGCCTGCGGGCACGCCCGCGCGCTCGTCGTCTACGGCCAGGGTTCCGTGGTCCGCACGGGCACGCTCGAGCGCGTGCTCGCCTCGCTCGACGCGGCTGGCGTCGAGCACGACGAGTTCGGCGGCGCGCGGCCCAACCCGAGCGCCGCGCACGCGCGTGAGGGCGTCGCCGCCGCGCGCGCCTTCGGGGCGGACGTCATCCTCGCCGTGGGCGGCGGGTCGGCCATCGACACCGCCAAGGCCGTCTCGCTCGGCGTGCCCTACGAGGGCGACGTCTGGGACCTCTTTGCCAAGAAGGCGGCGCCCGTCGCCGAGGGCAAGCCCGCCGTCGCCTGCGTCCTCACGATCCCCGCCGCCGGCTCCGAGGCGAGCGACTCCTGCGTCATCAGCAACGACGAGCTCTGCCTCAAGCGCGGCCTGTCCACCGACCTCAACCGCCCCGAGCTCGCGGTCATGGACCCCGAGCTCACCTTCACGCTGCCCGCATACCAGACCGCGGCCGGCGTGACCGACATGTGCGCGCACATCATGGAGCGCTACTTCTCCAGCTACGGGCCCGTGCCCGTGACCGACAACATCGCCTGCGGCCTCGTTCGCTCGCTCATCGAGGAGGCGCCGCGCGCGCTCGCCGACCCCGAGGACTACGACGCCCGCGCCAACATCATGTGGGCCGGCATGCTCGCCCACAACGGCCTGGCAGGCCTGGGACGCAACGCGAAGCCCTTCACGCGCGCCGGCGGCTGGGAGAGCCACGCCCTCGAGCACGAGCTCTCCGCCCACGACGCCTCGATCACGCACGGCGCGGGCCTCGCGGTGGTCTTCCCCGCCTGGATGCGCTACGTCTGGCGCGCCAACCCCGAGCGCTTCCTCTCCTTTGGCCGCGACGTCTTTGGCATCGAGCCGGTGGACCCCGAGGCGGACGGCGTGGACGTGACGCCCGAGCAGACCGTCGAGGACGCCGTCGGCGCCACGATCGACGAGCTGCAGGAGTTCTTCGTCTCCATGGGCATGCCGCGCACCCTCGGCGAGCTGGGCGTCACGGCCGAGCAGATCCCGGCGCTGCTGGACACGCTCGAGCAGAACAAGGGCCGTGAGATCGGCGACCTCATGCGCCTCTCGCTCGACGACGTCCGCGCGATCTACGAGTCCGCGCTCTAGGACACGGCAGGCGGCCGAGAAGGACGACCGCGCCCGACTTCTGTGCAATCGTTGATTATTTCTCCGCACGCCGTGCGAGCGGGGATAATGGAGCGCGCTGTCGCCTGCGAAAGGAGTTCCATGGAGGAGGTCTTCACCAACCTCATCAGCCAGTTCGGCTACATCGGCGTCTGGTTCCTCATCTTCTTCGAGAACGTCTTCCCGCCCATCCCGAGCGAGCTGATCCTGCCGCTCTCGGGCTTCTTCACCACCACGACCGACCTCACGCTGCCCGGCGTGATCATCGCCGCGACCATCGGCTCGATCACCGGCGCCTACATCCTCTATGGCGTGGGCCGGCTCCTCTCGCGCGAGCGCCTGATGGCGTTCTTTGGCACGCGCCCGATGCGCCTTCTGGGCTTCAAGCCCAACGACATCGCCAGCGCCGTCGACTGGTTCGACCGCAAGGGCCAGGTGACGGTCCTCATCTGCCGCTGCATCCCCGTCGTGCGCAGCCTCATCTCCATCCCCGCCGGCACGGCCAAGATGAACGTCGTGCGCTTCTCGCTCTACACGCTCGTCGGCTCCGCCGTGTGGAACACCATCCTCTGCTCGCTCGGCGCGGCTGCTGGCAGCGCGTGGGAGACGGTGACCGAGCAGGCCGAGTGGGTCTCCGACGTCGTGAAGTACATCATCATCGTCATCGTGGTCGCCGTCGCCGTGTGGTGGGTCGTCAAGCGCATCCTCCCCGCCCTGCGAGAGCGCAACGAGCAGGAGTAGGCCCCGCCTCGTCCCAGTTCCAACCACGAATCCCGAGTTACGCGCGCTCCAAACGTCCTTGCGGCGCGCGTAACTCGGGTTTTTTGTCCGTATGACCATCAATCCCGGCTTGCGCACGCTCTCCTGCGCGCGCAAGCCGGGATTTTTGGCACACGGGCGAGAAGAGCGCGCATCGCCCGTCCTTCTCGCCCTATGCAAAACCTCTCCCCAACCTTAAAATGAACGTGTTCATAAAAACGCTGGCGAGAAGGACCTCCATGCCCAAGATCATCGAGAACCTGCGTGAGCGCATCCTCGACGCCGCGCGCGAGGCCCTGGCCGCCGACGGTTGGCGCGCCCTCTCCATGCGCGCCCTCGCCCAGCGCGTGGGCGTGGCTCCCGGGACCCTCTACAACTACTTCTCCGACAAGGAGGAGATCGTCGCCACGCTCGCCCTCGCCGACTGGCAGGACGCGCTCGCGCGCATGGACGCCGTCGCGGCCCGCGCGACCGACCTCGAGCAGGGCCTTGCCGCGCTCTGTGACGAGCTCAACGCCTTCTCGGACGCCTACCGCCCCACGTGGCAGCAGTACGAGGGCGGCAGCGCCTCGAGCTACCTCACCCGCTACCACCGCATGCTCCGTGAGCAGGTCGCACGCCCCGTGCGCGCCGTGACGGAGCGCGTCGGCCGCGCGGACCTCGCCCCGCTCGCGGACGTGCTGGCCGAGGCGCTTCTCGCCTGCTCGGTCAACGAGGACCTCGGAACCGCATCCATGGGCAAGCTGGCGTCCGCCCTCGCCGCGGGCGCCCCGCATACAGAAGGAGGACAAGAATCGTGAGCAGCTTCAAGGACCTGAGGATCGTCGACAACTTCTACCAGACGTCGGCGTTCTTCCCCATGCCGACGGTGTGCATCTCCACGATGAACCCCGACGGCTCCCTCAACATCGGCTCGTACTCGCTGTGCTTCCCGTACTACATCGCCGGCAAGGACCGCTACGCGATGCTGCTGGAGTGCCGCAACACGTCCAACACCTGCGCCAACCTGCTCCGCACGCACAAGTGCGCCCTCAACTTCATCCCCGACGACCGCGAGAGCTTCAAGGAGGCCGTGCGCCTGGGATTCCCCGGCCCCTCCGCCGAGAAGATGGGCGACCTCGCCTTTGAGATGGAGCCCGGCCAGGCCGACCCCTCTGACCCGCTGCGCCCGCCCGTGATCAAGACCGCGTTCCAGGTCTTCGAGTGCACCTGGGCCGCCGAGCTCGAGGGCGCCGACAAGTTCCGCGTGGAGGACATCGACGACGGCCACCCCGGCCCCTACAACGACTTCAACGGCATCACGTCCAAGTACGGCGCCCACTTCATCCTGCACATCGACAAGATCCTCATGAAGGAGCGCTACTACGACGCCATCGTGAACGGCGTCACTAAGAACAGCTTCCCGCCCGTGCCCGTGGACTACGGCTACCGTGACTCCACCAACTTCTGGTACACGCGCTTCCCCAAGCTCGCCAAGCCCATCGCCGAGCCCATCCCCGCCCCCAAGGAGGTGGACATCGAGTCCATCCGCTACGCGGCCAACCGCGCTGACGACACGGTCAAGTTCACTGACGAGGCGCTCAAGAACTTCGTCAAGGTGCCGCGCCCGTTCCTCAAGACCGTCCTCAACGGCTGCGTGGCCTGGGCCAAGGAGAACGGCGTCACGCTCATCACCGACGAGCACGTCAAGATCATCAACGACAAGCGCCGCGCCGAGAAGGACAAGCGCTGATGGGCGGGGGCATCACCGTCACGATGGCGCTCGTGGACTGCGTTCCCGTGGCCCTGTTCCTCGTGGCCGCCGTCATCCTCCAGCGCGACCTCTACGACCGTCTGCCCAAGGGAGCCTACTCGCTCGTGGCGGCCGGCTCCATCATGGCATTTCTCGGCGGCTTCATGAAGGCGCTCTGGAAGATCCTCTACGCCACGGGCGTCTGCGACTACGTCCTTCTCGACCATGCGCTCTTCACGCTGCAGGGGCCGGGCTTCCTGCTCTTCTTCCTGGGGCTCACGGGCCTCTTCTGGAAGGGCGAGAAGAACGCTTCTTCGGCACTCGCCGCGGGCGCGGCCCCGGCGGCCACCACGACCTCGATCCCGTTCATCGTCATGCAGGTGGTCGGGCTCGGCGGGGCGCAGGTCCTTCTCGCCGCCGAGGGCGCCCGCAGGGGCAAGAGGCTCGTGCCTGTGGCCTTTGCGCTGGCCTTCGTCTTCATGCTGGGCATGGGCTACCTCGGCGCCAAGTTCGACGACTCGAGCTCCATGCACTGGGTCGCCCAGCTCACCAACACGCTGTCCATGGCCTGCTTCCTGTGGGGCGCCCTCATGCTCCACGCGGCGGACCCAAAGAAGAAGGAGAACTAGATGAAGGTCGTTCTCGCGGGAGCTTTTGGCAAGCTGGGCTCCGACATCCTGCGCGCGCTGTGCGCGACCGACCACCAGATCGTGGCCGCCGACGCCGTGGTACGCGTCCCCGACGACGTGGACGCGTCCCGCTTTGAGACGCGTCGGATCGACGTCACCCGCCCGGAGACCCTGGAGGGCCTCTGCGACGGCGCCGACGTGGTGGTGACCACCGTCGGCCTCACCGGCGCGTCCACGCGCTTCACCAACTACGACATCGACTACCAGGGCAACCTCAACCTGATCGAGGCGGCGCGCGCCGCCGGCGTGACACACTTCGGCTACGTCAGCGTCATCAACGCCGACAAGGGCGAGGGCATCCCGATGGTCCACAGCAAGTTCATGCTGGAGGAGGCACTCAAGGCGTCCGGCCTCACCTACGTGATCTGGCGCCCCACGGGCTACTTCTACGACATCGCGCACGTCTTCTGGCCCATGATCAAGTCCAAGAGTGTCCAGCTGCTCAAGACCAAGGGCGGCTTCGAGCCGCGTGCCAACGTCGTGGACACCCGCGACTTTGCCCGCTTCATCCTTGAGACCATGTGCGATGACAACAAGACCTACTCCGTGGGCGGCACCGAGACCTACACCTACCGCCAGATCGCCGAGATGTTCTACAACGCCGACGGCGTCACGAACGGCCCGGTCAAGACCGTGCCGGCGTTCATGATGGACGTGCTGGGGATGCTTCCCAAGATCAAGGCGCAGGGCAAGTCCGACGTGCTCAAGTTCTCAAAGTTCACGCTGCTCAACGACTGCGTGGGCGACACGGAGATCCCCGGCCACAGCTTCAAGGAGTACATCGCCGAGAAGAGCTACGCGCCCGTGATCGAGGCCGAGCTCGCCGCCAAGGCCGCTAAGGAGGCATAACGTGAACTGGGTACTTATCGGCACGCTCTTCTGCGTCGCCCTCGTGGCCTGCTGCCTGGGCTTCAGGCGCTTCGTGTGGTTCATGTCCATCGGCTACGGCCTCGCCGTGGCCGCGATCGCGCTCGCCACGCTCGTGGCCGGTGCGGGCATCACGGGCAACCCGCTCACGCCGGGACTTGTCGCCGGGCTTCTCGTCTGCCTCGCCTACGGGGTACGCCTGGGCGTCTTCCTGTGGCAGCGCGAGATGGGCAACGCCGCCTATCGCAAGGTGCTCGCCACCAAGGTGGGCGACGAGCCGCCCGTCTTTGTGAAGGCGCTCGCGTGGCTCTTCATGGGCGCGCTCTACGTCTGCGAAACGGCAGGGCTGCACCTGCGCCTGGCCAACGGCACGCCCGACGACGCCGTGCTGTGGGTCGGCGTGGTGGTCATGGCGGCCGGAGCCGTGATCGAGGCCGTGGCCGACCAGCAGAAGAGCGCCCAGAAGGCCAAGCACCCGGACCTGCCGGCCACCGAGGGGCTCTTCTCCATCGTGCGCTGTCCCAACTACCTGGGCGAGATGCTCTTCTGGACCGGCGTCCTCATCGCCGGCGCGACGAGCCTTGCCGGCGCGGGCCAGTGGGCCATGGCGCTCGTCGGCTTTGTCTGCATCATCTTCATCATGCTCGACGGCGCGCGGCGCATGGCCAAGGGCCACGAGGAGCGCTACGGCACGGACCCCAGGTACCGCGCCTACGCCGACCGTACCAAGCTGATCATCCCGTTCGTCTGGTAGGCGCGCGGGGGACGGGGCGCGCAGCCGTCCCGTCCCCCGAGTGCGGTCAGGACACCACCACAAGTTGACGTTGCTCTTCTCGGCAGGCACTACATCTTGTTGTATTGAAGGCTTGTTTCACCCTTCTAACTTATTCTCGCCCACAGTCGCGCCCATACGTGGTAGTTTTGTGCTGCCGCGTTGTGCGGCGACCGATGCAGCGACGCAAAAAGGAGCGTGAGTAGTGAGTCAGCAGGAGGCATGGGCCGGCTTTGTCGGCGGCAACTGGGAGCACGAGATCGACGTTCGTGACTTCATCCAGAAGAACTACACCCCCTACGACGGCGACGAGTCCTTCCTCGCCGGCCCCACCGAGAACACCAGCAAGCTCTGGGGCGAGGTCATGGACCTCTTCCAGCAGGAGCGCGAGCACAACGGCGTCCTCGACATGGACACCGACCTCGTCTCCACGATCATCTCCCACCCCGCGGGCTACATCGATCAGCCGCTCGAGAAGATCGTGGGCCTGCAGACCGAGAAGCCGCTCAAGCGCGCCCTCATGGTCAACGGCGGCATCCGCATGGCCGTGGCCGCCTGCAAGCAGAACGGCTACGAGGTCGACCCGGAGATCGTGAACATCTACACGAACTACCGCAAGACCCACAACGCCGGCGTCTTTGACGTCTACACGCCCGAGATGCGCGCCTGCCGTCACAGCCACATCATCACCGGCCTGCCCGACGCCTACGGCCGCGGCCGCATCATCGGCGACTACCGCCGCGTCGCCCTCTACGGCGTCGACCGCCTCATCGAGGAGAAGAAGGCCGAGCACGCCGGCACCCAGAAGACCATGAACGAGGCCACGATCCGTCACCGCGAGGAGCTCGCGGAGCAGATTCGCGCCCTCCAGGAGCTCAACCAGCTCGGCAAGATCTACGGCTTCGACATCTCCCAGCCCGCCAAGACCTTCCAGGAGGCCGTGCAGTGGCTGTACTTCGGCTACCTCGCCGCGGTCAAGGAGCAGAACGGCGCCGCCATGTCCATCGGCCGCAACTCCACGTTCCTGGACATCTACGCCGAGCGCGACCTCAAGAACGGCGTCATCACCGAGGCCGAGGCGCAGGAGATCATCGACCACCTCGTCATGAAGCTCCGCATGGTCAAGTTCGCCCGCACCCCCGAGTACAACGAGCTCTTCTCCGGCGACCCGCAGTGGGTCACCGAGTCGCTCGGCGGCATGGGCGTCGACGGCCGCTCCATGGTCACCAAGACCGCCTTCCGCTACCTCCACACCCTTGAGAACATGGGCACCAGCCCCGAGCCCAACCTCACGGTGCTCTGGTCCACGCGCCTGCCCGAGGGCTTCAAGCGCTACTGCGCCAAGATCTCCATCACCACGAGCTCCATCCAGTACGAGAACGACGACCTCATGCGCGTCTACCACGGCGACGACTACGCGATCGCCTGCTGCGTGTCCTCCATGCGCATCGGCAAGGAGATGCAGTTCTTTGGCGCCCGCGCCAACCTCGCCAAGTGTCTCCTCTACGCCATCAACGGCGGCCGTGACGAGAAGACCGGCGAGCAGGTCGGCCCGAAGTTCCGTCCGGTCGAGGGCGACTACCTCGACTACGACGACGTCGTGTCCAAGTACCGCGACATGATGCAGTGGCTCGCCGAGGTCTACGTCAACTCGCTGAACATCATCCACTACATGCACGACAAGTACTGCTACGAGCGCCTGCAGATGGCCCTGCACGACGAGCACGTGCACCGCTGGTTCGCCACGGGCATCGCCGGCCTCTCCGTCGTGGCCGACTCCCTCTCCGCGATCAAGTACGCCAAGGTCAAGGTCATCCGTGACGAGACCGGCCTGGTCACCGACTACGAGGTCGAGGGCGACTTCCCCAAGTACGGCAACGACGACGACCGCGTGGACCAGATCGCCCACGACGTGGTCGAGGTCTTCATGAAGTACGTCCGCGAGACCGACACCTACCGCAACTCCGTCCCGACGACCTCGATCCTCACGATCACCTCGAACGTCGTCTACGGCAACGCCACCGGCAACACGCCCGACGGCCGTCGCGCCGGCGAGCCCTTCGCCCCGGGCGCCAACCCGATGCACCGTCGTGACACCCACGGCGCCGTCGCGTCGCTGGCCTCCGTCGCCAAGCTCCCGTTCAAGGACGCCCAGGACGGCATCTCCAACACGTTCTCCATCGTGCCCAACGCCCTCGGCAAGGACGGCGCCGTCATGTTCGACGAGCTCGACCTCGACGCCCTCGGCGTGGACATCCAGATCGAGAACCCCACCCCCGACTGCGGCTGCTGCTAGTCCGTTCGGAGGATTCGATAAATGACAGTTGTCTAGTGTCATTTGTCGGGTACACTGTGAGAGACAGAACGGGTCGCCCCGTCGGGGCGACCCACACGAGAAGGGAACTCACATGAGCGCTACCGTTGCTCCCGAGCAGGTCGACAACCTCGTCAGCATGATCGACGGCTACGTCGAGGAGGGTGGTCACCACCTCAACGTCAACGTCTTCACCAAGGAGACCCTGCTTGACGCCCAGGCCCACCCCGAGAAGTACCCGCAGCTGACCATCCGCGTCTCCGGCTACGCGGTGAAGTTCAACTCCCTCACCAAGAAGCAGCAGGACGACGTCATCTCCCGTACCTTCCACGAGGCGATGTAAGGTCAGCCTGACCTGTCCGTAGGGCGGGCCGGGAGGTTGCTCCGCAGAGTGCTTCGCGCCTTTCGGCGCTCAGGAACTCTGCTTCGCAATCTCCCGGTCCGCTTCTGTCTATCATGGTTGTGGTACGTGTCTGGGTGGAAGGTGCGGATGTGACTGTGGATACCGAGGGGTGCACTCGTGACGTTGACGTGATCGGGCGGGTGCACTCCACCGAGAGCTTTGGAACGGTGGACGGTCCCGGTACCAGGTTCGTGGTGTTCTGCCAGGGCTGCCCGATGCGCTGCCAGTACTGCCACAACCCCGACACCTGGGAGTTCGCCCGCGCGGACGGCACTGGTCCCGGGACCAGCGTGACGGTCGGCGAGCTGCTCGAGCGCTACGAGCGCAACCGCCCCTTCTATCGCACCGGCGGCATCACCGTCACGGGCGGGGAGCCCATGGCGCAGCCCGACTTCGTGGCGGCCCTCTTCCGAGCCGCCCACGCCGCTCCCGCCGGCCGCATCCACACCTGCCTGGACACCTCCGCGGCCACGTTCTCCGCGGCGCACGCCGAGCGCTTCTCGGCGCTGCTCGATGCCACCGACATGGTTCTTCTCGACATCAAGACGTCGGACCCCGCGCTGCACGAGACGCTCTGTGGGCTGAGCGCGAGCCACGCCCTCGAGCTCGGCAAGGAGCTCGCGCGGCGGCGCATCCCCACCCTGGTGCGCCACGTGGTCGTGCCCGGTCTCACCGACTCCGAGGAGGAGTGCGCGGCCGTCGGTCGCATCATCGGGGACTGGGACAACGTCGTGGGGCTGGACTTCCTCCCCTACCACACCCTTGGCAAGACCAAGTACGACAAGCTCGGCATCGAGTACCCGCTCAAGGGCGTCAAGGCCATGAACGCCGCGCGCGCCAAGGAGCTGCGGCAGGTGGCCCTTCTCGCCCGCGCCCAACGCCGTGCCGAGCGCGGAAAGTAACGCCAAGAATTCCAAGTAGCGCACAGTGCGCCAAGAATCCCGAGTTACGCGAGCTGTAGTTTGAAGTTTTGCGCGCGTAGCCCGGATTTTTTGTCCGTTTGGACAAGAATCCGGAGTTACGCGCGGCGAGAAGAACGCGCAACTCCGGATTCTTGGCAGAGATGACAGGGTGCCCTACGCGCGCTCCGCGATCTCCTTCACGAGGCGCTCGGTCTTGTCCCAGCCGAGGCAGGCGTCGGTGATCGACTGGCCGTAGGTGGTGCCGCCCACCGGCTGGTTGCCGTCCACGAGGTAGGACTCCACCATGAAGCCGCGCACGAGGCGGCGGATCGTGTCCGAGCGGCTCATGGAGTCGAGCACCTCGTGGCAGATGCGAATCTGCTGGAACGGGCGCTTGCCGGAGTTGTCGTGGTTGCAGTCGATGACGGCGGCGGGGCTCTCAAAGCTCGCGGAGGTGTACTTCTCCGCCAGGCGCTCCAGGTACTCGTAGTGGTAGTTGGGGTAGTTGATGCCGTCGAGCCCCACGTAGCCGCGCAGGACCGCGTGCGCGAGCGGGTTGCCGGTGGTGGAGACCTCCCAGTTGCGGAAGATGAAGGTCTGAGGCTGCTGGGCGGCATAGATGGAGTTGAGCATCACGTCCGTGGAGCCGCCCGTGGGGTTCTTCATGCCCACCGGCATGGGGACGCCCGAGGCCACGAGGCGATGCTCCTGGTTCTCCACGGAGCGCGCGCCCACCGCAATGTAGGCGAGCACGTCGATGAGGTACTGGTAGTTCGTGGGATAGAGCATCTCGTCCGCCGTGAAGAGCCCGGTCTCCTCCACCACGCGCAGGTGCATGCGGCGAATGGCCTTGACGCCCTCGAGCAGGTCGTCGGCGGCCTCGGGGTTGGGGTTGTGGAGCAGGCCCTTGTAGCCGGTGCCCTTGGTGCGCGGCTTGTTGGTGTAGACGCGCGGAATCACGACCAGGCGGTCGCGCACCGTCTCGGCGAGCTTGGAAAGACGGGCGGCGTAGTCGAGCACGGAGTCCTCGCGGTCCGCCGAGCAGGGGCCAATAATGAGCAGCAGGCGGTCGTCCTCGCCGCGCAGCACGCGCGCCACGTCCCTGTCGAAGGCCGCCTTGCGCTCCGTCATCTCCGCCGAGAGCGGCATCTCGGCACGGATGTCCTTGGGGATGGGCAGAAGGCGCTTGAACTTCATCGACATGGGACAGCCTCTCTATGCGTTGGAAACCCGTCTATTATTGCGCATCCGCGCTACTATGTTGGCGAGCAAAACCACGCACGTCGCGCCGAAGAAGGAGGCACCATGCCCTGCACCACCATCCTCGTTGGCAAGAAGGCCAGCTACGACGGGTCTACGATCGTCGCCCGCAACGAGGACTCCCCGGGCGGCCAGTTTGAGGCCAAGCGCTTCGTGGCACGCGAGGCTCCCAAGGCCGGCAGCGTCTACAAGAGCGTGCTCTCGCACCTTGAGATCGAGCTGCCGGAGGGCGGCATGCGCTACACCGCCATGCCCAACGCCGACCTCCGCGAGGGCCTCTGGGAGGCGGCCGGCTTCAACGAGCGCAACGTGGGCATGAGCGCCACGGAGACCCTCACCTCCAACGAGCGCGTGCTCGCCGCGGACCCGCTCGTGGAGTATCGCGCCGCGCGGGGCAAGGAGGGCGAGAAGGACTTTGAGCCCGAGCGCCTGGGTGGCATCGGCGAGGAGGACATGGTCACGCTCGTCCTCCCCTACGCCACGAGCGCCCGTGACGGCGCGCTCCGCCTCGGCGCCCTTCTCGAGCGCTATGGCACCTACGAGATGAACGGCATCGCCTTCTCCGACGCCGACGAGATCTGGTGGCTCGAGACCGTGGGCGGCCACCACTGGATCGCGCGGCGCGTGCCCGACGACTGCTACGTGACCATGCCCAACCAGCTGGGCATCGACGACTTTGACCTCACGGACGCGTTTGGCGAGAAGCGCGAGCACCTCTGCTCGGCTGACCTGCGCGAGTGGATGGACGCCTACCACCTCAACCTCACGTTCGGCGTGCGCGGCGGGCACTTCAACCCGCGCGACGCCTTCGGCAGCCACTCGGACGCGGACCACGTCTACAACACGCCGCGCGCCTGGGACATGCAGCGCTTCCTGAGCCCGCACGCGGGCCCCTGGGAGACCGCCGCGCCGGGCGCCGACTTTGGCCCCGAGAGTAACTGCATCCCGTGGTGCCGCGAGCCCGAGCGCAAGGTCACGATCGAGGACGTGAAGTACGTGCTCTCCCTGCACTACCAGGGCACGCCCTACGACCCCTACGGCAACGGGCCCGCCTCCACGCGCGGCCTCTACCGCCCCATCGGCATCAACCGCAACTGCCAGCTCGCGGTGCTGCAGCTCCGCCCGTACGTGGACGCAAGCCATGCCGCGCTCCAGTGGGTCTCGCTCGGCAGCAACGCCTTCAACGCGCTCGTGCCGTTCTATGCCAACGTGGGCGTCACGCCCGCCTATCTCGCGGACACCACCACGCAGGTCACGACCGACAGCTTCTACTGGGCAAACCGCCTCGTGGCCGCCCTGGCGGACGCCGCCTACGGCGCGTGCCTGCCGCACGTCGAGCGCTACCAGGAGCGCCTCACGAGCCGCGCCTACGCGCTGGTGCTCGCCTGTGACGCCGAGGACGGCGACCGCGAGGCGTGCAACCAGGCCATTGCCGACGAGTGCCGCCGCGAGACGGACGATCTTCTCGGCAAGGTCCTCTTTGAGACGAGCATGCAGATGAGAAACGGGTTCTCGCGCAGCGACAACTAGGCCCTAGGCTCGGCGGCGGGCCTCCGGCACCCCCAGCTCGCGCAGGGTGGTGGCAAGGTCGGGCGAGAAGTACGGGAAGAGCTCGATGCCGAGCTCCCGGTCCTGGAGCGAGTCCGCAGCGAGGTCCTCCGGCGTGCTGTGGCCCACGTTCAGACGTGAGCGCAGCGCACCGGAGGCCTCCATCTCACGCTCGTCGGCAAACCTGCGCTCGCGGACGGCGCCGCCGCGCGACGGCATGACGACGAGCTCGCGAAACTCGTCGAGCAGGTAGAACTCGCACTCCGGCAGATGGGCCACGCTCAGAAGGACGTGTCGCGGCTGGCGGACCCGACCCCAGAAGTAGCGGTCGTCGCCGGTGTCGACGAGCTCGCGCTCGTCGCGTCGCACGTAGATGAGGTAGCCCTCGCGGTCAATGAGCAGGCGCTCGTCCGAGATGCCGCGTGCTGCCGCGCTCTTGCCGCGCCAGATTGCCAAGAAGAAGGCGAGCGAGACGAGCAGGCCGCCCGCCGTCCCTACCACCCTGAGCGGGCCCTGGGCGAACGCGACAAAGACGAGCGCGCACGCGACGCCCGCCACGATGAAGCCGCGGGCAACGCGACCGCTCGTGCTGGTCCTGTCCCAGCCATCGAGCCAGTGCTCCTTGAGCTCGGGGTCGGGCGAGAAGACGATGTCGTGGTCGGGGAGGTTCATGCTCGTCCCTTCAGTTCGAGGGCTCGCTCGTCAGGTCATACGGCTCCACGCGGTCGCGCTCGTCGATGGGGCGCAGTGCGCGACAGGGAACGCCTGCGGCCACCACGCCGGCCGGCACGTCGCACGTGACCACGCTGCCCGCGCCGATCACGCTGCCGTCGCCGATGGTGACGCCGCCGCAGACGGTCACGTTGGCGCCGAGCCACACGTTCTCGCCCAGCGTGATGGGCGCCGAGGTCTGGATGCCGGCAGCGCGCTGCGCGGGGTCCACCGCATGGCCCGCGCAGGCGAGCACGCACCCCGGCGCGATGAACGCGCCGGCGCCAATGTGGATGGGCGAGGTGTCCAGGAAGCAGCAGTCGTAGTTCACGACGGCAAGGCCATGGAAGTGCACGTTGAAGCCGTAGTCGCAGCGAAGGTTGGGCTCGATGAAGACCTGAGGACCGCTCGTCCCGAGGAGGTCGGCGAGTATCGCGGCACGCTCCTCGGCGGCGTCGGGCTCGGTCCGGTTGTAGCGCGCGCAGAGACGCTTGGCACGCGTCTGCAGGTCGTTCGGCATGTCCGAGAAGCGTGCCACGTAGGGCGCGTCCGAGCGCATGAGGTCGAGCGCGGTCACGGCAGGCTCCTCTCGGTCACGGGTCGCAGCGTGGTCATTGTACCGCCGGAATCCCGTGCGATGACGGCGTATCATTGACCTGTGGGTTCCCAAAAAAGACGGAGAGGAAGGCAGACCATGGAGTTCAGTGACGTCATTGCCAAGCGCTACTCGTGCAAGAAGTACGACGAGGCCCGTCAGGTGGAACCCGAGGCGCTCGAGAAGATCCTCGAGGCGGGACGCCTTGCCCCCACCGCCAAGAACCTGCAGGAGCAGCACGTCTACGTGCTCCAGAGCGCCGAGTCACTCGCCATCGTGGACGAGCTCACGCCCTGCCGCTACGGGGCGCCCACGGTCCTTGCCGTGGCCTTCGACACCACCAACGTCTACCTCTACCCCGGCGACGCGCGCGACTCCGGCATCGAGGACGCCGCGATCGTGGCCACGCACATGGTCCTGGCCGCCTGCGACGCAGGCGTCGACAGCTGCTGGCTCAACCGCTTTGACCCGGACGTTGCCAAGGAGCGCCTGGGCCTGCCCGAGAACGAGGAGCTCCTCATGCTGCTCGACCTCGGCTACGCCGCCGAGGGCGCAGGTCCGCTCCCCAACCACGAGAGTCGCAAGCCGCTCGCGAAGACGGTGACGTACCGGTAGGGCGCGCGACGCGTCCGCCGCGCGCCCCATCCGCCTACCTGCGACGGCTCCGGACGTCCTCGTCCAGGCCGATGCGCCAGTCGTCGCCCATCGCGGCACCCGGCGCGCAGGCGCGGACGCTGGCCACCGCCGTCGCCATCGCGTCGTAGAGGACCTCGGTGCCGCGCCCGTCCGCCAGATAGTCCGCGGCGCGCTCGCGAGCGATGCCGAGGCTCTCGGCCTCTGCCGCCGCGTCGATGTTGGCCCCGATGAACAGGAACTCCCACCCCTGCTCGCGATGCTTCTCGATGAGCCTCTTGACCCGCGGGTACGTGTAGCGGCGGCTCGCGTTCTCCAACCCGTCCGTGGTGATGACGAAGAGCACCTTGTCCGCCCGGTACCCCTTGGGCTGCACGCGCTGGACGAGGTCCACGTGCTTGATCGCCCCGCCCACGGCATCGAGCAGCGCCGTGCAACCGTAGCAGCGGTAGTCCCGGGACGTGAGCCGCGGGACCTCGCGGATGTCCAGCCGGTCGTGCAGGACGCGCGAGGTGTTGGAGAAGACGATCGTGGAGACCGTGGCCTCCCCCGGCTCCTCGCGGTTCTTCTCGACCAGGCTGTTGAAGCCCCCGATCGTGTCCGCCTCGAGTCCGCTCATCGAACCACTGGCATCAAGAATGAAGACGATTTCCGTACGCATTGCTGCCTCCCTCGTTGTGGCCCTGCCTTGAGAGGGAGGTTACGCGGCGTGCGGACGCAAAAGGTAAACTGCCGGGCGACATTCGCGCCTACGACGCAGAGCCGAGCAATGGCTGGTCGTAGGCAAAGAGCGCCTCGTTCACGGTCATCACGTCATGGACGCCGCGGGAGAGGTAGAACTCCACGATCACGTCGAAGCGGCTGCTCCTGGACAGCGTGAGGCCCGCATGGGCGAGGAGCTCCTGCGTCTCTGGCAGCGTGAGGCCCAGCGCCATGGCAAGCGCCACCGCCGTGGGCTTGGTGGGCCGATAGTCGGCATGCGAGCGGATCTTGGAGAAGAGCTGCCTGCTGATGTTGGCCCGACGGTACACCTGCGCGTCCGTGAGTCCGCGCTCGTCAATGAGGGCGAGAAGGGCCTGGGAGAAGGACGCGTCCAGGTGGGCCAGACGGTCGGCCAGGTCGTCGGGAGCGGGGGCGGCGGCAGCCGGCGCCGCAGGCACCGGAAGGCCCCTGTCGGGCAGGGAGGCGCGCAGGTCCGCCATGCGGTCGCGCGCTCGGGCAAAGGGGCTCGCCGCCACGTACTCGTCCCCGATGAACGCACGCAACTCGTCGGCGTCCGCAACGCAGGCGGCGACCACGTCGGAGGAGAAGACGACGAGCGTCACCTCCACGTCGGGACAGCGGCCGAGAAACGCGGTGGCCTCGTCGCGCGCCACGTCGAGCGCCTCGCGCACGGGGTAGCCAAAGATTCCGGCGGAGATAAGCGGGAAGGCGACCGACGCCGCACCCAAGCGCTCGACCTCGGCAAAGACGCTCCGATAGCAGGCGTGGAGCCGGGCTCGCTCCCCATGGGCGCCGCCGCGCCAGATGGGGCCGACGGCGTGCACGACCCAGCGGCAGGGCAGGTCGAACCCCGGCGTGGTCACGGCGCCGCCCGTGGGGCAGCCGCCGAGCGCACGGCACGCGGCGCTCATCCTCTCGTGGCCGGCGCCGGCGAAGATCGCCCCGCACACGCCCCCGCCCGCCACGAGCCTCTCGTTTGCGGCGTTGACCAGCACGTCGGCACGTACGTTCGCGATGTCGTCGCGAATGATTCCAAACGGCATGGGAGCCTCCCTGAACCGATTTGGACCCAATCGTACCCGTCCCGGAAGCGGCGGGTCGACGAGACCGCGCCGAGACGGGAGAAGCGCCCGCTCGCCGACAAAATGCCGAACCGTCTTCTTGGGCCGGACCCTCCACCTGCCCGCGCAGATGCGTGACAGGTAGCGACAGATTGGTGAAAGGGGCCGGGTGGTAGGCTCTCCGCCACCCGATCAACCGGACAAGGAGGGCACATGACCCAGCCGAGAGACGTCACATCACCGCGCGGGAGCGCGAACCGCTTCGCCCGAGAGCGATCACAGCCGCCCCGCAGGACAAGGGGCACCCGCCCGAAGCGCGTCCTGGCCCTGCTGCTTGCGGTTCTTCTCGTCCTGCAGGGCGCCCTTGCCCTTGGCGGCAGGTCCGCCGACGCTGCCGAGACCCAGGATGGCGACTCCGTCTACCTCACCGTGGGAGACGTCATCTGGTATGGCGGGAACGACGCCATGGGCACCGCCCGCATGAGCGTCAACGGAGAGGTCGCGTATTGCTCGGACCCCGCGAACGGGACCCCCAAGGCGGGCTACTACACGCGCGAGCCCGTCCAGACCCATGCCCACGGGACCTCGCAGTGGCCCGTCTCTGCCGTCGAGAAGGTCCTCTTCTACGGATACGGCGGCCCGGGCTTTGACAAGGACCTCTGGCGAGCGGGCATCGGGGGCACCGACGCCTACGGGCGCAGCTTCCAGCCCGGCGTCAACTGGGACGGCTCGGAGATCACGGACGACCAGTTCTACGTCTACACGCACATCCTTCTCTCCGACCGCGTGACGTGCAACTCCGGCGACGCGCTCATAGGGACCACGGAGGAGTTCAGGGCGTGGTTCTGCTGGAACATGCTCGGCTATACCTACGGGAAGGACGGCTCGCTCGAGAACCCGGCGTCCGTGGGAGCCCAGATCAACAACTTGAGCGTCCCTTCCGGCTTCGAGGCGTTCCAGCTTGACACCGGTTACAACTCCATGTGGCAGGAGGGCGGCCGCTCCCAGACCATCGTGACCTTTGAGTACAACCCCTTCGTCGAGGTTCGCTTTGACAAGGTGTCCGCGGACGCCACGTTCACGAGCGGCAACGAGGAGTATGCCTATGCGGGCGCGACCTACGACATCTACGAGGCGGACGGGGACCGCAAGGTGACGACCGTCACCACCGACGAGGGCGGGCACGCGAGCTGCCAGCTCAAGCCCAACACGCGCTACTACGCCGTGGAGGTCGCGGCACCTCAGGGCTTCGTGCTCGGCACGGGGCGCGTGGAGTTCTCGACGGGCACGGACGCGTCCACGGTGTCGCTGGCCGACACTCCCGGCACGCTCAGGCTCTCCGTGCAGAAGAAGGACGCCGCCACCGGAGGCAAGCCTCAGGTCGGAGCCACCCTTGAGGGTGCGGAGTACAAGGTCGTCGACGCCAACGGCAAAGCTCATCTGGGGACGACCGACGAAAGTGGGCTGGTGACCTTTGACGGTCTCCCCTTCGGTGCGGTAAGCGTGACGGAGACCAAGGCGCCGGAGGGGTACCGGCTCGACGCCACCAAGCACGAGTACTACGTGAGCTCCGCGGGAATGCCGGCATCCGGCGTCATCGAGTACGTGCCAACCGACGACTTCGCAGAGAACGTCGTGGCGTTCGACCTCGACCTCGTGAAGTATCGCGACACGGGATCAGAGGAGTCGGGGCTGCAGGACC
The DNA here is from genome assembly GCA_963928085.1 of uncultured Atopobiaceae bacterium. Lineage (GTDB taxonomy): Bacteria > Actinomycetota > Coriobacteriia > Coriobacteriales > Atopobiaceae > Thermophilibacter. The sequence continues at coordinate 1,223,964 of CAWVDR010000001.1, forward strand.
CGGCCGAGGGGGTGGAGTTCCAGATCATCTCCGGAACCACGGGAGAGGCCGTGGGGTCGATCGTCACCGACGAGAACGGGTACGCGACCACGGAGGGAGGCTGGTTCGGCTCCGGCGAGCGTCCCGAGGGCGTGAGCGGCGCGCTGCCCTACGACCGAGGCGGGTACGTGATACGGGAGGTCGCGTCGACCACGCCCGAGGGCTGCTCTCCCGCCCCGGACTGGCACGTCACCTCCGACCAGATGGTCGACGGCGCGACGCTCCACTACATCGTTGACAACGACCTCGTGAGCACCCGCATCCAGGTGGTGAAGGTCGACGCCGCGTCCGGTCAGGCCGTGCCGCTGGCGGGCTTCACGTTCCAGCTGCTCGACGAGGACGGCAACGCGCTTCCCCAGGACGTGTGGTATCCCAACCACGAGCAGCTCACTGAGTTCACCACCGACGAGTCCGGCTGCGTGACCTTCCCCGGGGAGCTCGCGCCGGGAACCTATCGCATCCGCGAGGTCGCGGCGACAGCGCCCTACCTCACCGCGGGAGAGGATCTCGTGCTCACCATCGAGGACACGCCCGAGCTCGCTCCGATAACCGTGGTCAGCTTCTTCGACGACCAGGCAACGGGGTCGGCCAGCATCGTGAAGCGCTGCTCGACCGGGGGCGTCGAGAGCGACTCGGGCACGCATGACGAGGGGTGCGCGCAGACGCTCGCGGGAGCCGAGTTCGACGTCGTGGCGACCCATGACGTGGTGTCACCGGACGGCTCCGTACTCGCCGTGGATGGCGAGGTGGTCAGCCACGTGGTGACGGGAGAGGACGGCACCGCAACGGCAGAGGGCCTCCCCCTCGGAACGGGGACCGCGACGTACGCCTTCGTGGAGACCAAGCCGGCGGCCGGGCACGCACTCGACGAGACGCCGCACGAGTTCACGCTCTCCTACGTCGACGACCGCACGCCCGTGGTCACCGCCTCGGCCGAGGCGGTCAACGAGCCCACGACCGTGACGCTCGACAAGACGATCCTCGGCACAGATGCCGCGCTCCCGGGAGCCACGTTCGCGCTCTGGCGCGAGGGGTCGGAGGACGAGAGGGTCGTCCTCACGACCGACGAGACGGGCACGCTCACCTTCCGCCACCTCGGTGCGGGCACCTATCACGTCGCCGAGATGAGCGCTCCCGACGGCTATCTCGTGGACGGGACCACGCGCACCTTCACCGTTGACGAGGCAGGTCTCATCGAGGGCTCGGGCCACCTGGAGCTCTCCGTCGAGGATGACTTCACCAGGACGCTGCTCTCCAAGCGAGACATCACCACCGAGGAGGAGATACCCGGCGCGCACCTCAGCGTGCTCGACGCGGAGGGCAACGTCGTGGAGCAGTGGGTGTCCGGAGAGGAGCCGCATCTCATCGAGGCGCTTCCCGTGGGCGTCTACACGCTCGTGGAGGAGCTGACGCCGCGCACCTACGACGAGGCTACCGCGGTCGAGTTCACGGTATCGCCAACGGGCGAGGTACAGAGCGTGGTCATGTACGACGAGCCCATCACGGTCACGGGCGAGGTCGACAAGCGCCAGGAGGTCGCCGACCCCACGGGTGGCACCTACGACTACTCCGTCGACTTCAGAAGCACGAGCTCGACGTGGGTGGACGAGTTCACCGTGGCAGACGAGCTCACGGCGGCGACGGACGGCCTCGCCGAGCTCACCGGCATCACCACGCCCGTCGGGGGCGAGGACTACGACGGCCTTCTCAACGTGTGGTACCGGACCGACCTCACACCCGCGGACCACGTCGACGGGAGCGGCGCCAACGCCACCCTCTCGGACGGGCACGACAACCCCTGGCTTCTCTCGGAGGAGAATGCCGGGCAGCTGGGAGACGACGGTCGTGCGCTCTCCTACGAGGGCTGGAGGCTCTGGGCACAGGACCTGAGCGCCACCGAGGCCCGCGAGCTCTCGGTCGCCGACCTCGACCTCGCGGAGGGCGAGAAGGTCGTGGCGATTCGGCTCGAGTACGGACGAGTAGAGGCCGGGTTCACCACGCGTACCGACGACTGGGACCGTGCTGGTCTCAAGGACGTCCACGACAACGTTGACGACGTGGCGACCACCCGCGAGGGAGACCAGCTCGACGAGGGCGTCGACCGAGCGCCGCTCATCGTCCACATGCGCCTCACCGACGCCTACCGTGGCAATGCGGTGCTCGCCAACGAGGCGCGCGTCGACCTCTATCGCAACGGAGGCGGCGAGGGGCTCGAGGACCACGACTCCGACCGCGTCGAGCAGACGCCTGGCGGCGGCACGCTCGCCAAGACCGGTGAGGCGGCAGCCCCAATCGCCGGCGTCGCAACCCTCGGCGTCGCCTCGGTCCTCCTCAGCCTGCGGAGAAAGCGTCGCTGACGATGCGCAAAGAGACGGGGTGGGACGGAGCCGCATGGTTCCGTCCCACCCCACAAGGTCCGCTGGGCCGCGCCGGCGGCTGCGGGCTCCCCGTCCTAGAACGCCGCCTGGACGGAGTCGCCGAAGGTCTCCTCGAGATAGGCCTTGAAGTCGTCCGTCGTGAGCGCCGAGACGAGGGTCTTGATGCGCTCGTCATCCTCGAGGTCAGGCGTGGTCACGATGACGTTGGCATACTCGTTGCGGATGACGTCGGAGTCGGCGCTCTCCTGGGCGACGGCGTCGGCGAGGGTGAGGCCCGCGTCGATGGCGTAGTTGCCGTTGATCACGGAGAAGTCGGCGTCGGCGAGCGTGGACGGCAGCATCGCCGCCTCCTGCTCGATGAACTCGACGTTGTGCGGGTTGTCCACGATGTCGTTGGGCGTGGCGGTGATGCCGGCGTCCTCGGAGAGCGTGATGATGCCCTGCTCCTGGAGCAGCAGCAGCGCACGGCCCTCGTTGGTGGCGTCGTTGGGGATGGTGATCGTGGCGCCGTCGGCGATGGCGGCCAGGTCGTCGGACTTGCCGGCGAAGACGCCCATCGGCTCGAAGTGGATCTTGCCCACGCTCACGAGGTCGGTGCCGTTCTCCTCGTTGTAGTTGTTGAGGTAGTTGAGGTGCTGGAAGTAGTTGCAGTCGACCTCGCCGGAGGTGGTGTCCTGGTTGGGCAGGATGTAGTCGGTGTACTCCTTGACCTCGAGCGTGATGCCCTGCTCGGCAAGCAGCGGCGCAGCAAAGTCATTCAGGATCTCGGCGTGGGGGCTGGGGCTTGCGGCCACGGTGAGGGTGACCGGGGAATCGACCGCGACGGAGTCACCTGCGGAGCCGTCGTTGCCGCCGCACGCGGAGAGCGCGCCGGTAGCGAGAAGGGCGGTGGCGGAGAGCAGGGTGCGACGGGTGATGTTCTGGGACATGGTTCTTCTCCTTTGGGAGTCGGAAGACGGAGGGGCGCGAGGTTCTTCTCGCCCGCTAGCTCTGGGTACGGTGGTCCACGCGACGCGCCGCGAGGTCGCAGACGCTCTGGATCACCTGGACGATCACGACGAGCACGATCACGGCCACGATCATGACCTCGTCCACGCGGCGATAGTAGCCGTAGCGCACGGCGATGTCGCCCAGGCCGCCCGCGCCGATGGCGCCCGCCATGGCGGTGTAGCCGAGCACGGCGATGAGCACGACGGCCACGCCGCGCACGATCGAGGGCAGGGCCTCGGGCAGCAGCGCCGAGAACACGATGCGGGGCACGCTGGCGCCGCAGGCCTCGACGGCCTCCACGCTCTCGCGCGGGACCTCGGCGAGCGACTGCTCGACCATGCGCGCGATGAAGGGCGTGGTTGCCAGCACGAGCGGCGGAATGATGCCCGCGAGTCCCGACGCCGTGCCCATGACCAGGCGCGTGAACGGGATGATGAACACCATGAGCACGATGAACGGGAACGAGCGCAGGATGTTGACCACCCAGCCAAGGACGGCGGAGAGCACCGGCATCGGCCGCAGCGACCCGGGCGCGGTGAGGTAGAGCACCACGCCGAGCGCGAGGCCCAGGACGTAGGAGATGGCCGTGGGCACGAGCACCATCACGATGGTGGAGAGGGTGCCCTCGGCGAGCAGCTCGCCATACTCGGCGATAAAGGCATTCACGACATCAGGCATCCCAATCAACCCTCTCCAGAAGAACCTTGGCGGCCTGGGACTGGGGGTCGGCGAAGACGTCCGCCACGCTCCCCCGCTCCACGACGTGCCCGTGCTCGAGCACCACCACGTTGCGGCAGATCTTCTCGACAACGCCCATGGAGTGCGTGATCACGATGATCGTGACGCCGGTCTCGCGGTTGATCTGGCGCAGGAGCTTGAGGACGGTGTTGGTGCTCGCCGGGTCGAGGGCGCTGGTGGCCTCGTCACAGAGGATGTACTCGGGGTCGCAGGCGAGCGCGCGGGCGATGGCCACGCGCTGCTGCTGGCCGCCGGAGAGCTGGCTGGGGTAGGAGTCGGCGCGATCGCGCAGGCCCACCATGTCCAGCAGCTCCAGCGCGCGCTCGCGGTTCTCTGCCGTGACGCGCCCGGTTGCGGCCTTGTACGGGAAGCACACGTTGGCGAGCACCGTCTTCTGGGCGAGAAGGCCAAAGTTCTGGAAGATCATCGCCACGCGACGACGGTACGCGCGCAGCGCGGCGCCCGTGAGGCCCGTGACGTCCTGGCCGTCCACGAGGATCTGGCCGGAGTCCGGGCGCTCGAGCAGGTTGATGCAGCGCACCAGCGTGGACTTGCCGGCACCGCTCATGCCGATGATGCCGATGATGTCGCCGTCGGCGACGTCGATGGAGACGTCGTCCAACGCGTGCGGCGCGTCCGGCGCGCTGCCGTAGGTCTTGGTGAGGTTCTTGATCTGGATCATGCGCGAGGCTCCGCTCGATGACGTGAACTGGGAGGGCCGCCTCCCGCCGGAGACGACCTAGTGAAGGCGCCCGGTCTCCCCGTCCGTGCGACGTGCGCACGACACGGCAGAGTGCCCGGGCTTGGGCATCTCCATGACCATCATCATCGTGATATGTGCGACAGCGCTCTTCATGCTGGATACGTTAGCAGCGGTCCCGAGCGCGCGCAAGAAGCGTTACACGCGCGTGACATAGGTTCGCCGCGCCGCAGGAAGGCGGCGGTGACCCTATGCCTTCTGGCGACCCTGCACCACAAAGCCCACGATGGCGAGCACGATCGTGCCCACGAGGATCGCGGTGCCGTTGGCAGCGGAGAAGTCGTTCGCGATGTAGGCCGAGAGCGCGTCGAAGGTGGCCGTCGCGTCGCCCGCGACCACGAGCCCGGAGAGCGCCGGGAAGGCGAGCGCCGCCGCCAGCACGTTGGGGACCGTGAACGTCGCGCCCGACCAGGCGGTGCCCAGGCGGACGGCAAGGTCGGACCAGTGTGCCGCCGCAAGGCCCAGCAGCAGGCCGGCCACCGCGACGATCACCCACAGGAAGTCGGCCGCCTCCTCGGGCAGCAGCATCGTGACCACAAAGCCGAGCGCCGCGCCGGCGACAAAGCCCACGAGGAAGACGCCCGCCTTGTAGACGTACTTGGAGAGCAGCGCGGCGACCACGCCGAGCACGGCGGCGACCACGTACGAGAGCGCCGAGCCCTCCGTGGACGAGAGCGCGATGTTGAACACGCCGAGAAACACCAGCAGGCCGAGCACCAGATAGAAGAGGCGCTTGCCAAAGAAGCAGGCGAGGATGCCGACGGCGATGTTGATGAGCAGGTATGCGATGACGAGTTCCATGTGTTTCTCCGTTGTTCGAATTCGTTACTCGAGGTTATCGTCGGACGGGGAGGCGGCGGACGCTCCGTGCTTGTCCGGGCTCACGCCCGCGCAGCCGACCGCATAGACGGCACCGAGCGCCACGATCAGCAGCGGGGCCACCATGGAGACGTAGACGACCACGACCACGGGACCCAGCAGCGTACTGCCCGTATCGGGGGCGAACACCGGCACGCCCGCAAACAGCACGAAGGCCAGTGCAAGGATGCCGATCACCCGGCACACGAGCTTGGTGATGCGACCCACGCGGATCTTCTTGAACCACAGGAGGGCCAGGCCGGCCAGGGCGCCGATCGCATAGAGCAGCATCGGCGCCGCAAGCACCACGCCGAGCTGCACGACGGGGTCCGAGATGTTCGCGGTCCCCTCGCCGGTCTGCCACCAGACGAGAAACGCGCCGCACACCGCGGCGACCACGATCCACACAACAAGGTTTCCGATGAACGTCGATTTCTTCAAGGAGGCCTCCCGAACGGGCCTGAGGAGTATGCTTTCCCCAAACGGACAATCCGGGCCATTATACCCCCGAAGAGGCCCTCGTCCCCAGGGAGGGACCATGGTTGAGGCCAGTAGCTCTGCCGATGAGAGGCGCGGTCTGCGCAATCGGCTCTACTCGCTCGGCGAGGAGATCGCCAACTCCGTCTCGCACGGCGTGGGCGTCCTGCTCGGCATCGCGGCGCTCGTGCTGCTGATCGTGATGGCGGTCTCGCACGGCGGCGGCGTCCGTCTGGGAGCGGCAATAATCATGGGCGTCTCGCTCATCATCGAGTACCTCTTCTCCACGCTCTATCACGCGCTCGCGCCCGAGAAGGCCAAGGCCGTCTTCCGCGTGCTCGACCACTGCGGCATCTACCTGCTCATCGCCGGGAGCTATGCGCCCTTCTCGCTGGTGACGCTCGCCGACCGCGGCGGCCTCATGCTGTGCGTGGCGGTCTGGGTGGTGGCCGTCGTGGGCATCGTCGCCGAGTGCCTGCTGCGCGAGCGCCAGCCCGCCTGGCTCACCGCGCTTATCTACGTCCTCATGGGCTGGCTCGTTGTCTTCCACATCGGCGACCTCTGGGAGCTTTTGCCCCCGCCCGCGTTCTGGCTGCTTCTTGCCGGCGGGCTCAGCTATACCGTGGGTGCGGTCTTCTACGCCATCAAGAAGGTGCCCTACCTGCACTTTGTCTTCCACCTGTTCACGCTCGCGGGCAGCGTCTGCATCACGCTCTCCGCGCTCCTCTTCGTGGTGTGACCCCTCCCCTTCAGAGGTTTGGGTTCACCGTTCTCGCCAAACGGGGCCCACATATAATTAACTGAACCGGTTATCTGGCGTTTTGTCATGACGCGCCTCCGTCCGGCGGCCACCCCGAACCCAAACCGTTTTCCGGTTTGGGTTCGCTCGTCGGCCCGATTCGCGATGGATAACAAGAATTAAACCAGTTACCTGCGGTTTCTCTCCCGCTTGGCGCTCGCTGTCTCGTTTCGTGAACCCAAACCTCGGAAGCGGCGGAAGACGGCGGGATACGAGGCACGCTCACGCGCTAAGATGGTCGGCGAGAAGAACCGCGACGCCGAGGAGGGCACATGGTTGACGAGCAGCTCAAGCGCGAGGTAGACGCCTACGTGGACGAGGTCTGGGAGGACGTCGTCAAGGATATGGATCGCCTCATACGCCACGACTCCGTGGAGGACCTCTCCGCCGCCGAGCCCGGCAAGCCCTGGGGCCCGGCCGCAAACGACGCGCTCGTCGAGGCGGAGCGCATGGCGGATCGCCTGGGCCTCGAGGTCACGGACCTCGACGGCTACCTGGGCTTTGCCGACGTCCCCGGCGCCTCCGGCCCCGAGCGTTACGTCGCCACGATCGCCCACACCGACATCGTGCCCACCGGTGAGGGCTGGAACTTCCCGCCGCTCGCCGTCACGCGCAAGGACGGCATGCTGATCGGCCGCGGCGTCGCCGACGACAAGGGTCCCTTCGTGCTCTCGCTCTACGCTGCGCACTTCTTCGCCCGCCGCGCGGCGGCCGGCCGCAAGCTCCCCTACACCCTGCGCTGCATCATCGGCAACAACGAGGAGACCGGCATGGGCGACGTGCCGTACTACCTCGAGCGCTACCCCGAGCCGCTCTTCTGCTTCTCGCCGGATGCCGAGTTCCCGCTCATCTGCGGCGAGAAGGGCCTCTACGGTGGCGAGTTCGCCTCGGGCGCCGTGGCGGGCGAGAAGATCGTCGAGCTTTCCGGCGGCACGGTCTCCAACGCCATCCCCGGCAAGGCCGCCGCGCTCGTGCGCGCCGACGCCGTCGCGCTGCCCGCGGCGGAGCGCATTGAGGTCGAGCCTGCCGGCGACGGCCTCGCACGCGTCACGGCCACCGGCATCGGCGGCCACGCGTCCCAGCCCGCCGGAACCGTGAACGCCATCGGCGTGCTCGCACGCTACCTGCTCGCCAACGACCTCGCGGGCGCGGGCGAGCGCAGCTTCCTCGAGCTTCTCGTGACCCTCACCGAGGATGCCTACGGCCGCGCCGCCGGCGTCGCCGCCACCGATGACAAGTTCGGCGATCTCACGCTCGTGGCGGGCGTCGTGCGCACCGTGGACGGCCGCTTCACGCAGACCGTCGACTCGCGCTTCCCCACCTCCACCACCGCCGAGGAGATCACCGCCCGCCTCACCGAGCTGGCGGCCGCCCACGGCTGCACCTACGAGGCCGGGCGCGGCGAGAAGCCCTTCTACATCAGCCCCGAGAGCCCGGAGATCCACGCGCTTCTCGACACCTACGCCGAGTACACCGGCCGCGAGGGCAAGGCGTTCACGATCGGCGGCGGCACCTACGCGCGCCACTTCAAGCGCGCCTGCGCCTTTGGCCCGCAGGACCCCGCCGACGAGCTGCCGGAGTGGGTCGGCGGCGAGCACGGCCCCGACGAGGGCGTCTCCGAGGAGGCCATGCGCCGCGCGCTCAAGATCTACATCGTCTCGATCGCCCGCCTGATGGAGCTCGAGCTGTAGGCATCCCCTGCGCAACCCCGGGACAGGGGCAAGGTCCGGCGCTCAGACAGCTTGCCGCGAAGAACGCGGCAAGAACTCGCGGCGGATCTTGCCCCTGTCCTCGTAAGCAGATGGGCTACGCGCGCATCTCCTCAGTGTCGGCGGCGATCTCGCGGGCGATGCGGTGGAGCTGGCGGTCGTGCTCCAGCGCGTCGGCCGTCTTCTCCGGCAGGTAGACCGAGAGACGCCCGCCGAGCGTGCGGAACGTGGCCCAGCCCTCGGCGTCCACCACGGCATCGTCCTGCTCGCCGATCACGCAGCTCCAGGTCTCGCCGGCATGGGCCGCGCCCACGAACATGCGCTTCTCGCCGCCGTCGCGGTCGGTGAGGACCACGGCCATGCCGCTGCCCTCGTGCTCGGCGTCGCCCTCGCGCGTCCAGCCGATTACGTCCGGCGCGTCCAGGAAGTCGTGCTGCGCGCCGTAGGCAAAGCGGCGGCGGATCTCCATGAGCAGCGGCAGCTCCGCCACGGCGGGGATGTTGCCGTCGTTGGGCATGCCGTAGAGGTCGCCGTAGAAGACGCAGGGGTAGCCGGCCTCGCGCAGCAGGATCAGCGCGTAGGCGGCGGGCTTGAACCACGTCTGGACGAAGGACTGCAGCGCCTGGCCGGGCTGCGTGTCATGGTTCTCGGCAAAGGTCACGGCATGCACGGGGTCGCGCTCCACGAGCGTGCCCGAGAAGATCTTGGAGAGGTCCACGTTGCCGTTGGAGCACGACGCCGCGTAGAGGTTGTAGTGCAGCGGCACGTCGAAGAGCGAGAGCGCGCGCTCCTCGCCGAGATAGGCCGCGAGCTCGTCGGCCGTGCGGCCCCAGTACTCGCCCACCGTGAAGAGCTCCCTGCCGGCATGCTTGCGCACGGCGTCGAGCCAGCGCAGGTAGAAGCCGCGGTCGATGTGCTTGAGCGCGTCCAGGCGGAAGCCGTCCAGCCCGCAGGCGTCCACGTACCAGCAGCCCCAGCGCACGAGCTCGTCGAAGACGCGCGGGTCGTTCACGTCAACGTCCGCGCCCATGAGGTAGTCATAGTTGGCGTTCTCGGTGCGGTCCACGGCGCTGTCCCAGTGCTTGCCGTCAAAGAGGAAGATGGCCTTGCGCTTGGCGCGGTCGTCCCAGTCAACGCCGTGGAAGCACGTCCAGTCCCAGGTGAAGTCCGAGTACGTACCCGCGCGCCCGGGGAACGTGAAGCGCGTCCACGCGGAGATGGTCTGGACGTCGCCCAGCACGGCCTCGCGGTTGTTGGCCTGCACCTCGCGGGCCGGCACGTCCTCGCAGCCGTCCGCACCGAGGCGCTGGTTGAGCACGATGTCCGCGAGCGCCTGGATGCCGTTCTCCTGCAGAGCGCGCACCGCGGCCTCGTACTCCGCGCGCGTGCCGTACTTGGTGCGCACGGAGCCCTTCTGGTCAAACTCGCCGAGGTCGTACGTGTCATAGACGCCGTAGCCCACGTCCTCGGCGCCCTTCTCGGCCTTGTAGGCGGGCGGCAGCCATACGGCGGTGATGCCCTGGTAGGCAAAGTCGGGGGCCTGCTCGGCGATGCGGCGCCAGTGCGAGCCGTCGGCGGGCAGATACCAGGAGAAGCCCTGGAGCATGGTTCCGTTGGTCATGATTCTTCCGTGAGGTCGGGCCCGGACACGAGGGCCACGCCGGCAGCGGCGGCGAGCTCCTCGGGCGTGGGCTGACGGTCAATACGAAAGGCCAGATAGACGCAGGCGAGCATGAAGACGATGTCCAGCACGAGGTCAAACGTGAGGCCAAAGACCCCGCGCTCGATCACGTGCCCGACGGCCTGGACAAGATCGAGCACCAGCGCCAGCGCGGCCACCACCAGAAACGGCTTGATCTTCTGGGGACGGTTGGACCCCCAGATGCCAAGGGCGCCAACGCCGACGGCAAGCCCCGCGGCGATGCCGCCAAAGACCAGCAGCCCGTAGAGCGTGCTCGTCACCGTGATCGGGATGCCGGAGATGACCGCCCGCTCGCCCTCCCCGTAGACGACGAGCGCGGCGCCCATCACGCAGACCACAACGAGCGTGAGCACGCCCTTCAGGATGACGAGCTCGGAGAGCAGGTGCAGCACGCGCTGGTGGCGCGAGCGCAGGAACGTCTCGCCGGAGACGCCCTTGTCGTGCTCCTCCTTGACCTTGTCGGCCAGGCGCGAGCAGATCAGCACGTAGACGGTCGTCGTGGTGAGGACGATGGGGTTGAACAGGATGAACGTGCCCATGCCCCAGCCCCACACGATGGCAACCAGCACCGCGAGGCCCACGAGGTAGCACAGGAACCGGTACGGCCCCACCCGCGCCGAGTTGTTGGAGGCGACGAGGCCCAGGGCGGCCGTGAGGACGAGAAGCCCGGCGACCACGAGGATCATGACGCCAAAGGTGACCGACGCCCAGAGGTCCGCGCCGCCGAGCACGCCCGGCACGAGCACGAGCAGCCCGCCGACAAGAACGAGCAGCCCGATGCCGCCCATGAGCAGGGAGACCATGCGCAGGACGGCCTGCGTGGGCGTACGCGGGACCGACGGCTCCAGGTCCTCCATGCAGCTCCCCTCTCTCGGCTCTCGTGATTCAAAGGAGTATACCCAAACGAGGGCGGAGGGGTCAGAGCCGGATGTCGCGTCACGCGAAGGTGGCGGCCTCGTAATCCGTAGGCTCGACGAGGTAGCCGCGCTCGGAGAGGGCGCGCTCGATCTCGTCGAGCACCTCCTCGCTCGCGGCGCTCACGTGATGGAAGTGGTAGCCGCTCGTGACCTCCAAGAGCGGGGCGGACACGCCGGAGGCCAGCTCGGCCATGAAGCGCTCGACGTCGCGGCGGCTGGAGATCCCCAGCTCGGAGGACACCTTCCCGTAGACGCGGTGGTTCACGAATACGTCCTCCACGCACCCGCCCAGGTCGACCATGCAGGTCAGCTCGTCAGCGGTCTGCTTCGCGGTGTGGCGGCACTTGAACAGGCGCGTGGGACGCGTCGGCGCGCCATCGACGAGGAGAACGTAGCCGCGGTTGGTGGAGACGATCTTCTCGCCCCGCGTGCGCAGAAGCGCGATGTCGGTGACCACGACCTGGCGGCTCACGCCGCTGGCCTCGGCCAGGGCACCGCCCGAGAGCGGCCCCTCGGCGCCACGCAGGGCCTCGAGGATCTTCTCGCGGCGCGCGTCTCCGGAGCCGGCACTCACCCCAGGACCTCCAGGTGCTTGAGCGAGAGGTCGAGGATCGGCGCGGAGTGCGTGAGCGCGCCGCAGGAGACGAAGTCCACGCCCAGGTCCACGTAGCGCCCCACGTTGGCGGCCTCCACGTTGCCCGAGGCCTCGGTCTGGGCGCGGCCGTCGATGAGGGCGATGGCGGCAGCCATGTCGTCGTGGGACATGTTGTCCAGCATGATGATGTCGGCCCCGGCCTCCACGGCCTCGCGCACCATATCGAGGCTCTCGCACTCCACCTCGACCTTGTCCACGAAGGGCGCCGTCGCGCGCGCCATGGACACGGCCTCGGCCACGCCGCCCGCGGCGTCGATGTGGTTGTCCTTGAGCAGCACGCCGTCAGAGAGGCCGTAGCGGTGCAGGCTGCCGCCGCCCAGGCGAACGGCTTCGCGCTCGAAGAGGCGCATCCCGGGCGTGGTCTTGCGCGTGCAGACGAGCGTGGTTGCCGTGCCCTCGAGCGCGGCGGCGATGGCGGACGTGTAGGTGGCGATGCCGCTCATGCGCTGCAGGTAGTTGAGGGCGGTGCGCTCGCCCTCCAGCAGGACCCGCACGTCGCCCTCCACGGTGGCCACGTGCTGGCCCGCGCTCACGCGCTCGCCGTCCGCCACATCGGCGGCGACGCGCGTGGCGGGGTCGAGCAGCTCAAAGACGCGCGAGAAGACCGCGAGGCCCGCGATCACGCCGTCCGCCTTGGCGATGAGCTGCACGCGACCGGGACGCGGCTCGGGCATCACGGCGGCGGTGGAGACGTCGCCGAAGGGCATGTCCTCGCGCAGCGCAGCGCGGATGTGGCCGTCCATCTGCATCTGGATCATGGGGTCGGTCATGGGAATCTCCTTTCATGTGACGGGGGGACACAGCGGTGACAGAACCCCCGTCCCCCTGTCACACGGCGCCGGTGAGCAGCGCCACGTCGGTCACGTCGCGCGAGCCCGCCACAAAGCGGGAGCGCGCCCCGGCGGCAGCGGCCAGCTGTGCCGCGGTGTCCTCGGCAAAGCGGTCGCGCATGATCTTGTCGGCCGCCCGCTGGGCAAAGACGAGCGACTCGAGCAGGCTGTTCGAGGCCAGGCGGTTCTTGCCGTGGACGCCGTTGCAGCAGGTCTCGCCGCAGGCAAAGAGGTGCGGCAGGGTGGTCTGGGAGTCCGAGTCCACATGGATGCCGCCCATGAAGTAGTGCTGGGCGGGCACCACGGGAATCGGGCGCTCGCGAATATCGTAGCCCTCCTCGAGGCAGCGCTCCAGGATGTGCGTGAAGTGACCCTCTATGACCTCGCGGGGCACGTGCTCGAAGGAGAGCCACACGTGCTCGGCGCCCGTTCTCCGCATCTCGGCAAAGATGGCCGCGGAGACCACGTCGCGCGGCTGCAGCTCGTCCGTGAAGCGCTCGCCGGCGTCGTTCAGCAGGATCGCCCCCTCCCCGCGCGCGGACTCGGAGATGAGAAACGCGCGGCCGGGCCGCTCGCTCCAGAGCGAGGTGGGGTGAATCTGAACGTAGTCCATGTGCTCGAGAAGAACCCCGTGCTCGGCGGCGATGCGACACCCATCTCCAGTGAGGCACGAGAAGTTCGTGGACCTCGAGTAGAGCCCGCCCACGCCACCGGTGGCAAAGACCGTGGCGTCAGCGCGGATCTCGAGGCTCTCGCCGTCCGGCCCCGTTGCCACGACGCCACGGCACGCGCGCCGGCCGCTCCCCTCGAAGCCCTCGAGGATGTCCGTCATGCAGGTGTGCTCGAGGATGCGCGCGTGGGGCAGCTCGCGCACGCAGGCCAGCAGGCGTGTGGTGATCTCCTTCCCCGTCACGTCCTCGTGGTAGACGATGCGTGGGCGGGAGTGCGCCCCCTCGCGCGTGTAGTCCAGCTCGCCCGTGGCCGTGCGGGCGAAGCGCACGCCGCGCTTGACGAGGTCATCGATGATGGGGCGGCTCGCGCGAATCATGAGGTCCACGCTCTCCAGGCGGTTCTCGTAGTGGCCCGCGCGCAGCGTGTCCTCGAAGAAGCTCTCGTAGTCGCCCGGGTCGTGCAGGACGCAGATGCCACCCTGGGCGAGCATGGAGTCGCAGTGGTCCACCTCCTCCTTGGAGAGCAGGACCACCGAGAGCGCCGCCGGAAGGTTGAGCGCGCAATAGAGGCCGGCCACGCCGCAGCCGACGATGACAACGTCGCAGTCGATCACGCGCGAGGCGCCACCCGTGAGCTGGTCGCACTTCTCGCCAGACACGCTACCTCCCCAGCTCGAGCATGCGGGTGAGCGCCGCGCGGGCGCCCTCGGCCACCTCGTCCGGCGGCAGGCCCACCTCGCCGGAGCCGTCGCGCAGGCAGGCGACGAGGCGCTCGACCGTGATGCGGTCCATGTCCGGGCAGGCCGGGCGCGTGACCGGGAAGTGGAAGCGCTTGCCGGTTCCGGCCGTCTGGCGCTCGAGCTCGCCGCGGACGCCGTCCACGGTGAGGACGATGTAGTCGCGCGCCGTGCCCGCCACGGCCGCCTCGATGATCTGCGAGGTGGACCCGGCAAAGTCTGCGAGCGCCATCGCCTCGGGGCCGCACTCGGGGTGCGCGAGCACCGGTGCGTCCGGGAACTCCGCCTTGAGCATGCGGACCTCGTCGGCGGAGATGTCACGGTGGATGGGACAGTAGCCGTCGTTCAATAGGACGTTCTTCTCGGCCACCTGGCTTGCCACGTAGCTGCCGAGATGGCGGTCGGGCACAAAGAGGACGTTCTCCTGCGGCAGGGCGCGCACGATGCGCACCGCGTTTGACGACGTCACGCAGACGTCCGACCACGACTTCGCCTCCGCCGTGGAGTTGACGTAGCAGGCCACCGCCAGGTCGTCGCCGTAGCGCTCCCGCGCGGCGTCCACCGTCTCGCGGCGCACCATGTGCGCCATCGGGCAGTCGGCCGTGGGGTCCGGCATGAGGACGGTCTTGTCCGGCGAGAGGAGCTTGGCGCTCTCCGCCATGAAGCTCACGCCGGCGAAGACCAGCGTGCGGCACGGCAGCGTGGCCGCGAGCTTGGCGAGGGCGAAGGAGTCGCCCACGTAGTCGGCCAGCTCCTGGACCTCGGGCGGGACGTAGTAGTGCGCCAGGACCACCGCGTCACGCCGCTCCTTGAGACGCGCCACCTCGGCGCGCAGCTCGTCCGTCAGCATGTCCGCTCCCCTCGTCGGCAAACTCCGACAGTATGACAGTAAACTTTACAGCTGACAAGACAGTAGGCCACAGAGCTGCCGGCCCCTGAAAAGACCGCGGGACGGAAACGCCGTCGCGCGCGAGACGTGTTGTCGGTTGGACCACATACGGGGTGCGGTCTGTCTATCGATCTAGAAATCCGCGTCCTTGTCCGCACGCCTTCCAGGAAAGCCCGTCCTTGTCGCCGGCCGCTCCGGAAATCCGGAGGCTTGTCCGCATGCCTTCTAGGAAACGTCGCCTTTGTCCGGAAGAACTCCAGGAATCGCCGGCCTTGTCCCGCTCCGGGTGGCGGAGCCGAGACAACCCCCGCAAATCCTAGATGGCGCCCGGACAAGGGTGGGCTTTTCTGGACCGCGCCCGGACAAGGACCGGAAAACCTAGACCGGCCGGGCGGCCCGCGCTACGACAGCACGACGCCGCCGAGCCAGCCGCACAGCGG
Source organism: uncultured Atopobiaceae bacterium (assembly GCA_963928085.1). Lineage (GTDB taxonomy): Bacteria > Actinomycetota > Coriobacteriia > Coriobacteriales > Atopobiaceae > Thermophilibacter. The sequence continues at coordinate 1,239,553 of CAWVDR010000001.1, forward strand.
CGTTGCCAGCGCGCTGTAGTAGCTCACCCAGTACGAGAGGGTCGTGGTGCGGACGTAGCCGACGTTGTCCATGACCGTGCCGTTGCCGAGGTAGATGCCAATGTGGCCGTAGATGCGGCCGGCATAGCTCGACGGGGAGCTGTTCACGGCGACGATCATGCCCGGCTGGATGTTGGCCGTCGAGGTGCCGCACCAGGCGTAGTACATGTCGTCGGCGTTGCCCCAGAACGTGCCGATGCCGGCGTTGGCGAAGACGTTGGTGACCCAGGCGGCGCACAGGCTGACGCCCGGTGACGGCGTGGAGTAGCAGGAGTTGATCACGGCGGCGAGCGAGCCGCTGCCCGTGGCCGCCGGCGGCCTGGTCGTGCTGACGGAGCCTCCGCCGGAGTTGTTCTGCTGGGCCTGCTCCTGCTCCTTGCGACGGCGCTCCTCTTCCTCCTCCTGCTTGCGCTTCTCCTCGGCGAGGCGCTGGGCCTCGAGAAGCTCGGCGTCGCGCTGCGCGATCAGCTCCTGGACCTCGGTGCTGAGGCTCGCCACGAGCTCCTGGGACTCCGCCTGCTTCTCGCGGGCGTCCTCGAGCTGCGCCTTCTGGTCGGCCTGGAGCGCCTCGAGGTCGGCCTTCTGCGCCTCGAGCGCGGCCTGCTCCTCCTCGAGCTGCGCCCGGAGCGCGCGGACCTCCGCGATCATCTCGCTGTCAGACTCGGTGATCTTGTCGAGGTAGTAGATGTTGCTCGCGAGCTCGTCGAAGGTGGCGGAGGAGAGCAAGAGCTCGATCGTGGAGCTCGGGCCGGCCTTGTAGCTGGAGCTCATGCGGCGCGCCAGGATCTCCTGCTTGTCCTCGATCTGGGCCTGGGTCTCCTCGATCTGGGCCTGCTTGTCCTCGATCTGGTCGGAGACGTCCACGATCTGGGCCATGGTGTCGGAGAGCTGGGTGGCGATCTCCTCGTACTCGGCGGTGATGCGGTCGAGCTCGGCCTGGGCCTGCTCGTAGTCCATCTGCGCCGCGTCGAGCTTCTCCTGGGTCGTCTGGGCGCGCGCGACGCCGGGGAGCACGGTCGCGCAGATGCCGGCGCCGATCAGCAGGCGCAGGGCGTCGCGGCGCGTGACGCAGCGCGGCGTGATCCCGGCCTCGGAGGAGGTGATGTGGGTACGGGGCATGGAGTCTCCTTGGTGCGTGTTCGGTGTGTCTGCGAAACTCTTCGCACTATTCTAGCCACAATTCGTCCCGGACACGAGACGCACACGAGGCTGGACGCCCCGAGTGTCTCAGCGGTTCTCGATCTTGGCGACGTTTCCCACCGTGATGGTGATGCGCCCCTCGGCGTCCGTCGAGAAGTCAAGATAGCCCGGGCGCTCCGCCAGCTCCGAGGGGAAGGTGATCTCCACCCCGGTGTCCGTGCGGATCTTGTGGCTGCGCGTGAGGCGGTTGGCCACGCCGCGACGCACGGGGGCCTCCTCGGGGAGCCTGGCCTCGCGAACGCGCTCCTCGAAGCGCTCGACGACCTCGGGGCGCTCGGAAAAGACGGTGCGGCCCACCTCGGCGGGCGAGAAGGACTCCTCCACGTCGGCGCTTCTCGCCACCGCGGCCTTGACGCGACCGACCTCGACGGCGGGTTCCAGGCCAAACTCCTCCGCCACGTCGCGCACGATGACGTTGACCTCGTCGATGACCTCGTGGCTGGACGCCTCGCTCGAGCACTGCAGGAAGCGCTCGGGAATGATGCTCACGCGCTCCCCGCCCACGACTCGCTCCTTGTCATGGAAGTCGATCGCGCCGGACTCCGCGTCCACGAGCACGTAGGACGCCACCTTCTGCGACGGGTTGGGCAGCGTGGCGTCCACGCGCGCGATGTCGTTGGCGTCCCCGGCGACCTCGTGCACGAACGCCTGGCGGCGCGGCAGCAGCAGGATCGAGAAGAACCTGCGGCCAGCGGGGCCGTCGAACTCCACGTCCTTCTCGTCCGACGCGTCCGTGTCGGTGAAGTCCGCCACCAGCAGGTCGCACTGCTCGAGGTCCTCCGCGCGGCGGAGCTCCTCCCAGAACCATTGGGCGATCTCCGTGGAGAACTCCACGAACTCGCGCTCGCCGACGAGGTAGCGCTGGAGCTCGGCGGCAAAGCCGGAGTCCGGCGCGAACGCACCGTGGCGGCTCTCCGCGTTGGAGGAGATCTTGCGCAGGTGGCGCTGGACAAAGGAGCGCGTGGCGCGGACCGTGAGGTCGAGCGGGCGCTCCGAGAGGTAGGTGGAGCCGGAGTCGAAGTCAAAGACGTGCAGGATTGCGCGGTCTACCTTGAGCATGGGAGTCCTTTGCTGCAGGTTGTGCTTGCGGTCCCCCATGATAGCGCTCCCGCGCGCGGCTAGGAATTTGAGCCCTTGTCACGGCAGGCTCTAGAAAACGCGGCCCTTGCACCGTTGGCCGCACGCCGAGACGAGCAAACCCGCCGATTCCTAGAATCTGGCACGGCAAGGGCAATGTATCTTAGAAGGGCTGGCGAGAAAACCGTGGTTTTCTCGCCAGTCTCGTGACAACCCCGCAAATTCCTAGATGCCACCACGACAAAGGCGGCGATTCCTAGACGCCTCGCCGAGAAGAGCGACCTACTTGCCGTCCTCCTCGCGCTCGAGGGTGGGCAGCTTGTCGCGGAACGTGTTCTCCGTGGCGTTGGCGTGCGGCGACTTCTTGGCATAGCGCTTGACGGCCGCCGCGGTCTTGTTGATCGACTGCAGCGTGCCCGCGCCGGCCACGCAGCCGCCCGGACAGGCCATGCCCTCGATCAGGTAGCCGGGGTACTTGCCCTTGACGGCGTCCTTCATCATCTTGCGGCAGTTCTCCAGGCCCTCGGCGTTGACGACGTTGACCTCGCGCTCCGGGTCCAGCACCTTGATGGCGTTGACCACCGCGTTGGCGACGCCGCCCGCGACCGCGAAGCCGCGGCCGTCCGCGGAGGCGACCTCAAAGTCCGAGCTGCCCTCGCCCTCGAGCTTGGTGTACTCGTCGATGCCGCGGCCCTTCATCATGCCGGCCATCTCCTCGAAGGTGAGGACAAAGTCCACCTCGGAGCGGACGGACTTGCGCATGGCCTCGAGCTTCTTGGCCGAGCAGGGACCGACGAAGACGATCTTGGCGTTGGGGTGCTGCTGGCGCAGCAGGCGCGCGGTGAGCGTCATGGGCGTGAGGGCCATCGAGATGCACTCGGCGTGGTCCGGGAACTCGGTCTTGGCCATGACCGACCAGGCCGGGCAGCAGGACGTGCCCATGAACGGGATCTTCTCGGGCACCTCCTCCATGAAGTCCTCGGCCTCCTGGACGGTGCAGAGGTCGGCGCCCACGGCCACCTCCTCCATGCCGGAGAAGCCGAGCATCGTGAAGGCCTGGCGCAGCTTGTCCACGTTGCCCTTGCCGCCGAACTGGCCCACGAAGGCCGGCGCCACCTCGGCGATGACCTCGTCGCCGCGGTTGATGGCCTGGATGACCTGGAAGATCTGGCTCTTGTCGGCGATGGCGCCAAACGGGCAGTTGATCAGGCACTGGCCGCAGGAGACGCACTTCTCGTAGTCGATCTGGGCGCGGCCGTGCTCGTCGGAGCCGATGGCGTGCATGCCGCAGGCGTCCGCGCACGGGCGCACGTGGTGCTGGATCGCGTGATAGGGGCAGGCGTTGAAGCACATGCCGCAGTGGATGCACTTCTCCTGGTCGATGTAGGCCTTCTTGTGGCGGAAGGAGATGGCGCCCTTGGGGCAGATCTCGCGGCAGGGGTGCGCCAGGCAGCTCTGGCACGCGTTGGTCACGCGGTAGACGTTGTCGTCGCAGGCGTTGCAGGCGAACTTGATGACGTTGATCAGGGGCGGCTCGTAGTAGGTCTCGGGCACGGCAGCGTCGGCGAGGCCGTCGGTGAGGCTCTCGCGCTTGTCCACGCCCTGCAGCGGCAGGCCCATGGCCAGGCGGATGCGCTGCTCCACGATCGCGCGCTCCAGGAAGACGGACTCGCGGTAGGTGGCCACGTCGCCGGGGATGATCTCGTACGGGAGGTCACGGATCTTGCGGCGGGTGGTCTTCTCGTCATCGTCCTTCATGTCGTAGGCAATCTTGGCCACGTTGGAAAAGACGTTGCGGCGAATCTCGGTCAGGTTGGTGTACACGCCACGCATGGTGTCGGCCATGGTTGCCCCTCTCCCGGACGTCCCTATCGCTTGCGGTCGCGCCTCCCCTCAGAGGCGCTCCTCAGCGGTTAAGTATCTCACAGGCAAGGCCGTTGCGGCGGCGCTTTCCGGCGAGAAGCGCTGATGGCGCCGTCAGAGTCGCACGGGGCGCTCCGGCCACAGGCGCTCCGGCCACGCGGTCTCAAGGCGCAGGCGCCCACCGCTCACGGGATGGTCGAGCTCCTCGCGCCAGGCGTGGAGCAGCAGGCCCGAGGTGCTTCTCGCCCCTCCGTAGAGCGCGTCACCCACGATGGGGTGGCCAAGGGATGCCAGGTGCACGCGGATCTGGTGGCGCCGCCCCGTCACGAGCGTGACGACGAGCAGCGTGCGCCCGTCCTTCTCGGCCACGCGACGGACGCGCGTCTCGGCCGGCTTGCCCTGCCCGGGGCGGCAGACGCGCATGCGGCGCGCGTCGTGGCGGTCGCGGCCGATGGGCTGGCGCACGACCTTCTCGGCCCAGGGGACGCGCCCCGCCACCACGGCAAGGTAGGTCTTGTTCATGGCATGGCCCGCGACCTGCGCGTCCAGCGCCGGTTGCGTGGCGCGGTCCAGCGAGAAGAGCACGAGGCCCGTGGTCTCCGCGTCCAGGCGCTGCACGGGCTGCGGACGAACGCCAACGCGGCCGGTTGCAGCCAGGTGAGCGGACACGACGTCGGTGAGCGTGCGCGCCCCCGTGCCGTCGCCGTGCACGATAATGCCCGCCGGCTTGTCCCAGGCGAGAAGGACCTCGTCCTCGTAGATCGCCGTGCCCTCGTTCACGCCGCCCCCTCCCCACCTGTTCTCAGTACGCGACTTCCGACGATTTAGCCACGTATTTCGTCGGAAAACGCGTATTGTCACGCGACAGTACGCGATTTCCGACGGAATTGGCCGCGAAAACGTTGGAAGTCGCGTATTGGCGGCCGTCGAGACGCCTACGCCAGGCGGGCGAGAACCTCGTCGGCCAGACGCTCCATCGGCACCTGCACCTGCTCGTGGCTCACCATGTCGCGAATGGTCGCCGCGCCCGCGGCGAGCTCGTCACCGCCGAGTATCACGCAGAGGCGCGCGCGCAGCTTGTCGGCCTGCTTGAACTGGCCCTTGAGCGAGCGGCCCTGGTAGTCGGCCTCGGTGCGCACGCCCGCCGCGCGCAGGGCCAGGCACGCGTCGAAGGCCGCCGCGCGCTCCGCCTCGCCGCCCGTGCAGGCGACGTAGACGCACTCGGGCTCCTCGCCGCCCATCTCCACGCCCGCCGCCGCGAGCGCAAGCGCGATGCGCTCGAAGCCCACCGCAAACCCGAGGCCCGGCGTGGGCTTGCCGCCCTCGAGCTCCACGAGGCCGTCGTAGCGACCGCCGCCGCCGATGGCGCCCACGCCCGAGCCCACGGCCTCCACCTCGAAGACCGTGCGGGTGTAGTAGTCGAGCCCGCGCACCAGCGTGGGGTCCTCGACGTAGGTCACGCCCGCGGCGTCCAGGTAGCGCTTGACCGCCGCGTAGTGGGCGGCGCACTCCTCGCAGAGGTTGTCCGGCGCGAGCGGCGCGTCCGCCATGACCTCGCGGCAGTGGTCGTTCTTGCAGTCGAAGGCGCGCAGCGGGTTGATCTGGGCGCGCTCGAGGCAGTCCTCGCACATCTCATCCGCGTGATCGAGGATGAACGCACGGACCTTGTCGCGATAGGCGGGGCGGCACGCGGCGTCGCCCATCGAGTTGATCACGAGACGCAGGTTCTCACGGGCAAAGCCCAGGCGCTCGAAGTACTGCATGAGCATGATGATGCACTCGGCATCCGCCGCCGGATCGCTCGCGCCGAGCCACTCGACGCCCACCTGGTGGAACTGACGCAGGCGGCCCTTCTGCGGGCGCTCGCCACGGAACATCGCCTCGGCGTACCAGAGCTTGGCCGGGGCCGCGCCCTGCGGCACGAGGTTGTTCTCCACCACCGAGCGCACGACGCCGGCCGTGCCCTCGGGGCGCATGGCCATGCGCTGGCGCGGCTTGAGGTGCGCCTCGCTGCCCTTCTCCAGAAGGTCGCCGAAGAGCGCGCCGGAGACCACGCGGAACATCTCCTTGCGCACCACGTCCGTGGACTCGCCGATACCGTGGACGAAGGTGTCCACCTGCTCGATGGCGGGCGTCTCGATCATGTCGAAGCCGTACGCGCCAAAGAGCTCGCGCGCCACGTCGACCATGCGCTGCCAGGCGCGCATGTAGCCGCCGTAGAGGTCCTCGGTCCCCTGAACCTTCTGTGCCATCGGGCATCCCTTCTCGCCGTGCGCTTCTCGTGGTTTCACAGCCGTCCAGTATACCGCGAGAGCACCGCCGGGCGAAAAGAACGCGGGGTCGGGAGGGCACGCTGCTACAATGAGCCGACAATTCGACGTCGGAGGTGCCCATGCGACGCAGGCACAGCGCCCTTCTCGCCCTCGCGACCGCGCTCTGCCTGGGCATCGCGGCCACGGTCTGCGGATGCGGGGTCCCCGCCGACTCCCCCGCACCCGGCACCGACGAGGTCGCCGCCGTCGTTGCGGAGGCGTGCCCGAACGAGGGCTTCGAGCTCGTCTCCGTCGAGGAGACGAGCGAGCTCCCGCAGCAGGTGGTCTACACGCTGCGCTCCACCGAGCGCGACCTCACGTTCACCGCGACGAGCGAGGTGTACCTCGTCGAGAGCGGGCTCTTTCCCTCCTATTACGACACGTCCCTCAGCTGCGACTACCAGAACGTCGTGCGGGGACTCTACTACGACGACGTGGTGTCGGAGCTCTCCGAGCGCGTTGGCAACCAGACGGAGGGCGGCCTGGTCTTCCTGCCCGAGCAGCCCAGCTTCTACGTGAGCAGCTACGAGCAGCTCGAGGAGGCCCTGCGACTGCTCGAGGAGGTCGACCCCCTCTATGAGCCTGAGCTCGCGTACAACCCCGCCGAGTGGGTCCGGAAGAACGCCTCCAGTACGGTGAGCATCCGCTGGTTCGACGGGACCCTCTCGGCTGAGGACGGCCGGCCCGAGGGCTGGGAGGTCCTTGGCAGCGTTGGCCTCTATGGCGCGCTTGACGCCGAGGAGGAACTCGACCAGCTCGCGCGCGCCTACGCACAGCTCATCGTCAACGAGGACGCGCCGGACGACCCGACGCTGCCGGACGAGTTCCGCGAGGGTCTGCACCGGACCACGATCGACCGCATCACGGTGCGCGGCGCGGAGGTGCCCTTCGCGCTGGGCGAGACGAGCTTCGGCGACGCCACGAACCCCTACCAGCGCAGTTATATATCCCATGGCAGCGGCATCGTCGCGCGCTGGAGCGAGGCACAGGGCTGCTACCTCGTCCGTGTTGACATGGGCGGCACGGACCCCCGGGAGAGCGACGAGAGCGGCTCCTGGCTCGTGCAGCAGGTGGCGCGCCTCGTAGGCGGCACCTACGAGGACGGCGCTGGATACTTTGCGTGGCACGCCTACGGCATGGACGGCCGCATGGAGTACCTCGGGTTCGAGGGGGGCAGGAACGTCGCGCGGCTGGAGCTGAACGGTCAGATTACCCGCGTGAGCTGCGACGCCAGCGACGTCAGCATCGGCGACGCCGTGGAGATGCCCGTCGATGACTTCGCGGCCCTCTTTGGCCTTGCGGCCCGTGTCGACGAGGCGACGGGCGTCATCGAGCTCGTCTAGGCAATCTTGACGACCCAGCCCTCGGGACCCTCGATCTCGCCGGACTGGATGCCGGTGAGCGTCTCGCGGAGCTTGGCCATCACGGGGCCCACGTGCTCCATGCCGCCCTCGCCGAAGACGACCTCGGTCTCGCCGTTGACGACCTTGCCCACCGGGGAGATCACGGCCGCGGTGCCGCACATGCCGCACTCGACGAAGGCGCCGCTCGCGACCTCCTCGAACTTCACCGGGCGCTCCACCACGGTCATGCCGAGCATGTTCTGCGCCACGTCCACGAGGCTGCGGCGGGTGATCGACGGCAGGATGGAGTCCGTGGCCGACTGCGGCACCACGAGCACGCCGTCCTTGTCGACGAACAGGAAGTTCGCGCCGCCGGACTCCTCCACGAAGGTGTGGGTCTGCGGGTCGAGATACATGTTGTCGGCGAAGCCCTCGGCATGCGCCTGGACGCTCGGGTAGAGCGACATCGCGTAGTTGAGGCCGGCCTTGATGGCGCCGGTGCCGTGCGGCGCGGCGCGGTCGTACTCGGGAACCTTGACGGCAACGGGCTTGACGCCGCCCGAGTAGTACGGACCCACCGGGGTCACGAGGATGCGGAACTGGTACTCCGTGGCCGGCGCGACGCCGATGACCTCGCCGGTGGCCACCATGAACGGGCGCACGTAGAGCGTGGCGCCGGAGCCGAAGGGCGGCACCCAGGCCTCGTTGGCCTTGACGACCATCTTGACGGCCTCGACGAACTTGTCCTCCGGGAAGGGCGGCATCACGATGCGGCGCGCGGAGTCCGCCATGCGGGCGGCGTTGAGGTCCGGACGGAAGCAGACGATGTCGCCGTCCTTGGTGGTGTAGGCCTTGAGGCCCTCGAAGACCTCCTGGCAGTAGTGGAAGATGCCCGCGCACTCGGAGAGCGTGAGGGTGTGGTCGGTCGTGAGGCCGCCCTCCTCCCAGGCGCCGTCCTTGTAGTTGCAGACGTAGCTGTAGTCCGTGGGCTGATAGGCAAAGCCGAGGCTGCCCCAGTCGATGTTCTTCTTCTCCACTGCCATGATTGCTCCCTCGCAACGGGTTTTGTGTGCTGCGGACACGATAAACCCATTCCGGGCGAGAAGAACGACGGGTTGCGGAGGTTGTAACATTGGACTAGAAACGGCAGGGACGCGTCCTCGAATTGGGCGTTATGGCAGTGAGCGAGAAATACCATCTGCGGTTCTTCTCGCCCTGTTCCAGAAAAACGCCAACTTGGCACGGCGATTTGTGCCAAGTCCCCCAATTTGCGGAACGCTTATCGAGAAGAGCCGAGGCACACCATGCGCATGTTCCGCAACGACTACTCCGAGGGCGCGGCACCCGAGATCCTGGCCGCGCTCACCGCCACCAACGACGAGCAGACCGTCGGCTACACCGAGGGCGACGCCCACTGCGAGCGTGCCCGCGAGCTCATTCGCACCGCGTGCGGCCGCGACGACGTGGACGTGGAGTTCTGCATCGGCGGGACCTCGGCCAACGTCATCGGCGTGACCGGTCTCCTGCGCGACTGGGAGGGCGCCGTCTGCACCAAGGACGCCCACATCAACGTCCACGAGACCGGCGCCGTAGCCGCGTGCGGACGCACCGTGCTGCCTACGGACGACGCGGACGGCTTCCTCACCCCCGAGGCCGCCGAGCGCGTCTGGCGCTTCCAGACCTCCACGGGCCGCCACATGACGCGCCCGGGCTGCGTCTACATCTCCAACACCACGGAGCTCGGCGGCGTGTGGGACCTCCAGCGCTTCGATGCCATCTGCGACTGGGCGGACGAGAAGGGCCTGCCCGTGTTCCTCGACGGCGCGCGCCTGGGCAGCGGCCTCACCTCCCCGGCCGCGGGCGGTCTCACGCTCGAGCACATCGCGGCGCGCTGCGGAGCCTTCTACATCGGCGGTACCAAGAACGGCATGCTCTTCGGCGAGGCCATGGTCATCGCCGACCCGCGCCTGCGCGAGGCCTTCCCGTTCCTCCAGAAGGAGCGCGGCGGACTTCTCGCCAAGGGACGCCTCTTGGGCGTGCAGTTCGAGACCGCGTTCGAGCAGCCGGCGGACGGCGACGAGGCGCTCTACTGGCGTCTGGCGAGAAACGCCAACGCCTGCGCGTTCCGCCTGCGCGAGGGTCTTATCAAGCTCGGCTTTGAGCCCTATGGCGAGGCGCCGTCCAACCAGCAGTTCTTCGTCATGACGCCCGCCCAGCGCGACGCCTTCGAGGCCGCGTGCGGCTGCGAGACCTTCTACGAGCTGCAGGACGGCAACGTGGTGGCGCGCTTCGTCTGCTCGTGGGCTACGACCGAGAAGGACGTCGACGAGCTGCTCGCGCTGGCCGCTACGCTCGCCTAGAGCGCGAGCCCAACAAACGAGTCGGCAACTTCGTCGGCGGCGCTCACGTCCTGCACAATGTCACAACCGGTGTAGGCGATGACGTGGCAGCCCGCCGCCTTCGCCGAGGCGATACCCGTTGGAGAGTCCTCCACGGCCACGCAGCGCGCGGGGTCGACACCCAGAAGCTCTGCCGCGCGCAGGTACGGGTCGGGCGCCGGCTTGCGCCGCGAGACCATGTCGCCGCAGACGATCGCGTCGAAGCGGTTCAGGATTCCCAGCCGCGCCGCACCCGTAAGGATGCAGCGCGCAACCGTCATAGAGACAAGGCCCACCTTGGCGCCGCGCTCCCGAAGACCGTCGAGCAGCTCGAGTGAGCCCGGCTCCAACACGAGGTCCGCCTCGGCATAGGTGCGATAGCACTCGTCCCGAAGACGCTCGAAATCGTCGATGGTGCCGGCAACGCCATGCCGCTCCAGAATCGGAGGCACCGTCACACGGTCCTCCCCGCCCGTGAGCACCTCGAGCTCCGCCATCGGGACCTCGGCGCCCATCTGGCGCAGCACGTCTTGCACGAGCCGCAGGTTCTCAACCTCGGTGTTGCAGAGTGTGCCGTCGAAGTCGAACAGCACGGCTTCGAGCCGGTGGGGTCTGGTCATGGGGCCTCCTTGTCGCGCGCGGAACGGCCCCACCATCTTACCCCGCGAGCCTGGCGGCGAAGTCCGCGAGCGTCCCGGGGATGTCTATCTGCTGCGGGCACACCGCCGCGCAGCTCCCGCAGCCGACGCAGGCGCTCGGGCGCTTGTCCTCGGGCAGGGTCCCCACGAACATCTGCGGGATGAAGCCGCCGCTGCCGCCGGTCACCGTGGCCTCGTTGTAGAGCTCGAGCAGCTTGGGGATGTCGAGGCCCATCGGGCAGTGGCTCGTGCAGTAGTGGCAGGCCGTGCAGGGAACGGTGCCCCGTGAGGTCATGTCGCGCACGACCTCGGCCAGGGCCGCGCGGTCCCTCTCGCCCAGCGGGCGCTCCTCGGAGAACGTCGCCACGTTCTGGCGCAGCTGCTCGAAGTCCGACATGCCGGAGAGCGTGACCACCACCTCGGGAATGCCCTGGACGAAGCGGAAGGCCCAGGCGGCCGGGGTCTCGTCCGGTCGCGCAGCGGCAAGAAGGGCGGCGTTGTCCGGAGGGAGCTGCGCGAGCTTGCCGCCGCGCACCGGCTCCATCACCCACACGGGGATGCCGCGCTCGGCGAGCATCGCCACCTTGCCGCGCGCGTTCTGGAACTCCCAGTCCAGGTAGTTGATCTGGAGCTGGCAGAACTCCATGTGCTCGCCGTAGGCCTCGAGGAAGCGCTCCATGCACGGCAGGTCGCCGTGGGCGGAGAACCCGAGGTGGCGGATGCGTCCGGCGCGCCTCTGCTCGAGGAGGTAGTCGAGGATGCCGTGGGCGGGGTCGAGGTACTCGTCCACGTTCTTCTCGCACACGTTGTGGAAGAGGTAGAAGTCAAAGTGGTCGGTGCCGGTCTTGCGCAGCTGCTCCTCGAAGATCTGGGCCACCTTGCCCATGTTGGCCAGGTCGTATCCGGGGAACTTGTCCGCCAGGTAGTAGGAGTCGCGCGGGTGTCGTGCGAGCGCGCGGCCCAGGACGACCTCCGAGTTGCCCGCGTGGTAGCCCCACGCCGTGTCGAAGTAGTTGACGCCGCGCTCGAGCGCGTAGTCCACCATCTCGTCCACGGCGGCCTGGTCGGGCGCGGCGTCGTCGTCGCCCACGCACGGCAGGCGCATGGCCCCGAACCCCAGGCGTGACAGGCTGAGTCCCTTGAAGTCGCGATACAGCATGCGGTTCCCCTCTCCTCAAGCGACAATCTGTCACTAATAGTATACCGCCACCCGGAGGGAGGTGAGCACTCGCCGGCGACAAGGACGCGGGCGGCCCCTTGGCTAGAGCTCGCCGTCGAGGTCGAGGTTGACCTCGAGGACGTTCACCACGTCCTCGCCGAAGAGCCCGAGGAGCCTGTGGGTGGTGTGGCGCTCGATGGCGGCACGGACCTCGTCCTCGGAGATGCCGCGCGCCTCGGCGATGCGAGGAACCTGCCACTCGGCGGCCGCGACGCTGATCTGCGGGTCGAGGCCGCTTCCGGACTCCGTCACCAGGTCCACGGGCACGGCGCCCTCGGCGTCGGGGTTGGTCTCCCTGAGCCTCTGGACCCGCTCGTCGACCTTCTCGGCGTATGCCTCGGAGGCCGGCGAGTCGTTGGTCGGCGCGCCGTAGGCAAGCTGCTTGCCGTCGACCTCCACGAGCGTGACGCTCACGGGGCGCCCCCAGAGGTGCTCGGGGTCGGAGAAGCTCTGGCCGATGAGCTCGGAGTAGCGGCCGCTCTCGGTCTCGAAGACCGAGCCGTTGGCCTGGTACGGGAAGGCCAGCTGGGCCGCACCCGTCACCGCGAGGGTGTAGACGACGCCGCACACGACGGTGAAGAAGGCGAAGGCCGCGAGCGAGCGCGTGAAAACCTTGCGAGTCATGGAAGATACCTCCTAGGCCAGGCCCAGCGCGACGAGGGCGAGGTCGATGAGCTTGATGAAGACGAAGGGCGCGACCAGGCCGCCGAGGCCCCACACGAGCAGGTTGTGGCGCAGGAGCTCGCCCGAGGAGACCTCGCGGTACTTGACGCCCCTGAGGGCGGCCGGGATGAGCGCCACGATCACGAGCGCGTTGTAGATGATGGCCGAGAGCACGGCGGACTGCGGCGTGGCGAGCGAGAGGATGTTGAGCGCGGAGAGGCCCGGGTAGAGCGTCACGAAGATGGCCGGGATGATGGCGAAGTACTTGGCCACGTCGTTGGCCACGGAGAACGTGGTGAGCGAGCCGCGGGTCATGAGCAGCTGCTTGCCGATGCGAACCACCTCGATGAGCTTGGTGGGGCTCGAGTCCAGGTCCACCATGTTGCCGGCCTCCTTGGCCGCCTGGGTGCCCGTGTTCATGGCCACGGCCACGTCCGCCTGGGCGAGGGCGGGGGCGTCGTTGGTGCCGTCGCCGGTCATGGCGACGAGGTGGCCCTGCGCCTGGAACTCGCGAATCTTGGCGAGCTTTCCCTCGGGCGTGGCCTCGGCGAGGAAGTCGTCGACGCCGGCCTCGGCCGCGATGGCCGCGGCGGTCACGGGGTTGTCGCCGGTCACCATGATGGTCTTGATGCCCATCCGGCGCAGGTCCGCGAACTTCTCGCGCACGCCGTTCTTGATGATGTCCTTGAGGTAGACGACGCCCAGGACCCTGTGGTCGCGGGTCACCACGAGCGGGGTGCCGCCCTGGTTGGCCACGCGCTCGACGGCGCGGGCACACTCGTCGCCGAAGGTGCCGCCGGCAGCCTCCACGTAGGCGCGCACGGAGTCGGCCGCGCCCTTGCGGATCTCGTGGCCCTCGAAGTTCACGCCGGACATGCGGGTCTTTGCCGTGAAGGGCACGAACTCCATGTTCTTCTCGGCGAGCGAGCGGGCGCGCAGGCCGTAGTTCTCCTTGGCGAAGATGACGATCGAGCGGCCCTCGGGGGTCTCGTCGGCGAGGCTCGAGAGCTGCGCGGCGTCGGCGAGCTCGGCCTCGGAGGCGCCGTCCACGGGGATGAACTCGGACGCCTGGCGGTTGCCCAGGGTGATGGTGCCGGTCTTGTCGAGCATGAGGATGTCCACGTCACCGGCGGCCTCGATGGCGCGCCCGCTCATGGCCAGGACGTTCGCCTGGTTGAGGCGGCTCATGCCGGCGATGCCGATCGCGGAGAGCAGCGCGCCGATCGTGGTGGGCGCGAGGCACACGAGCAGGGCGACGAGCGTGGTGATGCTCGTGGGGTTGGGCGTCCCGGCGAGGTTGGCCGAGAAGGCCGAATAGGCATAGAGCGTGAGCGTCACCAGGATGAAGATGACGGAGAGCGCGATGAGGAAGATCTCCAGGGCGATCTCGTTGGGGGTCTTCTTGCGGGCGGCGCCCTCGACCATGGCGATCATCTTGTCGAGGAAGCTCTCCCCCGCCTCGGAGGTGATGCGGACGACGATCCAGTCGGAGAGCACGGTGGTGCCGCCGGTCACGGCCGAGCGGTCGCCGCCGGCCTCGCGGATGACGGGGGCCGACTCGCCGGTGATGGCCGACTCGTCGACCGAGGCGGCGCCCTCGACGACCTCACCGTCGCCGGGGATCTGCTCGCCGGCGCGCACGATCACGAGGTCGCCCTTGGCGAGGCTGGCGGAGGGCACCACGACGAAGTCGTCCCTGCTCTCGACGGACTCGACCTTGTGGGCGTCGACGTCCCTCTTGGCGGCGCGCAGGGAGTCGGCCTGCGCCTTGCCGCGGCCCTCGGCGATGGCCTCCGCGAAGTTGGCGAAGAGCACCGTGAACCACAGGATGACCGCGATGGCGATCACGTACCCGGCCCCGACCTGGGAGTCGCGGTATCCGGCGAGGACCGCCACGGCGAGCAGCGTGGTCACGGCGGCGCTTACCCACACGAGGAACATGACGGGGTTCTTGACCTCGACACGAGGGTCGAGCTTGGCAAACGAGTCGGCGACGGCCCGCCTGACCATGGCACCCATGTCGGAGCCGGCGCCCCGGGATGCAGCGTGAGACATCTGTGACCTCCCCTAGACGATCATCTGGAAGAACTCAGCGATGGGGCCGAGCGCGAGGGCCGGGAAGAAGCTGAGCGCACCGATGAGAAGGACGATGAAGATGAGCAGGAACACGAACATGCCGTTGGTGGTGGACAGGGTGCCCGCCGAGGTGGCGACGAGGCGCTTGCGCGAGAGCGAGCCGGCCATGGCCAGCGTCGCGAAGATCGGCAGGAAGCGCACGAAGAGCATGAGCACGCCGAGGGTGACGTTGAGAAAGACCGTGTTGCCGTTGAACCCGGCGAAGGCCGACCCGTTGTTGGCTCCGCAGGAGACGAACGCGTAGAGCATCTCGGAGAAGCCGTGCGCCCCCGCGTTGTGAACGGAGTCGAGGACCTCGGGGACGAGGCCGGCGATGCCGGAGCCCACCAGGATGCCGAACGGGGTGGCGAGGCAGATGAGCACGGCCATGCGCATCTCGAAGGGCTCGATCTTCTTGCCGAGGAACTCCGGCGTGCGCCCCACCATGAGGCCCGCGATGAACACCGTGAGGATGGCGAACCCGAGCATGCCGTACAGGCCGCAGCCGACGCCGCCGAAGATCACCTCGCCGAGCGCCATCTGGAGGATGGGGACGAGCCCGCCGAGCGGGGTGTAGGAGTCGTGCATCGAGTTCACGGAGCCGTTGGAGACGGCCGTGGTGTAGGCGGCCCACAGCGACGAGTCGTCGACGCCGAAGCGGGACTCCTTGCCCTCCATGTTGCCGCCGGCGTAGTCGCCCTCGGCGGACGCCTCGATGGCGACCTGGCCTCCGTCCGCGAGCTGCGGCGTTCCGGCCTGCTCGCTCACGGCCACCACCGCGATGGCGGCGACGAGCATGATGGACATGGCGGCAAAGAGCGCGACGCCCTGCTTCCTGTTTTTCACGGCGCGCCCGAAGGTGAAGCACAGGGCGACGGGGATGAGCAGCAGCGAGGTTGCCTCGACGAGGTTGGTGAGGGCGCTCGGGTTCTCGTAGGGGTGCGCGGAGTTCACGCCGAAGAAGCCGCCGCCGTTGGTGCCGGACTGCTTGATGGCGATCTGCGAGGCTGCGGGCCCCTGCGGGAGGAACTGCTCGGTCACGACGGTGGCGCCCTCGATCACCTCGCCGTCCACGGTCACGATGCCGGACTCGACGTCGATGTCGGCGCCCTCCAGGTAGGCTCCGTCGGCGTCGAAGGCGACGGGCTCCACGAGCATGGCGGTGTCGTAGGCGTTGAGGTTCTGTATCACGCCGCCGCCCGCGAGCACGAGCGAGCTCACGAGGTTGAGCGGGATGAGGATGAACATGACGATGCGGACCATGTCGACCCAGAAGGACCCGAGCCCCTTGGCGCCCGTCTGGCGAAATCCCCGGATGAGGGCGAAAAGCACCGCGATGCCCGTGGCCGCCGAGACGAAGTTCTGGACCGTGAGGAGCAGGAACTGAGACAGGTACGAGAGCGTGGTCTCTCCGCTGTAGGCCTGCCAGTTGGTGTTGGTGACGAAGCTCGAGGCGGTGTTGAACGCGAGGTCGGCGCTGACGCCGGGAAGGCCCAGCGGGTTGAGCGGAAGGACGTTCTGGACCATCTGGACGACCGTCACGAAGACGAGGCCGATGCCGGAGAAGACCAGCACGCTCACCAGATAGCGCCTCCAGCCCATCTGCTCCTCGGGATCGATCCGCAGCAGACGGTAGACGCCCCGCTCGACGGGGGCGAGGACCGGCGTGAGCAGGCACCTCTCGCCGTCCATGACATGAGCGATGTAGGTGCCCAGCGGCACCGCGAGGGCCACCAGGACGACGAGGTAGCCCACATACGGCAGAACGGCGCTCACTCGTGATCACCCCTTATCAGAATGACGACGTAGTAGGCGAGCAGCGCGACGAACACCGCGCCCACCGCGACGGGAACGATCAGATCCATGGTCTCGTCTCTCCTTTCAAAGCGTGACGTTGACGAGGACACGGCGTACATCTAACCCCGCTGGGGATAAAGATGGCGAAAAGGGCTCGGCCCCCGACCTTAAGAACTCATAAAGGCGCTGGTAGAAGGCGTATTTCCAGACGGGCTCAACGTGGAGAAAAACCAGCGGGCTCACTACAATGGGCCGCGACAGAGAGAGGAGAGCCATGAACGACTCAACCGACATGCGCGCCAACCCCGACGAGCTCCTCAGGGCCGCGGAGCGCGAGCGACGCGCCGGCCAGCGAGGCCATCTCAAGATCTTCTTCGGCTACGCGGCGGGCGTGGGCAAGACCTACGCCATGCTCGAGGCCGCGCACGCCGCCAGGGAGCGCGGCGTGGACGTGGTGGTGGGCTACGTGGAGCCCCATGCGCGCCCCGCGACGCTCGAGCTGCTCGAGGGTCTCGAGACCATCGAGCCCCTGCGCATCGAGAAGAGCGTGCCCGAGGACGACGAGAGCACCGAGTACGACGAGAACGGCGTCGAGTACGAGGGGGAGAGCGTCGAATGCGGGGAGGAGAGCCGTCGCTACGACCGCGAGAGCGCGGAGTACGACACCCTCTGCGGGCAGTTCCGCGTCAGGCCGCGGCGTCGCAGCAGCGTCACCTGCCTCGAGTTTGACCTCGACGCCGCGCTCGAGCGGGCGCCCGAGCTCGTCATCGTTGACGAGCTCGCCCACACCTGCGCGCCGGGGAGCCGTCACCGGAAGCGCTATCAGGACGTCCGGGAGCTGCTGCAGGCCGGCATCAACGTGTACACCACGGTCAACGTCCAGCACATCGAGAGCCTGTGCGACCTGGTGGCCTCGATCACGGGGATCATCGTGCGCGAGCGCATCCCCGACCGCGTCTTCGACGAGGCCGACCAGGTCGAGCTCGTCGACATCGAGCCCGCCGACCTCATGGAGCGCCTCAAGGCCGGTCAGGTCTACGCGCCCGCCCAGGCCGCGCGCGCCCTCGACAACTTCTTCTCCGAGGAGAACCTCACGGCCCTGCGCGAGATTGCGCTGCGTCGCTGCGCCGACCGCGTGAACCTCCTCTCCGAGGAGGCCCGAGCCAAGTCCAACCGCGACTACCACACCGGCGAGAGCGTGCTCGTGTGCGTCTCCCCCTCGGCCACCAACCCCACGATCGTGCGCACCGCCTCGCGCATGGCCCAGGCCTTCCACGCCGAGCTCTGCGCGCTCTACGTCAGGAACCCCGACGCCGAGGACCTCAGCGAGGACGACGAGCGCCGCCTGCACGCCAACCTCGACCTCGCCGAGTCGCTCGGGGCGCACGTGGTCACCGTCACCGGAGACGACGTCGCCTACCAGATCGCCGAGTACGCGCGGATCTCGGGCGCCTCCAAGCTCGTCATGGGGAGGAACACCGCCGCGCGCTCGACCTTCGGTCGCCCCACGCTCGCCGACCGGCTCATCGCGCTCGCGCCCAACCTGGACATCTACATCATCCCCGACCGCTCCCCCATGCGGGCCCGGATGGCGCGAGGCCGGCGGCGGACGGGACGGCTCGCCCGCCTGTTCGTGAGGCCTCGCATCTCCGACGTCATCTGGACGGTCGCACTGCTCGCCGGCGCCACGGCCCTGGGGTACCTCTTCACCACCCTCGGCTTTGCGACCGAGGACATCACCTCGGTCTACGTGCTCGCCACGCTCATCTGCTCGGTCGTCACCTCAAACCGCGTCTGCGCCCTCTCCATCGCCGCCCTCTCGGTGCTGACCTACAACTTCTGCTTCGTCGAGCCGCTCCACACGCTCGCCTTCCGCCCGTCCGCCGGCCCCACCTTCGTCATCATGTTCGCCACGGCAGTGCTCAGCTCCATGCTCGCGAGCCTCGTGAGCGACCAGGCCCGCCAGTCGGCGCTCACCGCCTACCGCACGAAGGTCCTCTTCGACACCAGCCAGCTCCTGGCGCAGGTCGACGAGCCCTCCGACGTCTACGGCATCGTCGCCGACCAGCTCGTCAGGCTCCTCGGCCGTGACGTCGTGCTCTACCCCGAGACGGAGGGCCATCGCCTCGGCGCCCCCTCGCTCACCACGTCCGGCGCGGCGCCCGCCGACGAGCGCGCCCTCTCCGAGAGCGAGGCGGCCGTGGCCGCCTGGGTCTTCAAGAACAACAGGCGCGCCGGGGCCACCACCACGACGCTCCCCGACTCGCATTGCCTCTACCTCGCCATTCGTGCCCGCGAGCACGTCTTTGGCGTCGTGGGCATCGTGATCGGAGACGAGCCCCTCGACGCCTTCGAGAACTCGACCACCCTCTCCATCCTCGGCGAGGGAGCGCTCGCCCTCGAGAGCAAGCTCGCCGACCGCGAGCGCCGCGAGGCGGAGGTCCTGGCAAAGAACGAGCAGCTCAAGGCAAGCCTGCTGCGAGCCGTCGGCCACGACCTGCGCACCCCGCTCACCGCCATCTCGGGGGCCGCCGACCTTCTCATCACCGACGGCGAGCGCCTCGACGCCCCGCGCCGCACGGAGCTGCTGCGCGACATCGGCGAGAACTCCCTGTGGCTCATCAACATCGTGGAGAACCTGCTCGCGGTCACGCGCGTCGAGGACGGCTCCCTCTCCCTCAACCTGGCCCCCGAGCTTCTGGACGAGGCCGTCGACGAGGCCGTGTCCCACCTCGGCCACACAAACTCCGGCCACCGGATCAAGGTCGAGTCCGCCGACGAGGTGCTCATGGCAAAGATGGACGTGCGCCTCATCGTGCAGGTCGTGGTGAACCTCGTCGACAACGCGATCAAGTACGCCCCCGCGGACACGCCGATCAGCGTCTCGACGCGCCGCGCGGACTCCTCGATCGTCTGCGAGGTCGCCGACCTCGGCCCGGGCGTCGCGGACGCCGAGAAGGACCACGTCTTCGAGACCTTCTACACCGTGAGCGACGTGGCCCCCGTGGACGGCCGGCGCAGCCTCGGCCTGGGTCTCGCCCTGTGCCGCTCGATCGTCGAGGCGCACGGCGGGCGCGTCTGGGTCCGCGACAACGTGCCCCGCGGGGCGATCTTCGGCTTCTCCCTGCCCGCCTTCAACCCCACGCTCGAGGGGTCCGAGGACTCGTATGATGAGACGATGGCAGCCCCGGAGACCCCGGCAGCCGACCCCCGGGCACCGCAGAGAGGATAGCAGGATGTCCGATGAACGCGTGAGGCCAACCGTCCTTCTCGTCGAGGACGATGCGGCGGTGAGAAACCTCGTCAAGACCACGCTCGAGGCGCATGACTACCGCGTGGCCCTGGCCACGACGGGCGAGGTCGCCGTCATGGAGGCCGCCTCCAGAAACCCCGACCTGATCCTGCTCGACCTGGGGCTGCCCGACATGGACGGCGTGAGCGTGATCGAGCGCGTGCGCGGCTGGTCCACGGTGCCGGTGATCGTGGTCTCGGCGCGCAGCGAGGACGCCGACAAGATCGGCGCGCTCGACGCGGGGGCGGACGACTACCTGACCAAGCCCTTCTCGGTGGACGAGCTGCTCGCGCGCGTGCGGGCGTCCCTGCGCCGCGGCGGCTGGGGGCACGGCGACGCGCCCGACAGCGTCTACGTCAACGGGGCGCTGCGCGTCGACTACGCCGCCGGCTGCGCGTGGCTGCACGACGAGCCGCTCCACCTGACCCCCATCGAGTACAAGCTGCTCTGCGTGCTGGCGAGAAACACCGGCAAGGTCCTCACGCACAACTTCATCCTCGGCGAGGTGTGGGGCGGCTCCTGGGAGAACGACGTCGCGTCCCTGCGCGTCTTCATGAGGGCGCTGCGCAAGAAGATCGAGGCCGACCCCTCGCGGCCCGTCTACATCCAGACGCACGTGGGCGTGGGCTATCGCATGCAGCGCGTGGACTAGCGGGGCTCGGCAGACAGGAAGAAGAGCGGCGGGAGCCCCGCCGCTCTTCTCGTATGGTTGTCTCCCGGGCGGCTACGCGTCCTTCATAATGATGTCGCGCACGATGCCGGAGACGCGGTCGCACGCGTCGAGGCACAGCTCCATGCGGTCAAAGATGCGCAGCCAGGTGACCGCGTACTTGCCGGAGGCGTCCTCCTCGTCGGAGAAGAGGCGGCGCAGCGCCTTCTGGTAGACTGTGTCGCCCTCGTCCTCGACGGTGCCGATCTCGATGGCCTTCTCGAGCACCACGCGGTCCTTCTTGTAGTCGGGCAGGTGGTCGATCATCTCCTGCATCTCGCGCACCGCGTGGAGCGTGAGCTCGGAGATCTGCTTGGCCTCGATGCGCAGGTCGCCGATGTTGAAGAGGTCAAGGCGCACCGCGACGCCGTACATGGAGTCCACGACGTCGTCCATGGCCAGGGCCAGGCTGGAGATGTCCTCGCGGTCGATCGGGGTGATGAAGGAGGTGTAGAGTTTGGCCATGATGGCCTTCACGCGCTCGTCGCAGGTGGACTCGTAGACCTTCATCTGCGGGATGGAGCTCATGGACTCCGGAAACTCGCAGATGATCTTGTGGTACTCGTCCGCCGCCTCGACGATGAGGGCCGCGAACTCCTTGAGCATGGTGTAGAACTCGTCTTCCTTCTTGATGCGGGGCATTTTGACTCCTTTTCGTACGAGCTGACGAGAAGAACGTGCGGTCAGACGATCAGAACTAGAACATGACCAGGAAGAGCCTGGCGAGCACGTAGCCGATGACGCCGCAGCCCGGGAACGTGAAGACCCAGGTGAGGACCATTTCCTTGGCGACGCCCCAGTTGACGGACTTGGGATCCTTGGCGGCGCCGGCGCCCATGATGGCCGCCGTCTTGGTGTGGGTGGTGGAGACGGGAAGGCCCGTGAGCGTGGCGATGAGCAGGCTCGCAGTGGCGCTGACCGAGGCGGCGAAGCCCTGGTACTTGTCCAGGCGCACCATCTCCATGCCCACCTTCTTGATGATCTTCTTGCCGCCGACGGCGGTGCCGATGGCCATGACCGCGGCGCAGAGCACCATGATCCAGAGCGGGAAGCCGCCCATCTCCCCCACCGTCATGTTGAGGGAGAGCGCGATGGCGAGCATGGCGGTGGACATGAACTTCTGGCCGTCCTGGGCGCCGTGCATGAGGGCCACGCCAGCGGCGCCGAGCACCTGCATGCGGCCAAAGAAGTTGTTGGCAGTGCGGCGGTCGGCGTTGCGGCAGGCGATGGGGATGACCTTGGAGATGACCCAGCCAGCCAGGAAGCCGAGCACCGTGGAGAGCACGAGGCCGTAGACGACCTTGATCCACTCGCCCATGTTCACGCCGTCCAGGCCGCCGGAGACGGCGAGGGCGGCGCCGGTGAGGCCGGCGATGAGCGCGTGGCTCTCGGAGGTTGGGATGCCAAAGGCCCAGGCGCCGAGGCCCCAGGCCACGATGCCCACCGTCGCGGCCGCGAGCGCGATGAGCGCGGCATGCGTGTCGCCGCCAAAGTCCACCATGCCGGAGATCGTGTCCGCGACGGCGGTGGAGATGAACGACATGGCGACGAGGCCCACGAAGTTGCAGACGACGCTCATGAGAATCGCCGAGTCGACGTCGATGGAGCGCGTTCCGACGGGCTCGGCGATGGCGTTGGCGGCGTCAGTGGCACCGTTGACAAAGATGGTGCCCATGACGAGGACCATGACGATGATCAGAAAGGGATTGCTCGACAGGACGCCGAGGAACTGCTCAAAGCTAATCAAGGGCGAACTCGCTTCCTCTATGGCCGCTCGGGGGCCAGCCAATTGTCACAGCTTTGTAAACGCTCGATAAGGATAGCGTAAACGTGCACGTTTCAGGGACGAGAAGGCCCGTCGGCGCTTCCCGCTCGCCCGTCCCTTACAAAGAGCTTACATAGCGCGGCAGGAAAAAGGCCGCCGGGCGAGAAACCCGACGGCCTGCACTTACGCTGGAGCCAGCTACCAGACTCGAACTGGTGACCCCCGCTTTACGAGAGCGGTGCTCTACCAACTGAGCTAAGCTGGCGTAAGCGGCTAACTACTATACGAGAAGTGCACGCGGGGCGCAAGCCATGTTTTTGGCCGTGGCGTCCTTAAATTTGCCGACTTGGCACGCCCGTTTTAGCCTCAACTGGGGTTTTGTTCCCGCATTTCCACGAATTGGCCGACTTGGCAGAGAAATCCCTGCCAAGTCGGCACATTTGCAGAAAGGCGGCGGGCGAGAAGAACGTCGCTATAGCAGGCGCAGGATGCCGCGGACGAGGCGCTCGAAGTCCTCGGCGTAGCGGCCCGCAGCCGCAAGGACTGTCTCGTGGGAGACTGCCGGCGCACCGGACTCGTTGGCGGCGAGCGTAAGTCCCAGCACGCTCATGCCGAGCGCGCGGGCCATGATGACCTCGTTCACGGTGGACATGCCCACGTAGGACACGCCGAGCGAGCGCAGCGCCGCGACCTCGGCCGGCGTCTCGAAGCACGGTCCGAGCACGCCCGCGTAGACGCCCTCCTCCACGTGGACGCCCAGGTCGTCCGCCACGCCACGGGCAATCGAGCGCAGGTACGGCGAGTACGCCTCGTTCATGTCCACAAACGGGCTCTCCACGTCGCGCAGGCCGTCCCACTCGGCGAGCGGGTTGCGACCGGTAAGGTTGATCTGGTCGGTGAGGATGCCCAGGCCCACGCCGGCGTTGCTCGGCACGGCGCCCGTGGCGCAGGCGAAGACGATGTCGCGGCAGCCCAGGTGGTGCGCATGGCGCACGAGCGCGGTCACCTCGGCGGCGGAGTAGCCCTGGTAGAGGTGGATGCGCCCGGGGTAGACCACCACGGGGACGTCGTCGATCGTGCCGACGGTGGCCTCGAAGCTGTGGCCGGCCACAGGGCGCGCGGAGAGCGGAAAGCCCTCGATGTCGCGGTAGTCGATGCGGCGCACCGGGCGCACGAGCCCCGCCAGGTGCCCGAGGCCGCTGCCCAGCACGATGGCGACGGGATGCTCCACGCTCGGCTTGCAGGTACGCACGGTTTCCTCGGTGACCACGCAGATCCCCTCCCTCTCGAGCCGCTCGGCGAAGACGCCCTGGCCAGCGACGAGCCTTCCGGAATACGTCCCATCGTAGACGAGGCCAACACCGCAGGAGGGGCTCTTTGCCTTGAGCACGGCCAACGAGACCGGTGAGCGTCGCACGGCGGCAAGCGACAGGTCCGCTCCGCGGTCGAAGTCCGCCGTCACGTCACGACCGTCGGCGAGCAGGACGCGGCCGCCCAACTGCTCCGCCGGGGGGCGCGGCACGGGAAGGCCCGAGGCCGTCTCGGGACACACCCGCACGACGTCGACCTTCTCGGCAAGTTCGAGGACCTCGGGGCAGGGCTTGGCGCCCCCGTCGTAGCGGACGGGAGCACCGAACAGGCAGGCGCTGATCGCTACGCGCACGTCTCTCCCCTACTCGGCGATCGTCCCGAGCTGGATCGAGACCGTGGACAGCACGCTGTCGGTGTAGGCGCCCCACTCCTCGTTGAGCTGGGTGGACGCCGTCTGGTACGCACTCGAGGCCACGCTGTAGGCGGCGCTCGCCGCGGCGTAGGTGGCGGCGTCGTTGGAGATGTCGTAGCCGGAGAGCGTGGCGTAGTAGGTGCCGTCGGTGCGCGCCCAGTCGTTGGCATCGGCGTCCCACTCGTCGCCGAGAAGCCCGATCACGTAGCTGGCGTACTCGGCGGTGGCCGTGTCCTCCTCGCCCTCGGCGGGCTCCTCGGGTGCGGTGGGGTACTCCGGCAGCTCGACGGTTACGACCTCGTCCTGGAGCTTGGTCAGGGCCACCGCGTCCGCGATCATCTTGTACGCGGCGTCCTCGTCGATGCCGTAGGAGGAGGCCACGTCGGCGACGGACGACGCCCCCAGGTTGTTGGTCACGAAGTCGTTGACCTCGTCCTCGGTCGCGGAGAGCCCGCGCGCCTCGGCGTCGGCGAGGATGACCTTGTTCTGGACGTAGGAGAGGATGTCGCTCGCGGGCGGGACGTCGTAGGTGCCGTCCTCGTTGGCGGAGAGCTCGGAGCCCCCCTGGATCTCCTCGAGCACCTCGCGCGCCGTGACGTTGGTGGTCGCGCCGCCCTCGGTGTAGGTGGCGACGACGCTGTCGAGCTCGCCGGCGCCGAGCGTCGTGCGGCCGTTCAGCGAGACCGTGCCCGGGCCGCCCAGCAGGAAGTGCCCCGCGAGCACGCCCACGATGAGTGCCGCCACGGCGATGGCAACCCATGCCGGCGTGGGTAGTCCGCGCGTCGCCTCGCCCTGCTCGGAGGGCTTGTTCTCGGTTGCCTGGCTCTTCTCGATCATGCGCAATCCTCCCATGGTGCACGGCATTGTGGCGTCACGAGTGTAGGCCTCGTGCCGGACGCTCGCCACGCCTTCTCCGTGCCGTCACAAACCTAGGCGAGAGCTTGAAGAATCTCTGCCGAGAAGGTCTTGATGTAGCCGGAGCCGCTCTCCGCGTCGAACTTCACGCGCGCCGCGAGCGCCTGCTTCGTCTCGTCCGAGGCGGCGCCGCGCGCCAGGCCGAGAAGGGCGACGAGCATGTCGCGGTACTCGGCGTCCCCGTGGTAGCACTGGATGGCCTCGTCGAGCAGCGGCCACGCCTGGTCGGAGCGCTCCGGGGAGCTGGCACCGAAGCGGCACAGGAACACGAACGCCGCGAGACGCACCGTCGCAGAGCCGTCGTCGAAGAGCGACGCCTCGGCGCCGTCATAGGCGTCGGCGACGGCGTCGGCGTTCACGTCGGCGATGGCGGACAGGGCATCGAGGACCTCCCAGCGCGTCTGCGCCTCGGGGCGATAGAGCGCGTCGACGAGCGCGTCGACGTGGCCGAGCATGATCTGGGGATGCGCCTTCGCCGCAATGGCCAGCTGGTGGGCCACCTCCTGGCGCCTGCGGCGGCTCGCACCCGAGAGCTCCTCGATGAGGCCTGATACCTGCGTGTCGTCAACGTCTGCCATGTTGGTCCGTTCCTTTCTTCCCTACTCGCAGAACCCGTCGACCACGGCGGTGCCGCTCTTGGGGTCCTGGTGAATCTCAATGAAGCCGAGCTTGGACGCCTCGCGAAGAAGCGCCGTGAACGAGCGGTAGCCGTAGCTCCCCTCGGAGAACTGCGGGCGCTTGCGCTTCATCGTGTCCTTGAGGCGAGAGGCCAGGATGAAGCTGTCGCTCTCGCGCTGCAGGGCGTCGATCGTCTCGAAGAGCAGCTGATAGCAGTCCCGCTTGTCCTTCGGCACCTTGGACGAGAAGTCCGGGATGCCCGGGCCGCGCGTGATGTCCTCGTAGAAGATGAACTCGTCGCAGACCTCGGTGAGCAGGCTGCTCGTGGCGTCCTTCATGCCCACGCCGATGACGGTCTTGCCAAACTCCTTGAGCTTGGAGACGAGCGGCGAGAAGTCCGAGTCGCCGGAGAGGATGGCGAAGGTGTCGATGTGGTCCTTGGTGAGGCAGATCTCCATCGCGTCCACGGCGAGGCGGATGTCGGCGGAGTTCTTGCCGGTATAGGCGCGGTCCGGGATCTCGATGAGCTCGATTCCGAGCTCGTGCAGGGGCGTGACCGCCGTCTCGAAGCGCTGCCAGTCGCAGTAGGCGCGCTTGGCGGTGATGCGGCCCTTGTCGACGAGGCGCTCGAGGATGAGCTTGACGTCGGGCAGCGGGCCCGGCTCCTGGTGGCCGTTGCGCTTGCGGCGCCCGGTGCCCAGGGCCAGGTTCTCAAAGTCGATGAGCACCGCGATGGAGCTCTGCGGGTTGTCGTTCGTGTTCATGCATCTCCTCATGATACGAAGGGACTGTCCCTTCGTATCCTTCGTATCATTTCTTCTTGTCGTCGACGACGCTCATGAGCTCGGGCTCGGGGGTGCCGTCGCGGCGCGCGCGGCGCACGGCCTCGGCGCGCTCGCCGTTCTCGGAGCGCCGCAGCTGGTCCTTGTTGACGCGGAAGTAGCGGTCGTGGGCCTTCCAGGGGCCCACGGACTCGCCGAAGCCCATCTTGAGCCCGGCCACCGTGCCGCCGATGAGCCCGATGACGAGCACGACGAGCACCGGGAACGGCGTCAGCATCGCGATCGCGCACGCAACGGCGCCCACGAGCAGCGTGAGGACGTTGGCGACTACATACTCGCGCTTCGTCACGCAGCGCTTGACCAGGCGCTCGCCCACGCCGACGCCCGTGACCGTCCCGAACAGAAGGAACATCAGGGCGAATATGAGGCCCGCGATGTCGCCGGTCACTACGCGCCCTCCCCGTCGTGGCAGTGGCACTCGTGACCCTCGCCGTGGTGGTGGCCGTGGCCGCCGCAGCACTCGTGCTCACCGTCACCGTGGTCGTGACCGCAGCAGCACTCATGCTCGTCCTCCTCCCCCGCCTCGAGCAGGGACCAGTCGAGGCCGGCTGCGGCGCAGGTGCCCTCCTCCTGGTAGAGGAGCGTCAGGGCCTGCGTGCCCATGCGGGAGCCGCCGATCTGGCAGAGCATGTCAAAGAGGGTGAAGGCCGTCTCGGCTCCGGGGAGCGTGATGTCCAGGTCCTCGGAGCGCTGCAGCGCGAGGGCGATGTCCTTGCGCAGGTGCTCGGCAAGGAAGCCCGGCTTGTAGTCGCCGGCGAGCGACTTGGGGGCGAGCGTGCGCGACGCGCCGGAGCCGCCCGTGCCGGAGGCCATCACCTCGAGGACCTTCTCGGCGTCGATGCCGGACTGCTCGGCGAGGGCCAGCGCGTCGGCGTAGCCCACCATGCAGGAGGCCAGGCTCACCTGGTTGCAGAGCTTGGCCGTCTGGCCGCCGCCCGGCTGGTCAAAGAAGAAGCACTTGGACGAGAAGCACTCGAGCAGCGGCATGACCGGCGCCACGTCCTTCTCGGCCGCGCCGATGATGAGCGTGAGGGTGCCGTCGATCGCGCCCTGCTCGCCTCCCGTGACCGGGCAGTCGAAGGCGTGCTTGTCCTCGACCTCGGCGGCATCGTGGATGTCACGGGCGAGCTGCGGGGAGCTCGTGGTGAGGTCGATGAGCCAGGCGCCCCTCTTGGCGGCGCGGATGAGGCCGTCGGTGGCGAGGTAGACGTCCTCGACGTCGGTGGGGTAGCCGACCATCGTGAAGACGACGTCGGCATCCGCGGCGGCCTCGGCGGGGGTCTCCGCCCAGCGGGCGCCGCGGGCGAGAAGCCCCTCGGCCTTCTCGCGCGTGCGGTTGTGGACGGTCAGGCTGTAGCCGGCGTCCATGAGGTGGCCGGCGATGCGCGCTCCCATGATGCCGGTGCCGATAAAGGCGACGTTCTTGATCTGCAAGGGGTTTCCTTTCCGCATGATTCGAAAGGGGGCTCGCCCCTTTCGAATCGATCTGCTGTGTGGATGCTGTTACTGGCCGCGCACCTTGTGGGCGAGGCGGTCGGTGAACGAGAGGCTCTCGCGGCGGTCCTTGCCCCAGAAGAGCAGGGCCACCATGCCCGGGCCCACGTGGGCGCCGATGACCGGGCCCACGGAGCTGTAGATGATGGGCACGTCCTCGCAGCCGGGCTCGCGCCGGACCTGGTCGGCGAGCCAGCGGGCGTCCTTCTCGGCGTCCGCGGAGACGATGGCCATGGGCAGCTTCTCGTCGCCGCCCTCGGCGCCGAGGTAGTTGGCCTTGAAGTCCGCGATGATCGCACGGAGGGCCTTCTTGCGACCGCGGCACATGCCGCGCAGCGTGAGCGCGCCGTTGGTGTCGTAGGAGAGCTCGGGCTTGATGTCGAGCTTGCCGCCCACCGTGGCGGCCGCCGGCGGGATGCGCCCGCCGCGCGCGAGCGCGTCGAACGAGTCGAGCGTGAAGTAGCCGTGGACGTAGTAGCGCGCCTCCTCGGCCCAGGCGGCGAGCTCGCTCGCGGAGAGGCCGTTGGCCGCCTGGCGCACCGCCTCGATGGCGAGAAGCTCGGCGGCGGCCGACGGGCAGACGTTGTCGATGACGTGAATCTCGAAGTCGGGGTGGCTCTCGCGCACCATGTCCGCCGCCTGGCGCGCCGCGTCCACGCTCGAGGAGAGGCCGCGCGTGAAGGCCAGGTAGACCGTCGGCGTGCCCTCCTCCGCCGCGTGCTCGAAGACCTCGAGGTAGCGGCCGGGCGTCACCGCGGAGGTGGTGGCCACCTCGCCGGCGCGCATGCGGTCGTAGAACTCCTTGGCGGGCATGCTCTGCCAGAGGTCGTCGGCGTGCTCCTCGCCGCCCATCACGTACGTGAAGTGCACGACCTCCACACCCAGGGCCTCGGCGACCTCGGGGGCAAAGTCCGCGCAGGAGTCGACGATGATCTTGACGTTGGACTTGCGATGATAGGCGCGGCCCAGGCGCGCAGCCTCCTGCGACGCCTGGGCGTTGTCGGCGCCCGCCTCGACGGGGGCGCCGGTGCTCATGTCGTTCTCGGTTTCCTTGCTACTGCTCATTCTCTTCCTCGATCTTGGGCTTGATGATGCCGTACCCACCGTTCTTGCGGTGGTAGATGACGTTGACCAGGCCCGTGGTGGCGTTGGTGAAGACGTAGAAGTCGTGACCGATGAGGTCGGTCTGGACGAGCGCCTCCTCCTCCGTCATGGGCAGGAGGTCGATGTACTTCTCGCGGACGAGCTGGTCGTCCTCGGTCTCGTCGGGGCCGGGCTCGATGAGGGCGGCGAGGTCCTCCTGGGTGACGGTGCCCGTCTTGGCCTGCTGCATGCGCTGGCGACGGTCGATGACGCGGGTCTTGTACTTGCGGAGCTGACGGGTGACCTTGTCGGCCGCCTCGTCGATGGCGGAGTACATGTCGTCGGAGCTGGCCACCACGCGCACGACGTTGTCGCGGACGAAGACGGTGACCTCGCAGGCCTTGCGCTCGGGGTTGGAGGGGTTCTTGTCGACGCGAAGGACCACGTCGCAGGTCATGGGCTTGATGTCGAACACCCTGAGGGCGTTGCCCACCTTCTCCTCCACATGCTCGCGCAGCGAGTCAGAAACGCCGACCTTGCGGCCCGAGATCTTGATGTCCACCATGCGAACCTCCTTACGGTTGGGACGCGCCGGGGAGCCAGTGCATCGTCCCCGGCCCTAGGACCCTCATACCCACTCGGGCGCCGGGCGCATCGCGGGGCGGCCCGAGCGGACGAACCTACTCGGCGGGCGTCTCCGTCCCGGCCTCGCCCTCGGCGGACTCCGCGTCCTCGGAGCCCTCGTCGGCGGCGGGCTCCTCGGTGCGCTCGACGAGGCCGGTGATCACGCTCTCGGCCGTGAGCGTGGGCAGGTCGCCCACCCAGCGCGCGCGGGCGATGTCACCGACGCCGCCGGTCTCGACCGTCTCGAGCGCGGACTGCACCGCGGTCTGGAGCTCGGGGCTGCCCACGGCGATGCCCACGAGCGCGGGCTCGTCGAAGGTCCCGGCGAACGAGACGTCGGGGTAGGCCGCGGCGAGATAGGCGCCCGCATACGCGTCGCAGACGACGTACTGGACGCTGCCCTGCTCGAGCGCCTCGAAGGCGTCGTTGAGGTTTGCGAAGGGGGTGCGCGTGATGTCGAGCTCGAAGTCCCCGACGAGCTGCGCGGAGACGGAGCCCTCCTGGAGCCCCACGCTGGTGCCGCTCAGGGACGAGGCGTCCACGGGAGCGGTAACGTCGCCGCGCGTGAAGAGGCCGGTCGCGCTCTGCACGTAGCCGCCTATCACCGTGGCGCTGCCGGCGTCGCCGGGCTCGACGCCCATCACGATGTCGCACGTCTCGGCGAGCGCGGCATCAACGCCGTCAACCGGGACGAAGGAGACGGAGGAGAGCCCCAGCTCATCAGCGAGCGCGTGAGCCAGGTCGATGTCGATGCCGGACTGCGCGCCGTCGGCGGTGGTGATGGCGAGCGGTGCGGTCTCCGTGGCGGGGATACCCACCGTGAGCGTGCCCTCCTGCTTGAGCGCGGAGCCCGCGACCACGGGCGCCAGTTCCGACCGACGCGCCTCGCGCGCCTCCTCGACGGAGGGGGTGCCAATGAAATCGTCCAGGTTGACAGGGCCGATGGAGCAGCCCGCAAGACCGCCGGCAACCAGAAGCCCGGCGGCGATCGTGAAGATGCGCTGACGCGTCATGTCCCGTCCTCTTCTCTCTTCGTACCTCGTCGTCTCACCCAGCTGACCTGGTCTTTGACCCCACACTCGCGCACCGGGGGCTTCGCTTCCGGCACCGCGGCGCCGCCACTTGAGCCCCTCTCGCCCGCGAGGCCGGATGCCTCATGCGTATGACGGGCGGTGCGGCTTACCTCTAGGACGAGCCATGCTCGCCCGGACGCGCGCGCCCGGACTTACGTGGATCCCTTTGCCCTCGTCTGGCATGGACTGGGACGGTCGCGCGAACGCGGGCCGTCCGCAACCACAGACCTGGGTTGAGACGGCTTTCAGTATACCTACCTGCCGGGCGTTTTTCTCGCCAGGGTGTCAATCCTCGGGAGACGCCCATCAGAGGCTCACCACACGCGGGCGAGCACGCAGGCGGTGACGGACGCTGCACCGCGCTCCGCGAGCGCCCTCGCGCCCTCCGCAAGCGACGCGCCCGTGGTCGAGACGTCATCGATGAGCAGGAGGTTCGCGCCCTGAAGATCGTCGATGGCGCGCATGGTCCCCGAGAGGTTGGCCGAGCGCTCCTCGCGACCGAGCCGGCGCTGGTCACGGGCCGACGGGCGCACGAGGACGTCGGCGAGCGGGACGGCGAGCTCACGCGAGAGGGCGCGGGCCACGAGCTCCATGTGGTCGAAGCCCCGCCGCGCGTAGGCCGCCGCCGTCGCAGGGACGAAGCAGAGGGCGTCGATTCCGGCTGCCGAGAAGCGCGGTGCTCCGTCACGGGCGGGCCAGGCGGAGGCCTCCTCGAGCGAGCACGCCATGGCGGCGGCGATCACGGGGGCGAGGCGCAGCTCGTGGGCGTCCTTGAGGCAGGTCACCATCCGTGCGGGCGCGCCATGGAAGCCGAGAGCGGCAACCGTGGCGCGCGGGAGCCAGGCACCGTCGCACTCCGTGCAGGTGAGAAAGCCGTAGGGGGCACCGCAGCTGGGGCATGCCAGACGCTGCTCGATCCAGGGGAGGCCGGCTCGGCACTCCTCGCAGAGCAGCTCGCCGGGCTGGTCGCACCCCACGCAGCGCGTGGGCCAGAACGTCTCCGTGAGCGCGCCCGCCGTCTGGCGCGCGAGCTCCGAGATACGCATGCGCACCCCCGATCCTTGCCTGCCTCGGACCGCACTCATCGTTTTAGCATGGGCAGCAGGTGCTTGCTGTCTAGGAATCCGCGTAGTTGTCCGAGGTACTTCTAGGAATCCGCGCCCTTGTCGCGCGGCGTTCTAGGAACTCGGGAGCTTGTCCGGCGACGCCTGCAAAAGCGCGGTTTTGTCGGCACGAAATCCAAGAATACGGGACCTTGCACGGGCGCGCGGCCTCCCGAGCGGACAAGGGCAGCGTTTTCCAGAACGCACCGCGACAAGGGCGGCGATTTCCGGACAGAGCCCGCGACAAGGCCGAAGTTGCCGCACAATGGGAGGCGAGAAGGGAGGGCAGATGAGCGAGGCCCGCAACAAGACGGCGACCAGGAGCGTCGCGCTCGTGGGCGCAGACGGCAACGCGGCGACGTCAACGCTGCTTGCGGACGCGGCCGAGGCGCTGCCCGTCTATGCACGGCTCTCGGACGTTGCCGCGCCGGAACTCGTGCGCGCGGCCACGGGCGCGGACGTCGCCCGCTGCGACACGGTCCTTCTCGCCCTCACGCTGGGCCCCTCCGCGCCGAGCGTCGAGGAGCTGCCCCTCAGCTACGCGCCCGCCGGGGCGCGCGTCTACGCGCTGCTCTGCGTGGATGATGACCCGGAAGTCGCGACGCACGCCCTCGCCGCGCTCGAGGAGCGCTGCGGGGAGCGCGGGCTGGCCTGGATGGGAGGGCTCGTGGTTGGCGACGCAGGCCTCCTGCCTCAGATGGCCCGCCGCCCGCGCATGGGCTGGGCCCGGCGACGCATCTCCGAGGCGGTGGACCAGCTGCTGATCGCCCTTCTCGCCCGTCAGCCGTTTGGCGAGAAGTACGTGCGCCCGTCACGCTACGCGCGGCTCACCTGCCGTCCGCGCTAGGCGAGCACGACACGCAGGACAAAGCCGATCACCACGAGAACCACGAGCGCCGCGCCGAAGTTGCGCAGGGCGATCGGGTTGACCACATCCCGGGCCTCGTTGGCGTTGAGGTTCTCGCACCAAGTTTTCTCGCCGCACGCGGGGCAGTCGAAGCGCTTGGCCACGTAGTGGTAGTGCGGCTCGTTCACGAGCACCGGGCCTTTGGCGCGCGTCTTTGTGGTGGAGCGAGAGCGTTTGAACTTGCTCCGCGCGAACTCTCGCGGGGAGAGGTCGAACTCATGCCCGCACGTCTCGCATCGCATGCGATAGCGCAGTCCCGAGGCCTCGACCTGTGCCAGCGTGCGCCGCCACGCGGTCGCGAACATCCCGACCATGACGATGACGCACGCCAGGATGGCGAGAAGCACCACGGCCAGCCAGGCATACATCGCGCTTCCCATCCCCTACAGCCCGAAGAACGAGCAGGCGTTCTTCCACAGGGCGTCATAGGTGGACTGGCGGCCGCTGCGGCCGGCGGCCTCGCGGGCGTCGGCGATGCAGGCAGCCGTGAAGGCCACCATGGCGGGCTCGCACTCCTCGCCGCGCAGGGGCACCGGCGCCATGTAGGGGCTGTCGGTCTCCGTGAGCAGGTAGCGCTCGGGGCAGTAGGTGGCCGCCTCGCGGATGTCGTCGGAGCGGGTGAAGGTGATGGCGCCGCCGAAGGCGACGTGGCAGCCCAGGCGCGTGAAGTCCTCCATCACCTTGAGGTCGGAGGTGAAGCAGTGCAGGTCGCAGCCCGATCCGGGCACGCCCTCCTCGCGCAGGACCTGCGCGGCCAGGCGGTGGGCGTTGGCGCGCACGTCCACGGCGGCGTCACGGATGTGCAGCTCGACGGGCAGGTCGAGCTCGTGCGCCACGCGGAGCTGGCGGCGGAACGCAGCCTCCTGCACGTCCGGGGCGACCTTGTTGTAGGGGCCGTAGTCCAGGCCGAACTCGCCCACGCCCACGGCGCGCGGGGTGGCCAGGAGCTCGCGCAGGCGCTCGATCGCGGCGTCGTCCACCTCGGCCGAGCCGTAGGGGTGCACGCCGGCGACGATGCGCACGTTGTCCAGGAGCTCGGGAGCGTCGTAGCCCTCGAAGACGGGCGGCGTGAGGCCCATCTCGCGCGCCTCGACGAGGCACACGCGGGCGAGGTCGATCTGACCCTCGAGCCAGGACGTGAACGCGCCCACGCTCTCCCATTTGCGAGGGATGTCGCTCACGGGGTCAACGGGCACGACGAGCAGGCGCACGCCGGCGAGCGCGGCGCGCACGAGCGCCATCGCGGGGTCGTGGGCGCGGAAGCTCGTAAGGTGGCCGTGGGTGTCCGCGAGCGGCGCGAGCGGGCGGGGCCATTCGCAGACCGCGCCCTTGCGGTCGTGGAAGAGCTCGCCGTCCGCGAGCATGAGGTCGTCGAGGGCAATCTGTTCTTCGGCCATGGTCTTCTCCTTACTGGGAAACGGCTTGCGAGAGCGCGCCTGCAAGGCGCACGAAGTCCGCCGGCGCGAGGGTCTCGGCACGGCAGGTGGGCTGGATGCCCGTCTCGGCAAAGGCGGCATCGAGCGCGTCGCGCGAGAAGCCCGAGGCGGACATGGAGTTGCGAATGGTCTTGCGACGCTGCGCGAACGCGGCGTCGATCACGGCGGACACCTCCACCACGCGCGCGGCGTCCACGAGCGGCGCGCGGTCGATCCGCACGACGGCGGAGTCCACGTGCGGGGGCGGCATGAAGTTGCCCGGACCCACCTCAAAGCGCCCGGTCACGCGGGCGAGAAGCGCGAGCTTGGCGGTGTAGGCGCCGTAGGTGCGGTTGCCGGGGTCCGCGCAGATGCGGTCGGCCACCTCGGCCTGCACCATCACCACGAGGCGGCGCAGGCTCGGGACCTCCTGCAGGTAGCGCAGGATCACCGTGGCGGCAACGTTGTAGGGCAGGTTGGCAACGAGCACGTCGGGCTCGCCGCCCGCCGCCTCCGCGATCTGGTCCGGCGTCACACGCAGGGCGTCGCCCATGATGAACGAGAAGTTCGGATGCGCCGCGGCGTGCGCGGAGAGCACCGGCTCGAGCTCGCGGTCCATCTCGATGGAGACCACGTGGCCCGCCTCGGCGAGGAGCGCCAGCGTGAGCGTGCCGATGCCGGGGCCCACCTCGAGCACGCGGTCCTTCTCGCCAAGCTCGGCCAGGTCCATGATCTTCTCGATCACGTGGTTGTTGACCAGGAAGTTCTGGCCCAGGCTGTGCTTGGTCGCAAGGCCGTAGGCCTCGAGCAGGGCGCGGGTGGCGCCGGGATTTGCGAGAGGGGAACCCGTCACACTCGCCTACTTCTTGGTATCCAGGCGCGGGAAGAGCGCGTCGCCCTTGGTCACGGCCACGCCGCCGGCAAGGCCGCCCCAGGCGCAGGCGGCGCGCAGGTCGTCGGTGGCCACCTCGTCCTCGAGGGACATGCGGCGCAGGACCTCGGCCGAGGTCTCGGGCATGAACGGCGCGAGCAGGTGCGCGGAGATGCGGATGGACTCGAGCAGGCTCACGATGATGTCCGCGAGCTCACCGGCGCGCTCCGGGTCCTTGGCCACGGCCCAGGGCGCGGAGTCCTCGATGAAGTGGTTGGCGGCGTGAACGAGCTCCATGACCACGTCCTTGGCGCCGGCGTAGTCGAAGACCTCCATGCGGCTCGCGTAGCGGTCGTAGATGCCCTCGGCCACGCCCTTGAGCACGCCGTCCTTCTCGGCCCAGCCGTCGGCCAGCTCCGGCGTCTTGCCGTCGAAGTACTTGGCGCTCATGTTGAGGGCGCGGCTCACGAGGTTGCCCCAGCTGTTGGCGAGGTCGGCGTTGTAGACCTGCTCCATGCGCTCGAAGGAGATTGCGGAGTCGTCGCCGTGGACCACGTCGGTCATGAAGTAGTAGCGGTAGCCCTCCACGCCCAGCAGGTTGATGACGTCGCGCGGGGCGATCGCGTTGCCGCGGGACTTGGACATCTTCTCGGCCTGACCGGTCTCGGGGTTGCGCACCGTGAGGAAGCCGTGGACAAAGACGTGCTCGGGCAGGGCCTCGTCGATGGCCATGAGCATGGCGGGCCAGAGGATGCAGTGGAAGCGGATGATGTCCTTGCCGATGAGGTGGCACTGGGCGGGCCAGCGGCGGGCGAGCTCGGCGCGGGAGTCCGGGTCGTCCAGGCTGTAGCCCACGGCGGTCATGTAGTTGAGCAGCGCGTCGAACCACACGTAGGTGACGTGCTTGTCGTCAAAGGGCACCTTGATGCCCCAGTCGAAGGTCGTGCGGGAGACCGAGGTGTCCGTGAGGCCGCCCTCCACGAAGGAGCGGACCTCGTTCATGCGGAAGTCCGGCTGGACGAAGTCGGGGTGCTCGTCGTAGAGCTTGAGCAGGCGGTCCTGGAAGGCGGAGAGCTTGAAGAAGTAGGACTCCTCCTGGACGCGCTCGAGCGGGCGGCCGCAGTCCGGGCAGAGGTGCTCGCCCTTGGTGCCGCGCTCCTCGTCGGCCTTCTCGACCTGGGTCTCGGTGAAGTAGGTCTCCTCCGGCACGCAGTACCAGCCGTCGTAGGAGCCCTTGTAGAGGTAGCCGCTCTCCAGCATGCGGTCCCAGAGGTACTGGACCGCGTGGTGCTGGCGCGGCTCGGTGGTGCGGATGAAGTCGTCGTTGGAGACCTCGAGCTCGCTCCAGAGGTCCTGGAAGAGCGGGGCCTGGGAGTCGCACCACTCCTGTGGGGTCATGCCGTGCTCGGCGGCGGCCTCGGCGACCTTCTCGCCGTGCTCGTCCATGCCGGTCAGGAACTTGACGTCGTAGCCGGCCGCGCGACGGAAGCGCGCCTGGACGTCCGCGAGCAGCGTGCAGTACGCGGTGCCCAGGTGCGGGGCGGCGTTGACGTAGTAGATGGGGGTGGTGACAAAGTAGGACGGCTTCTCTGCCATATGAAGACTCCTCATGACGGAATGTGGCATGCGGAGTCGATTGTACTCTTTGCCGAGCCGCGCGTCCCTGCTGGCGCGAAGGACGCGGAGGGCGCGGCGTCACCCCGTGTTCTGCAGGCCGGCGGCCACGCCGGAGACGGTGCAGAGGATGAGGTACGTGAGCGCGTCGCGCTCCTCCGGCTCGAGGTCGCCGGCGCGCAGGCGACGCAGCGCGAGGGCCTGCGTCACCGAGAGCACGTTCACGAACGGCAGGCGCATGCGAATGACGGGCCCGAGCACGCGACGGTGCTGCAGCGGCCAGTCGTCGCCCGCGATGGCGAGCACCCAGCGGCGCGTGAGCGCCATCTCCTCGAGGACCTTGTCCGCGAGGTCGTCCCGGTCGCCGAGCGCGAGGTAGAGCCGCGCGATGCGCTCGTCCACCTTGGAGAGCGACATCTCCACGTTGTCGACGAACGTGGAGAAGAGCGGCCACTCGGCGTAGGCCGCGCGCAGACGGTCGAGGTCCCCCACCCGCTCGCAGGCGGTGCCCAGGCCATACCAGGCGGCCAGGTTCACGCGTGCCTGGGACCACGAGAAGATCCACGGGATCGCGCGCAGGTCATCGAGGGAGGTGGCGCCGAGGCCGCGCTTGGCGGGGCGGCTGCCGATGGGCATGAGACCCACCTCGGCGAGCGGCGTCACTGTTGAGAACCACGAGGCAAAGCCCTCGGTGTGCAGCAGGTCGAGGTAGCGCTCGCGGCTGGCGGCGTCGAGCTCCGCCGCAAGCCCCGCGTACTTCTCGGTCATCTCGGTGTTGAGCAGCTCGATCGAGGGCGCGGACGAGAGGAGCGTGGCGCCCGCGACCGACTCCACGTGCCGGCGCGCGAGCGTGGGGTCGCCGTAGCGGGCGAAGATGACCTCGCCCTGCTCCGTGAGCTTGAAGCAGCCGTTCACCGAGCCTGCGGGCTGGGAGAGCACCGCGCGGTTGGCGGGACCGCCGCCGCGTCCGACCGCGCCGCCGC
Organism: uncultured Atopobiaceae bacterium; assembly: GCA_963928085.1. Classification (GTDB taxonomy): domain Bacteria; phylum Actinomycetota; class Coriobacteriia; order Coriobacteriales; family Atopobiaceae; genus Thermophilibacter. Next base: position 1,277,228 of record CAWVDR010000001.1, read on the forward strand.
GGCCGTGCATGAGGACGAGGTCGATGTCGTGTTCCTCGGCCCAGCGCGCGATGGCGGCCTGCGCGGCGTGCAGCACCAGCGTGGCGGCCGTGGGGCCCACGTCCTTGGAGGAGTCCGAGTAGCCGAGCATGACCTCCAGGCGCCGGCCCGTCTGCTGCAGGCGGCGCTGGACCTCGGGCAGGCGGACGATCTGGTCGAGCGTGTCCACGGCGTGCTCTAGGTCGGCGGCCTGCTCGAAGAGCGGGATGACGTCGAGCACGGGGACGTCCGCCTCGTGCGCGAAGGCGAGGTGCGCGAGCTCGTAGACCGCCGCGACGTCCTCGGCGGAGCGCGTGAACGAGATGATGTAGCGGCGCGCCGCGTCCACGCCGTTCTTGCGCTGGATCTGCGAGATTGCGCGGAAGGTGTCCAGCACCTCGCGCGTCATGGGCTCGAGCTCGCCGCGCTCTCCCCAGCGCCCGTGCTCGCGGATGTCCTCGAGCGCGCGGGCGTGCACGAGCGAGTGCTGGCGAAACTCCATCTCCACGAGATGGAAGCCGAAGGTCTGCGCCTGCCAGACGAGGCGCTGCACCGGACCGTACGCCGCGCGCACCGCACCGGCGCGGGCGAGCGAGTCCTGGACGACGCGCAGGTCGGCAATGTAGTCGTCCGCGCTACGGTACATGATGTCGGAGGTCCGGGAGACCGTGGCGCGCAGGCGCTCGGCGATGACGAGCATCGAGGCGCGGTGCAGCTCGCTGGCGGAGATCCCGAGCGCGCGGGACGTGAGCTCCTCGCTCATCTCCACCTGGTGGTTCCAGAGGTTGACGAGCGCGTCGGAGGGCGGCGTGGAGACGGCGTCGAGCGTGAGGTTGCGCCCGCAGGTCTGCGTGGCGTCGGCCAGGCGCTCCAGCACGTGCACGCGGAACTTCTCGGCAACGGCGCGGCTCACGCGCGCGGTGACGTTGGGGTTGCCGTCACGGTCCGAGCCGATCCAGCTCCCGGGGTGGAAGAACGCGGGACAGACGGGCGGCACGGTACCGGCGCGCTCGCCGAGCTCCCAGTCGTCGAAGCGCCGGTAGACATCCGGCACCATGTCAAAGAGCGTGCTGTCGAAGATCTCGACGATCGTGTCGGCCTCCTCGACGGGCGTGGGCTTCTTGTGCGCGATCGGCGAGGTGCGCAGCAGCGCGTCGATCTCCTGCAGCAGGCGCCGCTCGTTCTCCACGAGCGCCGCGCCGCCCAGCTGCGACCGCTCGTCGAGGAGCCCGGAGATGCGGCGGATCTTGCCCTCCACGGCCTTGCGGCGAGCCTCCGTGGGATGCGCCGTGAAGACCGGGCGGAACTCCAGGCGCTGGAGCAGGGCCACGGCCTTGCCGCGACCGCACTCGTCGACGAGCCGGCGATACGCCACCGTGAGGTCGTTCACCGGGTCGGCGTCCGCCGAGGGGTCGACCGCGTTCTCGCGCTCGCGCAGCGACCCCACGCGATAGTGCTCCTCGCAGATGTTGGCCAGGTGGAAGTAGGCCACAAAGGCGCGCATGAGCAGCGTGGCCCCGCGCTCGTTGAGGCCGTCGATGGTGCGCTCCAGCTCGGCAAAGGCCGCGCGCTCGTCCTCCGTCTCGGCCGCCTCGTCCGCGTTCGCGCGGAAGGCGTCCGAGAGCAGGACGTCAAAGGTCTCCAGGAGGGCGGGGTCAAACTCTTCGAGCACCTTGCGCACCAGGCGCAGGAAGAGGTCCATGTTCTCGGCGATGCTCTCGGGGACGTTGAGGGTGGGCATGATATCGGTCGAACTCATCGTGTGCACGTTCTTCTCGGCCAACGCTGCTCCTTTTTCGGACGTGTGGTCCTTCCTGATAGAGGGTACCCCGTGCGAGCGGCCTTGAGAACTACCTAACAACCGAGAAACGCGTTGTTCACGTCCGCCGCACCGCCGCCCCAATTTCCGTCCCCCTCGGCGGTACAATCAGATGCCGAGAAGTACGCCCGCCAGAAAGACCGCACATGCAGAACCCGTTCAAGAAGGCCCGTACCACCACGTCCGCGGCGTCCCAGACCCCGCGCACGCCGCGCTACGGCGTGTCGCCGCGCAGGAAGCGCGGCAAAGACCGCCCGCAGGCGGGCAGCCGACAGCCCGGGTTTCTCGCCCGGATAGTCAACGACTGGTGGAACAGGCTCATCTCCGCGGTCTTTGGCGGGAAGCTCTCCGAGCAGACCGAGCAGTACCTCGCCCACCAGACCAAGCGCGACTACCTCTGCAACACGATCGGCCAGGCGGCGTGGGGCATGCTCTTCCCGCTGCTCACGATGGTCGCAACCTGGCTCGTGGGCGCCGAGCAGGCGGGCCTGTTCTCGATGGCCTTCACGGTGGGCACACTGCTCCTGTTCCTGGCCAACTACGGCGTGCGCACCTACCAGGTCTCCGACCTGGACGACATGCGCTCGTTCCTGGACTACCAGATCAACCGCTTTGTCACCTGCGCGGCCATGCTCCTGGTGGGCTGGATGTGGTGCCAGTTCCGCGGCTACGACTCGTACATGTTCTCGATCTGCATGGACGTGCTGGTCTTCCGCGCGGTGGACGGCCTGGCCGACGTCTACGAGGGGCGCCTCCAGCAGAAGGACAAGCTCTACCTCGCGGGCCTCTCGCAGGCGGCGCGCTGCGTGCTGGGACTCGTGGCGTTCTCGCTGGTGCTGCTCGTGACGCGCAACCTCGCAATGGCGAGCTTTGGCATGGCCGTGGGCGCCGTAGCCTCGCTCGTCCTGCTCACCGTGCCGCTCGCGTTCTTTGAGACGGAGCGCAGCATGCCGGCCACGCTGCGCGGCGTGAAGGAGCTCTTCGTCGAGTGCTTCCCGCTCTTCGTGGCGCTCTTCCTCTACAACCTGATCGACTCGGTGCCCAAGTTCGCGATGGAGGGCGTCCTCTCCTACGACAACCAGCTCTACTACAACGCGATGTACTTCCCGGCGCACTCGATCCTCATGATGGCCGGCTTCATCTACAAGCCGCAGCTCGTGCGCCTGGCGCGCATCTGGGACGACCCCGAGAAGCACCGTCGCTTCGACCTTCTGGTGCTCGCCATGGTGGGTGTGATCGCGCTGGTCACGGGCCTGATGGCGCTCTTCATGGGCACCGTGGGCATCCCGCTCATGAGCTTCATGTACGGCCTGGACTTCGAGAAGTTCCGCGGCCTGTGCCTCGTGATGGTGGGCACGGGCGGCGTGTGCGCCTGCATCGACTTCCTCTACCAGATCATCACGGTGCTGCGCGCGCAGGGCGACGTCTCCAAGCTCTACCTCATCGCCTTCGCGTTCTCCGTTCCCGTGGCGATGCTGCTCGTCAACTTCGCGGGGCTCGCGGGCGCCGTGGTGGGGTCGCTCGTCTCGATGGCGATCCTGCTCACGCTGCTCGTGATGGAGTACTTTGGCATCCGCAAGCGCATGAGCCGCGGCTACTAGCGCTACGAGCGCCGCCGGCGGGGACCGGGCTTGCGCTTGCGCACGGAGTAGCCAAAGCTCCCCAGGCGGCGCCCCAGCTCGAAGTACTCGCCATGGCTGTAGGCGGTGAGGTTGGCGCGCGCCAGGTCGAGCTTGCCGCGCGCGTCGAGAAGCCCCTCCTCCACCCGCACGGCGACCACATCCGCCAGGAACAGGTGGTGGCTCCCCAGCTCCAGCACGTCACGCACGCGACACTCTATGTTCACGGGGCTCTCCGCGATCGCCGGCGCAAGCTCGAGCTGCGCCGCCGGATCGGCCGTGAGGCGGCACTCGGCCCACTTGTCGTAGTCGCGACCGGAGCGCACACCGCACCAGTCGCACGCGCGCTGGAGGCGTGACGTCACGAGGTTCACGACAAACTCGCCGGACTCGCGGATGATGTGGTAGCTGTGCCGCTCCGGGCGCAGAGAGATCGAGAGCATCGGCGGGTTGGTGCAGACGGTGCCGGCCCATGCGACCGTGACGATGTCCTTCTCGCCCGCCGCGTTCGCGCAGCTCACCATCACCGCGGGCAGCGGGTAGAGCATGTTGCCGCCGCGCCATGTCTGCTTTGCCATGGAACCTCCTATGCCGTGGCGATCGACGTGCCCAGACGCGTGCCCGCCCACACCGCGACGAGGCAGACGTTCACGTTGAGCGCGATGTTGACGAGGGCGCCCGCAAGATGGCCGCCCTCCATCATCCCGAGGGTCTCGTTCGAGAACGTGGAGAACGTGGAGAGGCCGCCGCAGAGCCCAACCGTGAGAAGCAGGCGCGTCTCCTCGGGCAGCGGCGTCACCGACCCCACCCCGGAAACGACGCCGATGATCAGGCCGGCAAGGACGTTGGCGACAAAGGTCCCCGCGGGCAGACCCGGCAGGCAGGAGGAGAGCAGCAGGCCCAGGCCCCAACGCCCCACGCTGCCGATCGCGCCGCCGGCCGCAACGGCAAGAACACTCGTCATCCGCACTCCCCTCTCGTACGTGCCGTACCTCGATTCTACTCTCCCGCCCACACGCGCCATCAAAAGCATGGTTTTGAACTTTCGAGTCTTGCGTGTTCACCAAATGCCTGATTCCGAGAAGAACCTCTGGGTTGTGGGGCGAAACTTTTATGTCACGGAACCGGAACGCCGCGCTCTCCCCTGTTGTGGGCAACATCGCTTATGCAAAAGTCCCCACTTCGCGGCGCGGCATCAAAGTTGTTGCCCAAAACATGGGGGGCAGCCAGGATGGGAGGCGGAGGGCAGGCACGACGTCGCGGACAGCGACTAGTCCAGCTCCTTGGCGCCGGTCCAGAGCTGCCAATACTCGCCGCGCTGGGCCAGAAGCTCCTCGTGCGTGCCGCGCTCCACGATCCGCCCGTGCTCCAGCACCATGATGGCGTCGGCATTGCGAACCGTGCTCAGCCGGTGCGCGATCACGAAGACCGTGCGCCCCGCCATCAGGGCGTCCATGCCGCGCTGGATGAGCGCCTCGGTGCGCGTGTCGATGCTCGAGGTTGCCTCGTCGAGGATCAGCACCGGCGGGTCCGCCACCGCCGCCCGCGCGATGGCCAGCAGCTGCCGCTGCCCCTGGGAGAGGTTCGCGCCGTCGGCCACCACGGGCGTGTCGTAGCCGCGCGGCAGGCGCGAGATGAAGCCGTCCGCGCAGGCCAGACGTGCCGCGGCGCGCACCTCCTCGTCGGTGGCGTCCAGCTTGCCAAAGCGGATGTTGTCCGCGATCGTCCCCGCAAAGAGGTGCGTGTCCTGCAGCACGATGCCAAGCGAGCGGCGAAGGCTGGCCTTCTCGATGTCGCGCACGTCGATGCCGTCGTAGGTGATCACGCCGGAGCGCACCTCGTAGAAGCGGTTGATGAGGTTGGTGATCGTGGTCTTGCCCGCGCCCGTGGAGCCCACGAAGGCGATCTTCTGGCCCGGCTTGGCGTAGAGCGAGAGGTCCGCGAGCACGGTCTGCCCCTCCTCGTAGCCAAAGTCCACGTGGTAGAACTGGACGTCGCCCTGGAGCGGCACGTGCTCGCCGCAGATCTCCCACGCCCAGCCCGCGGCACCGGACGCCGCACGGGCAGCCTCTACGTCGTCGGCGTGCACGAGGCGCACCTCGCCCTCGTCCACCTCGGGCGCAAGGCGCATGACCGAGAAGATCCGCTCCGCGCCCGCGAGCGCCGTGAGCAGGAAGTTCCCCTGCTGCGTGAACTGGTTGAGCGGCGCTGCCGCCTGCCGCACGAAGACCAGGTAGCTCGCGAGCGAGCCCACGTCCGTAAGCCCGCGCACGGCGAGAAGCGCGCCCAGCACGCACACGATCGCGTAGTTCACGTAGCCCACGCACACCGTCACCGGCACCATCGTGGCCGCGTAGGACTGCGCCGTGGTGCCGGCCGCGCGCAGGCGCTCGTTGAGCTCGGAGAAGCGCGCGAGGTTAGCATCCTCGTGGTTGAAGACCTTCACGACCTTCTGCCCGGCGATCATCTCCTCCACATAGCCGTCGAGCCCGGCGAGCTCGGCCTGCTGGCGCGAGAAGAACCGGCTGCTGCGCCCGCCCGAGAACCGCACGTAGAGCGCAATCGCCGCGTCGCACGCGATCGTGACCAGCGTGAGGCGCCAGTCCAGCACCAGAAGCAGCACGAGCGTGCCCACGATCTGCACCGCGGCCTGCACGAGGTTGGCAAAGCTGTTGTTGAGGGCCTCGGAGACCGTGTCAACGTCGTTGGTGAAGTAGCTCATCACGTCGCCGTGGCGCGCCCGGTCGAAGAACGAGAGCGGCAGCCGCTCGATGTGCGCGAAGAGGTCGCGCCGAACGTCAAAGACCACGCGCTGCGCCGCGCGCACCATGAGCTGCGTGTAGCCCGCGGCCGACGCCACGCCCACCACGTAGATCACGGCGGCAACTGCCACGCCGCGGATAAACGCCGCCTGGTCGCCCTCCCCCACAGCGTTCACCACAGGCTTGATCATGTACGTGCCGAGCAGGTTGGCCAGACCGGCCAGCGTGACGAGCACGGCCACCGCGAGCATGAGCCAGCGGGCGTGGCTCATGTAGGACAGCAGCTCGCGCAGCGTGGCGAGAAGGTCGTGCGGCCGCGAGGGAGCTGCGTTTCCGCGAGCGGGCATCTAGGCCACCTCCCCGCTGATCCCAGACCCCACCTGGGACTCGTAGATCTCCTGGTAGATGGGGTCGGTGGCGAGAAGCTCCTCGTGCGTGCCGCACGCGTGGACGCACCCGTCGTCGAGCACCACGATCTTGTCGGCGTCCATCACGGACGCCACGCGCTGCGCGATCACGACCTTGGTGACGTCCGTGAGGTGCGCCAGGTTCTCGCGGATCGTCGCGTCCGTGGCCATGTCCACGGCGCTCGTGGAGTCGTCCAGGATGAGCACGCGCGGGTGCTTGAGCAGGGCACGTGCGATGCAGAGGCGCTGGCGCTGACCGCCCGAGACGCCGGCACCGCCCTGGCCGAGCACGCCGTCCAGCCCGCCGATGCGCTCCAGGAACTCGTCCGCGCGGGCGAGCCGGCACGCCTCGAGCATCTGCTCGTCGGTGGCGTCCGCGTCTCCCCAGGCCAGGTTCTCACGCACCGTGCCGGAGAACAGCACGTTCTTCTGCAGCACCACCGCCACGGCGTCGCGCAGCGCGGCCAGGTCGTAGGCACGCACGTCGTGGCCGCCCACCCGCACCGCGCCCGCGGTCACGTCATAGAGGCGCGCGATGAGCTGTACGAGCGTGGTCTTGCCCGAGCCCGTGCCGCCGAGCACGCCCACGGTGGAGCCGGCCGCAATGTCCAGGCAGACGTCCGAGAGCACGTCCTTCTCGGCATCCTCCGCGTACTTGAAGCAGACGTGCTCAAAGACGACCGAGCCGTCCGGCACGTCCGCGAGCGCGTCCGGCGGCGAGGTGAGCGTGGGCTTCTCGTCCAGCACCTCGCGCACGCGCTCCACGCTGGTCACGGCGCGGGCGAGCATGAGGAAGACGTTGGAGATCATCATCAGGGAGTTCACGATCTGCAGGACGTAGCTCATGAAGCCCGTGAACGCGCCCACGGTGAGCGTGCCGGCGAGGATCATCTGCCCGCCAAAGAGCAGGATCGCCACGCTGGTCGCGTACATGGCGCCCTGGAGGATCGGGACGTTCAGGACCGCGGTGCGGAAGGTGCGCGTAGCGGTGCCCGCCAGGTGCTCGTTCACGGCGGCAAAGCGCTCAGCGACATGGCCCTCGCGCACGTAGGCCTTGATCACGCGGATGGCGGCGAGGTCCTCCTGCAGGGCGTCGTTCAGCTGGTCCATCGCACGCTGCAGCCCGCGGTAGCGCGGTGCCACGCGCGCGACCACGCTGAGCATGGCCACCGCGAGCAGCGGCACGACCACGCAGAACACCACGGCGAGCTCCGGCGACATGAGAAAGGCGTAGACAATGCCCGCCACCAGCGCCGAGGGGCCGCGCACGAGCGGGCGCGTGCCCGTGACGAGCGCGTTCTGCACGACGGTGACGTCGGTGGTAAGGCGGGTCACGAGCGAGGAGCCCTCGAAGTCATCGATGTTGGCGAAGGAGAAGGTCTGGAGGTGCGCGTACTCCGCCGCGCGCAGGTTGGCGCCCAGGCCCATCGCGGCGCGGGCCGAGAATCGCGCGTAGGCGAGGCCCAGAGCGAGGGCGGCCGCCGCGCAGAGGAGCATGAGGGCGCCGTTGGTGAGAACAACATGCAGGTCAGCGGCCATGATGCCCTGGTCCACGACCTGCGCCATGAGAATCGGGATGAAGAGCTCGAGCGAGGTCTCGGCGGCGACGCACAGCACGGCGAGCAGGAAGTCCCGCCGATACGGCCCCAGAAACCGCGCTATGAGGCGTACGCCGTCCAAGCCGCCTCCCTTACCGTCGCCTTACACCGTTATAGCGCAACGGGCGCGGCTCACGCGGGCGGCGGCGCTGGCACGAAACCAAAGGTTTTGGGTTTTCGGCCCGCGCGTGCACGCGGGGTGGCCGGCGGATTCAAGATTGGATTGCACCACCCCGGGAGAGGGGCGGTCGTGTACAGTCGTGAGTTCAGGGAGGGCGCCGTCGCGCTCGTCGCGTCCGGCCGCAGCGCGGGCTCGGTCGCGCGCGAGCTCGGGTGCGGCAGGGCGTCCGTCGAGGGCTGGTGCAGGCTGGCGGGCCTCCGCCTGCGCCGCGGCCGGGACGGGGGCCCGGTGAGGAGGCCGGTCGTGGTCGAGGCCGCACCGCTGCCGCCGAGGCCCTCGCCCCGGGCGAGGCTCGACGACGAGCGCAGGGCGCTGATCGCCGACAGGAGGCGCGCCGGGCTCGGCGTGAGGGAGATAGCCCGCGAGCTGGGCGTCTCCCACTCCACGGTGTCGCGCGAGCTCAGGCGAAACGCCATGCCCGACGGGCGCTACGACGCGGGCCGCGCCGGCAGGCGGGCGCGCGAGAGGGCGGCGAGGCCGCGGGCGGGGAAGCTCGAGCGCGACCCGCGCCTCAGGGCCGAGGTCGTGCGCAGGCTCTCGCTGCTGTGGTCGCCGGCGCAGGTCTCGGCGAGCCTCGCGGCCGACTTCCCCGGGGAGGAGGGGATGCGGGTGAGCCACGAGACCATATACCGCGCGCTCTACGTCCAGGGGCGCGGGTCGCTCCGGGAGGAGCTCGCCGTCGAGCTGGTGCTGAGGAGCGGGCGGCGCTCGAGGAGGGCGCGCCGGCTGCCCTCCGAGCCGCGCGGGCGCAGGACGTGGGTCGAGGGCGCCGGGCTGGCCCTCAGGCCGCCCGAGGCAGACGACCGCTCGGTGCCCGGCCACTGGGAGGGCGACCTCGTCGTCGGCACCGACGGGGCGACCTGCCTGGTCACGCTCGTGGAGCGCTCGTCGAGGTTCCTGCTGGCCTCCAGGCTCCCCGAGCACTCGGCCGAGACCGTGGCCGGGCGGCTCGCCGACATGGTCTCGTCGCTGCCGGCGGCGCTCAGGCGCACGCTCACGTGGGACCAGGGCGTCGAGATGGCGCGCTGGAGGGACTTCGCCGACGCGACGGGCTTCGAGGTCTACTTCTGCGACCCGAGGAGCCCCTGGCAGCGGGGCACCAACGAGAACACCAACGGGCTGCTCAGGCAGTTCTTCCCCAAGGGGACCGACTTCTCGCGGGTGTCGGACGGGGAGGTCGCGAGGGCGCAGGACCTGCTCAACGGCAGGCCGCGCAAGACGCTGGGCTGGAGGACGCCGGCGGAGGAGCTGGCGCGCATGTTAACGGAGGATGGTGCAACCACCGAGTGAATCCGCCGCCGTTTTCGAGACGTACCCCGCTGTTTTGGGGCAAATGATTTATGTTTCGCGGCCCGTACGCCACTTTCTCCCCTGTTGTGGGCAACATCGCTTATGCAAAAGTTCCTGCTTCGCGGCGCGGCATCAAACTTGTTGCCCAAAACCTCAAGGAGGGCCGCGACGAGGGCGAGAGGGCCGCGCAGCCGAGAAGGACGCGCAGCCGAGAAGATCGTCGTGCCGTACGAGAGGACCCGTCGCCGCGCATCCGCGACGACGGGCCCGCGGGGCAGATCGAAACCGCAGTCTAGCGCCGCTCGGAGTCGTTGGACTCGTCGAAGTCCTCATCCTCGTCGGCCATGCTCCTGATGGCCTCCTTTTGCTCCGCGTTGAACTTGTCGGCAGCCAGCTTCTCGGCGATGGTCGCCTTCTTGAATACGGTCGGCTGGTTGACCACGACCTGCGGGAACGGAACCGGCAACACCCTCGCCCTCGAGCAGGTCTGGGTCTTCATCTTCGCCCCGCTCGCCGGCGCCGCCCTCGCCGCCGCCATCTTCAAGGGCTTCAAGAGCTTCTACGGCTCGGAGGCGTAGCCAGCCCAGTCGCTCGGAGAGATCCGACCCAGAGACCAGCTCCGGCACGCTTCGCCATTTCTTGCCCTGATAAGTCAAGGGCAGGCAGGGACCTCGATGGAGCGCCCTCGTGCCACAAGGACGGGCCCGTCCCCGCTCGTTTGCGGGGACGGGCCCGATTCGTCTGCGAGCAGAGCACCGACTAGCCGAGATTGGACACCACAGCCCACACGACCACGATCAGCGCCACCACGAGCAGGATGCCCCCGTAGATCTTGACGTTGCGCCTCTCAAAGGCCCTGACCTGCTCTTCCCTGCTTTCCTTATCCGTCATGCGACCTCCTCTCACATGCTGACGACCGAATCGTTATACCAGAGAGAGGGGGATGGGCCCGGCCGGACCCATCCCCCTCTTCTCAGGTTCAATCGCCAGTTGAGGCGGCCGCTGCCGATCGGACGCGCGGCGTCGATGCCGCAGCCTTAGAGCAGGCGCAGGCCGACCTCCTTGAGCTGCTTCGAGGAGACCTCGCTCGGCGCCTCGGACATGAGGTCGCTGCCGGAGGACGTCTTGGGGAACGCCATGACGTCGCGGATGGAGTCCTCGCCGGCCAGCAGCATGCACACGCGGTCGAGGCCGAGGGCAAAGCCGCCCATCGGGGGCGCACCGTACTCGAGGGCGTCCATAAGGAAGCCGAACTGCTCGCGGGCGCGCTCCACCGTGAAGCCCATGAGCTCGAGCATGTCGAGCTGCATCTGGGAGTTGTGGATACGCATGCCGCCGCCGCCCGCCTCGCAGCCGTCCATGACGAAGTCGTAGGTGGCGGAGCCAATGGCCAGCGGGTCGGCCTTGATCTTCTCGACGTCGAGCTCGGTGGGCAGGGTGAAGGGCTGGTGCTCGGCCTCGTAGCGCTTGGCCTCGTCGTCCCAGTGGAAGAGCGGGAAGTTGACCACCCAGAGGAAGTCGTGGCCCTCGCGCGGGATGTCGAGCGCGTTTGCCATGTGCAGGCGCATGCCGCCGAGGATCTCGTCGGAGGTCTTGCGGTCGGCCACGGCAAACATCACGAGGTCGCCCAGCTCGACGCCCATCTCGGCCTTGAGGGCCTCCATCTCCTCGTCGGAGAAGAACTTGACGATGGGGCTGTTCACGGAGCCGTCCTCGCGGAACGCGATCCACGCGAGGCCCTTGGCGCCAAACTCGGCGGCGACGTTGGCCAGCTTGTCGATCTGCGCTCGCGGCCAGGCGCCGGCGCCCTTGGCGTTGATGGCCTTGACGTACTGGCCGTCGGTCGCGGCGGCGCTCGCGAAGAGCTTGAACTTGGAGGCCGAGAAGATCGACGTCACGTCGTGGAGCTCCATGCCAAAGCGGGTGTCCGGCTTGTCGGAGCCGTAGGTGTCCATCGCGTCCCAGTAGTCCAGGCGGCGCAGCGGCGTGGGCATCTCGACGCCCATCTTGGCGAAGGCGTCCGCCAGCACGTCCTCGAGCGCGCCCATGACGTCGTCCTGCTCGACGAAGCTCATCTCGATGTCCACCTGCGTGAACTCGGGCTGGCGGTCGGCGCGCAGGTCCTCGTCGCGGAAGCACTTGGCGACCTGGTAGTAGCGCTCCACGCCGCCGACCATGAGGAGCTGCTTCAGGAGCTGCGGGGACTGCGGCAGCGCGTAGAAGTGGCCGGGCTGGGTGCGGGACGGCACGAGGAAGTCGCGCGCGCCCTCGGGCGTGGACTTGAAGAGCGCCGGGGTCTCGACCTCCATGAAGTCGCGGTCGTGCAGCGCCTGGCGCAGCGCGAAGGTGAAGTCGGAGCGCATCTTGAGGTTGGCCGTCATGCGCGGGCGGCGAAGGTCGAGGTAGCGGTAGCGCAGGCGGACGTCCTCGGAGGTGTCCACGTGGTCCTCGATCTGGAAGGGCGGCGTCTTGGAGGAGTTGAGGACCTCGATCCGGTCAATCAGGACCTCGATCTCGCCGGTGGCGATCTTGCCGTTCTCCATGCCCTCGGGGCGCTCGCGGACGACGCCGGTGACCTTGATCGGCCACTCGGAGCGGATGGTCTCGGCCGCGTGGAACGCGTCGCCGCCGGAGTGCTCCGGGTCAAAGGAGACCTGCGTCACGCCCTCGCGGTCGCGCAGGTCAACGAAGATGAGGCCGCCGTGGTCGCGGCGGTGCCAGACCCAGCCGGTCAGCGTGACCGTCTGGCCGATGTGCTCGCGGCGCAGCTCGCCGCAGGTGTGGGTGTGCATGGTGTGGGAGTCCATCTGCAATGCCTTTCTCGTCCTGCCGCCCCGTGCCGTACGGGCGGCGCCTTTCGGATGGCCGCGGCGCGCGTAGACGGCGCACGTCGCAGCGGGGGTGATTGTACTACGGGCAGGCCGGACGGCGCGCGGGCGTAACCGGACGACAATATTCGCACCCATGACGGGTATGTACACCCCTGCACCCACCACGGAGCACAAGGGTCCACAAAGCCGCAGGTAGCGGGAGCGCTCCTACTTCGGCTCCCTCCGAAGGGCGTACATAACCGAACGGCGGGCGAGAAGAACGGCAACGCCGGCGGCGCCAAGCGCACCGACGGACGCAAGAGGTGCGTCCCCCGTGGCGGCAAGCGGCTCGCGAGCGGACGTCTGCGCAGGTTCGGGCTCCGTCGTCGGTGTGGTTTCGGGCTGGGGGTCTGGTTCGACCGGGGGCTCCGGCTCGGGCTCCGGCTCGGGCTCCGGCTCGGGCTCCGGCTCGGGCTCCGGCTCGGGCTCAGGCTCAGGCGCCGCCGCCTCGAGCACCGTGAGCGAGGCGGAGGCGGACGTCTGCCCAAAGACCACCGTGAGCGTGCGCGGCGCGTCGCTTGGCGCCCACGCCTCGCCCGAAAGCTCAAGGCTGAAGGTGGCGGTGGCAACGCCGCCCTGAACCGTTGGCTGTGCCTCGGAGATCAGGCTCCCCTCGTCTGAAGCGTCCCCGAGGTAGAGCTTCGCTGCGTCTGGGGCCGCAGAGTCGCCCACCCACATTCGCGCCTCCACGGTGAGCGTGTCCCCGTAGGTCGCCTCGATCACGGCCTGCCCGTCCTTCGAGACCGTGAGGACCGTGTTCAAAAGGTGCAGCGTCGACTCCTTCTGAATGTTGTAGTCCGCGAGCGTGTGCCCGTCCTCGAGCTGCTTGCCGGCAAAGATCAGGCGCTGCAGCTCTGCGGGAATGCCCTCTTTGTCGGCAATCTTCTCCTTGACCTCTCGAATGGTATTGCTTTCCTCCACCTCGAGGATGATGTGACTCCCCGTGAGCGTGTTCACAAAGATCTGCATGGCGTCCGCCCGCGCGGGAACCGCGAGAACAAACAGCCCCGCCATGGCCAGCGCACACGCCGCGCATGCGAGCCACGCGCGACCCTTTCTTGCAGAAGCTCCCATGCAATCCCCCCCCCAAACGCCGAAGTGAGAATGCGCCGATTATACCAACGCCACCGTTCAATGATACCCCCCAACCAAACGCGCGCCGACCAGGCAAGCCAGACGTGCTACCCTTTTCGCCGGCCAACCGAAGGAGCGCTCATGCCCGCGTACCAAACCGCCGTCTTCGACCTCGACGGAACCCTGCTCAACACCCTCGAGGACCTGCACCTCTCCACCAATGCCGCGCTCACCGCGCACCACATGCCGCCCCACTCCCTCGACGACGTCCGCCGCTTCGTGGGCAACGGCATCCGCAAGCTCATCGAGCGCGCCGTCCCCGCCGGCACCAGCGCTGCGGAACAGGACGCCGTCTACGAGGACTTCTGCGCGCACTACGCTGCCCATTGCGAGGACCACACCGGCCCCTACCCCGGCGTCCCCGAGCTTCTCGCCCACCTGCGCGCGGCGGGCGTGCGCCTGGCCGTGGTCTCCAACAAGGGCGACTTTGCCGTGCAGGAGCTCGTGGCGCGCCAGTTTCCCGGTGCCTTCGACGCCGTCCTCGGCGAGAACGAGGCCGCCGGAATCCGCAAGAAGCCGGCGCCGGACATGGTGGTGGCCGCCCTCGAACGCATGGACGCCGCGCGCGACGGGCTCGTCTACATTGGCGACTCCGAGGTGGACGTCCAGACCGCAGCCAACGTGGGCTGCCCGTGCGTGAGCTGCACCTGGGGATTCCGCAGCGTGGACGAGCTGCTTGCCGCCGGGGCGACCACCTTCGTGGACACGCCCGCCGAACTGGAGCGCGTTCTTCTCGGCACCGCCCGCTGACCGCTCGGCCGACGCTCGCCTAACATTCAGCAAACGTGCGCATAACTGTCCGCCGCGCGGGTTACACTCTCACTAACGTCCGATTGGCCTCCGACGAAAGGGGATCGCCATGGGAAAGAAGGCAGCCGAGGCTCTCGACATCAACTACGAGGGTCTGGTCGAGTACCTGCACTGCAATCACTCCGTCTACATGAAGATCGGATCGAGCGTCTATTACCTCACGGATTGCAACTATGAGTCCTGGCGCGCGCAGGACACGAGCCGCCGCAACGAGAAGAACCACTTCGTCGACTGCTCCGAGCTCGTCCCTACGGTCGACGAGTTCCTGGCGCTCCCCTTTGTCAACGGCCAGACCATCAAGGACGTCTTCGACCACGCCACGTTCTATGCCTCCCTCGCAGGCGAGAAGGACGCGTAGGTCCAAGATCGCACGCACGCAACGGGGCCGGCACTCTCACGGGTGCCGGCCCCTTTTTGTCTTTCGGCGTGCGCAAGTCGGGATTGCCGGTAATGCCAAGTTACGCGCGCAGGGCGCGGCGCCACGGCGTGCGCAAGTCGAGAAAACCGTCCGTTTGGACAAGAATCCCGACTTGCGCGCTCTTATCGGCGTACGCAAGTCGGGATTACTGGTAAATCCTAATTACGCGCGACGCGCCACGAGGAGCGGATCGCCAATCTTGACCAGCGGACGGCCGTCGAGCAGGGTGCTCGTGTCGCCCACGTGGTCAATCTGCGAGAACGCGTCGGGGTTGGAGATCGTGCAGCAGACCACGTCCTCGTAGCCGGCCTGTTTGATGGAGTCGTCGTTGAAGGTCATGATCGGCTGGCCGGCGCGGACGGTGTCCCCGGTCTCCACGCAGCGCGAGAAGCCCTTGCCGCCCATGTTGACGGTGCCGATGCCAATGTGAATCAGGACCTCCATGCCGCCCTCGGCCGCGATGACGATCGAGTGGTTGGTCATCGTGGTGGCACCGATGACGCCGTCGACCGGCGCGTAGACGACGCCGTTGTTGGTGGTGGGCAGGATGCCGTAGCCATCGCCGAGCAGGGCGACGGGCAGGACCTCGTCCTTGACCTCCTTGAGGCTCACGAGCATGCCCGAAACCGGGGCGTAGACCACGTCGGGGCGCGTGGCGAACGTGGCGGACGGAAGCTCGGCCTTGCCGTCGGACGAGGTGATCTTGCTGCGAATCTTGTCAAACAGTCCCATGTGGGCCTCCCTTTTCTCGGACGTCGGGCACGGCGGCCCTTCTCGTCTATGGTAGCGAGAAGGGCCGCGGCTCGCAGCCGTATTCGGTTACCGGGAGAGCATGGAGCGTGACGTGAGGTAAGTCACGAGGAAGTAGCCGCCGTAGAGGGCCACGACAAAGGCCACCGTCCCCGCGAGCGCTGTGCCGATCTGGAACCCCGTGAGCAGCGCCACGATGTCGTTCACCACGCTGAGCGCCACCGCCGCGTGCGCCACGGCAACCACCAGCGGGAAGAGGAAGTACACGCCGATCTGGGCGAGAAGGGCGTGGTCGATCATGCGCCTCTCGGCGCCGAGCTCGGCGAGCACACGGTAGCGGCCCACGTTGTCCGCCGCCTCGGAGAGCTGCTGGAGGGCGAGCACCGTCGCGCAGCACACGAGCAGGACCACGCCGATGTAGATCGCCAGGTAGGTGACCACGACGGTGGTGCCGGAGGACTGGTCGAGCAGCCCCTGGGCGGTCGTGAGGGTCCAGACCGGCCAGGCGTCGAGCGTGGAGCCCTGGCCCATGACGTCGCCGTAGACCTCGTCAATCGCGGCGACGGCGGCGGGCTCCACCTCCGTGCGGTCGCCCGCGTACATGAGGTTCACCGAGGTGACGCTGGGGCCGGCGCCCGCGGGCACCATGTCGTCCGGGACCACGAGGGCGCCGGAGACCGTGCCGCCGGCGGCCGTGTCCGAGAAGACCAGGTGCACGAGCGGCTCCTCGGCAAAGCGCAGCGTCTTGCCGCCGACCTGGACCTCCGGGTTCTGCGCGGTCACCGCGTCCCAGAGCTCGTCGAGGGACGAGAGATCGTTCCAGAGCAGGCACTCGCCGTCCGCGAGCTCCACGGTCTTCTCGCCCGCCATCTGGGCCAGGGCGTTGTACTCGGAGACGGGCACCACGGTGAGGCGCTGCGCAGTGTTGCCCTGCATCATGGTCTCAACGGTGGCGTTGCCAGTGAAGTCCGTGTTGGCAAAGAGCTCCTCCACGGTAGTGTCCACGAGCGGGTTGCCTTCGGCGTCGTAGGTGTACTGGTTGACCTGCACGGCGTCGCGGAAGAGCTCGTCGTAGTTGGGGATGTCCGCGCGCAGGCGGGCGATGGCGTCGTAGCCGTCCGCCGCGGCCGGGCCCTCCTCGTGCGGCGCGGCGTCCTGCACGGCCATGCCCATCGGGTAGCTTATGAGCGACATGTCGTAGACCGTGCCCACGCGCAGGCTCTCGTTCATGCCCGTGGCCACCGAGAAGCCCGTGCACACGCCGCAGATGGCCAAAAAGAGCATCGCGCACACCAGGGAGATGGAGAGCCACGCGGTGTTGATGCGGCTGTTGAGCTGGCGCATCACGAACATGTTGAGGCCGGAGAGGTAGGCGCGCGGGCTCGCCTGGAGCGCGCGGAGGGCAAAGCCGGAGATCGAGAAGAAGAAGAGCAGCGTGCCCACCGTGACCAGCCCCGTGGCGATCGCGAAGTACGGGCCCTCCTCCATCATGCCGTGCTCGAGCAGCGTCTTGTACGCCACGCCGATCAGCGCGAGCGATGCGAGGAAGAGCACCACCGAGAGGGGCAGGCTGCGCAGACGGACCTTCTCGCTCACCTTGTCCGCGTTGATGAGGTCGATCAGCTTGTAGCGGCTGACCGTGGACACGTTGAAGACGAGCGTCACGAGGAAGATGCCCGCGAAGCACGCCACCGTGGAGAGCGCCGCGGCCGGCGAGAACGCGAAGACGAAGCCCCTGATCGTGGCCTCGAAGAGACCCGCCGTAACGTACATCATGACCTGCGAGAGCGCGAGGCCCAGAAGCAGGCCCACGCCGAGCGCGACCACGCCCACGACG
Source organism: uncultured Atopobiaceae bacterium (assembly GCA_963928085.1). Taxonomy (GTDB): domain Bacteria; phylum Actinomycetota; class Coriobacteriia; order Coriobacteriales; family Atopobiaceae; genus Thermophilibacter. The sequence continues at coordinate 1,294,741 of CAWVDR010000001.1, forward strand.
AGCGTCTCGATGACAACGATCCAGGAGACGTGCCGGATGTCCATGCCCAGCGTGAGGTAGATGCCAAACTCGCGCTTGCGCCGCCGGATGAGGAAGCGGTTGGCGTAGACCACGAGAAACCCGAGGATGACGACCACGAACACGGAGAGGCCGGAGAGGATGTCCGCGAGCGCCTGCACCATGCGGCGCGGACGCGTCCCGAAACTTGGTGTAAGCGGCCAGGCGGCCGGCGCCCGCACGGGCGCGGCCGCCCCCTAGAATCGTGAGTCACCACAACGTCAGATTCGCGAGAAAGGACGGCCGCAATGGAAACTGTACACGAGGAGGCGCTGGCCGCGGCCGGCACCCGCGCCGACGGCACGATAGACATCAACGCCGCGCTGAGGTCGCTGCTGGAGGGCCTGCTCAACGCCGCGATGGACGAGCAGGCCTCGGAGCTGGGGGTGGCGCGCAACGGCTACCGGGAGCGCTCGCTCGACACCTGCGTCGGGACGGTGACGCTCAGGATCCCCAAGCTCAGGGAGGGCAGCTACTTCCCCGAGGACCTGGTCGAGAGGTGGTCGCGCACCGACACGGCGCTGGCCTCGGCGATCTGCGACATGTGGGCCGCCGGGGTCTCCACCAGGAAGGTCGAGGCGGTCGCCGCCGAGATGGGCGTCGAGTCGATGAGCAGGAGCCGCGTGTCGAGGCTGTGCGCCGGGCTCGACGAGGAGGTCGCCGAGCTCAGGGGCTGCGACCTGTCCTCCACGAGCTGGCCGTACCTGTGGCTCGACGCGACCTACGTGCCCTGCCGGGAGGCCGGCGCGGCCCGGTCGACCGCGCTGGTCACCGCCGTGGCCTGCTCGCTCTCGGGCCGCAGGAGGGTGGTCGGCCTCGCGTGCGTCGACGCGGAGTCCTACCTGTCGTGGAGGGACTTCCTGCTGGGCCTGCGCCGCCGCGGGCTCTCGGGCGTGCGCCTCGTGACCTCCGACGCGCACGAGGGGCTGGCCCGCGCCGTCCGCGAGGTGCTCGTCGGCGCCGCGTGGCAGCGCTGCGTCGCCCACCTCGGGCGCAACGTCCGGGACCGCTGCCGCAGGCGCGACGTCGGGGACGCCGCCGTCGCGGCGCTCAGGGCCGCCCTGTCGGAGCGCGACCCGGCGCTCGTGCGCGCGGGCTACCGCCGCGCCGTCGAGCTGCTCGCCGAGGTCGACGCGCGGGGCGCGGGGCTGCTCGAGGACGCGGAGCCGTCCGCCCTGGCGTACCTGGGATTCCCGCGCGAGCACGCGGTGTGGGTCAGGACGAACAACGTCTGCGAGCGCATGAACTGCGAGATCAAGCGCCGCACGAGGGTCGTGCAGGTGTTCCCCTCCAGGGAGTCGCTGGTGAGGCTCGTCGGGGCGGTGTGCTGCGACCAGAACGACGCGTGGCTCTCGGCGACGAACTTCATCGACCGCAGGTCGCTGGAGCCCGGCTACGAGCGCGAGCCGCTGCCCGAGGAGCCGGGAGGGGCGGAGAGGGTCCTCAGGCTCGTGGGCGAGGCGTTCGACAGGAAGCTGAGGGCGGCGTAGTATCGGCGGGGAGGCTCACCCCCGTGGGGAGGCCCTTACACCACTTTTCGTGACGCGACTTGCGGCGCTGGTCGGCGGCCATCTGGATGACGGCGGCCTGGTCAGTGATGGAGCCGAAGGCGTAGAAGACACAGACGCCGAAGGCCAGCGTGAGGAAGAAGACCGAGAAGTCCCGGAAGGACTTGCGGACGTTGCCGAGGGCGATCCTAGCGTACATCTGCGCCCTCCCCTCCCAGGAAGGACACGACGTCCATAATCTCGTTGAAGAAGGTCTTGCGCGTCTTGGTGCCGCGGACGAGCTCGTTCCAGACGCGGCCGTCCTTGAGGAAGAGCGCGCGGCGGGCGTAGCTTGCAGCAAAGGAGTCGTGCGTGACCATGATGATCGTGGCACCGGCGCCGTTGAGCTCCTCGAGGCTCTCCAGCAGCAGGCGCGAGTTGCGCGAGTCGAGGGCGCCGGTGGGCTCGTCGGCGAGCACGAGCGACGGGTCCGTGACGATGGCGCGGGCCGCGGCGACGCGCTGCTTCTGGCCGCCGGACATCTCGTGCGGGAACTTGTCGAGCACGTCGGTGACGCCCAGGCGCTGGGCCACACCGGTCACGCGGGCGACGACCTCCTTGGCGGGCGCGTGGTTGATCGTGAGCGCCAGCGCGATGTTCTCGCGCGCGGTGAGGGTGTCGAGCAGGTTGGAGTCCTGGAAGACAAATCCCAGGCGCTCGCGGCGGAACTTGGAGAGCTGGCCCGGGCGCAGGGCGGTGATGTCCTGGCCGTCCACGAGGATGTGACCGGAGGTGGGGCGGTCGATCGTGGAGATGCAGTTGAGCAGCGTGGTCTTGCCCGAGCCTGACGGGCCCATGATGGCAACGTACTCGCCGGCAGCGACGTCGAACGACACGCCGTCGAGGGCGCGCGTGACGTTGTCGCGGGTTCCGTAGAGCTTCTCGACGTCCCGGCAGGACAGGACGGGTTGGGTGGGTCGGGCGTGCGAAGGTGCCATTGCGATTCCTCTCGTTTGGCCTTCTGGTACACGACCATACTCGCCCGGCGAGAAGAACGCTGCCATCGAATGCGCTTATCGCTCCCTTATGCTTTCGTAAGGTTGTGAGACAAAGGGGACAGGTTCATTTGTCTCATTACTTTTGCAATGAGACAAATGAACCTGTCCCCTTTGTCTCGCTGTCGGGGAAGGCGAGGTAGACAGTGGTGCCAACGCCCTCCTCGGACTCCAGCCACGTGCGCACCCCCATCTTCTCGCAGAGCTCGCGCACCAGGTAGAGACCCATGCCGGTGGAGCGTGCGAAGCGCCGGCCGTTCTCGCCGGTGAAGCCCTTGTCAAAGACGCGGCCCACGTCGGAGGCCGGAATCCCGATCCCGTCATCGGCAATCGCGAGTACCGTCTCCCAGGCGTCGAGTCCGGTCTCGCGCCGCTCAGCCCAGATGCGGACGCGACCCTCGCCGTCCTTCTCGCCCTGGTACTTTGCGGCGTTCACGAGCACCTGTCCGATCACAAACGACAGCCACTTGGGGTCGGCGCGCACCGTGAGGTCGAGCTCTCCCAGCTCAGGGGCCACGTGCGCGCCAATCAGCGTGCGGGCCTTGTGGCGCAGCGCGTCACGCACCACGTCTGCCAGCACGACCTGGCGAATCTGGAAGTCGCGGTCGAGCGAGGTGCCACGCGAGTAGTAGAGCGCCTGCTCGACGTAGCCCTCGATCTGGTCCAGCTCCGCGTCCATGGACTCCGTGGCCGGCGAGGGGTTGTTGCGGGCCACGAGGCGCGCGGCCGCGATCGGCGTCTTGATCTCGTGCACCCAGGTCTCCACGTACTCGCGGTACTCGCGCGAGCGCCGGCGCGCCGCGGCGACGCGGTCGCGCATGGCGCGGGACTCGCGGTCGAGCGCGTCGTAGAGGAGCTGGCCCTCAGGGAAGGAGGGGCGCTCGGTGAGCTCCGTGGCGAGGTAGGTCTCGTCCAGAGCGTCGAGGGCGTCCTCGAGCAGCTGGTAGAACGTGCGTCGGTGCAGCCAGTCCAGCACGAGCGCCACCGCAGCCGCGAGCACGAGCACGCCGCAGACAAAGGCCACGGCCGCGGCGTCCATCCCGTACACGACCATGACCAGCGCGGCAAACGTGAGCGCCACCGCGCCCACGGCGAGCGGGGCCAGCCGGTCGGCGATGTAGGCGCCAAAGCCCACGTTCTTCTCGCCCCCTACTCCACCAGGTAGCCCAGGCCGCGACGGGTGCGCACGAAGTCCTCCACACCGATCTTGGCGAGCGTGGAGCGCAGGTGGCTCACGTTCACCGTGAGCGTGTTGTCGTCCACGAACTCGTCCGAGGCCCAGAGCTCCTCCTGGATGCGCTGACGGCTCACGACCGCGCCGACGTTGCGCATGAGCAGCGCGAGGATGCGCAGCTCGTTCTTGGTGAGCTCGGCCGTGCGGCCCTGGTAGCTCACGCTGCAGCGCGCGGTGTCCAGCGTGACGCCGGCGTGCGCGATCTCCGCGGAGGCGGCGCCCTCGCCGTAGCTGCGCTTGAGGACCGTCGCCACGTGGGCGAGAAGGACCTGGTCGTTGTAGGGCTTGGGGACGAAGTCGTCCGCGCCAAAGGAGAGCGTGAGCAGCTCGTCCATGTCGTTGTCGCGCGAGGTCACCACGACGATGGGAACGCTCGAGCGCCGGCGCACCTCGCGGCAGACGTAGGTGCCGTCGACGCCAGGCAGGTTGAGATCGAGAAGCACCAGGTCGGGCGCGGCGGCCAGGATCTGCTCGGCCACGTCGTCGAAACTCGTGAGCGCCGTCGCCTCGTAGCCGTTGCGCGCGAGCAACACGCAGAGCTCGTCGCGCAGGCGCGCGTCGTCCTCCACCACGAGCAGCCGTCGCATGTGACCTCCCGAGTCCGCGGTTCTTCTCGCCACGAGGGTAGCACACGGCTCGGAGCCCATCCCGGAATACGCGATATCTAACGTTTCAGGCGGTCAAAACGTTGGAAGTCGCGTATTGGCATCGCTTAATACGCGATTTCGCACGGAATCGAGCCCCGAAACGTTGGCAATCGCGTATTGGCGGGCACGCGCCCGGGGAGAGAAGAACGTCGCGCCGGCACGTCACGGTCGCGTTACGTGCGCGACGGCGCGCCCCTCTCGCCCGCGTCGGCGGACTATGATGTGAGGACTGTGTGACCAGACCGAAAGGCACCCATGACCATCGTCGACATGCTGCGCGCCAACGCCGAGAAGTACCCCAGCGAGGTCGCCCTCGTGGAGGTCAACCCCGAACGGCGCGAGAACCGCCACATCACCTGGCGCGACTACGACCTGGTGGAGACCACCGACGACGAGCCGTTCCGCCGCGAGATGACCTGGTCCGTCTTTGACGAGAAGGCCAACCGCTTTGCCAACCTGCTGCTCTCGCGCGGCGTGCGCAAGGACGACAAGGTCGCCATCCTGCTCTACAACTGCATCGAGTGGCTGCCGCTCTACTTTGGCGTCCTCAAGACGGGCGCCACGGTGGTGCCGCTGAACTTCCGCTACTCCGCCGACGAGATCGAGTACTGCCTGGACAAGGCGGACGTGAACATCCTCGTCTTTGGCCCGGAGTTCATCGGGCGCGTCGAGGAGATCGTGGACCGCATCCAGGCCGGGCGGCTCCTCTTCTTTGTGGGCGACGACTGCCCCACCTGGGCGGAGAGCTACCGCGAGCTGGCGAGCCTGTGCTCATCGGCGGACCCGCGCGTCCCGCTCAGCGAGGACGAGGACGCCGCGATCTACTTCTCCTCCGGCACGACGGGCTTCCCCAAGGCGATCCTGCACCACCACCGGAGCCTCACGCAGGCCGCCGAGATGGAGCAGCACCACCACGGCCAGACCCACGACGACGTGTTCCTGTGCATCCCGCCGCTCTATCACACGGGCGCGTGCATGCACTGGCTCGGCAGCCTCATGGTGGGCGGTCGCGGCGTGCTTCTGCGCGGCGTCTCGCCCAAGACCGTGCTGGAGACCGTCTCCAACGAGGGCTGCACGATCGTGTGGCTGCTCGTGCCGTGGGCGCAGGACATCCTCGTGGCCATCGAGGAGGGCACGGTGCGGCTCTCCAACTACCACCTGGACCAGTGGCGCCTCATGCACATCGGCGCCCAGCCCGTCCCGGAGAGCCTGATCCGCCGCTGGCGCGAGGTCTTCCCCCATCACGACTACGACACCAACTACGGCCTCTCGGAGTCGATGGGCCCGGGCTGCGTGCACCTGGGGCTCGAGAATATCGACCACGTGGGCGCGATCGGCGTGCCCGGCTACCGCTGGAGCTGCAAGATCGTGGGCGAGGACGGCGCCGAGGTCGCGCCCGGCGAGGTCGGCGAGCTCTGCGTGCGGGGGCCGGGCCTCATGGAGTGCTACTACAAGGACCCCGAGGCCACGGCCGAGACCCTCGTGGACGGGTGGCTGCACACCGGCGACATGGCGCGCCAGGACGCCGACGGCTTCTACTGGCTGGTTGACCGCAAGAAGGACGTCGTCATCATGGGCGGCGAGAACATCTACCCCGTGGAGATCGAGGACTTCCTCATGGGGCACCCCGCGATCAAGGACGTCGCCGTGATCGGACTCCCCGACGAGCGCCTGGGAGAGATCCCGGCCGCGGTCATCGAGCTCAAGGCGGGCACCACGCTCACCGAGGACGACGTCACGACGTTCTGCAAGCGGCTGCCGCGCTACAAGCGGCCGCGCAAGGTCATCTTTGCCCCCGTGCCGAGAAACCCCACGGGCAAGATAGAGAAGCCGGCGCTGCGCGCCAAGTACGGGGCCGACGCCCTCGTCGCGCGCGAGACGCGCCGCTAGGAGAGGCATGAGACAAAGGGGACAGGTTCCTTTGTCTCATTGAAAGATATATGAGACAAAGGAACCTGTCCCCTTTGTCTCATCGAGAGGAGAGACATGGACAAGCACCTCATGTCCGGAAACGAGGCCATCGCCCAGGGTGCCTGGGAGGCCGGCGTGGCCGTGGGCGTGGGCTACCCCGGCACGCCGTCCACCGAGACGCTCGAGGCCCTCGTGCGCAAGGACGACGTCTACTGCGAGTGGTCCCCCAACGAGAAGGTCGCCTTCGAGGTGGGCCTCGGCGCCGCAATCGCCGGCGTGCGCTCGCTCGTCACGATGAAGCACGTGGGCGTGAACGTGGCCGCCGACCCCTTCATGGCCGCCGCGTCCACCGGCGTGAACGCCGGCCTCGTCCTTCTCGCCGCGGACGACCCGTCCTGCTACTCGTCCCAGAACGAGCAGGACTCGCGCTTCTACGCCGCCTTCGGTCGCATCCCCTGCCTCGACGTCGCCGACTCGCAGGACTGCTACGAGATGGCCCGCGCCGCCTTCGAGCTCTCCGAGCGCTTTGACACGCCAGTCATGCTGCACGAGACCATGCGCATCGCGCACACCCGCACGCTCGTCTCGCCCGCCGGCGAGCGCGAGGCCGTAGCCCCGCGCGACTACGCCGACGACATCCCCAAGTACGTCATGATGCCGGCCAACGCGGTCAAGCGCCGCGTGGTCGTGGACGAGCGCCAGGCCGAGCTCGAGGCGTACGCCGAGACCTGCCCGTTCAACCACGTGGAAATGCGTGACGAGAAGATCGGCGTCATCTGCGCCGGTGCCGTCTACCAGCACGTCCGCGAGGCGCTGCCCGAGGCCTCAACGTTCAAGCTCGGCCTTGCCTGGCCGCTGCCCGCCCGCGCGCTCGCCGACTTCGCCGCGTCCGTCGACGCGTGCTACGTCATCGAGGAGGCCAGCGACTACTTCTCCTCGCGCGTCCGCGCCCTCGGCATCGAGCTCGCCGAGCCGCCCGTCGCACCCCTGCCCGTTGCCGGCGAGCTCAAGCCCCAGGTCATCCGCGCCTCCTTCGGCGTGGAGCTGCCCGCGCACCTCGACGCCGCCACGGACCTCCCTCCGCGCCCGCCGGCGTTCTGCCCCGGCTGCCCGCACCGCCTCGTCTTCTGCGAGCTACGCCGCCTCAAGGCTATCGTCACCGGCGACATCGGCTGCTACACGCTCGGCGCCGTCGCGCCCTACGGCGCGTGCCACACGGTCATCGACATGGGTGCCTCGCTCTCCATGGCGCACGGCATGGAGCTCGCCGGCGCGAGCGAGCGCACCGGTCGTCCCGTCGTGGGCGTCATCGGCGACTCCACCTTCGCGCACTCCGGCATCACGAGCATGCTCGGCACCATCTACAACGGCGGCACCGGCACCCTCTGCATCCTGGACAACCGCACCACGGCCATGACCGGCACGCAGGGCAACCCCGTGAACGGCGTCACCCTCACGGACAGCTCGCACAAGATCGGCCCGCTGGACAACCCGAGCGGCAAGGCGCTCGATCTTCTCGCCCTGTGCCGCGCCATGGGCGTGGAGGACGTGGTCGAGGTGGACGCCCAGGACCTCCAGGCCGTGCGCTCCGCGCTCAAGGCCGCCGTGGCCAACACCGAGCAGCTCTCCATCATCGTCTTCAAGGCGCCGTGCCGCCTCATCGACCGCAGCCGTGGCAAGCAGCCCACCATCCGCGACTGCCGCGCATGCGGCCAGTGCATCAAGATCGGCTGCCCCGCCCTCGGGCGCGCCAAGGACAGCACCGCGGTCATCGACCCCACGCAGTGCGTCGGGTGCGACCAGTGCGTCCAGTCCTGCCCATTCGGCTGCATCACGAAGGAGTAAGCAATGGCTGATACCGAGAAGAACGGTGCCGTCGTGGACGGAACCAAGACCATCCTCCTCGTGGGCGTGGGCGGCCAGGGCACGATTCTCGCGGGCAAGCTGCTGGCGAGCGTGGCCGCCGGCGCGGGCCTCGACGTCAAGGTCTCCGAGATCCACGGCATGAGCCAGCGCGGAGGCTCCGTGAGCACCGTCATCCGCCTGGGCGAGCACGTCTCCACCATGGTCTGCGACGACGGCTGCGCCGACGTAGTGGTGGCCTTTGAGGCCGTGGAGGCCCTGCGCGCCCAGCACTACCTCGCCGAGGGCGGCACGATGTTCGTGAACGACGAGGAGATCACGCCCGTCTCCGTGAACATCGGCAACTTCACGATGCCCGAGCGCGTGGACGAGCGTCTGCGCGAGCTGGGCGCCCACCTGCTGGACGCCGGTGTGATCGCGCGCGGGCTGGGGACGCCGCGCTCCACCAACGTGGTGCTCGTGGGCGCGCTCTCCACGGCGCTGCCCTTCGACGCCGAGCTCTGGCGCGACGCCGTGCGCGCCTGCGTGCCGCCCGCGACGGTGGATGCCAACCTCGCCGCCTTCGACGCCGGCCGCGACGCGGCGCTGCGCGGAGAGGCCCGCTAGGCGCCACAGCGAGAGGTTCTTCTCGCCCAGACACGACGAGACCCCGGCCGCCATGCGACCGGGGTCTTTGCGTCCTGGTGGGCCGGCGCGTCCCCCGACCACGCCGACCCGTCTTTTCGGGGGATGTAAAGAGATACTACCCCATTTTTTCTGCTCGCAGTCTGACGTGTGGCCAAACGTCCCTTCTCCCCGAGCAAAACCGACCGCCTACGTACTTGTTGCGCCGGTACGGGGCGTGTCACGGTAGGGTAAGGAAATGATCTGTTCGCTGCGAGCTTACGGTGGTGATTTTCCATGGGACAGTACGTTGTTGTTGAGAACGAGGGTCGCTACTGCTTCAACCTCTGCGCCTCCAACGGGCACATCCTCATGTCGTCGATCATCTTCCCGTCCAAGGACGAGTGCCTCCACGGCATCGAGTGCGTGCGCGCGTCCGCCGAGAACGCGGAGATCGAGGACAGCACGATCGACGCCTTCGACCGTGAGTCCACGCCTAAGTTCCGCATCTACGAGGACTTTGACGGGCACTACTTCTTCCGCTTCATCACCCACGAGGCCGGCGACATCGCCCGCTCGCACACCTACGAGCACAAGGAGAGCCTGCTCAGGCGCATCGAGCGCACGCGCGCGGAGTGCGACTCCTCCCTCGCGGCGGACGAGAACTAACGGCTCTTGCACACTGACCAGACTCGGCACGCCCCGGACGCCCCCGAACACGTCCGGGGCGCCCTTGTGCCGGTGGCCGCGAGTTTCTGCGGCACGTTCTTATCGGCAATTAATGCGCACGGATTGTTTTGATTTCACATAAGTGCAGTTGAAAATTACGCGCATTGCAAACTATGCGCGTTAATCGACAGGAGGAGCACGGACATGGACATGACGGGCGTGAGGCTCACGGAGCTCGTGGAGGCCGCCGGGTGCGCGGCCAAGATCGCGCCAGGCGAGCTCGCAGGCGTACTTGCGGGGCTGCCGCGCCTGGACGCGCCGGAGCTCGTGGTGGGCTATGACGCCTCCGACGACGCGTGCGTGTGGGACCTCGGCGACGGCCGCGGCCTCATCGCCACCACGGACTTCTTCCCGCCCATGGTGGACGACCCGTTCCTGTTTGGCCAGGTTGCGGCCACCAACGCGCTCTCGGATGTCTACGCCATGGGCGGGCGGCCCGCGCTCGCGCTCAACCTCCTGTGCTTCCCCAACTGCCTGGGCATCGAGGTCGCCGGGCAGATTCTGGCGGGCGGCGCCGAGACGTGCCGTCGCGCCGGGTGCGTCGTGGCGGGCGGACACTCGATCAACGACCACGAGCCCAAGTACGGCCTCGCAGTGACGGGCTTCGTGCAGCTGGACGAGCGGCTGGAGAACGGCGGCGCACAGGTGGGAGACGCGCTCGTGCTCACCAAGGCGCTCGGCACGGGCATCCTCACCACCGCGCACAAGGGCGGCCTTCTGGACGACGCCGGCGTGCGCGTGGCCACGGACTCCATGACCACGCTCAACGAGGCACCGATCCGCTTGGCGCGCGAGCTGGGCGTCTGGCCGCACACCGCCACCGACGTCACGGGCTTCTCGCTCATGGGACACGCCTGCGAGATGGCAGAGGCCTCGGACGTCACGCTCGAGGTCGACGCGGCTGCCGTGCCCGTCATGGCGCGCGCCCGCGAGATGGCGGCGCTCGGCCTCATCCCCGCCGGTGCCTACCGCAACCGGGACTTCTTCGGCCCGCGCGTGGCGCTGGCCGACGCGCTGCCGCTCGACCTGGCCGACGTCCTCTTTGACCCGCAGACCTCCGGCGGCCTGCTTCTGGCACTGGGCGAGACGGACGCGGAGCGGCTCGTCTCCGCCCTACGCGACGAGGGCCTCCCAGCCGCGGTCATCGGCCGCGCCGTCCCCCGCGGCGAGAAGAGCGTCGTCGTGAAATGATACGAAGGGACAGTCCCTTCGTATCATCTACTGAGAAGATCGGCGAGGTTGCGGGTGAAGCGCTCGCGGTCGTCGCTGGTGAACGCTGCCGGCCCGCGCGTGCGGCCGCCAGCACGGCGCACCTTCTTCTCCTCGTGGCGAATGAAGAGATCCATGTCGATCGTCGCCTTGGTGTAAACGCGCCCGCGCACGCCAATGGCCGCCGCGCCGCGGCCGAGCACCATGCTCGCGAGGCCGATGTCCTGCGTGACCACCACGTCATCCGACTGCAGGCGCTCCACAATCGCAAAGTCCGCACTGTCTGCGCCAATGGACACATCGAGCACGTCTACCCAGAAGCCGCCATGCGAGGCGTCGCGACCGCGGGCGTGGTCAGCGTCGCGCGGGTCGTCGCGCCGAATGTGTCGCTCGAGGTTCTGCGTGGTGTTGCCCACGATCACGACGGGCATGTGCGCACGCCGCGCACAGGTGAGCGCCTCGCGCGTGACCGGGCATGCGTCGGCGTCGATATAGAGGGTGCGGTTGCGGGACATGCGCCTCCTTGCTCTCGAGTGACTAGACTATAGGATACGAAGGGACTGTCCCTTCGTATCATCAAGGAGGCTCGCATGAAGAAGGTGACGGCGGTTCTTGCGGTGCTCTGCCTGGCATGCACGCTCGTTCTTCTCGGCTGCGGAGCAACCTCTACCGGCACGGTTGTCTTTGAGGAGACGGTCTCGCCTAACGAGAAGTACGTGAGCTCGGAGGCGGACGTCGTCTACTACACCGTGCGGGTGACGCAGGCCGCGCCGGGCACGACAACGGTCTCCGCCGAGTCCAACTCCGGGTTCTTCGAGCCGGTGAGCTACGAGGTAGCGTGCGACGGCGAGCTCTCCGCCAGCGACGTCTCCGTGGAGTGGACCACCCTCATGGGCAACCCCGAGCCGAGCGAGGACGACCAGATCGCCGTCGCTGTGGTCTCCGTACGCACGGGCGACGGCGGCACCGACGAGCGGAAGGTCAGCTTCGTCACCGGCGCGCTCAAAATGGTGGCCGAGGCGACCCCGAACGCGTGAGACAAAAGCGCCTTAGGGAAGTCTTAGCAGTCGGTTCATGCACCGTTATGGCGGGCACCCCTAGGCTTGGGCAAGCCAAGTCGAAGGGGGGAAACATGAGCACGATTCGCGTGGCACCGCGCAGGTACCTCAACCGCAGGAGGGCGCGGCGCGTGCCGCTTGTTCTCGGGGCCGTCGGGGTGCTGGCAGTCGCGCTTGCCGTGGGGCTCTGGTTTGCCGCGGCGGCAACCGTGAGCAGATCGGAACAGCCGGCCCACTCTACGCCGCGCGTAGACTGGCGCGCCGGCGCGGTCCCCTACCTCTACCAGACCGACCCACAGTGGGCGAGCCATCCCTACGCCGGGGGCACCGTCGAGAAGAACGGGTGCGGCCCGACGTGCCTCTCTATGGTCTACGTGGCGCTCACCGGGCGCGACGACCTCGACCCCGCCGCCATGGCGGACTTCTCTGGGCGCGGCGGCTACGTCAGCAACGGGATGACGGCATGGGCCCTCATGAGCGACGGCGCGGCGGAGCTGGGGCTTACCTCCGAGGAGCTGCCCGCCAGTGCGGGCGCCGTGCGCGAGGCACTTCTCGCCGGCAAGCCCGTCATCTGCAGCGTGGGCCCGGGCGACTTCACCACCACGGGCCACTTCATCGTGCTCTCGGGCCTGACTGAGGACGGCGAGGTCGTCGTGCACGACCCCAACAGCGCCGAGCGCAGCGCGCGCCCCTGGGACCTCGAGCAGGTGCTCGGTCAGTGCCTGAACCTGTGGGCCTTCTCGTGAGACAAAGGGGACAGGTTCATTTGTCTCATTCATTTTCAAATGAGACAAATGAACCTGTCCCCTTTGTCTACACGGGCAGCTCGACGGTGAAGGTGGTGCGACCGTTCTCGCTGGCTGCGGAGATGGTGCCACCGTGGAGCTCCACGATCTCGCGCGCGATGGCAAGGCCGAGGCCGGCGCCGCCGGTGGCGCTCCCACGGGACTCGTCCAGCCGGAAGAAGCGGTCGAAGATCGCGCGGAGCTTGTGTGAGGGGATGGTCGCACCCGTGTCGGACACAGTGACGACGACGCTCCCCTCCCCGGCCGCGGCCTCGATCTCCACGGGCGTCCCCTCGTCGCTGTAGGCAATCGCGTTGCGCAGCAGGTTGCCAAAGACGCGCGCGAGGCGGGCCGCATCGGCCGTGACCACGAGCGGCTCGCCCGGCCGCTCGACGGTCCGCACCGTGCCTGCCACCGTCACCTGCGCCACGTTGCCGTGGGCGGCGAGCGCCGGGTAGAACTCGTCGGAAAGCTGGACGAGAAGCCCGGCGAGGTCCACGGGCGCGAGCTCGAGCTCGATGTTCGTGAGGCTGTAGCGCGTGATGTCAAAGAACTCGTTCACCAAGCGCTCCAAGCGACACGCCTTGTCCAGCGCGACGCCCGTGTAGCGGACGCGCTGCGCCTCGGGCATGTCCGGCACCTCATCCAGGAGCGAGAGGTAGCCGATCACCGAGGTGAGCGGAGTCTTGAGGTCGTGCGCGAGATAGGTCACGAGGTCGCTCCTGCGCGCGGACTCGTCGGCGAGCTGGCGCTCCCGCTCCGCGGCGGCGCGCTTGGCGTCGGCGGCGACGAGCGCGAGCTCCTCCCAACCGGGCGGGAACGCCTCATGGGCCTCCAGGTCGTGGGCGAGAAAGACGCGCAGCTGCTCTGCGGCGCGGGCGCGCTCCTCGCGGCGCGCGCGACGGGCGGAGAGGACAGCCGCCACCGCACAGCCCACGGCGAGAAGAACGATGCCGCAGATGCCCAGCTGCAGGAAGAAGTACTTGATGCCGGAGACGTCCAGCACCATCTCCGGCCAGATGCCAAACTCGTTCAAGTTGTTGATGTTCAGAAACTGCGGGGCCAGCCAGTCCATGAACGAGCCGTTCCAGGCCTTGTCCACAAAGCCGAAGACCGTGTTGAACGCCGCGGACGCAACCAGGATGGCACCCGCCACAATCGCGACGGTCAGGACGATCGACCGAGCCCCGTCCCTCTTCTCGCTAGCGCTCAATCTTGTACCCCAATCCCCAGACGGTCTTGATGTAGCGCGGGTCCTCGAAGGAGTCGCCCATCTTCTCGCGCAGGTGCCGCACGTGCACCGTGATGGAGCCCGAGCCCCGCTCGTAGTACTCGTCGCCAAAGATGCGCTGGTAGAGCTCTCGCGCGGAGACGACCGCGCCGTCCGCCTCGAGCAGGACCCGCAAGAGGGAGAACTCCGTCGGCGTGAGCGAGAGCGGGCGCTCGTTCAGGGTGGCCTCGTGGGCCGGCACGTCGAGCACGAGGCCGCGGCACGCGATGACGCCGTCCTTCTCGCCGTGCGCCCCGCCCGCCGCGTTGTAGGTGGTGTAGCGCCTGAGCTGCGCCTTCACGCGCGCCACGAGCTCGAGGGGAAGGAAGGGCTTGGTCACGTAGTCGTCCGCGCCGAGGGTGAGGCCGCAGATCTTGTCCGCCTGCTCGCCACGTGCCGTGAGCATGATCACCGGGTAGCTGTGGCGCGCGCGGATGGCACGGCAGACCTCGAGACCGCTCGCGCCGGGTAGCATGACGTCGAGGATCGCAAGGTCGAGCGCCGGCGCATTGTCGTCCGTCACGCGCGCGACCGCCGCCGCGCCGTCGCCGAGCGTCTCCACCTCGAAGCCCTCTGCCTCAAGGTAGACGCGCACGAGCTCGCAGATCTCCGGCTCGTCGTCCACCACCAGCACGCGTGCGCCCATGCGCCCCTCCCCTCGTATTGGCCACAAGGATACGCGAGAAGAACGCGGCAGTTCCTAACGTTTGCTTAAGGACGGGCGGTCAGACGTAGCGCGCGTAGTCCTGCAGCGAATGGAAGATGTGGGCGATCACGATCTTGTCGCCGCGGCATGCGTGCAGGACGACGTAGCGCATGACGGACATCACGCGATAGCCGCGGGCGGCAACCTCCGGCATCTGGCTGAGCGGGTGCATCTCCGGATACTCGCAGGCGAGAAGGACCTTGGACTCGAACTCCTCGACAAAGCGCAGGGCTGCCTTCTTGCTGTCGAGCTCGACCGACAGATAGCGCACGATCTCCTCGAAGTCCGCCTGGGCACGAGGAAGGAGGACGTAGTCACAGGCCATACTTCTCCCTCACGCTCGAGACGAACGCAGGGCCGTCGGCGTAATCGCCCTCTTCGTACGACCTGTCCGCGTCTGCGAGCACGAGCAGGAGGCGCGCCTTGGCAACCTCCTCCCGCATGAGGTCATAGTCCTCGGCGCGCATGACCACAAACTCGCTGTAGCCGTTCTTCGTGACGGTGATGGGCTCGGAAGACTCCCTCACGAGCTTGGCAAACGCCGCCGTGTCCTTCATGTCGCGAACGGGAACGCAGACCGCCATCTCAGACACCTCTCCTCATGCGCGTGCGACTGTGGCCCAATAATACCACGCTAGTGCAATCGCAGAGAACGCGCACGCGGCGGTGCGCCCCCCACCTCGCCGCGCGTAATTAGCGGAAGTGAATTTGAATTCACTTCCGCTAATTGCGGGCTACGGAAGCAAAACTGCTACGCCACCTGGTGTCGGCGGAAAGAGATCACCGCCGCCGGGGTCGAGACGAGCACGAGCGCCGCGTAGACGAGAAGGACCGTGCCGATGAGGTCAAGCACGACCGGGCCGAGCGGGTAGGACTCGAGCGCCGAGAAGAGCACACTGAAGTTGGCGAAGTTGATCGGGAAGAGTGCGAGCACCCGCTCGAGCACACCCACGCCGGCCGAGGGGACGAGTCCCGTGAGCAGCACGAGCACCACGTCCGCAAGAAAGACCGCGAGCGTCGAGCGGGTGCGCGAGGACACGGCGAGCGTGAGGCACGCAAAGCCCAGGCACGCCACGTACATGAGCCCCACGGTTGCGAGCGCGGCCTGGCCCGCCGTGAGCGGGTACGGCGAGGAGAGCGCCATGCTCTGAATGGAGAGCCCAAAGCCGTCCGCCCCGTAGAAGGCGAGCGACACGCCCACGATGATGGCGGCGCAGAGCGCGAAGTACGCCGTGGCGTAGGCAAGCGCCGCCACGACCTTGGCCGCCACGAGCGACGAGCGCCCGCGCCGCGTGGCGAGCACCACCGCGTCTGCACCGGACTGGTACTCAAAGGAGAACGTGGGCGCTAGCGTCACGCAGACCGCCAGGATCGCAAAGACGAGAAACGCCGCGCAGTTGACGACGTTGTCCCAGCCGCCCGAGTAGCCGTACTCGATCGGCGCGGGCACCCCAGCGCGCAGGTCCGTCCAGTAGGCGCGCTCGGCCGGGCTATATTCCCACATGCCACCCTGGCCGTCGTCGAGTGCCTGCTCGGTAAGCTCGGCCGCCGCGCCGTACCAGTCCGCCGCCATCTCGGGCGTCACGCGGGCCGCCGTCTGCGCGGGCTCCTCCACAGCGACGCGCCAGGGGCGCAGCAGCCAGTTCCAGTAGGGGTTGTAGAGGTCGTAGACCTCCTCGTCGGAGAAGCGCTGGAACATGAGGTCGTAGACGGCCGAGCCCGTCATCTGGGTCACGGCGTCGCGATCGATGCGCGCGAAGAGCCGCTCCTGGTAGGCGGCGATGTCCTGCGCGGCGCGCTCGGCGCTCACCGGCCCCGCGTATTTCTCGGCCTCCGCGCGCGCCACCGCGATGGCCTCGGTGCCGGAGACGATCTGGCCGTGGGCGTTCGCCGTCTTGTTCTGCACCACGTTGAGCGCCATGATCCCCACGAGGAACACGGCCACGCCAATATTGGCCGCGAGCGCCACGCGGCGGGTGAGCATCTTCTTGAGCTCGAACAGGATGAGCCTAGCCATGGCGGTCCTCCTTGAAGTGGGCGCCGCGGGAGGCGCGCGGAGCACCGGCCCCGGCAGCCGCGCCGTCGCGGAACAGATACAGGTACAGGTCCTCGAGCGTGGGCTCCACCGGCACCGAGCCCGGCACCTGCGGCTCGTCGGCCACGTAGCGCAAAAGCACGTGGCCGCCCTCCGCGTGGCGGACGTTGCCCACCGTGAGCGTGGCCTCGAGCGTCTCGGCCCGCTCGGCCGGAACAGCGGCCTCCCAGACCTTGCCCTCGGCCTCCGCCACAAGCTCTGCCGGCGGCCCGGAGTGCACCACGGAGCCCGCGCGCATCACGAGGATCTCGTCGGCGATATGCTCCACGTCCGAGACGATGTGCGTGGAGAGCAGGACGATCTTGTCGCGCGCGAAGCCGGCGATGAGGTTGCGGAAGCGCACGCGCTCCTTGGGGTCGAGGCCCGCCGTGGGCTCGTCGAGCACGAGGACCTCGGGGTCGTTGAGGACGGCCTGCGCGATGCCGAGGCGCTGGCGCATGCCGCCGGAGAACGTGCGGATGCGGCGGCGCTCCTCGCCGGCGAGCCCCACGCGCTCCAGCAGCGCGAGCGAGCGGTCGCGGGCGTCGCGGCGGCCGAGGCCCTTGAGGGCGGCCATGTACTCCATGAAGTCGAGCGCCGTGAACTCGGGGTAGTAGCCGAAGTCCTGCGGCAGGTAGCCGAGAAGCGCGCGGTAGGCGTCGCCCATGCGCGCGACGGGCGCGCCGTCGTAGCGCACCTCGCCGGAGGTGGGGCGCAGCACCCCGCAGACCATCCTCATGAGCGTGGTCTTGCCGGCGCCGTTCGCGCCGAGCAGGCCGTAGACGCCGGGGGTGAGCGTCGCGCTCACGCGGTCCACGGCGATCTTGGGCCCGAACTCCCGGGTCAGCCGGTCGAGCGTCAGTTCCATGCTGGATTTCCTCTCTGGTAGTCGGTCTTACGGTGGGGTCGCTAGAGCGCCCCGGCGGGCGCGGGCGCGTCGGCGAAGCCGGACGCCGCCGCGCGCAGCCACGCGCGGGCCTGCGCCGCGGCGAATGCGAGCGCGGCGGCAGCCGCGGCCCACCAGGCGAGCGCCGCGGCGGGGGCGAAGGCCGCCGGGCAGACGGTTCGCGCGAGGACGCAGGCGGCGCACACCCCGGCCGCGGCGGCGACGGCGGCGACGGTCGCGTCCGGGCTCGCAGCCCGTCGCGCGGCGAGGAGCCCCGCCCCGAGCGCCGCGAGGTAGGGCGCGAGCCCCTGGGCGAGCACGGCCCAAGACGCACCTCCCGCCGGCCCCGCGAGGACGGCGAACAGGGCGATCACAAGCGCGTCCGCGCAGCAGAGCACGAGTCCTCGGGCGCACGCAGCGGCCTGGGCGTTCACCGGGCAGGCGGCCTCGAGCTCGGCCATGCCGCAGGAGCGCGAGCGCGTGACCCCCGCGAGCGACGCGAGCGCAAGCGCCGCTCCGAGGACGGCCGCGGCCGTCCCCACGCCGACCCCGGAGAGCGCGCACGCCGCGGCAAGAAGGACGAGCGCCCCATGGAGCGCCCACGTCCCCGTCCCGATGCGGCGCGCCTGCTCGGCGACCACCTCGCCGGCGCATGGCCGGGCGGGGCGGGCCAGCTCCGTCGCGATGGCCTCCACGAGAGCGCGCGGGACGACCTCGTCGCCGTCCGCCCGGTAGTGCTCTCGCAGCGCGTCCTCAAGGGCACGTCTTTCTCGCCGTCTCATCGTGTGCCTCCCCGCTCGCCCGTCGTAGCACCCAGCTCCGTCCGCAGCGCCTCGAGCGCCGCGTTCAGGGCCCGTGCGGCCGCGAACCTGCTCATGCCAAGCGCTGCGCCCACCTCGCCGACCGTGAGGCCCTGCCCGTACCTGAGCTCCAGAGCCTCGCGCTGGGCCCGGGGCAGCCGCGCGAGGGCGACGGCCAGGTCACGGCGATCGTCCGCCTCCCCTGGGTCGCCCCCGCCGGGCAGCGTCTCCGGAAGCGGCTCCCAGCCGGCGGCCCGGCCGCGCGTCAGGTCGACGCAGACGTTACGCGCGATGGTGACGAGGTAGGCGCGGGCCCGGCCCCGCTCCCGGTAGCGCGAGCGGGCGCGGACGAAGCGCAGGAACGTCTCCTGAGCCGCGTCCTCGGCGAGCCCCGCCGGCGCGTGCCTGCGGCAGTAGCGCAGCACGTCCGCGTAGTGCTCGCCCACGAGCCGCTCCGCCTCGTCCGCCCGACCGTTCTTCTCGCCCACGCGCTCACCCCCTCTATCCCTAATAACGCAGCGCAGCACCCGGATGAGCGGTCGAATCGACATTTCTTTGTAGGCTGGATGACAACGGGCCGCCCCTTTGGACGGCCACGAATGGAGCGAGATGATGTTTGGCAGAGTCCGCGTGGTGTGGGCTACAGTGCAGCGGCAATCTTGGAGAAGGGCTTTATCTTCCTGAGCTCAGGCTCGAGCTTGCGTCGTGCCACCTCGATGTCATACGCCGCCTGCGCACGCAGCCAATACCCGTCAGACAGGCCAAAGAAACGACAGAGCCTCAGGTCAGTGTCAGCAGTCACGGAGCGGTGCCCCAACACAATCTGTCCGATACGCTGCGCAGGTATGCCCGTCTCCTTGGCAAGACGGTACTGCGAGATGCCCATGGGCACGAGAAAATCGTCGCGCAGCAGCTCGCCCGGAGTAATGGGGGCAACAATCTCTCCCTCGTGAACAGGCTCAGTGATAGTCAATGATTTCGACATCCTCGGCACCTCCCTCGACCCACCGAAAGCAGACTCGGAACTGGTCGTTGATGCGGATGCTGAATTGCCCAGCCCTATCTCCGCTCAGTGCTTCGAGACGATTTCCCGGCGGAATTCTGAGGTCAGACAGCTCGTTTGCGATTTGCAGCTGACGAATCTTTCTCAGTGCAACACGCTCGAACGCCACGAACCGTGCAACGCGAAATCCCGACGAGAGCCGCTCGGTATCCTTGTCTGCAAAAGACCTAATCATAGTATCGCCTCGCGTTACTACTGTCAATCTCAATTCCGCCGCCACAGACCCTGTGGTAGGCTTATTATATAGGAACACGTGTTCGTTTCAAAGGAGTCACATGCGGAGAGAGACATCGAAGGACGGCTCTGCTGATTGCATCCGGCGCGAGCTCGGGGCGCTTGCCGACCCCGCGTACCGCGACTTCCAGGCCAAGCTCGTGCCGACCGTCGACCCCGCGCGCATCCTCGGCGTGCGCACGCCGGCGCTGCGCGACTACGCGCGCAGGCTCGCACTCGAGCGACCCGAAGAGGTGCGCGCATTCCTCGCGGCGCTCCCACACGGGACCTATGACGAGAACAGCTTGCACGGTGAGCTCATCGGCCGGATGGCGAAGACGCCCGCTGAGGCGTTCGAGCTGCTCGACGCCTTCCTTCCGCACGTCGACAACTGGGCGACCTGCGACCTTATCCGCGTCCCCGCCTTCAAGCGCGACCTTCCGGCGGTGCTCGAGCGCATCCACGGGTGGACCGCCGCGGAGCCGGAGTACACAGTGCGCTTTGGGGTGGTCCAGCTCATGACGCTCTTCCTGGATGACGCCTTCGAGCCCGAGCACCTCGCGCTCGTCGCCGGCATCGACCGCCCCGAGTACTACGTCAACATGGCGCGCGCCTGGTACTTCTCGTTTGCCCTCATGAAGCAGCCTGCGGCGACACTGCCTCTCTTTGAGCAGCGGCCGATCGTCCTCGATGCCTGGACGCACAACAAGGCGCTCCAGAAGGCGCGAGAGAGCCGCCGCATCGCGCCGGAGCAGAAGGCATACCTGCAATCGCTCAAGGTTTGACGCACCAAGGTCCCGAGATGATGGATAGAATGAGCGAGAAGAACGTCGAGGGGAGATTCATGAGAATCCGCACCGCCATCGCCGCTCTGCTCGCCGCGACCGTCGCGCTGCCGCTCGCGGGGTGCTTTGGGCTGCCCGGCCTCGATGACGTCGCCGGTCAGGCGGAGGACGTCGCCTCGCAGGCGCAGGAGCTCGCCGACACGCTCTCGGACGTCGATTGGGGCAAGGTCTCCCGCCTCGTCGTGAGGGACGCCCAGACCGGCGAGGTCGTGCGCGAGCTGACCGACCAGGACCAGATCGAGGGCGCCTTCGACCCGCTCTCCGACGAGAGCGGCCTGGCCGCGGAGCCGGACGCCGACGCAGAGTACGCCTTCGAGCTGTGGCAGCCGGAGACGCAGAAGCTCGGGCAGAGCGCCGACGACCTCGACGAGGTCAAGGTGCTCGAGGTCACCACCTACGAGGGGTCGCCCGTCGTGGGGCTCGAGGTGAGCCCCATCGGGCTCAGGCTCCACATCACGTCGCGGGCCGCAGCCGACGCGCTGCGCGCGCTCGCGGGGTAGCGCCTACTCGCCCGCGACCTCCCGCCGCACGCGCTTGGGCAGCTTGGCGAGGACGAGGTCGTAGCTCATGTCGCAGAGGTCGAGCACGAGCTCCTCGGGAAGGCCGACGTCCAGGTCGACGGAGACCCACGTGCGCCCGTCGGAGTAGTAGCCGGGCAGCACCGCGCCCGGGTGCTCGGCGCGCAGCTCCAGGATGCGGTCGGGGGCGCACTTGAGCGACAGCAGGTGCCGCCCCGCGTAGGGCACCTCGGCGTCGGGAGAGGCGGTGAACTCGCAGGCGAACTGCCTGCCGCCCACCCAGTAGACCAAAGGCCCCGCTTCTCGTGGAGGGCCTTGGTGGCGCCGGGGCGCGAGAGCAGGCGGGCGTCTATGCGCGAGAGATCCATAGCGCACCTCACTGAAAGAGCGGGACCCTTCCCAGAAGGAAGTCCTCTACGGGGAACTCGTCAGAGCCGATGACGAGGGCATAGGTTCCCGGGTATCTCTGGACGAACTCGCCAAGTCCCTTGAGGCTCTTGACGCGGCCGCTCTTGACCTCGATGGCGGTTCTCTTTCTCCCCTGCGTCACCACGAAGTCAACCTCTGCCGACCCGTCCCTCCACCAGTTGACCGAGAAGTGCTCCATCTTCGATCGAGCGAGGAGGTAGGTACCAACCGCGGTCTCTACAAGGTGGCCGCGCCGGTCGCTGTCCTCGAGCAGCCTCGCCCTGTCCTCTCCGGAGGCGACCACCATGAGCGAGGTGTCGTGCACGAGCAGCCTCGGCGAGCTGCCGCGCTCCTTGAGGATCTTCTCGTCGTACTTTCTGAGGCCGCTCATAAGCCCTGCGTGCGAGAGAAGCTCCAGGTAGTGCGCGATGGTGTCCGTGTTGCCCCGGTCGTCGAGCTGTCCGAGGAGCTTGCGATAGGAGATTTCCTGGGCAGAATATGCGGCTCCCACCTCAAACAGCGCACGGAGAAGCGCGGGCTTGCGAACCGTCTCCATCTCGAGGATGTCCTGCGTCAGCGTGGGCTCGATTATGGCGTCGCGTACATAGGCGCTCCATCGGGGTTCGTCGTCGCGGAGCTGCACCGCACCAGGATAGCCCCCAAAGTAGAGATACTCCTCCAGCGTGCACCCAAAGGCCTCTCGGCACTCGCCGTAGGTCCACTGCGTTGAGGGAATGAGCTCGTAGCGCCCCTTGAGGGATTCGGACACGCCTCGCTTCAGGGTGAGCGTAGAGGATCCCGTCAGAACGACCTTGACGCTGCGCCCGCACCTTGTGTCCTCGTCCCAGAGGTACTTCACCGTCGAGGCCCAGTCGGGAACCTTCTGCACCTCATCAAGGGAGAGGATAACCTCGCCCCCGTCCTCGGCGACTTCGCGAGCGGACTCCCAGACCTCCTCAAGCTTGCGAGCGCGTCGGTCCCGCGGGCGGTCGAAGGCGAACTCAACGCGGGGGATCTCCACATGAGAGAGCGCCTGGCCCACGGCGGTGCTCTTGCCCGTCTGTCGCGAGCCGACCACGATCTGGATGAAGCGCCGTGGCTCGCTGAGACGCTCCGCCAATAGGCCCACGCAAGCTCGCTCGTACATAAGGCCCCCTTACCCGGTCATGCCTCGCAGCTCATGACGCCTATTATATCCTAGCAAATTCTCAAATACCTACTTTTGCTAGGTTATCCTAGCAAAAGTAGATAATTCCCAATTTGCTAGGTTAAAGTGACCAAGGCTCGATAACCGGATTAGGAAGAGCGGTGCACCGTGTGAACCAGGGCGCGCTTCCCAAAGCCGAATCACACGCACGCGTTGATCGCGTCGCGCAGAAACTGCGCGGCGCCCGGGGCCACCTTCTCGTAGTAGGCGCGGAACCGCTCGTCGGAGACGTAGCCGTCGGCCAGGCCCTTGTGGGCCTCGGGCGTGTAGAGGCCATCCGGCCAGTACATGCGCAGCCAGTGGCCGTGCATGGCCACGAGCTTGCGCGCCGCCGGGCCCGCGGGGTCCCCCGTCTCCATCGCGCGGCGCAGCTGCTCGTTGATGGCGAGCGCCAGCTCCTCGGCCTGCAGGTGAGCAGCCTCCCCCATCGCCACGTACTTCTCGTTGGCGGCATCCGCCACCTCGTCGCCGTATGCCGACCGAACCTCCGCGCCATAGGCCTCCTCGTTCTCGGCGACCTCGCGCCAGCGCTTGAGGTGCGGCAGCAACGTGGCCATGAGGGAGACCGCCTCGTCGAGCGAGACGCCGAGGGCCTTGGCCTCCATGGGGGCCAAGGCCTCGATGAACTCGTCCATCGTCATGCCCTTGGCGGTGAAGTCGCCATGGTCGTAGCAGTACTTGCAGAAGTCTGCGCTCTTGGAGCCATCGGCCTCGGTGCCGTGCATCTCCTCGTCAGGGATGGGCATGCTGCAGCACTGGCAGTAGTAGCTCATGGGCATGTCGAAGAAGCGCTCGAGCGGCACGCCAAAGGTGACGCAGATGAGCTTGACCATGTCGATCCCAGGGGTCGTCTCGCCCTGCTCCCAGCGGCTAACGCACTGCCGCGTCACGTAGAGCCTGCGCGCCATCTCCTCCTGCGTGATGCCCGCCTCCTTGCGGATGGCGGTGATGACGTCCTTGATTGCCATGGGAATCCTCCTCGCTCGGGTCTCACGATAAGGTCATTGTCGTTGGGCGGGCAATGCCAAACAAGAAACGGGCTGTTGCGCGGCCCTGGTTCCTCCCACTCCCTTGCGAGAACGATGGCCTACTCCCAACTTCCCAGCGCAGGATTCCATGCCTTGCCCTCCGTGGAGCCATCAAGCACCGGATCGAATAGGGCGGCTGCAAGCGCAACAGCATCGGAAATATCCCTAATATCGGAAACTAGAGGCACTTGTCGGCATAACTTCCTGAACCTGGTCTCTCCTGCGCCAAACCACTCCGCAGGAATCTCGAAATGATTGGGGAGAGGCATTTTTCTTGCAAGGCATTCCAGCCTTAGTCGCTGAGAGAGCTTCGTGCCGTCAATCTCGCAGCTTCGGGCGTACGCCACAACATCAACCAGATCCTTCTGTCTCGAAGAGGGCCTTCCGCGGTGCCGTTCTGTGATGCCACAGAACTAATCGGCAAGCGAACTCTCTACGGCATACACGCGGTAGGAGCATATTGGAAGGTCTCGCACAGTAATTCGGTCGGCAGGCATGACGGTGTCGAAATCGTCTTGGGGAATATCATCAACCACAAGGTCGATAGAGATATCCTGAAGCTTCTTGTTCCCCAGTCGGACCTGGAACCTCACGTTCATGCCAGAGCGATACTCGTCCTCTGCCTTGATGGGAGTCATTCCAGCAAATGAGAATGTGACGAAGTCCCCAAGGTCAACGGCAGCCAGACGCTTCAGCTCCTCAACGGCTTCCCCAAGATCGTCGCCCGTTGACAGGAGGTCTATGTCGCGCGTCGCGCGAGCATCAATCGTGCGTGCGAGCATGCTCAGACCTCCTTTGAGCAGAAAGTGAGAGTCAGGGTCGCTGAATACTCGACAGAGGAGCCTATGGAAGAAAAACCCCGCATATGCCCTGCCGGTATCCATCGGCGATGCCTTCGCTGCTGCCTTGATCGCCGTATCAAGATCCTCTGAAGTCTTATATCTCATGGAGATCGTACCCCTCGAAAGCCCGGCGCACCTTGCGAGCCTTTCCGGGCGCGAGCCGCCTTACGATGGCGCGTAGCTTCTCAAGGTCAAGCCCCTTCTCCAGAGCGTCATCGTAGGCATCTCGTACAAGCGAGAGCTCTTCGTCGTCGAGCACAAGGTCGACGATGGTGCGCTCCAGCCTCGTCACGGCAAACCCATGCTCGAAATCTACGTCTTCCCATGAAATCTGTCGGACAGAGAATCGCACGTCGGAATTTCTGGTCTTGAGCCGTCTGGGGGCATACATACAGATGGGGGTCAGGAAGAAGTCACCAATGCCGATGAGGGATGCCGCCGTGGTTCCACCAACAGCAATACCGTCCCACGCGCCATACGCCATTCGCTCATGAAGCATCTTCTCGGGGGCAGTCAGCTTCCAAGCAGCGGCAATATCGTCGGTGGGGGAAGAGGTCACCGCGGCCGAACGGTACGCTCCATGAGCGAGCCTCACGAGCCGCCCAGCGGAGCAGGCCTTTGCCAGGGCGCTGCGAGATATGCCGAGACGCGCCGCTTGAGCGGTCGTGAATACGCCTTCAGAAGCAGAAAGCGAATCGATGAACGGTGCCTGTCTATGTCTATTCATGTCTCAATTGTAGCCTATTAGGATACTTTTGCGTTATATTCTCTATCCCCTTGCAACCTAACATCTCACCAGCACCGCCTCGTCCTCCGGCAGCCACTCGATCTTGTCGCCAAAAGCGGCCATGTCCTCGTCGCACACGTGCATGAAGTCGAGAATGGTCCCATAGCTCTTGGGGAACATGCTCTCGCAATACACGGGAATGACATCACGGGGGACAACGCCTATGACGTCCTCCCCTTTGAAGCGAGCGAGAATCGCACGTGCGTCTCTCAGAACAACGGGCAACCCCGCACGCTTGAGCGCAACATAGAAATACACGGCTTCGACCGCCCGATTCCATGCCTTACCGGCCACCACGTAGTAGTAGCCCCATGATTGCTCGGAAGCCCTGAACTCCTCGTCAGAGAGCTCTCCGACGCGATGCCGAAACTCCGCCTCCTGCCTGTCATGACACACGAATAGACTCACGTGCGTGGAGTTGCCGCCTCGGCACACCTCCCACGGGTGCCCGCCGCTGCGAGTTCGGTCGAAATACCACGCATCCCACGCCTCGGGACTGGCAAGGTCGATGCCTGGTCCGGAGCAAAGCCCCGCCCCCTTTCCGGTCAATCCCTCGTCACGCCCATCCGCATAGCGGAGGTAGAGATCGTCAAGTGGCAGGTGCCTGCCGTCCCTTCCGCAGACGTCATACCCGCACGCCTCATAGCCGAGAGCACAGGCGGCAAGGAAGTCATTTCCCGTCATAGTAGGAAGGCGGCCAATTGCGTCCTCATCCTCCGCATCTGCGGCAGCATATTCGCAGAACGCGCGATAGGTGTCCTCGTCCATCCCATCGAAGATGGCATCCCGCGCTTCCGGATGCGCGGCCCAAATGGCATCTCGTGCGACCACCCCGGTACGCAAGTAGTACGGAAGCTGCTCGGCAACGATTGCGTTATACGACCCCTCCCGCAGCGCACGCATGCTTTCGCATGCAGAACGAGCCAGCAAATCGAGCAGAATAACCGCGTGCTCTTCGAGCCAATCGAAGTCAATAGGCCCTTGCTCCGAGTCCACACAGAGCACCATCACGTTACCGACCGACACCGCCCGACAGAGTTCGTTCTCTACCGCAACGAGCTCGTACCACGAATAGTCGTCGGGGTATTCGCTTTCCCACAGCTCGACATTTTCCTCGTGCGATGTAACCTCCCCCTCGGCAAGCAATTCCTCGTAATCACCGAAGTCATCCAAGCTCCCGCGCGGTACTTTGAGCCAGATGGACTTCACCTCATCCTTGCCCGCTAGGGGCTTGAGGTCGGCAAGAACGTCGAGGAGCCGGTCAAGCGCATCGAGCACCTTTCTCGTCTGAGCGGCGGGGTTTTTGTATCCCCTTCCGAAGGCCCTAAGAAGCCTATCGATATCGGGAGCAACGAGCTTCCATTCCATGCACGCCTCCAATTCACATGGCACTTCTGATAAAGCAGAGATTCATAAGTTGATCGCGAGCTGCAGCACAAAGATCGAGTACCTCGCGAACCAACGCGCAAACCCGCACGCCGTTCTTCTCGTCAGACTGCTTGATGGACTTCTTGGCCATAGTCGAACCCCCGCATCACTCACGGCATATTAATCTGCATAGACTGTGAGCCCGGACTCTTGGGGTGCCGGAAAACGGGGGCGCGTACCCGCCCGGGAGCTTCAAGTGTGACCAGTCCCTGCTACCCCTGATCACCCGCCGACACGTACCATTGGGGGTCTCCGTGCCGCTCTTGTTACTCCCGTACCTTGTGGAGAGTATAGCACAATAAGAAACATTTGTTCGTATCTTTTTGATAGCCTGCTGTGACTCTTTCCAAGCAGCCCGTTCTTCTCGCCCACAACTCTGAACTGCGAGAATGCGAGAAGAACCGTCGGTCAAGAGGAGCTCGCAACGTAACCTCCCGCGCCTGCGCTAAGATGCGGCCGACCCAACGGGTCTCTGACGAGGGCAGCCGTACCAGAATCGCAAAGACGGCGCATCTATCTGGAGGTTGTCATGGATTGGGTCATCTTGGTCGTGTCGGGCACGATGGAGGCCGTGTGGGCCCAGGCCCTCGACCGCTCCGAGGGCTTCACGCAGCCCGTCCCCTCGATCGTGTTTCTCGTCGCGCTCGCGGCGAGCATGCTCGGGCTGAGCCACGCCGTCCGCACGATCCCGCTGGGCACCGCCTACGCCGTCTGGGTGGCCATCGGCGCCGCGCTCACGGTGGCGTGGGGCGTCGTCTCCGGAGCGGAGTCGTTCTCATGGGCAAAGATCCTGCTCATCACTGGCCTCGTGGGGTGCGTCGTCGGCCTCAAGCTGGTGGGCGAGACGCACTAGGATCTCGCGGCGCCACGAGCCATGTGCCAACTACCATAAGGACGAGCGCGAGGACAAACGTCGGCGCAAGCGGCGTGCGGAACAGAGCGAACGCCAGCGCACTGCCAATGAAGGGGTTCACCGCGTAGAACGCGCTCGTTCTCGCCGCCCCCAGGTCGCGCTGGGCGCGCACGTAGCAGGCGATCGACAGCCCGTACGAGACGAACCCGAGAAGGAGCGCGAGCCCCGCGTCGACGAGCGTCGGCAGGGCGTCGCCCGCGCAGAGCGCCACGACGAGCGCGCCCGCGCCAGAGCCCCACCCCTTGATGACGACGACCTTGACCGGATCGCAGTCCGACAGCCTATTCGTGCAGTTGTTCTCGATGCCCCAGCACAGACATGCCGCAAGCGTGAGAAGCGAGCCGGCAGAGAACCCGCGCGCGCCCGCGTCCCAAGACAGGAGAAAACACGCCAGGGAGATGGCACCGATGCCGACTGCCACACGGCCCCCTACCCGCTCCCCGAACACGAGGCGGGCGATAAGGGCGGTCGCCACGATCTCGAAGTTGTTAAGCAGCGACACACTCTCTGCCGACGAGAGGGAGAGTCCCGCCATGAGCAGCAGGGGTGCCGCCACGTCGAGCGCGACCATCGCGGCCACGTAGGGGACGTCCGTCCGCTCGAGGGGCCGTCCGCGGATCTCACCCGCACCTCCTCGCACGCCGCTCGCAAGCGAAAGCGCCGTCATGCCGGCGCCAGCGCCGAGATACAACAGCGCCGCCATCATGTTCGGCGCGACATCGGCAAGCAGCACCTTGGAAAACGGCGTGCTCAACGCATAGAGCGCCGCCGCGGCGAGCGCGAAGGCAACGCTTCGCCCTGTGCGAACGGACAACACGCAACGCCTCCTCGGTTCCAAGCAGCCTGTCCTATGGCTACGATACCGTCCTTTCCCACGGGACCGCGCCACAAACCCTTTCAGAGCGCTTACTGGCTCGTTACGCACGGCACGCGACGTACGACTACCCTAGGCGCACCCTTAGGGAAGGATGCTCAGCATGGTTGCGTTCATGAGACCGCCCACATCTGACGAGATGCAGTACGCGGGCGATGTCATCCACGGCAAGCGGCGACTCGACGTCGTGGTGTACGTCATATTCGCGCTGCTGGGCGCGGCGTTCGGCGCGGCGGTCGGCTTCGCGGGGACACGGGCGAACGATCAGCCCTTCGACCTCGGCTTCACGCTCGGCTGCGCCGCGGGCTTCGGCGTTGCGTTCTTCGTCTTCGCGATACTCATCATGAGCTCCATCAGGTCTCTCCAGGCGGTCTGCCGCGTCTGGCTGCCCGCACGTGTCATCGTCGCGGTCGCGGCGGCAGCCTTCGCGCTCAGGGTACTCGACACTGTGAAATTCGTTCTCATCGTCGGGCCAACGTCGATCATCCAACAGGTAGTCCTAGGCGGCCTCGGGTTCATATTCGCGCTGCTGTTCCTGAACCTCGGCGTCCGACTCGTCTTCCTCGTCTACTGCATGGCGACCGGGCGCGACGAGGACGAGATCGTCACGCGGAGCATCAGCGCGGAGCCTTCGCAAGAATGTCGCGGTAACGAGGATCTTCGCTCACAATCCTCTGCCACTCAGGAGACGACGTGCGCTCGGCGAGACCCTGTCGAATGAGCAATCTTGCCTCGTCTGCCTGACGTGCCTTGTGCTCGGCCCATGCCTCGCCGGCACAGGCGGGGTCGAGACGGTCGGCCATGCGATCCCAGAGCGGAGAGTCTGTCGCGTCCTGATGCTCCAGGGTCACAGCTTCGATTGCTCGCGCAAGCGCCTCGAGCGCACCGTCCTTCTCGCCCGCCGACGCGAACGGCGTAGCCATGCCGCCCGCCCAGACCGTGAGGAGCGACGCCAGCATGAGCAGCAGGTTAGCGTCCGAGTAGTGCTCCGAGGCAAGCGCCCGCAGTCGCTCGTGCGCGGCGCCGCTCCCGCGCGATGGTGCGACCGATGTTGATGCTCTTGCCCATGCCTCCCCCTCGACGCTGCAGCCGGCTTTCACCTCCAGTATGCAGTCGAGCGACGGTGGAATCAAAGGAGCGCTAGTTGACGTTTCTTGCGAGCGGTCAACCGAGGCTCGCTGCCCGCACTAGAGCCGCACGAACATGCGGCGAGAATCGCTTTCCAGGCGCTGGAACCCAAAGTGAGCGTAGAAGCCCTCCGCGTGCTCATCGGCCGGGTCGACGACAAGTGCCCGCGATGCGACGATGCGCGACGCCGCAGCCGCGCGGCGAATGGCGTCCTGCAGCAGACGGGCACCCGCCGACTCCCCCTGATAGCGCTCATCAACGGCAAGCTGGCCAAGCAGCGTGCAGGGGATCGGGTTCGGGGCGTTTCGGCGCAACGAGCCGGCAAGCGTCCCAACACGCGCGACCGCATGAGTGCTCAGCGCATAGAAGCCGCAAATCTCACCTGTCGCGAGGGGCAGCACGTACACCCGCGCCGTTCCGTCGCGCATCGCGCGGTGCGCACGCTCCTTGAGCCAGGCGTCGTTATCGACGTTGCCGGAGCAGAACCCGCTCACATCGTCCTCATCGCGAAGCGAGCGAATGCGACGAAACGCTAATCCTCCCATGAGAACTCGCGATCGAGCAGCTCGCGGGTGGCAGCGGGAACGGCGGAGTCGAGGGCATTCGCAAAGCGTCCGTAGTCATCCGCAGAGAGGTAGGTCGTTGCATCGTCGCTCACCTGTCGGCGAACCTCAAACGGGAAGCCCCCAAACTCGTTGAACATGTGGACGAAGACCTTGATGGCAGCGGACGGCGTCAGGCCCAGGGCAGCGGTGTTCCTGACGAAGGCGTCCTTCTCCTCGGTGCTCAGCTTGGTGTTGAGCGACGTCATTGTCGTTGCCATGGGACCTCCTTTCAATCGCTCACAATCAGCCGTTTGGTTCATTTTATACCACGATAGACCACCGTGTAATCCAACCGGCTCAAAATGGCACCACTCACACATCGCCCAGCAGCACGCGCGAACACTCGCGGACACAGAGCAGGTAGTACAGGGCAAGAAGCCCGAGCGTGCCCACGACCGAGCACACCGCGATGGCGAGAAACACCTCGTCCGGCACGCCACCCGCGAGCTGGCGCACCAGGAGCAAGCCAAAGCAGTCGTGCACCACCGCGAGCGCCGCGGGCAGCACAAAGGCGACGCCCACCTGCGTCTGCACGGCGCCGCGCGCCTCACGCGCGTCCGCCCCGAGCGCCATGAGCGTGGCGTAGGCGCGACGGCCGTCCGCGGCCTGACTCACCTGCTGCAGCGCGAGCACCGCCGCGGCTGCCACGAGAAACGCCTCCCCATAGAAGATCCCCACGTAGCCGATGGGCGCGAGCGACGCCTCCGAGAGCGCCCCCGGGTCCGCGAGCCCGGCGGCACGCTGCCCCACCGAGAACAGGAGCCCCGCGCAGATCATGCAGACCGCGCAGGCCACGAGCACGCACGTGCACGAGAGCGCCTGGCACCCCGTGGACACGTGGCCCTCAACCTGACGCAGCGTGAAGGCGCGCAGCCCCTCCCAGTAGCGGGAGCCGCGGCGCGCGCAGCTGGGCACACCCGTTGCCACCAGGCGAAAGACGAGCGAGGTGGCCACGTAGGCCGCCCACCCCATCGGCAGGATCGCGAGCACGAAGAGCCCGGGCTGGACCACGCACGAGCCCCACACCACAACGAGAAGAACCACGGCCAGCACCGCCTGCGCACGCGTCACGCCACGATGCGTTGCGAAGGCGAGCTGCTCCGGCGCACGGTCCCGCTCGAGGAGCTCCACGAGCGGACGGCGCAGCACGTCCACCACGGAGAGCGCGATCGCCAGCCCCTCGATCCCGGCAAACCACGCGCACGCGTCGAGCGCCGCTGCGGGAGAGAAGGACCAGGCGAGCTGCCACGGCACGCCAAAGACGAACGCCGCCACCGCGCCGAAGGCCGGCGACGCCACCGCGCCGAGCGCGAGCCCCGCCGCAAGCGCCACCACCCCCACGAGCACGCCCTCCGAGGCCAGGATCGTCGCGAGCGCCGGGGCGCGCATCCCGAGCAGCGCATACGTCCCGAACTCCCGCGAGCGACGTCGTACGATGAAGCGCGTGGCATAGGCCACGAGCACGGCAAAGACCAGCACCACGAAGACCGAGAAGGCACCCGTGATGTTGCGCGCCTTGTGGATGACCTCGAGCTGCGCTCCCGTGAGCGGCATCGCCAGAAGGTAGTCACCCGAGGCGTTGAACGCGTAGAGCAGGCACGTGGCAAAGGCGAGCGTAACAAGATAGACCGAGTAGTCGCGTGCGCAGCGCGAGACGTTGCCGAGCGCGACGCGCAGGGTGACGGGCATGGCGGCTCCTTCCGGCCGGCGTCAATGACGAGACCATCGTCCTTCTCGCCCGCTCGGCACGCCATCGCCCGGGCTTACGACCCGCTAACGGTTTTGCAAGGTTGTTCGTCTCCCCAGCTCACCTACCGTAAACTAGGACTCCACCAACGGTCGAGCAAACTCAACTGGCGGTCGGTTGAGTGCGGGACGCCGTCGCGTGACAATGACCCCGCCAGACGGACCCCAGCGAAAGGACCCTCATGACCAAGCAGACCTTTGGCGCCACCATCTCCGCCCTGCGCAAGGAGAAGGGCCTGACGCAGCTCGAGCTCGCCCGGCAGATGGGCGTCACGGACAAGGCCGTGAGCAAGTGGGAGCGCAATCTGTCGTTTCCGGACGTGGCGTCGCTGCCCAAGCTGGCCGAGGTGCTCGGCACCTCGGTGGACGAGCTGCTCGAGGTGAAGACGGCAGCGCAGGAGGAGCCGACGGGGTCCCGCGTGAACGCGCTCGCGGAGCTTGTCCTCAAGGCGGTCGCGCTCGCCATGGGCGTGGGCGTGGCCGCGCTCACCGTCATGGACGAGGTAGAGCCGAGAAACGCGCTCGGGCTCCTGGGCATCGGCGTCGCGTGCCTCGCGCTCACCCAGCTCATGCACAGTCCCGATCCGGAGTGATACAAAGGGACTGTCCCTTCGTATCATTGGAGGTCCCATGGCGCGCAAGTCGATCGCGGAGATGTCCTTCTCGCAGGTCTATCCCCTGCTCGTGCAGAAGGCGGAGCGCAAGGGGCGCACCCGCGCGGAGGTCGACGCCGCGTGCTGCTGGCTTACCGGCTACGACGAGGCGGGCCTCGCCCGGCAGCTGGAGCGCGGCGTCACCTACCGCGAGCTCTTCGACGAGGCGCCGGCGATAAACCCCAATTGCGCGCTCATTACCGGCAAGGTCTGCGGCGTGGACGTGGCCGCCATCGAGGACCCGGTGGAGAGATGCGCCCGCTACCTGGACAAGCTGGTCGACGAGCTCGCCCGCGGCAAGGCGCTGGAGAAGGTGCTGCGGAGCTAGCGCCGAGCGGTTCGCGCGTTATCATCCGCGATGACGCCACATGTGGTCCACGGGACCGGAGCCGCGCCCCAGGTCCAGGCCGGAAGAGAGCGCACCGGTGAGGTAGTCCTTCGCACGCGACACCGCCTCGGGCAGCGCGAGGCCCTCCGCCAGGCCACAGGCGATGGCGCTCGAGAGCGTGCAGCCCGTGCCATGGGTGTTCCCGGTCTCCACGCGCGGGGCGCGCAGCCACGTCACGCGCGCCGCTCCCCCAGACTCTGCGGGCTCCACCAGCACGTCGTTGGCATCCGCAACGCCATGACCACCCTTGACGAGCACGGCGCAGCCCAGGCGCTCGGCAAGCGCGAGCGCGGCCGCCTCCTGTTCCGCCTCAGAACGCACCGGCTCGCCGAGAAGCGCCTCCGCCTCGGGGATGTTGGGCGTGATCACGCGCGCGAGCGGCAGCAGGCGCCCCACGAGCGCCCCCGCCGCGCCGTCGTCTATGAGACGCGCGCCCGACGTGGCCACCATCACCGGGTCTACGACCACGTTCTTGGCGCCCCAGTGCTCGAGCCGTTCGGCAATGGCCTCGACGATCGCCGCCGAGGAAACCATGCCCACCTTGACCGCGGCGGGCGGAATGTCCTCGAAGACGGCGTCGATCTGCTCGGCCACCATCTGGGGCGTGGCCTCCATGACGTCGCGCACGCCACAGGTGTTCTGCGCCGTGAGCGCGGTTATCGCGGTCTCGGCAAAGAGCCCGTGCGCGGCGATGGTCTTGATATCCGCCTGGATGCCCGCGCCTCCGCTCGAGTCCGAGCCGGCGATCGCGAGCACCGCGGGAACGCTCCAGCTCCCCGTGTTCATGAGACCCCCTATCTCGACCCGACGGCGTCCGCGGCAAGGCGGCGCAGCTCGCGCGTTACGGCCTCGATGTCCTCGGCGGCAAAGATCGCCGAGACCACCGCCGCGCCGGCGACGCCCGTCCCCGCAAGCGAGGGCAGCGTGCGCGTGCTCACGCCCCCGATGGCCGTCACCGGGATATCCACGGCGGCGCAGATGCGCGCGAGGCCCTCGAGGGACACGGCCACGGTGTCGGACTTGGTGGACGTCCCAAACAGCGCCCCCACGCCCAGGTAGTCGGCACCGGCCGCCTGAGCGGCGAGCGCCTCCTCCACCGTGTGGGCCGAGACCCCCACGATGGCGTCCGGCCCGAGCGCCTCGCGCGCGGCGGCGCACGTCGTGTCAGACTGCCCCACGTGCACGCCGTCCGCGCCGCTGCGCCGGGCCGCCTCCACGTCGTCGTCGATCACGAGGGGCACGCCTGCCGCACGGCAGAGGGGCAGGAGCTGTCGCGCCTCCGCCACAATCTCGTCTGTCGAGAGGCCCTTCTCGCGAAGCTGCACGAAGGTGGCTCCGCCCGCGACCGCCGCGCGGACGCAATCCACGAGCGAACGCCCCCTGAGCCAGGAGCGATCCGTCACCGCGTAGAGCAGCATGCCGCGACGGATGTCGGCGGGCGAGAAGGACCCGCGGACGACGGGTCCCACATCCATGTGATTGGCGTCCATGAGGGGCGTCTCCTTTCCTGGGCTCACGCCATGGCGTCGGACATGCGGACGGCACCGGCGGCACCGGCGGCGCGGACGGCAGGCTCGGTGGCGTCGGTGATGCCGCCGAGGGCGAGCACCGGCACATGGGCCACAGCGATGACCTGCTCGAGAAACGCGACCCCGCGGCCCGGGAGCGGCTTGCATGACGGCGCAAAGACGGGGCTCGCCACAAGGTAGTCGGCGCCGAGCCCCTCGGCAACCGCCACCTCGTCCACCTCGTGCACGTTGGTACCGACGAGGTCAAACCCCTCCGGGCGGCCGTCACGCTCAAGCGCGGGCAGCGGCAGGTGCAGGCGAGACGCGCCGGCCTCACGGGCGGCGGGCACGTGGCCGTGGGCGACAAAGGCGACGCCCGCGCGCTCGCAGGCCTCCATGACCTCGCGGGCAAGCGCGGCGTACGCACCGTCGTCCAGGTCCTTCTCGCGCATGATGAGCGCGTCGTAGGCACCGGCGACCCGCGCCACCTGCTCGGGCAGCGGCCGCGCGCAGCGGCGCCGGTCCGTCATGGCAACGCGCAGGAAGCCTCCGTTAAAGAGCGAGCCCATGGGCGCCCTCACACCAGAACGTGGTCGTTCATGACCGGCTCGAGCCCCATGTCGCGCATGGCGGCGCACATCTCGGCCAGGCTGCGGCTGTCGTCGATCTCAAACTGGTCGTCGCCCTCCTCGACCTGGTGCGCGTGCTCTCCGATGCCCGTGGACACGCCGGCCGAGACCTTGGTGGCCGTGATCGTGGCAACGTGGTCGCGGAAGCGCGCCGACTCGCGCGATGAGACCGTGACGCCGGCGAAGGGCATGAACAGGCGGTAGGCGCAGATAACCTGCAGGAGCTGTGCCTCGCTCACGTGCGGCCCGTTAGGCGTGACGGCGCCCGCGGCGGGACGCAGGCGCGGGCACGAGAAGGAGATCTCCGCGTGCGGGTAGGCCCGGCTCACGTAGTAGGCGTGCAGCGCGCAGGCGAGCGCGTCACGGCGAAACTCCGAGAGGCCAAGCAGCGGCGCGAAAGCCACGCCGCGCATGCCGCCCCTGAGCGCGCGCTCCTGCGCCTCGAAGCGGTAGGGCATGATGCGCTTGCGGCCGCGCAGGTGGAGCTTGGCGTAGCGCACCGGGTCATAGGTCTCCTGGAACACGGTCACGAAGTCCGCGCCGGCCTCGTGCAGGCGCGCGTAGTCGGCCACGTTGGCGGGGTACACCTCGACGCCAACATTCCTGAAGCGCGCGGCCGCGAGCTCGCAGGCGCGTGCGATGTAGTCCACGTCCGACGTCACCGGGTCCTCGCCGGTGAGCAGCAGGATCTCCTCCTGGCCCGTGGCGGCGATGGCGTCGAGCTCGGCGATGGTCTGCCCCTCGTCCAGGCGGGCGCGACGGATGCCGCTCTCGCAGTTGAAGCCGCAGTACACGCAGCGGTTCTCGCAGTAGTTTGCCAAGTAGAGCGGCGTGAAGAACTGGATGTTTGTGCCAAACCAGCGCACGCGCTCGGCCCGGGCCCGCTCGGCCATCTCCTCGAGGAAGGGCTCGGCCGCGGGCGACACGAGCACGCCGAAGTCGGCGGGCTCCACCACGTCGGCGTCGAGCACGCGGCGCACGTCGGCGGCGGTCACGGCGTCGGGGTCGTAGGCCTCCACAGCGTCGAGCACGCGGTCGAACATGCCGTTGTCCAGGACGTCCATGTCGGGCAGGAAGGTCATGGTGTCCAGGCCGTAGTCGGTGTGGATGGCGTGCGCCATGTCCTTCTCGTCCATGGAGACGATGCGCCGGCAGCGCTTGCCCACGGGTACGGTCTCAGGCCCCACTACCTGCACGTTCTTCTCGTCCGCGCTCATCTGGCCTCCTCCCCCAGAAATCCGGTGAGCGGGCTCGAGGCCTCGCCCGCGCCGTCGAGCACGCGACCGGGACCCGCAAGGAACGCCGCGCGACCAGCCCGCACCGCGTCGCCAAAGGCGCGCGCCATGAGCGGGATGTTGCCGGCGGTGGCCACGGCCGTGTTGGCCATGACGGCAGCCGCGCCCATCTCCATGGCCTCGCACGCCTGCGACGGGCGCCCGATGCCCGCGTCCACGATCACCGGCAGGTCAATCTCCTCTATGAGGATGCGGATGAAGTCCCGCGTCACCAAGCCGCGGTTGGAGCCGATGGGCGCGCCGAGAGGCATGACGGCGGCCGCGCCCGCGCTCACCAGGTCGCGCGCGACGTTGAGGTCGGGGTACATGTACGGCAGCACCGTGAAGCCCTCGCTCGCCAGCATGTCGGTGGCGCGGACGGTCTCTGCGTTGTCGGGCAGGAGGTAGCGCGCGTCGCGGATGACCTCGACCTTGACGAAGTCGCCGCAGCCGAGCTCACGCGCGAGGCGGGCGATGCGCACGGCCTCCTCGGCCGTGCGGGCGCCCGAGGTGTTGGGCAGAAGCGTCACGCCCTCGGGCACGGCATCGAGGATGCTCCCCTCCTGATTGGTGTTGGCGCGGCGAACAGCAAGGGTCACGATCTGCGCGCCCGCGTCCTCCACGGCCGCCCTGACCACATCGAGCCTGAACTTACCCGACCCCAGGATGAAGCGCGACGCAAACTCCTTGCCGCCGAGGGTCCAGGTGTCCGCCCTGGGCGCGACGGCGCCCGATGCGATGTGCTCTGTCATGGTGCTTCCTTTCGTTGATGGGCGTCGCGGGCACTGGGCCCCGCAAAACAGGTCGGCCCGCGGCGCGTTTGGTTGCCAGATAACCGGGGACGTCAGGAGCCCTCGAGCCCCAGGACGATCCTCACGGCGAGAAGAGCCTGCTGGGCGGCGCAGAGCGCGACGCGCGGGGCGAGAAGCGCCCCGGTCGCCCCGACGTCCGACGCGCCGTCGCCGCAGACGTAGAAGCGCCGGCTCACCCGCCTCGTGACGATCTCGCTCGCCGGGCCCGCGCCCGCCATGCCGTTGCCAACGACGAGCACGGGACCCTCGGGCAGGGTGAGGAGCTCCTCGGCGAGAAGCGCCTTGGCCTCGGGGTCGTCGAAGGCCTCGCAGACGATGTCGCACCCCTCGAAGATCCCCCGGGCGTTCTCGGGCGTGACGCGGGTGCGCAGCGCACGCACGCGCGTGCCCGAGCCGATGGCGAGGAGCTGCTCGGCGAGCGCCTCGACCTTGGGACGGCCCAGATGCTCGCGGAAGTAGTACTGACGGTTGAGGTTGCCCTCGTCAACCACGTCAAAGTCGGCGACAACGAGCTCGCCCACCCCGCTGCGCGCAAGCATGACGGCGATGTTGGAGCCGAGCCCGCCCGCCCCTGCGATCCCGATGCGCGCCGCGCGCAGGCGCTCCCGCGCCTCGTGCCCGATACGGCGCTCGAGGGCGTCGGGGAGAGCGTCCCCCACGACGGCACCGCTCCTCTCGACGTCCCTCTCCCCCGCCATCAGCCGCCCCCCACGAAGCGGACGACCTCGAGTGCGTCCTCGGCCGTCAGCCGGCGGACATCGAACTCGGCGCGGGGAAGAATCTCCCCGTTGAGCTCGCACGCCACGCGGGCAC
The DNA here is from genome assembly GCA_963928085.1 of uncultured Atopobiaceae bacterium. Lineage (GTDB taxonomy): Bacteria > Actinomycetota > Coriobacteriia > Coriobacteriales > Atopobiaceae > Thermophilibacter. Next base: position 1,332,797 of record CAWVDR010000001.1, read on the forward strand.
GCTCGTATCCCATCTGCTCCAGCACCTCGGCGACGGTCCGGCCGTCGGCCTCGGGCGCGGTCCTGCCGTTTATCTGTGCCATGGCAGCCCCCTATTCCAGGTCGAGGTCGATCGTGGTGCCCTCGAAGACCTTGTTCACCGTGCGGACGGCGCACATCTTGCCGCACATGGTGCAGGTCCCCTCCGTCGAGGCGGGCGAGGCCTCGTGGCGCGCACGGGCCGTGTCCGGGTCGAGCGCATAGTCCCACATCTCGCCCCAGGCCAGGCGCCGCCGGGCGTCGCCCATGCGGTCATCCGCCTCGCGCGCGCCGGGCACGCCCTTGGCGATGTCCGCCGCGTGCGCGGCAATCCGGGTAGCGATAAGACCGTCGAGCACGTCCTTTGCGTCGGGCAGGCAGAGGTGCTCGGCCGGTGTCACGTAGCAGAGGAAGTCTGCCCCGGCGCTCGCCGAGATGGCGCCGCCGATGGCCGCCGTGATGTGGTCGTAGCCCACGCCCACGTCCGTCACGAGCGGGCCGAGCACGTAGTACGGCGCGCCGTGGCAGAGGCGCTTCTCCATCGTCACGTTGGCGGCGATCTCGTTGATGGCCATGTGACCAGGGCCCTCGATCATGACCTGCACGCCCGCGTCCCAGGCGCGCTTCGTGAGCTTGCCGAGCTCGATCATCTCGGCCGTCTCGGCGGCGTCGTTGGCGTCGAAGAGGCAGCCCGGCCGGCACGAGTCGCCCAGCGAGATGGTCACGTCGTACTCGTGACAGATCTCGAGCACCTCGTCGTAGTGCTCGTAGAAGGGGTTCTCGTTGCCCGTGACCTCCATCCAGCCAAACAGCAGCGACCCGCCGCGGCTGACGATGTTCATGAGGCGCCCGGTCTCCTTGAAGGTCTCGATCACGCGGCGGTTGATGCCGCAATGGATGGTGAGGAAGTCCACGCCGTCCTCCGCGTGGGCGCGCACCGTGGCGAGAAGGTCCTCGGCGGTGAGCTCCACGAGCGGCTTCTCCATGTAGCCGATGGCGTCGTACATGGGGACGGTGCCCACCATGAGCGGCGTGCGCTCCACGAGCTGCTGCCGGAAGAAGCGGGTCTTGCCGGAGTTGGAAAGGTCCATGATGGCGTCCGCGCCGTACTTCTCGGCCGTCCCGACCTTCTCCCACTCCATGCTGGCGTCCGCCACGTCCCCGGAGATGCCGAGGTTGACGTTGACCTTGGTGGAGAGGCCCGCGCCCACGCCGCGCGGCACGAGGCCCTTCTCGAGATGGCGAACGTTGGCCGGGATGGCGATGCGCCCCGCCGCCACGCCCGCGCGGACGAACTCCGGGTCTCGGCGCTCCGCCTCCGCCACGGCGCGCATCTCGGGCGTGATCTGCCCGGCGCGGGCGTAGTCGAGCTGCGTGACGAGGTTCTTCTCGCCGCGCGGTGTCTGTCCGCCCAATTTCTCTACAGCTGTGCTCATGCGCAAAACTCCCTCCGTTGGCATTACCCATGTCAGGTTCCTCGGGTCGGGGCGGGCGCGCCCCCTCTCAGCCTGCCGTCCTGCAAGCTCCCCGCGCTATGCGATTGTTCCGGCGGCGCGAAGTCCGCCTGCGGCAAGTATAGCGCTCCCCCAGGACGTGCGCTCGCACAGACAAAAGGTGGTTGTAACGGGGCAAACGGCGTGTCGAGAAAAACTTTGACCTTCTCGCTTGCACTGTGTATAGGTGTGTATATACTGTACTTACCGGGTATACACGGTCGGCCCGCAGGAGACGTCCTGGCGGGCCAGCACGGAAGGACGACGGCTTGGACATCATCATCTCAACCTCGAGCGGCAGGCCCATCTACGAGCAGATAACCGACCAGATCAAGTCGGCGGTCGTGACGGGCCAGCTCGCGGAGGGCGAGCAGCTCCCCTCGATCCGCGCCCTCGCCAACAGCCTGCGCGTGAGCGCGATCACCACCAAGCGCGCCTACGCGGACCTGGAGGCGGCGGGCCTGATCGAGACGGTGCAGGGCAAGGGCACCTACGTCGCCGGCGGAAACGCCGAGCTCATCCGCGAGGAGCAGATGAGGGAGGTCGAGGGGCTTCTCGCCAAGGCCGTGGAGCGCGGACGCGGCGTCGGCCTCACCGATGACGAGCTGTCCGAGATGTTCGCCCTGGTACTGGAGTGATGAAAAGGGACTGTCCCTTTTCATCGGAAAGGACGTCACATGAGCGGCAGTCTCATCGAGGCCCGCGGGCTCACCAAGCACTACAGCGCCTTCTCGCTCGAGGGCGTGGACCTCACCGTGAACGAGGGCGAGGTCGTGGGCTTCATCGGCCAGAACGGTGCCGGCAAGTCCACCACGATCAAGGCCCTTCTCGGCCTCTTCCCCACCGACGGCGGCACCTCGAGCGTGCTCGGCGTACCGAGCGACGAGCTCTCCCGCGCGTCCGGCGCGGCGGTGAAGGAGCGGGTCGGCGTCGTCTTCGACGCGATCTCGCTCCCGGAGCACCTGCGCGTGGCCGACGTGGGGCACATCTACGAGCGCACCTACGCCACCTGGAACGCGCACCGCTTCGGGCGCCTGACCGGCGAGTTTGGCCTGGATGCCAAGAAGACGGTGAAGGAACTCTCGCGCGGCATGGGCATGAAGCTCTCCCTGGCCTGCGCGCTCGCGCACGACGCGCGCCTGCTCATCCTCGACGAGGCCACGGCCGGCCTGGACCCGATGGCGCGCGACGAGGTGCTCGACCTGCTGCGCGACTTCGTGGCCGAGCCCGGCCGCGCGATCCTCATGAGCAGCCACATCACGAGCGACCTCGAGCGCATCGCGGACCGCATCGTGTGCATCGACGCCGGGCGCATCGTCTTTGACCTGCCCAAGGACGTCATCACCGACGAGATGGGCGTCGCGCGCTGCCGCGTGGCTGACCTCGAGAAGATCGCGGACTCGGGCCTCGTCCCGGACGCCGAGCTGCGCTACCTGCGCCACGACTACGGCATCGACCTGCTCGTTCCCGACCGCTTTGCCTTTGCGGAGAGCTTCCCGGAGATCCCGGTCGACCGCATGACCATAGACGACTACATGACCCTCACCCTGAAGGGCGGTGTCCGATAATGAAGCGCGCGTTCCTCCTTGAGATGACGATCTTTCGCGACTACGCACGGCAGCTCGTGGGCCTGGGGCTTCTCGTCTCTTTGTGCATCGGGCTCGGCATGCAGACGCCGCTCGCGATGCCGGCGACCCTCACCTGCATGTTCTTCATGATGAGCGCGATGGGACTTGCCGCCTACGACCAGCTCAACCACTGGGAGCTCTTCCGGCTCACGCTGCCGCTCTCCCGGCGCGACGTCGTGCTCGGCCGCTATGCCGCCATCGTGGCGTTTGGCCTGCTCGGGATGGTCGTGGGCCTCGTGGCGGCGCTCGCGGCGACGGGCGTCGTCAGCGCGGTGGGCCTCCCCGGCGAGGTCGGCGAGGCGTTCGCCTTTGACCCGGACATGCTCGGCGTCATGGCCGTCGTCACCTGCTTCACCCTGCTCATCGGCGCCGTCGTGGCGAGCGTGGTGACGCCGCTCTACTTCCGCCTGGGTCAGACGCGCGCCACGCAGATCCTGCCCACGGTGATCGTGCTGCTCTTCGTGGTGCCGGTGGTCATCCTCGGCAACAGCGGCATGCTCGACGGCGGCATCCCGGGCATGGAGCTCGTCTCCGCCGCGCTCGATGCGCTCGACACGCCGGCCGGCATGGCCGTGGGTTGCGTGGTTCTCGTGGCCCTGTCCGCCGTGGCGCTCGCGATCTCCGCTGCCGTCTCCCTCAAGCTCTACGAGAGGCGCGAGCTCTAGAGCTGGCGAGAAGAACGAGTCCCAAGGTACGGGCTTCGTAAGCATCGCCCCGGCTGCCCTCGGCACGCCGGGGCGCGTCCTACACTGAGGGCGTTGTCGCTAATCGGACTGGAGCGCGCATGCCCTTCTCGCCAGCAGACATCCTGGAAACCGCACGCCCATGGATCGTCGCATGGGGCGTGCCCGTTGCCTACCTTGTCCTGTGCGTCGCAATGAACCGCGTGAGCAAACGGCTCGATCCGCCGATTCCTGGCGAGATTTCCGCAACCGCCGACGTCCCCGAGCTGCACCCGGTGCTGCTCGGCGCGCTGCGCTGCCACGAGGAGAGCGAGCTCTCCAACAAGGGCAACGCCTACGAAGTCGCCCTCGCAGCGGTCGTTCGCATGCTGGGACACGGAGCCGCGACCTTCACGGCGCGCGGACACGCAGCGGGCATTGTTGCAACGTCTGACGAGGACGAGGGGCCCATTGTCACGAAAAAGCGCCACGAAGACCAACGCAACCTCAAGGAAAGGCTGATTCACTCATACGGCGCTCACCTGCGCCTTGCCGTGAAGACGGCTGGCCTGAGCCGCTACGACCTTGACGCACTCAAGCTCGTCATGCCCCCGGACGCCGCGAACTCAAGCGTGGAGGAGCTCTGCAGACACGCGAGAAGCGCCGATCAGTACCGTCGGCTCGGGCGTTTCCTCAAGGATTACGTTGGCGAGCTCTGCTCGGCTGGGCTCGCTCATAGGCCGAACCCACTTGTCTACCTTGTATTCAACCCTCTCGTCAGCATACTCGCCTGCCTCTGGTGCGTGTTCGGGCCGGCCGCCGCGCTCACCGACCCAAGCCCCGCAATCGCAGGCGTGTCGGTTGCGCTGATCGTTGCGGTCATGATCTTTCGTGTGGCCTTCGTTGACCTGGGGCTGAGGCTCACGCCGGCGGGCTGCCAGGTGCTCGCCCATGCGTCAGCGAACGTCAGCTGGGCCGCGACGGCGCGCAACGGCGACGCGTCCTTGGTACGGGAGCTCGCTGACGAGCAAGTTGCCGACCTGCTTGCGGTCCTTCTCGCCATGGGTCGCCGAGACCTGGCAGGCGACCTGGCCGATCAGCTCGTTTACGTGAAGGGGGAGGGCGATCCGGACGCGCGCGGCACGTCCATGGCAGCGAGCTTCTGCGCGCGGCGGCGCTACATAGACGCCTCAACTATGAGGCAGGACCTCTCCCCTGTCGACCTGCTGATCAAACAGACTGACGATATGGTCAACAGCATGAGCTAGGCCGTGGCGTCAGCGCGCGAGCGCCGCACGGCCGCGGGGCGTGGCGACGAGCACGTGCTCGAGCGCGCCGGAGCCGTGGAGTGGGGCGCCGCAGGTCACGACCTCGCGGGCGAGCGCGACGTCAGCGACCACGCTGCCGGCGACGAGGTCCGCACCCGCCTCCAGCACCGGCGCGCAGATCGTGGCCGAGGGGCCCACCACGCAGGTAAGCGCGTTGCACGAGAGCTCCAGCAGACGCGGCATGGTCTTGTTGGCAAGCGTCATGCCCGTCATGACGGCGAGAACGCATCCCGGCAGCAGGTACTCGCAGGCAGTGTCCGGCAGGTCCGTGTCCGCGCGGGATGCGCGCTCCAGCACGGCGACGTCCGCGTGCTCCGCGATGGCAGCGAGGTGCGGGAAGTGGCCAATCACCACCGCACGGGGCCGCGAGCCGTCGCCCCTCTCGGCCTCCATGCGCGCGGCGACCGGGGCGAGGAACACGAACGGATCCGTGCTCGGCGCGTCCGTGACCAGGCCCAGTGCGTTCAGGCGCCCGAGCTGATTGTGCCAGGCGTTGAGCGCCGCCACGCCCACCGACGCCACCTCGAAGTCCCATGACTTGGCGCAGGTCGCGAGCTCCCGCAGCGGGCGTCCCGCCCAGTCGCGCTCCATGCGCAGGCGCGCGCCGCCGCGATGGAGCGCCGCCACGCCCGAGCCGCACTCCGCCTCGACGAGACAGTGGTGCGCGCCCATGACCACGTGCCGCACAAGCGCATCGTTGGGAATCTGGGCGATCATTCGGTCGTAGAGCGACCACGCATCTGTCATCATTTCCTCCAGACAGGAAGGTACCTCTCATCCATCGCGCAATATCGGACAAAAATGGCTCCGTCAGACCTCCATTTTGTCCGGATCTACGCGATGGGCAACAACGGGACAGGGCGGAGCGCGACCCATGCTGTTCATTCTCACCGGAGACATCCGGACGGGCAAGACCACGTGGCTCAAGGCGCGCGTGCGCGAGCTCGTGGCGATGGGCGTTCCTGTGAGCGGCGTGCTCGCGCCGGGCGTGTGGCACGACGACGAGAAGGTCGGGATCGAGAACGTACTCTTGCCCTCGCACGAGCGCGTTCTTCTCGCCACGCCTGCCGGGGATGGGTGCTCGACCGGCTTGGGCTGGGAGTTTAACGCGGAGGCGCTCGCCCGCGTGAACGCGCACCTCGCCGAACTCGCGACGGCCTCGGACGAAGCGCAGCCAGGCCTTCTCGTCATCGACGAGGTCGGCCCGCTCGAGCTGCGTCGCGGCGGCGGACTCACCGCGGCGCTAACCCTGCTGGACGACGGCCCCACGCCCGCCTGGACCCACGCCCTCGTGGTCGTGCGCTCGGCGCTCGCCGATGATGCTCGCACGCGCTTTTCCCGAAGTTGGCACTCCGTCGAGCTCCTCTCCCCCGATGAGCCGGGAACCCACCGACTGCGTGAGGTCCTCCTCTGACGCCTCCCAAAAAAGGTTGGGTGCTTTTTTCCTCACCTCCAAAGTAGCTGGCGAACGTCACAAACGTTTGAGCTGCTAAAACGTCAAGAACGAGCGCTCTTGTACTCTGGACGTGCGCGGAAAAGCACCCAACCTTTTCACAGCGATGCGGAGACCTCGCAAAACCCGCAGGAAAGCGGTCGGCGACGGACGCCGCGGCTCCCCAACTCATTGTCTGGGTACTTTTTCTCGAGCACTCAGAGTAGCCAGGACAGCAGACAATGAGTTTGCGCAGCTCAGGCCGCTGTCGCTCCACAGCGATACTTGAGGGTAGGGCGAAAAAGTACCCAGACAATGAAATCTACTCTCGCACGGCGCCGCGCATCAGCGCGTCGTACTCCTCGTCCGTGAGGTCGTGGCCGTAGAAGAGCTGGTAGTACTCCCCCACCACGTCGCGCAGGTCATCGTCGAAGCGGTCCGGGTAGCACAGGCGCGCGTACCACTGCAGGCCGATGATCTGGTTGACCGAGGCAGGCATGGAGATCCAGTTGTAAGGCTCGCTCGGCGCGCGGAAGTAGTTGCCGGACTTGATGGCGGCAAGCTCGGCCCAAGCCGGCTCGTCGCCCACGGTGTCGTAGATTGAGTCACCCACGAAGACGATGAGCTCGGGGTCCCAGAGCGCGATCTGCTCGAGGCCGATCTCATTGCCCTTGCCGCTGGACGACGGGTCGTCCACCACGACGACGTTCTCGGAGCACAGGTCGATGATGCCGGACTGGAAGCCGCCGCGCGCCATCGCGTTGGTGCCGGTGTCGCCGAGCAGGTACGCCGCGCGCGGGCGCTCGTCCTCGGGCGCCTCCGCGACGACGGACTCGACCTCGGCCACGGCGTTGCGGCAGTACTCCGCGAGCTCGGCGGCCTTCTCGGAGTCCAGGATCTCCGCGAGCTGGTCGTAGAGGTCGGCGTAGCTGTGGAGGTCGGTCGAGTCGATATGCACGCACGGGATGCCGAGCTGCTCCTGCAGCGTGTCCAGCTCCTCGACGAGCGAATCCTTGGCCTCGCCGATGTCGATGATCAGCTGCGGGTCCGCCGCGGCGACGGCCTCCTTATTGAAGTCGCCCTTGCCTCCGTAGATCTGGCCAAAGACGGGCAGGTCGGCAAGGTCCTCGCCGAGGTAGGCGAGCTGCTCGTCCGTGAGCTCGCCGGAGAGTCCGACCATCTTCTCGGGCGCCACCGTGAGCAGCACCTGCTGGGCCACGGGTCCGGACGCCGCGATGCGCTCGACCTCGGCCGGAATCTCCACCTCGCGCCCGAGCGAGTCCGTGACCACGCGCGTGGCCTGCTCCGCCGCGGGCTGCTGGTCGTCGGGCTGCTCCGCCGCGGGCGCGCCGCCGCACGCCCCGAGCGACACCGCCACCGCAAGCGCCACGACCGCCGACAGGAACGTTCTTCTCCTCACTTCTTCCCCCTTCCTGATGATACGAAGGGACTGTCCCTTCGTATCATTTCCGTTGGCACACAGGCGCGCGCCTTGTCGTTGTGGAGTGAGCTGACCTCGACGGGCAGGCCGTAGAGTTCGCTCAGGAGCGGCCCGGTGATCACGTCGGCCGGGGCGCCGCACGCGCGGACGCGCCCGCCGTCGAGCGCGAGCACCGTGTCCGCGTAGAGGTAGGCCAGGTCGGGCGCGTGCGTGGACGCGATCACCGAGAGCCCCTCGCTCGCGAGCCGTCGCACGACCGCCATCACGCGCGACGTGTTGCCAAAGTCGAGCGCGCTCGTGGGCTCGTCCATCACGATCGAACGCGCGTCCTGAGCGATGGCGCGGGCGATAAGGACGAGCTGCCGCTCGCCGCCCGAGACCTGCATGAAGCTCCGGTGCGCGAGGTGTGCCACACCCACGCGCTCGAGCGCCTCCTCGGCGCGGGCGCGGTCGGCCGCGGCGGGCGCGCGCAGCGGACCCAGGCGCGACGCCGCGCTCATGAGCACCACGTCGAGCACCTCGTAGTCAAAGACCTGCGCGTGGCTCTGCGGGACGAAGGCCATCTCGCGGGCGCGCTCGGCCACCGTGAGCTCGCCGAGCGGCCGGCCGTTCACGAGGATGGTCCCCGCGCGCGGGCGCTCGAGGCCCAGGATGCAGCGGAAGAGCGTGGTCTTGCCCACGCCGTTGGGCCCGAGCACGCACGCGAGCTCGCCGTCCGCAACGGAGAGGCCCACGCCCTCGAGCACCGCGTGTTCACCGTAGGAGAAGCTGAGGCCGGAGATCTCAAAGCTCATGTCAGCCGCGCCCCCTCTTCACGATGAGCCACAGGAAGAACGGCGCGCCCACCACGGACGTGAGGATGCCGATGGGGATCTCCGCCGTAAGCGCGAGGCGCGCGATGTCGTCGACCACCAGGAGAAACGTCGCGCCCGCGAGCATGCTGGCCGGCAGGAGGTGCCGGTAGTCGCTACCCACCAGGCCGCGCGCGAGGTGCGGCACCACGAGCCCGACCCAGCCGATGAGGCCGGAGACCGCCACGCTCGCCGCGGTCACGAGCGCCGAGAAGAGCACGGCCACGGCACGCACGCGCGGGGCGTTCACGCCCATGGAGAGAGCCTCGTCGTCGGACATCGTGAGGACGTTGAGGCGCCAGCGCATGGCCATGAGGCCGGTGAGGCCGATCGCGATGGGCGCGGCCGCCAGCGCGAGGTCAGCCACCTTGGCGCCGTTGAACGAGCCGAGCAGCCAGAACGTGATGGCTTGCAGCTGGTTGGACGGGTCGGCCACGAGCTTGGTGTAGGAGACGCCGGCCTCGAAGAGCGACTTCACCATGATGCCGGCGAGCACGGTCACGAGGATCCGGTTGCCGCGCGCCCGGCTGCTCACCAGCAGCACGATCCCCACCGCCGCAAGCGAGACGGCGAAGGCCGAGCCAGAGATCGCGAGCGAGGTACCGCCCGCGAGGATGGCCCAGCACGCGCCAAAGGCCGCGCCCTGCGACGCGCCGAGGAAGTCCGGCGAGACGAGCGGGTTCTGGAAGATGCCCTGAAAGGCGGCGCCTGCGGCCGAGAGGCTCGCACCCACGAGGATCACCAGTAGGATGCGCGGCAGGCGCACGTTGAAGAAGAGCGTCTCCTGCTGCGCGGAGAAGTCGCCGAGGCCGGGCGCCACGCGGGAGGCCAGGAGCTCGAGCGCGTCCGCCGGGCCGATGGGATAGCGCCCGAGCGCCAGCGACACGAGCACGACGGCCACGAGTAGCGCGCCGAGAAGGGCGATGAGCCGGCCGGGGTGTCTGCGGGCGAGGGCCGTCATGCGCGCTCGCCCTTCCCCGGGCCCTCGCCGCGGCGCTCGGCGCGACGGCGGACGAGCTGCGCGATGATGGAGACGGCGATCTCGGCGGGCGTGACGGCGCCGATGGCGAGGCCGATCGGCATGGCCACGGCGTCGACGCGCTCCTGCGGCACGCCGGCGGCGACAAGGTGCTCGCGCGCGAGGGCGGCCTTGCGCGCGCTGCCGATGCAGCCCACGTAGGCGGGTTGGACGTCACGGGTCAGCACGGCGAGAAGAACCGTCTCGTCGTGGGCGTGCCCGTGCGTGAGCACGACGACAGAGTCGCGCGGCCCGATGACGGCGTTGGCGGCAAGATCGTCAAACGCGCCGCAGGTCACACTGGCTGCCTGCGGCAGGCGCTCGCGCGTCGCGAGCTCCGGTCGGTCGTCGTAGACGTGGGCCTCGAAGCCTGCCGCGGCGGCCAGGCCCACGAGCGCGGCGCCCACGTGCCCAGAGCCAAAGATGTGCAGTCGGCTCGGCGCGACGATAGGCTCGCGATAGGTGGCGCGCGCGTCATCCCAGGTCGGGACGTTCAGTCGCGCGGCCGGGCCGACCTCGATCGTTGGCGCGGCGGGATCCTCCCAGCGCTCCGTCACGCAGACGGGCTCGTCGCGCAGGAGCGCGTCGCGCACGGCGAGAAGGACGGGCAGGTCGTCGGCCATGAGCGGCCGCACCGCGAGCAGGGCGTCGCCGCCGCAGGCCATGGCGTCGCCCGTGTGGTACCACTCGAGGCTCGGAGCGCCACCGCCCTGCGCCGCGCGGGCGCGCTCGCTGGCCAGCTGCTCGATAGCGCCGCCGCCGACGGTGCCGACCAGCGCTTCGTTTTCGAGGACCGCCAGGCGCGCGCCCTCGTGGCGCGGCATCGAGCCGCTCGTGGCGAGCAGGCTCGCCAGCCCCACGCGCCGTCCGGCCTCGAGCTCCGCCACGAGCGCGGAGACAAAGCCCTCGTCGGAGAGCGAGCCGTTGACGGGACGCGCGTTCTTCTCGGCACGTTCGTCCTTCTCGCCCGAGAGCGCGAGAATCGCCTCGAGCACGCCGCCGCCCACGGCCAACGCCTTGTCTGAGGCGCTCTCGATGTACTCCGGATGACAGCGCGGGTCCACGTCGCCGCACTTCATACCCTTGTGCACGGGAACGCCGGCCTGCAGCAGGCCGCGCACCACACCGTCGATCGTCGCGCGCATGGGCTCGCCGCCCACCGTCGCGCAGACGTCGCCGGCCGCCACCTGTGCACCGATCTCCACGCACGGCACGAAGACGCCGTCCGCCGGCGCGCGCATCACGCGCTCGCCCGCGTAGCCGCCGATGAGCCCGGGCACCGCCGTGTTGGGGATCGGCGAGCCCTCGTAGTAGACGCGCCCCAGGTAGTGGCCGCGCATCGTCTCCACGGCGGCGTCGCAGTCCTCGCGCGCGGTGAAGCCGGGGCCCACGCCGATCACGACAGGCGCCAGGTCACGCGTGGTGCCGAGGTTGCGCTTGGCCAGGATCGCATCCACCAGCGCGTCCGGCGCGAGCTCACGCACACAGGCGGCCTCGGGGTCCACGAGCACGGCGACGTCTCCCGCCGCCGCGGCCGCGCGCGCCGACGGGGCGTCCGCGCACAGCACGCCCCGCACGCCCTCCACGCGCGTCTCGCCCAGGCGGATGGCCTCCGAGAAGCACACGGTGCGCCGGATGGACGTGGGAACCGCGAGGTCGCACATCACGACCTGCATGCCCGCACGATGCAGTCGCAGCGCGACGCCCGACGCGATGTCCCCCGCCCCGCGAATCACGACCAGCATGTCTGGAAACCCCCTTGTCAGCGTTATGTTTTCAAAAACATAACGCTCTACACGACGTCGAATTCCAACTAGTTAGTCTATCTCACAAATAGTTTGTCCCATCGCCCAACGTCGCGAACGGCAGATGTACACGCTCAGACGGTTGTGTACACCCCTTCTCCTCCGCCTCAGTACAAACCTCTGCAGAGACGCAGGTAGCCGCCTTACCAATACTTGAGGGTTTCCAACAGGGTGTACACAACCGTCATCTCCCGCCAGATCATTCCTCGGCAATCGCCCGCACGGCGGCCACGGCGGTGTCGATTTCTTCCTCCGTGTTGAACCAGCCGCAGCTTAGGCGCACGATGCCCTGGCGCTCCGTCCCCAGCGCACGGTGCATGAGCGGCGCACAGTGGGCACCGGCGCGACACGCGATCCCCCAGCCGGAGGACAGCGCGTCGGCCACCTCCGCCGAGTCCAGCCCGTCCACGTTGAGCGCCACGATGCTACCGCAGCGCTCGGGCGCCACGGGCCAGCCGCCGTACACCGTCACGCCCGGCACCCCGGCCACGCCCTCGTAGAGCCGCCGCGCCAGCGCGTGCTCGCGCGCGCCCACCGCCGCGGGACCGCCGTTCTTCTCGACAAACTCCACGCCAGCGAGAAGGCCGGCCAGACCGTGAGCGTTGAGCGTCCCCGCCTCCATCCGCGTGGGCCACTCCAGCGGGTGCCGACGCTCGAAGGAGTGCACGCCGGAGCCGCCCTCGGCCCACGGTCGCACGTCGACGCCCTCGGCCACCGCCATGCCGCCCGTGCCCTGCGGGCCCATGAGACCCTTGTGCCCGGTGAAGCACACCACGTCGATGCCCATGGCAGCCATGTCCAGCGGCACCGCGCCCGCCGTCTGCGACGCGTCCGCCAGGCAGAACGCGCCCGTGGCGTGCGCGATCTGGGCCACGCGGGCCACGTCCACAAGGTTGCCCGTCACATTGGAGCCATGCGTCACCGCAACGAGACGCGTGCCCGGCGTGACCAGCCGCTCGAGCTCGTCCAGGTCGAGAAACCCGTGCGCGTCGCAGCCGGCGTAGGCGACCTCCACGCCTCGCTCGTCCGCCAGGCGCGCGAGCGGGCGCAGCACGGAGTTGTGCTCCAGCACCGTCGTGACCACGCGGTCGCCCGGACCCACCAGGCCGGACAGCGCGGCATTGAGCGCCGCCGTCGCATTGGCCGAGAAGCACACGTGGTCGGCGCGCGGGCAGCCCAGGAGCGCGGCCACCGCCTCACGGGCGCGCAGCACTACGCGCCCGGCGCCGAGGGCGCCCGTGGACGCGCCGCGCCCCGCGTTTCCGAGCGAGCCCATCGCCGCCACGACGGCGTCCACGACCTCCTGCGGCTTGCGCATCGTCGTCGCCGCGTTGTCCAGGTAGATCATCGGCCCCACGTCCTTCTCGCAAATGATACGAAGGGACTGTCCCTTCGTATCATCGGAACTCGAGCAGCTCGATGACGGTCATGACCTCGACGGGGACGCCGTCGGCGGCCAGCGCGGCCGCGAGCTCCTCGCGCGCCTCCGGCGCCGTCTTCCACGCCAGGCCGCACCCGGCCGCGACCTCGCCGGGCACCGGGATCATCCGCCCGCCCAGGTCGCGCCGCTCGCAGCACTCCTCGCATGACATCGCCGCCGCCGTGGTGGGAAACGTCACCACCAAAGACGGCACCCGCACGCGCGCCATCGCCCGCCGCCCGGCCCTACGGCCGCACCACGAGGCTCGCGCCCGAAAGCCGCTGCGCGATCACGTACATGTTGGTGACCTCGCCCACGGCCAGCGTGTCCGCGATGCCGTAGTGGTCGAGGCAGGTCCCGCAGGTCAGCACCTCCACGCCGGAGGCCGCGAGGCCGCGCAGGTCCTCGAGCGCCGCCGAGCCCTCGCAGCTGAGGTGCGCGCCGCCGTTGTAGAGCAGCACGGTCGCCGGCAGCTCGTCGAGCTGCGTGAGCGAATATACGAAGCTCCCCATGAGCTTCTTGCCGAGCACGTCATCGCCGGTGCCCATGCACTCGGAGGTGATGGCAACCACCACGCGGCGCGGCGCAGACGAGAAGGACGCCGCACCCGGCGCCGGTACCTCGCACGTCGCCGACTCGGCTTCCGCGTCGCTCACACCCAGCGCCACGGACGTGGTCACGGTGACGCGCCACTCCTTCTCGCCCAGCCGCTCGCTCGCAACAGCGCAGCCCTTGCCCTCGCCCATGCGCGTGAGGTTTGCCACCGCGATTTCGTTGTCCACGAGGGTCTCCACGCTGCCCGGGCCCGCCAGCGCACCCAGCGCCTTCAGGGTCCGCACCACGGGGATGGGGCACGCCTCGCCCCGCGCGTCGATCGTGAGCACCGTGTCTGCCATGTCGTCTCCTCGCTCGTTTGCCGAAAAACGGTCTGCCAACCAGAAAAATTGTAATAGGGCGTTGTATTTTGAAAACTACAATGCGGCAGACGGCAGCAATGCGTCGAGGAGGTGGCAGGTGGGCTTTGCGGAGGCTCTGAGCGTGAGGCCTGGCGTGACGTCAGTCATCGGCAGCGGCGGCAAGACGTCGCTGATCGCGGCGCTCGCGCGCGAGCTGCCGGGCACGGTCGTGCTCACCACCACGACGCACATCCTGCCGTTCCCGGACATGCCGCTCGTGACCTCGGCAGACGCCGACGACGTGCGCGCGGCACTCGCGGAGTCGCGCGTCATCTGCGTGGGCTCGCAGGCCGAGAAGAACGGCAAGCTCGTAACCCCCGAGCTGGGCATCGACGCGCTGGCGGCCCTCGCGGACCACGTGCTCGTAGAGGCCGACGGCGCCCGGCGCCTCCCCCTCAAGGCCCACGCCCCCTGGGAGCCCGTCGTCCCCGCGTGCTCGGGCCGCACGATCCTCGTGCTCGGCGCCTCCGGCCTCGGCCATCCCGTGCGCGAGAAGGTCCACCGCCCGGAGCTCTTCTGCGAGCTCGCCGGCTGCACGCCGGACGACCCCGCCACGCCCGAGCTCGTCGCCCGCGCCGCCAACGCCGAGGCCCTCGCCGACGTCGCCCTCGTCAACCAGGCCGACGTCGCGCCGGACGCGGCCCGCGAGCTCGCCGCCCTTCTCGCCATCCCGTCATTCGCGGGCAGCGTCCAGGCCGGCACCGTCACTGCACTCTAAGCGAGCCGCTGACCGCGGAGACCGTCACGTTCGCGGTGCCGTCGCCATACGTGAGCACGCCGGCATCCACCGAGTCGGAGCCCACCGCGTCGCTGAACCGGCCCGAAGTCGTGTCGAAGCGCAGCGTCATGCCCACGCCCTCTGGCACGTCGAGCGTCACGTCGCCGCTCACCGTCTTGACGTGCGTCTCGTCGGGCATTCCGTCCGCAAGGGGCAGCGTCACGCGGCCGCTGACCGTCTCGATGACCACGCTCTCCTCGACTGCGGGAAGAAGGCTCACGTCCCCGACGACGCCCCTGAGCTCGAACGTCCGGCACACGAACCCGGACATCTCGATGTCCGAGGCCACGCCGTCGACTCTCACCCGATCAAGCTCCATCACCCCGTCCGCGGGAAGCTGAATAATCAGCTGCAGGTCAGGATAGGCGAGGCCGTTATCAGCCTCCGGCAGGCCGTCGTCGATCACCAGCGTCCCGTCGTCGCGCATCCTGATCGAGACGCGCGTGGGATCCATGTCGTAGGTCCCGGCCGGCAGCGAAGCGCGCACAGAGAGCTTGTCGGAAGTCCCGCGCTCCACCCGCACCGTGCCGCCCTGCCAGGTCACGTCGAGGTTGCGCACCCCCGAGGCGGTGTACACGGCGCTTTTGTCGAAGGGCGCTCCCAGGGAGAACGCCTCGTTCGATCCGGTCGCCATCACTCTGCGCCAGACGCCCGTGACCAAGAGCCACGCAAGCAGGCCGAGAAGTACCACGATGATCGCGCCCATCACGGCAACCTTGGCCCTTCCGTTCCGACCTGCCGTGGGTTCCGGTACCTGCACGGGAGGCTCGGTCGCCGGGACGACAGTCTCCTCGGCCTCCGAGCCCACGCGGAGCAGCTCGTCCAGGCTCATGCCGTAAAGCCGCGCAAGCGCGATGAGGTTCTCGGTGTCCGGAGCGCTCTCCGCGCGCTCCCACTTGGAGACCGCCTGACGAGACAGCCCCAGCTCGTGAGCGAGCGCCTCCTGGCTGTACCCCTTGGCGCGGCGGAGCTCCGCAAGGCGCTGGGCAACCTCGACGTTCATGTCAGCCTCCCTGTGTGGTCTCGAACTGACAAGAGCCTAGGCGACCACCCCCACACGTGCCAGCACCTTTAGTGGGAAATGCCGCAACTATAGGTTGCACAGCGTCTGAGCAGGCCCTTCTCGTCCGTTCTTCTCGGCACCTGGGGACCAAAACGGCGGACGCCCGCCGACTTCCTAAGCAGGATCTTCCGCGAAGCGCAGTCCTGCGTGGAAGCCGGCGGGCGTCCCTTCCCGGTGAGGCTCTGCCTACAGGTAGGCCACGGCCTTGATCTCGACCTTGGCGGCCTTGGGCAGCGCGGCCACCTCAAAGGCGGCGCGGCTGGGGTACGGCGCGGTGAAGAACTCGCCGTAGACCTCGTTCATGGCCGCAAAGTCATTGATGTCGTCGAGAAGGACGGTGACCTCGGCGACGTCGGCCATGGAGGCGCCGGCGGCCTCGAGGATGTTCTTGATGTTGGTGAGGCTCTGGCGCGTCTGGGCCTGGATATCCTCGCCAGCGAACTCGCCGGTGGCGGGGTCGATCGGCAGCTGTCCGGACACGTGGATGGCCTTGGTGGCCGGGGCGGCCACGGCGGCGGAGTAGGGGCCGAGCGCCGCGGGCGCCTTGTCGGTGACGATTGCCTCGATTGCCATGTTCTTCTCCTTATCAGTCTCGAAATGATACGAAGGGACAGTCCCTTCGTATCATCTTGCCACGTAGCAGCCGGGGGTGGGGCCGCAGGGCTCGCCGTCGCGGGCCACGAGCTCGCCGCCCACGTAGACGAGATGCGCGCGACCGTGCGCCTCAAAGCCCTCCCACGGCGTGTAGTCCACGGCCTGGTGCTGGGTCGCGGCGCTGATGGTCCAGCGCGCCGACGGGTCCCACACGCAGACGTCGGCGGCCGCGCCCACGGCCAGGCGCCCGCGCTCCGGCCACAGGCCGAACGTGCGCGCCGGGCCCTCCGACAGCAGGCGGCAGAGTCCCTCGGGCCCGAGCTGGCCCTCGAAGGTCGTGGCCATCACGGCCGGGCGGTGCTCGATGCCGGGGCCGCCGTTGGGGATCTTGGTGAAGTCGCCGCGGCCGCGGTCCTTCTGGCCGTGCAGGTTGAACGAGCAGTGGTCCGTCGCGATGGAGTCCACCTCGCCGGCGAGCACGGCATCGCGCAGGGCGCGCACGTCGGACGGCTTGCGCAGCGGCGGGCTCATCACGTACTTGGCGCCCGCGAAGCCGTCATCGCCGGCCTCGAGGTAGCGCGTGTCGTCCAGCGTGAGGTACTGCGGGCAGGTCTCCACGTAGATGCCCTGCTGGCCGCGGGCGCGGGCGGCACGCACGGCGAGAAGCCCGAGCTCCGTGGACAGGTGCACCACGTTGACGCGCGCGCCCGCGATCTGTGCCAGATAGAGCAGGCGGCTCACGGCGTCGGCCTCGGCCTCGGCCGGGCGGCTCAGGGGGTGCCCCTCCGGACCCGTGATACCCTCGGCGAGCACCTGGCGCTGCAGCTCGTTCACCACGTCGCCGTTCTCGCAGTGCACGCAGAGCACGGCATCCAGGTCGCGCACGACCTCCAGGCAGCGCAGCGTCTCGGCGTCGGAGAGCCGCAGGTGGTCGTAGGCGAGGTAGGTCTTGAAGCTCGAGACGCCCGCCTCGCGCATGCGGCGCATCTGCGCGGGCGAGTCCTCGCCCCACTCGGCGATGGCCATGTGGAAGCCGTAGTTGGCCGCACATCCCGCGCCGCCCTCGGCACGCTTGTGCCACTCGGCCAGCGCCTCGTCCATCGTCACGCCACGGTCGGCCGTGGCGTAGTCAACGATGCAGGTGGTGCCGCCGCAGGCAGCGGCGCGCGTGCCGGTCTCAAAGCTGTCGGCCGTCCAGTCCATGCCGGTCCAGCACTGCAGGTGGGTGTGCGCGTCGATGAAGCCGGGGAACACCCAGCAGCCGCTCACGTCCTCGACGACGTCCGTGAGCCCGGGCTCGATGTGCGCGGCGATCTCCGCGATCTTCTCGCCCCCCAGCGCGAGGTCGGCGCGGCGCAGGCCCTCCGGCGTGACCAGCGTGCCGTTTGCCAGGATCCTCCTCATCGGCTCTCCCCTCTCTCGGCCAGCGCACCCTCGAGGCGCGCCAGGTCCTCAGGCGTGTCCACGTCGGCGAGCTCCCACTCGTCGGCGGCCTCGACCAGGCGCACGCGACCCTCCAGCTCGGCATGGCCGGCGAGAAGGACGCGCCCTCCGGTGTCATTGTCCAGCCGGGCGAGCGCGCCCAGCGTGTCGTTCGGCCAGAGCACCGGATTCGCCGGGCGACCGTGCCAGCTCAGGCGCACGATTGCCGTGGGCTCGTGCGTGAGCGCGGACACCATCGAGCGCACGCTCTTCTCGCTCAGAAGCGGCTGGTCGCCGGTCACAAAGAGGCAGCCGGCACGATGCCCCAGCGCCTCCAGGCCCGCGCGCATCGTGTCGCTCTTGAGCGGACCGTCCGCGCGCATGCAGCGCACACCGAGCCGCCCGCACAGCTCCTCGACCGCGTCCCAGCGCGTCACCACCACAACGTCCAAGAGGTCCGCCGGCAGCGCGGCGAGTGTGCGCTCCAGCACGGCCGTACCGGACAGCGGCGTTACGAGCTTCTCGCCCGGCTCGCCGCCAAAGCGCGCGCCCTCGCCGGACGCCATGACCACGCAGCCCAGGCGCGGCACGTCGGCAAAGCCCGAGAAGCACGTCTCGTAGGCGGCGGAGAGCGCCCAGCGGCTCGTGCGTTCGAATGCCCGGTAGCGCTCGATGAGCTCGCGCGCCTCGGCCGTGAGCTGGGATCCTCCTCCCCCGGATCCGCCCACGGTCCGCTCGGTGAGCGCAAAGCCAAAGGCGCGCTCCGCGTCGTGCACGAGGCGCGTGGCCTTGGTGTAGGCCATGCCCATGTCGATCGCGGCGGCGCGCAGGCTGCCCAGCTCGCCCACGCGCTCCAACAGGTCGACGGGACCAGGCCCAAAGACCCGATGCCCATCGTCATCCAGAAGATATGCCCTGAGGTCGGGTCTCATGCCTCCCCGTCCCATGAGACAAAGGGACAGTCCCTTTGTCTCATTTCACTCTTGATGATACGAAGGGACTGTCCCTTCGTATCCTACCCACGTACGATGGTACCCGTCTTGCCGGCGATGCCGTCGGCGGCGCGCTCGAGCAGCGTGATCAGAGACGAGCGGCCGGGCCCGGACTGCGCGAACGCGAGCGCGGCCTGGACCTTGGGCAGCATCGAGCCGGGCGCGAACTGGCCCTCGGCCACGTAACGCTCAACGTCGGCGGGCGTGAGCTCGTCCAGCCACTGCTGGTCGGGCTTGCCAAAGTTCACGGCGACCTTCTCCACGGCCGTGAGAATCACCAGGAAGTCCGCGTCAAGCTGCTCGGCCAGGCGCGCCGCCGCAAAGTCCTTGTCGATGACCGCCGCGGCACCCTTGAGGTGGTTGCCCTCGGTCTTGAACACGGGGATACCGCCGCCACCGCACGCCACGACCACGTGGTTGGTCTCCACGAGCGAGCGAATGGTGTCCAGCTCAACGATGCCAACCGGCTTGGGCGAGGCCACCACGCGGCGATACCCGCGCCCGGCGTCCTCCACCACGTCATAGCCGCGCTCGGCGATCATGCGGTCGGCCTCCTCGCGCGTCATGAAGGCACCGATCGGCTTGGTGGGGTTGGCAAAGGCCGGGTCCTCCGGGTCGACCTCCACCTGCGTGAGCACGGTTGCCGCGCCCACGTCGATCCCGCGGTCGAGCATCTCCTCGCGCAGCGCGTTCTGCAGGTCGTAGCCAATGTAGCCCTGGCTCATGGCCACGCACACGGAGAGCGGACACGGGATGTACTTCTCGGGGTTGGAGCGCGTGAGCTGCGTCATGGCCTCCTGGATCATGCCCACCTGCGGGCCGTTGCCGTGGGCCACCACGACCTCGTTGCCCTGCTCGATGAGGTCCACGATCGCGCGCGCCGTGTGCTTGACTGCCTCCATCTGCTCCGGCAGGTTGTTGCCCAGGGCATTCCCGCCGAGGGCTATAACGATTCGCTTTCCCATTTTATATTGCTCCTTGTATTGCGAGAAAGACTTGCCGAGAAGAACCTCTAAAGGCGAGGCCGCCCATACGTCAGTGAGCGATTTCTGCGCAACGCGCAGTGAGCGAACGACGTATGGGCGGCCCCAGGTTGCTGGCAGCTACTTACGCCTGATACCAGCGGTCCTTGCCGCGCTCCTCGAGCGCCGCGAGCGTGGCCACGGGGTCCTTGACCTTCTGCAGGAAGATCATGGCCGCGATGGCGTACGGCTTGTAGCTGGCCTCCTTGTACATGCCCACGCGGTGCATGTCAAAGACGTCGGCCATGACCTCGCCGTGCTCGCAGGAGACGCCGGAGATGTCGGCGGGCAGCGGGTGCATGTAGATGGTGTCCTGGCCGTTGGCGGTCTTCGCCATGAGGTCGGTCGTGGAGCACCAGTCCTGGTGCGTGGCGTTCTGGGCGAGAAGCTCCTTCTCAAGCGCCTTGATGCCGGCGTCGTCGCCCTCGGCGTAGAGGTTGGTGCGCTTCTCCATGGCAGCGTAGGGGGCCCAGCTCTTGGGGATGACGATGTCGGCACCCTCGAAGGCCTCCTCCATCGTGTTCACCTGGCGGAACGTGCAGCCGGACTCGGCGGCGTAGGTCTTAGCGGCCTCCACGCGGTCGCCCATGAGGTCGTAACCCTCGGGGTGGGCCAGCGTGACGTCCATGCCAAAGCGCGGCAGCAGCGAGATGAGCGACTGCGGGCAGGAGAGCGGCTTGCCGTAGCTCGGGGAGTACGCCCAGGTCACGGCCACCTTCTTGCCGCGGAGGTTCTCCAGGCCGCCAAACTCCTCGATGAGATAGAGCATATCGGCGGAGGACTGCGTGGGGTGGTCGGAGTCGGACTGCAGGGAGATGAGCGTGGGACGGTGGTCGAGCACGCCGTCCTTATAGGCCTCGTCGACGGACTCGGCGACCTCGGCCATGTAGGCGTCGCCCTTGCCGATGTACATATCGTCGCGGATGCCGATGACGTCAGCCATGAAGGAGATCATCGTAGCGGTCTCGCGGACGGTCTCACCGTGGGCGATCTGGGACTTGCCCTCGTCGAGGTCCTGGAGCTGGAGTCCGAGCAGGTTCGTGGCCTTGGAGAACGAGAAGCGCGTGCGCGTGGAGTTGTCGCGGAAGAGCGAGACGGCGAGGCCGGAGTCGAAGATGCGCGAGGAGATGTTGCGCTCGCGGAGGTTGCGCAGGGCAGCGGCCACGGCGTAGAGCGCGCGCAGCTCGTCGGTGGTCTTGTCCCAGGTGTGCAGGAAGTCGGCGTTGTACATGCCGGAGAAGTCGTAGCCCTTGAGCTCGTCGAGAAGCGCGGAGAAGTCCTTGGCCATGTTCGTTTCCTTTCTGTGTGAGACAAAGGGGACAGGTTCTTTTGTCTCATCCACTGTCAGTCTTACGGATGTATGTGGCGGCCGTGGGGCAGATGAGACAAAAGAACCTGTCCCCTTTGTCTCACGGCCGCCGAGTGCCTACTGGATGTCGTTGTCGGTGGCGCCGGCGCGGAAGACGGTGACGTCGCCGGTCTTCTTGGACGGGTCGTAGAGGTTGAGCGCGGCGGTGTAGAGCGCGGCGCAGGTCACGAGGTCCTGCTTGTAGGTGACCTCGTTGGGCGCGTGCGCCTGGCTCTCGGCGCCGGGGCCAAAGCCCACGCACGGGATGCCGTAGCGGCCCTGGATGGAGACGCAGTTGGTTGAGAAGGTCCACTTGTCCGTGAGCGGACGACCGGCGCGCTTGTCCATAGACGGCTCGCAGCCAATGCGCTCCTCGCCAAAGAGGGCGTGGTGCGCGTCAACGAGGGCCTGGACGTGAGCGGCGCTCTCGGCGTTGATCCACGTGGGGAAGTAGGCCTCGGTCTCGTAGACGGTGCCCTTCCAGCTCGGGCGGTCGTACATGTACATGGAGACCTTGACGTCGTCGCCGTACTTCTTGACGGACGGCAGGTCGCGGATCTCCTGGAGGCAGGAGTCCCAGGTCTCGCCGGCGGTCATGCGGCGGTCGATGGAGATCGCGCAGCTGTCGGCCACGGCGCAGCGGCTGGGACTGGTATAGAAGATCTGCGACACGGTGCAGGTGCCGCGGCCCAGGAAGCGCGCGTCCTCGAAGTGCTCCGGGTTGTACTTGGGGTCGAGCATCTTGACGAGGCCCTTGATGTCGGTTGACTCGTCGCAGCCGTTGTTGTTGAGGGCACGGACGTCGGCGATGATATCGGCCATCTTGTAGATGGCGTTGTCGCCGCGGTCGGGCGCCGATCCGTGGCAGGAAACGCCGCGCACGTCCACGCGGATCTCCATGCGGCCGCGGTGGCCACGGTAGATGCCGCCGTCGGTGGGCTCGGTGGAGATGACGAACTCGATCTTCTCGCGGGCGTCCTCGGGACCGTCGAAGTACTTGTTTACGATGTACTGCCAGCACATGCCGTCGCAGTCCTCCTCCTGGACGGAGCCGACGACCATAATCTTGTAACCCTCGGGGATGAGGCCCAGGTCCTTCATCATCTTGGCGGCGTACGTGGCGGACGCCATGCCGCCCTCCTGGTCGGAGCCGCCGCGGCCGTAGATGAGCTCGTCGGTCTCGTAGCCCTCGTAGGGGTCGGCCTCCCAGTTGTCGCGGTTGCCGATGCCCACGGTGTCGATGTGGGAGTCGATGGCGATGATCTTGTCGCCCTCGCCCATCCAGCCGATGACGTTGCCCAGGCCGTCGACCTCGACCTTGTCAAAGCCGAGCTTCTCCATCTCGGCCTTGATGCAGGCCACGACCTCGCCCTCCTCGCAGGACTCGCTCGGGTGGGAGATCATGGCGCGCAGGAACGCGGTCATGTCCTTGCCGTACGCCTCCGCCGCGCTCTTGATCTGCTCGAAATCCAGTTCCTTGGCCATTTTGCTTACGTCCTTTCTGACGCCCTCGTTACCAGTCTTCTGCCGAGAAGAATCCGTTCTTCTCGCTCTCCCCTACTCGGCGGGGTACGCGCCATCCCACACGACCCTGCGGTAGTTCACCGGGTCCGTGTCGCCCTCGGTCGAGAAGAGCAGCACGGAGCTCGTCTCGTCCAGGCCGATGGCCTCGCGGAGCTCGGCGTACTCGTCGGACTCCATGAGGGTCGTGACCAGACCCGCGCCCACGGCGCCGGACTCGCCGGAGATGACGCGCGGGTCGCCCTTCTTGGGGGCGCCGAGCACGCGCATGCCCTTGGCGGCCACCCAGTTGGGGCAGCTCACGAACACGGACACGTGGTTGCGCAGGATGTCCCAGCCCAGCGTGTTGGGCTCGCCGCAGGCAAGGCCCGCCATGATCGTGGGCATGTCGCCGTCCACGATGCGCGGGTCGCCGTCGCCGGCAAGCGCGCCCTTGTAGAGGCAGGCCGCGGTGTCGGCCTCCATCACCACAAAGGTGGGCGGGTTGTCGGGGAAGAGGTTGGTGAAGTAGCCCACCACGCCGCCGGCCAGGCTGCCCACTCCGGCCTGCACGAAGACGTGCGTCGGGCGCTCCACGCCGGCCGCGCGCAGCTGCTCGGCCGCCTCGGAGGCCATGGTGCCGTAGCCCTCCATGATCCAGGACGGGATCTCCTCGTAGCCGTCCCAGGCGGTGTCCTGCACGATGACGCCGTTCTCACAGGCTGCAGCCTCGACGGCGGCCATGCGGACGCACTCGTCATAGTTGACGTCCTCGATCGTGACCTCGGCGCCCTCTGCGGCGATGTTGTCAAAGCGGCTCTTCACGCTGCCCTTGGGCATGTGCACGACGGCCTTCTGGCCCAGCTTGTTGGCGGCCCAGGCAACGCCGCGGCCGTGGTTGCCGTCCGTGGCGGTGAAGAAGGTGGCCTGGCCGAAGTCGCGCGCCAGCTCGTCGCTCGTGAGGTAGTCGTAGGTCATCTCGGAGACCGGGCGGCCAATCTTGCCCGCGATGTAGTTGGCCATGGCAAAGGAGCCGCCGAGCACCTTGAAGGCGTTGAGGCCAAAGCGGTAGGACTCGTCCTTCACGGCCAGGTTCTTGAGGCCGAGCTCGCCCGCCAGCGCGTCAAGCTTGGCGAGCGGGGTGACGTCGTACTGCGGGAAGCTCTTGTGGAAGCTGCGGGCGGCCTCCACGTTCTCGAGGGACATGATGCCGAGGTGGCGGTCGTCGCTCTTAGGCATCTTGTTGGCGACCCACTTGATCTTCTCGCTCAACGCTTCCTCCTTGTGCTCTGGCGCCTGCCAACTTTTTGTCTGGTATCCAAACAAAATGTTTGTTAGCCCATATATTCCCACTTTTCAAGCGTGTTTCAAGAGGAATTTTGGGGATGCCGCGGGCGGTATCTTTGCGCCTGCGAACGGCATGCCGAGAAGTGCCACTCCACGACCCCCACACGCGGCGTTCGTTCTTCTCGCCCGTCGGCACGGCAGTCCTCTCCGCTCGTCTCTCTGCTCCTCCGCCGAGACGGAGGATTTACGGAAAATGGCGCCATTTTCTAGACTGTTATCCGCAGTTGCTCCGTCTCGGCGAAAATGCTGCCGAGAATAGCGTCCAGTCGTGTGGGAGCCCCCCATGTCCAACCGCCAGGTCGCCCGTTGCGGCGTCTGCATAGCGCTGCTCGCCGTGAGCGCGTGGATCACCGTGCCGCTGGGCCCGGTGCCGTTCACGATGCAGACCTTTGTGCTGGCGCTTCTGCCGCAGGTCATGCGCACGCGCGACGCGCTCTTCACCGTTGTGGTCTACCTGCTGTTGGGCGCGGCGGGCGTGCCGGTGTTCTCCGGCTTTCAGGGCGGGCTCGGCGTGCTTTTGGGGCCGACGGGCGGATACCTCCTGGGCTTTGCCGTTGGCATGCCCGTGGCAGGTACCGTGGCCCACGCGCACGTGCTACCGAGAAGGGCACGAGGCGTGGCGGCTGGCATCGCGCTGCTGGCAGTGAGCTACGCGCTGGGAACGTTCCAGCTCATGAACGTCTATGCGATCGACGCGCCGGCAGCGCTGGCCGTGGCGGTGGTTCCGTTCGTGGTGCCGGACGTGGCCAAGGTTGCGATGAGCGTTGGCGTGGCGGAGAGGGTGTGCCGGGCGCTGGGGACAGCCGCGGAAGGGCGGTAGTGCGCCGAGGGAATCTCTCCCCTATGCGTTCATCAGGCCCTTGTTGTCCGTGAGAATGGCCTTGGAGGGATCGGTCGGAAGGTACGCCACGCGCACCACGTCGCCCACGCTCGAGGGGATCTTTCCGCGCTTGGTCTGCCCAATGGGAATGGGTCCGAGCTTGATGGCCTCGCTCGTGAGCTTCACCGTCTCATGGCACTCATACTCCGTGCCGTCGACCTCGTAGCGCACGTACACGACCGTGGGGCGATCCGTGCTCCCTGGGCGGACGCGCACGATGGTCCCCGTGGTGGCTCCGGTGTAGGCCTGCTCCTTGTGTGCTCGGGCGCGCTTTGAGATCACGAGCACAAGCGCCGTGGTGCCGCCACCAAGCAGCGCGATAAGGCCAAAGATGAGAAGAATCATGACGCCGTCGCTCATCACGCGCCACCGCCTTGGGGTTGAGGGTTTTGCTTAGAGCAAGTCTAGCTTATGGGAGGCCTTGTTCTGGGTGCGGCGAGAAGGGCGCGTTTGCGGGCGTGGGTCAGAAAGAACCGTAGCCCATCGACGCCGCGATGGCGTTCAGGGCGAGAAGGACGACGAGGAGGATGAGGACGGCGAGGGCGCAACGACGCAGCAGACGCAGCGTCCACTCGCGGCTCGTCCTCGTGACGGGAGTGAGGAGAATCGGGCCCACGAACTTGTCGCGCTTCATTGCCTCACCCCCGTCCGATGTTTTCTTGATAGTTCCCAGCCTATCCACACTCGGCGATTCCCGTCGGCAGGCGGCGTTGCCAGGTTCGCGCGTGCCTCACAGCTCAGTTTGGGGTGCGTTTGATTACCAATCAGTTTGCTACCGCTCAAAAACCGGTCGCGCAGATACGAAAAGACCCGGGCGCATGACCCGGGCCGTTTTCTCTGGAGGAGGTCGGCGGAATCGAACCGCCAGGCTTATCGAGCTCAAAATCCGTTGAACTTAGTCCGCTTCGGTGCCGAGACCTCCTCGACAGCCTGCACCAGCCACCTTCTGCAGGATTAGCGCCATAAGACCACATCCCTTCGCGAAACGTAGAAGAACACTCTTGACTCTCCGAGCAATCGCCCGCGCTAGGAAGTCGAAAACCAGTCTGAAGACGTCGTCAACGATTCTTGATACCATTGTCAACGACGATAATATACGCAAAACGTTGCCAACGAGAGGCCGACGTCGTTTGATTACCAGTCAAGGTGCCACTGCCAAGTCGCATAATACGGCCTAGCCAAAACTGCCTTCGGGCGCTGTGTAGACAGCAATTTGACTTGCTTGAGGGGCCTCGTTTGAGGCTCCTTTTTCATTGACGGTATACCGAGCGAGGTTCTCGCCCCACCAAGTGGCACGAATAATCGGGCAGAGATGTCGAATACTCCCGTCAGCGTCACGTAGCTAGAAGTTCATACGGAGCATCTCGTGCAAACTATGCCTGGAAGCAAGGCATTTTTTTCCGGTACCGATAAAATGCCGTAAAACCTTGTTTCTATACCGTTCTTTTGTATTCGGTACCGTTATTTGGCCGAGAATACCGTATTTCATACCGAGAAATGCGGGGCAATACCGAAAAGTCTGACAGTAAATCCCGACGCTCAATCGCTTTGCAGGGTCCGTTTTCGTCTTTTTATCGGTTTTCGTTATTTTATTATTTCTCGTTTTTTTATTTGAGATGGGTGGCCATCGGACGCAGCCGCGGGACCTGCACCATCAAATTAGGCCCGGGAGCACCACTCGCCTCCCGGGCCCACACGTGCTATCTGCCAGCACCTACACCGTCATGCCGCCGTCGACGGCCAGGACCTCGCCCGTCACGTAGGACGCGAGGTCGCTCGCCATGTAGACGAAGGCGTTGGCCACGTCCTCGGGCTGGCCCACGCGCTTGAGCGGGATGGCCGCCGCGATGGGGGCGATCATCTCCTCGGGCAGGCTCGCCACCATGTCCGTGGCAGTGACGCCCGGCGCGACGGCGTTCACGCGGATGCCGCGCGGCCCCAGCTCGCGAGCAAGCGAGATGGTGATGCCATTGACCGCAAACTTGGACATGGGGTAGGCGACGCCAGAAGGCTGGCCCATCTTGCTCACCATGGAGCTCGTGTTGATGATGACGCCGCCCTCGCCGAGCACGCGCGACGCCGCCTGGCAGCCGTTGAGCACGCCCTTGACGTTGATGTCGATGATCTTGTCAAACTCCTCGGGCGTGTAGTCGTCGAGCGGCGTGGACTGGGAGATGCCTGCGTTGTTGCACACGATGTCGAGCCCGCCAAAGCGCTCCGCCACCTGGCGGAAGGCTGCCTCGAGCTCGGCCTCGTCGGAGACGGTCAGCCAGATGGCCATGACGGGGGCGTCCGGGTTCTCGGCCAGGATGCCGTCGAGCGCGCGCTGGGCGGTCTCCTCACGGCTCCCGCAGAGCGCCACGTTGGCGCCCTCCTCCAGGAAGCGCTTCACGATGGCGAGGCCGATCCCGCGCGAGCCTCCGGTAACGACGGCGGTCTTTCCCTTGAGCAGCATAGCGATTGTCCCTTCTACGTGGGGTTGGCTTGAACTGCCCCTACCCTACCCAGCAGAGGGCGAGAAGAACGCGGGGCAGCGCGGGACCCGGCGTAAGGCGCGACGTCACTCGGCGAGCGCGCTGAGCTTGACAGGCGTGTATGGGGTCGTTACTCGAAGTTTGTGACGAAACGGCAGCGCCTAGCGCGGGTCGTCCACCAGCGACCACGTGCCGGCCAGGAAGTCGACAGGCTCGGTTGTCTCCTCTATCCGCACGCCGATTCGCTCGAGGAATCCCCGGTACTGCTCGTCCAGGCCAAAGAAGGGGTCCGTGTCCGCACTGCTCGGGATCCCCTTCTCCAGAAGGGCGAGGCACAGCTCACGCTCGTCCCCCCACCGCTTGCCGCGCCGCCACACGTCATAGATGCGCGCGTCGGAGTTCGGAAGAATCCAGATCGTCCTTTCCTTCCTGTTGTGGAACCCAACGCACTCCGCGATTCCAACGACGTTGATGCGCACAGTCCCTCGGTCACCCCTGTACTTCTTCTTGTCCCGCATGAACGATGTGCGGAACAGGCGCCCGTCGGCCGCAAACACGTCGCTCTTGTCCGGGTGCAGGTAGTGGTGACGCGCGACAAGAACCGACACGGCCGCAAGCACGGCAAACACGACGAACACAGAGCCGCCGATCACGATGAACCACGTAATGTCCCGCTCCCCGTACTCGCCGCGCACCGTGCCGCTGACGAAGGTCGCAACAACAATGATGAAAACGAGAAGAGAGACCCCGGCAAAGGCAACCACCCCAAGCGCCGTGCTGTCATGCGCGAAGGAGCGCCCGAACGTCCAGGCGGCCTTCGCTGCGGCCCTCTCGTCGTCGGTCGGCTCGACGATCTGCGCTGAGGCCCGATTTGTCTGAGATAGCCTATAAATGGCCGGATTCACAGGGGCTCTGCCCCGGAATCACGGCGGGGAATTCCCCAATTTGTTAGC
This sequence comes from uncultured Atopobiaceae bacterium, assembly GCA_963928085.1. Classification (GTDB taxonomy): domain Bacteria; phylum Actinomycetota; class Coriobacteriia; order Coriobacteriales; family Atopobiaceae; genus Thermophilibacter. The sequence goes on from CAWVDR010000001.1 coordinate 1,361,221, forward strand.
GACGGCATGCCGAACAACCTAGAGACGACCTACCCTCGAGTCGTTGGGGTCCAAGCCAGCGATGAGGAGAAGGGTCGTGGAGAGGATGCTGGACATGCCGCAAATCGATGATATACGAAGGCTGTGGTCGGAGGGGTACTGCATATCCGAGATAGCCCGTAGGACGGGGCACGACAGGAAGACGGTCAGAAAGTTCCTCGACGAGGTCGACTTCTCGCCCGAGCCTCCCGCCGGCGTCGTCCCGGGGCCGTCGAAGCTGGATCCGTACAAGCCGACGATCGACTCCATACTGGAGGCCGACAGGCACGTCTGGAGGAAGCAGCGCCACACCGCGAGGAAGATCCTCGCCGAGCTCCGCCGCGCCGGCTACGACGGCGGGTACACTCTGGTCCAGAAGTACGTCCACGACAGGAAGCTCGAGATGAGGGGCCGAGCCCCCGAGGGCTTCCTCGACCTCGAGTGGTCCCCCGGAACCGCGCAGGCCGACTTCGGCGAGGCCGACTTCGACACCGCGGACGGCAGGGAGCGGATGCTGTTCCTCGTGGTCTCGTTCCCGCACTCCAGCATGTCGTGGTTCCAGGTGTTCCGAGGGTGCACGTCGGAGTGCGTGTGTCAGGGCCTCGCCGACGTCTTCCGCCACATAGGGGGAGTCCCTCCCGTCGTCGTGTTCGACAACGCGACCGGGGCGGGGCGCCGGGTCCTCGACGAGGTGAGGGAGGCCGAGCTCTTCCGCAGGTTCAGGCTCCACTACGGCTTCGAGGCGAGGTTCTGCAACCCCGACGCGGGGCACGAGAAGGGTCACGTCGAGCGCAAGGTCGCCTTCGTGCGCTCCAACGTATTCGTCCCCGTTCCCCGCGTCGGCGACCTGCGGGAGTACAACGAGTCCCTCCTCGGGGTGGCAGACGGCTTCGGCGAGAGGGGGCACTGGAGGAGGAACGGCACGTGGGGCGAGCTCTTCGAGTCGGACCGCGCCGCCCTCCGCCCCCTGCCCTCCAGGCCGTTCTCCTGCGTGACCTGGCTCGTGAGACCGTGCGACAAGTGGGGCGAGGTCACCGTGGGCACCCACTCCTACGGCGCCGGGCCCGAGCTCGCGGGCGCCGACGTCGCGGTCGGTCTCGGCGCCCACGAGGTGACGATTGTCAGTCAGGGGACGGGCGAGCTCGTCGCCAGGTACCGCAGGAGGTTCGGCGGGGGCGTCACGGTCGACGTCGACCCCGTGGCGGAGCTCAGGCTCCTTGGCCGGCGGCCCGGGGCCTGGCGCGAGTCCCGCGTGCGCGCGGCGCTGCCCGCCGGGGTGGTCGAGTACCTGGACGGGCTCGACAGGGCGTCGCTGTCGAGGAGCGTGACGATGCTCTCGGAGGTCGCCGGGGAGGAGGGGATCGAGGCCGCGGGCGAGTCGATGCTCGAGCTCGTGAGGCGTGGCGGCGACTTCAGCCGCAGCGACCTCCGCGTCCTCTCCCTGAGGCTGCTCTCCGGCGTCTCCGGGCCCGACCCGGGACCGGACCTCTCCGAGTACGACCGCGCGTTCCTCGGGAAGGAGGCGGTGTAGCATGGCGGACTCCGCCTCGGACGCCAGGCTCAGGGCCTGCGGGAGGGCCGTGATGCTCTCCAACCACACCATGGGCGACGTCGTGGAGAACTACTCGGACGCCGAGAAGGGGGCGATCTCCAGGATGCTGGAGGCCGAGCTCGCCTTCCGCGACTCGAACAGGAGGAGGCGCCTGCTCAAGCGCGCGAACTTCCCGGTCCCGAAGACCTTCGAGGGGTACGACTGGTCGGCGGTGAGGCTGCCGCCCAGGCTGTCCCGGGAGGACGTGACGACGTGCGCGTTCGTGAGGAAGGCCCAGAACCTCGTCCTGTTCGGCCCGGTCGGGACCGGGAAGACGCACATGCTCGTCGCGATGGGGACGGTCGCGTGCTCCATGGGAATGAGGGTGCGCTACTTCACGACGACGGAGCTGGTGACGCTCCTCTCGGAGGCGAAGAGGGACGGCACGGCGAGAAAGCTCATGAGGTCCCTGGAGAGGACCGACCTGATCCTGCTCGACGAGTTCGGCTACGTCCCGGTCGACCGGGACGGCGCGCGCCTCCTCTTCCAGGTGATCGACGCGAGCTACGAGAGGAGGTCGCTGGCCATAACGACCAACGTGGACTTCTCCAGGTGGGGAGCGGTGCTGACCGACGACCAGATGGCGGCCGCGATCATCGACCGGGTCGCGCACCACGGGCAGCTCGTCGTCTTCGAGGGCGAAAGCTACAGGCTCCGACACGCACTGATGCGGTCGTCGTAGCGAAATCGTGAAGCTGGGGATTTCCCCGCCGTGAAGGTGTCCCAAACGGATTGTGAATCAGGGCAAATTATCGTTGACACAGACAGCCCGATTCGGGCATGTGCGTACACCTCCCATTGCCAGCCGCCTTTCACGGGTCAAGCGCCATCACCACAGCCGACCAAATCTGAACAGCAACAAAGATAGCGCTGTCACGGGACAACAGGATTCGCGTAGCGGTGAGTGACCCGTCATCCTCGCCGAATCATGATTATCGGCCTCATTGAGTATTTTCCCCCTTTGATACCACCGATTATTGCCATTCGATACCGGCGGTATCGCGAACCGATACCGCCGGCGTTTTCGATAGATACCGGTGACGCGCACGCCCTATTCGAAACCGGCCCCCAGCTTCCTCCTCATGTTCATCTCGCCCATGTTGACCCATGCGGCGCCGTGGACGATGCGGTCCATGATGGCATCGGCGTGGACGCCGCCGCCGAGCCTGGCGTGCCAGTCCTTCTGGCGGAACTGTGTGCAGAAGACCGTGGAGGCCGTGCCGTAACGAGCCTCCATGAGCTCGAGCAGGAAGCCCCGGAAGAGCTCGTCCGGCCTGTCGAGCAGCCACTCGTCGAGCACGAGCACCTGGAAGGCCGCGTACTTCCTCGTGATCTTCCTCTCTCCGCCGGGGCGCTCGCGCGCCTCGCGCCACAGCTCCTCCAGGTCGGGGCAGCGTATATAGCAGGCGCGCATCCGCCTCTGGCACGCGGCCTTGGCGATCGCGCAGGCGAGGTAGGTCTTGCCGGTGCCGGTCGGCCCCTGCAGCACCACGCTCTGCCCGCGCTCGGCGAAGCCGCAGGTGGCGAGCTCGGTGATGAGCAGCCGGTCGAGGCCGCGCTCCTCCGAGAAGTCGACCGACCTCACGTCGGCCTCGGGGTAGCGCAGGTTCGCGCGCTTGGTGAGGTTCCTGACCTTGGAGGTGACGAAGACGGAATGCGCCTCGTCCACGGCCATCTGCACCCGCTCGGCGCAGGTCATCCCCATGCACATGCCCTCGTCCTGGGCCTCGAGCGCGCCCAGCAGGTCCGCGGCGCCCATGTCGCGCAGCTTCCTCTTGGTCTCCATCGAGAGCTCCATCGCCCTACGCCTCCCCGTAGAAGTCCGCGCCGCGCACGTAGCCGGCCTCGTCGTCGCCGGGGCCGCCGTCGTCGCCGGGGCGCGCCCCGGCGGCCAGGTCCTGGCCGGTCTCCAGTATCGGCTTAAGGTGCTTGTACCTGGGAGACGGCCTGCCCGAGGCCAGCGCCATCTGGCAGGCGCGCTCGAGCCTGGGCCTGGTGTAGCGGTGCTCGAGCCTGAGCGCCGCGAGGGCCGCGTTGAAGCCCTGCTCCTCGTAGTCCACGCGTTGGAAGATGCGGTCCACCACCTCCCTGCAGGACGGGCCGACGCGGTCCGCCCACCTCCTTATGCGCCCGGCGTCCCAATCGGAGTACGACCTCCCCCCGGGCAGGTCGCCGGCGTGCGTCGAGTAGCGGTTCCGGGCGTAGGCCGGGAACAGCGGGTGCGTGGCGAGCCGCTCGCCTCCGAGGAAGACTTCCACCGTCGAGTCCGTGACCCTCAGGTCGACCGTCTTCCCGACCGCGAGATGGCTCACGGAATAGTAGTTGCGCCTGTAGGCGACGTGGCAGTTGCGTTGGACCTTGCGCCCGTAGATCCACTCGCAGACCTCGTAGGGGACGGCGGGGAGCGGGCGGAGCAGCGGCCTCTCCTGCTCCTCGAAGACCTGTCGGCGCGTTCCCTCGCGCTTGGCGAAGGGGCGCGCGTTGTGCTCCTCCAGCCTCTCCGCCACGGCCCTCTTGAGCTCGTTGAAGTCGGTGAACACGGTGTCGCGCAGGGCCGCGACGATCTCCAGGGCGGCCTGCCAGACCTCGTTTTCCGCGCTCGGCTTGTCGCGAGGGGTCGCGACGCGCGCCGGCATCACGGCCGAGCCGTAGTGGGCCGCCATCTCCCGGTACGCGCCGTTGAGCACGACCTCGCCCTCGCGGGGATGGCTCTCGACCCCGGCCTTCAGGTTGTCGGGCACGATGCAGGGCGTCGAGCCGCCGAGGTAGGCGAACGCGTGCACGTGGCAGCGGAGCCATGTATCCTGCTTCATGTCCAGCGTCGGCTCGACGTAGGACATCCGGCTGAAGGGCAGACAGGCCACGAACAGGTAGACCTTGGAGACCTCGCCCGTCGCGGGGTCGACGAGCCGCATCGTCGGCCCCGCCCAGTCGACCTCCAGGATCCTGCCGGCCTTGTGCCCGACCCGGCTCACCACCTGTTTCCTCACCGTGAACTCCCGGTAGCGCTTGCAGAACCGGTCGTAGGACATGAAGGGCTCGCCCTTCGACCTCGCGTCGTCGCGGTACTCCTCGTGCAGCCGCTTCAGCGTGACGCCGACCCGGGCGAGCTCGCGGTGCACGCGGTCCCAGTCGGGGTCGCGGTAGACGGGCCCCTCGTGAGCCCTCTCGGGGAACAGCAGCGCATAGGCCTCCGCGTCCGGCATCCCCTCGACGTCCTCCCAGGCGACGCCCCTCTCGTCGGCGGCGTGGAACGTGTCGATCACGCTCGTCTTGGAGACAGGCTGCGTCCGCGCTATCACGGTCGCCGACAGCCCCGATGCCCTGAGCCTCAGTATCTCCCTCACGGGTATCCTTCTCGCCATGCCCGATACCTCCTTGTCTCGCTGGAACACATGGCGCCGCGAGCGTAGCGCCGGCGCGATGCCGCGGGGCGGTGGCATCTGCGGCCGGTACCGAGGCGGAATACCGGTGGTATCGAAAGGGAATATCGGCGTGAGCGCGAGGTGGTATCGATTCGCGCTACACCCGGTACCGAAAAGGACGATTACTCACCTCATCATCCAGTGGGTGTCATGACATGCTTTTACTCTTTTTTTGAGTCAACTGTCTTGAGTAAACTGAGATGAGCAAAAAGGAAGAGATCGAGCAGGTGCAGAGAACGGGGCTCGTGTGCCACAGGTAAGGGTTCTTCTCGCGCTCCGGGTTCGAGGCGCAGCCCGACGAACGCACGGTACTCATTGTGCTGGAGGAGCTGTATCGGTAGGCGCTCGCTTTAGAACAGACAGCTCTCGATGAGGTCCTTGCCCCGCAGCTTGTCGAGCCACTCGGCCGGAATCCCCTCGATGCCGTAGACGATGCCGGCGAGCGCACCGGCAACGGCGGCCGTGGTGTCCGTGTCGTCGCCGAGGTTCACCGCGGCGAGCGCGCACTCGGCGTAGCTCGATGTGTTGGCCAGACACCAGAGCGAGGCATCGAAGGTGTGGCGCACGAAGCCGGTGGAGCTGATCTCGTCCACGGGTCGCGCGGCGACGTCGCCCGCCACGTCCGCCGGGCTCGCGCCGGCGATGAGGTCCCGCGCGATATGCACCATGGCGACGCACGCCTCCGTCGAGGTCGGGTGCGCGTGCGTGATCGCGGAGACGACGCGCACCTCGTCGTCGGTGGCGTCGGTGAACGCGAGCGGGACCGTGCGCATGAGCGAGCCGTTGCCGTTGTCCCGCTCCCCCGCAAGGCCGTGCCCGCACTCGAGCGCCTCGCGCGTGGCGTTGCCGATGTCAAAGAGCCCGTCGACGGTGTAGGCGCCCTCGCGATACCACCGAACGAAGCGCCCGCGGATGTCGTCGACGTCAATGCGCCCCAGCTCACGATAGCTGTCGCAGATCGCAAGCGTCATCGACGTGTCGTCGCTCCACGTGCCCGCCGGTTTGTTGTGGCTGCCGTGGCCGACTATGCCCGTGCAGCGGAACGAGCCCCGCGGACGGAACTCGTACGGAACGCCCAGCGCGTCGGCCACCGCCTGGCCGTAGACGCAGTCGCGAAGTGTTGGCATGGTGGACGCTTTCATGAGACACTGCCTCAGTGTACTAACGGAGTACTAACGGGAAATAGCAAAGTACTATCTGCAACAATTATTCTATTGCGATACTCAATATTGGGCTCCATATCCCCTCTCGAAGCAAGAAAGTTCTTGATTGCCTTATCAACAATCCGCGCACGGCCAACCGGGGAATATGAGTCTGAAAGGGACTTCGAATACTCCAGTGAGAAGAGGACCAACAGGCAGTTCCCATCTAATCTCATCCGCTCATCAATCGCCCTCCACCATCGCTCATCCGTAACTCCATAGGACATTCCGAATACTTTAATTATATTTGCCTTTTTGATTAGCGAGAATGCATCCATGTCCCTAGTACGTTGATAAACGGATGCCTCAATCTCTTCCTTAACAAGCGCCCTTTTAACTTCCTCAAGCTTCGCGAGCTCGCCAGATGATATTTGGCCCGGATTGTCCACTCCGGTAATAATTTCACGCTGCTCAAGAGAGCCATGAGCAAAAACGAACTTACCCAAAACTGAGTAACGGTTCGGGCTGAATGAACCCAGCTTTGTCCCCTCTCCGCCCAAGAACTGATACATCTTCAATAGTGCATCGGTATAGTTAAAACAGAGGATATCAAGCACCCAGTTTTCTGACGAGTGGTTCTGCATCATTTTCTCAATTAGACCGCGCTGTCTCTCAGGAAGATTACGCCGAAACCTAGTCAGCGAAGTCAAGCAGTCTTTAGCGTTGCCCCTGATAAAGTCCTCAGAAACCAGTTTATTCTTTTCCTCGAGCCAGTCGCCCAAATAGTCGTCGAGAGCTTCCTTTTGACTCAAGTATTCCCCAGCAGAAGATAGATCGAATTTTTCTGAGTAACGACCTATCATTCGTTCAAAATCTGCCCATGTTTCTATGCCATCATTTGTTATTCGGGCTGCAAGAGCTTTTGCAAATTGATTCTTGCTATGAGCGTTTTCTTGTACAAAAGACTCGATGAATGTAGACGCAGAGGTCCCCATTCCGATAGATATATCAAATCCATTTCCAACAAGAACCACAGACTTCAAGGACATCACCGACTTCGAAGGATTGCCAGCTCTTTGTGTAGGGTATTGCAATTACTCCCTTGCCGTACGTGATGCGGTATTCGCAGTTTTAGCATCCTCTTTGAGCAAGCGATTAAGCCGGACAATTAACGAGAGACTACAACCTTAACGAAGCCAGGGTCAACGCGTTCAAGATCGTTAATCAATCCCGTTGGATTCTTTAGCCTTCGCTCGGGGTCATATACAAAGCAATATAGCTTTGCACACCCTGGGTGTTCTCTATACTGAGGAATATCAATCGCTAGCTCCTCTCCTATCCTCTTATCTTCGAGCCCCTTTCGGGTCATCTTCACTTCAATAAAACGACACTCATCCTTAAGAAATAAATCGACACGCGAATTCTTACCCGCGAAACTGGGCACAGATTCCTCGTCTCGCACATCTCGAAAAAGTGATTTATAAATTGACCTAAGAATATCTTGGACATCATATTCGTCAGTAATATCAATACTGGGCCTCCCCGAATGCCTTCTTCTCAACGAATCAATGACATCAGGAAATGAAGAAAGAACCCTCTGTATAAGCTCATCCGTATCGCTGCCCGCCCCTTCACCAACGGAAATTATTCCTTCCTGAATAAAGCTAAGTGCGGACTTAAGTTGTGACTGCATTTTATTCGCCAAGGACGTAAGAGAGGTGCTTTTTTCTTCTAGACGACTAATCTCACCCTGTTGGTTAACTGGAAGAATCTCGCGCAGGATGAAGAGGGACTTTGCTCTCCACAAATCGTATTGTTTGCTATTGACCCACGGGCCGCCTATTATCCCATTAACCGTATGACTCGTGGATAAGACCTGCTCACCTTCTTCGATCAGCGATTTAAGCTGACCGACAACTTCGTCTCTAGTCACTAAAACCACCTCATTTACCTGAGCCATCCTTCATTTGGTTCATCAGCATCCGCTGCATTTCAGGGTTGCTCAACAACTGAGAAACTAGTCCGACTATTATTTGGCTACCGGCCTCATTGGCGACCCGCTTCTCCATTGACTCTAGCTCTAACTGATGCTGCTCCTTCATCTTCTCCAGCTCGAGTTGGTGGGCTTTCTCCATACTGTCAATATCTACCTCATGTTGATGAATAAGCCGTTCGATATCCTGCATCCCCCTCTGCTCGAGCGCTCGCAACTCCGAGCTTGCTCTCTTTGATGCAATGTATATGGAAGCGGCTCCGCTAATTAGCGCGGTTAATATTGATACAACGTAAGGCATAAATACTTCCACGAGTTCTCCAATGTCTGCTTACGACTTCAATGACCTTTGCCAATGCGGATGCGTTGAGTGCACGAGAATGGGAAGTCACCCACTCTATTTCAGGCGCCCGTTCTCCTTTCTCCACAGATATGTGTCCCAGAGATACTCGACGAGAGTGACGCTGGACCCCACTGCAAGCTTGGCATGACGTATAAAGAGCGGTTCGAAGTCAGACGCTTTTCCGTGTCCCATACCCCAACCGTTGCGAAACTCCGCTATCCCTCCGACAAGGCCAGTAAGGCTTCCCAGAATCTTCTTGACCGTCTTAGCTTCTGGGAGATTATTCGAGACGCTCTCGGTATCAATGTCGAGCTTCTTCTTGGTTGCCTTGATGAGCTCATTCATGTCCCAGTCGTTGGAAACTTCGACTCCGGCCTCCTTAAGGATGGTCTTGCAGCAGCTCTCCACAAGCTCCTTCGCCCTTCCAATGGCATCGGTCGGATTCGTTTCCCTCATTTTCATAAGGGAGTCAATCTGTGTAGCCATATATTCGGAAGAGAACTGCTCCTTCAAGTATTCCGAAGAACTCTCGAACGGATTGTGCCCCGCATTTTCCCGATCAAGGATGGCGCGAGCCTTGCGATAGTAGCGGGTAAACTCCTTGGAATATCGATTGAGGCCGTAAGGGCGGCCTGCGCTTTCCTCAGGCTTAGTGAACTCGTCCTCGTAATGAAGCTCGTAGTAGTCCATCAAATCGTTCAGGAGCTTTAGTGCTTCGGCATCAGTACACTCATTGAGAAAGGCAGTGAGCGATTTCCCCTTCGACTCGCGATAGTGGTCACAGAGGGCGAGTCCTATGCTCATCAGTGTGAAATTGTCAAAGTCATTCGTCGAGAAATCAAGCACATAACCGCCCCTGTTGAACAGGGAAAGAAAGATGCCTCTTTCTAGATGAGATATTGCCAACGTCTCTCCTCATCTACCTAACGTCTTCCTGACGAACCTTACGCACGCGCAAATGTCAGCTAGAGGCTTCGTCTTCGGCCTGCACCGGATACCTCCGGATAAGCGTTCTGAACTTCTCGTAAAACTCCTGCAGCCTTGAAATCACCCTATGACGCTGCTCTCCGTAGGCGTTGCCCTTTGCAAATCGCGATACCTTCGGCAGGCAAGACTGAACGAGCCTCCCCGTCTCTGGCACCCCACCCGCATCAAAGGCGTATGAGACAACACGACGCGTCTCCTCAGGCTTGAGGTTCTCCTCCGCGATAATCGTATTGAGCTCACGTTCCACGCGCTCGCGCACATAAGAGGTCCACTCAGCATCCACCTTGGAGCGACGCGCAGCCTCCTCGCCCTCATCGAGCTCGCTCACGCCATCAGCCGTGACTCCCATACGCTCGACGAACTCCATGATGAGCTCAGCCTTGTCACGCAGCTGCGGCGAGGTCGAGATGGCGCGCGTGATCATGTCGTAGGCAACCTTGTCCTCGCCGTTGCCGCCTCGTGCCTGCATCACAAGCTCGAGGATATAGTCGATGTTGACCTCAACCTGCTTGATGAGCTCAATCTCAAAGACGAGATCGTCGACGATATCCACCTTCTCGGCCTTCGCCCTGGCCTTGAGCTTGTCGGCAATGTCAAGGTACGTGCTCTGCATGTCTTGCAGCAGCCGTGGACTGAGCACGTCATCCTTGGGAAAGTCATCGAACACGGACAGAACGTTACGCAGTCTCAACAGCGCCCCGAAGGCACCAACAAAGCCCTTTTCGGCAGCCTCCCCAAAGATGCAGAGCATGCCGTCCTCGAAGAGATACTTCTTCTCAATCTCCTCCAGAAGCGTCATGTAATCAGACAGGTACTCCTGATACGACTTGAGAATGACGATGCCGCCAGCGCTCTCGTCCCCAAAGAGCTCAAGCGCGTCGTCCACCTCGTCCGAAAGGTCCCGGAAGCAGACAATGTTTCCAAAGGCCTTTACGGAGTCGAGGATGCGATTCGTCCTTGAGAATGCCTGGATAAGGCCGTGCATGCGCAGATTCTTGTCCACCCAAAGGGTGTTCAGCGTCTTGGAGTCAAAGCCCGTCAGGAACATGTCCACGACAACGAGCATGTCAAGCTCACGAGACTTGAGGCGCTGCGAGACATCCTTGTAGTAGTTCTGGAACTTAGCTCCGTCCGTAGTGAAGGACGTGCCGAACATGGCGTTGTAGTCCTCGATGGCAACATCGAGCGCCTCGCGATCACTTGCGTCGAGCTGGCTGGCATCCATCGACTCATCCGTGATAATGCCCGTCGCCAGATCGTCCCCGTTTGGCGCGTAGCTGTAAATCATCGCAATCTTGAGGAGATGCTCGAGCTCTCCCCTCTCAGCCCTGGTCTCCTGAAGCTGCTTGAGCGCAGCATAGTAGCGCCGGGCGGCCGAGATAGACTCCGTTGCGAGAAGAGAGGTGAAGCCAGTTCCCGATGCTTGACGCATCGTGTGCTGGTCATAGTGGTCGAGAATGTATTCGGCGTTACCCAGGATGCGCGAAAAGGACGTGAGGGCACCCTCGGTGTCGATGGCCTGGACCTGATCGTCCCTGAGCCCCTCCTTTGCCCTCATCGTCTGTAGATAGCTCACGCGGAACGGCAGCACGTTGCCGTCGTCGATGGCGTTCACGATGGTGTAGGAGTGGAGGCGGTCGCCGAACGCCTGCTCGGTGGTGCGCAGGGTCGGGTCGCCGCTCATGTTGGCGTTCTTGGCGAAGATGGGCGTTCCCGTGAAGCCGAACAGGTGGTAGTACCTGAACTTGCGCACGATCTCCTTGTGCATCTTGCCGAACTGGCTGCGGTGGCACTCGTCGAAGATGAACACGACGTGCTTGTCGTAGATGGGGTGCCTGGCGTTCTTCTCGATAAGGACTGAGAGCTTCTGGATGGTCGTGACGCAGATGCGCTTCGTGTCGTCGCGCAGGTTGGCGTCCAAGGCGCGCGTGTCCGCTGAGCCGTTCACCGCGTCCTTCTCGAAGCGGTTGTACTCCTTCATGGTCTGGTAGTCGAGGTCCTTGCGGTCCACGACGAACATGACCTTGTCGACGCCCTCCATGCGGCTCGCGAGCTGCGCGCACTTGAAGCTCGTGAGCGTCTTGCCCGAGCCGGTGGTGTGCCAGACGTAGCCGCCGGCGTCGACCGTGCCGAGGCGGCGGCGGTCGAGCTCGGAGACGAGGATGCGGTTCAGGATGCGCTCGGTGGCGCAGATCTGGTACGGGCGCATGACGAGCAGCTTCGGCTCGTCCTCGGCTGTGAGCACGCAGTAGTGCGTGAGGACCATGAGCAGCGTCCCCTTCGAGAGGAAGGTCCGCGCGAAGCCCTCGAGGTCGGCGATGCGGCGGTTCCTCGAGTCGGTCCACCAGCTCGTGAACTCGAACGAGGACGCGCCGCGGCGCCCCGCCTTGGGGTGCGTGTGGTCCCAGCGCACGGTGTTGCCGTAGTACTTCGTGCTCGTGCCGTTGGAGATGACGAAGACCTGGACGAACTCGAACAGCCCCGAGCCCGACCAGAAGCTCTCGCGCTGGTAGCGCTCGATCTGGTTGAACGCCTCGCGCAGGCGCACGCCGCGCCGCTTGAGCTCGATGTGCACGAGCGGAAGGCCGTTCACGAGGACCGTCACGTCGTAGCGGTTCTTGTGCGTGCCCTCGTCCGTCTCGTACTGGTTCATCACCTGGAGGCGGTTTCTGTGGATGTGGTCGCGGTCCAGGAGGTAGACGTTCTTGTACGAGCCGTCGTCGCGCTGGAAGGCGACGACCGGGTCGTCCTGGATGCGCCTGGTCTTGTCGATGACCGTGAGCGCCGGGTTCGTGACGTTCTCCGAGCTGAAGCGCCTCCACTCGGCGTCGGTGAACTCGATGCCGTTCAGCTCCTCGAGCTTGGCGCGCAGGTTGGCGACGAGCTCGGCCTCGGTCTCGACGTAGAGCCGGTCGTAGCCCTGGTGCGTGAGGATGTCGATGAGGCCGGCCTCGAGGTCGGCCTCCGACTGGTAGGCGCCCTCCGCCGCGGGCGCGGCGGGCGCCTCGGAGCAGACCGTCGACTCGGGGCCCTGCAGGATGAGGCCGTAGGTCGGCGCTCCTGTGGCCGCGTCCTTGGCGATGGGGTCGTCGACGGTCATGCCGCCACCTCCTTGCGCGGGAGGTCGAGGAGCCTGTCGCGGTAGTACTCGTACTGCTGGCGCCTCGCCTCGATCTCGGCAGGCAGGCCGTCGGTGAGCGACGTCGTGAGCGCGTCGAAGCGGTCGAGGATGTCGACGACCTGCTGTTGGACAGGGAGAGGTGGAACGGGAACTTCAATTTGCGAAAAAGTCCCGATCCACTGTCGAGAATGAGCCATAGGCTCGTAACGATTCATCTGCAACAAGTAGAACAAATATCGCAAAGAGAACTTCGTCTCGTCCCTGCTCGTCAACAACTTTGCCGCAGACGACTTCACCTTAAATGGAAAATCAATCCAACGATTGGCGGTAGTAAAATCGTCAATCAACACGACAGGATTGTCCTTTGAGGCATCGTAGATGCCCTCGGAGTCGTCGGTATAGCCCAATATGAATGATTGACCAGCTGTCAAGACGGGAGTTGGATACGAGTCGTTGTAATCAGTCGAGCTAACGATGTACTTTCCCGGCTGCTCATAATCAAGCATCTCGCCTAACTTCTTGAGTTCAACCTCTTCGCCCGCCATCGCCTCGAGACTCTCGCGGGACAGCAGCTCGTCGCGGTAGTGGGCGTACTGCGCCTTGCGCGCCTCCAGCTCCGCCTCCAGCTCCGCCTCCAGCTCCGCGAAGGAGTCCAGCACCCGCACGACCTCGCACTGGACGTCGAGGGGCGGGACGGGAACTTCAATTTGCGAAAATGTCCCAATCCACTGTCGAGAATGAGCCATAGGCTCATAGCGATTCATCTGCAACAAGTAGAACAAATATCGCAGAGAGAACTGCGTCTCGTCTTTGCTCGTCAGCAGCTTTGCCGCAGATGACTTCACCTTAAACGGGAAATCGATCCAACGATTGGCGGTTGTAAAGTCGTCAATCAGAACGACAGGATTGTCCTTCGAGGCATCGTAGATGCCCTCGGAATCGTCGGTATAGCCCAATATGAACGATTGACCAGCCGTCAAGACGGGGATTGGATGCGAGTCGTCGTAGTCAGTCGAGCTAACGATGTACTTCCCCGGCTGCTCATAATCGAGCATCTCGCCCAGCTTCTTGTACTCCACCCCATTCGGGCAGAGCTGCTGAACCATCTCGTCGATCCTGCTCATGGGCCTCACGCCTCCAGGTCCGCGACGATGGCGTCGATCTGCTCGCGCAGCTCCTGCTCGCGGGCGACGATGCCCTTGATGCGCTCGTTGAGCTCGGCGATGTCGACCCTCTCGCGCGTGTCGCGCCTCTCGACGTAGGTGCCCACGGACAGGTTGTAGTCGTTCTCGCCGCCGACCTCGTCGATTCCGACCAGCTTGGAGAAGTGCTCCTCCTCGCTGCGGTCGTGGACGGCCGCGTAGATGCGGTCGACGTTCTCCGGCATGAGCACGTTCTTGTTCCCGACGTGGCTGAACTCCTCGCTCGCGTCAACGAACAGGACCTTGTCGTCGGCCTTGCCCTTGGAGAGCACGATGATGCAGGTCGCGATCGTCACGCCAAAGAAGAGGTTCGCCGGCAGCTGGATGACGGCCTCGACGAAGTTGTTGTCAACCAAATACTTGCGGATCTTCTGCTCGGCGCCGCCGCGGTACAGCACGCCGGGGAACTCGACGATGGCCGCCTTGCCGTCGGCGGAGAGCCAGCTGAGCATGTGCATCGTGAAGGCGAGGTCCGCCTTGGACTTCGGCGCGAGCACGCACGCCGGCGCGTAGCGCGGGTCGTTGATGAGCGTCGGGTCCTCGTCGCCCGGCCACTTCACCGAGTAGGGCGGGTTGGAGACGATAGCGTCGAACGGCTCGTCGTCCCAGTGCTTGGGCTCGAGCAGGGTGTCGCCGAGCGCGATGTCGAACTTGTCGAAGTTGACCTTGTGAAGGAACATGTTGATGCGGGCCAGGTTGTAGGTCGTGAGGTTGATCTCCTGGCCGAAGAAGCCGCGGCGGACGTTGTCCTGGCCGAGCCGCTTGGCGAACTTGAGCAAAAGCGAGCCCGAGCCGCAGGCCGGGTCGTAGACCTTGTTCACGGACTCGCGGTCGCCGATGACGATGCGCGCCAGGAGGTCGGAGACCTCCTGCGGGGTGAAGAACTCGCCGCCGGAGCGGCCGGCGTTGCTCGCGTACATGTTCATCAGGTACTCGTAGGCGTCGCCGAACAGGTCGATCTTCGCGTCGGCGATGTCGCCGAAGTCGAGCCCGGCGATGCCCTTGACGATCTTCACGATCCGGGCGTTGCGCTCGGAAACACCGTTGCCGAGCTTGCTCGAGTTGAGGTCGATGTCGTCGAAGAGGCCGCGGAAGCTCTTCTCGGAGGGCGTGCCCACGCTCGAGCCCTCGATGTGGTCGAACACGGCCCTGACCGTCTCGTTGAGGTCGGGGTCCTTGTCACAGCGCGCGGCGACGTTGATGAAGAGATCGGAGGGCAGCATGAAGTAGCCCTTCTCCTCGACGATGCCCTCGCGGGCCGCCTCGGCGTCCTCATCCGACATGGCGGCGTAGGAGAAGTCAGCGTCGCCCGCCTCGCGCTCGCCCTCGTCGATGTAGGCCGCGAGGTCCTCGGAGATGAAGCGGTAGAAGAGGAAGCCCAGGACGTACATCTTGAAGTCCCAGCCGTCCACGGCGCCGCGGACGTCGTTGGCGATCGCCCAGATGGCCTTGTGCAGCTCGGCGCGCTGCTGCCCTCTAGTGGTATCGAGCTCTGCCATAAGTAATCTCCTTGCCTTACGGATAAAGATTGTCGTAAATGCAATACTTCTCAGCTATTCGCCTGACACCATCTAGCTCTCCATGCGAAGTCTTCTCTCAGAAAGACGTTCCCCTTCGTACATAAAGTGCAACGGACCCTGTACTTCGCTATTGCGGCCTAGGAACTCCTTGGCCAGCGCAGAGAGCGAAGTAGTTACGCCTTCATACTCGACGTGCGTGTCGTCAACAACTATCGCCACCTTTGATGGGTCGTTTGCGAAAACGACTTTCTCGCCAGGCTTGATGCCGACCATGGAGAAGCGGAAGCGAGTTCGCCTCCCAGTCTCTGCATCCTGGCGGGCCTCCTCCGCCTCGCGCTCCTCTTCGATCTGCTCGCCAGTGGGAGTGACGCGATGGAGCCTGCCCTCCGTTCCCGAGATGCGAGCGATAGCCTCAAGGATGGCATAGGCATCCTCGGGAGACATCTCGAAGAACTCCTTGGTGCGGGTCTTCCCGTTGAAGGTCTCGATGGTACGAAGGTCAGGATTCAGCTGGTCAATGAGCTCGTGGAGCGCCTTATCCGTCAGCTTGTGGTCGACATCGTAGGTCGCGTATGCCCGAAACGCGTACGGAAGCGCCTCGGAGCGGTTGAGCTCATGGAGCCTACGCTGCAGGTTGCTCGCGTAACCAATCTTCACGTATTGCGGGAAGCTCGGGTTGGTGAGGATGTAGATGACGCCCTTGCTCACTCTTCAGTCTCCCCTCATTGGTTCATCGTCTATAGACGTATCTATCATATCGGGGAAAACCGCACGACATATAGTCGCGTCAATGAAAACAAATCAGCGAATCAAGAGTCTTTCAGGCATACAGCGCATTACCATACCTTCGACCAGAGCCTCCTCACCCTCGACGGTGGTCGTCATGACCCGGTCTTCTCGCGTGTGCCCTTACTCGCAAAATAACAACGCCTTCGCGCTTTCGAATGACATAGCCCTAACTGCAACTACTTTGCCATTCCGTTTTTGCATATCTATCGAGGTTAGACATGGCCATCACTTTTTTAGCGAGGAGAAAGGCTCCAGACCTTCGATTGCCGAGAATGGGAGGAATTCACCGTCTCTTGAGTAGCTCGATTCGTCACTCCCCTTAAGAACAATTCCAATCACCTCATGCCGAGTGTTAAACACGGGCCCGCCACTCATTCCCTTTATGAACGCCCTGTCGACGACAATACTTCCATTGCCGTAACGGCCGGGGAGCACCGAAGCTTGCACACAGTGCGAAGGCTTTTTGCCACCCGCATAGCCTGAGGCGTAAATTGTTTCCCCTGCCTGAGGCAAATATGCTGTATTAATCGAACGAACTCCCATGTTGTCGAGCTTCGTGTCAAGCCGAGCAAATGCAAAATCAAAACCTGAGCATTTCCTAAAGCTGGGAGCCTCTATCGAAAACTTATCGTCGAATGCCGTCCGAATTTCAATAGAAACGACATTCCCATTCATATCGGTACATTCTTCGGGAAGACCATGGGCACACGTTATCAGAATATCCCGAACAATTACTCCGCTAGATTCCGCTGCAACAGTGTCGTTCTTTTCTTTGGAATCAAACACGTATGATAGCTGAACCGCTGAGTTCTCAAAGGTTAGGTACGGCACACGTTCATGAGCCGCTTTATGAAAGAGGGTCCACAACTTTGCCATCGGCTCAGTAGGGTGTCCGTTTACCCCCACGACCATTGAGTAATAGTCGAGACGCCCACGAATGTGCCTCACAAAAGATTTCTCATCGCACAACTCGTCTCCGTCACATAGCTTTGCCTTGTAACAACGGTTTTTCTTGTTCCCAAAGTATGCAGCGGCCGCCGCAGAATAGCCCTCCTTAATCCACCTATGGAAAAGAGCCCTGAACTCCCTGTATTGACTTCTTCGTATATTGCACTTTTGATTTACTATTATGCCATTGACTATCTGCCGACTCCCGCGGTTAGCTACATGGACTTTCCGCTCGTTAATTTCAAATCCGTTAGATTCAATTGTATTGATAATGAATCGATTGATTCCATCAACAGCGTTCTTCCCCTGATCTACCATCTTTCGAGCTGAGTATGCGCTCGTACTGGAGAAGACAAGGTCATCGGCATATCTTGTGTATGTAAGACCGCAATTTGCCGCATAATTGAGCAGCGCTCGATCCATCTTGAAACATATCATGTTGCTTATTACGGGAGAAGTCGGCGCACCTTGAGGCAAAGATCCCTCGTAGCAGACTAGGTTTGTAAGTGTGTCTGCAACATCTTTAGGAAAGCCCATTGCCTTCATAAAGAGACCGCGAACACGTGGGGCCGAAATCGAAGGAAAGAAGTCCTTGAGATCGAGGGTAAGCACCGTCCTTTTTCGTGCGTGTTGCAAAGCATTCATGGCAACGTTGCGCCCACAAACAAAGCCGTAAACGCATTTCAGAGGGATATAGGATTCCGATAGGCCCTTAGCAATCGCTCGTTGCACCCTTCTCAGGTTTGCCATGGGCGAGGAGATGCGCCTGAAGCCTTCCCCGTTCTTTTTGGGAACAAGCCATTCCGTATACAGTTTAATCCCATTTGCATACGCAAGCATTTTAAGCTCGTCCCATGAAACACCGCAGTATTCGGCAAGCTGAGCGTTTGTAGCGATACTTGAAAGACTAATCTCTTGGGAGGCCACGGCGAAGCTCCTTCCGGACGGTTCAGGCGATAATAAGACTAATTCAATCAGTCCATTAAACAGTTGCCCGCAGTGAGAAACAGTTCTTTTGCGAATGCGAAGTCACATTCAAAGTTCGAGCTTCGCCGTGACCAGATAGCAGTTTAGCACGTTATACCTACAAGGTTTCCTCCTCATATTATGTGGAGCATCGAACATACTGACCAGCGGCTTTTATTAACGACGCAATTGCCAGGTCTTCAAGACATATTGCCTTGAAGGCATTATTCTCACCAGCTGATTACTGCTTTCGCAGCTTCTTTCGATTGCAGAAACTACCGCCAATTGTTTGCCAGCCAAGAGCACTGCAAAACAGCGCGAGTTAATGAAGCGAATCAGATTCTACAACCCCATCCTGAGGAGAAGAGCTTCTCCGATCTCTGTGACTACTCTTCCAAGTACTTCCCAAATGGCAGCTTGAACGGAAGCGAATCCGCAGCCTTCTTGAGGCAAACTCTGCCAATGGCCTTGCCAAGCTCTTGGACGCAACCGGCTACGGGGGCTCCCAAATCAGCAGTGCCCTTCCCTACCGTCTCACCGATTTCAGTAAGTCCCAGAAACTCCGAATGGGGATACTCAAATTAACGTTCCTCCGAGAGATGGGAGAAGAAATGGCAAGGTGTCCGAGATGTGGGGAGAAGTTTGACAGGGACGAGGCTGAATATCAGTTCTCTAATGAGTACCCCGGTCTCAACTACGATCATCTGAGTGAACCGCTCTGCTTTGAATGCGCACGTAGCGCGATGGAGGCGGAAGAACCCGGAATATACATGGAGACCTGCGAGCAGTGCGGGTCCTCGTTCGATTACTTCCAAGCCAAGAGCTCACTGGCGTATGACGACCCGAGGTACATGGATGCCGACCTCCAGTTCGTATGGGACAAGACGGGGAGCACTCTATGCGCCCAGTGTGCCAGCGAGCACCTGTCCGAGGTGTACTATTCCGGAGATGATGGATTCTAACTTTTTCTCTCCCGAGCCACTTGGTCCGCACTTCCGGCAGAGGCAATTGCTCCTCTGCCGGATTTGGTCTTTCTCGTAACCGCACACTGGCAATCTCTGGCATCCCCTCAGTGTTCATACACTCGGGTTCAAGCTACTCGTTGAAGGCACGAACCTTCTCCAGGTGGCACTCCTCAGTACACTTCCACCACGTGTCAATCTATCTGATTAGGCTCAGCACAAAGCAGCTTTAACTGCTCACGGCGAGCCACATCAAGCTGTGGGCAGCGGCCACACCGAGCGAGCGCCTCATGTCGTCGAACGGCCTCCTGCTCAACGCGCTGCACGACCGCGCCTTTGACCGCGGCCTCATCACGCTTGACGACCGCTACCGCGTCGTGGTCTCCTCGCGCGTGCCATACACGCCCACGAACGACCTGTGGCTCTACGCCTTCGACGGGAGGAAGATCGCCCTGCCGGGCAGCGACGAGTCGACCTGGCCGAGCCTCGACTTCATCCACTACCACAATGGCTGCATCTTCGAGCGGTGCGCGTGAGGAGCAACATTAGCTCTGCGCCCTACCTTCCAGCAGCACCCTCCGAACCGGAAAGCCACTTGCTCCAAATCGGGCAGTCTCTCCACCCCTCCGTAAATCCCATCCTAGCTTGATTGCGACCAGAAAGACTTTCGACCAAATTGAGAAGGCGTTCTCTCCAGCTTGTTGCAGGAGCCACCCTCTCAAGCAGGTAGCTCAACACAGTGAGCGACCCGAATATCTTGTCGTTTTCCACCTCGTAGGGGCTGTGCCACTCTTTCGCATGGGGAATCATGGGCGGGTTGCCGATTATCCTATTCCAAAGGCGCCCGTGATGTGCGCAGATGTTACGAACCGTGTTGATGGTCACGAGCCACGAGTCGAGCACTTTCGCACTCACCCCAAGGTCGTTGGCTATCTGATGTCTTATCGACACCGGGGCACCTTTGTAGAGCGTCACCACCATGCCAAAGTCCATCACGTTAACGAGAACCCAATACGGCGGGAGATCGTGCCTGTCGCCGTACTTGTCATGAAAGTGTTTCGCAAAGGGCTCGCCCTCTCGAGCCCTGCCGTAAGCTTCATGGCACTTGTCGATGAAGCGGCTGTATCGCTCTCCACTCAGACGAGGTAGGTTGCTCGCATCCAGAAATCCGAAGGGCCCGGTCTGCTCCGCCAGGAGATAGGCCAGCTGGGTTCGCATATATATCTCAAAGCGTTCGACGGCGTCGAGTACGACAAGGCGAAACTGCCGATCGAACACGTATGTGTCCCAGACGCGCTGAAACGTCGTCCCTTCCCAGAAGACTTCCTCTCCTCGCTTCTTGTAGATATGCCAGTATCCGCTGAGGCGGTAGTACCCTACATCTTGGAGATGCCGAATCAAATCGTCCCTATCGGCGACCATCCCCCGCTCTTCCATGAGAAGGTCCGCCTGTTGCTCAAACGTCAGAAATGGCTTTGTGTATTCCATACGCAAGAGGGTCCTTAGATAGGCGAAAACCCGCCAGTGTGCATGCTCGAAAGCAGAGGCCAGGCGGGCTTACTGATGGAATCGTATCATGAGGATACCCGTCCCATGAATGAGCAGAGAGCGCATCTGCAGACGGTCTCCATTTCCCGCCAGACGGAATTCCGCGGGCACTCCGGAGCCGGAGAACTTCAAACGCCTCACTTGTCCCTAAACACCAGCAGCCCGCTGTAGTCTGTGTCGCGCGGGCGACGAAGGTCGGGGTCGCGGAAGAAGTCCGCGGCAAGACGGCGGATCACGGGCGAGAGCGCAATCAGCGCAATCAGGTTCGGGATCGCCATGAGGCCGTTGAAGCAGTCGGCAAACTCCCAGACCACATCGAGGTTGGTCACGCAGCCCGCGAACACCATGGCGACGTAGGCAACCTGGTAGACGCGCACCGCCACTCGCTGGGCGCGGCCCTTGCGGAAGAGGTACTCAACGCACTTCTCGCCGTAGTAGTACCATGCGATGAGCGTGGCAAACGCGAAGAGCATGAGGCCCACGGTCACGATGTACTGGCCGCCGGGGATACTCTGCCCAAAGGCCGCCGAGCTCATGGCGCCCTCGGACATCATGGGGTCGGCGTGCCACAGTCCCGAGGTGATGATCACGAGACCCGTGATCGTGCACATGACGATGGTGTCGAAGAACACCTCGAAGGTGCCCCACAGGCCCTGGCGGGCGGGGTGGTCGGTGTCGGCGGAGGCGTGCGCAATGGGCGCCGAGCCCATGCCCGCCTCGTGGGTGAACACGCCGCGCGACATGCCCACGCGGCACGCGTACATGACCGTGGCGCCCAAAAAGCCGCCCGTGGCAGCCGTGCCGGTAAAGGCGTCGCGGAAGATCTGGGCGATTGCCGCAGGAATCTCGGCGGCGTTGACCATGAGCACCGCCGCGGCGCCGAGCAGGTAGAAGATCGCCGCGAAGGGCACGAGCTTCTCGGCGATCTGAGCGATGCGGGTGATGCCGCCGATGAGGACCAGCCCCGCGAGCAGCGCCACGACGGCGCCGATGACGGGCAGCGGCACCCCGAAGGTGGCGTTCACGCTGCCGGCGAGCGAGTTGGCCTGCACGCTCGCGCCGATGCCGAAGGACGCGAGGAAGCCGAAGGCGGCAAACAGCATGGCGAGCCAGGTCTTGCCCAGCCCGCGGGAGATGTAGTACATGGGGCCGCCCACGATCTCGCCGCGCTCGTTGCGCGTGCGGTACGCCACCGAGAGCGTGACCTCGCAGAACTTGATGACCATGCCGGCCAGCGCGGAGAGCCACAGCCAGAAGATCGAGCCCGGGCCGCCCGTGGCCACCGCGAGCGCCACGCCCACGATGTTGCCGGTGCCGAGCGTGGCCGCAAGCGCGGTGCACACCGCCTGGAAGGGCGAGATGGTGCCCTCCCCCGCCTCCGACGGGTCGGGGCGCTGGAAGAGCGTCTTGGTGGTGTAGCGCATGACCACGTTGAAGCGCGAGAACACGACGCCGCGGGTGACGAAGAGCAGGAACACGCCGGTTCCCAGCATCAGCACGACCATGGGGACGCCCCACAGCACGTTGTCGTTCAGGGCGGTGATGGCGGACATGAGGAAGTCGAACATGGAGGGCCTCTCGACGGGGCGCGGGCAGTTTCAGCTACACAAAGGGTAACTTTGCCCTACCTGTGTTTCCGTAGCGTGACGGGAGCGTTGATTGATGGGCAGCGCTTGAAGCGCCGCGCCCTTCCCGGCCGCAAGATTATTCTCCGCAGAATTATTCTCGCCAGAATAATCTTGTCCTCTACGCTCCGATAGGGTTTTACCGCCACTGGCGGTAAAGATTTGGCGGTAAAGTCGCGAGCGTCGCGAACGCCTGGCCCTCGCTGTCCACAAGCGCTTCTTCCAGCAAGCCGTTTTGACGGCGACTATGCCGTTCGCTGTCCCCGACACCCATTGTGCGGACGCGCGACGCAACGATTTGCACCCAAGGCAACTTGTCTACCGGCGACACACGAAACCCGACCGTCTGTCGATAGAGATTCGAACCATATGTCCTTCTCAACTGTCTTGAGCTGGGAACGCAGCTACGTGGAAGACAACTGCAAGACAAGGCCTACCGCCTCCGTGCTAGGGTCTTACCCCTCAATGGAGGCACGGAGGCTTCATGAGGAACTACCTCAAGAGCTTGAACGCGAGCGCGCTACACTTGAAGAGAAAGGAACGACATGGTTGGAGGAGTCGTCATGGACGTCACGTCGGCGCAGGCCGCAGCAAAGAAGGCGGTTGAGATCCTCGTGGAGCTCATCCCGGAGGCCAAGTACGCAGCCCTCGAAGGCATCGAGCTGAGCGAGGACGAAACTAGCTGGCGCGTCGTTGTTGGCTACGTCCTCGGAAGCGATCTTCCGGCCACGGCCCTTGCAGGACTCACTACAAGCCCAAAGTCACTGCGCACCTATAAGACGCTCATCCTCGACAGAGCTACGCTTGAGTTCAAGAGGATGGAGCCCTACCATGAGCCGGCGTAAGGTCGCACTCGATACCAACGTCTTCCTGCTCTTTCTGGTTGGGCTCACAGACCGCGCGGCAATAGCCCGTCACAAGCGTCTTGCCGCCTACAATGCTGGCTCCTACGACGTGCTCTGCAGGCTTCTTGCAAGCTATGACGAAATTGTCGTCACACCAGGATGTCTCGCGGAGACGACCAATCTCCTGGACTCGGACAAGGGTTCCCGCACGCGCTGCTATCAGATACTGAGGGAGCTCATCGAGTCTGGAGAGGCGCTCAGTGAGAAGCACGTCCCCGCCGTCAAGGTAGTTGAAGCACAGCCCTTCATGTGGCTGGGATTCACCGACGCATCGTACGTGGAGCTCGCTGAGGAGGGTATCCCCGTCATCACTGCTGACTTCAAGTTGTACCAGCAAGTAGCCGCACGAAACGAGGAGTCGGTCAACTTCGCGACCGCAGCGTTCGACTTCGCAGGTTGAGACAGCTCGCACAAAATCGAGGGCCCGCCGGGCATGGCAAACCGGCGGGCCCTCTGCAAGAGGCGTGCGAGGAAGCGGAGCTACTTCTCGCGCGAGTAGTACGTGTGCTTGAGCGGGAGCTCGGTCTGGAGCTCGCCGGTGAGGGCGCGGTAGGCGTTCTGGACCGCGGGTGCGGTGGGGATTGTGGCAATCTCGCCGATGCCCTTGGCGCCGTAGCCCACGTCGAGCAGCTCGTCCTTCTCGACGTAGATGGCGTTGATGAAGGGGATGTCCGGAGCCCTGAAGAGCCCCAGCGTGCCAAACTTCACCTGCGGGACGCAGTCCTCCAGGTCAAAGCGCTCGGTGAGCGCGTAGCCCATGCCCATGAGCACACCGCCCTCGATCTGGCCCTGGATGGCGATGGGGTTCACCACCTTGCCGGAGTCGTGCGCGGCGTGGACCTCGGTCACGCGGCCGTCGTCGTCCAGGATCACCACGTGCGTGGCGTAGCCGTAGGCCACGTGGCTCTTGGGGTTGGGCACGTCCGCGCCGAGCTTGTCGGTCTTCTCGAGGTACTCGTAGGAGAACTCGCGGCCCTCGAGCTTGGCCAGCGCGGCCACCGGGTCCTGCGCGTGGTAGCCGGCGCCCGGGCCCACGTAGGGCGTGCCGTCGGCGTACTCGACCACAAAGCCGTCGCCGTGGGCGACCACGGGGTCAGTGCCGGTCTCGGTCCCCTCCTCCACCGCGAGCATGGCGTCGCGCAGCAGGAACGCCGCGCCGCGCACGGCCTCGCCGGTGATGAGGGTCTGGCGCGATCCGGACGTGGTGCCGGAGTCGGGCGCGTTCTCGGTGGAGCACTCGCCGTTCACGATGTTCGCGAGCGGAAGTCCGGTGGCCTCGGCAACGTCCTGCAGGAAGACCGTGTTGCAGCCCTGACCGATGTCGGAGGTGGCGGAGTAGACCACGGCGCGGCCGTCCTCCACGCGGATCTTGCAGCGGCCGGCGTCGGGCAGGCCCACGCCCACGCCCGCGTTCTTCATCGCGCACGCGAGGCCGGCGTGGCCGGGGTGCGCCTCGTAGATGTCCTTGACCGCGAGCAGGGTCTCCTTGAGGGCGGTGGAACGGTCGGCGATCTGGCCGTTGGGCAGGACCTTGCCCGGCTCGATGGCGTTGCGGTACCGAATCTCCCACGGGGAGATGCCCACCTCGTCGGCGAGAAGGTCGATGAGGCTCTCGAGCGCAAACTCGCTCTGGCAGACGCCGAAGCCGCGAAACGCGCCGGCAGGCGGGTTGTTGGTGTACCAGCCATAGCCGCGGATATCGGTGTTCTGGTAGCAGTACGGGCCCACGGAGTGCGTGCAGGCGCGCTCGAGGACCGGGCCGCAGAGGGACGCGTAGGCGCCGGTGTCGAAGTTGATCTCGCAGTCCAGGCCCACGAAGGTGCCGTCCTCGTCGCAGCCGAGGGTGAACGTGCCCTCCATGTAGTGGCGCTTGGGGTGGAAGTTGATGGACTCCTGGCGCGTGAGGCGCACCTTGACGGGACGGTTCACCACGAGCGCGGCGAGCGCGGCCAGGTGCTGCACGGAGACGTCCTCCTTGCCGCCAAAGCCGCCGCCCACGAGCATGGTCTCCACGACCACGCGCTCGGGCGTGGCGTCCCAGCCGAGCATGTGGGCGATCTCCTTGCGGGAGTCATAGGCGCCCTGGTCGGACGAGCACACCTTGACGCCGCCCTTGTACGGGAAGGCGACGGCGCACTCGGGCTCGAGAAACGCGTGCTCGGTGAACGGCGTCTTGAAGGTACGCGTCACCTTGTGCGCGGCGCCCGCGAGCGCCGCAGCCGCGTCGCCGCGGACCACGTGGCGCTGCTGGCAGATGTTGTTCTCGGGCGTGACCCAGTTGCCAAAGGCGAGATAGGGCTTGTGGAGCACGGGCGCACCCTCGGCGCGGGCCTCCTCGATGGAGCGGACGGGCTCGAGGACCTCGTACTCCACCTTGACGGCCTTCTTGGCCTTCTCGAGCGTGGCGGCGTCCTCGGCCACCACGAGCGCGATGGCGTCGCCCACGCAGTGGGTTATGTCACCCTCGGCCGTCATGACGTCCCAGTCGTAGAGCAGGTGGCCGACCGCGTTCACGGGCACGTCGGCGGCCGTGAGCACGGCGAGGACGCCCGGCATGGCGCGGGCCTTCTCGGCGTCGATCTTGACCACGCGGGCGCGCGGGTACTTGGAGCGCACGGCGCTGGCGTAGGTGAGGTCGGGGAAGTCGCGCTCGTCGATGTCGTCGGGGTACTTGCCGTACCCGAGGACCTTGCGGCGCACGTCCACGCGGAAGGCGCGCTTGCCCACGCCATAGTCGTCGCCGCGCTCGAGCTCGGGATCGATGTTCTTCTCGCCCCGCAGGATCGCGGCGGCAAGGAGGATCCCCTCGATGATCTTCTTGTAGCCGGTGCAGCGGCAGACGTTGCCGCGGATGGCCACCTTGACCTGGTCCTCGGTGGGGTCGGGAACCTTGTGGATGAGGGCCGCGCCCGCCATGACCATGCCGGGGATGCAAAAGCCGCACTGGACGGCGCCCACGGCGCCGAAGGCGTAGACGAAGGCCTCCTGCTCCTCGTGGGGCAGGCCCTCCACGGTCACGATGTCGCGGCCCGCGGCCAGGCGCGTGGTGAGGACGCACGCCTTGGTGGCGCGGTCGTCCACGAGCACGGTGCAGGTGCCGCACGCGCCCTCGGAGCAGCCGTCCTTGACGGAGGTGAGCTTGAGGTCGTCGCGCAGGTAGCGAAGGAGCGGCTTGTCGGACGTGACGACCTGCTCCTCGCCGTTGACGGTGAAGCGGTACTCGGCGGGTGCCTTGACGGCGGTTCCAGCTGCCATGGTCTCCTCCCCTACTGGGCCGGGGCGTAGATGCCCAGCGTGTCGTGGATGACGCCCTTGCGGCACTTGGTGGCGCACATGCCGCACGCGATGCAGAGCGCGTAGTCGATTGCCGCCTGCTTGTCCTCCACGCGCATGGCGCCGGTGGGGCACGCGCGCTCGCAGAGGCGGCAGCCTATGCAGCCCTCGTCGGCGACCCAGATGCGCTTGAGCTCGTCGTCCATGTCTCTCCCCTCCTTGCGTGCGAGGCCCGCGGGCGAGAAGAACCTCGGCCCGCGGGTCGCACGAAGTTACTTGGCCAGCAGGTAGGCGTAGTCGTCGCGGACGGCGCAGATGGTGAGGCGCACGTCCTCGGGCAGGCCGCAGGCGGCGTCGTTCACGTCGTAGGTGCCGTCGGAGCCGGCCAGGCGCACGCGGACGCGTCCGTCGGGCAGCGGCACCCAGCCGCGGTTCTCGCTCGCGTCCATGTCCTCGGCGCTCCAGAAGAGCGTGAGCTTGTCCTTGTACGGACGGCCGCTCCATGGGCAGAAGACGGCGCAGTTGCCGCACTCGTTGCACATGCCGTCCACGTGGACGACCTGCTCCTGCGCGAGGCCCGGCACCTTGATCGCCACGTTGGCGCGGTTGGGGCAGACGTCGCAGCAGACCTCGCAGACGATGGCGCAGCCCAGGCAGCGGCTCGTCTTGCAGCCGGCAACGTCGAGGCAGATGTCGCCCTTGCGGCCCATGATGGCGTCGTACTTGTCGGCACGCACGTTCTTATCGGCATAGGCGTTGAAGTCAACCCCGGCCAGGTCGCGGGCGACGGCCTGCGCGTCGGCGATGGCCTCCACGAAGGTGGCCGGCCCGCGGCGGCAGTCGCCGGCAGCCCAGACGTGGTCCACGCCGGTGGCGGTGCCGGCCGGGCGGCCGCGGCGGTCAACCTCCACGCCCGCGCCCTCGTAGAGCCCGCGCTCGATCTGCTCGCCCACGGCGCAGATCACGGCCGTGGCCGGGACGTCCACGGTGTCGCCCGTGGGCTCGGGACGGCGACGGCCAGACTCGTCCGGCTCGCCGAGGCGCATGACCTCGCAGGCCAGCTGGCCGTTTGCCACGCCGATCGGGGCGAGAAGCTCGCAGAGCTCCATGCCCTCCTCGAGGGCGAGCTGCAGCTCCTCCTCGTCCGCCGGCATCTCCTTCTTGGTGCGGCGGTAGACGATGCGCACGTTCTTGACGCCCTCGGCGCGCTTGGCCACGCGGGCGGCGTCCATGGCGGTGTTGCCGGCGCCCACGATCACGACGTCGGTGCCGAGCTCCATGGGCTCGCCGGACTTGGCGGCCTCGAGGAACTCCAGGACGTCGATCTCCTCACCGGCCTTGAGGCCCACCTTGCCCGGCGCCCACGCGCCCGTGGCGACCACGACGTCCGTGAAGCCCTCGTCGAAGAGCTCAGCCACGCTCGTGACCTCGCGCCCCATCTGGACCTGCGCGCCAAAGGCGAGGCAGAGCGCCACGTCCTTGTCGATGTCGTCGTGGGAGATGCGGAACTCGGGGATGACGTGACGCGCCACGCCGCCGAGCTTGTCGGTGCGCTCGATGATGGTGACCTTGGCGCCGGCACGCGTGAGGAAGAACGCGGTGGCCAGGCCAGCCGGGCCGCCGCCAACGACCGCCACGTTCTTATCGGCAGCAGAAGCCAGGCGAGAAGGACCGGCGGCGCGGAGCTTCTTCACGACCTCGTCGAACCCGCCGCGGGCAGCCGCAAGCTTGGACTCGCGGATGCGCGCGCCCTCGGGCTCGTAGAAGCTGCGCTCGCACTTGGCGCCGCAGGGGTGCGGGCAGAGGTTGCCGGTGATGTGCGGCAGGGCGTTGCGCTCGATGACGATCTGGAGCGCCTCGGCGAGCTTGCCCTCGTCCACGCGGGAGAGGTAGGCAGGGATGTCCTGCTGGATGGGGCAGCCGGTGCGGCACGGCGCGGTGAAGCAGCTCATGAGCGGGAGCTCGGCGTCGACCTTGTGAGGCTTGGCCGGCTTGATGGGCTTCTGGTAGTCCTTGCCGGAGGCGGTGCGGGAGGCCAGCGCGGTCACGGCATCAACGTCCACGTAGTCCAGGCGTGGCGCGCCGGCGAGAAGACCGGCGATCTGGGAGAAGCGCTCGTAGCCGCCGGGCTTGAGAACGTTGGTGGCCATGGTGATCGGCCAGATGCCGGCCGCGTAGAGCTCGCGGATGTTGCGGGCGTCGGCGCCGCCGGAGTAGGAGATGCGCAGGCGGCCGTCAAACTGGCGGGCGATGCGGCGCGCGAGCTCGATCGTGAGCGGGAAGAGCGAGCGACCGGACATGTACATCTCCTCGCTCGGCAGCTCGCCGCGGGTCACGTCAACCGGGAACGTGTTGGTGAGCTTGACGCCAAAGGCGAGGCCCTTCTCGTCGCAGAGCTCGATCAGGCGCTCGAACATGGGCACGGCGTCGATCCACTGCAGGTCCTCGCGGAAGTGCGTGTCGTCGAAGACGATGTAGTCAAAGCCGAGCTCGTTCAGGCGCTCGCGCGCGAAGTCGTAGCCCAAAAGCGTCGGGTTGCACTTGATGTAGGTGTTCACGCCCTTCTCGGTGATGAGATAGGTGGCGATGCGCTCGATCTCGTCGGGCGGGCAGCCGTGGAGCGTGGACTCGGTGACGGAGTTGGAGACCTGCGGGGAGACCGAGTTGACGAAGTCTGCGTCCACGTTCTGGAAGCGGTCGAGGTTGGCGAGGGCCCAGTCGCGGCACTCGGCCCAGACCTCGGTGCCGGAGGCGTCCTTCATGCCCTCGATGTAGTGGTCGACCTTCTCGGACTTGATGCCCTCGAGGCTGTAGCCCACGGACATGTTGAAGACAAAGCCGTCCGGGTCTCCCAGGCCGTACTCGCGGGCGATGAGCTTGCAGGCCCACCAGGCCTTGACGTACTCGGCAAAGGCCTGCGGGACCGTGAGCTCGGTGGACCACTCGCAGTTGTAGCACTCGTCCTCGGCCACGATGCAGGGCTTGTTCACGCAGGCGGAGAGCTCCTCGCCGTCCATGACCTGGACGGTCTTGAGCTCAAAGAAGCGCGAGCCCGCCACGTAGGAGGCGATGATGTTCTGCGCGAGCTGGGTGTTGGGGCCGGCGGCCGGGCCAAAGGGGGTCTCGATCTTCTCGGCAAAAATCGCCTCGGCACCGCCCTCGTGGACGTAGGCCTTGCGCACGCCGAAGATGGCGCCTTGTGTCTCGTGCTCGGTCAGGACCCAGTCCATGACCTGCGCGAACGGGATCGGCCTCATGACGTCGCTCATTGTTGCTCCTCTCCTGCGGATGAGACATTGGGGACAGGTTCCTTTGTCTCATCCGTTACCTGCGGTCAAGAAATCGGGGGATGAGACAAAGGAACCTGTCCCCAATGTCTCATCCGCGGCGTTCTATGCGTTGAGCGTGCCCCAGAGCTTCTTGCTCTGCTCGAGGGGTCCAGGCGTTGATGCGCTCCTCGTCAAAGGCCACGAACTCGCGGTCCTTGTAGAGCACCTTGCCGTTGACGATCGTGGTGCGGCAGTTCTTGCCCATCATGCCGAAGAGCATGTGGCCGTCGATGTTCTCGTCCGAGAAAGGGCGTGAAGACCGGGTAGTCCATCACGATGACGTCGGCCGCGGCGCCGGGCGCCAGGACGCCGATCTGCCGCCCGAAGTACTCGCTCGCCATGGCGGGGGTTGTTCTGGAAGAGCATCGTCATGGCCTCGACCCAGCCCCACGTTGGGCATGGCGGCGTTGTGGCGCTGGGATGATGAGGAAGACCTTGAGGCTCTCGAGCATGTCGTGCGTGTAGGCGTCGGTGCCCATGTGCACGCGGATGCCGCGACGGAAGAACTCGAGCACCGGAGCGCAGCCCACGGCGTTGCCCATGTTGGACTCGGGGTTGTTGACGATGTGGGTGCCGGTCCTCCTTGATGATGTCCATCTCGGCGGGCGTGACGTGGATGCAGTGGCCGAGCATCGTTCGCGGGCCAAGGAGGTCGTGCTGCAGCAGGCGCTCGATCGGCGAGATGCCCGCCGCGGTTGAGGCGGGAATCCCAGACGTCGTTCATGCCCTCGCAGACGTGGATGTGGAAGCCGGTGAGACCATCGTTGGCCTCGGCCATCTTGTCCATCGTCTCGTCGGAGAGCGTGAAGGTGGCGTGCCCGCCAAACATGGCGGCGATCATGCCGGAGTCCTGCTTGGCCGCCCACCGCGCGAACTCGGCGTTCTCGGCAATCGCCTGGTCGCGCTTCTCGTCGCCGCGGCGGTCGGACGTCTCGTAGCACAGGCACGCGCGGATGCCCGTCTCCTCGCAGACGTCCTTGATGGCAAACAGGGACCCCGGGATCTCGCAGAAGCTCGCGTGGTGGTCGAAGATCGTGGTCACGCCCGTCGCGCAGGCTGTCCAGCACGGTGGCGTAGGCACTCCGCGCGGGTGCCGTCGAGCGTGAGGTTGTCGTCGATCTTCCACCACTGCTGCTCGAGGTTCTCGAGGAAGTTGGTGGGTTGCAGCCCTTGATGGAGAGGCCGCGGGCGAGCCCCGAGTAGATGTGGGTGTGGCAGTTCACCAGGCCCGGCATGATGACGCCACCGTGAGCGTCCACCACCTCGGCATCCGGGTACTTCTCGGCCAGCGCCGCCGCGTCGCCGACTTGGCGATCTTCTCGCCATCGATGGCAACGGCGCCGTTCTCGAGGTAAGCGTTGTCAGCGTCGCGCGTGATGACGCGGACCGTTGGTGACGAGCAGCATTTCGTCTCCTATCCTTTTGGCGAGAAGATCGGTCTTCTCGCACCGCGTTCCTGCTGGGTGGCCCGAGGTCGTCCCGGGACCCGCCTACTCCTTGCTCGCGGGCATGACCTTGGCGACGGCCTGCTCGCGGGTCGCGGCGTGACGAATCTCGTACGGCGGGTCACGGGCAGGATGAGGTTCAGGATGATGGCCATGATGGCGGCCGGGGTGATGGCGTTGGAGCCGATGACGGTGGTCACCCAGCTGGGCATGCCCTCGCCCGCGAGGCAGCCGGACGCCATCCAGATGCCCAGGCCAAAGACGACCGAGGTGTCCCAACGATCGTGGTGACGCGCGGGGTGAGGCCGTCCTTGGTGAACATGCGGACGCCGTTCATGGTGATCGTGCCGAAGACGCCCACCGTGGCGCCGCCGATGACCGGCTGCGGGATGCCGTGAGCAGCGCGGAGAAGCTGCGGCAAGCAGGCCCGCCGCGGCGAAGACCGCCGCCACGGTCACGAAGACCACTTAATAGATATACGTATA